>NZ_JAFFZS010000238.1 GCF_016921115.1 Streptomyces actuosus
GAAGCAACCGCGACGATTGTAGAGGACGATAGCGAGGGAATCAATCCATAGACCGCAGACACGATATAGACCAGAGAAACCCTGCGCAAATCACGACCACATTGTTGTTATTCTTCTTATTCCTCCAGCGCCAGCCTCTTCAGTATGGAATGCCAATGGAAGGTGTCTGAGGCGCAACCGCAGCGAGAAAATCCAGCAGTTGAAGCCATCCAACGGCCACTTTGGGGATATTCCGGCGTCGGGGATCGGGAGACCACCGCGGAGAAAGGCCTGGCTAGCAACAGAATGGACTGGGCTCCAATCGATCGGATAGTCGTCGTGAATCAAAGCATCGCAGGTTCTTTGATCTTTCTTGAGCTGCGAAAAGCCGAGGGCCCTCGGACGTTGCGATGGGACAAGAAGAGAGCCACAAAGAAAGAG
>NZ_JAFFZS010000239.1 GCF_016921115.1 Streptomyces actuosus
GCTTAGAGCCGTCCTAACAGGTATTCCGGGCCATCTAACTCAACCTATGTCCTTGCGAGGCAAGGCCAGTGCCCCGGACATCGAAGATTGGAAGCACTGGCTCTCAAGTGCCATCTCAGAGGCGGTTGTCGGAGTGAAAGTGGAAGCCGTATTCAACTCATACCTACTTGTCCATCTGGCTCATAACGTTACCAATAACTGTGCGGGACATGCTCAAGTGCAACCAGGAATTCCGATTCGTGACTTGTGGAATCCAACAAACTCTTCGGGATAAACCGAGGGAGTTGATAGACCTATTTGCACGAGGCCATACGGAAGGTAATTAACCTTTCAACAATAAGACATACTCTGTAACATGTACCCTAGAGTACATGATACAGATGGCAGACGGATATTTCTTCAAAATAATCATTATATC
>NZ_JAFFZS010000240.1 GCF_016921115.1 Streptomyces actuosus
GTGTTGCAGCAATGGCATCGCTGAACATTTCTCAGCCGCATTTCCGACAGCAACCAGCAAACCACCCGTCTGCTTATAGCCAGGCACAAGCCCCTCCTGCTTCTGCTCAAGCCCAGCCTCAACCGCAGCAACAGCCGCAACAGCAACCCCAATCCCCACCACAACCGCAGGTCCAACCACGACCCTCTGCTACGGGAGAGCCGCTGCAAGCACCACAACCTACACGAGCTCCAGTTGCACCTCCATCTGTTCCGACGCCGGGTATGTGGACGCCGCAGATGGGGATACGGTTTGGAGGGGGACCTGCATCGGGGGTAAGGGGACAGGCGCAACCGGGACAATGGGATCCTAGCCAGGGGATACGATTCTCTTGATTACGATAGTTGATTATTATATCGCTAGCTTATATACAACTTAC
>NZ_JAFFZS010000241.1 GCF_016921115.1 Streptomyces actuosus
GTTGGTTCCAGTGAATTCTTCAAGGATCCTGAGATTGTCAGCCATGGCATACATATTGTCAAAAGCCCCTAGAGCACTTCTGCTCCAACGTACTTGTCGACCTTTTCACGATTGTTCTCCCATTCCTCAATGCCCTCAAAAGTGATATGAACAGGCTATATGCAAATTAGTATAGATAACAGTTGTCAGGGTTGTATTATGTCTAACATACCGCCATCGTCAGATAATAGGAGACTTATTGAATATAGTATTCTGAAATTTGTGTGGTACTGCCTTGATAATTGATGACTCTTGAGAGATATTGTATTTATGGGATGATGGTATAGGAATATATAATTCTATGCTGCCGATGTGGCTGGCTGAAGAATCTGCACATACACTTCATCATGCATATCATCATATGGCCTCAGGTTTGCC
>NZ_JAFFZS010000242.1 GCF_016921115.1 Streptomyces actuosus
CTATAGCAGAAACTAATCGTCCACCTTTCGATTTAGCTGAAGCTGAATCAGAACTTGTTAGTGGATTTATGACAGAACATTCTGCTAGTATTTTCGTATTCTTCTTCTTAGCTGAATATGCTAACATCGTATTAATTTGTGCTCTGAATAGTATTTTATTTTTAGGTGGTTATTTAAGTATTTTACCTTTAGATTTTATTGTATCTATTTTAAATTTATTTTTTGATGTAAATAATTCTATTTTATATGATATATTTGTAAATATATCTTCTTCTTCTATAAATTTAGCTATAAAAACATCTTTCTTAATATTTGTATTCATTTGAGTTAGAGCTTCTTTCCCTAGAATACGTTTCGATCAATTAATGTCAGTATGTTGAACTGTTTTATTACCTCTTGTAATAGCTTACGTAATAT
>NZ_JAFFZS010000243.1 GCF_016921115.1 Streptomyces actuosus
ATATGTCTAGAGTAGCAACCTCAACCCTTGTTCAACGCCTCGAGTCTCTCAGTAAGGATTTCGACGACTGTCTCCTCCGAGAAGATGGATGGTTCGAAGAAAGCCCTTCTGACGGTCCAACAACTGGGAAAACTGGCTCTCCCTCCCCAGGCATCAGATCATCTAGTCAACCAAACACCAGTCCTCAGCCGTACTGCCCTGCAACGCTCAAACAACTATAAGAGTATAACTCTTCTATGTTCCCTCCTCTGCAACTTGATGTTATCCAACATGCCTCTCTCAGTCAGATTCTTGGGTCTGGATCTCATGCCAATGAATACCTCTCCACTCTCTAAGAATGCTATGTTGCTGCCTCTGAGGAACTTGCTCAATCCTTCTCTGAAAACCTAACTACACTGCTGCAGCCTCCCTTAATG
>NZ_JAFFZS010000244.1 GCF_016921115.1 Streptomyces actuosus
GAAGATACCAATGATGCCACTCCCCAGCCGTCAGAAGCTACGCCAGCTCCAGCTCCAGCTCCCTCCAAACCCGTCGATTCCAACAAAAAGAAGAATAAGAAGAAAAAGAAGGCAGCCCCCAAACGTACGAGCACAGAACCTGCAGATGCAAAGACAGAAAAGGCGGATCTGGGTGATATCGATCGAGCCCTGAAAGATCTGGCAGTCGACAACAAGCAACTTTCGCATGATCGTGGGGATACTTCAACGACTGCGATATATCCAAAAGATAACTCGTTCCCAAAGACTCCGGAGGAACTACTTTCTATCGAACCAAAATCCCTTAACGCGATAAACGAAATGAAGAAACTGTTTGGAAATGTTGTGTTGGAAAATTTTGATCAGGAAGACAACACTACAGGCCGCAGGAGAGAAAG
>NZ_JAFFZS010000245.1 GCF_016921115.1 Streptomyces actuosus
TTATAGACACATTCATCGCTTTCCTCTCCCTGTCAGCGTGCATCCACTGCCTCCCTTGATTCCTCATAATCCTCTCTCCCTTATCAGCGTTGCGCTGTCATACCTGACCTATCTCATTGCTCCCCCGCATCAGGAGACCTATTCTGCCTATTTCGACTCGAACACATCCTCTGTCCATGTCACAGATGAGAAGACGATGAGAGCACTGTGGGAGATGGGATTTTTTGGCAAGGGTTCGTTAAGTCGAAGTGAGCCCAGTTGGCTTGAACGGGAAAAGAAGAGGAGGGGTCTGTTGAGCGATAAGACTAGCGAAGAGGTCACGCGGGACAGGAGGTCTGAGCGGCGTGAGTTGAAACTCGAAAGAGCGCGGATGGAGAAGGTTGCCATCGAGCAGCGACTTCAAGCAGAGGCTGCT
>NZ_JAFFZS010000246.1 GCF_016921115.1 Streptomyces actuosus
CTCCTCTTCTTCATGATCTTCTAAGCTAACTGAATACAGGACAAAGAGTCAATCGTGCATCAGCACGCACGCGGGGTGTTTATCCGCCAATGTCTCCAGGAGGAAATGGAGTACTTCCACCAAAGCCAATACCACATCACCCGGCTGCATCAAGACTGGAGCCAGGAGCGAGTCAAGTACTCGGAGCTGCAGGCGGATAACTGGCGATCTCTGAGCGACCAGGTCGAGAGGATGCCAGATGGTATATGATTGGTGTCTTTCTTTCTTTCTTTTCCCCTACATGAGTTGGTCGACTTGTCTAGTTGTGGCATATGTTCATTTATTTTCTTTTTCTGTTGCTCTCGTACTAGCCCGTGTTGATTTTGCTTTTCCCGTAGTCGAATTCCATACAGTATAAAAGCCGTTGCCCAGTAC
>NZ_JAFFZS010000247.1 GCF_016921115.1 Streptomyces actuosus
ACAGAGTCACCAAAATGGCATCTTGCATCATCCCAAAGTTCGCGTAACCATCTACACTGACGCTTCTGTCGCACAGGCTGCGGCAGGTGCGGACCTCCTGCTCCTTGGTGCAGACCGTATTTCACCAGAGGGGTCGGTGAGTAATAAAACGGGGTCCATTCCCGCTGCTCTCAGTGTTCGACATATGGCGCGGGGTGGTGAGACGATCGTCGTTAGTGAGATTTACAAAGTCGCCATGCAAACTGAAAACACCACGGAGGAGCATGATATCATGGAGAATAACGAGGCATCCGAGGTAATGGGAGCGTGGGAGCAAAATGACCGTCTTAAAGGGCTAGATATAATCCAGGATCGTTTTGAATCCCATGATAGTAATCATCATGATGTTCAACAACAGCTGCCAGAACCACAG
>NZ_JAFFZS010000025.1 GCF_016921115.1 Streptomyces actuosus
TTTCGGCCGGGGCGCCGGGTCGGATCCGGCGGGAGTGGTGCTGGTCATGAGGGGGTGGTTCTCCTGTCGTGCCCTCTCAGGCTAACCCGACGAAGCGGGACGTCTCACCCAAGGCTGACAGAGAGGGCGGAGGCCCCAAGTACCTCGATCCGGACTCGCCCGAAGCAGACTCCGCGGGGTGGTGGTTCGAAGCTGGAATGCAGCGGACCGCAGTCCCCTACTCATTCATGATCAGTCCGTCTGGTGAGTTCGGTATCCAGGGAGATGAATGGGCACCCCTCCACGCGACCATCGAGGGCTGGGTGGAGTCGCTCGCTTTGGCTCACCACGCATCCATGTGGGCAAGGCAGGTCACCAAGCTCGTTGGTGATGACGTCGATGGCATCGACCTGAACGGCTATGCGCCGGTGCGCGAGGTGATGGGCCTGGCGGACACCTGGTGGAGAGGGCCCGATTCGCTGGTGGCTCTCTATAGCGGGGAGGCCACGTCGTTCGACTTTCCCAGGGGGCGCATCGCAGTGGTCTACTCAGGCCTCGATGAGTGGGGGCTGCGAGGAGGCGTGGACGACGATGGCTGACCTTGACTCTGTCGGGGATCTTGGAGATGCCGGTCAGGTTCCCAGGGTTCGCCAGGACTTCAGCCGGGGTATCTCGCGCTGGTCGAGGTAGTGCTGGAAGGCAGTCGGTCGGCGGGACGTGGGTGCTTCTTCGGCCGGTGGCAGTCCGCTGAGGCGCTCGATGTTGACGGCAATGGCCGTCAGAACGTGCTGGATGTGGGCCTTTCCTTGTCCTCGGTAGCGGCAGCGCCGCATGCCGTGTCCGTGGGCGAACTCGTTGACCGTGCCCTCCACTCCCGAGCGGACCGCATAGCGGGTCTTCCACTCGGGCGTCTGTTGCTCCGCGCGGACGCGAAGTTGCAGGTCACGGAGTTCTCGCGGGGGAAAGCCCACGGTTCGGGCGCTGTCGGCGGTGGAGGTGCACTGGGTGCGGGCCGGGCAGGGACGGCACTGACTCTTGGTGAACCTGGCCACGATCAGCGGGGCCGCGGTGGGTGACGAGGTTGGGTAAGGGCCGTGCCAGCCCGCACTGACCTGCCCCTGGGGGCACGTGACCTGCTGACGGTCGTAGTCGATGTGGAAGTCGTCCCGGGCGAAGCCCTCGTTCTGCCGGTGTTGGCGGGTGGGGTTGCTCCGCAGCGGCCCGGAGACGGTGACCTGGTGTTCACGGGTGGCTTGTTCGAGGTGGGGCAGGGACGTGTAGCCGGCGTCGACCAGATGCTCGGCGGGCAGCAGCCCGCGCCGCGCCAGACGGGTGTGGATGCCGGGCAGGACCTGACTGTCGTGGGTGGTGGCCGCGGTGGTGGCCACGTCCGTGATCACGTTGGGGCCGTCGGGAGCACAGGTCTCCGTCAGATGAGCGGCGAACCCCTTCCAGCTGATGATGTGCCCGTGCCTCGCATAGCGGGCCGAGGTGTCGTAGGGCGAGACGACTGCCCGGGACGAGGGCGGCAGCCCGGGTCCGCCTTCCTTCTCGGCGGTGCGCCAGCGCAGCCGGCCTGCCTGGTCACGGTGGTAGTTCTGCACCATGATCTGGCGCAGGGCCTGGACGCGAGGGCCGGACGTGCGGCCTGCTCCGTGCTGGTAGAGGTGTTCCAGGAGCCGGACGGCATCGTTCCCGGCGGCCAGGATCCTGGTCGTGGGCTTGGTGTGGTTCTCGCCCAGGCGGACCGGCCGACCGTAGCGGCGGCCCCACTCCTCATCGACCAGCTCGTCCAACAGGTGAGGGGACATACCGGCGACTTCTTCGAGTGCGGCGCGGACGGCCTCTGTGACCAGCTCCAGGCGGGTCAGGTCGCGCGCCGCGGCCAGGACGTGGGTGGAGTCGGTGCGCTGCGTGGTGCGCTCGCGCACCAGTCCGGCCTCCGTGAGGCGGGCCAGCGCGAGGTCGAGGAGGCGGTCAGCGCGGTCGCCTTCGGCGAGACGGTCGCGGAAGTCGGCCAGCACGCTGTGGTGGAACCCGGGATCGTCCAGTTCCATCGCCATGGCGTACTTGAAGTCGATGCGACAACGGACCGCCTCGGCGGCCTGCCGGTCCGACAGGCCGAGCAGGAACTGCAGCACACAGACGATGGCCAGTTGAGCAGGCGAGAGCCCCGGGCGCCCATCCCGCGGGTACCAGTCGGCGAAGTCCTCGTCGCACCACAGCCCATCGAGGCGATCGCGTACCCATATCGCCGTCGTACCGCCCGGATTGCTCGCCCGCGCGATCTGCGCGGTCAGAGAGGGGACTTGCTCACCGGAACGGGGGCGAAGGGGCAACGGGCACCTCGACAACTGCATCGGTCGACGGAACCACCCGAGCATGCCCGTTGATCATGCTGCCGCACCGAGGAACTCCAAGATCCCCGACAGAGTCAACGACATCCAGGTGCTCTTCAAGCACCTGTCCGACCAGCTCGGCCCCGGCAGCGTCCGGAACGTCTACGACGTCCTCGTACGCGTCATGACGGCGGCCGTGGACGACAAGGTCATCGCCTCCAGCCCGTGCCGCCGGATCACCCTCCCGGCCATGCCGGACGAGGAGGTCACCCCGCCCACGGTCGAGCAGGTCGAGGCGATGGCGCGGGTGATGCCGCCGTACATCCGAGCGGCGATCGTCACCCTCGCCGGATCAGGGCTGCGCATCGGCGAACTACTCGGTCTGAAGGTGTCGGACGTCGACTTCAAGGCCGGTGCCATCCGCGTCGAGCGGCAGCGGCTCCAGTCGGGGAAGGTCGGCCCGCCGAAGACGGCCAAGTCCCGGCGTACAGTCCCGGTCGGCGAGGTCGTCACCGACGCGCTCCTCGCGCATCTCGCCGCACGTCCGTCCAGGGAGTGGCTGTTCACGATGGAGGAGGGCGAGCCGCTCAACTACCGGCGGTGGAAGACCGAGTGGAACGGGGCTCGCAAGGTGCTCCAGGCGGCCGAGAACGGGGCCGCCGAGCGGGAAGGCCGTAAGGCCGTCGAGCTGCCGCACATGGTCACCCACGATCTGCGGCACTTCTACGCCTCCGCGCTCATCGCCGGCGGCGCGAGCGTCAAGCAGGTGCAGCTGGTCCTCGGCCACGCGTCCGCCGTCATCACGCTGCGGATCTACGCGCACCTGTGGCCGGGCGAAGAAGACCGCACCCGGGCCGTCATGGACGCCGTGCTCGGCGGCCTGCGGACCGGGTGCGGACAGGTAGACGGCATGACCCGCGAAACCGCAGGTCAGAACGCCTGACCAGAGATCAGGCCTTCTTGGTCTCCCAGAAGATCTTGTCGATCTCGGCGATCAGCTCCAGCGCCTTCTCACCCGTCTTCGGGTCCGTGGAGCCCTTGGCGGCCGACAGAGCCTTCAGGGTGTCGTTGACCAACTGGTGCAGCTGCGGGTACTTCTCGAAGTGCGGGGCCTTGAAGTAGTCGCTCCAGAGCACGGAGACGTGGTGCTTGGCCAGCTCGGCGCGCTGCTCCTTGATGACCGTCGCACGAGCCTGGAAGTGCGGGTCGTCGTTGGCGGCCATCTTCTCCTGGACGGCCTTCACCGACTCCGCCTCGATGCGGGCCTGGGCCGGGTCGTACACACCGCAGGGCAGGTCGCAGTGCGCGCTGACCTTGACCTTGGGGGCAAACAGGCGGGAAAGCATGGAGCATTCCTTCCTCGTGATCGTCTTCTCAGGTGGGACATTACTCCCTGGGGGACGGGTTTTCGCGAGTGCCCCCTTGGGCTTAGGACAAAAGTCCAGGGTCAGACTGAGACTGGTGGAGGAACGGACCGGGGAGGTGCCGGGGATGCCGGAGCTGTCGCAGGAGATCGACCGGGGCAGGGCCGTACTGCCCTTCGGGCTGGCCGAGGTGACCGGCCCGTCGATGGTGCCCACACTGCATCACGGGGACCGGCTGGTCGTGCAGTACGGGGCCCGGACCAGGCCCGGCGACGTGATCGTCCTGCGGCACCCCTTCCAGCAGGACCTGCTGGTCGTCAAGCGGGCCGTCGAGCTGCGCGAGAGCGGCTGGTGGGTGCTCGGGGACAACGGCTACGCCGGGGGCGACAGCACCGACTACGGCGCCGTGCCCGAGGAACTGGTGCTCGGCCGGGTGCGCTTCCGCTACCGGCCGCTCGGGCCCGACCGACGCTCCCCGCTGGCGGTGCTGCGCTGGGCGCTGTCGGCGGCCAGGCTCGTCTTCCCCGACCGGTCGGCCTCCAGGCGCTTGCGGGCGCGGTAGGCCGCCACGTTGGCGCGCGTGGCGCACCGGTCGGAGCAGTAGCGGCGGGAGCGGTTGGTGGAGGTGTCCAGGTAGGCGTTGCGGCACGGGGCGGCCTCGCACAGCCCGAGGCGGTCCACGCCGTACTCGGTGAGGTGGAAGGCCAGGCCCATCGCGGCAATGGCCGCGTAGCCGGCTGTCGCGTTGGACGGGTGGTCGGCCAGGTGCATGTGCCACAGGGGCCGGCCGTCGTCGTCCCGGTGGTCGTGCCCGGAGATCTGCGGGCTCACCGGGAACTCCAGCAGCAGGGCGTTGAGCAGGTCCACGGCACGGGTCTCGTCGCCCTCGTCGGCCGACTGGAACACCGCGCGCAGCCGGGCCCGCACCGAGCGGAACCGGGTGACGTCGGCGTCGGTGGCGCGCCGGGCCGCCGACTGGTTGACGCCGAACAGGTCGCGAACGGCCTCGACGGAGGTCAGGGAGTCCTTGCCGCGGACCGGTTCCTCGCTGTTCACGAGCCGGACGGCATAGTCCGAGTAATAGGCCAGTTCCACTTGTAGTCCTTACGGGCGCGTTCTATCGTCGTGCAGGCGGTCGGGTAATAGCCGGTCGTGCTTACAGGGTATTACGTGTCACCGTGACGGAGGACATCGATGACGGACACCGACACCACCCCCGGACCCCGCACCGCCGCAGCCGCCGACTGGCCCGGCTGGCAGCGCAGCTGGGACCGCCAGCAGGAGTGGTACATGCCCGACCGCGAGGACCGCTTCCGCATCATGCTCGACATGGTGGAGGCCTTCGTCGGTTCCGCACCGCGCGTCCTCGACCTCGCCTGCGGCACCGGCAGCATCACCGCCCGGCTGCTCGACCGCTTCCCGGACGCCGTCAGCACCGGCGTCGACCTCGACCCGGCGCTGCTCGCCATCGCCCGCGGCACCTTCGCCGGCGATGACCGCGTCACCCTCGTCGAGGCCGACCTGACGGCCCCGGACTGGCCGGCCCGGCTGCCGTACGACACGTACGACGCCGTCCTCACCGCCACGGCACTCCACTGGCTGCGCAAGGGTCCGCTGGAGACCCTGTACGGGCGGATCGCGCAGCTGGTCCGCCACGGCGGCGTCTTCCTCGACGCCGACCACATGATCGACGACACCACCCCGCGGATCAACGCGACCGAGGAGAGGCACCGCCGCACCCGAATGGACCGGGCGATGAGGGACGGTGCCCTGGACTGGGCCGCGTGGTGGGCGCTGGCCGCCTCCGACCCGGCCCTCGCCGAGCCCACCGCCCGTCGCTTCGCGATCTACGGCGCGCACGCCGACGGCGAGATGCCGTCCGCGGCCTGGCACGCGCGCGTCCTGCGCGAGCGGGGTTTCGCCGAGGTCAGGCCCGTGTGGGCCTCACCGTCGGACACGCTGCTGCTCGCCCTGAGGTAGCGGCCGGAGCCGGGCCGGCCCCTCCCGGCCCGGGCCGGCCCGGGCCTGGGGCAGAACGCGGACGGCGGATCCGCCCCACCGGGGGAGGTGGGGCGGATCCGCCGTGGCAGACCGTTCGGAATCGGAGGACCTTCGACAGGAGCGTCAGCGGACCCTCGACAGGAGCGTCAGAGGACCTTCGACAGGAACGACTGGGTCCGCTGGTGCTGCGGGTTGGTCAGGACGTCGCGCGGGTTCCCCGCCTCGACCACCACGCCGTCGTCCATGAAGACCAGGCTGTCGCCGACCTCGCGGGCGAAGCCCATCTCGTGGGTGACGACGATCATCGTCATGCCGGACTCGGCGAGATCGCGCATGACGTCGAGGACCTCGCCGACCAGCTCCGGGTCGAGAGCCGAGGTCGGCTCGTCGAAGAGCATCAGCTTCGGCTCCATCGCCAGTGCCCGGGCGATGGCGACGCGCTGCTGCTGGCCGCCGGAGAGCTGTGCCGGGTAGTGGCCCTTGCGGTCCCCGAGCCCCACCCGGTCCAGCAACTGCTCGGCGCGCTCGCGGGCGACCGCCTTCGACTCGTGCTTGACCTGGACCGGCGCCTCCATGACGTTCTCCAGAGCCGTCATGTGAGGGAAGAGGTTGAAGCGCTGGAACACCATGCCGATGTCCCGTCGCTGCGCCGCCACCTCCTTCTCCTTCAGCTCGTAGAGCTTGTCGCCCTTCTGCCGGTAGCCGACCAGGTCGCCGTCGACGTACAGCCGGCCGGCGCTGATCTTCTCCAGGTGGTTGATGCAGCGCAGGAAGGTGGACTTGCCCGAGCCCGACGGGCCGATCAGGCAGAACACCTCGCGCGGGTTCACCTCGAGGTCGATGCCCTTGAGGATGTGCGCCAGACCGAAGGACTTGTGCACGCCCTCGGCCTTGACCATGGGGTGACCGGCGGCCGATTTGGCCATGTCCTTGACGAGGTCGGTCATCGGGTCGCCTCCGGACGTCGGAACGAAACGAAGAGGGCCAGATGCTTCCTCAGTCGCTGCAGGGGCGTCGGGGGCAGACTGCGCGTCGAACCGCGGGCGTAACGGCGTTCCAGGTAGTACTGGCCGACACTGAAGACGCTGGTGAGCATCAGGTACCAGATCGACGCCACGAAGTACATCTCGACGACGGCGAGCGACGTACTGGAGATGTCCTGGGCCCGCTTGATGATCTCGTTGAACTGCACCGCGTAGGCGAGCGACGAGGTCTTGAGCATGTTGATGAACTCGTTGCCCGTCGGCGGCACGATCACACGCATCGCCTGCGGAAGGATCACCCGGCGCAGCGTCTGGCCCTGCGTCATCCCCAGCGCGTGCGACGCCTCGGTCTGCCCGAGGTCCACCGACTGGATGCCGGCCCGCACGATCTCGGCCATGTACGCCGCCTCGTTCAGGCCGAGGCCGAGCAGCGCCGCCAGGAACGGCGTCATCACCTGGTTCATCTCGTCCTTGTAGAACCCCAGGTTGAGGACGGGGAACACGAGCGAGATGTTGTACCAGAGCAGGAGCTGGACCAGGACCGGAGTGCCGCGGAAGAACCAGATGTACAGCCAGGACACCGTGCTGGTGACCGGGTTGGACGACATCCGCATGACCGCCAGGATCACGCCCAGGGCCAGACCGAGCACCATGGCCAGCACGGAGATGTACAGCGTGTGCCAGGCACCGGACACGATCGTGCCGTCGGTGATGTAGTCCGGGATGATGCTGTAGTTGATATTCGCGTTGGCGAAGGCGATACCGATCAGCACCAGGATCGCCACGACCGCCGCGCCGGCCACCCAGCGGCCGTAGTGGCGAACGGGGATCGCCTTGATCTGCTCCGGCGGCACCGCCGGCGCCGGAGCCTTGTCGACAGTGTCAGTCACAGTGACTGCCCTTCAGTGTTGCGTCAGGCAGGGTCAGGAACCGCCGTTGATCTTGGCCTCGGTGACGGCACCGTCGGTGACGTTCCACTTCTCCAGGATCTTCTGGTACTCGCCGTTCTTGATGATGGCGTTCACGGCTGCCTGGAGCGCGTCACGGAGCTGGGTGTTCTCCTTGCTGACGCCGATGCCGTAGGGGCCCGCCTCGATCTGGTCGCCGACGACCTCGAAGTCGTTGCCGCCGCCCGAGGTCTTCGCGTTGTACGCGGCCACCGGGAAGTCGTTGAGGTCGGCGACGGACGCGCCCTGCTTGAGGCGGAGCAGCGCCTCGGGGTCGGTGTCGAAGGTCTGCAGCTTGATGGCCGCCTTGCCGTCCTTCGTGCACTTCTTGCTCTGCTCCTGGGCGATGCCCTCGGAGGTGGTGCCCTTCTGCAGGGCCACGACCTGGCCGCACAGGTCGTCGAGCGACTTGATGCCCTTCGGGTTGCCCTTCTGGACGAGGATCGAGGTACCGGCGGTGAAGTAGTCGACGAAGTCGAGGCCGTCGCCGACCTTCTTGCCGGTGTCGGAGTCGACGCCGTTCTCACGGTCCTTCGTGTCGCTCATCGCGGACATGATGACGTTGAACCGCTTGGACTGCAGACCGACGATGAGCTGGTCGAACTTGCCGTTCTGGAAGTCGAACTTCACACCCAGCTGCTTGCCGAGGGCCTCGGCGATGTCGGGGTCGATGCCGACGGCCTTGCCGTTGTCCATGTACTCGACCGGCGGGTACGCGATGTCGGAGCCCACCTTGATGACGCCGGCGGAGCGGATGTCGGCAGGGAGCTTGTCGGCCAGCGGCGCGGACGAAGAGGCGGTGTCGGAGCTGCCGCTGTCACTGCCCTTGTCGGTCTGGTCACCGCAACCGGTGAGAATCAGTGCGCCTGCGACCGCGATCGAGCCGACCGCTGCCAGCCGGGAGCGGGTGGCGGTCGTACGACGGGTGGTGCTTGCGGTCATGGTGAGTTCCTCCGGCGGATGGGTGGAGTGCCGATGCTGTCGGCAGTGCCGATGGGTCGACGAGATCACACACCTTCGGGTGTCGCGACCTCATGTGATGACGAATATTGCCATTCAGACTCCGACATTCAGGTGACCCGCTATGTCAAAATCGGATAACGGGAGACCCCCGAACCGCATCACTCCAGGACAACCCGGCCGCATCTTCTGCGGCGAGTGGCCGATCTGGCCGAAAGATCTTCGGTCCATCTCGGTATCTGGGCGCTTCGACTGCGGAGCGTGTGTCCGCTTGACGGCGTGTCGCGGCTTTGCCCAGACCTTGTCAGGATATTCAGCCATGAGTGATGTCACGTCATGGCACTGACGTGTGACCTTCACGTTATGGACTCGTCGACGGCCCCTTCCGTCGGGTAAGAAGGTTCTTTACACCCCTCATCCGGGGCTCAGGGCGCGTGTGCGGCGCGCCCGTCGTGTACGTGCCCGTACTCATCACGAAATCGGGGCGTATGCGGTGCCCGCCCGCCTCTCACCAGGGGCGGTCCAACCCTCAAACCGTGAATACTTAAGGGGTAAAAACAAAGTGGCAGCGGAGATCGTCAATCCTCGCAGCGGCAGCAGTACGGAGCACGAGGGCGGTGCGGAGCCCCTCGACTCCTTCGATCCTGCGTTCGCGCTGCATCGCGGCGGCAAGATGGCCGTGCAGGCCACCGTGCCGGTCCGTGACAAGGACGACCTGTCCCTCGCGTACACCCCCGGCGTCGCGCGCGTGTGCACCGCGATCGCGGAGCAGCCGGAGCTGGTGCACGACTACACCTGGAAGTCCTCGGTCGTCGCCGTCGTGACGGACGGAACGGCCGTGCTCGGGCTCGGCGACATCGGGCCCGAGGCCTCCCTTCCCGTGATGGAGGGGAAGGCCATCCTGTTCAAGCAGTTCGGCGGCGTCGACGCCGTGCCGATCGCCCTCGACTGCACCGACGTGGACGACATCGTCGAGACCGTCGTGCGGATGGCGCCCTCCTTCGGCGGCGTGAACCTGGAGGACATCTCGGCGCCGCGGTGCTTCGAGATCGAGCGGCGGCTCCAGGAGCGGCTCGACATCCCGATCTTCCACGACGACCAGCACGGCACGGCCGTCGTGACGCTGGCGGCACTGCGGAACGCCGCCCGGCTGAGCGGGCGCGAGATCGGGCAGCTGCGGGCGGTCATCTCAGGGGCGGGCGCCGCCGGTGTGGCCATCGCGAAGATGCTGGTCGAGGCCGGCATCGGAGATGTGGCCGTCGCCGACCGCAAGGGCGTCGTCTCGGCCGACCGGGAGGACCTGACGACGGTCAAGCGGGAACTCGCCGGGTTCACCAACAAGGCCGGGCTGAGCGGTTCCCTGGAGGACGCGCTGGCCGGCGCCGACGTCTTCATCGGCGTCTCCGGCGGTACGGTCGCGGAGGAGGCGGTGGCCTCCATGGCCGAGGGCGCGTTCGTCTTCGCCATGGCCAACCCGAACCCCGAGGTGCACCCCGACGTCGCGCACAAGTACGCGTCGGTCGTGGCCACGGGCCGGTCGGACTTCCCGAACCAGATCAACAACGTGCTGGCCTTCCCCGGCATCTTCGCGGGCGCGCTGCAGGTCCGCGCCTCCCGCATCACCGAGGGCATGAAGATCGCGGCGGCGGAGGCGCTGGCGTCGGTGGTCGGTGACGACCTCGCCGCCGACTACGTCATCCCCTCGCCGTTCGACGAGCGCGTTGCCCCCGCCGTCACGGCGGCGGTGGCGGCTGCGGCCCGGGCGGAGGGTGTCGCCCGGCGCTGACGCGTCACCCCGGAACGGACGAACGGCCTCGCCCGGAACGGACGAACGGCCTCGCCCGGACGGGCGAGGCCGTTTTTCTGACCGCCCGCTCAGCCGTTCGGGTGGCGGTCGCCGAGTCGTCGTGGGGGCTCGCCGGGCTGCTGCACCGACCCTCCGCCCCCCGGTCACCACATGCTCCGGCTCCGGCTGAGAGGCCGCCGCCCAGGTGTGCGGCCGGGCCGCGCCCGGGCCGTCGCGGTCGTGGGGCGCCCTGTCTCCGGGCGCCCCGGTCGTGTGCGATCGCCGGGCCGTCGGGGGCGGTCGTGCCCACCGCCCCGGCCCGCGAGGCCGCCGGGTGCCGGTGCGCAAGAGGGCATGTGTCACAACAGCCCCCGGTTCCTTCCCCGGCGGCGCCACCCTATGGTCGGCTGTATGTTCGCCGTCTACGCCGCCCGAATCGACCGTGACCAGCCGCTGAACGGCCTGGAGTTGGGGGACCGCCCGGCTCCCGTGGCCCGGCCCGGTTGGAGCACCGTCGACGTCAGGGCCGCTTCGCTCAATCACCACGACCTCTGGTCCCTGCGGGGCGTGGGTCTCCCGGAGGACCGCCTGCCGATGATCCTCGGTTGCGACGCCGCCGGCGTCGACGAGGACGGCAACGAGGTCGTCCTGCACTCCGTGATCGGGCAGAGCGGTCATGGTGTCGGCCCGAGGGAGCCGCGGTCCATTCTCACCGAGCGCTACCAGGGGACCTTCGCCGAGCAGGTCGCCGTGCCGACCTGGAACATTTTGCCCAAGCCGAAGGAGTTGTCCTTCGCCGAGGCCGCCTGCCTGCCGACGGCCTGGCTGACGGCGTATCGGATGCTGTTCACCAACGCCGGGGTGCGGCCCGGCGACTCCGTTCTCGTCCAGGGCGCGGGCGGCGGTGTCGCCACCGCCGCGATCGTGCTCGGCAAGGCGGCCGGACTGCGGGTGTTCGCCACGAGCCGGGACGAGGCCAAGCGCAAGCGGGCGCTGGAGCTGGGTGCTCTGGAGGCCGTGGAGCCGGGTGCGCGGCTGCCGCAGCGTGTCGACGCCGTGATCGAGACCGTGGGTGCGGCCACCTGGTCGCACTCGGTGAAGTCGCTGCGGCCCGGCGGAACGCTCGTCATCTCCGGCGCCACCAGCGGTGATCGGCCCTCGCACGCGGAGCTGACCCGGATCTTCTTCCTGGAGCTGAAGGTCGTCGGCTCGACCATGGGGACCAAGGACGAACTGGAGGACCTCCTCTCGTTCTGCGCCGCCACCGGTGTGCGTCCCGTCATCGACGAGCTGCTGCCGATGGACCGGGCCCGCGAGGGCTTCGAGCGGATGGCGTCGGGGGAATTGTTCGGGAAGATCGTGCTCACCCGGGACTGAGCACAGCGCGCAGGGGCGCGCCCACCAGGCGGGTCCGGCATCCGGGCCCGCCTTTCGCGCACCGCATGTGTCAACTCAGGTTGACGCGGGCGGCATGTCAACCTACATTGACGTCATGACCGAGGCAACGGAACTCGCCGAGCGCGCAGGCGACCGCGATCCGCGGGTCGGACTGCGTGCCGTGGCCGCCCTGCGCAGGCTGCTGGAGCAGCTGGAGGCGGTACAGGTGCGCAGTGCGCGCAATCAGGGTTGGTCGTGGCAGGAGATCGCCGCCGAGCTCGGGGTGAGCAGGCAGGCCGTGCACAAGAAGTACGGGAGGCGCTGATGTTCGAACGGTTCACGAAGGATGCCCGCGCTGTGGTCGGCGGGGCCGTGGAGTACGCGGAAGGAAGTGGTGAGCGGTCCCTGGGCGCCGAGTGCCTGCTCCTCGCCCTGCTGGACCGCGAGGGGAGCCGCGCCTCCTTCGCGCTGGCCGCGCTCGGGGTCCCACCGCGCCGGGACTCGGTGCGGCGGGCGCTGGAGGAGGCTCGGCGGCGGGCCGGGCTGTCCCGGGCGGAGAGCGAGGCGCTCGCCGGGCTGGGGATCGACGTGTCGGAGATCGTGGCGCGGGTGGAGCGGGAGCACGGGGCCGGTGCGCTGTCCGGTACCCCGGCGCGGCCCGGGCGGCGGAACGGGCGCCGGCCCGCCTTCCGCCCCGAGGCCAAGGCGGTCCTGGAGCGGTCCCTGCGGATCGCCCTCACCCGGCGCGACCGGCACATCGGCGACGAGCACCTGCTGCTGGCCCTCACCGTCGTGCCCGGTGTCGCCGCCGAGGTCCTCGCGGATCACGGCGTCACCTGGGACTCGGTGAACCGGGTGCTGTACGGCGGGGGCGAGGCGAAGGCCGGCTGAGCCCGTAGGGCGCAGCCGGCCTTCGCCTCCGCCGGGCGTGCGGTCAGCGCTGCGGGGCGCGCAGTATCGCGCCGATGTGCGCCGCGGCCGTCGACAGGTGGCCGCGGGCGTCACGGAGCTGGTCCCCGGTGACGCCGTGGTCCCGGGCCGCGTCGCGAATGTCGTCGCGGAAGCGGTCGAGGAGCCGGTCGAGGTCGCGGGCCGGATCGCCGCTCGGGGCCTCGTGGGCCCAGGACGGCACGTACTCGGCCGGGAAGTCCTCCGGGGTCTGCGAGTACTCCGGCGTCGCGGGGTGCGACCGCTCCGGGGCGGGCCGCTGGGTGCCGGGCCGACCGAAGCCGAAGTCCTTGCCGAACTCGCCGAATTCCTTGGCCAGTTCGGCCAGCCCCTCTGTCACGCCCGTCGGCCAGTCGCCGCGCGCGAAGTGGTCCTGGACCTGGGCCTGGACGAGTCGTGCCATCCGCTGCAGTTCCTCCTGCGCCTGGGCCCTGGCGCGTTCCTGTGCCTCCTTGGCCTGGCGGCGGGCCTGCTGGGCCTCCTCGCGGGCGCGGCGGCTCTCGTCCTTCGCCCGCCGGGCCTGCTCCTTCCACTCCTGCTTGACGCGCCGCATCTCCTCCTTGGCGGCGCGCCACGCCTCCCCGTCGCCGTACTCCGCGGAATCGCCGTGTGCGCCGGGAGCGGCGCCGGAGCCGCGGCGGCGGGCCTCGCCGGCCGCCGCCCGCATCTCCCGCCGCAGGTCGCCGGCCGCACCGCGCACATCCGCCCGGATCTCGGCGGCCAGTTCGGCGACCGACTCCCGGATCTCCAGCTCCAGGTCGGCCAGTTCACCACTGCGGTCGGCCAGCTCGGCGCGTCCCGCGTCCGTGATCGAGTACACCTTCCGGCCGCCCTCGCTGGTGTGCGTGACCAGGCCCTCGGCTTCCAGCTTGGCCAGGCGGGGGTAGACCGTGCCCGCCGAGGGCGCGTACAGGCCCTGGAAGCGCTCCTCCAGGAGGCGGATCACCTCGTAGCCGTGACGGGGCGCCTCGTCCAGCAGCTTCAGCAGGTACAGGCGCAGGCGGCCGTGGGCGAAGACGGGGGGCATGTCAGAGCACCTTCTTGTCGGTCGTGCCGTCGGCCGGGGCGTCGGAGGCCGGCGCGGGTCGGCCCTCGCCGGAGGAGGCGTCCCCCGGCGAGGCGGTGGAGCCCGCCGCGGGGACTTCCTCCCGCGGCTCCGGCTCCCAGGGCTCGTCCTCCGTCGGCGGCCGGCGCAGCAGGGCAATGGATCCCGAGACGGTGGTCGCCTTCAGTCGGCCGCTTCCGGCGCCGAGCCGCCCGGTGATCCGCTTGGCGCCCCACTGGCCGCCCACTCGGAGATCCTCGAAGGCGTTCGACACCGAACCGCTGGCGGTGTTCGCCTCCACCCGGGTGTCCGCCGGGTGGGGCAGCCGGATCGCGATCTCGCCGGAGACGCTGGTCAGGGCGACGTCGGTGGGGCGCCCCGCCGGGTTCAGGTCGACGATCATCGCGCCGCTCACCGAGTCCGCCTTCACCGAGGATCCGGCGCCGTCCACCACGGTCAGGTCGCCGGAGACCGAGTTGAAGCGCAGGTCACCGTTGAGGGCCTGGGCCTCCACACTGCCCGAGACGGTGTCGGTGCGGACCGGGCCGCCCAGATCGACCAGGGTCGTGTCTCCGGAGACGCCCTTGACCTCCGTGCGCCCGTCGATGCCGGAGACCACCGCGGTGGCGGTCACCACGCCGACCTCGACGCGCGTGCTCGCGGGGACGGTCAGGGACACGACCGCGAGGCGGTGCCGGTTTCTGCGGTCGAGCCATTTCAGGAAGCCCTTCCAGGGCAGATCCTCGTAGGTCACGGTCAGGGTGCCGTCCCGTTGGGTCACCAGCAGGGGGTGGCCCTCTATCTCGGAGATCTCCAGGCGGGCGGAACCCTCGTCCGTGCCCACGACGTTCACCTGTCCTCCGACGATGCGCACGTGCAGTTCGCGGACGGGCTCGTCGAAGGTGAGCTTCTTCGGCTCCGCGACAGACCATTCGGACATGGTGCAGACCTCCTCGACCGGCCGGCCGTCCTCCACGGGACCGACGGCGACCACGCGACACGCCATATCGTGTCTTCGTCATTCACGATATATCGCGGCCCGGGGAAGTCAAGGCTGTTCCCGTCACTCGATGTGGCGATCACCGGCGGTCCGTGACGGCGGGTCGGTCTAGCGTGTGACCATGCCGACGGACAAGTTCCCGGCGGATCCCTCGCACGCGTCCGCCGCAGCGGGCGCCCTGCTGATCTGCCGCGCGCGGCCCGACTCCGTCGCCCCCGTCGCCCGGCTCCTGCGCGAGCCCCTGGTGCTCGCCCCCGCGGGTGACGACTGGACGGTCCTCGTTCCCGAGGGCCGTCCCTGGCGCCATGGCGGGGAGCCGGTCGACCGCGTCGTCACCGGCTGGGCCGCCGCGCTCGCCGTCGGCGCGCCCTGGCCCGCCCTCGCCCTGTGGTGGGACGCCGACCGGGCGGGCTTCGCCCTCGCCTCGGGCTTCCGCCGCCCCGTCGGCTACATCTGGCTGGCCGACGGCACGCCGGCCGGCGAGGACGAGGCGCTGCGCACGTTCGCCGCGCGTCTCGGCCTCGACCCCGTCCTGGACGTGCAGAGTCTGGAAGGACTGGCCGTGCCCGCCCCCGGGACCGATGCCCGCGCCCGGCTGCGGGGTCTGCTCGCACTTCTCAGCCGGGCCGGGGTGGGGCTGCCGCCCGGCCTCGATCCCGGCGAGTCCGCGGACCGCCTGCGCGAGGCCGCCGGCGCCCGGCCCGAGGCCCGCCGCGTCGAGCCCCGGGGACTGCGCGAGACGGTGCGTGCGGTACCGGACACCGTCCACGACGGCCGGCTCGGCTCGAGGGCCCGCTGGCCCCTCCCGCCCTGGACGGGTGGCGTCCGCGCGGCGGCCTTCGCCCAGGTCGCGGCAGGCCTGCCACTGATCTTGTGGGGTCTGCGGCGCCGCGACGGCGGCTGGGCCGCAGCAGGGGCGCTCCTGCTGGGGCACGGGGCGTCGAGCCTGGCGAAGGACGCGGACCGTGTCGCGAACCGGCGGGTTCCGGCGTCCCGGGGCGGGACCTGACGGCAGGGCAGGGGCCCCGCCCGGCCGAGGACCGGCCGTGCGGCGCGGTCCGCCCGGGCTGCGACCTCCGTCCCCACGGGAACACCCGGCCGTGGGCCGGACGCGTGAGCCGGACGCGTGAGGCGGGACGGGAGCCGGGTACGGCCGTCGTGCGCGGACCGCCGGAGCCGCGCGCCCACCTGTGACACGCCGCGCGTGGAAGTCGCAGGCGGAAGCGGGATACGCGTGAGCCGTGAGCCGTGAGCCGTGAGCCGTGAGCCGTGAGCCGTGAGCCGTGAGCCGTGAGCCGTGAGCCGTCGCACGGAGGCCGTCGGGTGCGGGCCCGGCCGGGATCCGGACGGTGGGGAGACGGGGGCGGGGAGCCGGAGGCCGGGTCGAGCAGGTCGCGGGCGGACCCGCCCCGGATGGTCCGGCTCCGCGGTGCCTACTCGTCGTCCTCGTCGTCCAGGCGCGCCAGCCAGGTCGCCAGCCGCTCCACCGGCACCTCGAAGTCCGGGTTCAGGTCGACGAACGTCCGCAGCTGCTCGGCGAGCCACTCGAAGGTGATCTCTTCCTCGCCGCGCCGCTTCTCCAGTTCTTCGATGCCTCGGTCGGTGAAGTACACGGGTGTTCTCCTGCGCTCGTACGGGGTGCTGGGAACAGCCTACGGAGTGGCCGCGCCCGCCGGGTTCCCGCCGGCGGAGGCCTCGTCGAGGCAGGCCAGGAGCTGGCGGAAGCACAGGCGGCGGGGCGGATGGAGCGTGTCGTCGGCGAGGAGCTCGCGGAGCAGGGCGGCCACCGCCGGGCCCGCGTCCGCCGACTGGACGTCCGTCAGCGTGTCCCACTGCGGGCCGTAGGGGGTGTGGGAGTGCGTCAGGATGAAGCGCCACACGGTCAGCGCGGCGTCCGTGCGCCCGAACGCCGCGCACTCGGCGGCGATCTCCCGGATGTGCCACCAGGACAGCCACGACCGCCGGGTGGCCGTCCGCACCGCGAACGGCACGGCCTCGGTGCCCTCGGCGGCGAAGAGCAGTCTGAGCCCCGACAGGACGGCCCCGCCGTCCGCCGCGGGCAGCGCGACGAGCTCCCGGGCCAGTTCCGAGACGACCGGCAGCAGCCGGTCCCACTGCTCCTTGCAGTCCGGCAGCGCCTTGGACACGCCCAGCAGCCAGTTGCTGTTCTGGTCCAGGCCGGGTACCGACTTCCAGATCTGCGGGAGCAGCTCGACGCCCGTGATCCCCCGGTTCTTGATCAGGAGGCGGGCGGCCGTCTCGTATCCCTCCTGGTAGCCGAAGGGGGTACGCAGGGACAGCTCGGCGATCTCGTCGGCCTCGTCGCGTGCCCCGGCGTCGGACAGCAGCTGGGCGACGTCGGGGCGGTCGTCCGCGAGGATCAGCCGGCCACGGTCGGTGTGCCGCATCACGTCCTCGACGGCCGGCGGGCCTGCGGCCGTCAGCCATGTCCCGACGGCCCGGTCCGCGAAGCCGATGGACCAGTGGGAACGGGCCAGCATCTCCCGGGCCCATGCCCCGGCCTCCTCCCGGGCGCCGAGCCGTGCCTGGGCCGAATGGAGCCGCGCCGGCACCCACGGATAGTGGCCCGCGTCCGGGCCGCTGCGCCCCAGGGCCTCTGCCAGCTCCTGCCCGGCGTTCTCGCCCTCGGCCTTGACCAAGGTGTCGGCGGCCCACTCCGCCACGGCGTCCGTCCACGTCGCGTCCGCGGCGAGAAGTCCGCGGGCGATGCCGGCGGCGGCCTGGACCTCGCCGTACTTCTCCAGCACCCGGCCGGCCGCCACATGGCAGGAGGCGTCGCCGACGGGGCGCTGCCGGATCGCCGCGACGATCGCGTCGGCCACGTCGTGCGTCGTGCCCGGGACCGCGGCCGTGAGCCAGGAGTCGGTGATCTGGCGTACCGACCCGGACCGGAAGGAGGGATCGACCAGCGCGGCGCCCGCCAGCGACGTCACCTCCTCGAACATGTCGAGCCGGACCAGGGCCTTCAGCGCGGCGTCGCAGACCGACGGATCGACACCCGGTGCGTCCATCAGCTCCCGGGCGCGCCGCCGTACCGCCTCCTTGGCGCCCGGCCCGAGGGCCGCGGCGATCCGGGCCGCCCGGTCGAGCCAGCGGTACAAGCCGCCCAGCAGGGCGGTCAGTACCTCCTCGGCCACGGCGTCCCGGCCGAGCAGGCTGAAGGCCTGGAGCGCGAGCAGCCGCAGTTCGATCGGCAGATGGACCGTCCGGGCGATCCGCTCCAGTCGGCCGGCCACGACGGGCAGGTGTGCCAGGCTGCCCAGTACGCTGAACGCCTCCTCCTGCACGTCGGACTGCCAGGTGCAGCAGCCGATGCGCAGCAGGCTCTCGATCAGCTCTCGGGTGTGCGCCTCGCCGAACCGGACGCCCTCGGCGAGCAGGACGCCGCCCAGCAGCGGGCGCTCGTAGCCGCCCGCCGAGCCCGACCGCAGGCGTTCGGCGATCAAGTCGGGGTCGTTGCCGGGCTGCTTCGCCCACAGGCACAGCACGAACACGGACAGGGTCTGGTCGTCGTCCTGGAAGGCCCGCCAGAACCACGACTCCGCGTCGGGGAAGTCGGACGGGCTCTGCTCCGCGTACGCCTCGGCGGCGAAGTACTCGGCGAAGGAGTGGTGCAGGAACCGGAAGCCGTCCTGCTCACTGACGAGCAGACCGGTGCTGCGCAGGAAGTCGGGGAGGTCGTCCTCCCAGCCGGCCAGGTGCTCCACGACTGCCGGCGCGTTCTCCCGGACCCAGCGCACCGCCCCGTCGAGCAGCGGTCCGGCGTCGTCCAGGCGGTGGCGCCCCAGCATGCGGAGCAGGGCGGGCTTGCGGCGGTCGAGCCAGAGGTGCAGTTCCAAGCGGTCCGGGTCGTCCCGCAGCCGGCGGCGCAGGGCGACCCGCCCGGTCCGGTCGCCCGCGGTTCCCGGTGTCAGCAGGCGGGCGAAGAAGCTCCGGTAGAGACTGACGCGGTTGGTGGGCAGCCGGCGGTCGGGGCTGACGGTCGCGTTCACCGCGGCGATGGTGGCCAGCAGCGGATTCTGCACCAGCTCCCGCAGGCGGCTGTCCTCGGTCTCCTGGAGGAACCGGTCCGTGGCGGCCCGGGCGCGCCGCTCGTCGCCGAACTGGGTGGCGAACCACTTCGCGGCGAACTCGCGCAGTTCCTCGGGGCCGAAGGGCTCCAGCGCGTACTCGCCGAGCGCCGCCGACCGCAGGGGCGACAACTCGGCGTCGGGCAGCGGCCGACTGGTGATCACGAAGCGGTAGACGCTCTCGGCCCGGGCGTGCTGCGCGATGGCCTTGATCACGGTCTTGCGCGACTCGTGGTCGGTGATCTCGTCCAGCCCGTCCAGGAGGACCAGCCAGCGCGCTCCGCTCACCCGGCCCTGGAACAGCCACGGCGCGGGGTCGGCGATCAGGCTCGGGCCCAGGCTGCGGCGTACGGCGCGGTCCAGCGTCGCGCTCCAGGTGTCCGCGTCGCCGGTGAGCGTGTGCGCGGCGATGCGGACCGGCAGGACGGGCTCGGCGAGCGGCGCCGAGAGACTGCTGCTCTCGTCGCGGAGCCAGATGCGGGCCAGGGTGCGGGCCAGATGGCTGGTCAGCGTCGACTTGCCGGCCCCGGGCTCGCCGGTGATCAGCAGATGTTCGTGTCGGGCGAGAGCCTCCGGGACCGGCAGGCGGGTCTCGGCCCGCCCGGGCTCGGCGGACTTCGTCTCCGGCCGGTTGCCGGGCTCGCCGCCCCGGCGTTCGGTCGTCGCCGGCACGGCGTCGCGCGGGGTGCGGACCTGCTGACGGACGTACACCGCGGACAGCGGAGGCTCCTCCACACCGAGCAGGTCGTACGGCAGCCGCTCCATCGCCCGCGTCTGCGCCTCCAGCAGGGTGCGCAACGCCAGGGTGGGCCGGGGCAGTTCCGTCCACGACGTCAACCGCGGTGCCCGCTCCTGCCGGCCCGCTTCCGCGGCCCGGTCCATGGCGGCCTTGGCCCGGAACCAGAGCGGAGCGACCTCCGCCGCGTCCCGGCCGAGCGCGACGGCGTACGACTTGACCTGGGGGAGGCTGAACAGCTTGGTGGCGTCGGCGATACCGAGCACCACGTTCTCGTGGGCGAGTTCGGCCCGCACGACCGCGCCGGGGCTGCGGTATCCCGCGTTCTCGACGGCCTGCGCGAACCAGTCGGCCAGTTCGTCCAGCTCCGGATGGCGTTCCCGGTCGCCGTCCTGCGGATGCTCCCCGACCCCGACCATGGCGCCCCCTCACGATGCCCAGTCCCGCGGTTTCCCCAGCGTAGGGGGAAACCTCCCGGGGCTCCCAGGGTTGGCTCCGATACATCAACACCGTTTTGGGGCAGGGGAGTTGCCGCCGGACGCAAGGGCGCAAGGGCGCAAGGGCGCAAGGGCGCAAGGACGCAAGGACGCAAGGACGCAAGGACGCAAGGACGCAAGGACGCAAGGACGCAAGGACGCAAGGACGCAAGGACGCAAGGACGGTCGGCGTGACGGGTCGAGCGACCCGCGGCGCCCGCGACCTCCGCACCGCGGTGCCCGGCTGTGGCCACCGGCCCGGGGGTGCACCGCCCGGGGATGCACCGGCCCGGGGTGCGCACCGGCCGGGCGGGCGCACCGGCCCACGGTCGTCCGGGACCGGTGCCGGTGCCGGGTCCGCACGGCGGAAGGGCCCGGACGGCCGAAAGGCCCGGCCCCATCGGGGACCGGACCCTTCCGCACGGCCCGCAGGTGCCCGACCGGGCGCCTGCGTCAGTGCCTGTTCGACATCGTCCGGAGGCCTACGCCTCGAACACCTCCCGCACCAGCTGCTCCTGCTCGGCCTGGTGCCGCTTCGCCGAGCCCACGGCCGGGGACGAGCCGTGCGGGCGCGAGATGCGGCGCAGACGCTCGCCGGCCGGGATGTCCGCGCCGACCGCCAGGTCCAGGTGGTCGATCAGGTTCAGGGCGATGAACGGCCAGGCGCCCTGGTTGGCCGGCTCCTCCTGGACCCACAGGTACTTCTCGGCGTTCGGGTACTTGCTGATCTCCGCCTGGAGCTCGGCACCCGGCAGCGGGTACAGGCGCTCGATGCGGATGATCGCGGTGTCCGTCGCGCCGCGCTTGTCGCGCTCGGCGGCCAGGTCGTAGTAGACCTTGCCCGCGCAGAAGACGACCTTGCGGACGGCGGCCGGGTCGACCGAGGCGTCGCCGATGACCGGGCGGAACTCGCCCGTCGTGAACTCCTCCGCCTTCGAGGCCGCGGCCTTCAGGCGCAGCATCGACTTCGGCGTGAAGACGACCAGCGGCTTGTGGTGCGGGTTGTGCACCTGCCACCGCAGGAGGTGGAAGTAGTTCGACGGCAGCGTCGGCATGGCGACCGTCATGTTGTTCTGCGCGCACAGCTGCAGGAAGCGCTCCGGGCGGGCCGAGGAGTGGTCCGGGCCCTGGCCCTCGTAGCCGTGCGGCAGCAGCAGGGTGACGCCGGAGGTCTGGCCCCACTTCTGCTCCGCCGAGGAGATGAACTCGTCGACGACCGTCTGGGCGCCGTTGACGAAGTCGCCGAACTGAGCCTCCCACATCACGAGCGCGTCGGGCCGGGCCAGCGAGTAGCCGTACTCGAAGCCCATCGCCGCGTACTCGGAGAGCAGGGAGTTGTAGACGTTGAGCCGCGCCTGGTCCTCGGAGAGGTACTGCAGCGGCGTGTACTCCTCGCCGGTGCTGCGGTCGATGATGACCGCGTGGCGCTGGCCGAAGGTGCCGCGCTGGGAGTCCTGGCCGGCCAGGCGGACCGGGACGCCCTCCAGCAGCAGCGAGCCGACGGCGAGGGTCTCGCCCATGCCCCAGTCGATCGTGCCGTCCTCGACCATCGACGCCCGGCGCTGGAGCTGCGGCAGCAGGCGCGGGTGGACGGTGATGCTGTCGGGGACGGTGACCTGCGACTCGGCGATGCGCTTGACGACCTCCGTGGAGATCGCGGTCGGCACCGCGACGGGGAAGCCGTCCTGCGGCGCGTGGTCGCCGCCGGGGGCCGGCTGCGAGGTGGCCTCGCGGACCTCCGTGAAGACCTTCTCCAGCTGCCCCTGGTAGTCCTGGAGCGCCTGCTCGGCCTCTTCCAGGGTGATGTCGCCGCGACCGATCAGGGACTCGGTGTACAGCTTGCGCACCGAGCGCTTCTTGTCGATCAGGTCGTACATCAGCGGCTGGGTGAAGGCCGGGTTGTCCGACTCGTTGTGACCGCGGCGGCGGTAGCAGATGAGGTCGATCACCACGTCCTTGTTGAAGGCCTGGCGGAACTCGAAGGCCAGACGCGCGACGCGGACCACGGCCTCCGGGTCGTCGCCGTTCACGTGGAAGATCGGCGCCTCGATCATGCGCGCCACGTCCGTCGCGTACATGGACGAACGCGAGGACTCCGGGGCGGCGGTGAAGCCGACCTGGTTGTTGATGACGATGTGGACCGTGCCGCCGGTGCGGTAGCCCCGCAGCTGCGACATGTTCAGGGTCTCGGCCACCACGCCCTGGCCCGCGAAGGCCGCGTCGCCGTGGATCGCCATCGGCAGGACCGTGAAGTCCGTGCCGCCCTTGTTGATGATGTCCTGCTTGGCCCTCGCCACGCCCTCCAGGACGGGGTCGACCGCCTCCAGGTGCGAGGGGTTGGCCACCAGCGAGACCTTGATCTGCTCGCCGTCCAGGCCGGTGAAGGTGCCCTCGGCGCCCAGGTGGTACTTCACGTCGCCGGAGCCGTGCATCGACTTCGGGTCGAGGTTGCCCTCGAACTCGCGGAAGATCTGCGCGTACGACTTGCCGACGATGTTCGCCAGGACGTTCAGGCGGCCCCGGTGGGCCATGCCGATGACGACCTCGTCCAGGCGGGACTCGGCGGCGGAGTCGATGACCGCGTCGAGCAGCGGGATGACGGACTCGCCGCCCTCCAGCGAGAAGCGCTTCTGGCCGACGTACTTCGTCTGCAGGAAGGTCTCGAAGGCCTCCGCGGCGTTCAGGCGGCGCAGGATCCGCAGCTGCTCCTCGCGCTCCATCTTGGAGTGCTGGCGCTCCACGCGGTCCTGGATCCACTTGCGCTGCTTGGGGTCCTGGATGTGCATGAACTCGATGCCGGTGGTGCGGCAGTACGAGTCGCGCAGCACGCCGAGGATGTCGCGCAGCTTCATCATCGACTTGCCGGCGAAGCCGCCGACGGCGAACTCGCGCTCCAGGTCCCACAGGGTGAGGCCGTGCTCGACGATGTCCAGGTCGGGGTGCTTGCGCTGCTTGTACTCCAGCGGGTCGGTGTCGGCCATGACGTGGCCGCGGACCCGGTAGGAGTGGATCAGCTCGAAGACGCGGGCGGCCTTGGTGACGTCGTCGTCGTGCGAGGCGTCGATGTCCCTCAGCCAGCGGACCGGCTCGTAGGGGATGCGCAGCGCCTCGAAGACGTCGTCGTAGAAGCCGTTCTGGCCGAGCAGCAGGTTGGCGACCTGGCGCAGGAACTCGCCGGACGCGGCGCCCTGGATGACCCGGTGGTCGTAGGTCGACGTGAGCGTCATGACCTTGGAGACGCCGAGCTGGTTCAGGGTGTCCTGGGACGTGCCCTGGAACTCCGCGGGGTAGTCCATGGAGCCGACGCCCAGGATCACGGACTGGCCGGGCATCAGACGCGGGACCGAGTGCACGGTGCCGAGACCGCCGGGGTTGGTCAGGGAGACCGTCACGCCGGTGAAGTCGTTCATCGTCAGCTTGTTGTCGCGGGCGCGACGGACGATGTCCTCGTAGGCCTGCCAGAACTCGAAGAAGCTCAGCGTCTCGGCCTTCTTGATGGCGGCCACGACGAGCTGCCGGTCGCCGTTGGGCTTCACCAGGTCGATGGCGAGGCCCAGGTTGACGTGCTCCGGCTTGACCAGGGTCGGCTTGCCGTCCTTGAGCTGGTACGACCAGTTCATCGACGGCATCGCCTTGATGGCCTGCACCATCGCGTACCCGATGATGTGCGTGAAGGAGATCTTCCCGCCGCGGGCGCGCTTGAGGTGGTTGTTGATGACGATGCGGTTGTCGAACAGCAGCTTCACCGGGACGGCGCGGACCGAGGTGGCGGTCGGCATCTCCAGCGAGGCGTCCATGTTCTTCGCGACCGCGGCGGACGGGCCGCGCAAGGTCACCAGCTCCGGGCCCGCGGGGGCCTCGGCGGCGGGCTGCGGCGCCGGCTTCGGCGCGGGCGCCTGAGCGGGCTGCGCAGGCCGGGCCGGGGCGGCCTGCGCCGCGGGAGCCGGCGCCGCCGCGGCCGGCCGCGGCGCCGGGGCCGCGGGGGCGGCCGGAGCGGCGGGCTGCGGGGCCTGCGGCGCCGTGGTGGTCCCTGCGGCCCCCGCGGCCGCAGTACCCGTTGCAGCCGGGGTGGCAGCCGCCCCCGGCTTGTAATCGGCGAAGAAGTCCCACCAGGCACGGTCTACCGAGTTCGGGTCCTGGAGGTACTGCTGATAGATCTCGTCGACGAGCCACTCGTTCGCACCGAACGCGGCAGCGGGGTTCTTGCCCGCGCGGTCGGCGTCGGTCGTAGGGGCGCTCGAGTTACTGGGGGACTGTGGCGACACGGCGGCAACCGCCCTCTTCCGCTTCACAAGGTGATGGACAGCGGGAATAAAGGCTACGCCTACGGGAGGGGGAAGGTCAGGTCGGGCCGGTTGATCGTCGCGTAAGTCACATCGGAGGGCGTGTTTCGGGGCTGGAAATGGCGGGAAACAAGCGTGGTTCCGCTCTCGCAGGGAGGAGTCGGGATACGGCGATGCGGACCCTGCGGGCAGCGCCCGCGGGCCTGTGCCTGATCACACGTGCCGACCGGCCCGGACGGCAATGGATCTTGGGGCTCCGCTTCGGACTTTACGTCAACGTGACGCGGATGTCTCTCCCGGAAGTGTGACAAGTATCCGGCAACCCCGATCCGATTCGGCCACACGGATCCGGCCGCCGTGCAGGTCGACCGCCCAGCGGGCGATCGCCAGACCCAGTCCCGTGCCGCCGTCGCTGCCCGGACCGTGCGGGCGGGCGACGTCACCGCGGTTGAAGCGCTCGAACACCCGGTGCCACTGCGACCTCGGGATGCCGGGCCCCTCGTCCAGGACCTCCAGCTCCAGCGAGTCGGGGCAGGGCCCGGACCTCGCCCGGACCGTGACCCGGCCGTGCGGCGGGCTGTGCTTGACGGCGTTGTCGACGAGATTCGCCACGACCTGGTGGATCCGCTCGGGGTCCGCGTACGCGGACAGCTCCGGAGGAGTGACGTCCAGGTGCAGATGGACGTCGGTGCGGGTGTGGCGGCCGGACCCCGACGCCATCCCCACGCGGGCCGAGGCGACCATCTGGGTCTCCTTGAGCACGCCCGACAGATACGGCCACACCTCGAAGCGCCGCTTCTTGAGCGGCACGACGCCGCTGTCGAGCCGCGACAGGTCCAGCAGGGTCTCCACCAGCCGGCCGAGCCGCTCCGTCTGCTTCAGCGCGGTGAGCATGGTCTCCGGGTCGGCCTCGGCGATTCCGTCGACGACGTTCTCCAGCACCGCGCGCAGCCCCGCGATGGGCGTGCGCAGCTCGTGCGAGACGTTGGCCACCAGCTCCTTGCGCTGACGGTCCTGCGCCTCCAGCTCGTCGGCCATGGCGTTGATCGTCTGTGCGAGGTCGCCCAGCTCGTCCCGGCGGTTCTCCCGCACCCGGCGCGTGTGGTCGCCGTGCGCGATCGACCGGGCCACGGCGTTCATCTCGTCCAGCGGGGAGGTGAGCGAGTGCGCCACGAACTGTGTGATCAGCAGCGTCGCGATCATGGAGAAGACCATGATGAACCGCAGCTCGGTCTTGGTGTGCACGGCGATCATCGACAGTCCGGTGGTGATCAGCACCGAGACGACGACCAGGACGGCCAGCTTGGTCTTGATCGAGAACGGACGCACGCCGCCCCAGGGGTCCCCGGGGCTCCTCCGCCCGGCCGGCCGCCCGACGCTCATGGTGCCGGGGTCTCCAGGGCGTAGCCGACGCCGTGCACGGTGCGGATCCGCTCGGCGCCGATCTTCCGCCGCAGCGCCTTGATGTGGCTGTCGACCGTGCGGGTGCCGGAGGCGTCCGCCCAGTCCCACACCTCCGCGAGCAGCTGCTCGCGGGAGAGCACCGCGCGGGGGGTGTTCGCCAGGCACACCAGCAGGTCGAACTCGGTCGGGGTGAGGTGGACGTCCTCGGCCCGCACGCGCACCCGGCGCTGCGCGTGGTCGATCTCCAGCTCGCCCAGGCGCAGGATGCCCGAGCGCGGGGTGCTCGCGGCCAGCGTCGCCCGCTCCACGCGGCGCAGCAGGACGTGCACCCGCGCGGCCAGTTCCCGCATGGAGAACGGCTTGGTCATGTAGTCGTCCGCGCCGACCCCGAGTCCGACGAGCATGTCGGTCTCGTCGTCGCGCGCCGTGAGCATCAGCACCGGCACGGGCCGCTGGGCCTGGACCCGACGGCAGACCTCCAGGCCGTCGAAGCCCGGCAGCATGACGTCCAGGATCAGCAGATCCGGCTGCCAGGCCTCGGCGGTGTCGACGGCGGCCGGGCCGTCGCCCGCGGTCTGCACGACGAATCCCTCGGCGCGCAGGCGGGCCGCGATGGCGTCGACGATCGTCTGGTCGTCCTCGACGACGAGAACCCGGCGCTGTGCGCCCGGGGTCGCCGCCGCCGTGCCGTTGTGGGAGGTGTGTGTCTGCTCCATCGCCCGCCCCTGAAGTGTGCTTTCCGGAACCCGTGGGGTGATCCCTTGACTGCGATTGACGCTTGAATGATCGGCGTCAGGGAAGCAGCGTACGGGGAGTCACCGGGGCTTTGCTATCCAGGTCGGATGCCGAGGTGCACGACGTCCGGAACGCCTCGGGCAACGGGGATCTCTTCCGTACGCACCTGTTGGAACCCGACATTCCCCAAGGTTCCCTCGAATTCCGGGGACGGTTTCGCCGACCACACCGCGAGCACCCCGCCCGGTCTCAACACCCTTGCACAGCTTGCCAGTCCGGCCGGCGAGTACAGTCCCCCGTTGCTCTCGGTCACCGTCCAGTCGGGGCCGTTGTCGATGTCCAGGCACAGGGCGTCGTACGTGTCCGAGGTCTCATGCACATAGGTCACGAGGTCGGCTTCGACGATCTCGGTGCGCGGGTCGGCGAGGGCGGTTCGGGTCGACTCCGACAGGGGGCCGGTGCGGTGCCAGTCGATGACCGCCGGCTCCCGTTCGACGACCGTGATGCGGCCCCAGCGGGAATTCGCGGCTGCATGCGCGAGTGAGAATCCGACCCCCAGCCCGCCGATCAGGACCCGCGGATCCGGGCGTCCGCCGAGGGCGGCCAGGGCCGCGTCGACGAGCCGCCGCTCCGAGCGGCCGTCCGAGGTGTCCATCAGGAAGCAGCCGTTGGCGATGATCTGGAGGAGTCCGCCGTGGCGGCGCAGCACCACCTCGCCGTAGGGACCCTCGCGGCGGTCCAGGACTTCGGGGGTGCCGTACGTGATGGACATGTCGCCATCCTGGCATCCGGCTGACGGTTCGTTGACGGAATTACCCCGGGGGAGTGGCCGGACGGTACCTCCGGGGAGTGGCCGGACGGGAGCGGAGTTGCCGCCGGGTGAACGCGAGCCTGCCGCAGACGCCTTGGGCGAGTGCCGGGAATCCGCGCGCACGTGGCGGCGGTCACAGACAACGGGCCGGGTGGGGCCGAAGGGTGGGGACGAACGGAAGGAGCGCCTCACCGTGGAACGCACCGCGCCGGCCGACGTGCCCGCTCCCGGCAGGGATCCGGCTCCCGTCCCGGCCACGGACCCCGAGGCCCGCCCGCGCCCGGCCTCCGCCGCCGCCCCGGAACCGGGTGCGTCCGGCAGCACGCCCCTTCCCGGCCCCACCGGGCTGCTCGACGCGCTCCCCGCCCAGCGCAGACCTGTGCCGGCCCCCTCCGCTGCGCCCCTCGCCCCGGGCCCCTCCGCCGCCCCGGCGGCCGTCCCGGACCCCGGTCCGGACCACCGCCGGGCCGGCCCGGGGAGGGCGCCGGACCGGGTGCTGCCGGCGGTGCGGCGTCCGCGCCCGCGGCGCCTGCTTCCGGGTCCCGCGGCGGTCCCGTTCACCCTCGGCTACGCCGCCGTCCTGGCCGTGACCTCGCTCGTCGCCCGGTACGGCGACCCCGCGCTGATGCACGCCCTGCACCAGGCCTCCAGCACCGACGTGGCCCACCTGCTGCACGCGCCGGTGACGGTGCTGGCGGCCAGTGCGCTGTGGGTGGCCGACGGGATCCTGTCGCCGTACGCCGTGTTCTTCCTGCTCGTGCTCGCCACCCTGGAGCGCAGGATCGGCGGTCCGCGTACGGCCGGCGTCTTCCTGGCCGGTCACGTGCTGGCCACGCTCGCGACCGAGATCCCGGTCGGCCTCGCGGTGCTGGCGGGCCGGCTGCCGGCGGGTTCCTTGCACCGCCTGGACTACGGCGTCAGCTTCGGCGTCGCGGCGGCCGTCGGCGCCCTGAGCGGCCTGCTGGGGCCCTGGCTGCGCCGCTCGCTGCTCGCCCTGTTCGGCGGAGTGGCCGCGGTGGGTGTGTGGACCCTCGCCGATCCCGTGACCGACTGGGGGCACCTGATCTCCCTGGTGATCGGCATCGGCTGCCGGCCGCTCGTGCGGCGCTGGTCGAGCGCCCCGCTCACCACCGCGGCACCCGCCGGCGCGCCCGCACCGGCCGGTGACCGGAGGGAGCGCCGGTAGCGCGCCGAGGGCGCCGCGTCACTCACTTGCCGCGGTTGCCGTGGTTGTCGCGGAACGCGAACCGGCGCCCGCAACTGCGCCGCGATCCCCCGGGCGCCCTTGATCGCTCAGGGCGAACGCGGCCGGGGGAACAATCAAGGTCCGCCGTGCATTGAGTCGGCATAGCTCAACTTGAATGCCGAAGGGGAGATCATGGCTTCGACGTCCGCATCGCTCATCCTGCCTGTGCTGCCGCTCGACGACGAGGTCGTGCTGCCCGGCATGGTCGTGCCGCTGGACCTGAACGACTCCGAGGTGCGCGCTGCGGTGGAGGCCGCCCAGGCCGCCGCCGCGTCACAGCCCGGCAAGCCCAGGGTCCTGCTGGTGACACGCATCGACGGGACGTACGCGGGCACCGGTGTGCTCGGCACCGTCGAGCAGGTCGGCCGGCTGGCCGACGGCGACCCGGGCGCCCTGATCCGCGGTCGCGGCCGGGTGCGGATCGGCGCCGGGACCACGGGCCCGGGCGCGGCGCTGTGGGTCGAGGGCACCCGCATCGACGAGACCGTGCCCGAGCCGCTGCCGGGGCACGTCACCGAACTCGTCACGGAGTACAAGGCGCTCGCCACCAGCTGGCTGCGCAAGCGCGGTGCCTGGCAGGTCGTCGACCGCGTCCAGGCCATCGACGACGTCTCCGCGCTCGCCGACAACTCCGGCTACTCCCCCTTCCTGACCACCGAGCAGAAGGTGGCGCTCCTGGAGACGGCCGACCCCGTCGCCCGCCTGAAGCTCGCCACCCAGCAACTGCGCGACCACCTCGCCGAGCAGGACGTCGCCGAGACCATCGCCAAGGACGTCCAGGAGGGCGTCGACAAGCAGCAGCGCGAGTTCCTGCTGCGCCGCCAGCTGGAGGCCGTCCGCAAGGAACTGCGTGAGCTCGACGGCGAGCAGGACGGCGCGGAGTCCGACGACTACCGTGCCCGTGTGGAGGCCGCGGACCTGCCCGAGAAGGTCCGCGAGGCCGCGCTCAAGGAGGTCGACAAGCTGGAGCGCTCCTCCGACCAGTCGCCGGAGGGCTCCTGGATCCGCACCTGGCTCGACACCGTCCTCGACATGCCGTGGAACGAGCGCACCGAGGACGCCTACGACATCCAGGGCGCGAAGGCCGTCCTCGACGCCGAGCACGCGGGCCTGGACGACGTCAAGGAGCGCATCACCGAGTACCTGGCCGTCCGCAAGCGGCGCGGCGACCGCGGTCTCGGCGTCGTCGGCGGCCGTCGCGGAGGTGCCGTACTCGCCCTGGTCGGACCGCCCGGTGTCGGAAAGACCAGCCTGGGAGAGAGCGTCGCCCACGCCATGGGACGCAAGTTCGTCCGCGTCGCCCTCGGCGGAGTCCGGGACGAGGCCGAGATCCGCGGCCACCGCCGTACGTACGTCGGCGCGCTGCCCGGCCGGATCGTCCGCGCCGTCAAGGAAGCCGGGTCGATGAACCCGGTCGTGCTCCTCGACGAGATCGACAAGGTGGGCTCGGACTTCCGGGGCGACCCGGCCGCGGCTCTCCTCGAAGTGCTGGACCCGGCGCAGAACCACACCTTCCGCGACCACTACCTGGAGGTCGAACTCGACCTCAGCGACGTCGTCTTCCTCGCCACCGCCAACGTCCTGGAGGCCGTTCCGGAGGCGCTCGCGGACCGCATGGACATCGTCCGCCTGGACGGCTACACCGAGGACGAGAAGGTCGTCATCGCCCGCGACCACCTGCTGCCGCGCCAGCTGGAGCGGGCCGGGCTGAGCGAGGACGAGGTGGCGATCGACGAGGGCGCGCTGCGCAGGCTGGCCGGCGAGTACACGCGTGAGGCGGGCGTGCGCACCCTGGAGCGCTCGATCGCGCGGCTGCTGCGCAAGGTCGCAGCCCAGCACGAACTCGGCGAACGGGAACTGCCGTTCACCGTCACCGAAGCCGATCTGCGCCGATTGATCGGCCGGCCGCACCACGTGCCCGAGGCCGCGCAGGACCCCGCCGAGCGTCGCACCTCGGTGCCGGGCGTGGCTACGGGCCTCGCCGTCACCGGCGCCGGCGGCGACGTGCTGTACGTCGAGGCGTCCCTCGCCGACCCGGAGACGGGCGCGGCCGGCCTGACCCTGACCGGACAACTCGGCGACGTGATGAAGGAGTCGGCGCAGATCGCGCTGAGCTTCCTGCGCAGTCACGGGGCGGAGCTCGAACTGCCGGTGGCCGACCTGAAGGACCGGGGCGTGCACATCCACTTCCCGGCGGGCGCGGTCCCCAAGGACGGACCGAGCGCGGGCGTCACCATGACGACGGCCCTGGCCTCGCTGCTGTCGGGCCGCCTGGTCCGCACGGACGTGGCGATGACCGGCGAGGTCTCGCTGACCGGTCGCGTGCTGCCCATCGGCGGTGTGAAGCAGAAGCTGCTCGCCGCGCACCGCGCCGGGGTCACCACGGTGATCATCCCCAAGCGCAACGAGCCCGACCTGGACGACGTCCCGGCCGAGGTGCTGGACAAGCTGGACGTCCACGCCGTCACCGACGTCCGCCAGGTCCTCGAACTGGCCCTCGCGCCCGCGGCGAGCGACGCACGGCCGGAGGTTCCCGCGGCGGCGTGACGGACGCCGTGGGGTGAGCGAGGGCCCGGGTTCTGTGAGCCCGGCCCCCGCCATGCCGTTGGAGAGGGAGGGCCCGCTGCCCGTGGCGACCGCCGTGCGCATCGGAGCGCAGCCGGCCTCCGCGCTCGACGCGGCCCATGCGCACGACCTGGTGCACCGGGACGTCAAGCCCGGCAACGTCCTGGTCGCCAAGGGCATCGACACTGACCACCCCGAGCACGTCTACCTCACGGACTTCGGGCTGGCGAAGAAGTCCCTTGCACTGACCGGGTTCACCACCGCGGGCGAGTTCGTCGGCACCCTGGACTACGTGGCCCCGGAGCGGGTCACAGGCCGGCCGGTCGACGCGCGAGCCGACCTCTACAGCCTCGCCTCTGGCGGCGTTCGCTCGCCCTGGCCGCGGTGGGCGTGGCCTACGCCGCGGGTGACGCCCGCGTCCGCATCGACCGGCGGCCGAGCCGTCGTCGGCGTCCGCACACCGGCAGCGCCGGTGGTGGCGCCGGTGGAACGGCACCCGCTTGCCCCGGCCGCCCCGGCACTCGCCGGGCGGGACGACGTCCGCGGCGCTGTGCCGCTATGAACCCGCTGCCCCGCCGTCCTCCCCCGGCGGGGCAGCGCCAAGGTCAGGGCCCGGTGAGCGACTGCTCCGCCCACACCGTCTTGCCGACCCGGTCGTGCCGGGTGCCCCAGCGTTCCGCGAGCTGGGCGACGAGCAGCAGGCCCCGGCCGCCCTCGTCGAAGACGCGGGCGCGCCGCATGTGCGGGGTGGTGCCGCTGGCGTCGTGGACCTCGCTGACCAGGGTGCTGTCCTGGTGGATCAGCCGGAGCCGGACGGGCGGGCGGCCGTAGCGGATGGCGTTGGTGACCAGCTCGCTCACCAGCAGCTCTGTGACGAAGGCGGCGTCGTCCAGGCCCCACGCGGCCAACTGGTCGGAGACGTCACGGCGGGCGCGGGCGACGACCGCCGGGTCGCTGTCGAGGTCCCAGGAGGCGACGCGGTCCTCGTGCAGGGCGCGGGTGCGGGCGATGAGCAGGGCGATGTCGTCGTCGGGCCGGTGACTGAGCAGGTCGGCCAGCACCCGGTCGCAGACCGAGTCCAGTGTGGTCGCGGGGCGGGCCAGCGCGGCGAACATCTTGTCCAGTGCCTCGTCGATGTCGTGGTCGCGGGCCTCCAGCAGCCCGTCGGTGTAGAGGGCGAGCAGGCTGCCCTCCGGCAGCTCGGCCTCGACGGCCTCGAAGGGCAGCCCGCCGAGTCCCAGTGGGGGACCGGCGGGCACGTCGAGGAAGCGGACGGCACCGTCCGGGGTGACCACCGCGGGAGGCGGGTGGCCGGCCCGGGCCAGGGTGCACCGGCGGACGACGGGGTCGTACACGGCATACAGGCAGGTGGTGCCGATGCCGCCCGCGGTCTCTGAGTCCGGGCCCGCGCTGCCCTCGTCGGCGGCCAGCCGCAGCACGAGGTCGTCGAGGTGGGTGAGGAGTTCGTCGGCGGGCAGGTCCACGTCGGCGAGGGTCCGTACGGCGGTGCGCAGCCGGCCCATGGTGGCGGAGGCGCGGATGCCGTGGCCGACGACGTCGCCCACGACGAGGGCGACCCGGGCGGCGGACAGCGGGATCACGTCGAACCAGTCGCCGCCCACCCCGGCCCGGGTGGCGGCGGGCAGATAGCGGGTGGCGACCTCCAGCGCCGCCTGCTCGGGCAGCGTGTGCGGCAGCAGGCTGCGCTGGAGGGCCATGGTGGTGGTGCGCGCCCAGGAAGTGCGGCGCGCCTTGTGCAGGGCGGCGGCCGTCCGCGCGGTGAGTTCCTCGGCGAGACGCAGATCCTCAGGGCCGAACGGCTCGGGGCGCGCGTGCCGGCCGAAGAGGGCCACTCCCAGCCTGCTGTCCCCGGCCACCAGCGGGACCACCATCAGCGAGCGCGTCCCGTACGCGCGCAGCCACGCGGCACCCGGATCCGTCTCCGTCCAGGCCGCGACCGCGGGGTCGGTGATGTCGTAGAGGACGGAGCTGCCCGTGGCGAGGCACTCGACGGGCGGCGATCCGGCCTGGTAGGCGGTGGTCGTACCGTCTCCCGCACCGGGCGTGGGTACGGGACCGCCGTCCGGGACGGCCCGGACGGCGGCGCGGTGCAGGACGACCGCGCTTCCCGGCGCCGGGCCGCCGGTGCCGTCGGGGTCCATGGGGGAGTCGAGCAGGTCCACGGCGACGAAGTCGGCGAGCCGGGGGACGGCGACGTCGGCGAGTTCCTGCGCGGTGCGGGTGAAGTCGGCACCCGCACCGTCCTGGGCGACGGGCTCCGCGGACGGGGCCGCGATCCGCGAGGCGGGGTCCTGGGGCCGTGGCCGGGCGGCGGAGTCCTGGGTTCGCCGGGGCGCCGTGAGGCAGACGGCCCGCACGCGGCCCGCAGCGTCCTTCAGGGGCGTCAGGACGGTCGGCCGGCCCAGCTCGGGGCCGAGGCGGACCGCCGCCTCGCGGGGCTCGCCGGTCTGCACCGCGAGCTGCATCTGCCTGCCGATCTCGTCGCTCGCGGCACCGGGTGCGATGTGCGGCAGCGACAGTCCCCGCATCGTCGTCTCGGGCAGGGTGACCGCGCGTTCCATCCGCTGGTTGGCGCGCACCAGACGCAGGTCGCTGTCGAACACCGCCAGGGGGAGCGGGGACTGCGCGAACGCCCACTCGACCAGGGGGACGTCCCCGGTCTGCCGCGGATCGGGGGGCGCGGCGCACACCACGAGCCAGTCGGCGGGTCCGTCCGCCGGTGTGCGGCGGTGCGCGAGCAGGGGCAGCTCCACGCTTCGGCCGTCCCGGTGCCGCAGTGCCACGGTGCCGTGCCAGCGCTGCCGCTCGGCCGGGGCCCTTCCCGGAGACCGCGGGGCGTCGGCGAGCAACTCCGCGGCCGGCCGTCCGACGACCGAGGAGGCCTCGTGGCCGAGCAACCGCCGGGCGCCGTCGCTCCAGCCCGTGAGCACTCCCCCCTGGTCGATGGTGGCCGTGGCCGTGTACGTCACCTCACCAGCATCGGCCCGGGGGGCACGGAGCACCAGCCCAGAGCGGCCCCCGCAGGCGGCGGCCCGCGGCAGGAACTCCGGCCGGGCCGCAACCGGAAAGCCTTGTTCAGGCGTGGAACAGAACATACTTCTTTATCCAGGCATTACGGGAGTCTCAGGTGGGTCACCGTCCCCCATCGTGGCGCCGAGGCCGTACCCGCGGCGCACCACCGGCTGTCCCCGCGCGAGCTGGAGACCCTGCGGCACGTCGCGGCCGGACACACCTACCTGCAGACGGCGCGGGCCATGGGCGTCTCCCCGCACACCGTCGACACCTATCTGCGGCGCATCCGCGCCAAGCTCGACCTCGGCAGCACGGCCGAGCTGACCCGGGTGGCGATCTCCCTGGGCCTGTGAGGCGCCCGGCGAACGGCCTCCCTCGGCTTCCACCAGTCGGTCGCGGTGTAGATCACGGCGTCGCGGCCGGTGCGTGCCTTGCCCTGGTTCAGGACGTCCCGGATCCAGCCGGCCATGCCGCTCTGCGACGTGCCGTAGCAGGCGGCGCCGTACGGGTTCCACTCGATGTCGAGCGTGCCCGGCAGGGTCCTGCCGTCCCGGGGCCAGTCGCCGCCGTGGTCCAGGAAGCAGTCGGCCTGGGTGGCGCCGCCGGTGGTGTCCGGGGTGGCGAAATGGTACGAGCCGCGGATCATGCCGATGCCGTAGGAGCCGTTGTGCTGCTGGGCGACATAGGGGTTCGTGGAGTACGTCCCTTCGGTGGCCTTCACGTAGGCCCACTTCACGCCGCTGGTCCACCGTGCGGACCAGGCGACGCTGCCCTGATGGCCGGAGGCGTCGACACCCTCCGTCTGGGCGACGTAGCCGTAGGCCGGGGTGCCGTCCCGGCCGTCGGGGTCCGGGACGCCCCCGCCCATGGAGGCGGCGCCGCGACCGGGAGGGGCCGGGGCGCCGGCCCGGTCGAGCGGGACGGGGGACGCCCGGGCGTCGGTGGGGAGCGCGCGGGGCGGCGTGCTGCACAGGTGGCCTCGGGGGCTGTCGTAAGCATGTCACCACTTTCCCCTTCAAGAAGCTACGCACGTAGACCCGCCGGGGGAAGGGGGCCTCGGAGCCGCCGTTGGTCCAGCCCTGCGAAATACTGGCGGAGCTGCGGCGACGACGGGGGTCGAAGGAAAACCTTCAGGATCGGGAAACCGGATCAGGGGACTGACGTGCACGAGGAGCAGAGCGGCGACGGACACCGGGGCACCGACCCGGTACCGCCGAGTGGTGTGGACCAGGAATTCCTGGCACTGGAACGCGAGTTGACCGTGTTCCTGCGGCGGGCCCGGGCCAGTCAGGGCGAGATGGCCCGCGAGGTCCATCCCGACCTGGAGTCGGCCGCCTACGGCCTGCTCGTACGGCTCGACGAGTGCGGCCGTCAGCGGGCCACCGAGCTCGCCGCCTACATCGGCGTCGGCAAGGCCACCATGTCGCGCCAGCTGCGTGCCCTGGAGGAACTCGGCCTGGTGGCCCGCGAACCCGACCCGGCGGACGGCCGCGCCTGGCTGGTCCACCTCACGGACGAGGGCCGCAGCCGGGTCGGCCGGGTGCGTGACGCCCGCCGCGCGCGGTACGTCAGCCAGCTGGACCACTGGGACCGGCGGGAGGTGGCCGAACTGGCCCGGCTGCTCGACCAGTTGAACAAGGGCATGGAGCAGCGCTGACCCGGGCGTCCGTCGAGTCGGACGGTTCCGCCCCGGAACCGGGGACGGACCGCGTCGTCCGCCGTACGGTCCCCGCGCCGCCCGCGCCGGACCGCCTCCCCGTCACACGGGGCCGGCGTCGCCCGCGCCGGGCCCCGGTCCCGCCGCGCGGGTGACGGGCACCGTCCGGGCGGTGACAGCCCTTGCCGTACGGTGCCGGCGCGGACTCCGCGGCCGTCCGCCCCCGGTCCTGGGGCTCCGGTGTGTCCGCGGGGGCCGGAGCCGTGGAGCGCCGGACCGGGACCTCACAACTCCGCGTACACGACCGTCGCGTCGTCGTGCGTCTTGCCGCGCCCCGGCGGGGGCCGCTTCCCGGCGCCGCCGGCGCGTTCCAGCGCGCGAACCCTGTCGACCAGGGCCCGGGCCCCTTCCTTGCGGAGCAGCGCGAAGCAGTCCGCCCAGCCGCCCTCGGAGAACGTCTCCACCCACCGGCCCGCCCCGTCGGTCAGCGCGGCCAGGGCGCGGACCCCCGCGCGCGGCACCGAGCCGGCCACCGCCCGCGCGGCCACGGCCGGATCGGCCGCGGCGGTGAAGAACCCGCCCTCCTTGTTGCGCAGGTGCGCGTCGATCGACTCGTCCGTCGCCAGGGCCGAACGCGGCAGGCGGGAGAGCCGGTCGTCCAGCACCGGGGTCACCGCGCCGTCGGGCGACTCCAGCAGGAGGACCGAGTCGGACAGGACCAGGTACTCCACGGCCTGCGGGGACCAGCGGGCGAGAACCACCGTGGCCTGCGGCGTACGCGGGTGAGAAAGGTCACAGGTTTGCGCGTGCGCGGCAGAGGTACGAGCGATGGCCTGCGCAAGGACCTGAGGGAGGGGAACGTCCGGGAGTGAAACGGTCAGTTCGGTCAGAGCCCCACCCAGGTGCGCGGTGTACCAGGGGACCGGATGCAGACACCCCGTGCCACCCCGGGGCGGCGTCACGCCGTCCAGGACCACGAGTGATCCGCCCTGCCCCGAAGCGGGAACCCCGACACCGGCGAAGTCCTCGTTGGGGCGTGTGTCGTCGCCGGGTTCCGAGACGAGTTCGGTGCGCATCCGGCCAGTCTGCACGAGGCCTTCACATGCTTCGCGAACGGTCGGCAAACATCGCGGGTTCACCGTACCGGCGCCGGCCGGACGCCTGGTTTGCGGCGGAATGATGCGTTCCCCGAACGCGTGGCGGCGAATCCTGCCAAAGCAGATCGCCCACGTCCAACCGGCCCGCCGGGCACGGGTGCTGCGCACAACAGGGGAACTTGCCCGCCAACTCCCGTCCGGGGTTCACTCCTTCGGGTGGCGGGTCAGGTGATGCGCGACCGCCGCCCACCGGCACTGGGAGGGTCGGGAGCTGTACCGGGTGCGCACAAGGGCTGACAGTGCGTCATCTGGATCCATGGGTACACGAGTCAGGAATGCGAGCACCGGTGCAGAAGACGCGGCCTCGGCGCACAGGCAAGCAGTCGGCCTCCGAGGGGAGCACGGAGCGCACACCCGTCGGCCGGGGACGCCCGACCCATGTACGCAACCGGCTGATCGTCGCCGTCGCGGTGGTGGCCGCCGCCGTCGCGGGAGCCGGCGCCCCCTCCGTCCTCGCCGCCTCGGGGCAGGTGAAGGACTCACAGGACCTGGTGACGCTGGCCGAGCGGACCCAGGGCGCCCTGGTCCTGGCCGACGCCCTCGCCGACGAGCGCGACGACGTCACGTCGTACATCGCCGCCGGACGGCCCAAGTCCAAGGCCCCCGACGAGCAGCGCAGCGCCCGCGTCGACCGCCAGGTCCGCGAACTGCGCGCCGACGACGACCTCCCGGCCGCCCTGCGCAAGGACCTCGACGGCATCGCGACCGTCCGGCGCGCGGCACTCACCGGCAGGAGCGGACCGCTGGAGGCGCACCGGTCCTACTCCGCCACCATCACCGAACTCCACCGCCTCGCCCAGAGCCTGGCCGAGCGGATGCCCTCCCGGGCCGGCTCCGGTGCCCACGCGCTCGCCGAGCTGGACTCCGCCGTGCAGCAGGCCGCCGCCGCGCGCGGCCTGCTGGTCGCCGCGCTCAACGTGCCGACGACCACGCGGACCGTCGTCGACCCGATCACCGGCCTGCCGGAGACCGTCGTAGCCTCCTCGGACGACGACACCAAGCGGCGCGGCGCGCTCACCGCCGCCGCCCAGCAGGCCCGGCTCCGCTCCGACGCCGACCTCGCCGGCTTCCGCGAGACCGCGCCCGACTCCGCCGTCGCCTCCTACGACGCCACCGTCACCGGCCCCGAGAACGACACCGCCGAGAAGTACCTGGACGACCTCACCGACCAGCCCACGCTGGACGAGCACGAGCTGGACACCAGCGCCAAGAAGACCGACGCCGCGCTCTCCGCCCGCGTCGACCTGATGCGCGGCGCCGAGGCCGCCCTCTACGACCGCCGCACCAAGGAACTGGAGCGGCTGCGCGACGAGGACGTCACCGCGCTGGAGATCCGCATCGCCGTCCTCGGAGCCCTGATGCTGCTCGCCGTCGGTGTCGCCACCGGCATGGCCCGCAGTCTCACCCGCCCGCTCGCCGTGCTCCGCCGCGGCTCGGCCCGCCTCGCGCAGGCCGACGACCCGGTGGCCGAGGAGCCCGTCGGGTTCACCGGCCGCAACGACGAGTTCGCCCAGGTCGTCCGTTCCGTCAACGCCCTGCACGCGCATGCCGCGGCCCTCGCCGAGCGCGTCGGCACCCTGGAGGCCGACCGCAAGCACCTCGTCGGCGAGCGTCAGAAGATGGCCGACGCCCGCGAGGAACTGCGCGCCGAACTCGGCGAGGCGGCCGAGCAGTTGCAGCGGCTGCGCGGCAGCATCGGCTCCACCTTCGTCAACCTCGCGCTGCGTACCCTCGGCCTGGTGGAGCGGCAGCTCGCCGTGATCGAGGGAATGGAGGAACGCGAGCAGGACCCCGAGCGCCTCGCGACACTCTTCAAGCTCGACCACTTCGCCACGGTCATGCGCCGGCACAGTGAGAACCTCCTGGTGCTGGCCGGCACCGAGCACGTCCAGCAGCACGTCGGACCGGTGCCCCTGGTCGACGTGGTCCGGGCGGCGGTCAGCGAGATCGAGCGCTACGAGCGGGTCCGCATCGCGGCGCTGCCCCCGCACGCGCACCTGGCGGGCTTCGCCGCCGACGACCTCTCCCACCTGCTCGCCGAACTCATGGAGAACGCCACCTCGTTCTCCCCGCCCGACGTGCCCGTCGAGGTCTCCGGCTGGCTGCTGGAGAGCGGCGAGGTCATGCTCTCCGTCCAGGACGAGGGCATCGGCGCGGCCGACGACCGCCTGGCCCGCCTGAACGCCCGCCTCGCCGACTTCGACCCGAGCACGCCGTACGACCAGGAGGGCGAGGACGGTCTCGGGCTCGGCCTGTACGTCGTGGCCCGCCTCGCCCACCGGCTCGGTGTCCGCGTCCAGTTGCGCGAGCAGAAGCAGGGCGGGGTCGCCGCGGTCGTCGTCCTGCCGGGCACCCTGCTCGCCGAGGCCTCGCCCGCCGCGGTTCCGCCGGCCGTCCGCACCTCGGACGGCACGCAGGCCTTCCGGCTGCCCGGAGCCGACGCCGAGGCCAACTCCAACGCCCTGCACGGCCGCGCCACCGACACCGACCCGGTCGTGGCACTGGCCGAGCGGGCGGTGCGCGAGCGGGGCCACGGCGACATCGGCGAGGTGTCCGGGGCCGTCCCGGACCAGGGGCCACGGACGGAGGCGGCGCCGGAGCCCGCCGCCTCGCCGGAGCCCGGCGGGCCGCTGTCCGAGTCACCCGCCGAGACCACGCTGGCACTGCTGATCCCGGCGCAGCAGTCCGGCCCGGCCGCAACCGGGGCCGCTCCCGGGACCGACGCGGACCCTGCCTCGTGGGCCCGGCCCGGTACCGGGGCCGGCGACCCGGCCGACCCCGCCGCCCCGGCCGCGGGCCCCTCCACGACCGAGGCTCCGGCGCCGGAGCCGGGATCAGGGACCCACGACCGCCCCGGGTCCGTCGAGCGCCCCGGCACCCACCTCCGACCGGAGGCCCACGGGCGACCGGGGACCCCTGACCGTCCCCGGTCCGCGACCGGGTCCGGGAGCGACCACGGAACCGATGCCGGCCCAGCCGGCGACCACGGAAACGACGCCCCGGCCGGGACCGGACCCGGCCAGGGGACCCGGACCGCTGCGGAGCACCAGCGCATCCCGGACGAGGAGGAGCAGCTCACCGCGAAGGGTCTCCCCAAGCGCACACCCAGGATCACCGAATCAGCCAGGGCCCCGCGCCAGCGCGCCGGGTCCGTCGACGCCGAGGCGCTGCGCCGCAGGCTCGGAGGTTTCCGTCGGGGGGCGGAGGCGGGCTACCGCGACGCGGAGGCCGAGACCACCGAGCAGACGGCCCAGGACCGGGCACCCCACGCACCAACCGCACCAGGAACCACACAAGCAGAAGAAGACACGGGGGGCACAGTCGAGGAGGCAAGCAGTTGACCGCGCCCAGTACCTTCGGACTGAGCACTGAAGCCCGCAATCTGCACTGGCTGCTGACCAATCTCGTCGAGGAGGTGCCCGGCATCCTGTCGGTCGCGGTGGTCTCCTCCGACGGCCTGCTCCTGCTCTCCTCCGACCCCGGCAGGAACCAGGAGGCCCGGCAGGCCCCGGGCGCCCGCCCGGCGGGTCCGCGCGGCTCCGCCGCCGACCTCGCCACCGTCGTGTCCGGCATCGGCAGCCTCACCGTCGGCGCCGCGCGGCTCATGGAGTTCGGCGGGGTCCGGCACACCATGGTCGCCATGGACGAAGGCAGCCTGTTCGTCATGTCGATCAGCGACGGCTCGCTGCTGGGCGTGCACGGCTCCGCAGAGTGCGACATGACTGTCGTGGCGTACCACATGGCCCTGTTCGTCGGCCGGGCCGGTCACGTCCTGACCCCCGAACTCCGCAACGAACTCAGGCAGTCCCTGGAAGCCGAGCCGGCGGCGGCGCCGGGGAGCGGCCGATGAGCGGCAGCAACGGTTCGTCGAACAGACTCCCGGTCCGCGGTGCCGACCGCAGGCCGGCCCGTGTCCGGCCCTACTCGCTCACCGGCGGGCGGACCCGCTTCGGCCACGTGCTCCTCGTCGAGACCTTCGTGGCCGCACTGGAACCCGCCGAGGAGCGCCCGGAACTGACGGGGGGCGGGGTGCTCGCGGCGGTCGGCCCGCAGGGTACGCTCGCCCCCCGCGTGATGCCGGAGATGGGGGCCATCGTCGAACTGTGCCGCCGGATGCGCACGGTGGCCGAGATCGCCGCGTTGCTGAGAATGCCGCTCGGCGTGGTCCGCGTGCTGCTGAGCGACCTCGCGGACCAGGGAAAGATCCGTGTGTACGGCACCGGAACCGGTCACGGTACGGGCCGGCCGGACCGCGCGCTGCTGGAAAGGGTGCTGAGTGGACTCCGCCGTCTCTGACGCCGTGGGCGTCTCCCCACTCGTCGAGCCCGACGACGACCTGAAAGCCTGGCAGACGGACCGCACCCGGGCGCCCGTCGCCACGAAGATAGTCGTGGCCGGCGGCTTCGGCGTCGGCAAGACGACGCTGGTCACCTCCGTCTCGGAGATCACGCCCCTGCAGACCGAGGCACTGATGACCGAGGCGAGCGAGGAGACCGACGACCTCACCGCCGTACCGGGCAAGCTCACCACCACCGTGGCCATGGACTTCGGCCGCATCACGCTCGACGACGACCTGGTGCTCTACCTGTTCGGCACGCCGGGTCAGCAGCGGTTCTGGTTCATGTGGGACGACCTGGCGCGCGGCGCGATCGGCGCCGTCGTCCTGGCCGACACCCGCCGCCTGAAGGACTGCTTCCCGGCGCTGGACTACTTCGAGAGCTGCGGGATGCCGTACGTCGTCGCGGTCAACCACTTCGACGAGAGCGAGGTGTTCGAGCCGGAGGACGTGCGCGAGGCCCTCACGATCCCGCCGCACATACCTGTCATGATCATGGACGCGCGGCGCCGGATCTCGGCCATCGAGACGCTCCTCGCCCTCGTGGCCCACGCGCTCGAGGAAACCCCCGAGTAGTCCATCTAGGAGAGACGTTCCGCATGCGGAAGATACTCGTCGTAGGGGCCGGTCAGTCCGGTCTCCAGCTCGCCCTCGGCCTCCAGTCGCACGGCTACGAGGTCACCCTGATGTCGAACCGGACCGCGGACGAGATCCGCTCCGGCCGGGTCATGTCCACGCAGTGCATGTTCGACACGGCGCTGCGGCACGAGCGCGATCTCCAGCTGAACTTCTGGGAGTCCCAGGCTCCGAAGATCGAGGGGCTCGGCGTCTCGGTGGCCGCCCCCGGCTCCTGGGCCGAAGGCCCCTCGGCCCGCGCGATCGACTGGGTGGGCAGGCTCGACGGGTACGCGCAGTCGGTCGACCAGCGCGTGAAGATGGCCGGGTGGCTGGAGACCTTCGCGCAGCGCGGGGGGCAGCTGGTCATCCACGGCGCGGCCGTCTCCGACCTCGACTACTTCTCCCGTACCTACGACCTGGTGCTCGTCTCGGCCGGCAAGGGCGAGCTGGTCTCCATGTTCGAGCGGGACGCGGACCGGTCCCCCTACAGCGAGCCGCAGCGCGCGCTGGCCGTCGCCTACGTGCACGGCCTGGGCCCGCGCCCCGAGCACCCCGACTTCGACGCGGTCCGCTGCAACCTCGTCCCCGGCGTCGGCGAGCTGTTCGTCATGCCGACGCTGACCACCTCCGGCCGCGCCGACATCCTCTTCTGGGAGGGCGTACCTGGCGGCCCCCTCGACGTCTTCCAGGGTGTCAAGGACCCCGCGCGGCACCTCTCCCTGACCCTGGAACTCATGGAGCGGTACACCCCCTGGGAGTACGCACGGGCCACCGAGGTCGAACTGACCGACGCCGGCGGCGTGCTGAGCGGCCGGTACGCCCCCACCGTCCGCAAGCCCATCGGCCGGCTGCCCTCCGGCGGCCTCGTCCTCGGCGTCGCCGACGTGGTCGTCGCCAACGACCCGATCACCGGCCAGGGCGCCAACTCCGCCGCCAAGTGCGCCGCGTCCTACCTGGCGTCGATCCTGGAGCACGGGGAGAAGCCGTTCGACGAGGCGTGGATGCGGGGGACCTTCGAGCGGTACTGGGCAACGGCCCAGCACGTCACGAAGTGGACCAACGCCATGCTGGCGCCGCCGCCCGAGCACGTGCTGAACCTGATCGGGGCGGCCGGCCAGGTCCAGCCGGTGGCGGATCGGTTCGCCAACGGCTTCGACAACCCGGCCGACTTCGAGGAGTACTTCTACGACCCCGAGAAGGCCGGGGCCTATCTCGCCTCGGTGGCCCCCCAGGGCTGAGCGCTCCGTCTGTCGTGCCGCGGCCCGACATCCGTCGACCGCGGCGTCGTCGTGGCCGGTCGCGCCGTTCCCCGCGCCTTCTCGGGGGCGCTGCCGGACCGCGGTGGACGTCGCCCGACCTGCTCAGGACCCCACGCCCCGCGACCGCAGGTCCCGCGCCCGGGGCTCCTCGGTGCCGGGGTCCGGGAGCCTCGCCGGCTGCGGGTCCGGCGCGGCCGTCCGGCCGGCGTCCCGGGCCGCCGCGGGGTCCGCGTCCGGTCGCACGGCTCCCAGGATCGGGTGCGACGCGATCGGGGAACGCCTGATCGTCTCCCCGGTGCGCGGTGCCTGGATCACCATGCCCTTCCCCGCGTAGATCGCCACGTGCGTGGCGTCCGCGAAGTACAGGACGAGGTCGCCCGGCCGCAGGTCGCTCAGCGGGACACGGGGCAGCTCGGCCCACTGCTCCTGGCTGGTGCGGGGGATGGGGGTGCCCGCGGTGGCCCAGGCCTCGGCGGTCAGGCCCGAGCAGTCGTAGGAATCCGGGCCCTGTGCGCCCCACGCGTAGGGCTTGCCGAGCTGCCGCTCCGCGAAGCGCAGGGCGCGGTCGCCTGCCGCGGACGGCTTGCCGTCGTCGGCGAGGGCGCCGGAGGCGGTCAGCTCCTCCTGGGCGTGGTCGACGCCGGCCCGTTCCAGCTCGGCCAGCTCGGCGAGCCGGTCCGCGGGGAGGGAGGCGAGCAGTTTCTCGACGGCGGCCAGCCGTTCGCGGACGTCGTCGCGTGCCTTCTTCCGCCGTTCGGCGAGGGTGAGCCGGCCGTCCAGGGCCTTGCGGGCCGCCCGGGCCAGATCGCGGCTCCGGCGCTCGGTGCCCTCCAGCCGTGCCACCGTCTGCGCCCGCTCCCGGGCCAGCCGGCCGATCACATGCCCCTGGTCCAGGGCGTGCTGGGGGTCGCGGGCGAGTAGCAGCCGCACGTACGGGGAGAACGCGGTGCTGTTCTGGTACTGCTGCCGCGCCAGCCGGCCCGCGGCGCCCAGACTGTCGTGCAGGGTGAGCCGCGCGCGGGCGAGCGCGCTGTCGAGCCGTTCGGTCTCCGTGCGGCTCTTCTTCAGCTCCTCCTCGGCGGCGTTGTAGGCCTCGGTGGCCTGCTCCGCCTCCCGGTACAGCCGCTGAAGGTCCGTCAGCAGCTCGGCGGCGGACCGCTCGCCGGGATCCGGCGCGGCGACCGCGGGCACGGGCGCGAGGACTGCCTGGGCCGCCAGCGCCGCCGTACAGGCCAGACGCACGAACCTTCCTGACACGACATCACCTCCGGTGCGGGCAAGGAGTGCGCTCCGCACCGTGAGCATGCGACGGGCCGCGCGGGTCCGCGCGCGGAGCGTGCGCGGTTCGGCGCAACGGCGTCACCCGTCGGCGGCATCCGGCGTGCCGCCCGGCGTGTTCCCCGGCCTGCCGCCCGGTTTCGACCAGGGCCACTTCAGGCCGCTCCCGGTGTCGCCCTCCGGGGCGTAGGCGTACTTCCAGCCGCGCGGCAGGTTCAGCCGCTTGCTGTACCCGCGCGGCACGCGCCGGTAGACGAGGACGGTCGGGGGGCCGCCTGCGGCGTCCGGGACCGGGATGCGGTAGATCTTCGGCGGATGCCCGGTCGGCCCCAGCAGCACCGGCAGGACCCGGCCGTCCATGGGCCCGCCCTCGAAGGGGGTGTCTTCGCTCTTCACGCCACCAGTGTCGGGCATCCGTCCCCGGCGGCGGCGCCGCAGGTCCCGGCACCGGGCACCCGCATGTCTCCCGGCGCCTGCCCGCGTGGTGCCGTCCCCGGCGGACCGATCGGCGTGCCGTGCCGTGGGCGCACGCGGCTCCACCGCCCGGCGCCCGCCACGTGCCGGTCCGGCCGACCCCGGTGCCGAGACTCCGCCTTCGCCGGCTGGCCCCCTGCCCCGGCTCCGGCCCCGGCTCCCGCGCCGCGGCCAGGCGTGACGAGGCGCTCGGCCTCCCCCCGCCTCCGCGCCCGCCGCCCGCGGCGGGTGGGCTTTGCCCGTCCTGAGCCCTTCGGCGCCGGTCCGGCCGCGTCAGGACTCGTCGGCCGACAGCGCGGAGACCAGCGAGGCCGTCTGCTCATCCCGTGCGGCGGTCACGCCGAGCACCGCGACGAACTGCTCCACGAGCCAGTCGCGCAGCTCGTCGGCCGGCGGTTGCTTCTCCTCGTCGAGCCAGATGAGCGAGGCCGCCTCCACAGCCGTGATCCACATCCGGACGGTCATCCGCAGCCGGGGGCCCGGCTCCGTGACCCCCAGGTGGCGCAGGATGTGCTCCGCGGCGGCCCGGCGCACCCCGTCGACGATCGCGCCGGTCCGGGAGGTCTCCACCACGCTGCCGCCCTGGAGCAGGGCGCTGAACCCGGCGTCGTGCTGGTCCACGAAGGCCAGGTAGCGGTCGAGGGCACGGGCCAGGCGGGGCAGCAGCGGACCGGTGCGCGGCTCGTCGAAGCACAGCTCCAGCTCCGCGGCGGCCGACCTGAGCGCCGCCTCGTACAACTGCTGCTTGCCTCCGGGGAAGTACCGGTACACCAGGGGGCGCGACACTCCCGCCGCCTCCGCCACGTCGTCCAGCGACACCTCCTCCGGGGCCCGGTGCGCGAACAGCGACAGAGCGGCGTCGAGCAGCTGGCTGCGCCGCTCCTCGACGCTGAGGCGGCGGTAGGCGGGGGTGGGGGCGGAGGGGGTCATGACCGGCAGCGTAACCGGTGCCTCTCGCCGGTTTCCCGGTGCCACGTCAGGCGGTGTCCGCCCCGCCGTGGCGGTCGGCACACCCCGGCGCGGTACGCGCGCAGAGCCCGGGTGAGCCCGGTACGGGGACGCCCGGTACGAGGGCGCCCGGCCGAAGCGCCGGGCGGACGCACCGGACCCGCCGCGTGCCGCTCCGGACAGCCCGGACCCCGCCGCAGGGCCGCGCCGCCCGCACGGCCGCCCCGCCCCGCCCCGCACGGTCGGGCGGATCCCGCCTCACGGTCGGGCGGCCCCCCGCCGCGCCGACCCCGCCCCGCGCCGGACGGACGGCCCCGACGCGGCTCCGGGCGGGTCGGGCCGAGTCCACTGCAGGACGGTGGTGCACCGAAGGGGCGCGGGTGCCTGCGCGACCGGCCACGACGGCGCCGCGGCCGACGGGACGGCACACCGCGGCACGTGCAGCGGAGCGCTCAGGCCAGCAGCCCCGACGCCCGCCACAGACGGCGCCCCACCCCCCGCAGCACCCCGATGTCGTCCAGGAAGTCCGTCAGTCGCTTCGCGCCGCTCTGCATGACCTCGCGCCGGTGCCCGCTGGCCTTCACCTGCGCCATCGCCTCCCGCTGGTCCAGACCCACGTTCGGGTAGACCTCGGGGTTGACGAAGGCGACCGAGAAGACGCGGGCGAACTCGCCGGACGTGACCCGGGTGAACTCCTGCGACCACTTCGGTGCGGTCACCATCTGGCGGCGCAGCTCCTCGCGGGCGTAGCGCACGTGCCGGGCCTCCTCCACGACGTGGATCCGTGTCACGCCGCGGATCAGCGGCTGCACCCGCTCGTCGGGGAACGTCAGGCGCTGCATCCAGTCCAGGACCTCCTCGCCGAGCAGCGTGGCGGTGAAGGAGCCCGGGGTGGTGGAGATGGTCTTGAACAGGCGTCCGAGGTTCCGGTGCGCCCGGCTGACCGGGTACCAGGGCGTGCCGCCCCGGGAGATCACCCGCGCGAACATCTTCGAGTGACGGCACTCGTCCTCGATCTCGGTCAGCGCGTAGCGCACGTGGGCGCTCGTGGCCGCCTTGTCGTAGATGTGCCGGACGAGCAGCTGCATGAGGATGAGCTCGAACCAGATGCCGAGGGAGGCGAGGGCCGCGGCCTCGTGCTGGGAGAGCAGGATCCGCTGTTCCTCGCTCATCCGTTTCCACATCGGAGTGTCGTAGAGCGACACCAGCTCCGGGGGCCAGAACCACTTGCCCTCCTCGAAGGGCGCGTCCCAGTCCAGCTCCTCGTCCGGGTCGAAGGAGTGCTTGGCGGAAGAGGCGAGCAGCCGCTCGGCCACCTGCTCCCGGTCCTTGAGCAGGCCGAGAGCGTCGCGCAGCCCGTCCAGCGCGTCGGCTTCCGTCAGGGTCGTCATGGCTGATCCACCTCGTCGTACGGGGGCGTGGCGGGACTCGGCCCGCGGGGCATGGTGGTGTCACCCACCGGTCACGCTCTTATGAGACTGCCTGTCAGCAAGGCCGTCAATCCCTTGCGCGAGACTTGTTGACCCGATGTCTACCTCGTGTGAACCTGCGACACATGCCGACCTACGACCTGTACGCCAACGATCCCGGTGATCCCCACTGGCAGGTACCCGCCTCCGGTGCCGCCCGCTTCGGCTGGGAGTACGACGACGGCCGAGAGCGCCTCCTCGCCCTGTACCAGAAGGGCAAGGACAAGCAGTGGGACGGTGCCCGCCGCATCGACTGGGACCTGGAGGTCGACCCGTACGACCCGCTCGGCACCCCCGACGAGGCGATGTCCCTGTACGGGACCAGGTACTGGGCGAAGCTCAGCGACAAGGACCGCGGGAACCTGCGCCGGCACTACGCGTCCTGGCAGTTCAGTCAGTTCCTGCACGGCGAGCAGGGCGCGATGATCTGCGCGGCGAGGATCGTGGAGTCCGTGCCCGACATGGACGCCAAGTTCTACTCGGCCACCCAGACCATGGACGAGGCCCGGCACGCCGAGATCTACGGCCGCTTCCTGCACGAGAAGATCGGCCTGCTCTACCCGATCAACGACAACCTCCAGGCGCTGCTGGGCGACACCCTGCGCGACAGCCGCTGGGACATGCCCTACCTCGGGATGCAGGTGCTGATCGAGGGCCTCGCCCTGGCCGCCTTCGGCATGATCCGCGACACCACGGACAAGCCGCTGCCCCAGCAGATCCTCGCGTACGTCATGCAGGACGAGGCGCGGCACGTGGCCTTCGGCCGGATGGCCCTGCGCGACTACTACAAGCAGCTCACCGACGCCGAACTGCGCGAGCGCGAGGAGTTCGTCATCGAGGGCTGCTACCTCATGCGCGACCGCCTGCGCGGCACGGAGGTGCTGGAGAACTTCGGCGTCCCGAAGGCGGAGGCCGAGGCCTTCAGTGAGCAGTCCGAGTTCCTGGCTCTCTTCCGCAAGCTGCTCTTCTCCCGCATCGTGCCCTGCGTCAAGGACATCGGCCTGTGGGGCAAGCGGCTCCAGCAGGCCTATGTCGACATGGGCGTGTTCGAGATGGGCGACTCCAACCTGGACCTGCTGATGGCCCAGGACGAGGAGATCGCCGAGAAGCTGGACGCCGAGCGCTTCGCGGCGGAGGAGCGGGATCGGGTGGCGGAGGTGCGGGAGGCGATCGAAGCGGGCACAGCGGAGTCCTGACGCCGCACACCCGTGCAGTACCGTTTCGGCGTGTCCATGCCTCCTCCGCCCCAGAGCCCGAACGGCCCCGCGAACCCCTACGGGGCGCCGCCGGGCCCCTACGGCCCCTCGCCCGCGCCGCACCACGGAACGGCCCACCCGCAGCAGCCGTACGGCCCCCAGCCGGTACCGCCACCGGGCCCCTACGGCCCGCAGCCCGCGCCGCATCACGGCGCGCCGTACCCGCAGCCGCCGTACGGCTGGGGCCCGCCGCCGAGGAAGCGGCGGGTCGGGCTGGTCCTGGGGATCGTGGGCGGCGTGGTGGGCGCGGTCGTGGCGGTCGTGGTGGCGCTCGCCATGCTCGGCGCGGCGGCCGAGCGGGGCTTCCCGGAGGCCGAGTACGAACTGTCGGTGCCCGGGACGCTGCTGGACGGCCGCTACGAGCTCGCCGAGGACCTCACCGGCACACAGGGCCAGAAGATCGTGGACGAGGCGGACGGCGCCTGGGACGCCAGGACCGACGGCGCCGCGGTCGGCCGCTACAGCCTGGGCGGGGACGACGCGAAGGGCACCCTGGTGGTGTCGGGCATGTACGGCCGGTTCAAGAACACCGACGCCGCCCGCCGCAACATGATGAAGGGCGCGGCCCGCTCCGAGGGTTCCACGGTGGCCGTGCCGCCCGAGGACTTCCGGCCGGCCGGCGCGGACGGTCTCACCGTGAGCTGCGAGGTCATCACCCAGACGCACGAGGGCACGCGGACGGCCATCCCGGTCTGCGGCTGGGCCGACGACAACACCGGTGCCACCGTCGCCGTGGTGTCCGTGGACACCGTGCACCGGGACCCGGCCGGCATCGACCTGGCGCAGGCCGCGGACGACACCGCGCGGATCCGCGGCGAGATGCGCAGGGCGGTCGGCTGACGCCCGCCACCCCGTCGGCCGATCCGCGCGCCGCCCGCCGCAGCCTCGACGGCCTCGCGCCCGCCGGGCGGGCGACGGGAGCGGGCGCTGGGGAGAGGCTCAGACCGTGCAGCCCAGGCCCTCCGGAAGGTCGCCGGGGACGGGCTCGGCGCCCTGCGGCGGGAAGGACGTGCGCAGCGTGAACGCGTACGGGGCCGGCCCGTTGGCGCGCAGGTGGAGGACGCGGGACTCGGCCTCCTCGACCGTCGGGCGGTGGCCGGCCGGCACCCACCACAGGGCGGTCATCGCCTCCTCCACCCGCTCGAACCACTCACGGCGGCGGGAGAGCATCTCCCGGTGGCGGCCCTGGTACATGTAGGCCGTCAGGGAACCGGGGTCCCGCCACACCGACATGTTGACGATCAGCCAGGCGTCGCCGAACACCGGGACGTCGGTCGCGTCGCCGCCGTCCGACTCGAGTCGCCAGACGAACCCTTCGGACGCCTCGGCGTCGGCGTTCACCGGGTCGAGGTTGTCCACGAAGTCCTTCAGCTCCGGGGAGTCCAGCGGGAACCGGAGGCGGGCGATGTTGACCTGGGCGAGTTCGAAGTCTGCGGCGGGCCCCGGGGACCCGGTGGTCCCGGGGGAGGCGGAAGCGGCGGATCCGGCACCGGTTTCGGCGGGAGCTGAGGTCCCGTGCGGGTCGGAGGACGTGGCGGCTTCGGTCATGGCCGAACGGTAGGTCGGCCGCCCGTGCCGACGGCACCCCCCGTCTCAGGATCCGAGCACCGCCCGCATCACCGCCCGCGCGATCGGCGCCGCGTCCCCGCCGCCGCTGATCTCCCCGCGGTCGGCCGCGGCGTCCTCCACCACCACCGCCACGGCGACCGACGGCTGGGCCTGCCGCGGTCCCTGCGCCCAGGAGATGAACCAGGCGTACGGCGTACCGGAGTTGCCGAGTCCGTGCTGGGCGGTGCCGGTCTTGCCGCCCACGATCGCGCCGGGAATCGCAGCGTTGGTGCCGGTGCCCTCGCGCACCACGTCGCTCATCAGCTCCCGCAGCCGCAGCGCCGTCCCGGGGCGCATCGCCTGCCGGACCGGGCGCAGGCCCGCCGCGGACACCGTGGTGCCGCCCGCCCGCACGGTCCGTTCCACCAGGTACGGCGCACGCACCTGCCCGCCGTCGGCCACCGCCGCCGCGACCATCGCCATCTGCAGCGGCGTGGCCCGGGTGTTGTACTGGCCGATCGAGGACAGCGCGAGCTGCGCCTTGTCCAGGGTGGTGTCGAAGGTGCTGCGGGTGACCGCGAACGGGACCCGCAGCCCGGGGTCGTTGAAGCCGAAGTTCCGCGCCGCGGCCACCATCGCCTCGGCGCCCACCCGGACGCCCAGCCGCGCGAACACGGTGTTGCACGACCACTCGAAGGCATCGCGCAGCGGCGCGTCCTCGCAGCCGTCGCCCTCGTTGGTCAGACGTGTCCGCGTACCCGGCAGCGTGTACGGGTCGGGGGAGTCGGTCGGCGCGTCGACGTCCGTGACCACGCCGGCGTCCAGTGCGGCCGCCGCGGTCACCACCTTGAACGTGGAGCCCGGAGGATAGGTCTGCCGGACGGCCCGGTTGAGCATCGGCTTGTCGGGGTCGGCGTTGAGGCGGGCCCAGGCGCGTTCCACGTCCGCCCCGTTGCCGGAGAGCAGCGAGGGGTCGTACGACGGGGCCGACACCAGCGCCAGGATCCGCCCGGTCGCCGGCTCGATCGCCGCCACCGCGCCCTTGCGCCCGGCCAGTCCCTCGTACGCCGCCCGCTGCGCGGCCCGGTTCAGTGTGGTGACCACGTCGCCACCGGGCGCGCGCTGCCGGGTCAGGTCCTTCAGCAGGGCGAGCGGCGACAGCAGCGGGTCGGTGCCGGCGAGAACGGCGTCCTCGGTGTGCTCCAGCAGGGTCGTGCCGTACACCTGGGAGGCGAATCCGGTGACGGGGGCGTACAGCGGGCCGTCGGCGTAGGTGCGTTCGTAGCGCAGCTGCTCCCGGGTGTCCTTCGAGCCGGTGACCGGTCGGCCGGCGACCAGGATGTCCCCGCGGGGCTGGCCGTAGCGGGCGATGACGGGGCGGCGGTTGGCCGGGTTGTCGTCGTAGACGCGGGACTGGACGACCTGGACGCGGGCCGCGTTGACGAGCAGGGCCGCGAGCAGCAGGGTGCAGAAGACGGCGGCGTACCGGATGTAGCGCGTCACGGGGCCACCTGCCCGTCGTACTGGCGGCGGGCGCAGTGGCTGACCCGGATCAGCAGGGCGACGATGGCCCAGTTGGTGACCACGGAGGAACCCCCCTGGGCGAGGAACGGCAACGCCATGCCGGTCAGCGGGATCAGGCCCGTCACCCCGCCCGCGATGACGAACACCTGGAGCGCGAGGATCGAGGCGAGCCCGACGGCGAGCAGCCGGCCGAACGGCTCGCGCAGCGACAGCCCGGCCCGGTAGCCGCGCTCCACCAGCAGCGCGTAGAGGAGGAAGAGCGCCGAGAGCCCGGCCAGGCCCAGTTCCTCGCCCGCGGTGGCCAGGATGAAGTCCGACTTGGCGGCGAACCCGATGAGCACGGAGTGCCCGAGGCCGAGTCCGGTGCCCAGCATTCCGCCGGCCGCGAAGGCGAACAGCGACTGGGCCAGCTGGTTGGGCCCCTGCCCCGCCTCGATCGAGGCGAACGGATGCAGCCAGTCCTCCACGCGCGCGTGGACATGCGGCTCCAGCCGGCCCACGGCGACCGCGCCGAGGGCGGCGAGCAGCAGGCCGACCGCGATCCACCCGGTCCGTCCCGTGGCCACGTACAGCAGCACCACGAACAGCCCGAAGAACAGCAGCGAGGTGCCCAGGTCCCGCTCCAGGACCAGCACCCCGACGCTCAGCAGCCACACCGTGAGGATCGGGCCGAGGACGCGGCCGGTGGGCAGTTGCATCCCCCAGACGCGGCGCCCCGCGTACGCCAGCGCGTTGCGGTTGGCGGCCAGGTACGCCGCGAAGAACACCGCCAGCAGCACCTTGGCGAACTCGCCCGGCTGGATGGAGAAACCGGCGATCCTGATCCAGATGCGGGCGCCGTTGACGGCCGGGAACAGGATCGGCAGCGTGAGCAGGGCGAGGGCGGCGGCGACACAGACGTAGCTGTAGCGCTGGAGCACCCTGTGGTCCCGCAGCGCGGCGACGACCACCGTGAACAGGGCCACGCCGAGCGCGGACCACACCAGTTGGGTGGGCGCGGCCCGGTCGTGCGGAGTCTCCAGGTCCAGTCGGTAGATGAGGACCAGCCCCAGACCGTTGAGCAGCACCCCGATCGGCAGCAGCAGCGGATCGGCGTAGGGCGCGCGCAGCCGCACCGCCAGGTGCGCGAGCAGCGCGAGCACGCCGAGCCCGGCGCCGTAGCCGACGGCGCCGGGCGGCAGGGAGCCGGTGCGGGCGAGTCCGACGGCGCAGTATCCGTACACCGACAGCAGGACGGCGAGGACGATGAGGGCGAGTTCGATGCCGCGGCGCCGGGGGCGGCGGACCGCGCGTGCGGGGGCGTCGGCCGCCGCGACGGCGGTACCTGTTCCGACCTTCGTCATGTCCGGAACTTACCCAAATAGGGCGAGTTGCTCGCGGTGGGGGCCGCGCGCGCCGCACCTGCCGGGCCGGTCGATCGCTCCCCTGGCGTCAGCACCAGCGGGGCGCGGGGCCGAGGTTGTCGATGTAGGCGGCAGAACCCCAGGCCCAGGTGCCGTCCGTGAGGAGGTACCACAGGGGGTTGCCGTGGATCTTCTGGCCCGGCGTCTTGCAGAAGATCGAGACGATCTGGCCGCGGTGCGCCGTACGGATCACCTGGCTGCCCCGGTTGGGCGCGCTGCGCAGCAGCAGCGTGTCGGCGGTGACGACGCCCCGGTACAGGCGCTGTTCGTCGTGCCCGCCGTGGTGGTCGCCGCTCCACTCACCGCGCCCGTCCCCGCTGTCCTGCCGGGCGGCTCCGGAGCCGTTGCCTCCGGAGCCGTTGCCCCAGTTGTTGCCGTCCTGTCGGGCGGCTCCGGAGGTGTTGTCTCCGGAGCCGTTGCCCCAGTTGTTGCCGTCCTGTCGGGCGGCTCCGGAGGTGTTGTCTCCGGAGCCGTTGCCCCAGTCGCCGTCGGCGGCGGCGGGGGTGACGGCGGCGACGGTGGCGAGGGTGCCGGCGGCCCCGGCTATGGCGATACGGGTGAGGGCGGAGCGCAGGGACATGGCGCATACCTCCATAAGGGAGCGAGGGAGTCGAATCCTGACTAACCGCCACATTAGGAGCGGCCACCCGCCCGCGCGCGCCACGCTGGTCCATCGGAGCCGCAGCGTCCGCCGGGCGGAACCGGCCGGCCGCTCGCCCGGACGGAGGAGGGTTCCCCGCGGACCGCGTCACCGGGTCGGGGCGCACCGCCGGGCCGCGCGACCGCGCCCCGGCGAGGGGTCGGCGACCGGCTCCCGCGGCGTACGCCGGGGCCTTGCCGGGTCGGGGGCCGAACCCTCGAAGGCCCGGAGTCGTGGCGGGGCGAGGGCGTGCCGGTCAGCCCGCCGTGTCGGGCGGGGGAGCCGTGGGGTCGTCCCCACCCGGCGGCACCGGCGGCAGCGCCACCGTCGCCACGGCACCGCCGTCCTCCGCGTTGGCGAACGCCAGCCGCGCCCCCAGCACCTCGGCCTGGCCCGCGGCGATGGTCAGCCCCAGCCCGTGCCCCTTCGCACCGCCTTCGGTGCGGAACCGCTGCGGGCCGTGCGCCACCAGGTACTCCGGATACCCCTGCCCGTGGTCCCGCACCGTCACCACCGGCCCGTCCACGGTCAGCACCACCGGTCCCCGCCCGTGCCGGTGCGCGTTCGCGACCAGGTTGCCGAGCACCCGCTCCAGGCGCCTCCGGTCGGTCTCCACCCGGGCGTCCCGCTCGATGCGCACCGCGGTCGGTGTCCCCGACGCCCGCACCACCCGCTCGGCCAGCGCCCCCAGTTCCTCGCCGTCCACGTCCAGCCGCTCCCGCCCGGTGTCCAGCCGGGAGATCTCCAGCAGGTCCTCGGTCAGCGTCCGCAGCGCCGCCACCCGGTCGCGCACCAGCTCCGTCGGCCGGCCCGGCGGCAGCAGCTCGGCCGCCGCGTGCAGCCCGGTCAGCGGAGTGCGCAGCTCGTGCGCCACGTCGGCGGTGAACCGCTGCTCGGCCAGCAGCTTGCTCTGCAGCGACGACGCCATGGAGTCCAGGGCGGCGGCGACCGCGGCCACCTCGTCCTGCGGCCGGGTCGGGTCCTTGGTCCGCGGATCGCCCACCCGCGCGTCCAGGTCGCCGCCGCTGATCCGCCGCGCCACCGTGGCGGTGGCGTGCAGCCGCCGCGTCACCCGGGTGACGGCGAACGCGCCGACCAGCAGCGTCGCCCCGATCGCGAGCGCCGACGACCACAGGATCGCCCGGTCCAGTGCTTCGATGGTGCGCGCCTGCTGCGCGTAGTCGACCCGGACCGCCAGCGTCCGCCCGCCGTCCACCGGGCCCGCCGCCCACATCGCGGGCCGCCCCCGTCGGGTGGCCACGACCGTGCCGCGCTCGCCCCCCGCGGCCAGCTCGTGCAGCGGCGCGGGCAGCCCGGCGGGATCGATCCCGGAGCCCGGAACGAGGTGGTCCCCGGCCTCGTACGCCTTCGTCGCGTCCGCCAGCCGCTTCAGCGCCAGTTCACGGGCCTGGCCGACGGTCTGGTCGGTCACCTGCACATGCACCAGGACGCCGAGGAGCGCGGCCAGTGCGCAGCACATCACGGTGATGAACAGGCCCGCCTTCACCGCCAGCGGCCCGGCCCACCGCGGCAGCGGGGGCCTCACTGTGCCTCCGCCGAGGGCGAGGCGGCCGGGCGCCGCGGATGGACCGGGGCGCGGCTGCCGCCGGTGCGGAGCATCTCGTCGTGCGTGAGCAGCATGGTCTTCTGGTCGGGGTCCCACGTCCACTGCAGCCGGTAGTCGTAGCCCGCGACGTCGGACGGCGAGCGGATGATCAGGGACCGACCGGCCAGCTCGACCCCGCTGACCGCGTCCTCCCAGCTCATGACCTGCACCAGCCGGTGCTTCTCGACGGTGTACACGCGTACCGCGGTCAGCGGCCCGGGCAGTTGCCGGAACCCGAGCGTCAGCTCCTCGTGCCCGTCCCCGGTCAGGTCCCGGTAGTAGGGCGTCAGCACGGGGCACCGGGCGCGGTCGCCGCCCGCCCCGCAGTCGTCCATCCGCGCGGCCGTCTCCCGGTACTGCGCCTTCGACCCGGAGTAGTCCTTCGGGTTCGCCCGGATCTCGGCGCGTACCACGGCCACCGGATCGACCTTGCGGATGTCGTCCCCGGGTACCGCGACGCCCTTGACGGCCTCGTGCTTGACCTCGTCGATGTCGAAGGCCGGCGAGGACGCCGGGGTCAGCGACGGCCACAGCCGGACCGGGCTGATGGCGGTCGGCGTGGGGCCGGCGCCGCGCAGGCCGCCGGTGTCGCCGCAGGCCGTGGCGGTCGCCAGCAGGCCGCAGGCGGCCACGGCGGCGAGGGCGGCGCGCGAGCGTCGGCTGCGGGGCACGGGTCTCCTGGGGTCTGGGGGGTGCGAGGGCCCCGTACACCATATTCTCGGGTACGTCCGATTTACCGACCGGACCGTCCTACTCGGCGAGCTCCTCCAGCAGCCGGGCGGTGGACAGCCCGGCCCGCAGGTACTCGGCGAACAGCTCGTTGTGCAGGGCCCACGGCGAGCGACGGGACCGTATCAGCCGGATCGCCTCCTCCGGCGCGTGCCCCCGCCGGACCAGGGCGTGCGCGACGACCAGCCCGGAGCGGTTGTAGCCGTGATAGCAGCGCACCAGCACCCGGCGCCCGGCGTCCAGCGCCTCGCACGCGGCCTCCGCGAGCCGTATCACGCCCGCCAGCTGCGTCCCGTCCAGCGGCCCGTCCGGGATCGCCCACACATGGTGCTCGACCCCCTGGTCCGGGCCGTGGCCGGGCAGCCGCAGCAGCGTCTGCACCAGATCGAACTCGTCGTGCACGACAGCGAACTCCAGCTGCCCCGTCCGCCCCCGGAACTCGTGCCCGCCCATCCACAGGCCCGGCACGATCTCGTTCCACGGGCTCTGCGGAGCCGGCACCTCCGGCTGCCTCCTGCGGGTACGCAACGGCGCCTCCCCAACCGCCCTCCGCCGATCTCTGCGGCGCGTCCGCCCGTGGCCGCGGGCATTCCGCACCCGCCACCCTGGCTGCTCGCCCTTTCGGGATCCCTGGATCCCTCTCAAGGTAACCGCCTTCTTGCCCGTGCAGCACCCCGCCTGTTCCCATGGTCGTGGGGTGATGGTGCATGAGCCGACTGCGCGTCATACCGACCCGGCGACACGGCCGCGACCGGCTGTACGTCTGCCGCACGGACGGCAGGAACATCGCCTGGTACGACCGTGAGGCCGCCCGGGTGAACCTGCTCAGCGAGGACCAGAGAGACGAGGTGATGACGGCGCTCGACCCCTTCATCACGGGCAGGGTCACCGTGGGCCCGCCTCCGCTGCCCGGCCCGGCGGAGCTGGCGCTGCTGTCCCTCCATCCGGACGACGACCTGGCCCCCAACCGCCCCGGAGAGGCCCTCCTGATCGCCCTCGAACGCGACCCCGGCTCGGCCCACCGGCTGCGCCCCGACCCGCGCCGCCGTGCCCTGGAGGCCGAGCAGACCGTCGGGAACGCCCTCGACGCGATGGACATCGCGGGCTGGCGCACCCTGCACTCCGTCCCCCTGCCTGGCGGCGACCGCATCCACCACCTGCTGATCGGGCCCGGCGGCCTGTTCGCCGTCCACACCCGCCACGCCCGCAGGCAGCGGGTCCGCGTCGACGACCCCCTGGTCGCGCTGGGCCGCCGCGACGCCGAGCCACTGCTGCGCCGCGTCCGGGCCGGCGCCGACCGCGCCTGCTACGCCCTGACCGCCGAGGTCCGCCCGGTCCTGGCACTCGTCGGCCCGGCGGACATCGACTTCGCCGCGCCGCCGCGCCAGGTCCGCGTCCTGTCCGACTCGGACCTGGCCGCCCTGGCCCGGCCCGCCGCCGTCCTGAAGCCGGCCGACGTGGAGGCGCTGCACGCGATGGCCCGGGACCGGCACACCTGGTCCCGCGTCTGATCGGCACCACGGCGCGGTCGGGGCCGGGCCCGCCCGGCGGGGTCAGGGCAGCAGGCCGGACCGCTCCGGGTCGAGCAGCGGTGCCAGCAGGTCCCCGTGGTCCCGCAGGCGGGGGGCGAGGTCGGAGGCGGTGAACGCCAGCCGGTCGGGCGCCTCGCACTCCGCCACCTCCGCCCAGGTCACGGGCGCGGACACCCAGGGCCGTGCACGGGCTCGCAGGGTGTAGGGGGCGGCCGTGGTCTTGCGGGCGGCGTTCTGGGACCAGTCCACGAAGACCTTCCCCGGCCGCAGGCTGCGCGTCATCCGGTGCAGGGCGAGCCGCGGCATGGCCTTCTCCGCCTCCACGGCGAGCTGCCGGGCGTAGTCCGACACCTGCTCGGACGACGAGCCGCGCACCCCCGCCAGCAGGTGCAGCCCTTTCGACCCGGACGTCTTCGCGTACGCCTCGATGCCGTCAGCCGCCAGCCGCTCCCGCAGCCACAGCGCGACCTCGCAGCACTCGACGACGGTCGCGGGCGCGCCGGGATCCAGATCGAGGACGAGCCGGTCGGCGACCCCTTGGGCCTGAACCACCCACTGGTGCGTGTGGAACTCGGTGACCAGGTTCGCCGCCCACATCAGGCTCGGCAGATCCTGCACGCACACCATCCGCCCCACCCCGGCCACCCGCGCCACCTCGGCGGTGGTGACCCACTCGGGTGTACCGGGCGGCACGTTCTTGGTGAAGAACACCTGACCCTCCGGCCCGTCCGGATAGCGCAGGAAGGACACCGGCCGGTCCCGCAGATGGGGCAGCAGCACCTCGGCCGCCGTGGCGTAGTAGTGCAGCACTTCGCCCTTGGTGAAGCCGGTCGCCGGGTACAGCACCTTCTCCAGGTTGCTGAGCGCGATCCGGCGCCCCTCCACCTCCGTGATCGGCGTCATACGATGAGAATCCCATGTGAATCACCTGAAACCAGAACAAAAAGATCGAAAGGGTGCTGCTCGTGCGATCCATATGGAACGGAGCCATATCGTTCGGCCTGGTCAGCATCCCGATCAAGCTGGTGAACGCGACGGAGAGCCACTCCGTCTCCTTCCGCCAGATCCACACCGAGGACGGCGGGCGCATCCGCTACCGCAAGGTCTGCGAGCTGGAGGACCGCGAGGTCACCCAGGGGGAGATCGGCAAGGGATTCGAGGACGCCGACGGCACGATCATCCCGATCACCGACGAGGACCTGTCCCGCCTGCCGATCCCCACCGCGAAGACGATCGAGATCGTCGCCTTCGTCCCGGCCGACCGGATCGACCCGCTCCAGATGGACGCCGCGTACTACCTCGCCGCGAGCGGCGCCCCCGCGGCAAAGCCGTACACCCTGCTGCGTGAGGCGCTCAAGCGCAGCAACAAGGTGGCGATCGCCAAGTTCGCGCTGCGCGGCCGGGAGCGTCTGGGCATGCTGCGTGTGGTCGGAGACGCGATCGCCATGCACGGGCTGCTGTGGCCGGACGAGGTGCGCTCCCCGGAGGGCGTCGCCCCGGACACGGGCGTCACCGTCCGTGACAAGGAGCTGGACCTCGCGGACGCGCTGATGGACACCCTCGGAGAGGTCGACCTGGAGGACCTGCACGACGAGTACCGCGAGGCGGTGGAGGAGGTCGTCGCGGCGAAGGTCTCGGGCGAGGCGCCTCCCGAGGCACCCGAGCCGGCCAGGGGTGGCAAGGTGCTGGACCTGATGGCCGCGCTGGAGAGCAGTGTCCGCGCGGCGCGGGAGTCCCGTGGGGAGGACGCCGACGTCAGATCCCTGCCGCAGGACCGGGAGGCCGCGCCCGAGGGGAAGGCCGGAAGGAAGGAGACCGCGGCCACGTCGAAGAGGTCCGCGTCGAAGAGGTCCGCGTCGAAGCGGTCCACGGCGGAGTCGGCCGGGTCCGGCGGGACGGCGAAGAAGGCGGCGCCGAAGAAGAGGGTGGCCAAGAGCACGCCCTCGAAGGGTGGGGAGGCCCGGGGTGCGGCGAAGAAGACGGCGACGGCCGGGACGGCGGCAGGGAAGAAGACTGCGAAGAAGGCCGCGAAGAAGGCCGCGAAGAAGACGGCCTCCCGCAGACGCACGGCGTGAGCGGGGCAGGTGGCGCGCCGTCCGGAGTGCTGCTCGGGGGCGGCGGTGGGTGTCTGGCGGGGCGCTGACCGGGACGCTGCCCGGGGTCCTCGGGCGTGGGCCCGGCGGGCGGCGGGGCGCCACGCGGCGTGGTCCGGGCCCGCGGCGGCCGGCCTCCGGCTGCGGCGCCGGTGGGCCGCTCGCCCGGCCCGCGGTGGCGCCGCCCGTACGTCGCCGTGCCCGGCGGCCCCGCTCCGGCAGGCACGTTCCCGGGCGGGCCCCGGCGGAGTGCGGCGGTCCGAACCCCGCGGGCACGCCCACCGGGACTCGGGCCGGTCAGGTGGTCCGGCGCAGGGCCGGCACCGCGTTGTGGCCGCCGGATCCGAACGAGTTGCTGAGTATCAGGTCCCCGCCGGCCGGCAGCTCCAGCGGTGCCCCGGTCACCACGTCCACGCCGAGCCCCTCTGTGTCGTCGTCGACCCGGGCGCACCCGACGGTCGGCGGCACGATCCCGTGCCGCAGGGTGAGCACGGCGGCCACGGCCTCCGCCCCGCCGGCGGCACCCTGCAGATGGCCCAGGTGCCCCTTCAGGGCGGTCACCGGGACGGACCGGTCCCCGAACACGCTGTGCAGGGCCGTGGCCTCGGCCAGGTCGCCCTCCAGGGGCGCGGTGGCGTGCGCGTTGAGTGGACGACGTCGACGAGGTGGCCTCCGGCGTCCTGCACGGCCCGTCGCAGCGCCAGCGCCACGCCGCTCCCGGTCGGATCCGGTGCCGCCATGTGGTGGGCGTCGGCGGACAGCCCCCATCCGGCGGCCTCGCAGTAGATCCGCGCCCCGCGGGCGAGGGCGTGCTCCTCGGCCTCCAGGACGAGCGCCCCCGCGCCTTCCCCGTTGACGAACCCGTCGCGGTCCCCGGCGAACGGCCGGGACGGCGACGTCCCGTCGTCCAGGCCGTGCTGCGAGAGCCCCCGCAGGGCTGCGAACGACGCCATGACGGCGGGCGTGACGACGGCCTCGGCACCCCCGGCGACGGCGACGTCGACCCGGCCGTACCGAATACGGTCGACGGCTTCCCCGATGGCCTCGGTGCCGCAGGCGCAGGCGCTGGTCACGGTCCGCGCCTCACCGGTGGTGTGCAGGTCGAGGGAGACCTGGGAGGCGGCCTGGGACGGCACGGTCATGGGCGTGGTGAGGGGCGACACACCTCGCGGCCCTTCGTCCCGCAGTCTGCGGTCCCCGCCGACGAGCACGGAGGCGTCCCCGAGGACGGCCCCGAGGCTCACGCCGACCTGCGCGGGGTCGAGGCCGCCGGACTCCGTTCCGCCCGCGCCGAACCCGGCGTCGCCCCAGGCCTCCCGGGCGGCCAGCACGGCGAACTGCGCGGCCCGGTTCATCCGCCGCGCGGCGGCGCGGTCCAGCAGTGACACCGGGTCCACGGGCACGGTCCCGGCCACCCGGACGGGCAGCTCCTCGAACCCGGGCCCGTCCAACTCCCTGATGCCGTGCCGCCCTTCGAGCAGGCCCTGCCACAACTCGCCGACGCCGACGCCCAGGGGCGTCACGGCGCCGAGCCCGGTGACGACGACGCGCCGGGGCCGCGGGACCGCGGGCTGCGTCCCGTCGGGCCGCGGCAGATGCCGCACGACGTTCCCGTCCTCCTCGGCGCTCGCGGACCAGGCCCGCACCTCGTCGTCGGAGAAGACGACGTCGCCGCAGCCGTCCAGCTCCCGGTGCCAGACGCCCCACCGGCGCGCGTAGGTCACTTCCTCGGCCGCGGGGTCGACGACGCGCAGGACGCGCACCCGGTCCCCGTCCCGGAGGTCGACGGCGGTCAACTCGTCGCTCCCCAGCAGCGGGACGCTCCTCGGATCGATCCGCCGGCTCCCGACGGTGACCCGCCGCTCCCTGCTCAGCATGCGCTCGCGGTCGCTTCCGCCGAGCACCGGCCGGAAGACCAGCCGGATCGACTCCGGCGACTCGGGAACGGTGTGCAGGACGACGTACCAGCGGGAGGCGGCGGCATCCTCGGGCGAGAGCGCGAGCAGGTCGCCGGGAACGACTTCGGCGACGCTGACGGTGTGGGGCTCGATCGGCACTTCCGAGGCACGGAACGACGAGGAACGGGACGAAGGCGCACGGAACGAAGAAGGCATACCCGTACAGGCTCCCTGTAGGCCGAATCGGTTGCAGAGCGGACTGAAATGAGTGAACCGGGCAAAGGGTGAGAACGCCACGACTGAAGGGCGAACCTGTCTGTTTTGCTACCTTATGTAAGGTCTCTCTCGATGTGATACTGCGTCAGTCCGTCACTCTGCGAGATGACTTGCCGGTGCTCGCGTCCCGCTGTGCGACCGGTCACGCTCGCGCCGTCCGCACTCCCGGTGGTGAGTTGTCCACACCGTCCGGTATGTGGCGGCCCTCACGGTCGCCACGGGGGCCGGGCGGAAACCCGCTGGGCCCGTCGCCCCGCTTTCCCTACCCTGACGCGGTGACGACTCAGATGATCATCCTCAACGGTGGCTCCAGCTCCGGAAAGTCCGACATCGCGCGCTGCCTCCAGGCCGTCCTGCCGCAGCCCTGGCTGACCCTCGGTACGGACACGCTGGTCGACGCCATGCCCGCCTCCCTGCAGGCGTCGGACGGGGGCATCGAGTTCGCCCCGGACGGTGAGGTGTCCGTCGGACCGGAGTTCCGCGCGCTGGAGGCGGCCTGGATCGACGGCGTCGCCGCGATGGCCCGCGCCGGTGCCCGGATCGTCGTCGACGAGGTCTTCCTCGGCGGGCCCCTCTCCCAGCAGCGGTGGCAGAGGGCGCTGGGCTCCCTGCCGGTGCTGTGGGTGGGCGTCAGGTGCGACGCCGAGGTGGCCGCGGGGCGCGAGATCGCCCGAGGCGACCGCATCCGCGGGATGGCCGCCGCGCAGGCGGACCTGGTGCATCGGGGCGTGGTGTACGACATGGAGGTCGACACCACGCGCACGGAGTCGCTGGACTGCGCCCGCGCCATCGCCGCACGGCTCGACGCACCGACGCCCGCCGCCGGGGCGCCGTCCGCGTGAGGCCGAACCCGGCGCGCACGAGGAGGTGCCCGCCGCCTGCGGCGGAGGGCGCGTCCTCGCCCGGACCGCGCGCGCCGAAGGCGGCACGCGCCCGGCCGACGGGCGCCGACCGGGCCCCGAGCGGGGCCGCGGGTGACGTGTGCCCGGGGCGGCGGGCGCGGGCCGGGGCGACCCGCGGCTGTCCGCGGGCGACCCGACCGGGTGTCGCCGGGCCGGGCCGTCACCGGACCGGGCGCCCGGCTCACATCGCCAGCACCATGGCGAGCATGCCCATGGCCAACGACAGGCGGCACGCCAGACCCACCGCCGGCTCCTGCCACGCACGTGGTGACGTGCCGTCCGTTCCACCCGGCCCTGGCCCGGGCCCCGGCCTCGGCACCGCGGTGGCGCAGGCGGCGGCCGGCGTGGGCACGAGCCGTGCGCCGACCCGCAGCACGTACAGGGTGTAGTAGGCCAGCAGCACCAGATCCACCAGGGGCGTGCCCATCGAGGCGTGCCCCCCGTGCTGCATGCCGTCCGTGCCCGTCATGCCCGCCATGCCCCCCGGGCCCGCGCCGCCGATCGGGGCCGCCATCAGGGCCGCCATGTAGGTCATGGTCGCCGCGTCCACGGTGTGGTGGAGGCGGTGTGCCTCGCCGCGGGCGAACAGCAGCGCCCGCACGGCCAGGCCGGTGAACAGCGCGCCCAGCGCCGACGGCCCCCATGCGCCCGTCGCGGGCGCGAGGCCGGGCGCCGCCATCAGGGCCATCCCGATCCCCATCGCCGCCTCCGCGCGCGCCGTGCGCCGGGCGGGCCGGTCGGCCGGCGCCCGCCGGCGCGACCTCACCGCACACAGCACCCCCGTGGCCGTACCGAGAGCTGTCAACAGCCATCCCACCAACGGTGGCTCACCCATGCGATCACCCCGCCCATCCACCTTCCTCCTCGCGGCGGGGCGTACCCGGGCGCGTGAGGGCAGACCCCGCGCACAGGAGGCGCGAAACCGTGCGGTGCGCCCCGCCGTGCCCACCCGCCCCGTCCCGCACTGCGACCGGCAGGCGCGCGGAGCAGGGGGCGCCGTGAGCGGGCGGGCGGGCGCGGATACCACATTCGATTGGGCGATATGGGCGATGTCGGGGCTCTCGGCCCGTCATATGGCGTTCTGGGGGCTTAGCGTGGTCGCGGAAGAGAAGCGCGCCGGGCCCAGTCCCGTGCCACCATCCCGGAATCGAGGTGTCGCCGCGTGCGCGGGTGCGGAATCCAGCGGGCTCCGGGCAAGAAGGTGCGTTCCGCGCAGCAGCGGTGGCTGAGGGCTCTTGCCGTACTGCCGCTGCTGGCGTCCCCGCTCGCCGCGTGCGGCGGCGGTGGGGGATCCGGCCCGGTCACCATCAACTGGTACAACTTCCCCGACGACTCCGGCGCCCTGCAGAAGGCGGCCGACCGGTGCGGTCAGCAGTCCGGCGGACGCTACCGGATCGTCTACCACAAGCTTCCGCGCGCCGCCGACGGCCAGCGCCAGCAGCTCGTCCGCCGGCTCGCCGCCGAGGACGACTCGATGGACGTCCTCGGTCTCGACGTCACCTGGCCCGCCGAGTTCGCCGAGGCGCGCTGGATCCGCGAGTGGACGGGCCGTGCCAAGCAGCTGGCCACCGAGGGCACCCTGCGCGTCCCCCTCCAGACGGCGACCTGGAAGGACAAGCTCTACGCCGTCCCGTACAACACCAACACCCAGCTGCTGTGGTACCGCAAGGACCTGGTGCCCACACCGCCCAGGACCTGGTCGGAGATGCTGGACATGGCGCGCCGCCTGGCCCAGCAGGGCAAGCCCCACTACGTGGAGATCCAGGGCGCCCAGTACGAGGGGCTCACCGTCTGGTTCAACACGATGGTCAGCAGCGCGGGCGGATCCATCCTCAACCCGAGCGCCACCGAGGCCTCCCTCGGCCCGCCCGCGGTGCGGGCCGCCGGCGTCATGCGCGACATGGCGAACTCCCCGGCCGCCGACCCCTCCCTGTCCAACCAGATGGAGGACCAGAACCGCCTGGCCATGGAGTCGGGCGTGGCGGCGTTCGAGCTCAACTACCCGTTCGTCTATCCGTCGATGAAGGCGAACAACCCGCAGCTGTTCAAGAACTTCGCCTGGGCCCCCTACCCCCGCGTCGACGCCGACCGGCCGTCACGGCCCACCATCGGCGGCATCGACCTGGCGGTGAGCGCCTACTCGCGCCACCCCGACCTGTCCTTCGAAGCGGCCCTGTGCCTGCGCGACCGGCAGAACCAGCTCACCGCGGCGCTGGAGGGCGGCCTGCCGCCGACCCTGCGAGCCCTGTACGACGACGCGTCGTTCGTCGAGCAGTACCCGTTCGCCGGAGAAGTGCTCGACGCCCTCCAGTCGGCGAGTGTCCGCCCGATCACCCCGGCCTACCAGAACGTGTCGATCGTGATCTCCCACGCGCTCTCCCCACCCTCCGCGATCAAACCGGAGAGCACGGTCGCCACCATCAGCAGCCAGATCGACGATGCCCTGCAATCCAAGGGTGTGATCCCGTGAACCGCCACCGCCCCCAACCCACCGCCGGCCGGCACCGTCGTGCGCGATACCCGCACCGGGGTGGTCCGAGATGAGCGCGCAAGCCCCGTCGGCCGCGGGCCCGCCGCCCGCCGAGCAGCAGCAGGGGCAGGACCGCAAGGCCCTGTCGGAGGGCGCCCGTCAGGAGCGGCGGCTCGGCTGGCTGCTCTGCGCCCCGGCCGTGATCGTCATGCTCGCGGTGACCGCCTACCCCATCGGATACGCCGTCTACCTCTCCCTCCAGCGCTACGACCTGCGCTTCCCGGGGCAGGCCAAGTTCATCGGGCTGAGCAACTACGGCGTCGTGCTGTCCTCCTCGTACTGGTGGGACGCCTTCTGGGTGACGGTGTTCATCACGGGTGTCTCCGTCGCCATCGAACTGGTCCTCGGCATGGGGCTCGCCCTGGTCATGCACCGGACGATCTTCTGGCGCGGCACCGTCCGCACCTCGGTGCTCATCCCGTACGGAATCGTCACGGTGGTCGCCGCCTACTCCTGGCAGTACGCCTGGACCCCCCAACTCGGCTACCTCGCCGGGCTGCTGCCCAGCGGCAGCGCCCCGCTGACCGAGCAGTGGCCCGCCCTGTGGCTGATCGTCCTCGCCGAGGTGTGGAAGACCACGCCGTTCATGGCCCTGCTGCTCCTCGCGGGCCTCGCCCTGGTGCCCGAGGAGACCCTGCGGGCGGCCATGGTGGACGGCGCCTCCCCCTGGCAGCGCTTCACCAAGGTGATGCTGCCCCTGATGAAACCGGCGATCCTGGTGGCACTGCTCTTCCGTACGCTCGACGCGTTCCGGATCTTCGACAACATCTACATCCTCACCTCGGGCGCGCACGGCACCGGGTCCGTGTCGATCCTCGGCTACGACAACCTGTTCACCGCCCTGAACCTGGGCATCGGATCGACGATCTCGGTGCTGATCTTCATCTGCGTCGCGATCATCGCGTTCGCGTTCGTCAAACTGTTCGGTGCGGCGGCACCCGGCGCGGAGGTGAAGCGCTGATGGCCGCCGTGGGAAGGTCGCACGCCGTCCGCTGGGGCGTCCTGAACGTGGCGGTGGTGCTGTACGCCCTGTTCCCGGTGTGGTGGATCATCGCCCTGTCCTTCAAGGACCCCAGCACCCTCACCGACGGCGACTACATCCCCAGGCAGTGGACCTGGGAGAACTACCGGGGCATCTTCCAGACCAGCGAGTTCACCCGCGCGCTGATCAACTCGATCGGCATCGCCCTGATCTCCACGACGATCGCCGTCGTGCTGGGCACCATGGCCGCCTACGCGGTGGCCAGGCTCAGGTTCCCCGGCAAGGGGCTCCTCATCGGCATGTCCCTGCTGATCGCGATGTTCCCGCCGATCTCCCTGGTCTCGCCGCTGTTCAACATCGAGCGCATCCTGGGGATCTTCGACACCTGGATCGGCCTGATCATCCCGTACATGACCTTCTCGCTGCCGCTGGCCATCTACACCCTGTCGGCGTTCTTCCGGGAGATCCCCTGGGACCTGGAGAAGGCCGCCAAGGTCGACGGGGCCACTCCGGCGCAGGCGTTCCGCCTGGTCATCGCCCCGCTGGCGGCGCCGGGCGTGTTCACCACGGCCATCTTGGTGTTCATCTTCTGCTGGAACGACTTCCTCTTCGCGATCTCGCTGACCTCCACCAACCGCGCGCGGACCGTGCCGGCCGCGATCGCGTTCTTCACCGGCAGCTCGCAGTTCGAGCAGCCCACGGGGTCGATCGCCGCCGCCGCCGTGGTGATCACCGTCCCGATCATCATCTTCGTCCTGTTCTTCCAGCGGCGGATCGTCGCCGGACTGACCTCCGGCGCGGTCAAGGGGTGACCGGCACCCGGGCGGCGGGCCCGCCGTGGACCCGCCGCCCCGATTGCGCACCCCTGACCCGGAAGCTGTGAAGACAAGGAGGCACCACCGATGGCCGAGATCGTCCTCTCGGGAGTCACCAAGCGTTTTCCCGACGGATCCCTCGCCGTGCAAGGCGTGGACCTCGACATCGCCGACGGCGAGTTCGTGATCCTGGTCGGTCCGTCCGGATGCGGCAAGTCCACCACCCTGAACATGATCGCCGGCCTGGAGGACATCACCGAGGGCACCCTGAGCATCGGCGACCGGGTCGTGAACGATCTTCCGCCCAAGGACCGCGACATCGCGATGGTGTTCCAGAGCTACGCCCTGTACCCGCATCTGAGCGTCCGCGAGAACATGGGCTTCCCGCTGCGCCTGGCCAAGGTGGACAAGGCGACCGTCAACCAGAAGGTCGAGGAGGCCGCGCGGGTCCTGGACCTGAGCGAGTTCCTCGACCGCCGGCCGGCCGCCCTGTCCGGCGGCCAGCGGCAGCGCGTGGCCATGGGGCGGGCGATCGTCCGCGACCCGAAGGCGTTCCTGATGGACGAGCCGCTGTCCAACCTGGACGCCAAGCTCCGCGTCCAGATGCGCACCCAGATCGCCCGACTGCAGCGGCGCCTGGGCACCACCACCGTGTACGTCACCCACGACCAGACCGAGGCGATGACCCTCGGCGACCGTGTCGTCGTCATGAGGCTCGGAGTCGTCCAGCAGGTCGGAACGCCCGCACAGCTCTACGACCTCCCACGCAACCTCTTCGTCGCCGGCTTCATCGGCTCCCCGGCGATGAACTTCCTCAACGCCACCGTCGAGGGAAGCATCCTGCACTCCGCCCTCGGGGACCTCCCCCTGGACGACCGGACGAGGCAGGCACTGGAGCGGCAGAACGCACCCCGCGAGGTCATCGTCGGCCTGCGGCCCGAGGCCTTCGAGGACGCGGCCCTGGCGCACGACGCCCACGGACCGGTCATCACCGCCACCATCGACGTGCTGGAGTCCCTGGGCTCCGACGTGTACGTCTACTTCACCCAGGAGGGCGGCCCCGCGCAGAGCGCCGAACTGGAGGAACTCGCCACCGACTCGGGCCTGAAGGACACCGGCGCCGGTGGCGTCCAGCAGGTTGTCGCCCGCCTGGACGCCGCCACGCGCGCCCGGGAGGGCCAGCCGCTGGACATGCGGGTCGACATGAGCAAGGCCCACGTGTTCGACCCGAGGACCGGCACCAACCTCTCCCACCCGGAGAACGCCGGCTGACGCACCGAACCGGGGCGGGCCGTTCCCGCCCGTCCTGCTTCCGTGATGGGCCGTGACCCGGCCCGTCCTGCTTCCGTGATGGGCCGTCACCCGGCCCGTCCTGCTTCCGGGGTGGCTCCGCGTCCGTTCGGCCGCGCAGCCACCCCGCTTCCGTGCCCGCCGCGTCCCCGGATCGGCCCCGGGGCGACCTCGCCCTCGGAGCGGTGGAACCGTGGGGCGGCGCCCGGAGCATGACGGCAGACGCAGCGGGCAGGGTTCGGGCGACAGGCGGGTGAACGCGGGGGACCGGCCGTCCGTAAGGGACAGGAAGCCCCACGGCCAGCGAGGAGTCGTCCCATGTCGTGCCGGACGCGTCACCGCGCCCGCCGAGCGAGCCGGGGAGGCCGGACACCCGGCGTCCCCGCGCACGCCGCAGGCGCCGTGCGCCCGGTACGGGCCGTGCTCTTCGCGGCCCTGTGCGTGGTGACGACCGCTCTCGGACACACCCTCATGTCGGGCGAGTTCCTGCCCTGGTGGGCGGTCGGCCTCGCGTTCGCGGCCGTCGTGCCGGGCGGGTGGTGGCTGACCGGCCGCGAGCGTGCGGCGCTCACGGTCGTCGGATCCACCGTCGCCGCGCAGGCGCTCCTGCACCTGCTGTTCGTCGCCGCGTCCCGGCCGGTTCCCGTCGGGGACGGCGCGGAGGCCACGAGCGGGGCCTGCTGCTCGGGCATGCCGGGGACGATGTCGCTGTCCCCCATGGGCATGACGATGCGTCACGGCATGCCGACGGGCGGCTCCGGACCGCTGCCGGGGCCCTCCGGCTCGGGCTTCGTGTCCGCGGTGACACACGGGGGATCCGTCGGGATGCTTCTGGCCCATGTGCTGGCCGCGGCCCTGTGCGGACTCTGGTTGTGGCGGGGGGAGGCGGCGGTCCACCGGACCGGCCGGACCCTGGCGGCCTTCCTCGTCGCCCCGTTGCGGCGGATCCTCCGGGCGTCCTCCGGCACACGCGGTCTCACCGGCACCCGGTCGTGCCGGGCCGTCCGCCACGGCGCGGAGCACTGGCGGCCCACCGAGTCCGTGCTGAGACACGTCGTCGTGCGCAGAGGACCACCACGGCGCCGGCCCCGAACCGGTTGCCCGTCCCCCCGTCTCCCGCGCCCCGCCCGGTCCTGAACCCGGACCCGACGGCGGCGGCCCGCGCGCGGGCGGGGACAGCGGCACGGCCGACGAGCGCACCCGCGCGTCGGCCCGTTCACCTCGCTCTCCAGGGCCCGCACCCTGCGTGACGTTCCGGCGCCTCGGTGACCACCGAGCAGCGCCCGACGGCCGTGTGCCGCGACACCGTCCGCAGGACCGGTCCCGCCATCGATCAGGAGTTCCCCTTCATGGACCAGTACACGGCCGGCCGCGCATCCGGGCAGGACGGCGTGCCCGCGACGCGGCAGACGACACAGCCGGTGGCGCCGTCGGCGATGCGGCCGGTGACGCGGCCGGCGACGTCCGAGCGGCACGAAGACCCGCGGGCCCGCCGCATGCGGACCCGCCTCGCCGTCTGCGCCACCGCCACGACGGCCACCGCGCTGCTGCTGTCCGGCTGCGGCGGCGATTCCTCCGCCGACACGTCGGACAAGGCCGCCGCAGCCTCGGCGGCCCCCTCCAAGGGCATGGACGGAATGTCCGACATGGCGATGGGTGACCCCCAGGCCACCCCTGCCGACAAGATCCCCGGCGCCGAGGTGGTGAAGGGCACCTTCGCGTTGCTCGACACCCGTCCGCCCGGCATGGACGACGTCAAGGGCACGGCCTGGCTGGCCCAGGGACCGAAGGGCACCACGGTGACGGTGTCCCTGACCGGTCTGGAGCCCGGCCACCACTACATGGCCCACCTGCACGCCCAGCACTGCGACGCCGACAACGGCGGCCCGCACTTCCGGTTCACCGAGGGCGGCCCGACAGCGCCGCCCAACGAGGTCCACCTGATGTTCGACGCGGACGCGTCGGGCAAGGCCATGACGACCGTCGACAACGGCAAGAAGACCGGCACCGGCGCGGTCGCCGTCGTCGTCCACCCCATGGAAGCAATGGACAACCGGATCGCATGCGCGGACTTCGACTTCTGAGGGCGCCGGCCGTCCTGACGGCCTGCCTGGGCGTGCTGCTGCTGACCGGCGCGACCCCGGCATCCGCCCACACCGCACTGAAGGACGCCACACCGGCACCCGGCTCCACGGTCGGCACCGGAACCGGCGTCGTCGCGCTGACCTTCGTCAAGCTCAAGCCCGGCACCACACCGGAGATCAGCCTCACCGGACCCGACGGCACCGCGGTGCCCGTCGGCCGACCCACGGTGACCGACGGCGCCGTCACCTGCGCCACGGTCAGCCCACTGAAGGCGGGCGTCACCACGCTGACCTACACGGTCACCGCCTCCGACGGCGACACCCAGACCAGCGCCTTCCAGTTCCAGGTCGCCGACGGCGCGCAGGCCGTGCGGACCCCGGACGCCTGCCGGGGGCTGAACCTCGCGGCACCGGGCGCGGACCGGGACACGGGGGGCACGCTCCTGGGCCTGGACCGCACCACCGCCCTGGTCGCCGTCGCGGCGGCCGTCGCGGCCGCCGGTGGGGCAGCCCTGGTGGTGCGCAGGACGCGCCGCCCGCGATCGAGGGGAAGGAGGAGAGCTGTGGCGTGACCGCGGCCCGGCGCCCGCGGGTCCGGCCGTGGTCCGCGCGCGCCCGCTCCCGCCGGGCCCGACGGCACCTCAGGTGCGGTCGGGCCCGGCCCGCACGGCGCAGGCACCGCACCACGACGAACCCGGCTGCGTCTCCCGCCTCGGGGCGCGGCGCCGCACGTCAGCCACGGGGGCGTGCGGCACGCACATCAGGTGTCGGAGGCCTGGGTGCGCCACAGCAGGACGAGTGCCGCGGCCTGGACGCACGCCACCACCGTGATCAGCGCGGGAACCGACACCTCGTACAGGACACCGGTCAGGGCCCCGCCCGCCAGCGCGGCGCCGCCCATGACCCCGGCGAAGACGCCGTACGCGGTGGCCCGGCGGCCGGGCGCCACCAGGTCGGCGACGGTGGCGCGCAGCGTGGACTCCTGCACGCCGACCGCCGCGCCCCACACCAGGGCACCCAGGACGACGACCGCCGTGCTGCCGGCGAACGCCAGCACGGGCACGACCGCGGACAGAAGCGGCAGCACGACGAGGACGCGGGGGCCGTGACGGTCGTAGAGCCAGCCGGTGGCGAGCGCGGAGACCGCGTCGGCGACCATCGCGGCGGCGTAGAGCACGGGGACCGCGGCGGTGGGCAGCAGATGCCGGGTGACCAGGTGGAAGGAGAGCACACCGAAGGTGGCGAAGCCCAGCAGGGTGACCGCGGTGAAGGCCGCGTACACCCAGAACGCGCGTGGCAGCCGCGGACGCTCCGCCGCCCCGCCCGGCGGATCCGGAGCCCGGGCGGCGGACCGGCGGGACGCCCTCTCGTACGCCGCGGGGTCGGTGACCCGGGCGCGCAGCCACACCAGCAGAGCGAGCGCGACCACCCCGGGAACGGCCAGCACACCGAACGCCGGCGCGTAGTCGCCGCCGGTCACGGCGAGGACACCGGCCACGGTGAGCGGGCCGATCAGCGCACCGACCTGGTCCATCGCCTCGTGCACCGCGAAGCCGCGGCCACGCCCGGTGGCGGCGGTGGCGTGGGACAGGAGGGTGTCCTTGGCGGGGGAGCGGACCGCCTTGCCGACCCGTTCGGCCACCACCAGCGCACACGCGGCCCACAGCACCCCGGTCAGTCCGAGCAGCGGGACACTGGCCGCGGTCAGGGCGTACCCGGCGATCGTCCACCCCCAGAAACGTCCGGTGCGGTCGGCCAGTGGGCCCGACACCAGCCGCAGTCCCAGCGCGGCGGCCTCCCCGGCGCCCGTGACCACGCCCACCACGGCCGCGGAGGCGCCCAGGTGGGCGAGGAACGGGCCGGTGACGGACCGGGCGCCCTCGTAGACGAAGTCCATCAGCAGGCTGACCGTGCCGAAGACCACCACGAAGCGCCACGCCGTCAGCCCCGGCGGCGACGGCGGCGGCGACGGCCATGGTGCGTCCGGGCCCGGATCCCGCTCCGGCGCGGGCTGTGTGCCGCCGGGTGTGCCGGGTGTGCCGGGCCCTCCGATGTCGTCGGGTTCGCCGGGGCCGCTGGGACTCATGTCCTCCCCCTCCTCACCGGCACGCCGCGCTGCCGGGTCCCGCACGGTCCGCCGTGTGCTCGGCGGTGCGCACGCCGCCTATGACACGCCCACCGTTTCCAGCAGGAGGTGCAGGTCGCGGGTGGCCTCCGCGGTGGCGAGGGTGGCCGCGACGAGGACGGCCGCGGTGGTGGTGGCCAGGATCCGGTGACGGTCCAGGGGCGGCGCGAGCAGGGCGGCGACGCGGCGGGGGACCGGGCCCGCCGAGGCCAGGGGCCCGCGGCGGCCGAGGAAGCCCAGGATGCCGAGGGCGGCGCCCGCCGGGCGGGGCGGGGCGGGCCGGCTGTGCTGCGCGAGGGCGGCCTTGCCCACGGTCCGGGCGACGCGGCCGCGGTCACCGGTCCGGGCGGCGGCGTCCTCGTCGGCCCAGCGCTCGATGGTGTACGTGACGGCGGCGGCCAGCGGACGCAGCAGCGGATTGGCGGAGGCGCCGAGCTGGGCGAGGGCGACGAAGGCGTAGTGGTGCCCGCTGAGATGGGCGCGCTCATGGGCGAGCAGGACGGCGCGCTCGCTCCGGTCGAGCCGGTCGAGCATGCCGGTGGAGACGACGACCCGGCCCGGCAGCCCCGGTACGGCGAACGCGTCGGGGACCTCGTCGTCGACGACGACCAGGCCGTCGCGCGTGGGCATGCAGGCCGCGTCGACGGCGGCGGAGGCCAGGGTGCGGGCCCGGCGCCAGAGCATGCGGGCGGCCGTGACGAGGGCGCCGCCGAGCAGGAGCCCGGCGATCAGGGCGACGGAGAGTTCCGCGGGGGCGTCGCGCTGGGCGGTGTGCGCCGACCAGTGGCCGAGCGCGGCGAGCTGCGGGACGCGCAGCAGGCCGGTGGCCGCCAGCAGACCCAGCGAGACGGTGCTCGCCGCGCCCAGGACGAGCGCGGAGGCGGTGAGCAGCCAGGTCGCCAGGCGGGGCTCGCACCGCTCCGCCAGCGGGCGGGCGCCGAGCGGGGCCGGCAGACAGAGCAGCAGCGGGACGTACACGGCGACATGCATGCGGGCGCCTCCCTCACCGGCCGGGCTTCTGCTCGGGGTCGAGGAGGTGACGTAGCAGGTCGGCGTCGGTGTCCGACAGGGTGTCGGCGAAGCGGGCCAGCACGGCCTCCCGGTCGGGCCGCTCCTCCAGCACGGTGCGCATGCGACGGGCGGCGAACCCGGCGTCGTCGGTCACCGGGGCGTAGGCGTAGGCCCGGCCGCGCGGGGTGCGGGTGAGCAGGTCCTTGGCGTGCATCCGGGTCAGGATCGTCACCACGGTGCTGTAGGCGAGTCCGCCGCCGAGCCGTTCGGTGACCTCGCCCGGGGTCAGCGCGGCGTCCGCCCGGTGCAGCAGGGTGAGGATCTCGGCCTCGCGGGCGCCGTTGGGCCGCTTGGGGCCCCGGTCCTGGGTCTCGCCGCGCATGGGTTTGTCGTTCTCCCGCTCGTCTTCTACATTCGTGTAGAACTTCTACGGCGGTGTAAAACTCGCCGTCTCCTGAGTGTGCCACGCGTGTGTGTCCGGGGGCAGTCCGCACCCGGTGGCCGCGCCCGGCCGGAAAGGATCCAGGGTGATCCAGGCCCTCAACCCGCTGGACGCCACCTCGCTGCTGACGGCGTTCGGCACCGTGGGCGTGTTCCTGGCGCTGTTCGCCGAGACAGGCCTGCTGATCGGCTTCTTCCTGCCCGGCGACTCGCTGCTGTTCACAGCCGGGCTGCTGTGCACCACGCACGGCGGAAGCGGCGGCGTGCACCTGGCGCTGCCGGCCGTGCTGGCCGCCGCCGCGGCCGGGGCCCTGCTCGGTGCCCAGGTGGGGCACCTCCTCGGCCGCCGTGCGGGCCGGACGCTGCTGGCCCGCACCCGCAACCGGCACCTGGCGGACGGCGTCTCGCGGGCCGAGGACCTGCTCGCCCGGTACGGCCACGGCAAGGCCATCGTGCTCGCCCGCTTCGTCCCGGTGGTGCGCACCGTCCTCAACCCGCTGGCCGGCATCGTGGGCGTGCCCACCCGCACCTTCGCCCTCTGGCAGATCATCGGCGGACTGCTCTGGACGGCCGGCCTGGTCCTCGGCGGCTACGCCCTCGGGTCGAGCATCCCGAACGTCGACCGCTACCTGCTCCCGCTGGTCGGCCTGATCGTGGCCGTCTCCCTGCTGCCGTTGCTCCTGGAGGCGCTGCGGGCCCGCCGCCGTGCCCGCGCGGCGGCACACGCCCCGACCCGTGAGCACGCGGGGTGAGCCCCGCGCCCCCGCCCCGCGCCACCCGTGGTCCCGCTGCCGCCCGCCGCGTCACCTCCCCTGCCCTGGCGCCGGCCTCGGCCCGGGCCTCGGCCCCGGCTCCGATGTGGGTGCCGGTGCCGGGCCGAGCCGTCCGCGTCGGGGTGGTCCGAGCCGCAGTCACCGGCGCGGCCCGTACCGCCGGTGACTCCCGCGCCGCCGCTGCTGTCCGCGCCGGGGCGATCCGCGCCACCGGCGCCCTCGGTGCCGATGCGGTCCGTTCCGCCCCGGCCGTCCGCGCCGTCGGCGCACCCTCCGGCCGAAGGCCGGCCACCGTGGGGGCCTGGCTCCGCCTACCCCCGACATGCCTCAGATTGGGACCCCGATGAGTGCCATCAGCCTTGGTCAGTCCGTCGTCCTCGGCGTCGTCGAAGGATTGACCGAGTTCCTGCCCGTCTCCTCCACCGGCCACCTCAAGATCGCCGAAGGGCTCATGGGGATCCCGGTCGACGACGACTCCGTCGTCGGTTTCTCCGCCGTCATCCAGGTCGGCGCCATCGCCGCCCTGCTCGTCTACTTCTTCCAGGACATCCGCCGCTTCGTCACCGCATGGGGCCGCGGCCTGCGGAACAAGGAGGAGCGGTACCACCACGACTACAAGTTCGCCTGGTGGGTCATCTACGCGACCGTCCCGATCGTGATCGTGGGCCTGGCCGCCAAGCCGCTCATCGAGGGCCCGCTCGCCTCGCTGTGGGTGGTGGCGGGCTCGCTCATCGTCGGATCCGGCGTGATGTGGGTCGCCGACCAGATGGGACGCCACAAGCGCGGAGAGGACGACACCTCGTTCAAGGACGCGATGCTGGTCGGCACCTCGCAGATCCTCGCGCTGCTCTTCCCCGGCTTCTCCCGGTCCGGCGCCACCATGTCCACCGCCCTCATGCTGGACCTGGACCGCGTCGCCGCCACCCGCCTGTCCTTCTTCCTCGGCATCCCGGCGCTGACCGGCGCGGGACTGTACGAGCTGAAGGACGCCCTGGGCGCCGGCGTGGGCGTCGTCCCGCTGGCCGTCGGCACGGCCGTCTCCTTCGTGGTCGCCTACGCCACCATCGCCTGGCTGCTGAAGTTCGTCGCCACGCACTCCTTCAACGCCTTCGTCGTGTACCGGGTCCTCATCGGCACAGCACTCCTCGGCCTGCTGGCCACCGGCGTGCTCACGGCCTGACCGCCATCGCCCGGCACCCGTACCACCACGGACGCACGGCACGGCTGCCCGGCCGGCACCGCCGACGGCAGTTCGCCTCGGCCGTCTCCGCGTGAGGGCCGGTCCCGCTCCGCCGCCGGAGCGGGACCGGCCCTCGTCCGTGGCGGGTACACCCTCGCCCGTTCCGCCCCCGCCCGGCCACCTCTCCCGCGCCGAGGCGCCCGGCCCTGGGCCGGGCCGAGAGGCCGATCCCGGGGCAAGGCGCTCCGCGCGCCCCGCCCGCGCCCCCTACGCTGGCGGAGCGGCAACCGCACCACCACAGCAGGACGGGAAACGGACCCATGCGCGTCATCACCGAGGCGAACCTCAAGAAGCTGGCCGGTGCCCGTTCCTTCGAACGGGGCCGCGGCTACCTGGACGCGGTGTCCGGGGTCGAGATCGGTGACGGCTGGGTCAGCGCCAGCGTCCACGGCACCGAGCGGTACGAGGTGGAGTTGGTCCTGGACGGGCCCGGCGGGCCGACCGGCACCTGTGACTGCCCGTACGGCCTGGACGGCAACTTCTGCAAGCACCTGGTCGCCCTCGGCCTGACGGTGCTCGCCCGGCGGGCGAGCCTGCCGCGGCAACGGAAGGCCGCCCAGGACCGCGCACAGCACCTCGACGCATGGCTGTCCGCCCTGCCCAAGGCCGAGTTGCTCGCCCTGCTGCGGGAACAGATCGACGAGGACCGGCAGTTGCGGCGCCGCCTGGAACTGAAGGCCGCGAGCGCCCGCGGGGACCTCGACGCGGTCCGGTCCCGCATCCGTGAACTGCTCGACATCGGCCCCTTCGCCCAGTACGGCCACGTCGAGTACGCCGATGCCCGCGCCTACGCCGACCAGGCCGGGCAGGCGGTGTCCGCGATCAGGGAGCTGACCGGTTCGGGCCGGGCCACCGACGCGATCACCCTGGCGCGGGAGGCGATGCGGCAGCTGGCCGAGGCGCAGGAGAGCGTCGACGACTCCGACGGCCGGCTCGGGCAGATCGGCGCGGACCTGGCCGAGGCCCACCTCGACGCGTGCCGGACGGCACGCCCCGACCCCGGGGAACTCGCGCGCTGGCTGGTCGGTCATGTGCTCGGCGACATCGACGACGGTCTGACGGACATCGATCCGCTCGACTACGAGGACGTCCTCGGCGCCCCGGGAACGGCCGTCCTGCGGAGGACGACGGTCGAGGCGTGGCAGCGCAACCGGCGCGGCTGGGCGGAGAAGTACCTGATGGAGCGTCTGGCCTCGGCGGACGGCGACGTCGACGCGGTGATCGCCGTGCACGCCGCCGGCCCCTCACCCGACGGCCGTACCCATCTGCTCATCGCCGCCGAGCTGGACGCCGCCCGGCGCTCCGACGAGGCCCTGCACTGGGCCGAACGCGGCATCCGGGAAACCCGTGACCTCGCAGCCGTCGACACCGGCCTCGTCGACTACCTCTGCGACCGCTACACGCAGGCGGGCCGTCCGGCGGACGCCGTCTCCGTGCGCCGTGACCACTTCGGCGCCCGCCGCACCCTGGCCGCGTACCGGCAGTTGCGCGCCGCCGCGCGGGCCGCGGACCGCTGGACGGCCGAGCGTGAGAACGCCCTCGCCCGACTACGTGCCGACGCCGAACAGCGGCAGCACGGCCGGTGGGCCGGCCCGGTCCTGGTCGACGCCCTGCTCGACGACGAGGACGTCGACGCCGCCTGGCAGGCGGCCGTCGAGACCGGCGCCGACGACCGGCAGTGGCTCACCCTCGCCGACCAGGCACGGGCCCGCCGTCCCGCCGACGCCCTCGGCGTCTACCTGCGGCTGGCCGAACCACTGACCGGGCAGACCGGCAACCCGGTCTACGAACGGCTCGTGGCCCTCCTGCTGAGCATCCGCGACTGCCACCGCCGCCTGGCCACGGAGGACGCGTTCACCGCGTACGTCACCACCCTGCGCGCCGCCCACGAGCGCAAGCGCAACCTCATGCGGCTGATGGACGAACACGGCCTCTGAGCCGGACGCGGCGACTTCGCGGACGTCCCCCCGGGCGGGCGACGTCCACCTTCTCTCCCGCGTCCTGCACGACTGGGACGACGACCGTTGCCTGACCATCCTACGCTGCTCCGCCGACGCCATGCCGGCGCACGCCGACCTCCTCGTCGTCGAACGCCTCCTGACGCCCGACGACACCCCGTCCCTGGCCACCGCGCGGGAACTCCACACGATGTGCAACACCGGGGGCCGCGAGCGCACCGCGGACCACTACGCGCGACTCCTGAACGCCGCCGGACTCGACCTCGTCGCCCACACCCCCCTCCCTCTCGGCGCCCGCACCCTGCACGTCCGGAGGGCCTGACGCGCCGGTATCAAGTGGCAGAAGACGCCACCGTGGCCGTCGAGTGCACCATGGTCCGGCTCGCCGGACATCCTCGCCCCAACCGCTGTCACGAGCGCAAGGCCACTTGCTTCCCGGAGTTCCCCAGCAGTGCCTGCACCGTCATCTCCACCGCAGGCTCACCACATGTGATGACCTCTCAGAAGAGGAGTTCACCGCTCGGATAGCCGGTGCCGATCCGGGTGCGCGGACTGTAGTACGAGGCGCCGTTGCCCCGGTAGAACCACAGTCCGCCGTCGGCGTCCCGGCCGACGAGATCGGCCCTTCCGTCCCCATCGAGATCGCCGGGTGCGGCGAGGGCGGCGTAGATCTGCCATCCGGTGCCGATCTGGGTGCGTCGGCCGTACGACGAAGCGCCGTTGCCTTCGTAGAGCCACAGCGCGCCTGCCGAGTCCCGGGCGATCAGGTCGGGTTTGCCGTCGCCGGAGAAGTCGCCCGGAGCCAGTAGCGCGTCGTAGATCTGCCACCCTGTGCCGATCTGTACCGACGCCCCGTAGCCGCCCGTCGCGGTTCCCGGGTACAGCCACAGGCCGCCGGCGGCGTCCCGGCCGATGAGGTCGGGTTTGCCGTCGCCGGAGAAGTCGCCCGGTGTGAGGAGGCTGTCGCCAGACGCCCACCCGGTGCCCACCTGGACGCGCGTGCTGCCGGAGTAGGTGCCCGTGGCGGGGGCGACCGGATAGCGCCACAGGGTTCCGTCGCCGTCGACGGCCAGGACGGCGGCGCCCTCCCGGGCGAGCAGCCTCATGCCGCTCCACCCCGTTCCCACCTTGCAGGCACCGGCTACACCACCGCCGGCTCGACCGGCGTACCGGAACAAGCCGCCGGCCGCGTCCCTGCGGAGGACGGCGCCGGCGTCGGGGTCCTCCGCAGGGCAGTCCGCCCAGTAGGCGGCGCCGCGCAGCAACCGGTGGTCGGAGACCGCGGTGTCCTGAGACAGCACATCGGCCTTGGCGCCGGTGAAGTGACGCGCGGAGAAGAACAGATAGTCGATCTTCGAGGTGCCGAAGGTCGGTTCGCCGCTGCGGCAGCGGGTGCGGCCGGCGGAGCACGGATCGCTCAGGAAGTAGTCCTGGTCCGTCTCGTCGGCCTCCCTGAAGGTGCCCATGCCGCCGTCGTCGATGCCGGGTTCGTAGAACTCGGAGGCGACCTTGCTGCGCGGGGTGCTGTTGAAGTCGCCGCCGAGGACCACCGGGAGGCCCTCGTCCTCCCACTGTCGGGCCTGGGCCGCGAGCTTGACGGCCTCCTGGTCGCGGAGGGTGGCGTCGTTCCAGTAGAGGTGGACGGAGCAGCCCCAGCCGGCGCGGTACTGGGTCCAGGTCTTCACGCAGGGCACTTTGACGGGTTCACTCTCGCCGCCGACGGTCAGATCGAGGACCGCGGCGTCCGTGACGACGCCCTTGGTGAGTACGGCGACCCCGTAGTCGCTGCCGCCGCAGACGTCCGTGCGGCCGGTGAGGGTGGCGGTGAACAGGCCCTGGAACCCTCGTGACTGGAGCTTCGAGCGGATCGCGTCGTACTGCGGGCGACACACCTCCTGGAGGTAGAGCTGGTCGGCGTTCCAGGTGGCGCCCGTGGCCTCGCCGACGACGGTGTCGATGCGACGCTGGTTGTCGTAGCCCCGGGCGTCGGAGCACATGTTGCCGCACAGGTTGTAGCTGACGAAGCGCAGCGGAGGGTTGTCCGCCCCGGCCACGCTGTCGGCCTGCGCCGTGGGGGCGGGCCCCAGGGCGCCGGCCAGGCCCACTGCGGCGGCGACGAGGAGGGCGCCGAGGCGCCTGCGGTGGGGTGCGGAGGTCTTCGTGGTGAGCCGGCGGTCCGCGACTCCTGGAAGGTCGGCTGCGAGGTTCACCAGTTGGTACCGATCTTGACGGCTGTGCCGCCTGCGAAGGTCGGGCCGGCGTACCGGTACAGGTACTGGGTGGAGACGTTCACGGCGAGGAGGTCGGGTACGCCGTCCCCGGTGACGTCGCCGACCCCGGTGAGGCTGGTCATGGTGTCCCAGTTGGTGCCGATCCTGGTGCGGGTGCTGCCGCCGTAGCCGGGGCCGGAGTAGCGGTACAGGTCGCCGGTGGACTTCTCCACCGCGAGGATGTCCGCCACCCCGTCGCCGGTGAGGTCCCCGACGCCGACGAGAGTGCTCATGCCGTTCCAGCCGTAGCCGATGCGCACGCGGGTGCTGCCGCTGTAGCCGGGGCCGGAGTAGCGGTACAGGTCGCCGGTGGACTTCTCGACCGCGATCAGGTCCGGCGTGCCGTCCCCGGTGAGGTCGCCGACGGCGACGATGTTCGTCATCGAGTCCCAGTTGGTGCCGATCTGCACGCGGCTGCCACCGTTGTAGTTCGGGCCGGAGTAGCGGTAGAGGTTCCCGTTCGCGGCGTCGACGGTGAGGATGTCGGCCACCCCGTCGCCGGTGAGATCCCCGATGCCGACGATGTCGCTCACGCTGTTCCAGCCGTAGCCGATGCGCGCGCGGGTGCTGCCGCCGTAGCCGGGGCCGGAGTAGCGGTACAGGTCGCCACTCGACTTCTCCACCGCGATGAGATCGTTCACCCCGTCGCCCGTGAGGTCTCCCACCTGCGTGAGGTCGGCCATGGCCGACTGCGGAGCGGGAGGTTCGGCAGGGTACGGGTCGGTGTGGTCGTCGCCGAGGCCGGCGGCCGGGCCGCAGGTGGGCCAGGCCCCCTCGCCCTGAGTGGCCAGGACCTTCTCCCCGATGCGGATCTGCTGTTCCTTGGTCGCCTGGTGGGGGTAGGCGGCGTACTGTTGCCCGCCGAATGCGTTCCAGGTGGACTTGCTGAACTGCAGGCCGCCGTAGTAGCCGTTGCCGGTGTTGATCTGCCAGTTGCCGCCGGACTCACACTGGGCGACCTTGTCCCAGGTGGAGACGGACGCCGCCGCGGCGGGGCTCGAGGTCGTGAACGGCAGGGCCACGGCGGCGACCAGCGCCGGCAGGGTGGCTCTCCTCCAGAAAGACATGGGCATGACAGATACTCCTCGACGAAGGGGTGAAGGACGTGAAGGCGCAGGGGCCGGAGCGGGGAGGCGGGGCCGGTGATCCGCACCGGCCCCGTACAAGTCACCGCCAGCTGCTACCAGTTGGTGCCGATCTTCACAGCGCTGCTGCCGGTGAAGCCGGGCCCCGAATAGCGGTACAGGTACTGGGTCGAGGCGTTGACGGCGAGGAGGTCCGGCACGCCGTCGCCGGTGAGGTCGCCGACCCCGGTCAAGTTGATCATGGTGTCCCAGTTGGTGCCGATCTGCACGCGGCTGCCACCGTTGTAGTTCGGGCCCGAGTAGCGGTACAGGTTCCCGGTCTCGGCGTCGACGGCGACGATGTCCGCGACGCCGTCGCCGGTGAGGTCGCCGACCCCCGTCAGGGACGTGTAGGCGTTCCAGCCGTAGCCGATCTTCACGCGGGTGCTGCCGCTGTAGCCGGGGCCGGAGTAGCGGTACAGGTCGCCGGTGGACTTCTCGACCGCGATCAGGTCCGGCGTGCCGTCCCCGGTGAGGTCGCCGACGGCGACGATGTTCGTCATCGAGTCCCAGTTGGTGCCGATCTGCACGCGGCTGCCACCGTTGTAGTTCGGGCCGGAGTAGCGGTAGAGGTTCCCGTTCGCGGCGTCGACGGCGAGGATGTCGGCCACCCCGTCCCCGGTGAGATCCCCGATGCCGATGATGGTGCTGACGGTGTTCCAGCCGTAGCCGATCTTCACGCGGGCGGTGCCGCCGGTGTAGTTCGGGCCGCTGTAGCGGTAGAGATCACCGGTCGCCGTCTCCACCGCGACGACGTCGGTCACCCCGTCCCCGGTCAGGTCGCCGACCGCGGTGACGTTGGTCATGCCCTTGTCCGGCACGGTCACCGGGGACTCCACCACCTTGTTGTACCGGTACGGCTTGAAGCCGTTGGATGTGATGTACGTACGGCTGTAGGTGGTCTTGTGGGCGGTCGTTCCCGGTCTGGCCTCCTCCATGATGGTGGCCGTGGAGTGACTGGAGTCGGTCCAGCCGACGAAGAGGACCACATGCGCGTTGATGTTGTTCAGCGCGTCACCCGGCTGCAGGTCGTCCAGGCTGCCCAGCTTGGTGGAGTAGTTCGGCAGCGTCCAGGTGGTGGCACTGGTGGTCAGATGCCAGGCCATGGACACCATGCCCGAGCAGTCGGTGCGGTAGGTGGTCCCCTCGGGGTCCCGGTAGTAGGCGGACTGGCTGTACGGGACCGCCTGATCGACCCAGTACTGGGCGCGATCGATGATCTCGCTGCGGTTGATGGAGCCGCCGATGGTCGAGGTGGTGGACGCGGCCAGTGCGGTGGCGGGCACCTGGGCGGACGTGGCGTGCGTGGGCCCGAGGGCGGTGAGGGCGACTGCGGCCAGGGCGGTGGCGACCATGGTGGAGCGGAGGACGGAACGACGCATGGACATGCGGAATCTCCAGACTCGGGAAGCGAAGGAGGGGGTAGAAGCGGAGGAAAGGGGCGTGCGGGGATGCCCGGGGTGCAGGTGAACGGAGGCCGGAGCGGGGGAGGGGCGACGGAACCCGCGTGACGGGGAAGACGCGGCGCCTTGCGCGGCGATCGGGGGCCGGCGCCGCAGCGCTATGCGGGCGGGACCGGGAGGACCGCGGTGTAACCGTGAGCGGCGAGAGGGGTCCGCGCCCGTTCGAGCAGGGGCCGTACGGCCGTGAGGGCGTCGGCGTCGGACCTGCAGAGGAGGAAGAACACCGCTTCCAGGCCTGCCGGACCCACCGGGCGGACTCTGACGTGTTCCAGTCGGGTGTCGGGTGTCGCGTGTGCCCACAGCAGATCGTGGAGCAGGGCGCAGACCCCCGGAGGTGGCGTGAGAGGCCGGGGCGGACCGGCGAGTCCTGCGCCGGTACTGCCGCGCAGTGCCACGCCGATGATCCGCATCGGGTCAATCCCAGCCGATGACGTCGCCGGCGACGGCGAGCGACACGTTCGCCGGCTCGCTGTCCCAGCCGATGACACCGGCGCCGGCGAGGGCGGCGGTGGACAGGGCGACGGCGACGACGGGGGCGGCGACAAGGCGACGGACGGTGCGGAACATGCGGGATCCCCCCAGGGACACAACTGGCGTCGGACGATTGACTGTCGGGAGGAGGCCCGGCGGCCGTGGTGCCGTCGTCCCTCCCGGTGATCACCATCCTGCCGGGGGCGTCACCGCCCCGGAAGCGTCTGCGACTGGCACCAAGGTGGCGGGCACCAAGGTGCCACGGGGCGTCCCCGGGAGGTGCAGGTTGCGTGAAGCCCTCACCCCGAGCATGATCAAGTCGTGATTGTCCTGTGCATGTACAGGGCCATGCGCTCTTCCTGGGGGGATGGACGTGTTGGAAGCGCTGGGGTTGGGGCCGGGACTGGAGTCGGTGTACCGGGGGCTGCTGGCGCACCCTGACGACGGGGTGGCGGAGCTGAGTGCCCGCCTGTCGCTGTCCGAGACCGACGTGCGCGAGTTCCTCGACCAGTTGGTGGATCTGGAACTGCTCCGGCCGTCACGGGACAGCCCGGGCATGTTGCGCGCGGTCAGCCCCGACCTGGGCCTGGAAGTGATCCTGCGCCGCCAGGAGGCCGATCTCCTGCGCCGCCAGGAGGAACTGACACGCAGTCGGGAAGCGGTGGCCCGCACGGTCGCCGAGTTCGCCATCCTCCATCCCAACACCGACCAGGGCGGAGCCGAGCGACTGGTCGGCCTCGACGCCATCCAGCGGCGCCTGGAGAGTCTGGCCCGTGACCTCAAGGAGGAGTGCCTGGCCATCGAACCGGGGGGCGCGCAGTCACAGGCCAGCCTGGACGCCTCCCGCCCCCTGGACGAACAGGCACTGGCCCGCGACGTACAGCTGCTGACGATCTATCAGGACAGCGCCCGCAACGACCCGGCCACCTTCGCCTACGCGCGCTGGATCAGCGAACAGGGCGGACAGGTGCGCACCAGCCCGCTGCTGCCGCCGCGCATGCTCATCTTCGACCGCTCCACCGCCGTCGTGCCCATCGACCCGACCCGCACCCGCCTCGGCGCGCTGTGCACCGAGGTCCCCGGCATCGTGGCGTCGCTCGTCGCACTCTTCGAGCAGACCTGGGAGACGGCGGTCCCGCTCGGAGCGGACCATCGAAGCCCCTCGGACGGCATCGGTCTGTCCCCGTCGGAACGGGAGCTGCTCAAACTGCTGGCGGCCGGCATGACCGACGAGGCGGCGGGCAAGCGCCTCGGCGTCTCTCTGCGCACCGTCCGCCGGCAGATGGCCGGCCTGATGGAACGCCTCAACGCCACCAGCCGCTTCGAGGCCGGCCTGAAGGCAGCCCAGCAGGGCTGGCTCTGACGCCCGCCGCGAACGTGCGCAAGCCCCGCCCTGAGCCCTTCCCGCGCGGCGCTGTTCCGCCCCCGGCTGCGAACCACCGTGCGAGATCAGCCCGGGCGGAACACGCTCAGGCCGGGCCGCCGTCGTACGACGCGGACCACGTCGCCGTAGGGCCGGCTCCTTCACGAGCGGGTAGATCCTTTTCCCGCCCGGCGCACCAACTCGATGAACACCTTCGGCGAGCCGTAGGTGCCCCCGGACCGATGGAAGATCTCCTCGATCTCCTCCGCCAGGTGCTGCCGGCGCACCTCCCGCTCGGTCGGCGGCCGGTCACGCCACTTGTAGTACCACGACTCCCACACCCCCAGAGCCCGGCAGGCGACGCGATGCGGTATGCCCTCCTCGGCCTTGCAGCTGCTGATCACCCCGACCGCGACGGCCGGGTCCGCCTCAGCTACTTCACCCACAAGGCCACGAATCGCTTGCACACATCACGCTCCGTCTCCAGCTCGCGGATGCGCTTGTCCTTCTCCCGTGCCTCGGCCCGCAGCCGCTCCAGCTCCGCCCGCTCGCTCTCCCGCAGACGACCGCCGGGAGACGGCTCGGCCGCCGGCCGGTCCGACGACGGCGACCCATTGCGCCGCGCCCGCGACACCCAACTGTGCAGCGTCCCGGGAGGGATGCCCAGATCCTCGGCCACCTCCGGAATCGGCTTCCCGGTCTCCGTCACGATCCGTACCGCCCCCTCACGGAACTCGGCGTCGTAGATGCGTTTCCTGGATGCCATGACCCCAGCTATCCCTCCGGTCACGGTCTCCACAGTAGGAGGGGAGATGCACTTGTCGACGTCCTGCTGGACGACAAGGACATCAACGCCGCCTGGCAGGTAGCTCACGAGCGCGGTGCCCAAGACGGCCAGGGGCCTACCCTCGCCGACCAGTCCCGCCCGACCCGCCCCGAGGATGCCCCTTCCATCCACCTCCGACTCGCAGCCCGCCTCACCCGCGAGACCGGGAACCTCGCCTACGAACAGCTCGGCAGCCCGCTCCTGAGCATCCGCGACTGCCACCGCCGCCTCGGCACGCCGGACGGCTTCATCACGTACGCCACCGGCCTGCGCGCCGCCCACAAGCGCAAGCGGAACCTGACGCGGCTGATGGACGAGCACGGGCTGCCGGGCACGTGACGGAGACGGTCGTGCCGCTGGGCACCTCTGGGCAAGGCGGTACAGGACGGTCGAGGACCTGCATAGACTGCCTCCCGGTCCACGTACGTCCACCGCGCGGACGTACGGGGTGCGGACCGCGAGGGGGGCGTGACGCCATGGAACCGCTGAGGGACGACGACCCGAAAGAGATCGGGGGCTTCGCCCTCGTGTGCCGGATCGGCTCCGGCGGTATGGGCCAGGTGTTCCTGGGCGAGTCCGCGGCCGGCCACCAGGCCGCGGTGAAGGTCATCAAGCCCTCCGTGCTCGACGAGGACACCCGGGCGCGCTTCCTGTCCGAGGTGGAGAGTCTGCGTACGGTCTACGGGCCGTTCGTCGCGGCCTTCGTCGGTGCGGACGCGGATGCGGATCGACCGTGGCTCGCGGTGGAGTACGTCCCCGGACCCGATCTGCGCACCCTGGTCTCCGGCCGGGGGCCACTGCCGCTCGCCGAGACAGCCAGCCTCGGGGCGCTGCTCGCCGAGGGCCTCGGCACGGTCCACGACGCGGGACTGCTCCACCGAGACCTGAAGCCGCAGAACATCCTGCTCTCCCCCTACGGCCCCAAAGTGATCGACTTCGGTCTCGCCGTGCTCGCGGAACGCCGTACCACGCTGACCGCCACCGGCTTCGTCGTCGGCAGCGTTTTGTGCATGCCCCCGGAGCAGGCCCGGGGCGAGCACCAACTGGACCGGTCCGCCGACGTGTACGCGCTGGGTGCGGTGCTGCTCTTCGCCGCGACCGGCCACTACCCCTACGAGGGGCCGACCTGGCAGTCCGTCGCTCTGATGATCGACGATCCGGCCATCGCACCCGATCTGACGGGCGCCCCACCGGAGCTCGTGCCGCTGATCACGGACATGCTGGCGCCGGATCCGGCCGCTCGGCCGACCCTGCCCGAGGTCACCGAGCGGCTGGTGCGAGTCATCCGTGAACAGGGTCTGACCGCGCTCCAGGCCAAGCGCCGTCTCACCGACCTGACGCCAGAGATCAGCGTGCCCCCGCTTCCCGCACCGGCCGCCCCGCCCGCGCAGGAAGTCCACGCACCCCCCTACACGCCCGCCGTCATCGACGAGGCGGCGGTCGAGAACGACGAGCAGGAGGCTCCGACCACGTCCCCCGGCGCCGGGCGGCGCACCGCGGAGCGCGAACCCGACGGGGACGACCCGGACGCGGGCGCCTCCGACCGCCGGGAGACCACGCCCTCACAGCCGGACACCCGCCCGCGCCCACGCGGCGGGGTGACCGCCGTCCGGCCCACCGCGCCCTTGAGGATCGCCGAGCGGATCCGTGCCGGGTACGCCCGCGAGGCCCGCTTCTGAGCAGGCGCGGCCCACGCGCCCGATCCCGTACGTCCCCCTTCCTCCCCGTGACAGACTTGCGGGGGCGAGAGCGACGACACACGGAAGACGCAAGACGGAGGGGCGGCGAGTGACCGACCAGGGGGCGACGCAGGACGGGACCCGGTTCCCGCCGGGGGCACAGATCCTCGTACGGGACGAGGAGTGGCTGGTCCGCAACACCACCACGACCGATCACGACGGGGAGCGGATCGAGGCGGTCGGCGTCTCGGAGTTCGTCCGGGACGAGGAGGCCGTCTTCTTCAGCGGGATCGACACGGTGGAACTCCTGGACCCGGAGAAGACCCGCCTCGTACCCGACACCTCCTCGTACTTCCGGCGCAGCCGCCTGTTCCTCGAAGCCGCCCTGCGCAAGACGCCGCTGCCCCAGACGGAGCGGGGCCTCGCCCTCGCAGACCGCTTCCTCCTGGACCCGCTCGTCTACCAGCAGCGCCCCGCAGAGCTCGCCCTGTCCCTGCGCAACCTCCGCCCCCGGGTCCTGATCGCCGACGTCGTCGGCCTCGGCAAGACCCTGGAGATCGGCCTGACCCTCGCGGAACTCATCCGCCGCGGCCGGGGCGAGCGCATCCTGGTCGTGACCCCGCAGAGCATCCTGGAGCAGTTCCAGCACGAGCTGTGGACCCGCTTCTCCATCCCGCTCGTACGGCTCGACTCGCTCGGCATCCAGCGCGTCCAGCGTGAACTTCCGGCGGGGCGGAACCCGTTCACGCACTACAAACGGGTGATCATCTCTGTGGACACCCTCAAGAACATCGGGCAGTACCGGCACCACCTGGAGCGGATCCGCTGGGACGCCGTCGTCATCGACGAGTCCCACAACCTGATCAACCCGGGCAGCCAGCGCCGCGCCCTCGCCGAGACCCTCGCCCCCCGCACGGACGCCCTGCTGCTCGCCAGCGCCACCCCGCACAACGGGGACAAGCGGTCCTTCGCCGACCTGATCTCCCTGCTCGACCCGGCAGCCATCGCCGACCGCGACCACTACGACCCGGCCCAGGACCTCGGGCACCTCTACATCCGCCGCACCAAGATCAGCCCCGAGGTCCGGGACGAGATGGGCACCGAGTGGCCGGACCGGGGCCCCACCGTCTCCCTCCACTGCGCGGCCACCGAGGCGGAGGAGAGGGTCTTCGCCGAACTGGCCGGGCACTGGATCCCCGCCCCGCCCACGAGCACGGAGTTCGGCACCGCGGGCCAGGACCCCGTCTCGGTCGCCGTCGAACCGGTCTTCGCCTACAACCTGCTCAAGACGTTCCTCTCCTCGCACGTCGCCCTCGGCGAGACGGTCACCCACCGCATCGCCTCCCTCACCGACCGGGTCCGCAGGGCCGAGGAGAAGGGGCTGCGCCCCGACCCGGCCATCGCTGTCGAGCAGGCCGCCCTCGCCCGCCTGAGGGAGATCGTCTCCGGTATGGGCGACGGCACCGCGCCCGGTGACTCCGCGAAGCTCGACGCCCTCGTCGCACAGCTCAAGGAGATCGGTGTCGGCCCCCGCTCCGCCACGCGGGCCGTGGTCTTCTCCGAACGCGTCCGCACGCTCACCTGGCTCGCCGAGGTCGTCCCCGCCCGCCTGGGCTTCCCGGTCGGCGCCGACGGCACGTCGAAGGCCGTGGCCGTGATGCACGGCGGCCTCAGCGACGACGAGCAGGCCACGGTCCTCGAAGCGTTCGGCCTCGCCGACACGCCCGTCCGCCTGCTGTTCACCGGCGACGTCGCCTCCGAGGGCGTCAACCTGCACCGCCAGTGCCACCACCTCGTCCACTACGACATCCCGTGGTCCCTGATCCGCATCGAGCAGCGCAACGGCCGCATCGACCGCTACGGGCAGAAGCACGAGCCCCGCTTCCACGCGCTGATCCTCACCACGGCCGTCCCCGGCGCCAAGGACGACCGCACGGTCGCCGAGAAGCTGCTCCGCCGGGAGGAGGAGGCCCACAAACTGGACGGCACGGCCGAGGCCGTCTCCGGCCTCTACCGGGCCGAGGAGGAGGAGCGCCGGCTCATCAAGGAACTGGTCCGGGGCGGCACGGTCGAGGAGTTCCTGGAGTCCGCCCCCGCCGACGACACGGCGCTGGCCGACCTGTTCGGCCAGGTGGACACGATCACCGAGCAGGAACTGCCCGCCCGCGCCGAGCTGATCTCGCTCTTCGACGGCGACACGGCCGACTTCGTCGCCACCGCCCTCGACGAGGTGTACGAGGAGCGCGCCGAGGACCTGATCGGCCTGGCCTCGGGCACCGACGCCGAGGGAGGCGCCTACTTCTCCCTCTCCCCGGCCCTGGCACCCGACCTGCTCCACCGCCTCAAGGCCCTGCCGCCCTCCTACCTCAAGGAGCAGCGTGTCGCCGAACGGATGCTGGTCACCTCCGACCGCGCCCTCGCGCAGCGCAAGCTCACCGAGGCCAGGGACAGCAGCACCACCATGTGGCCGGACGTCTCCTTCCTCACCGACATCCACCCGGTGGTGGAGTGGCTGACGGACAAGGTCCTGGTCGAGTTCGGCCGGCAGGAGGCCCCGGTCATCACCACCCCGCACGTGGACGGCCCGGTCTTCCTCGTCCAGGGGATCCACTCCAACGCCCTCGGCCGCCCGACCGTGGTCCGCTGGATGGCCGTGACCGGCATCCGGCCCGACGGCACCGGAACGCCCGACGTGTGCCCCATGGCCGACGCGCTGCGCGACGCGAAGGTCGGCCCGCGACTCGCCCGCACCGGAGACCCGCGGGACCTGGACCGGCTCCAGGACCTCGTCCCGGCCGCCGTCGCCGCCGCCCGGCACCACCTGGAGGCGGGCAGGGCCCAGTGGGAGGAGCGGATCAGCGAGCCCCTCGCCGCCTACCGCGAGCATGTCGCCCAGTGGCGTGCCGAATCCCTGCTGCCCGGTGTCACCGGCCGCCGCGAGCGCCTCGTCGAGGAGACCGCCGACGAACTGGCCCGACTCCTCGACCAGTTGCACACCAGCGGCCGCCCGCTGCTGCGGGTCCTCGCCGTCCTCGACCGCCCCGGCGTCCCCGACGCTTCCGGAGCCGGGCCGGGCGCCCCCGCGGCCGGCTCCCCGGACCCGGCCCCCGCATCCGACGCCGCCCACCCGTCCGACGCCCAGGCGGAGAACTGACGTGACGTACGACTCGCTGGTCAACCACGGCGACTACCTCTCGCCGCACTACCTCGCCGAGGTCCTCCCCAAGGACCTCAAGGCGAAGGACGGCCTCCTCACCCGCTGGGCGGCCTTCGAGGAGACCGAACGCCGACGCCACGCCGACGCCGTCGCCGACGCCGCCCGCCAGGGCCTCGGCCCCGACTCCGTACTGCCGCGCGTGCGTACCCCGCGTGAGGGCCTGCGGGCCCTGCACGGCCCCTACTTCGCCGGCCGCGCCGCACTCGCCCAGGACGCGGCGGCGCTCGCCGAACCCGGCGCGCCCGAACCCGAAGGGTGGCGCAAGCGGTGCACCGAGAGCCACCTGGACACCCTGCGCGCCCTCGGCTACACCGACGCCCACGAGCAGACCGTGACCGTCCACCGCGCCGACCGCGAGTACACGGTCCAGGTCGTCCACGCCGAACCCGGCCTCTACGCGGTCGCCTGCGGCTGGACCACCGAACCCGACGCCGCGCTCGACCCGGACGGCCCCGGCCGCCTGCTCCACCCGATGGAGACGGAGACCTCGGCGCCCGACCTCACGGACGCCAAGGCCCTCACCGACTTCCTCTTCACCTGCGACACGCCCCCGCGCCACGTCCTCCTGCTCGTCGGCGGCGTCATCGTCCTCGCCGACCGCCTCGCCTGGCCCGAAGGCCGCTACCTGTCCGCCGACCTCGACGCCGCCCTGCACCGCCGCGACGACCGCCACGGCGGCGAACTCGACACCCTGGCAGCCCTCTTCGGCGCCGACTCGCTGCGCGTCCCCGCCGAGGGCGGCACCGCGCCGCTCGCCGCCTTCCTCGACCGGTCCGGCAAACACGCCGTCGGCGTCTCCACCGAACTGCGCGAGGGCCTGCGCCTGAGTGTGGAGTGGATCGCCAACGAGGTCCTCGACCGCCTGCGCGAGCCCGGGAACGGCGTCACCCCCGCCGACCTGGACGACCCGGCCCGCCTCGCCAAGGAACTCAGCCGCGAGTCGCTGCGCTACCTGTACCGCATCCTGTTCCTCCTGTACGCGGAGGCCAGCCCCGCCCTCGGCATCCTGCCCTCCGACTACCCCGAGTACGAGCAGGGCTACGGCCTCCAGCGCCTCGGCGACCTCGTCCTGCGCGACCTCGTCGGCGACCGCTCCCGGCGCGGCTTCCACCTGTACGAGTCACTCGACCTGCTCTTCGAGAAGGTCGAGAACGGCCACCGCCGCTACGGCACCGAGCCCGAGGACCTCGCGGCACAGGCCGCGGCCCGCGAGGCGGCACAGGCCGAGCACGAGGCGGCACGGCTGCTCGCCGCCGGCACGATCACCCAGGCCGAGTACACCGAACGCCTCCGCGAGGCCGACCGCGCCCGCCGCGCCGCCGCCCGCAGCACGAGCGCGGGCCTGCGCTTCGAGGCCCTGCGCTCCGAACTGTTCACCAAGGAGGCCGTCCGGCTCATCTCGGACGACCAGATCGAGAACCCGGCCTACGAGGGCGGCGAGGGCGAGAAACGCCGCCCCTTCCTGGACACCCGGCTGCGCAACGAGACCCTGCACAAGGTGCTGCGCCGCCTGATGCTCACCAAGGGCAGGGGGCGGGAGCGCGGCGGCTTCATCTCGTACGCCCAGCTCGGCATCAACCAGCTCGGCGCCGTGTACGAGGGCCTGATGTCCTACACCGGCTTCATCGCGGACGAGGAGCTGTACGAGGTCGCCAAGGGCGGCGACCCCTCCGGCGGCAGCTGGATGGTCCCCGCCTCCCGCGCCGGGGACTACGAGGACGCCGTCTTCGTCAAGCGGACGAACGAGGAGACGGGCCACCCCGAGCGGGTGTCCCACCCGAAGGACTCCTTCGTCTACCGTCTCGCCGGCCGCGACCGCCAGACCTCCGCCTCCTACTACACCCCGAAGTCCCTCACCGAGGTCACCGTCGAACTCGCCCTCAGGCACCGCCTCGACCAGGACGGCACCACCACCCCGGCGAAGGAACTCCTGGAGTGGAAGATCTGCGAACCGGCCCTCGGCTCGGGCGCCTTCCTCAACGAGGCCATCGACCAGGTCGCCGCCGAGTACCTGCGGCGCCGCGAACGCGAACTCGGCCGCCGGGTGGACCCCGAGCTGCGGCAGATCGAGCTCCAGAAGACCAAGGCGTACATCGCCCTGCACAACGCCTACGGCGTGGACCTCAACGCCACGGCGGTGGAACTCGCCGAGGTCTCCCTCTGGCTCAACTCCATGCACCCCGGCATGCGGGCCCCCTGGTTCGGCCTCCACCTGCGGCGCGGCAACTCCCTCATCGGCGCCGGCCGCAAGGTCTACCAGGCGGACGTCCTGCCGGGTGGCGGATGGCTGGCCAAGAAGAACACCCTGCCGCCGACCGACCTGCCGTTCCGGGACGGCCCGCTGCCCCAGGGCGCGGTGCACCAGTTCCTGCTGCCCGCGATCGGCTGGGGCGCGGTCGCCGGGGAATCGGAGGCCAAGAAGCTCGCCGAGGACGAGGCCAAGGCGCTGGGGCGCTGGCGCAAGGGCGTCCAGAAGGCCCCGAAGGCACCCAAGCCCTTCCAGGAGCGCGGCGACGAGACCGCCGAGGCCCGCCGCAAGCGCTACGAGCGGTGGCGCAAGGCCGCCGACAGGACCGAGCTGCACCGCCTCCAGGGCGTGGCCCGGCGCGCCGAGTTCCTGTGGTCGCTCGTCGCGACCCGCCTCGAACTCTCCGAACGGGCGGTGTCCCGCCGCGTCGACGTGTGGGGCGCGGACTGGCTGGAGCAGTCGGCGGAGGCGGAGGACAAGCAGAAGGTCCTCGACGACCTGACCCGCCACGGCACGCCGTACTGGCGCCTGAAGACCGTCATGGACGCCTGGTGCGCTCTGTGGTTCTGGCCGCTGGACAAGGTCGGTGAACTCGACGGCACGGACGCGGTGTACGGCACGGGCGGGGCGCTGGTCGACGAGTCGTCGGTGCCGGGGCTGCTGGGGGGCGGCGTGGCGGTGGAGCCCGCCGCTCCGGTGGAGCAGGTGACGCCGGTAGCGCAGGTGGCGCCGGTGGAGCCGCCGTCAGGCCCCGCGCCCGGGGACCAGTTGTGGCGGACGGCCGGTCTGTTCGACGACCCGGACGGGGAGCAGGAGGAACTGGACGAGGGGCTGGCCTCCGGCGCGGCCAAGCGGAACACACCGGTAGCCGCCCGTAAGCCGCGTGGCGGTGGCGGTGGCCGGTCACCGGAGCGGAACACCGTCCCGCTCCAGAACCTCGGCGACTGGCTGGACTTCCTGGAGAGCCTCCTCGGTACCGCAGACATGCCCGAGCAGTCGCTGCTCTCGGGCATCGAGAAGCTGGGCCCCGACGAGGCGCTGGAGCTCCTGGCCGACGTGGAGGACCGCCTGGAGGGCTTCCTCGGCATGCGCCCGGCGACGCAGATGCCGTTCCGCTACCCGTGGCTGAACACGGTCGAGGACATCGCCGGGACGACGGAGAAGGACATAAAGGCGGAGGACGGCCACGGCTTCTTCCACTGGGAGCTGCACTTCGCCCACGTGTTCCGGGGGCCGGGGGGCGGATTCGACCTCCAGGTGGGGAATCCGCCTTGGGTGCGGCCGAGGTGGGAGGAGAACCCCGTTCTGGCCGAGCATGAACCGTGGTTCATGCTCACCGAGAAGCCGACCAAGGCGGAACGCACCCGGCGACGTGACGAACTGCTGAAGTCGCCGCGCGCCCGCGCCTACCTGCTCACCGAACTGGCATCGACGAGTGGTACGAGCGAGATGCTCGGCTCAGGGCCGGTGTATCCCCTGCTCGCCGGGACCCAGCCCGACCTGTACCGGGCATTCATGTGCCAGACGTGGCAGCACATGGCGCACGACGGCTCCGTGGGTCTGGTCCACCCGGACTCGCACTTCAGCGGCGACAAGGAAGGGCGGTTGCGCGAGGCCGCGTACACCCGCCTGCGGGTACACGGAGACTTCGTGAACGCCGGCAACCGCTTCTTCCCGCCACCGGTGGGCAGATCCAGCCACTTCGGCGTGCACGTCTATGGGCAGGCGGGTGAGATCGGCTTCGACCATCTGTCGTGGCTCTTCTCCGTGGATGCTTTGCGACTGTCGGCGCAGGACGACGGCACGGCTCCCGATCCCGGGGTCCGCTACGGCGAGAGCTGGGACGAACGCCCGCACCGCAAGCGGATCGTCCGTGTGGACGAGGCGATGCTGGCCCGGTGGCAGAAGCTCACGGGCGACGAGACACAGCCCGTGCGCCAGGCCCGGTTGCTGTCACCGGTGAGCACGGCGGAGGCCCAGGCGATCGAGGCGCTGGCGGACTACTCGTTGCGACTTGCGGAGTATGAGCCGCAGATCAGCAGCGGTTACCACGAGAGCGGGGCCAAGGCGGCCGACCTCATCGACTACAACACGCCGGACGACGCGGGCATGATCCGGCGGCCGGCTGACTGGTCCGAGGTGATCCTAAAGGGCCCGCAGATCGGCCTGGCCAATCCCATGTTCAAGCAGCCCAGCCAGGGCGGCGGAGAGGTCCTGGGGCTCAACCCGCTGACCCTCGCGGACGACGCGGTTCCCGAGTCCGAATACGTATATGTCGCGAAGCCCGAGGTCTACCGGGCCGCGCAGGACGTGTGGAGCGACGGCAGGACCTTGGAGCAGCTCAAGCAGTCCGAGCGTGAGGTGACACGGGCGCAGGAGGCGGCGGCCGGGCGCTTCGGGGTGGAGGTCTCGGACGTCACCGAGGAGCAGGTGGAGGCGGAGCTGCTGCGACGGTTGCGGCGGCCGTACACGGAGTTCTACAGGGTGGCGTGGCGCAAGATGATCGCGCCGGATACGGAGAGGGCCCTCTACACAGCCTTGTTGCCTATTGGCGCCGCGCACATTGATGCCTTGCGGAGCGCAGCACTACCTGACAACCGGAGCACCGCGATGCTGGGTGGTTTCTGGGCATCGCTTCCGGTTGACTATTTGCTACGCACGGTTCGAGTAAGAAACCTTGATGTTGCTCCGGCGAGACGGTTGCCTGCGCCAGCTGTTGACCACCCACTGGCCTCAGCGCTTTTGTTGCGTACCTTGCGCCTGAACTGCCTCACGGTTGCTTACGCGGAGTTGTGGAGGGAGCTCTATGAGCCGACCTGGCCCGGCTACGAACCGTGGGCAGCCGAGTGGGCGGATATGCAGCCTCTCCACGAAGTCGGTCCAACGTGGAAGCGGACAACCCCGCTCCGGACTGAGCGAGCGCGTAGGGCCGCACTCGTGGAAATCGACGCACTGGTCGCTGTCTGGCTCGGAGTGAACGCGGACGCACTCGCAGCCATGTACAAGGCCCGTTTCCCGATCATGCAGGACTTCGACGCCGTCACCTGGTTCGACGCCAACGAGCGCAAGATCGCCGGCGACCGCTACACGTACGGATTCGGCCAGACGAAGCAGCACTACGAGCACTTCCTCGCCTACCAGAAGAAGGAGCGGTCCGAGCCCCCCGAGGGCTACACCGCACCCTTCTACAAGGCGGAACGCGAGGCGGAGATGCGCGCGGCGCACGCGTACTTCTCCGCGCGGCTCCAAGAGGCCATCGACAAGGGGAAGTGGACGCCAGCCGCGACCTGAACGACGTCGTCCCGCACCGGACCCGACCGGCGCGGGGCCCCGCGTGCGGGATCAGTCCTGTGTGACGTACGTGACGAAGTCGGCCCACGCGGTGGGGGAGAGGGCGAGTTCGGGGCTGCGCTGGTCTTTGGAGTCCCGCACATGGATGACCTGTGCGCCCCTCGCCACCTCGACGCAGGCGTCACCGTCGGAACCGCTGTAGCTGCTCTTGAACCAAGCCCGTTCGTCGATGCTGCTCATAGCGCTCCTCGAAGTTGCTTCAGCAGGCTCCTGGAAGCCTCGGAGGTGAGAGCCTGTGAACGCAGTCTCGCATACCGTTGGAGCATGATGCTGACCTCCTTCGGGTCCGAGATCAGCATGCCGCCACGTTGGCCTTCCGCATAGCTGAACCACTTGTTGTCCGGAGACTCCAGGAGCATCAACGGCCCGTCGAACCCAGCGTGATCCGGCTGGTGTCGAGGCATGATCTGCAGCTCGACGTTGTACTGCAACGACCGCTCCAAGAGGCTGTCGAGTAGCTCCCGCGTCACGTCCGGGCCACCCGTGCCGCGCTCGACTAGTGCCTGCTCAATGACGAAGCTGAACGTGATCGGTGGCCTGCGCTCGAACAGTTGCTGGCGTTCCAACCGGGCCACCACCTGCTTGGCCACCTGCTCCTCATCCTTCACGGGCGGCACGCTCTCGGTCACGGCCCGCGCGTACCGTTCGGTCTGGAGCAGGCCGGGAATCACCCGGCACTCGTAGGTCCACAAGGTGACCGCGTGCGTCTCCAGCCGCGCCCACTGCCGGAACCAGCTTGCCAGCCCCGCCTGCCGCGACAGATGCGGCGCGGCCTTCCGCAGAGCACCCGTGCCGCCCAGCACCGGCTCCGCCCGCTCCACGAAGTCGCGGTCCGGCATCCGGCGGCCCTGTTCGACCGAGGCGACCGTGTGCTTCGAGTAGCCGACCCGCACGCCGAACTCCTCGCGGCTCAGGCCCGTGTGTTCGCGTAACGCCTGGACGACCGCGCCGAAGGTGCGCAGACTGTCCGACGCCCCCGGTTCCGCGCCGCCCGCCGCCCCCGTACCGCCGTCCGTGCTCTCGTAGGCCACCGCCGGACACCTCCCGTGCCACCCGCCCGCCGTACCGCTTCGACTTCGCCCATCGTCACGCACCGTGACGCGTACTGTCCACCGAACGTGCGCGTACGCTGACCCGGCGTACGCGCTCCGGCCCTGGTGAACCCGCCCCACCCCGCGGCATTTTGGGCGTATGACCGCACCGTCCACCCCCGCCGCGAACACAGTGCCCGTCACCGTACGTGTGTTCACCCAGCGTTTCAGCTCCACCCCGCGCGGCGCCCGCCTCGCCCGGCGGCTCGCGCTGCACCAGCTCGACACCTGGGGCCTGCCGCACGGCAGCCCGGCTTCCGAGACCGCCGCCGTGCTCGTCGCCGAACTCGCGGCCAACGCCGTCACGCACGGCCGGGTCCCCGGCCGGGACTTCGAGCTCGCCGTCAAGCTCCTCGGCCGGACCCTGCGAATCGAGGTCTCCGACGCCCGGGGCGAGTGCCGCCCTCCCGCCCCGGGTGTGCCCCGTCCCGCGCACCTCGCCGAGAGCGGCCGGGGCCTGTTCCTGGTCGAGGCACTCGCTGACCGGTGGGACGTGCTCGACCGCGTCCCCGTCGGCAAGACCGTCGTCGCCGAGTTGGACCTGACCCCCTGACCGCGCCTGCGGCCGGGCGTTCCGGTGGCAGCGGGTGCGGTCACCGGGTCGTCGCGCTGACAGTCCCCGGTGCCGTCTATAGGCTGAGTCGGGCACGGCATCGGGCGGTGGCAGGCGACGGAGGGCGACGGGCGGCATGGCGGAGGCCGAGGACGACGAGGGCGGCCGGGGCGCCGAAGGGAGCCGGCCGACCGCCTCCCGGAGCTACGCCGTGGCGGAGGACGTCGACCAGCCGGACTCGCTCCTCCTGCCGCTGGGATCACCGCTGGAAATCGGGTCCGACGGCCGGCCGACCGGTGTCGAGCTGGAGCTCCCCGCCGACGGCGAGGACGAGGAGCAGCACGGCGCGTACCGGGACGCGGACGGCATCTCCGCCCCGTTCCGGCCCGAGAGCATCAGCATCCGCACCGAGACCACCACCGTGGACCTGCTGCTGTCCCGGCTGCGGGAGGGCATGCTCGACCTCGCGCCGGACTTCCAGCGCCGCTCCGGCATCTGGAGCGATCGTGCGCAGAGCCGGCTGATCGAGTCGCTGCTGCTGCGCATCCCGATCTCCAACTTCCACATGGCGCAGGGCGACGAGGACAAGTGGGCCGTCGTGGACGGCGTCCAGCGGCTCACCGCCATCGCCCGGTTCATGGAGCCGAAGCTCACCGGTCTGGGGCCGTTGGCCCTCCGGGACATGGACTACCTCTGGCAGCTCGACGGCAGCACCTACCAGGACCTCACCGGACGGCTGAAGATCCGGCTGCGCGAGACCCAGCTCACCGTGCACATCATGCAGCAGGGCACCCCGGAGAAGGTCAAGTACAACGTCTTCTCCCGGATCAACACCGGTGGCATGCCCTTGAGTCCGCAGGAGCTGCGGCACGCACTGGTGAGCGGGACCGTACGGACCTTCCTCGCCGACCTGGCCGAAGACCCCGCGTTCGGTGAGGCAACCCGGTGGAGCGTGTCCGACGCGCGGATGGCCGACCGGGAGATGGTGCTGCGCTTCCTCGCCTTCCGGCTGACCAATCCGGTCGCGCACACCGAGAAGGACTTCGACAAGTTCCTCATCGACGCCATGTACCGGATCAACACGTTCACCGAGGAGCGGCGGGAGCAGCTGGCACGGGAGTTCCGGGTGGCCATGGGGTGCGCGCGGGACCTGTTCGGCGACCACGCCTTCCGTAAATGGCGTGGCGGGAAGCGCAGTTCCTCCGCCGTCAACAAGGCGCTGTTCGAGGCGGTCTCCGTCAATCTCGCACTTCTCGACGATCAAGAGCGGGGCAGACTGGTAGCGTCGCGGGCGAAGGTGCACGACCGCTTCTTCGAGCTCATGGACAACTGGGACTTCGACCGGTCGATCTCCGTGGGTACCGGGGACCCGGCGAGGATCCGCACCCGATTCCAGGAAGTGGCACGACTGTTCCGAGGGGTGGCCGAACAGTGATCGACCGACTGACGCTGCACAATTTCAAGGCCTTCCAGCACGCGGAACTCCCGCTCGGGCCCCTCACCCTCCTCACCGGGCTCAACTCGTCCGGCAAGAGCAGCGTCCTCCAGTCCCTCGCACTGCTCCGCCAGTCCCACGAGTCCGGCTACCTGGCGGTCGCCCCGCTGCTGCCCGAAGCCCGCCGGGCCGGACTCCGCACGAGCGTCGGCAACCAGGGCTTCCTGCTCAACGGCGAACTCGTCGGCCTCGGCACCGGAGAGGACGTCCTGCACGAGGACTTCACGGAGGACGAACCCCGGATCGGCCTCGCCGTGGACGAGGGGCCCTACCACTACGGTTGGACCGCCGCGTACGAGCCCGAGCAGAACCTCCTGCCCCTGTTGGACGCCGACCTTCCCGGCACCTCCGAGGGCGAACGAGAGCGGCCGACCGGGCCGGAGGCCGAGACCCCGGCGTTCCTCACCGCCCCCTTCCAGTACCTGCACGCCGACCGGATCTCGCCCGCCGAGTTCTACCCGCGTGACCACCAGGTCGCCATCGGCCGCGGCTTCCTCGGTGTGCGCGGCGAGCACACCGTCAACTTCCTGCGTTACCACGGCGAGGACACGGTTCCGGACGGCCCGCTGCGCCACCCGAAGGCCGTCTCCGACCGCCTGATCGACCAGACCGCCGCCTGGATGGGCGACCTGTGTCCCGGAGTCGACATCGAGACCGTCGCCATCAAGGGCACGGACGTCGTGAGCCTCTCGTACGGCTTCCAGGGGACGCTGGGTGCCACCCGGCGTCGCCGCCCCAGCAACGTCGGCTTCGGCCTCACCTACGTTCTGCCGATCGTGGTGGCCTGCCTGAGCGCCCGCCCCGGCTCTCTGATCCTCCTGGAGAACCCGGAGGCGCACCTGCACCCGCAGGGTCAGACCCAGATGGCCACGCTCGCCGCCTCGGCCGCGTCGCAGGGCGCCCAGGTGATCATGGAGACGCACAGCGATCACGTGATCAACGGGGTGCGGCTCGCCGTCAAGCAGAAGCGGCTCTCTCCCGGGCGGGCAGTGTTCCACTACTTCCGCGGTGACGGCACCGGCGTGGACTTCGTCAGTCCCCGGGTCGACGCGGACGGCATGCTCGACCAGTGGCCCTCGGGCTTCTTCGACGAGCTGGAGAACACGCTCGACCAGCTCATCGGCTGACACGCCCGGCTGGGGAGGCGGGGCAAGGCGCACACCGTCGCGGAGGGGGAGACGTGCCGCAGCTGTTCCTGAACGAGAAGTCCTGCGAGACGCCGGCGGATCCGGATCGGGTCAACCACGCCATGACGGAGTTGGTGAAGGCCATCGTCGCGGTCCTGCGGGTGGACCGCCCCGGCACGGTACTGGTTACCCGGGAGCCTCTGAAGGCGTTACAGCTCGCCCAGGGCCACCCCATCGCCAAGTGGATCGGCACTCCGGGCACCAAGGAGTTGTGGCAGCGCCTGCTGCTGATGCAGACCAAGTACCCGCACGACACCGCTTTCCCCACGGGCGAGACCTTCTCCGAGGTCGCCTACACCCACCACGGCGTGCCCGTGATCGGGTTGGGCGCCGCGCACCTGATGGGCGGCGTCGGCGTGTCCCTGCTGCTCGACCCCTGCTGGGACACGGACCAGGTCACCCTCGAACGGGAAGAACTACGCGACGACGAGGACGGAGCTTCGGTGTGCACCGAGGTCGAGGTCCCGCACGCGGCCACCCGCGAGCACGTCGCGTCGCTCGCGCCGTGGATGCGGGCGGAGGCCGAAACCGCCCTGCGCTACGACCTGGACGGCATCCTGACCGGTACCGAACTGTGGGAGCGGTGCGCCGAACTCTTCCCCTGCCTGCTCTTCCTGCCCCGCGTGGAGGCACAACTGCGAGAACTCGAGCGGTACTGGGTCCACCCGGTCCGCAGGCGGCTGGCGGAGATGGACCGGGCGGTCCTGCTCTGGGACGCCGTGACCCACCCCGACGGCCCGCAGTGGGGTTCCGTCGTGACGCCCGAGCACGCGAACCGCAAACGCGACTACTGCGAGTTCACCGACCTCGACGGCACGCTCCGGTACTTCGACACCCACCTGCGCTTCACGCCCCACGCGGGACGAGTCCACTTCCGGTTCGTGAAAGCCACCCGGAAGGTACATATTGCCCATATCGGCCGCAAGCTCGGCATCTGAGGCGTCGGGGCCACGGAGCGGCACCGACCGCCCGCTACCGTAGGGCCGCAACCGGGCCCCCTCGCCCCGCCCGCTCCCGCCAGCCCCACCAGCACCAAGGAGGACCCGCGCGTGCGCCCCACCCTCGCCGCCGACCAGGTACGGGCCAGTCTGAGCCAGTACCTCGCGACGACGTACGCGCTGGCCGACGAGTCCACCCGCCGCGCCCTGGAAGGCTTCCTCGGCGATCCCGATGACGGCATCTTCCGCGGACCCTACCTCCGCGTCCGCACGCCGTTCCGGACCGCCGAGGGCCAGGACTGGAAACGGCACCTGACCTGGCACCCCGACCTGACGCCGTACCGGCACCAGGAACGCGCCTGGGAGCGGCTGTCCACCCTGCACGGCCCGGCGCGGCCCACCCTGGTCACCACCGGAACCGGATCGGGCAAGACCGAGTCGTTCCTGGTCCCGATCCTCGACCACTGCCTCCGGGAGCGCGAGGCCGGCCGGGAGGGCGTCAAGGCGGTCCTGCTCTACCCCATGAACGCCCTCGCCACCGACCAGGCCCACCGGATCGGCAAGCGCCTCGACGACCGCAAGGACACCCGGCTGCGCGACGCGGGCGTGCGGGCCGCGCTCTACGTCGGTGACAAGCCGTCCCAGGAGTTCAAGCAGGCCAACCCCGCGATCACCGTCGACCGGGACGAGATCCGCCGCACCCGGCCGGACATCCTGATCACCAACTACAAGATGCTCGACCTGCTCCTCCAGCGGCCCGAGGACCAGCGGCTGTGGCAGGACTCCCCGCTCGCGTACGTCGTGCTCGACGAGTTCCACACCTACGACGGAGCCCAGGGCACCGACGTCGCCATGCTGCTGCGCCGCCTCGGATCGGTCACCGGGCTCGCCGAACCCGGGCGGCCCCTGGGGCCGGTCTGCCCCGTCGCCACCTCCGCCACCCTCGGCGAGAACGGCCCCGACGACAGCGGCTCGGGCAGAAGCCGGCGGGGCGAGGCCGCGCGGCCCGGCATGCTGGAGGTCGCCGAACAGGTCTTCGGCGTGCCGTTCCCGGCCGACGCGATCGTCGGCGAGGACCGGCGCTCGGTGAAGGACTTCACCGGGGAGAGCGACTTCACCCTGCCGTTCCCCTCGCCCCAGGAGGTCGACGCCCTCGGCGACCCCACCCGCGACCCGGGCGCCCTGGACGACCTCGTCGCCGCGTTCACCGGACTGAGCGGGCCCGCCCCCGAGGAGCTCGGGGCCGTCCTGCGACGGCACCGGCTCACCTCCGCCGTCCTGGAGATCCTCGACGGCACCCCCAGGACCCTCGCCGAGATCACCGAGGTGCTGCCCCGCTACGCCTACCACTGGGGCATGGCCGTACAGCAGCGGCCGGGCCTGGCCGCCCGCGCACTCGCCCGCTACCTCGCCCTCCTGTCGTACGCCCGCGACCCGCAGCACCCCGGACGGCCCCTGCTGGCCATCGAGATCCACCACTGGGTGCGCTCCGTCTCCCGCGTGCTGCGCGGCATCAGCGCCGCACGCGCCGAGTTCCGCTGGGACGACGAACGGGTGACCTCCGGCGGCGCACTGGCCCGTGCGGGCCGGGCCTCCGAGGCCAGGCCGTCCCCGTACGACGGAGAAGAACCCGCCGCACCGCGCGACGCCGCCGAACACGCCGCCGTCCCGGCCGACGACAGCGCACCGCCGCCCGCCCAGGTCTTCCTGCCCGCCGTGTTCTGCCGCGAATGCGGACGCTCCGGCTGGGCCGCGTACTCGCCGGAGGTCGACCCCGCCTACCTCGACCTGAACGCCACGAAGATCCGCCGGGCCTCCGTAGGGCGCGACAAGCGCCGGGTGCGCAACATGATCGCCGCGACGCCGCGGGAGGTGCACGAGGCCGCCTTCGGCGCCGGTCCGGACCGCCGTCGTGGCGGACCCGCCGTCATGGTCCTGGAAGGCGCCGGCGGACGGCTGCGCCCCCTGTCACCCGAAACCGACTTCCGCGCTCCCGCCGACGGCGAGGGAGCGCGCCGGCCCGTGCCGCTGCACAACGCCGCCTTCGTCCACGCCGACCTCGACGGCGACCGGGCGGCCGAGCGCGACCAGTGCCCGGCCTGCCGCACCTTCAACTCCATCCGCTACCTCGGCACCGGCCTCGCCGCGCTCGCCGCCGCCGCCGTCACCCAGCTCTTCACCGGCGGCGAACTGGACAAGAGCCTGGGGGAGGACAAGACCCTCCTCTTCAACGACTCCGTGCAGGACGCCGCCCACCGCGCCGGATACGTCGCCAGCCGCTCCTACACCTTCTCCCTGCGCGCTCTGCTCGCCAGCCGCATCGCCGAGGACGAACCGGTCGCCCTGAACGACCTCGCCGCCGACCTCATCGCGGACGTCGTCGACAGCAAGGCCGTGCAGGCCGCCGTCATCCCGCCGGACCTGCACCTCGTCCGCGGCGTGGACACACTGCTCTCCGGACGCAGCCGCGGTTCCCGTGCCACCTGGGAACTGATCGCGCAGCGCCTGGCGTTCGCCACCGTCATGGAGTTCGGCCTGCGCTCCCGGCAGGGCCGCACCCTGGAACTCACCCGCACCGTCGCCGCCGACGTCCCCCTGCCGGACCCCGACGCCGTGGCGGACCTCGTGCACGAGCTCCTCCTCACCACCCCGGGCGACATCGCGCTGCCCGACGGATCGGTCCCCGGACCCGACCGGTACACCGGCTTCGTCCGCGGCCTGCTGGAGCGGATGCGGATCCGGGGCGCCGTCCGGCACGCCTGGCTGGACCCCTGGCTGGACCAGGCCGGGGTGCGCCGGTGGGCCATCTGGGGCGGGCGCGAGACCGGGATGCCGGCCTTCCCCCGCGGGGTCTCCGCCCCCGCCTTCCTGCTCGGCACCCCCAAACAGGGCAGCGAGGACTTCGACGTCCTCACCGGCCGGCTCGGCTGGTACCAGGACTGGGCCGTACGCGCCCTCGGACTGCGCCCCGAGGCGGCCGGCGTCTTCCTGACCCGGCTGCTGCCCGCGCTCGCCGAGACGGGCGTCGTCTCCGCGCGCACCGCGCTCGACGGCGCCACCCGCGTCTACGGACTCCAGCCCGGCCACATCCAGGTCCGCGCCCTCGCCGACGACACCCTGCCCGACGCCACCGCGCACTGCCCCCGGTGCTTCTGGGAACAGACCATCCACCCCGACCTCGCCGACCGGTGGCACGGACAGCCCTGCCCCCGCTACCGGTGCGGCGGCACCCTCGGCACCGGCCGCGACCTCGACAGCGGACTGCGGCAGCGGGACTTCACGGACGACTTCTACCGCCGCATGTACCGCGAGGCCGGCGTCTTCACCGTCAACACCGCCGAGCACACCGGCACCCTCAGCCGCGCCAAACGGGAGGTGGTGGAGAAGGCGTTCCGCGAGGGCACCCGCGTCCACTACGCCAATCCGCAGGTGCTGTCCTGCACCCCCACCCTCGAACTCGGCATCGACATCGGCGACCTGTCGGCCGTCGTCCTCGCCTCGCTGCCGAAGGGACCGGCCAACTACATCCAGCGCGTCGGCCGCGCCGGGCGCTCCACCGGCAACGCCTACCTGCTCACCATGGTCGACCGCGGCCCGCGCGACCGCTACTACCTCGAAGAACCCCGGCTCATGATCGCCGGGGAGGTCCTGCCACCCGGCTGCTACCTGTCCGCCGCCGAGATCCTGCGCCGCCAGTACCTGGCCCACCTCCTCGACCTCGCGGGCGCCGGACGGCTGGACGCGCCCGACGGGACGCCCCTGCGGCCCCTGCCCGGACGCGCCACCGAACTCTTCGGCACCTCGGCCTGGCAGGCCGAGTTCACCGAAGCCGCGCTCGCCGCCGGTGAACGGCTCGTCCAGGGCTTCCTGGGCCTGTTCCCTCCCTACGACGAGGACCGCGGCACCGGTGTCAGCCCACAGGCCCGCGCCGCCCTCGTCACCTACGCGACGGACCCCGGCGAGGACGGACTGGCCGCCGCCCTCGACACGGCGCTCCGACGCTGGGAGGACCGGCGCGCCGAACTCCAGCGCCGCACCGAGGCCATCGACCGGGCCCACGGACTGCTCGTCGCCGGCGACCCCGACCACGAGCGGCAGGGACGCGAACTGCGCGCCGAGCGCCGGGACGTGGCACGCGTCTCCCGGGAGATCAGCCGCACCACCGCCCACGGAGCCCTGGTCGACCTCGGCCTGCTCCCGAACTACAGCCTGATCGACTCCACCACCGAGCTGGAGGCCACACTCACCTGGACGGAGAAGGCCGCCGACGAGTCCCGCACGCACCACAGCAAGACCCTGCGCCACAGCCGTCCCGCCCGCCTCGCCCTCTCCGAGTTCGCCCCCGGCAACCACTACTACGTCCAGGGCTACAAGCACCGCGTCACCGGCCTCGACATCGGCAGCCCCGGCCGCCCGGCCTGGCTCTGGTGGCGCGTCTGCCCGGACTGCGGCCACGTTCGCACCCACCGCGCCGAACAGGACGCCTCCCCCTGCCCACGCTGCCGGTCCGCGGCCATCGGCGACATCGGCTGCCTGCACAAAGTCCTGGTACCGCGCCGCGTCACCTCCCGCGACGAACGCGACGACGTCCGCGTACGCGACGACAGCGACGAGCGCGAGAGACGGCACTACACCGTCGTCCCGGCCGTGGACATCGACGCGCACGACGTCGAACAGGCGTGGAAGCACGAACACGCCACCTTCGGATGGGAGTTCACCCGCCAGGCGCGGATCCGGCACCTCAACGTCGGAGCCACCCGGGTGGACGGCGGCACCGACTCGGCCTTCGCCGGCCAGGAGGTCCGGCTCAACCCGTTCTGGGTCTGCGACGCATGCGGCTTCGCCGACCCGGACGGCGGCCCCGCCGCCCACGACGCCACCGACACGTCGGCCCACGCCAGGTACCACCGACCCTGGTGCCCACGACGGCGCGGCGGAGCCGACGCCGCACGGCGCGGAGAACGGGTGCTGCTCGCCCACGAGCTGCGCACCGAGGCCCTGCGCCTCCTCATCCCCGCCGTCACCGCGCACACCAAGGAACGGCTCGCGTCCTTCAAGGCGCTGCTGCTGGCCGGAATCGCACGCAGTTACGGCGGCGACCCCGACCACCTCGCGGTCGTCACCGACTCCATGCCCGAGGAAGGCGGCGAGAGCCCGCTGCGCCGCCACTTCCTCGTCCTGTACGACACGCTGCCCGGCGGCACCGGATACCTGCACCGCCTCGCCGGCCGCGACGGTCTGCGGGGCGTCCTGGACGACGCACGGCAGGTGATCGAGACCTGCGTGTGCGTGGGCCAGGGACGTCCCGCCTGCCACCGCTGCCTTCTCCGGCACGTCACCGACGGCGAGTACGAACTCGTCAGCCGCGAGCACGCCCTCGACATGCTCGGCGAGCTGTTCGGCCGCACGTCGGACCGCTGGAGCATCGACCCGGTGACCACCACCCGGGACATCACCCTCGTGCACCAGGTGGAGAGCGAACTGGAAGCCCTCTTCCGGCGCGGGCTGCTGGAATGGGCCGACCGGACGGACGACGTCAGCGTCCGCACCGCGCTCACCGCCGACGGCACCCGGGACACGAACCTGCGCTTCACCGCATCCGACGGGACCGTCCGCGGTTGGCAGATGGAAACCCAGACGCCGCTCGGCTTCACCCGGCCCGACGTGGTCTTCCGCAGCACCGACGACGACCGCAGGGTGGCCGTCTACCTCGACGGCTACCGCTACCACGCGAGCCCCGGCCACCTCACCGCCGAGGCCGACGCGGCGAAGCGCACCAGGCTGCGCGCCGAAGGCTGGCAGGTCTTCCAGCTCACCTGGGACGACGTACAGACCTGGACGGGACGCTCCGGGCCGCAGACCGACCCCGTGTGGAAGCCGTACCCGAACACCGCGCAGAAGACCGCCATGGACGTCCACCGGCGCATGCACGCGGGGGACACCCGTGACCTGACGCGACTGGTGTGGGCCAACCCGGTCGAGATGCTGATCGGATACCTCACCGACCCGCACCCGGACGCCTGGCGGCGCCGCGCCCAGAGCGCCCTCGCCGGCTTCGCCGCGGTGTCGGCGACCAGCAGGGCCCTGGCCGACGGCACGGAGACCGGACGCCGGATCAGTGAAGCGCTGCACGGGCGACGCCTTGCGGGAGGACAAGGCGCCGTCCAGGTCATGGCGACCCGGGACGCCTCGGGATGCCCGCTCACCATCGCGCTCGATCTGCGCAGGGGGCAGAGCGGAGCGGCCTGGACCGCGCTGACCGTCCTCGACGACAGCCCCGAAACGGTCACGGCCGACGAGACCGCCCATCGCAGGCGCTGGCAGGCGTGGCTCTACTGGAGCAACCTGCTCCAGTTCCTCGACGCGGGGGAGGGGGACGGGGTCCAGCTCACCACCGGCATGCTGCCCGGATTCGACCCGGCCGAACTGGCGGTCACCGGCGGAGCCGGATGGCTCACCTCCCAGCGACGTGCGCAGGAGACCGCAGCGGCCGCACCCGAGCCGCCGGCGGACCGGCAGCGGCAGGGGCCGGAAGCCGCCGCGTCCACCGTGCCCGTCCGTGATCCCGCCTGGGACGAGGTCCTCGAGTTCCTCGTCGACGATCCGGGGCTGGACACGCTCGCCGGGGCGCTCGCCGACCGGGGTGTTCCCGCCCCCCAGGCCGGCTACGAGCTGGGAGCCGCCGCCTGGCCGGCCGAACTCGCCTGGCCCGACCGGCGCGTGGGCGTCGTCCTCGCCCACCGTCCGGACCCCGGGAGCAACCGGGACATCGACGCCGAACGACGGGACGCGGCCTACCGCGACGCGGGCTGGCAGGTCCGTACCGCGACGGAATGGAACGCCGACGAACTCGCCACGCTGGTGCGCGGCGGCACGGACGGAACCACGAACGACCACGGGGAGAACGAGCGATGACGGTCACCAGCACGCCGCGGACGGGCGTGACCCTGCGCCTGCTCGACAAGGCGGACAAGGAGATCGTCAAGCTGGACCGCGCGGTCCTCGGGGCGTTCTACAAGTTCCAGCACGACTTCCGCCGCAACCCCGACGCCGGCGGCTTCGACCTCAAACCGCTGGAAGGCCACGACCGGCTCTGGTCGGCGCGCGTCAACCGGGAGTGGCGGGCGCTGATGATCCGCCTCGGCGGCGACGACTGGCTGCTCGTCTCGGTCAAGCACCGCAGCCACGTCCACAAGAACCTGGACCGGTTCAACTACGGCATCAACCACATCACCGGCGCCATCGAGTACGTGGACCTCCAGGTCGTCGAGGAGAGCGTGCTGCGCCGCGGCCTCACACCGCCCACCGCTCCCGCTCCCGCACCCGCGCCGGCGCCGCCCTCCGCCCCCGAACCGGTCGGGCCGCCGCCTCAGGAGCCGCTCTTCGGCGCCTACACCGACCAGCAACTCGCCGACCTCGGAGTCACCGAGCCCCTCATCCCGATCGTCCGGAAGCTCACCACGGACGACGAACTGCTCGGCCTCGCCGAGTACGCGCCCCGCCACACCGGGGAGGTCCTCCTCCGGTTGCGCGACGGCATCCCGTACGACGAAGTCATGGAACAGGTGACCGCGCCCGTCGCGGTGACCGAACCGGAGCGGAACCTCGACTCCGACGACTGGCAGGCGGCCGTCGACCGCTCCCAGACCGTGGTGATCACCGACGACGAATCCCTCCAGAGCATCCTGGAGGAGGGCGACTTCGGCCGCTGGAAGATCTTCCTCCACCCCACCCAGGAGAAGCTCGTCCACCGGCGCTACTCCGGCCCCGCCCGGGTCGGCGGCGGGCCGGGAACGGGCAAGACCATCGTCGCTCTCCACCGCGTCTGCCATCTGGTGAGCCAACTCCCCCCCGGCCACACCAAGCCCGTACTCCTCACCACGTTCAACCGGAACCTCGCCGCCGACCTTCGGGCCCGGCTGCTCTCCCTCGGAGGACCCGACGTCCTGGCCCGCGTCGACATCGCCCATGTCGACCAGCTCGCCACCCGCATCGTCAGCGAAGCCGACCCGGGCAACACGAAGCGGCGGATCGACGACACGACCGCCCTCCGCGAGTGGCGGGAACTGCTGGTGGAGACCGGGGAGTCGCGCTGGAACGCCGAGTTCCTCAGCGACGAGTGGAACCAGGTCGTCCTCGGCCAGGCCGTGGCCTCCCGGAGCGACTACTTCACCGCACGCCGAGCGGGTCGGGGCCGCAGCGTCACCCGCGCCGAACGCGCCGGCATCTGGCAGCTGGCCGAACGCTTCACCCAACGCCTGGAGACCAAGGGCCTGGAGACCCACCGCCAGGTCGCCGAGCGTGCCGCGCGACTGGAGATGGCCCGCAAGGCCCGCATCGACCGGCGCACGGAGGAACGCCAGGACCGGGGCGGCCTGCACAACCTCCACTTCGAGGCCGGCTCCGGCGCCTGGCTGCGCTACCGGTACCGGCACATCGTGGTCGACGAGGCGCAGGACCTCAGCGCCGCCCACTGGAAGATGCTGCGCGCCATGGTGCCGTCCGAGCCCGACGACATCTTCCTGGTCGGCGACACCCACCAGCGGATCTACGACAACCAGGTCACCCTCGGCAGTCTCGGCGTCCACATCCGCGGCAGGTCCTCCCGGCTGACCCTCAGCTACCGCACGACCCGGGAGATCCTCCGCGACGCCATCCGCGTCCTGGGCGACGCCGACTACGACGACCTCGACGGCGACACCGACACGCTCGCCGGCTACCGCTCGGTCCTCCACGGCACCGAACCGTCGCTGCGCGGGGCACGGAGCTGGGACGAGGAGATGGACCTCGTCGTGGAACAGCTGCGGGCCTGGCACGACGTGCCCCGGGAGGCCATGGCGATCTGCGTCCCCACCAACGACATGGTCACCCAGCTCGCCGACCGCCTCGCGCGAAGCGGCATCACGTCCTCGGAGATCACTCAGGACGGGCCGCGCGGCGACCACGGCGTCCACATCGGCACCATGTACCGCTTCAAGGGGCTGGAGTACCGCTGCCTGATCATCGCCGGAGCAGCCGACGGGCTCGTTCCCCGGGCCTCCGTCGACGCCTGGGAACACACCGACCCGAGCCGCCACCGGCGCGAACTGCACCGGGCACGCTCGCTGCTCTTCGTCGCGGCGACCCGCGCCCGCGACGCGCTCGCCATCACCTGGCACGGCGAACCGAGCCGCTTCCTCGCACCGCTCATCCCAGCGAGCTGAGAGAGGCCGCGCTCCCCGCGCCACGTGGCGGGGCAGGCGGACGCCACGGGGGCGACGCGGCAGGCACGGTTTGCGGCATGGAGCTGCCTGATCTCCGACGGCATTCCTGGTTTCCTCACGGAACCGGGTCCGCGCGGGCTTTGCGGCGTTCTCCGGGTGAGTGCCCTACTGCCACCCGCCTGACGAGGAGCGGACAGGAGGCCCCACAGTTCCCGTGGGGCCGCCCGGGCGACGTAGGCAAGGGCAATCAGACCGCCGGGTCGTGATCCACGAGCTTCAGGAGCTTGAGCAACCCACGTGTCGCGGCCAGCGCCGCGACATCCTCGGCGGGTGCGTCCACTGCCCAGTGGGCGAGGTCGTTGCGGTAGTCCCGCACGGTGGTCAACCGCCGGCTGATGTCCTGCTGCTCGAAGGGCCACCGCAGCTTGCTCCAGCAATGGCCGTCCTCCACCAGGAAGACGTACTGGCCGAGGCCGAGGTGCTGTCCGCGCTCCATGGTCCTGCGGATCTCCTTCGGCAGTTCCTCGGTGGAGAAGTGCCTGATGAGGCGGCGCAGCCGCCTCTCCAGCTCCTCCAGGAGGACGAAAGGCTCTATGCGCTGCTTCAGCTGCCCCGCGAGGTCGGTCGAGGTCAGAATGCCGATGACCGTGTTCTCGCCGTCCACGATGATCGTGAAGCCGCTCCGCTGGATCCGGTCCATCCGATCGAAAAGGGCATGTTCCACGCGGGCGGTTTCGGGGTGCGGGTCCAGGGCGTTGGCCACCGTGGCCGTCCTGCCACCCAGCTGGGCCCGTGCGATTCAATCCCAGGTGACGACTCCACGCAGCACGTCGTTGTGGTCCACCACGGGAAGCTGGGAGAAGCCGTGTTCGATCATCGGAGTGATCGCCTGGCTCAGCGCATCGCTCATCCGGACCGTGACGACCTCCCGGACGAAGGGAAGGTTGCCGATCCGCCAGGTCAGGTCACGGTCACGTGGGCCATCGGCATTCGGAGGTGCCTGCTGGTCGTCTCCTCGGTCCTGATCGCGGATGCCTTCGCCGAGCCCTGTGGAACCCTCCGCGGACACGGTGACGAGGCCGTCCAACTGGACGTCGGTGAAGTGGGGGTCGACCCGGAGCCCGAGCCCCGCAAGGTGTTGGTCCACCAGATCGGTGACGTCAGAGGTGCGCCGCTTCCACCCCCACAGGCCGATCAGGTCACGGGCGGTCAACTGCCGGGTACCGCTGTCCCGGACGTCGTTCACCAAGTCCTCCGGGCTGCCGGGCGGCTCGCCGTCACCCACGTATCCAGGATCTGTCCCCGTCTCGGCGAGGGCCTGCACGCGTGCCGCGGCGTCACGCCGACTCAGCTCGCTGACCGTGAGGAACGCCCCCATGCTGTCCCGCAGATCACCCCGAACGGCAGCTCGTTCAACCGCCGGCCGCACCCAGTCCGTCCTCCGCACGTGCCGGAAACCTGGCGGCGCCTCGGCCCGGTACTCGTACGGCCCGACCAGCAGGCGTGGATCGAGAAAGCTTCACTGCCGGTAGCGGAACTTCAGGAGATCACTCGCGCGCACGACCTCATCGACGCACTCACACAGAAGCTCGACGGCAAGCCTGCGGCCACGCAGACCTACCGGCGGCGCCGTGCGGTTGTCTTCAACGCCCTTGAGTACGCAGTGGAGTTGGAGATGCTGCCCTTGAACCCCTTGAGTCGGGTCCGGCACAAGCGGGGGAAGCGAGCCGTGCAGGAAGTCGACCGCCGGGTGGTGGTCAACCCTCGGCAGGCGCGGGAGCTGCTGGCGGCGGTCACGTACGTCGGTGGCTACGAGCGGGCGAGTGGTCGACGGCTGCGGGCGTTCTTCGGATGCCTCTACTACGCGGCCATGAGGCCCGGTGAGGCGCTCGGCCTGCGCCTCTCCGACTGCACGCTCCCGGAGAAAGGCTGGGGCCGGATCGACTTGGCCGAGACCCGGCCCACCGCCGGCAAGGCGTGGACCGACTCCGGCGAGGCACATGACCGGCGCGGCCTGAAGCAGCGAGCGGACGGCGAGGTACGCATCGTGCCGATACCGCCCCCGCTCGTGCGGATGCTCCAGGACCACGTCAAGGAGTTCGGTACGGCGGAGGACGGCCGGCTGTTCGCCAGCGAGCGGGGCAACGTCATCGCGGCGTCGTCGTACTCGCGCGCATGGAAACAAGCCCGGACCCTGGCCTTCCCACCTGAACAGGTCGCCTCCGTCCTGGCGGCTCGCCCGTACGACCTCCGTCACGCGGGCGTCTCCCAGTGGCTCAACTCCGGAGTCCCCGCCCCGGAGGTTGCGGCCCGCGCCGGTCACTCGGTGGACGTGCTGCTCAAGATCTACGCCAAGTGCATCGACGGCCAAGAGCAGGAGATGAACGACAGGATCCTGAAGGGTTGGGGGAGGAGGACACCGAAGACTGACTGACGCAGCCCACACGCCCCTCACGCGAGCCCCGGAGCGATCCGGGGCTTTCGCTGTGTCGGCGGTAAGGCCAGTCGAAATGCGCAGGAGAACTCGTAGGATACCCGCTTAAACGAATCCCTCCGCTCTGTCCTACGCACAGTTCAGATCAAAAGCCCGACGGTAAGGAAATAGCTCGCAACTTGCCACCCAAGTGGAACAGTAGATAACAGTAACCCCAGAACCGCAGTGCTGAGTTTGCTATCCATGGAGGCAGGGTAACGGTGCGAGGGGCATCGAAACGTAGGCCGAGATTACTGCAGCGGATGCATGGGATCCCTTCTTGTTGGGGCTTCGGGACTGGGGGTTTCAATGACTGGCCGGCTGAATTATCCGCGATGGATCTCCTGGGGTACAGGCTGCGTAGTTCTCGCCGTATTAACGGGACTGACTCCCTTCGTCCTCGGTTGGGGCGCCCCTGAAAACGTGGATTGGGCACGCCTGAGTGAGATTAGTCAGACTTACGCGGCCGTATCCATACCTCTCTCCGGCGCGGCGTTATTGGGAGTAGCGTGGTCGCTCGTCCTTCAGGCGCGGCAGCTGCGCATTGACAATGAGGACAGATCGCGGTCGTCGCACCGTGAGCTCCTCCTGCGCTCCGTTGAGGACGAGAGCCTGTTGGTTTGCTGGGAGCCACCTTGGTGTCCGATGACACGAGAGCAGTACCGTCGGGTCGCTTTTATCAATGCGATCTACAACGGATGGCGCATCGAATATTTCAGCGGCATTATCTCGGATGACGTCTTGCAGTTGACGGCTCTCCGTACTATGAGGGGCGAAGTCGGTCGTAATCACTGGAAGACCACAAGGCCAATTTGGGCAGCAGAGGCGGCAAGTATGGGCCGTAAGTACAGGAACTTCGTAAGAATCATGGACCTGGCGCTGGAACTCGCGGAGGCGGAAGGCCCTCCTCTGCGCCCTGGTGACTACTTCCTCCCTGACGCAAGCTGATGCGTCAGGCTCGACCATCTCCGGTCAGATTCTTCCCGGTGAGGGCGGGGGCAGCGCGGGGGAACCCAACCCCGGTTGTGGCTGGCCTCATGGTATGGATGAAGACCGATTGGTGCAGCCCACCCGAGCCCCGGAGCGATCCGGCTTTCGTCGTGTCGGAGGTGTGTCGGAAAGCTACGCCCAAGGGGACTATAAACGCCCGTTGACCTGCCGGAAGAACCGCCAAGATCATTACGTCGTCATTACGTGATCACTGACAAACGGCTGCTTTCGACAGCATCCGCCTGCACAAACGCGAAGACCCCGCACTCAGCGAAACCGCTGGTGACGGGGTCTTTTGGCACCTCATCAAGGGTGCCCCCGGCAGGATTCGAACCTGCGCACACGGCTCCGGAGGCCGTTGCTCTATCCCCTGAGCTACGGGGGCGTGTCGGGCGCGGTGCGTGTTGCTCGCGGCGACGGGTAGAACACTACCAGCTCTCTCGGGGTGGTCATCAACGGCTTTCCCGGCGGGTCACCGGGGGTGCCAGGGGGCTGGGGCGGGGTGAGTGAGGGGCGCGTGTCCCCCGCAGGGGGCGGAAGTGGGGAAAACCCGGACGCGGTGGCCGGTCCGGACCTACTCTCAAGTTGTGCCAGGCGCTTCGGGCCGGGTTCTTGTTGTGGACGACAACAAGGTGATCCGGCAGTTGATCAGGGTCAATCTCGAGCTGGAGGGGCTCGAGGTCGTGACCGCGGCCGATGGTGCCGAGTGCCTGGATGTCGTACATCAAGTGCGGCCGGATGTCGTGACCCTCGACGTGGTCATGCCGCGCCTGGACGGGCTGCGCACCGCCGCCCGGCTGCGTGCGGACCCGCGGACCCGTGATCTTCCGCTCGCCATCGTCAGTGCCTGTACGCAGTACGAGGTCGACGCAGGCCTGGACCTCGGGGTCGACGCCTTTCTCGGCAAGCCCTTCGAGCCGGCGGAACTGGTGCGCGTCGTCCGGCAGTTGATCGAAGGCGTGAAGGGGCAGGGGAGTGCGGGCAGGGGCCCCTCCAGCATCGAGGGTGGACCCGTCTCCGGGGGCGTCGGCCTCGACGGAGTCGGCGCGGGCGGAGTCGGTTCGGGCTGCATCGCCCCCGGCGGCGTCGGATCCCACGGCATCGGTGCCGACGTGCTCAGCTCCGGCCCCGTCGACGCCCATGGACTCAGTTCCGGCGAAGTCAGCCCCACGGGATTCAGCTCCGGTGGCCTCGGCCCCAGCGGTATCGGCCCCGGCGGCATCAGCGCGGGGGACACCGAGCGGGCCGGGCGCAGCGGAGGATGACACCCGTGACCCGGCGACACCGTAGCTCGGTGACGCCCGTACATCGGTGAGGCCCGTGATCCGGTGGCTCCCACCAGCCGCCGGCGGGCTCCGGGCGGCGGGCCGACAGCGCCCGCGGGGGTATGAGGCGCTTGCCGCGGCGCACCTCGTTGGTCGAAGTTACGCGCACCCGCGCCCGACCCGACGCGCAGAGGCACCTGCCAGGACGCACCCCCGCAATCCCCGCCCCCGACGCGCCGCGCACCCGGCGTCGAAGCCGCACCTCCCCGCGCCCGACCCGACGCGCAGAGGCACCTGCCAGGACGCACCCCCGCAATCCCCGCCCCCGACGCGCCGCGCACCCGGCGTCGAAGCCGCACCTCCCCGCGTCCGTCGCGCCGCGCACCCGGCGTCGAAGCCGCACCTCCCCGCGTCCGTCGCGCCGCGCACCCGGCGTCGAAGCCGCACCTCCCCGCGTCCGTCGCGCCGCGCACCCGGCGTCGAAGCCGCACCTCCCCGCG
>NZ_JAFFZS010000248.1 GCF_016921115.1 Streptomyces actuosus
TTCTTATAGTTGCTGCAAGTGGTGTTGGAGTTGAGTAACTATTTAATAGTGTACAAGATATCTGCTCCTACCACTGAAGCCATCTTGATAAAGGTACTATTCAAAAATTGATGCTGCAGATGACAACAGATCATTTTCTGGTTAAGAGTGAATATTGCTGGATGCAGGAGGATAATGATAAACAGGACTTTGTGGATGAGATGTTTGAACATGATTCTGAGGATTCTACAGTGTGCAATTATATTAGTGACAAGGGTGAGGATGATAATGATGCTGAGGATGATAATGATGCTGAGGATGTTGAGGATGATGGGGGTGTCGAGGATGATGAGACAACACCCAAAGCTAACCATCTTCGTCCTCGTCGTGTTCAACATGAACCAGGACAATATCGTGCAATGATGGATGGCAC
>NZ_JAFFZS010000249.1 GCF_016921115.1 Streptomyces actuosus
AGTTTGGAGATGGGATGATCTTTACTGCATCAATTCTTGTTCTGGTCGCTTAGTTTTGCTTTCTCTGCTCGTTCTTTTGCCTGCCTCTGGACCTGGCACCGTTGAACTCGCCTCCGCCGATCCCCACTTGGTCAGGTACTTGTCTTTCTTTTTGTCTCGCCGGTTCAGGTTCAGTTCTTTTCTTTTTCTTTTTCTTTCTTGTCAATAGATATGATATCCAATGTAGAGAATTATACAGACATCTTACTTATATAGAAAAATAAAAAAAAATTTCATTGAAAAAACCGCACCGGTGTGTCAATGTCAGAAAAAGCAAAAAACCACCTACATGTTCCATGACAAACAGTGTAAATGATCTGTAATTGAATGTCTCTCTTCTCCATTATAATGTTCTGTTTGCTGCTTTCTATG
>NZ_JAFFZS010000250.1 GCF_016921115.1 Streptomyces actuosus
TGTGGAAACGCTTCTGCGAAATACATACATTCAGCTGCCTGACGGGTTAAAGTTCACATCGTTCTCGGGTTGCTTGGGAGCCTCGCCGGAAAGTATTGCCGACAAGCTTTCCATTTCCATCCTGCTCCGAAAGGGCCTTATAATCCTCCACCGCCGGCATGTTGTTGGTGAAAGATTCTCAGCAAACCCATCATCCTCCGGCGTCAGGCATACCTGTAGCGCCACGTGCGTTGACAAGTCTGTCCGTACGTGCATCGATGCCGCCCTGCAGATACTCGAGTACCAAGAATTTGTCTACTCTGAATCACAGGATGGAGGGAGCTTGTCCCCCTTAAAGTGGAGATTGTCGTCATCGCCCTTATCGCATGAGTTCCTCATGGCTACGTCGGTGCTCTGCTCATACCTATAT
>NZ_JAFFZS010000251.1 GCF_016921115.1 Streptomyces actuosus
TATATATATACACATGGAGATGAGTATACAAACATGCTCTAGGTGCTGGGATTATCAATGTCTTTCTCCCCTGCGTAGTACTCTGAATGCACCTATCGCACATTGAGAAGATATGACAAAGCGCAGCGGACTTCCATGTCCAATTGACTTTGCAACAGATGAATTACTACAACACCAAAGTGAAATGGAGCTTATCGAAGGGATTTTGTCAGTCATGCACCAGCTGCAAGATGAAGTATTGGTTCCCTTTGGAGGCATGGTGAAGCCAGAGTTTTACGAGAAGGTCAAAAAACTGAACAATCACTTCAAGGAAGAATCTATTGGCCTAGCGGAAGATGAGCGTTAAAAGGTGCTATATGCGAAAGTTTGGTCATATTAATAACTTGCCTTGACGTTATAATATATAATC
>NZ_JAFFZS010000252.1 GCF_016921115.1 Streptomyces actuosus
CGCGAGAACCTTTCTTGGTGCCTCATATTGGGATTCCCCATGGACCTGATCCGAACTCTACGCCATGGGGGCAGCCGCCTCCCCCGTCGGGCACTGCCCAACAGCCTTTCCCGGGTTGTTTCCCAAGCTTTGGTACTTCCTTGACAGCCGAGCAACAGAATGCCCTGGAGCGCAGGAAACAAGAGGAGCAATATCTGATGGCCCGACAGAAGGAGCATCTCGCTCAGCAGCAGGCCCTAATGAAGCAGATGCAGGTTCAGGGAGTTCCCCACGGCATAACTCCCCAGCAACTTCAGCATCAATCGAGTGCACAAAGCCTTCACAGCCAGCCGAGCTTTGGAAGCATTACCTCGCCTGTTGGTTTCCAGCCATCACCCATCCAAGCTCCTATGCAGCAACAGGCCCATAA
>NZ_JAFFZS010000253.1 GCF_016921115.1 Streptomyces actuosus
CAGTACTAGCGAGTGGATTTCCTACGTTTTGATGATTGTTGGCTGGTTTATCCTCATCCGCGCCATCAGTGACTTCCTCCGAGCCCGACGCCACGAACAGCTTGTGTTGCAAAGCCCGGAACGTGGACTCAGTGTTCCGGTCATTGCGGAAGGCGAGAGGGCAGAGACAGTGGTTTGATATGGTTACTCAACAACAAACAAACGGAACATTGGAACAGTACAGTCATCATTACTTGCGTATAGGGTGGAGCTTGGAGCCATGGAGTTATGATTTTTTTGCTTGTATGGAAATGGACAGGATTCTAATACCTCTCTTTGATTTCCTTTTTGGTTGCGGCGGCACCGGTTTTCCTTGTTGTCTATTTTCTATTTTTCTATTTGATAACGGACGCGCATTCCCTCATATAT
>NZ_JAFFZS010000254.1 GCF_016921115.1 Streptomyces actuosus
TCAACTTCTAAAGTTGTCTGTAGACTGAAGACAAAACAAAGCCATGCTAAAGCTCTCCAACCTGGAAATAGAGAGTGGGTGACTTCAATTGTTGCTATAAATGCATCAGGATGGGCTTTGCCTGCTCAGATTATCTTTGCTGCCACCAAGCATCAATCCTTATGATATCATGAGCTGCCAAAGGATTATACTATCAGTGTCAGCAAGAATGGATGGACAACAGATGAATTAGGGATTGAATGGCTTTATAAAGTATTTGAGCCATATACAGCTTCACGGACTACTGGTGGATATAGACTATTAATCCTAGATGGGCATGGAAGCCATGCTACAACAGGATTTAATAGATTCTATATAGAGAAGAAGATTATTCCACTATATATGCCTCCTCATTCTTCTCATCTTCT
>NZ_JAFFZS010000255.1 GCF_016921115.1 Streptomyces actuosus
ATATATCTACATAACCATCTACTAAGGCTATCCATAGCTGACCATGGCTTCGACAGGTTGTCTTCTACCCCGATTCCAGCCATCGTCGCAAATCCTCCCTCGTCGCGGCCGAAAACCACCATGTGAAACCCCAGGCGGGGGAGACAGATGATACAACGGCATGCTTTGTCCACTCCCTCATCGCTGGCGAATGGGTCTCGCCTACTAAGAGATTACCCGGTGCAGAAGAACTGCGGTCGGCATATACCGGTGATGAACCCGCCATCGACGATACGACGCTGGCGGCCGCGGGGGACTATGCGATGCCGGTGGTGAATCTAGGGGGATCCAAGCCGGCCGATCGTGGCCCAACTGTTGTTCAATCGAGACATCTGACAAAACGACAGCTGTCGGACATGGCCTGGAA
>NZ_JAFFZS010000256.1 GCF_016921115.1 Streptomyces actuosus
GCCGACCTTCCATTTCTCGGCCTTTGAGGAAAATAAAAAGTGTGAGAGCATGCCTCGGTTTGACAAGGACAATGCAGACTCGGTAGATCGCATACTCAGCGACTACCGGACGACATATTAAGTATGGGACGTGAGGCAGAGACTTCGAATATCCATATACGATGGGGAATATTTGTTTTTGAATGTGAAGGCGCCTTTTATTTCGTGTCTAATGCAATGGTATTGCCATGACACTTACACTCTTTTTGGTATTCTGCGATGCGACTGGCGCTCATGGGATGGTTTCTTGTTTTTATGGGCGTTCAATGCGATTCCTTTTATGTCGACGGCGTTTTGTTTGTTTGGGTCTGATGCCTTGTTCTGATGGACTTCTTTCATTTTGTATGATTCTTGCTGATCTCCATG
>NZ_JAFFZS010000257.1 GCF_016921115.1 Streptomyces actuosus
CGAGACAATCCTAGCCGACGCGAGACAGCCGCGTTTAAGACAGTTATACGCTCTGCTTGGGACGAATTCCAAGCTGAAGATGATTCTGAAGGCTCCGATGGCCAACCTCCTGCTATGACCCGCACTCACTCGGCCAGTAGCGTTTCTTCGCTGTCATCTGCAAAGTCGCTCGATGCTGAGAGTTTTGCGCCAGTCATGACGCCTGCGACAAGTAACACACGATCTCGCACAAAAGGGAAGCAAGCCAAGACCATCGCCCCCAAGGCCAAGACCAAGGCTTCAACTCGCCGTTCGATGTTTCCATCTAGCGCTGAGGCCTCTGCGCAAAGAAAGCGCACCGTGGAGAATGATCCCGAATTCTCAGAAGAGGCCCTCAGAACTAAACGGGCGCATTTACAGCAGG
>NZ_JAFFZS010000026.1 GCF_016921115.1 Streptomyces actuosus
TCCGGTGCGTGCTCTCGGTGTGCCGGCCGGAAGCCCTCGTACTGGATGTACTCGGGCTTTCGTCCGGTGCAGCGAGAGTGCGTGCCGGGCGTCGCGACGGGGCGAACGTTGCCTGGTGCGGCACTAGCCGGGGAACCGTGCCGTGGCCAGGACGCTTCCGTCAGCGGACACCAGACGGGCGCCGGTCACCGTCGTCGGATCGGCGCCGGTCGGCGCCCCCCAGTACCCGTAGCCGTCCTTGAGCGGGAACGAGCCCACCGGGACCGTCGACCCGTCGGCGTGTACGAGCACGCAGCGGACCGGCCCGTCGACGGCCGACCGGCCGAGGTCGACGGACATGTACACCCAGCCCGCGCCGCCGGAGTGCGCGTAGATCCGGCCCACGTCGTGGCCGCCGGACACCAGGGCCGCCTCCACGAGCCCGGTCCGCTGCGCGACCGCCGCAGGCGCACCCCCGACGACGGCAGCGCCGACCGCCCACCCGCCGAACCCGCAGGCCAGGGCAGCGGCCAGCCCGGCAGCCGTCAGCCGCAGCCGGTGCGCGCGCGACGTCCGCACGGGTGCCGCGCCCAGCGCCCGTACCACCCGCGACTCGAAACCGACCGGCGGCTCGGCCCCCGGCAGCAGCGCGAGCAGCCCGTCACCGACCGCCGTCAGCCGTTCGACGTGCTCCCGGCACTCCGGGCAGCGGTCCAGGTGGGCGACCGCCTCGGCCCGCTCGCGGGCCGGCAGGACTCCGAGCGCCAGCTCGGCGCCCAGCTCCCGCAAACGCTCGCACTCCACGCCGCTCACCGCCCTCCCCCTTCCTCCGCCGGTTGGAGGAGCACCCGCACCTTGATCGTCCCGGTCCGGATCCGGGTCTTCGCCGTGCCCAGCGGAACGCCCTCGGCCGCCGCGACCTCGCGCGCCGTCATCCCGTAGATCCCGGCCATCACCAGCGCCCGCGCCTGCTCCCGGGGCAGCTCCGCCACCGCCCGCCGCACCCGCTCCGCGCTGTCGTCGGCGAGCGCCCGCCGCTCGGGTGTCTCGGTGACCACGCCGAGCAGCGCGTCCAGGTCCTCCGGGACCATCGGGCTCGCTCGTCGGGCCCGGACCGCGTCGATCGCCAGGTTGTGCGCGATGGCCGTCAGCCACGCCCGAACGGAGCCCCGCCGCGGGTCGTACACCTGCGCGTGCCGCCAAGCACGCTCGAAGGTCTGCTGGGCGACGTCCTCGGCGAGCTGGGTGTCGCCGAGGACGGCGACGGCCACGCCGAAGACCGTGCGCTGGAAGCGGCGCACGAAGGCGACCGCGAGCTCTGGATCGCCCGTCGTCAGACCGGCGAGCAAGGCCTCGTCGGACACCCACCCGAGAGGAAGACCCATGCGCCACATACCAGGGATACGCCTCGCCGCCCCGAAGGGATTGCCTCACGGCCATTGTCGCGCCCGCGACGCAATCCCCGGGCCCGTCACCTCCGTATCCCCTACCGAGGGACGAACCGGAGGACCGACTCATGACCATCCCAAGCACCCGACAACGCATGCTCCTCGGCGTGGCCGCCGGGGGCCTGACCGCCCTGCTCGCCGCCTGCGGAAGCAGCGACAACGGCAGCGGCGGCGGTACCACGACGGCGCCGCCCCCGCCGCAGTCCGGCACCTCGGCGAGGCAGGTCACGGCGGAGCTGTCCGACTTCCACATCAAGCTCTCGACGGAGAGGTTCACGGCCGGCACCTACACCTTCACCGCGAAGAACACGGGCAACCACGACCACGCCCTGGTGGTCCAGGGCCCCGGCGGCCAGAACCGCAGCAAGACCGTCTCGCCCGGCGAGTCCACCGCCCTCACGGTGACGCTGAAGTCCGGCACCTACGAGGTCTACTGTCCGATCGACGGACACAAGGACCTCGGGATGAAGACCGCTGTCACGGTCGGCGGAGCCCCGGCGCCATCCACGAACAAGCCGTCGAACAACGACCAGTCCCCGGGCAGCGGTTACTGAGGCGGCCATGACCACGAACGCAGCGGCCGTGCGGTTCGCCCTGCGCCTTGCCGGCGCGGGCCTGACGGCGGCCATGGCCGCGATCCATCTGCGCCTGTGGGCCGAGGGCTACCGGGACCTCGCCACCATCGGGCCGCTCTTCCTGCTCGACGGCGTCGTCGGCATCCTGCTCGCCGTGACACTGCTCGTCACGCCTGTGCGCCGGCTCGGGCCGATCGCCGCTGCCACCGCGCTGTTCACGGCCGGCACGCTCGGCGCGCTGTTCCTGAGCCTCACCACGGGCCTGTTCGGCTTCGGCGAGTCGCTCGACGCGGAGCTGGTCCGCCCGACCGTGTACGTCGAGACGTCGGGCGTGGCGGTCCTGACCATCCTGGCGGTGGCCTCCCTCCACCGCCCCCGTCACCACCGGCACTGTCAGCGGAAACGCACGGGCGTCCTCCGAAGGGCGCACCGGGCGCCGCGGGCCGGGCGGGACGTCAGCGGCCGGAGCTCCCCCGGCCGCCCCGGCCCGGCGATCCGGAGCACCCGGAGCAGCCGGAGCAGCCGGAGCACCCGGAGCACCCGGAGCACCCGGAGCACCCGGAGCAGCGACGGACGATACGTGGACGTCCGCAGCCGATCGGCCGGGTCCTGGAAGAACGCCACCGCCCCCGGGGACGCCACCGCATCGACGGTCGCACCGTCGACGCCCGGGGCGCCCGGGTTCGCGCGCGCCCCGGCCGGCGCCCGCCGGAGAACGTCCCTGCGGTGGACATGGCCGTGCAGGGCGACGGCGTTCGGGGAATCGCCCGGCGCGACGGTGATGCCTCTGCTCCACGGCTCGCTCCTCGTCCAGAGGGCGGCCACCGGGTCCTGACCGGCAACGGCTCCTGCCCGGACCTCCGCGACCGGCGAGACGTGCCGGCAGTGGCCGGGACCGCTCACAAGCGCACCCGGCCCCACCGGCCGCAGATCAACGGCGGGGCCGGATGCTTCGACCGCACGACCGCACCCCGCTCGACGCATCGGCCTGCGCCCGCTACCGCTGAGAGCAGGAACGGCGCATTGCCTTCCCCGGTGGCCGCACACCTACGATCACCACCGCGGGCACACCGGGCTCGAAGGCACAGCACCCGCCGACCGCGTCCCGGCGACACACCTATTCGCGAGCCCCCAGCAGGTGGTCCATGGCGAGCTGGTCGAGGCGTTCGAACGCCATTCCGCGGGCTGCGGCGGACTCGACGTCGAAGTCCTCGAAGGCAGTCCGGTCGGCCAGGAGCGCCTCGAGCCCGTCGGCGGCCGTCGGCCGGGCCAACTGGTCCAGCCGTGCGGCGGTCAGGGCCTGCTGGACCTCGGGGTCGCTGCGGAAGGCGGCGGCGCGCTCCTTCAGGACGAGGTAGTTGCGCATGCAGCCGGCCGCCGAGGCCCACACGCCGTCGAAGTCCTCGGTCCGCGGGGGCTTGAAGTCGAAGTGGCGCGGTCCCGTGTAACCGGCGCTCTCCAGCAGGTCGACGAGCCAGAAGGCGGACCGCAGGTCACCGGCGCCGAAGCGGAGGTCCTGGTCGTACTTGATGCCGGACTGGCCGTTGAGGTCGATGTGGAACAGCTTGCCCGCCCACAGGGCCTGGGCGATGCCGTGCGGGAAGTTCAGCCCGGCCATCTGCTCGTGGCCGACCTCGGGGTTGACGCCGTACAACTCGGGCCGCTCCAGCTTCTCGATGAAGGCCAGCGCGTGACCGACGGTCGGCAGGAGGATGTCGCCGCGGGGCTCGTTGGGCTTGGGCTCGATGGCGAAGCGCAGGTCGTAGCCCTGGGCGGTGACGTACTCGCCGAGGAGGTCGAAGGCCTCCTTCATGCGGTCGAGGGCCACGCGGACGTCCTTGGCGGCGCCGGACTCGGCGCCCTCGCGGCCGCCCCACGCGACGTACGTCCGCGCACCCAGCTCGACCGCCAGATCGATGTTGCGGATGGTCTTGCGCAGTGCGTAGCGGCGTACGTCACGGTCGTTCGCCGTGAAGGCGCCGTCCTTGAAGACCGGATGGGTGAAGAGGTTGGTCGTGGCCATCGGCACGGTCATCCCGGTGGCGTCCAGGGCCTGCCGGAACCGCTTGATGTGCGCCTCGCGCTCGGTGTCCGAGGATCCGAAGGGGATCAGGTCGTCGTCGTGGAAGGTCACTCCGTAGGCCCCCAGCTCGGCCAGCCGCTGCACCGACTCGACGGGGTCGAGGGCGCGCCGGGTGGCGTCACCGAAGGGGTCCCTGCCCTGCCAGCCGACGGTCCACAGTCCGAAGGTGAACCTGTCCTCAGGGGTGGGCTGGTAGCTCATGCCGCGGCTCCTTGCTTGCTCCGACTATTTCGTCATGGCGGTTTACAAATTAGTATGCGAGCGCTTCTCTGGGAAGACAGATCCCGCAGAGCCGCCGAAAAAAGTTGAGGGAGAGCCCGATGTCAGCAGCCGAGGGACCACTCGTCGTCGGCGTGGACTCGTCCACCCAGTCCACGAAGGCGCTGGTCGTCGACGTCGCCACGGGGCAGGTCGTCGCCGGCGGACAGGCGCCGCACACGGTGTCGTCCGGGCCGGGCCGGGAGAGCGACCCACGCCAGTGGTGGGACGCGCTGTGCGAGGCACTGCGCCAGTGCGGTGACGCCGCGCGCGAGGCTGCCGCGGTGTCGGTCGGTGGCCAGCAGCACGGCCTGGTCACGCTCGACGGCCGGGGCGAGCCGGTCCGGCCGGCCCTGTTGTGGAACGACGTGCGTTCCGCTCCGCAGGCCGGCCGGCTGACCGAGGAACTGGGCGGGGCGAAGGCCTGGGCGGAGCGCGCGGGCAGCGTGCCCGGCGCCTCGTTCACCGTCACGAAGTGGGCATGGCTGAGTGAGCACGAACCCGAGGCGGTCCGCGCGACGAAGGCCGTGCGCCTCCCCCACGACTACCTCACCGAACGCCTCACGGGCCAGGGCACGACCGATCGCGGCGACGCCTCCGGTACGGGCTGGTGGGCGTCCCGGTCCGAGGCGTACGACGAGGAGGTCCTGGCGCACGTGGGCCTGGACCCGGCGCTGCTGCCCCGGGTCGTGCGGCCCGGCGAGGTGGCCGGCACCGTCCGTGACAGCCACGACCTGCCGTTCTCCAAGGGCACCCTGGTCGCGGCGGGCACCGGCGACAACGCCGCCGCCGCGCTGGGCCTGGGGCTGCGCCCGGGCACGCCCGTGATGAGTCTGGGCACGTCGGGCACGGTGTACGCCGCCTCCCGGCAGCGCCCCGCCGACCCGACCGGCACGGTGGCGGGCTTCGCCGACGCGCGCGGCGACTGGCTGCCGCTGGCCTGCACCCTGAACTGCACACTCGCCGTGGACCGCGTCGCCGCCCTGTTCGGCCGGGACCGCGAAGCGGTGGAGCCCGCCGCGGGCGTCACCTTCCTGCCCTACCTGGACGGCGAGCGCACCCCGAACCTGCCGAACGCCGCCGGACTGCTGCACGGCCTGCGCCACGACACGACCGCGGGGCAACTGCTGCAGGCGGCCTACGACGGCGCCGTGCACGCGCTCCTCGGGGCGCTCGACCTGGTCCTCGACGCGGACGCGGACCCCGCGGCACCGTTGCTGCTGATCGGAGGCGGCGCCCGCGGCACGGCCTGGCAGCAGACCGTGCGGCGCCTGTCGGGGCGCCCGGTGCAGATCCCGGCGGCCGGGGAACTGGTCGCCCTGGGCGCCGCGGCACAGGCCGCCGGACTGCTGACCGGCGAGGATCCGGCGGCGATCGCCCGGCGCTGGAACACCGCGAACGGCCCCGTGCTGGAGGCCGTGGAGCGGGACGAGGCCGCACTGGCCAGGATCTCCGGGGTACTCTCCGACGCGACCCCGCTGTTGACGCGGGGCACGGCAGCCCGCCGAGGGACATCGACCGAGGACTGAGTTCAGGCATGACCGCACCGCTGCACGAGGCCCGCCCGGCGGCTCCCGGACGCGCACTGCCCGACACCCAGCAGGGCATGCGCCGGCGCAACCTGGCCCGGGTGATGCACACCGTGAGCGCCGAGGGCCCGCTGTCCCGCGCCGCCGTCGCCTCGCGCATCGGCCTCACCCGTGCCGCCGTGTCGACCCTCGTCGACGAACTCATACGCTCGGGGCTGCTGGAGGAACTGGGCCCGGAGCGCCCCGGCAGAGTGGGCCGGCCCGGCTCCGCGCTCGCCGTCAGCGGGCGGGGCCCCGCGGGGATCGGCGCCGAGATCGGGGTCGACCACCTCGCCGTGTGCGCCGTGGACCTGCGCGGGCAGGTACGCGCGCGTGCCGTACGGCAGGCCGACAACCGCGACCGCTCCCCCGAGGACGTGACGGCGGACGTCACCGACCTGGTGCGGCAGGTCGTCGCCGAGATCGAGGGCGAGGGCCTGTGGCCGGCCGGTCTCGCCGTCGCCGTGCCCGGCCTGGTCGCCCGCGACGGCCGCACCGTCGTCCACGCACCGAACCTCGGTTGGCACGACACCGACCTGGGCACCCTCCTTCCCGCGCACCTGCCGCTGACCGTCGACAACGAGGCCAACTTCGGCGGCCTCGCCGAACTCTGGCTCGGTGAGGCGGCCCCGCACGACTTCCTGCACGTCTCTGCCGAGATCGGCATCGGTGCGGCCGTCGTCGTGGACGGACGGCTGCTGCGCGGGACGCGGGGCTTCGCGGGCGAACTGGGACATGTGCCGGTCCGTCCCGACGGGCCGCCGTGCGCGTGCGGCGGACAAGGCTGCCTGGAGCAGTACGCCGGCGAGGAGGCGGTGCTGCGCGCGGCCGGCCTGGCATCGGCCGGGAACCGGGTGGAGGTGCTGGCCGACCGGGCCGCCGAGGGCGAAGAGACCGTACGACGGGCCCTGCACGACGCGGGTGTGGCGCTCGGCATCGCACTGACCGGGGCGGTCAACCTCCTCGACCCCGAGATGGTCGTGCTCGGCGGTGCGCTGGCCGGACTCGCGCCGTGGCTGCTGCCGTCCCTGCGCGCGGAACTGGCCCGGCGGACGGCAGGCCCGGCCTGCCCGGTGTCCGTGTCCCGGCTGGGGTCCGAGGGACCGTTGCTGGGCGCCGCCCACTCGGTGGTGCGGGGTGTCCTCGACGATCCGGCCGCGGTGCCCGCACCCGTGTGACCGGCTGCGGGTCCGGGCGCCCGGCCGTCCTGCCGGCCGTCACCCAGGACGGCGTCCCGACCTCGCCGTTGCCGACAGAAGCGGTCCTGCCCTTCCTCGACGCCCCGGACCGAGGAATCAGAACCGGCGGGACGGGCGGGTGCCGCCGTGCCCGCCGCCGGATCGACCCGGGCCGGGACAACTCGGCGCGGTCGAACCCGGGAAACGCCGACGCCCATCTGGCCCGGAAGGTGCTGGCCGCTCAGCCGTTCAGCGTCCTGCTCGACGCCCGCCTGACCGCCTTCGGCGACGGCGAGGCGGCAGTGGAGCTGGACATTCGCGACGAACTCCGCCAGCAGTTCGGCAGCGTCCACGGCGGCGTGCTCAGTTACGCCGCGGACAACGCGCTGGCCTTCGCCGCCGGCAGCGCGGTCGGTTCCCGGGTGGCCACGGCCGGATTCAGCATCGACTTCCTGCGCCCCGCCCGGGGCACGCTGCTGCGGGCACACGCCCACGTCGTGCGGGCCGGCCGCACCCGCGTCGCCTGCCGCTGCGACGTGACGACGGGCGACGCCGACGGGCCGCAGACGCTGTGCGCGGTGGCGCAGGGCACGATCGCGGTCCTCGCCGACTGACCGGGGGACGCCCCACCGTCCGCCAGGCGGCAATCGCTCACCCTTTCCGGTGGCGCCGGCACGCGGCTACCGCGCCCCTCACCGCGTTCTGCTCCACTTCCCCTGAGACCCGGGTCATGTGACGACACCTCAGGGGCAGCGATGACGCTACGTCAAGGCCGGTTCGGCGCGGTCGCGCCGTCCGGCGCGTGCCGGTCCGCGCTGACGATCCTCGCAGCGCTCGGCGCACTGGCCGGTGCGGGCCTCACGGGGGCGGCACCGGCCAGTGCGCTGCAGGGGGCCGTCGCCCTCGCACCGGGCGTGGAGTACGGGCAGTTCGACATCACTGGGGTCGCGGGCGTGGCCCACGCCCATGTCCTGAGCGTGGATCTGCGCGACCCGCGGGTGCACCTCGGCCTGCTGTACCCCGGAACGGTGGCCGCACGGGCCCCCGTCTCCCGCCTGGCCGACGCCCAGGGCGCCGTGGCGGGGGTCAACGGGGACTTCTTCGACATCACGGAGGTGCAGCACCCGGGCGTGGCGCCGACCGGCGCGACGGTGGGCCCGGCGATCGTGGACGGCAGGGAGCTGAAGGCGGCGGTACCGGTCGGCCAGCGCTTCGGCCCCGCGCCGCCGCCGGGCACCGGCACCGAGGACGTGCTCGGTGTCGGCACGGACGGGCGGGCCCGCATGGGCGGCCTCACCCTCGACGGCTCCGTCGGCACGCCCGGGGGACTGCTGCCCCTGCGCGGGCTGAACCAGTACGCGCTGCCGTTCGGCTCCGTCGGTGCCTTCACCTCGGACTGGGGCGGCGTCTCACGGGCACGCGCCGTGTGCGGCACGGACACCGACCGGGCCGCCCCGTGCAGCACCGACACCTACGAGGTGACCGTCCGGGACGGCCGCGTGGTCGCCGCGGCCGACACCCCGGGCAGCGGCCCGATCCCGCCGGACGCCACTGTGCTCGTGGGCCGGGAGGCGGGCGCACAGCAGTTGCGGAAGCTGTCCGAGGGTGAGCCGGTGACGGTACGGCACCGACTGGTGGCCACGGACTCCCCGCTGCCGTACCGCTTCGCGCTCGGGGGCTGTCCGCTGCTCGCCGACGGCGAACCACTGCCGGGCCTGGACGATCGGGCGACCGCGGTGCGGACGGCCGTCGGCATCGCCGACGGCGGACGGCGTGTGCTGCTGCTCGCCCTGGACGGTGCCCCCGCGTACCGGGCCGGGCTGACGATCGCCGAGGTCGCGGACACCCTCCGCGACCTGGGTGCGCAGGACGGTTTCGGTCTGGACGGCGGGGGGTCCTCCACACTCGTCGCCCGCGAGCCGGGCGCGGCGGCGGCCGCCGTCCGCAATCACCCCTCCGGGGGCACCGAGCGGTCGGTGCCCAACGGCATCGGCGTCTTCACCGCCGGGTGACCCGGCCCCGTCGGGGCAGCCACCGTCCGGACCGCCGGGCACCGGCCGGCCGACGAACACCCCGGACCCGTCCGCCCCACGGCCGTCCAGCCGACGAACCGTGGCGCCCGGGGCCCGCCCTGCCGGCCCCCCGGCATCGGGTCAGGGATGCAGGCTGGAGACGATGTCCGCGGTGGCCGTGAGACCGCTGTGGATGGTGGGTGCGATGCTGCTGCTCGCCAGGTAGAAGCCGAGCAGCAGGCAGACCAGCGCGTGGGAGAACTTCAGTCCCCCGTTGCGCAGGAAGATCACCGCAAGGATCAGGAGCAGCACCACCACAGAGATGGACACAGCCATCGTCAACCTCCTCCGCCACGCCGGCACGTCCGGTTCACGGTGTTCGGCCGCAAGTGTGGCGTAGCGAAGGGTTCGTCCGGGCGGCTGACCTGTCCCCCGAACGTGTGATGTCCACGCCGACCGGCCGCACGCGCCGGAGAGACCCGGCACCGGCGCGCGCGGTCGGCACACCCCGCACCACGAGGTCGGCGCCCCGGCATCCCACTGAGCGTCCCGGCCCCCGATCCCCGCGCCAGAACCGGGAAGGCCCGCCCGAAGTCGCCGGACGGGCTTCGCGGAGACGTCGTCGGGGACGTCAGGGGGCGCGGAGGTCGACCAGTTCGGCCAGGGCCTCACGGTGGGCGCCCGCGGTGCCGTACGCGATCGAGTCGGCCTTGGCCCGCTTCAGATGGAGGTGGGCGGGGTGCTCCCAGGTCATGCCGATCCCGCCGTGCAGTTGCAGCGCCTCCTCCGCGGCGCGGACGGCGACCGGGCCGGCACAGGCCTGGGCGACCGCCACCGCGACATCGGTGTCGTCGCCGGTCGTCAGGGCGTCGGCGGCATTGCGGGCGGCGGCGCGGAGACCGACGACCTCCAGCCACAGCTCGGCGAGCCGGTGCTTGAGGGCCTGGAAGCCGCCGACGGGCCGGTTGAACTGCTTGCGCTCCTTCAGATACCGGACCGTCTCGGTCAGCGCCCAGTCGGCGAGGCCGAGTTGCTCGGAGGCGAGCAGGCCGGCGCCGGCGCGCAGGGCGCGGTGGACGGCCGGGGCGGCGTCGCCGAGGCGACGCGCACCCGCTGCACCGTCCAGGACCACCCGGGCCACCGGACGGGTCAGGTCCAGCGACGTCTGCGGGACGATGGTCGCACTGCCGGCGGACAGCGCGTACAACCCGCCGTCGTCCCCGGGGACGAGCAGCAGGTCGGCGAAGGCCGCGTCCGCGATGCCGGTCAGCTCCCCGCGCAGGACGCCGTCCTCGACCCGTGCGGTCGGGAAGGAGGCTCCGGGAGCGGTGTGCAGGGAGACGCAGAGCGCGCCGACCACGGTTCCGGTCGCCAGCTGGGACAGCAGGTCGTCCGCTCCGCACTCCAGCAGCGCCTCGGTGGCCACGACAGCACTCGTCAGGAACGGCACGGGCGCGGCCCACCGGCCCAGCTCCTCCAGGACGACGGCGGCCTCCCGGTGCGTGGCACCCTGGCCGTCCAGTTCCTCGGGGATCAGCAGGCCGGCCAGGCCCATGCCCTCCGTGAGCGCCTTCCACGCCGCGACGTCGTGCGGCGCGTCCGACTCCGTACGGGCGATCAGCCCTGCCGCGTCGCAGTGGTCCGCGAGCAGGTCCCGCACGGCGGCGCGCAGCGCCTCTTCCTCCTCCGTGTACAGCAGGTCGGGCTGGGTGCTCATCGGGCCAGGTCCTTCCAGGCGACGTCCTTGTCGGTGCGCGGCTCGGCGGGCAGGCCGAGGACGCGTTCGGCGACGATGTTCAGCAGGACCTCGCTGGTCCCGCCCTCGATGCTGTTGCCCTTGGAGCGCAGGTAGCGGTAGCCGGCCTCGCGGCCGGTGAAGTCGACCAGCTCCGGGCGGCGCATGGTCCAGTCGTCGTACAGCAGGCCCTCCTCCCCGAGGAGTTCCACCTCCAGGCCGCTGATCTCCTGGTTGAGGCGGGCGAAGGCGAGCTTCATCCCGGAACCCTCGGGGCCGGGCTGGCCGACGGCGAGTTGCTGGCGCAGCCGCTCGCCGGTGAGTCGGACGACCTCGGCCTCGACCCAGAGCTTCAGCAGTCGCTGGTGCGCGTCGTGGGTGCGCAGCTCGGGACGCTCCCGCCAGGTGGCGGAGATCGGGCCGATCATGCCGCCCTCGCGGGGGATGCGCATGCCGCCGATGGAGACGCGCTCGTTCATCAGGGTCGTCTGTGCGACGCGCCAGCCGTCGCCGATCTCGCCGAGACGACGGTCGTCGGGGATGCGGACGTCGGTGAGGAAGACCTCGTTGAACTCGGCCTCACCGGTGATCTGCCGCAGCGGGCGGACCTCGACGCCCGGGTCGGTCATGTCGCAGATGAAGTAGGTGATGCCCCGGTGCTTGGGTACGTCCGGGTCGGTGCGGGCGATGAGGATGGCCCAGCGCGCCACGTGGGCGCTGGACGTCCACACCTTCTGCCCGTTGACCACCCAGGTGTCGCCCTCGCGCACGGCGCGCGTACCCAGGGCGGCCAGGTCGGAGCCGGCTCCGGGTTCACTGAAGAGCTGGCACCAGACCTCCTCCCCGGTCCACAGGGGCCTGAGGTAGCGGCGCTTCTGTTCCTCGGTTCCGTAGCGCAGGACGGTCGGGGCGGCCATGCCGAGGCCGATGCCGATGCGCCGCGGGTCGTTGTCGGGGGCTCCCGCGGCCTGGAGTTCGGCGTCCACGACGGCTTGGAGGGTCCGTGAGGCCCCCAGCCCGCCGAGCCCCTCGGGGAAGTGCACCCAGGCCAGTCCCGCGTCGAACCGGGCGCGCAGGAAGTCGAGGCGGTCGGTGGTGGCGGGCGGATGGGCGGCCAGGAACTCCCTGGTCCGGCTGCGCAGTTCCTCGGCATCGGTCATGCCGCGGCTCCCTTCTCCGGGACGACGGCGACCCGGCCGGTGGTCACGCCGTCGGCGACGCGCTGCACGGCGCTCGCGGCGGCGTCCAGGGGCACGCGCTCGCTCACCAGCGGCTTGACGGCGCCCCGGGCGGCCAGTTCGGTGAGCTGTTCGTGGCAGTGCCGGACCAGCTTCGGGTTCTTGGTGTTGTACAGGCCCCAGTGCAGGCCCAGGATCGAGTAGTTCTTGACCAGGGCGTGGTTCAGAGCCGGGCTGGGGATGGTGCCGCCGGCGAAGCCGACGACCACGATCCGGCCCTCGAAGGCGACGACCTTGGCGGACTGGGCGTAGGCCGTCCCACCGACCGGGTCGTAGACGACGTCGACGCCCCGGCCCCCGGTGGCGTCCTTCACCGCGGCGACGACGTCCTCGCCGCGCCGGTCGATCACGACGTCGCAGCCGAGTTCCCGGGCGACGGCGGCCTTCTCCGCCCCACCGACGACCCCGATGACGGTCGCGCCCGCAGCCTTGCCCAGCTGCACGGCCGCGCTGCCGACCCCTCCGGCGGCGGCGTGGACCAGCAGGGTCTCGCCGGCTTCCAGGTGGGCCCGGCGGTGCAGGCCGAACCAGCCCGTCTGGTAGCCGACGTGCAGGGCGGCGGCCTCGGCGTCGTCCAGCGTCTCGGGCGCGGGCAGGAGGGCGGCGGCGTCGGCGACGGCGTACTCGGCGAAGCCACCGTGGGGCAGAGCCGGATTGGCGATCACGCGGCGGCCGTCCTCGGTCTCGCCGCAGATCTCCACGCCGGGCGTGAACGGCAGCGGGGGTCGGATCTGGTATTGACCCCGGCACAGCAGCGCGTCCGGGAAGTTGATGTTGGCGGCGCGCACCTTGAGCAGGACCTGGCCGTCACCGGGCGTGGGCCGCTGGACGTCCTCGAGTCGCATCACCTCGCCCGGCTCGCCGTTCACGTGCACTTGCCATGCCTGCATGCGGTGCCTCCACGCGACTGCTTCGTCCGACGGGTCTCTGGGCATACTAAGCGGTCGCTTGCCCATCAGGGAACAGTCGCGTGGGTCACGTGCGCGCCGGCCGCGCCCGGACGTGCATCCGCTCCCCCTGCGGCCCGAACAGGCTGAGGAACTCCACCGGTCCCTCACCGGTCGAACCGAACCAGTGCGGCACCCGGGTGTCGAACTCCGCGGCCTCCCCGGCGGTGAGCACGACGTCGTGCTCACCCAGCACGAGCCGCAGCTTCCCGGACAGCACGTACAGCCACTCGTACCCCTCGTGAGTACGCGGGTCCGGCTCCGCCCTGCGCCGCGGCTCGACCATCTTGTAGGCCTGGAGCCCGCCCGGCTGGCGGGTCAGCGGGAACACGGTCCGCCCGTACCGCTGGATCGGCTCGGCCCTCACCCTGGGGTCACCCACGGCGGGCGCGCCGACCAGTTCGTCCAGCGGCAGGCCGTGGGCCCGGGCGATCGGCAGGAGCAGCTCCAGGCTCGGCCTGCGCAGGCCGGACTCCAGCCGCGACAGGGTGCTGACGGAGATGCCGGTCGCCTCGGACAGCGCCGCGAGCGTCACCTCCCGCTCCTTGCGTATCCGCCGCAGCCTCGGGCCCACGCCCGCGAGTACCTCGTCCGTGGTCATGGGCGTATTGCAGGTTCGGCAACTTCGATTGTCAATCCCGCGGTGCGTGGGCGAGCCTCCCTGGAGGAGGTGGTGGGCACGGCGGAGGCGGCCGACCGCCGGGGTCCCCGGGCGCCGGCACACCGCACGGCCCGACCGTCACCCACCGCACGACCGGACCGCACCGCACACCCGAGCCGCACGACACGGCCGGACCGCACCACACGACAGGAGCGCACCCCGTGGCAGGACCCCTGGACATGGCAGAAGCCCGCGACACGACCGGCCCGCAGGCCGGAAGCGGCCGGTACGAGGTGATCGTCGTGGGAGGCGGAGCGGCCGGGCTGTCCGCCGCGCTCGTCCTGGGCCGGGCACGCCGCCGCACCCTGGTCGTCGACGCGGGCGAACCCCGCAACGCGCCGGCGGCGCACATGCAGGGCCTTCTCTCGCGGGACGGGATGCCGCCCGCGCAGTTCCTGGCCGCGGGGCGCGAGGAGGTGGCCCGCTACGGCGTGGAGCTGCGCCGCGGGAGCGCGGTGGACGTGAGCCGGTCCGACGGGAGCACGCCCTTCACCGTGACGCTGGCGAGCGGTCGGTCGGTCCGCTCCCGGCACCTGGTGGTCGCGACCGGGCTCAAGGACGAGCTGCCCACCGTGCCGGGCGTCGCCGAGCGGTTCGGGCGGGACGTCCTCCACTGCCCGTACTGCCACGGCTGGGAGGTGCGCGACCAGGCGTTCGGGGTGCTCGCGACGAGCCCGCTGAGCGTGCACCAGGCACTGATGGTCACCCAGTGGTCCAAGGACGTGACGCTGTTCCTGCACACGGTCGCGGAGCAGGAACTCCCCGAGGAGGACCGGCGACGGCTGGCGGTGGCCGGGGTGACGGTCGTACCGGGTGAGGTGGCCGGGCTCGTGACGGAGGAGGACCGGCTGACCGGAGTACGGCTGGCGGACGGGACGGTGCACCGGCGCGAGGCGGTGTTCACGGCGCCGCGCGCCGTCCCGCAGACGAGCCTGCTGGAGCGACTGGGCGCCGAGATGCGGGAGACGCCGTTCGGCGCGTACCCCGTGATCGACGAGCGAGGCCTGACGAGCGTGCCGGGGCTGTGGGCGGCGGGCAACGCGTCCGGCTTCGCCGAACAGGTCGTCAACGCCGCGAGCCGCGGCTGTCGGGCGGGCGCGGCGATCAACGGGGAGCTGCTGTTCGCCGACCTGGACGCGGCCGTTGAGGCCCAACAGGCCGAACGGGCCTGAGACGGGGACGGCTCTCGCCCGGAGGTCGGCGTCGCCGCCAGGGAAGCGGCCCGGGCCCGGAAACCGCCCACGCCGCCAACGGAGAACGGGCGCCCCGACGCCGGACGCGCCGACGCCGTACGGCGTCCGCGGGGAGAACCGGACCGCCGGACGCGGCGTCCGGACCGCCGGGCGCGGGCACCGGACCACGCGGCGTGAGGGTGCCTGACCGCCGAGGCAGGGCATCGGGCCACCGGGCGGGAGCTGCGCCGCGCCTCCCAGGGCGCGACGCGGCCGGACGGACGGGGGCGGTGACGCGGCGCGCCGGACGGGGACGAGACACCGGGCCGCACGACACACACGGCACAGTCGACCGGACGACGGGCACGGCACCGACCGGACGACGGCGGCAGCCCGGCCGGCCGCTGCGAGGGCTGCGAGGGCTGCGACCCAGCCGTCGCAGCGGCACACTCCGACCCGTCCGCGTGGCCCGGGTGTGCCCCGGCCCGCGGCGTTGCACCATGGCTGCATGCTGCTGCACCGGCTCGCCGAGGTGTCCGGGGAGGTCGCCGCGACCGCCGCGCGCTCCCGCAAGACGGCTCTGCTCGCCGAGTTGTTCGGGGACGCGGAGGCCGACGACGTGCCGATCGTGATCCCGTATCTGGCCGGACGGCTGCCGCAGGGACGGCTCGGGGTCGGTCGGAGAGTGCTCGGGCGCCCGGTCCCGCCGGCCGCCGAGCCCTCCCTCACGGTGCGTGAGGTCGACGCGCGCCTCACCGAGCTGGGCAAAGTGTCGGGGCCGGGATCCCAGGCGGAGCGGTCCCGGATCGTCGGCGAGCTGATGGGCGCGGCCACCGCGACCGAGCAGCGCTTCCTGCTCGGCCTGCTCACGGGGGAGGTGCGGCAGGGCGCCCTGGACGCCGTCGCCGTGGAGGGGCTGGCCCGGGCGACAAGTGCGGACCCGGCCGCGGTCCGCCGCGCGGTGATGCTGGCCGGATCGCTCCAGGCGGTGGCGCGGGCACTGCTCGCCGACGGGCCCGGGGCACTGGAGGGGTTCCGGCTGACCGTCGGCCGTCCGGTGCTGCCGATGCTGGCGCACAGCGCCTCCTCGGTCGCCGAGGCGGTGGAGAAGCTGGGCTCCTGTGCGGTGGAGGAGAAGCTGGACGGCATCCGCGTGCAGGTCCACCGGGACGGCGACACCGTGCGGATCCACACCCGCACGCTGGACGACATCACCGACCGGCTGCCCGAGGTCGGCGCCGCCGCGCTGGGGCTGGCGGGCGAGCGGTTCATCCTGGACGGCGAGGTGCTGTCCTTCGACGCGGGCGGCCGGCCCCGTTCCTTCCAGGAGACGGCGGGCCGGGTCGGCTCCCGGGTGGATGTGGCGCGGGCGGCCCGGGAGGTGCCCGTCGCCCCGGTCTTCTTCGACGTGCTGTCGGTCGACGGGCAGGACCTGCTGGACCTGCCCTTCGCCGAACGGCACGCGCGGCTGGCCCGGCTGGTGCCGGAGCCGATGCGGGTGCGCCGCACGGTGGCCTCGGGCACCGGCGGCGCCGCCGAGGCGGAACGCTTCCTCGCCGAGACCCTGGCCCGCGGGCACGAGGGCGTCGTCGTCAAGGCGCTCGACGCCCCCTACAGCGCGGGGCGGCGCGGGGCGTCCTGGCTGAAGGTCAAACCCGTCCACACCCTCGACCTGGTGGTCCTGGCCGCCGAGTGGGGCCACGGCCGCCGCGCGGGCCTGCTGTCCAACCTCCACCTGGGCGCCCGAACCGCCGACGGCGGGTTCGCCATGCTCGGCAAGACGTTCAAGGGCATGACCGACGCGATGCTCGCGTGGCAGACCGAGCGCCTGGGCCGGCTCGCCGTCGGGGACGACGGCCACGTGGTCACCGTACGGCCCGAGCTGGTCGTCGAGATCGCCTACGACGGCCTCCAGCGCTCCACCCGCTACCCGGCCGGTGTCACGCTCCGCTTCGCCCGCGTGGTCCGCTACCGGGAGGACAAGCGGCCCGAGGACGCCGACACGGTCGCCACGCTGCTCGCCGCCCACCCGGAGGTGCGGCCGTGACGTCACCGAGGCGGAGTGCGGGGCTGCTGCTGTACCGGCGTGCGGGGGACGGCCTCCACGTGCTCCTCGGCCACATGGGCGGCCCGTTCTTCGCCCGCCGCGACGCCGGGGCCTGGACGATCCCCAAGGGCGAGTACGACGACGGGGAGACGGCCTGGGACGCTGCCCGCCGGGAGTTCCGGGAGGAGCTCGGCCTGGAGCCGCCCGACGGCGCCGCCGTCGCGCTCGGCGAGGTGCGGCAGAGGAACGGCAAGGTGGTCACGGCCTGGGCGATGGAGGCCGACCTGGACCCGGCGGCGGTCGTGCCCGGCACCTTCCGGATGGAGTGGCCGCCGCGGTCGGGGCGGCTGCAGGAGTTCCCCGAGCTGGACCGGGTGGCGTGGTTCGACCTGGACCGGGCGCGTGCCGTGATCGTCACCGCCCAGGCGGCGTTTCTCGACCGCTTGGCGGAGCACTCGCCCTGACAGGACGTCCACGCGTTGCGGTGGCCCGCGCCGCGCGCGAAGGTCGAGACACAGCCCGCTCCCAGGGAGGTCGGTCATGCCCATCGCGACGGTGAATCCGGCGAACGGCGAGACGCTCAAGACGTACGAGGCCATGGGCGAGGAGGAGCTCGAACGCCGGCTCCAGCTCGCCGAGGCCACCTTCCGCACGTACCGGACCAGCACCTTCGCCGAACGCGCCGGTCTGCTCCACCGGGCCGCGGACCTCCTCGACGAGGACGTGCAGGATGCCGCCCGGATGCTGACCACCGAGATGGGCAAGCCCATCCGGCAGGCGCGGGCCGAGGTCACCAAGTGCGCCAAGGCGATGCGCTGGTACGCCGACCACGCCGAGGCCCTGCTCGCCGACGAGGAGCCCGCGGAGTCCGACGTCCGGGACACCGGCGCCTCCCGGGTACGCGTCCGCTACCGCCCCCTGGGACCGGTGCTGGCCGTCATGCCCTGGAACTTCCCGCTGTGGCAGGTGATCCGCTTCGCCGCGCCCGCGCTGATGGCCGGCAACGTCGGCCTGCTGAAGCACGCCTCGAACGTCCCCCGGACCGCCCTGTACCTGGAGGACCTGTTCCACCGGGCGGGCTGTCCCGAGGGCTGCTTCCAGACCCTGCTGATCGGTTCCGCGCAGGTCGACGAGATCCTGCGGGACGACCGCGTGAAGGCGGCCACCCTGACCGGCAGCGAGCCCGCCGGCCGGGCCGTCGCCTCCACCGCCGGAGAAATGATCAAGAAGACGGTGCTGGAGCTCGGCGGCAGCGACCCGTACGTCGTGCTGCCCTCGGCCGACCTCGACCGGGCCGCGCAGATCGCCGTGACGGCCCGGGTGCAGAACAACGGGCAGTCGTGCATCGCCGCGAAGCGGTTCATCGTGCACACCGATGTGTACGACGCCTTCGCCGAGCGCTTCGTCGCCGGGATGAAGGCACTCAGGGTCGGCGACCCGATGGACGAGGAGACCGACGTCGGCCCGCTGGCGAGCGAGCAGGGGCGGGACGACCTGGAGGAGCTGGTCGACGACGCCCTGCGCAGCGGCGCGACCGCGCTGTGCGGCGGGCACCGGCTCCGCCGGCCCGAACTGCCCGGCTGGTACTACCCGCCGACCGTGCTGGCCGGCATCACCCGCGAGATGCGCATCCACCGCGAGGAGGCCTTCGGACCGGTCGCCACGCTGTACCGGGCGGGCGACGTGGACGAGGCGGTGCTGATCGCCAACGACTCGCCCTTCGGCCTGAGTTCCAACGTATGGACGCGGGAGGAGGCCGATGTGGACCGGTTCGCACGGGACATGGAGGCGGGCAGTGTGTTCGTCAACGGCATGACCGCCTCCCATCCGGCGTTCCCTTTCGGCGGGGTCAAGCGGTCGGGGTACGGGCGTGAGCTGTCCGGGCACGGAATCCGCGAGTTCTGCAACATCACCACGGTTTGGCACGGTGCGTGAGCGCTCCGCAGCTACGATCGCGGGTGTGAACCGCGAAGTGACTCTGCCTCTGATCGTCGACGACCGCGGAGCCTTGCAGGTGGCCGCCTCCGACGTGAGCAACCTGCTGCGCACACTGGGCGGGCGCTGGCTTCGGCTGGTGGAGAACGGGGAGGAGGGGCTCGACGAGGACACCGTCGCGGCCCTCGCCATCGAACTGGCCAAGCTGGCCGACCGTATCGACGTGGCCTGCATCGCGCACAGCAGCGGAGCGCCGTAGGGGGCGCCACCTACCGCCGTCCGCTCAGCCCTTCCGCCCACCTCTCCTCCCCGGCCCGGATCACCGCGGACGGCCGCCCGGTAACCCTGCACCGCAGCCCGCTCGGGCCGTCCCGCGGCACGCCGGCGGCACCACACCGTCGACCGGCTCACCCCGCTGCGGAACAGGGACGCCGCGCACGGGCTGGGGCACGGCCGGCGGGGACCGCCGGGCCGGCCGGTCGCGGCACTAACGGATGGGCATCCCGGACAGGGTCCGTGCGATCACCAGCCGCTGGATCTCGCTCGTGCCCTCGAAGATCGTGTAGATCGCCGCGTCCCGGTGCATCCGTTCCACCGGGTACTCCCGGGTGTAGCCGTTGCCGCCCAGGATCTGGATCGCCTGCCCGGTGACCGCCTTCGCCGTCTCGCTCGCGAACAGCTTGGACATCGACCCCTCGGCGGCGGTGAACGGCTTGCCGTTGACCGCCATCCAGGAGGCGCGCCAGACCAGCAGCCGGGCCGCGTCGATCCGGGTGCGCATGTCGGCGAGTTGGAAGGCGATGCCCTGGTTGTCGATGATCGGGCGGCCGAACTGCAGGCGGGTCCCGGCGTAGTCGAGAGCGACCTCGTAGGCCGCACGGGCAGTGCCGACGGCCATGGCCCCCACGGCGGGCCGCGAGGCCTCGAACGTCGCCATCGCCGCGTTCTTCACCCGCTCCCCCGCGGACGCCTTCGCCCTCTCCCGGGCCCGCGCCAGCCGCTCGTCCAGCTTCTCCTTGCCGCCGAGCAGGCAGGAGCCGGGGACGCGTACGCCGTCGAGGACCACCTCGGCGGTGTGCGAGGCGCGGATGCCGTGCTTCTTGAACTTCTGCCCCTGGGACAGCCCCGGCGTGTTCGGCGGCACGATGAAGGAGGCGTGGCCCTTGGAGCCGAGCTCCGGGTCGACGACGGCGACGACGACGTGGACGTTGGCGATGCCGCCGTTGGTCGCCCAGGTCTTCGTGCCGTCGATCACCCACTCGTCCTTGGCCGCGTCGTACACCGCACGCGTGCGCATGGAGGCGACGTCGGAGCCGGCGTCGGGCTCGGAGGAGCAGAAGGCGGCGACCTTGACGTCGTCGACGTCGCCGTACATCTGGGGGATCCAGGTGCCGATCTGCTCCTCGGTGCCGTTGGCGAGCACGCCGACGGCGGCGAGGCCGGTGCCGACGATGGAGAGGGCGATGCCCGCGTCACCCCAGAACAACTCCTCCATGGCCATGGGGATGCCGAGACCGGTGGGGTCGAAGTACTGCTGGGCGTAGAAGTCCAGGGAGTAGATGCCGACCTTGGCGGCCTCCTGGATGACCGGCCAGGGAGTCTCCTCACGCTCGTCCCATTCGGCGGCGGCGGGACGGATGACGTCGGCGGCGAAGCCGTGCAGCCAGTCCCGGACCTCCTTCTGTTCGTCGTTGAGCTCCATGGTGAATTCGGCCATGTCCCCTCCAGCGGCGCACATGCATGTTACTTGCGGTAACACGAGTGTGTTACCGGCCGGTAGGAAATGTCAACTCCTGATGACTCGTCGGCAGCCCGTTCGAGCTGGACAGGACCGTCAGTGTTAGTTTGCGCAGGCGTCACCGAAACAGCACGGGTGGGGAGAGCACATGGACACCACACAGCGGACCGAGCAGCAGCGGTCCGCCGATCGCCGACGGCGCGAACTGCTGGAGGCCGCCGACCGGGTGGTGCTGCGCGACGGACCGCAGGCCTCGATGAACGCCATCGCGGCGGAGGCGGGCATCACCAAGCCGATCCTCTACCGGCACTTCGGGGACAAGGGCGGCCTGTACGCGGCCCTGGCCCAACGGCACACGGACGCACTGCTCGACTCGCTACGGGCGGCACTGGACGCCCCCGCGGACCGCAGGGAACGCGTCGAGTCCACCCTCGACACCTATCTCGGCGCCATCGAGGCCCGCCCCCAGGTCTACCGCTTCCTGATGCATCCGGCGGAAGGCGGCCAGAGCGGGGAACAGGGCTTCGACGTCGGCAAGCACTCGGCGCCGCTGCTGCGCAGGATGGGCGAGGAGCTGGCCACCGTCATCGAGGAACGCCTCGACCTCGGCCCGGAGGGCCAGCGGCTCGCCCGGGTGTGGGGGCACGGCATCGTCGGCATGATGCACGCCGCCGGGGACTGGTGGCTCGGCGAACGCCCTTGCTCGCGCGCCGAGTTGGTGCGGAGTCTGGCCGACCTGCTGTGGGGCCGGCTCGCCGCGGCCGGGGACAGGGTGGGCGGCCCTGGGTTCTGACCGGGATCCCCCCGCACGAGGACCGGCCGCGCGCCGGCGGCCGGTCAGTCCGCCCGACGCCAGGGGGCCCGGCCGATCTGCCGCATCAGCCTGCGGCGGCGCAGCCCGGTGAGCCGGTCCGCGTAGACCCTGCCCTCCAGGTGATCGGTCTCGTGCTGCAGGCACCGGGCGAAGAAACCCGTCCCGTGCACGGTGACCGGCTCCCCGGCCACCGTGCGCCCCTCGACCACCGCGTGGTCGTAGCGCTCCGTCCCCGCCTCCAGCCCCGGCAGGGACAGACAGCCCTCCGGCCCCCTCACCGCCACACCGTCGGCCTCGACCAGCCGCGGATTCACCACATGACCGATATGCCGGACATCGTCGTCGTCCGGGCAGTCGTACACGAACACCCTCTGGGGTTCGCCGACCTGGTTCGCCGCCAGCCCCACGCCGCGGGCCGCGTACATCGTGGCGAACAAGTCCTCGACCAGCGCCGCAAGTTCCGGGCCGAAGTCGGTGACCTCCTGGCAGGGCCGGTGCAGCATCGGGTCGCCGAGCAGGGTGAGGGGCCGGACGCGCCCGCGGGCGCCCGGGATCGGGCCGTGTCGCATGGCGGCAAGGGTACGGTGCCATCGGTCCACGCCCGCCGCACGTGGACCGAGGTTCAGCGGTGCGAAGGGATCTCGATAGGCTGAGGTCCACACCACGTGGCCGTCAGGCTTCAGGCGCGGCGCGTACGCAAGGAGGATCGAGAACTGATGGCAGGCAACTCGGACCCGCTCACGCCACGGGCCAAGCTGGCCGTGACCGCGGGCAAGGCGGTCGCTGCGGCATCGCGCGCCGCGGGACGCGGCAGCGGTTCGGTGATCGGGGGCCGGGTGGCGCTCAGGCTCGATCCCGACCTCCTCGCCAAGCTCGCCCAGCACCTGGACGTCGTCCTGGTGTCGGCGACCAACGGCAAGACCACCACCACACGCCTGATCGCCGAGGCACTGCGCGCCGCGGGCGAGGTCGTCTCCAACGCCCTCGGCGCCAACATGCCCGCCGGCATCACATCGGCGCTCGCGGGCGGTACGGAGGCGAAGTTCGCGGTCATCGAGGTCGACGAGAAGTACCTCGCCGGGGTCGCCCGGGACACCGAGCCCAAGTGCATCGCCCTGCTGAACCTCTCCCGAGACCAGCTGGACCGCGCCGCCGAGACCCGCATGCTCGCGGAGAACTGGCGCGAGGGCCTCGCGGGCTCCAAGGCGGTCATCGTCGCCAACTGCGACGACCCGCTGGTGGTCTGGGCCGCGTCCTCCTCCCCCAACGTGATCTGGGTCGCCGCGGGGCAGATGTGGAAGGACGACGCCTGGTCCTGCCCGTCGTGCGGCGGCGTGATGCAGCGGCCCGGCGAGGACTGGTTCTGCGGCGACTGCGGTTTCCGCCGCCCGGCCCCGAGCTGGGTGCTCAACGGCGAACACGTCCTCGACCCGCACGGCTCGGCCTGGCCGATCCACCTGCAGCTGCCCGGCCGCGCCAACAAGGCCAACGCCGCCAGCTCCGCGGCCGTCGCCGCCGTCTTCGGCGTACCGCCGCAGGTCGCGCTGGAGCGCATGTACCAGGTGCAGGCCGTCGCCGGACGCTACGACGTGGTCCAGTTCCACAACCGCGACCTCAGGCTGCTGCTCGCGAAGAACCCGGCCGGCTGGCTGGAGACGTTCTCACTGATCGACGGGCCGCCCGCACCGGTCGTGCTGTCGGTCAACGCGCGCGGCGCCGACGGCACCGACACCTCCTGGCTGTGGGACGTCGACTACACCCGTCTGACCGGCCACCCGATCTTCGTCATCGGTGACCGCAAACTCGACCTCGCGGTCCGCCTGGAGGTCGCCGACCAGCACTTCCAGGTCTGCGACAACCTCGACCAGGCCGTGGAGATGTGCCCGCCGGGGCGCATCGAGGTGATCGCCAACTACACCGCCTTCCAGGACCTGCGCCGCCGGGTCGGCAACTGAGACACCAGGGGACTTTCGTGAGCGACAACAGCCTGCGGGTCGTATGGGTGTACCCCGACCTGCTCAGCACCTATGGCGACCAGGGCAACGTCCTCGTCGTGGAACGCCGCGCGCGTCAGCGCGGCCTGGACGTGGCCCGGCTCGACGTGCGCAGCGACCAGCCGATCCCGACCTCCGGCGACATCTATCTCGTCGGGGGCGGCGAGGACCGCCCGCAGCGCCTCGCGGCGGAGCGGCTGCGCCGCGACGGCGGTCTGCACCGGGCGGTGGACAACGGCGCCATCGTGTTCTCCGTCTGCGCCGGCTACCAGATCCTCGGCCACGAGTTCATCAACGACCTCGGCCAGCGCGAGCCCGGCCTCGGCCTGCTCGACGTGGTCTCCGTGCGCGGCGAGGGCGCCCGGTGCGTCGGCGACGTCCTCGGGGACATCGACCCGCAGCTCGGCCTGCCGCAGCTGACGGGCTTCGAGAACCACCAGGGCGTCACCCACCTCGGCCCGACCGCCCGCGCCTTCGCCCAGGTGCGCCTGGGCAACGGCAACGGCGCGGGCGACGGCACCGAAGGGGCGTACAACGGCACCGTCTTCGGCACGTACATGCACGGGCCGGTGCTCGCCCGCAACCCGCTCGTCGCGGACCTGCTGCTGAAGCTGGCCCTCGACGTGAACGCGCTGCCCCCGACCGACGACCGCTGGTACGACGCGCTGCGCAGCGAGCGCATCGCCGCTGCGCAGCAGCCCGCCTGACGCGGCACCGTGCGGTGACCGGGAGGTGAGCCGGCCCACAGGGGCCGGCGGACCTCTCCGATCACCGCACCAGGCGTGCGGGCACCCGCCTCCCCCGCAGCCGCAGCCGCCTCGTCCACAGCCGTGCCGCAGGATCCGCGTGGCCCGTCTGATGCCTCATCCGCACAGGTGAGCGGCCTGGTCCAGCAGGCGGACGCATGGTTCGGCACCCCCGCCCGTTGCCGCTAGGGTGGCGGGGATCGAGCCGGACAGCGCGGTCCGGTCCCGGCCCCCTGTGGAGAAGGTTTTTCGGGCTATGCGCATTGGTGTCCTCACGTCCGGCGGCGACTGCCCCGGCCTGAACGCCGTCATCCGGTCCGTCGTGCACCGCGCCGTCGTCGACCACGGCGACGAGGTCATCGGCTTCCGGGACGGCTGGAAAGGTCTCCTGGAATGCGACTACCTCAAGCTCGACCTCGACGCGGTGGGCGGCATCCTCGCCCGCGGCGGCACCATCCTCGGCTCCTCCCGGGTCCGCCCCGAGCACCTGCGGGACGGCGTGGAGCGGGCCCGCGGCCACGTCGCGGAACTCGGCCTGGACGCGATCATCCCGATCGGCGGTGAGGGCACGCTGAAGGCGGCCCGGCTGCTCTCCGACAACGGCCTGCCGATCGTCGGCGTCCCGAAGACCATCGACAACGACATCGCCGTCACCGACGTCACCTTCGGCTTCGACACGGCCGTGGGAGTCGCCACCGAGGCCCTGGACCGGCTGAAGACCACAGCCGAGTCCCACCAGCGGGTGCTGATCGTGGAGGTCATGGGCCGCCACACCGGCTGGATAGCGCTGCACTCGGGCATGGCGGCCGGCGCCCACGCCGTCGTCGTACCCGAGCGGCCCTTCGACATCGGCGAGTTGACCCGCAAGGTCGGCGAGCGCTTCGAGGCGGGCAAGCGGTTCGCCATCGTCGTCGCGGCGGAGGGGGCCAAGCCCGAGCCCGGCACCATGGCCTTCGACGAGGGCGGCAAGGACATCTACGGTCACGAGCGGTTCGCGGGGGTCGCCCGCCAGCTCGCCGTGGAGCTGGAGCAGCGGCTCGGCAAGGAGGCGCGGCCGGTCATCCTCGGGCACGTGCAGCGGGGCGGGACGCCCACGGCGTACGACCGGGTGCTGGCCACGCGCTTCGGATGGCACGCGGTGGAGGCCGCGCACCGCGGGGAGTTCGGGATGATGACGGCCCTGCGCGGCACGGACATCGTGATGGTGTCGCTGGCCGAGGCCGTGGAGACGCTGAAGACCGTTCCCACGGAGCGGTACGCCGAAGCGGAGTGCGTGCTGTAGGGCCCCGCGCCCAGAACGCCCGCCCGGTCACCGGGCGGGCGCCCGCATGTCCGACCACGCCCCGGACCCCGCCCCCGGGGCCGATCGCCCCTGCCCCCGGTCACGAGCGTGACCGGGGGCAGTTCTAGTCTTGGTCCGGACACACAGCACAACCCCCCACGAATCAGGAGCCGGCGGATGGATCACAGCGGGCACGGCATGACCATGGATCTGCCGCCGTTCACGCTCGGGCGGGCTCTGGGCTTCTCGGCGGACCCGTTCTTCCTGGTGGCCTGCCTCCTCGGACTGGCCCTCTACGGCTGGGGCGTCGTGCGGCTGAGGCGGCGCGGGGACAGCTGGCCCGTGGGGCGGACCGTGTCGTACGTCATCGGTGTGCTCACCATCTGGCTGATGATGTGCACCAGGCTGAACGACTACGGGATGGCCATGTTCAGCGTGCACATGGTGCAGCACATGGTGATCAGCATGCTCTCCCCGATCCTGATCCTGCTCGGCGCCCCGGTCACGCTGGCGCTGCGGGCCCTGCCGGTGGCCGGGCGCGGGCGGAAGGGGCCGCGCGAGCTGCTGCTGGCGCTGCTGCACAGCCGCTACATGCGGGTCGTCACGCACCCGCTGTTCACGATCCCGATGTTCATCGCGAGCCTGTACGGGCTGTACTTCACGCCGCTGTTCGACCTGCTGATGGGCTCGCGCGCCGGGCACGTCGCGATGATGGTGCACTTCCTCGCCGTCGGCGTGGTGTTCTTCTGGCCGATCATCGGCGTCGACCCAGGCCCGCACCGGCCGGGCCACCTCATGCGGATGCTGGAGCTGTTCGCGGGCATGCCGTTCCACGCGTTCTTCGGGATCGCCCTGATGATGGCGTCGACGGTGATGGTCGAGACCTTCGACAACCCCCCGGCCTCGCTCGGCATCGACGCCCTCTCCGACCAGAACGCGGCCGGCGGCATCGCCTGGGCGTTCAGCGAGGTGCCGTCGGTGCTCGTGCTGATCGCCCTGCTGTTCCAGTGGTACCGCTCCGAGCAGCGGCAGGCCCGGCGCTCCGACCGGGCCGCCGACCGCGACGGCGACAAGGAACTCCAGGCGTACAACGCCTATTTGGCCTCATTGAACGCGCGCGGGCAGTGAAAGGCTTTTCCATTCAGTAGCATGAAGCGCAATGCGGGAACCGCCGGGGGGAGCGGGGATGACATTGCGTGCGGTCCGGACCACGATATTGGTCTGCATTCTGATGCTGAGCGGGTGCGATCGGGTCGATCCCGTGTCCGCGGTGAAAGCCGTGGCCTCCGGTGTGCCCTCTCTCGCGCCCTTCTTCGACGAGAACGACAAACTGGGCCGGGACGCCGGCGTGCGGGCGCGCCCCGCGCCCGGAGGCACCCTGCAGCAGGGGGACACGCCCGGTCTCTACGGCGGCAGCAGGCAGCCCACGGCCTGCGACGTCGACAGACTCGAACGGTTCCTCACCGATCCCGCCCAGCGCCGCAAGGCGCAGGTGTGGGCAGCGGTCCTGGGAATCCGGACAGGCGAGATCCCGGAATATCTGGACCGGCTCACTCCCGTCCTCCTGCGCCACGACACTCTCGTGAAGAACCACGACTACAAGCAGGGAAAAGCCGTCCCCTTCGACTCCCTTCTCCAGGCCGGAATCGCCGTGCTCGTCGACCGGCAGGGACTTCCGGCCGTGAAGTGTTCGTGCGGAAATCCGCTGCGCCCCTTCGCCGGTGACACCGGACGGATATCCGTTCGTTTCACGGACGGCAACAGGAAATGGCGGGACTACGATCCCTCCTCGGTGGTCGCCGTGCGGCCGGCCCCGCACCAGCTGGAGCGCCTGGCTCTCGTCGACGTCGACGAGCCGGACCGCGGCATCGAGCGGCCGGTGGGATCGACGGGCGAGGACGACTCGGCGTTCGACACGCGGCAGCGCCGTGCCGTGCCGGACGTGACCGGGACCACGTTCGGTCGCGCCGGCCGCGAACTGACGGATGCGGGGCTGGCCGTGGCCTGGGCAGGCCGCGAGCCGCCGTCCGACTCCACGCGGGTCACAGGGTCCGACCCCCCGGCGGGGACCTCCCTGCGGTTCGGGGAGTACGTCACCCTGAGCGTGGTCCCGTCGGACGACGCCTCCACCTCCCCTCCCCCGGCCGGTTCGTGGCCCCCCGAAACCGGGACGGGCAGCCCCCGCTCACCGGACCCGGGAACGGACAGCCCCGACTCGCCGGACCCCGGCACGACCGACCCCGGCACACCCGGCCCCGACTCGCCGGGCCCGGGAACGGACAGCCCCGGCTCACCGGGGCCGGGAAGCGGGTCGCCGTCGGAAGGATCGCCGGGTTCGACCCCTCCGACGAGCCCCCCGTCGCCGACTCCGCCCACGGCCCTGCCCACGGCCTTCGGCTCCACCCCCGGCCAGCCGACGGCGTCCCCTGCGCCGCCCCCGTCCGGCGGTCCGCCGGAGCCGGGTCCACCCCCCGCGGGCCGGTCTCCGGAGCGGACGGCCACCGTCACCGGCGGCCCGGCGCGCGGGAGGGGCTCTGCCCCGCCGGGTGACGGCAGCGGCCCGGAGCGCACCGGCGGAACGTCGGGGCCGGGCTCCGGGCCCGCGCAGCCCCCTCCGGACTCCACCGGAGCCGGGGGGACGGCCGTCCCCACCGGTCCCGCCCCACGGCCGTAGCACCCGCCGCAGACACCGGAGGTCACCGGATGCCCCCAGGATCACCGACATCGGGAGTGGGCCGGCTCGTCGCCGACCGGTATCTGCTGCTGAACCGGCTCGGCAGCGGCGGGATGGGTCATGTCTGGCTCGCCCACGACCGGAGACTTGCCTGCGACGTCGCGCTGAAGGAGATCGCGTTCCGGGACCCGGACGAGGCGGGGGCCGAGCGGGAGGAGCGCGTCGCGCGGGCCCGGGCGGAGGCCCGGCACGCGGCGGGGCTCCGCGGTCACCCGCACGTGGTGACCGTGCACGACGTGCTGGAGCACGAGGGGCTTCCGTGGATCGTCATGGAGTACGTCCCCGGTGCCGTCGATCTGCGGGAGCTGGTCGCCCGGCACGGGCCGCTCTCCCCGGCCGAGTGCGCCCGCGTCGGACTGGCCGTGCTGGACGCCCTCACCGCGGGCCACGAGCGGGGCGTGCTGCACCGGGACGTGAAACCCGCGAACATCCTGCTCGCCCCCGAACGCACCGGCGCGCCCCACGGCCGGGTCCTGCTCGCCGACTACGGCATCTCCCTGCAGCCCGACACCGGGGAGACCCGCTACACGATGAGCTCGATGCTCGTCGGCACAGCCGGGTACCTGGCGCCCGAGCGGGCCACCGGCGGGCCGCCCACCCCCGCCGCGGACCTGTTCTCCCTGGGCTGCACCCTCTACTACGGTGTCGAGGGCTGCGGACCGTTCGAGCGCGCGTCGCACCTGGCGGAGATCACGGCGGTCGTCACCCAGGAGCCGCGCCCGGCGGTGCGGGCCGGCGCGCTGGGCCCGGTCCTGACCGCGTTCCTCACCAAGGACCCGGCGCAGCGGATCGGCGCGGCGGAGGCGGAGGCCGCGCTGGCGCTGATCGTGGCGCCGCAGCCGCAGCCGGAGCCGTACGCCCGGACGGCGACGGACCTCGGCTCGCAGCCGCACTGGAGCGCGCCCGGGCCGCCGTCGCCGCCGCCTCCCGGACCGGCGCCCGGGCCACCGCCACCCTCTCCCGGACCGGCGCCCGGACCGGCGCCCGGGCCACCGTCCCCGCGGGGTTCCGGGCCGCGCCCGGCCCGGAGGCGGGGGCGCGTTCGGCAGGCCGTCCTGGCCGTCCTCGCCGGTCTGCTCGGCTCGGCGCTCGTGCTGGGCGGTACCTGGTACGCCCTGACGCACCAGGTACCCGGCGGGCCGGTCGGGCCGTACGGCGACGTCGTGGGGCTCACCGCGCCGCTGCGGGACGGCGACTGCGTGCTGGCCTCCTGGAGCGGCGGGGTCCGGTTCACCGGGACGCCCCGGCTGACGCTGGACCCCACCTGCCGGGACAAGGCGCCCGACGGGCAGGTGATGGCGTTCGTCGCCGCCGGGACGGCCGCGGAGGCGCGCAGGCTGGGGCCGCAGCGGTGCGAGGAGCGGACCCGGGGGGTGCGGGAGGGGCTTGCGGACGTGCGCAGTGTCGCCGTCGTGCCCACCGCCGAGGGCTTCGTGGCCTCCGGGCGGCGGACCGCGTGCCTGTTGCTGGGCGCCCACGGGCCGGTCTACGGCCCGCTGGGCGGGCACCGCAGGCTGGGCTCCGCCTTCACCGAGGTCGAGACGATGCAACGGCGGGACTGCCTGGAGACACGGTCCGGGCGGGGCGCCCGGCTGGTGTCCTGCGCGGGCGCGCACGACGAGATGGTGCTCGGGTTCACCCGGATGGGGGATGCGATGACGTTCGCGCGGGCCCGTACCGCGTCGGACGACGCATGTGCGCGGGACGTGCCGCCGGCCGACTACGGATTCGACCCTTCCGTCTACGGGTCGGGGTCCTGGACCAGCGAGGGCCCGTGGAAGTCCGGGACGCATTTCGCCGTCTGCACGGTGCGGAGGCAGAACGGGGGCACCATGGAGGGAGACGAGCCATGAGGAGGGTGTCGCGATGCCCGGACCCACGCCCGGTTCCACCAAGACCATGGGAGCGCTCACCATCGGAGGGCTCGTCGTCGTGACGGCCTACACGGTGGCCCTGGGCAGCAACGGCTGGCTGTGGTTCGGCTGGGTCGTGCTGGGATTGATCACCCTGGGGATGATCGCCACGCGCAACGCCTGACCCGGCTCACGTCCCGGTGGGCCGGCCGGCGGAGTGCACGCCCGGCTGGTACTTCGGCACCCGGGCGGTGATCTTCATGCCCGCGCCGGGGGCGGTCTCGATGACGAGGCCGTGGTCGTCGCCGTACACCTGGCGCAGCCGGTCGTCGACGTTGGACAGGCCGATGCCGCCGGACGGACTGACCTCTCCGGCGAGGATGCGGCGCAGGAGGACGGGGTCCATGCCGGTGCCGTCGTCCTCGATGACGACGAGGGCCTCGGCGCCCGCGTCCTGCGCGGTGATCTGGATGCGGCAGTCGTCCGTGCGGCCTTCGAGGCCGTGCTTCACCGCGTTCTCGACGAGCGGTTGGAGGCAGAGGAAGGGCAGCGCGACGGGCAGCACCTCGGGGGCGACCTGCAGGGTGACCGACAGCCGGTCCCCGAAGCGGGCCCGGACCAGCGCCAGATAGTGGTCGATGGCGTGGAGCTCGTCGGCGAGGGTGGTGAAGTCGCCGTGCCTGCGGAACGAGTAGCGGGTGAAGTCGGCGAACTCCAACAGGAGTTCGCGGGCACGCTCGGGGTCGGTGCGGACGAACGACGCGATCACCGCGAGGGAGTTGAAGATGAAGTGCGGGGAGATCTGGGCGCGCAGAGCCCTGATCTCGGCCTCGATCAGGCGGGTGCGGGAGGCGTCCAGATCGGCGAGCTCCAGCTGTACGGAGACCCAGCGGGCCACCTCGCCCGCGGCCCGGACCAGTACCGCCGACTCGCGGGGCGCGCAGGCGACCAGCGCACCGTGCACGCGGTCGTCGACGGTGAGCGGGGCGACCACCGCCCAGCGCACCGGGCAGTCGGGGGTGTGGCAGCCCAGCGGGAAGGCCTCGCCGCGGCCGGTCGCCAGGGGGCCCGCCAGCCGTTCCATGACCTCCGCGCGGTGATGGGCGCCCGCCCCGTCCCAGACCAGCACCTGCCGGTCGTCGGCCAGGCACAGGGCGTCCGTGCCGAGGAGTGAGCGCAGCCGGCGGGCCGACCTGCGGGCCGTCTCCTCGGTCAGGCCCGCCCGCAGCGGCGGCGCGGCGAGCGAGGCGGTGTGCAGGGTCTCGAAGGTGGCGTGCTCCACCGGCGTGCCCAGTCCGCCGAGACCGGTGGGGCGAGCGGTGCGCCGGCCGAGCCAGAACCCGGAGGCGAGCAGGGGAAGCGCCGCGATCAGCAGTCCGGCGAGGAAGCCGCTCACGCCGTCGTCACCTCCGTGTGCAGTTCCTCCGGCAGATGGAAGCGGGCCAGGATCGCCGCGGTGCCCACCGGGACGCGGCCCGGGGTGGCGAGGGACACCAGCACCATGGTGAGGAAGCCCAGGGGGACCGACCAGAGAGCCGGCCAGGCGAGCAGGGCGTGCGCCGTGCCCGTGCCGGGGAAGCCGGCCATGGTCGCGGCGACCGCGGCGAACGCCGACCCGCCGCCGATCAGCATGCCGGCCGCCGCGCCCGGCGGGGTGAGTCTGCGCCACCAGATGCCGAGGACGAGCAGCGGGCAGAACGAGGAGGCGGACACCGCGAAGGCCAGGCCGACGGCGTCGGCCACGGGCAGCCCGCCGACCAGGGCGCTCGCCCCGAGCGGCACGGCCATGGCGATCAGCGTGCCGAGGCGGAAGTGCCGGACGCCGCGCGAGGGCAGGACGTCCTGGGTGAGGACGCCGGCCACGGCCAGGGTGAGCCCGGAGGCGGTGGACAGGAACGCCGCGAAGGCGCCCCCGGCCACCAGCGCGCCGAGCAGGTCTCCGCCGACGCCGCCGATCATCCGGCCCGGCAGCAGCAGGACGGCGGCGTCGGCGTCGCCGGTGAGGGTGAGTTCGGGGGCGTAGAGGCGGCCGAGGGCACCGTAGACGGGCGGGAGCAGGTAGAAGGCGCCGATCAGGGCGAGGACGGCGACCGTGGTGCGGCGGGCGGCGACACCGTGCGGGCTGGTGTAGAAGCGGACGACGACATGGGGCAGGCCCATGGTGCCGAGGAAGGTGGCGAGGATCAGCCCGTAGGTGGCGTACAGCGGGCGTTCGCCGCGGCTCTCGGCGTGCGAGGGGGTGAGGGCGTCACCCGGGGCGCGGTGGGCGGCGGGGACGGGGGTGCCCGGGGCGAAGGTGAGCCGGGTGCCGTGCTCGATGCGGTGGGTTCCGGCGGGCAGGGTGAGCCGGGTGTCCTGGTGGGGGCGGCCGTCCACGGTGCCGTCGACGGTGACGGTGAGCGGGTGGTCCAGTTTCAGGTCCAGGCGGTCGCCGACGCGGACCGTGCGCTGGTCACGGAATGCGGCCGGTTCCTCGAAGGCGTGCCGCGGGGATCCGTCGGCGTGCCAGGCGGCGGCCAGGAAGAGGACCGGGACGAGCAGGGCGGTGAGCTTGAGCCAGTACTGGAAGGCCTGGACGAAGGTGATGCTGCGCATGCCGCCCGCGGCGACCGTCGCGGTGACCACGGCGGCGACGATCACTCCGCCGAGCCAGTCCGGCGCGCCGGTCAGGACCGTCAGGGTCAGCCCGGCGCCCTGGAGTTGGGGCAGCAGGTAGAGCCAGCCGACGCCGACGACGAAGGTGCCCGCGAGCCGCCGTACCGGGCGCGAGGCGAGCCGGGCCTCGGCGAAGTCGGGGAGGGTGTAGGCGCCGGAGCGGCGCAGCGGGGCGGCGACGAAGAGCAGCAGGACGAGGTATCCGGCGGTGTAGCCGACCGGGTACCAGAGCATGTCGGGTCCCTGGGCGAGGAGCAGGCCGGCGATGCCGAGGAAGGAGGCGGCGGAGAGGTACTCGCCGCTGATGGCGGCGGCGTTGAGGCGGGGGCCGACGGTGCGGGAGGCGACGTAGAAGTCGGAGGTCGTCCGGGACATCCGCAGGCCGAAGGCGCCGACCAGGACGGTCGCCACGACGACGAGGGCGACGGCGGGTACGGCGTAGCCGGGGTTCATCGTTCCTCGGTGGGGCTCATCTGTCCTCGACCAGGCGTACGAGGTCCCGCTCGTTGCGCTCGGCGCGGCGGACGTACCAGCGGCCCAGCAGGACCAGCGGGGTGTAGAGGCAGAAGCCGAGGACCGCCCATTCCAGGCGGCGGGTGCCGGGCATGGCCGCGAACAGCAGCGGCAGCGGGCCGACGAGCAGCCCGAGGACGGCGAGGACGGTGAGGGCGGCGCGCAGTTGGGTGCGCATCAGGGAGCGGACGTAGGTGTGGCCGAGGGTGGTCTGCTCGTCGATCTCGGTGCGCGGGCGGTGCGGCCCGAGGGTGCCGCGGGTGTGCCGGGGCGGGCCGGTGACGACGACGCGGCGCTCGGTGCGGTCCTGCGGCACGGTCAGGTCCTCCTCATCAGCAGGTCCCGCAGTTCGCGCGCGTGGCGGCGGCTGACCTGGAGCTCCTCGCCGCCGACGACGACGCTGACGGTGCCGGCGTCCAGGCGGAGCTCCCCGATGTGGCGCAGGGCGACGAGGTGGCGGCGGTGGATGCGGACGAAGCCGCGGGCGCGCCACCGCTCCTCCAGGGTGGACAGCGGGATGCGGACGAGGTGGCTGCCCTTGTCGGTGTGCAGGCGGGCGTAGTCGCCCCGCGCCTCGACATGGGTGATGTCGTCGACGGCGACGAAGCGGGTCACTCCGCCGAGTTCGACCGGGATGTGGTCGGGGTCGGGTTCGTGCACGGGGATGCGGGACGCGGTGCCGCGCAGTTCGGCGGCGCGCCGGACGGCCTCGGCGAGTCGCTCCTTGCGGACGGGTTTGAGGAGGTAGTCGACGGCCTTGAGGTCGAAGGCCTGCACGGCGAAGTCCTCGTGTGCGGTGACGAACACGACGAGCGGCGGGTGGGCGAACCCGGTGAGCAGCCGGGCCAGGTCGAGGCCGTCCAGGCCGGGCATCTGGATGTCGAGGAAGACGACGTCGACGGCGTCGGGCCCGCCGGGGCCGGACTCCAGGGCCCGGTTGATGCGGCGCAGGGCCGCGGTGGCGTCGCCGGCGCCTTCCACGCCGGCGATCCGCGGGTCGGCGCTCAGCAGGTAGAGGAGTTCCTCCAGCGAGGGGAGTTCGTCGTCGACGGCGAGGGCGCGCAGCATGAACGGTGAGTGTAGGAGCAATCAGCGGCGCTGGACATGCGCGTACCGCTGCCGTTCCCGCAGGATGCGCGCTGGATACAGTGCCCGCATGAACAGCAGGACCGCCCCGTTCGACGAGCTCGACCGGAAGATCATCACTGCCCTGATGGCGAACGCCCGCACGAGCTTCGCCGAGATCGGCACGGCGATCGGACTCTCCTCGACCGCCGTGAAACGGCGTGTGGACCGGTTGCGGGACACGGGCGTGATCACCGGGTTCACCGCGACGGTGCGGCCGTCGGCGCTGGGTTGGCGCACGGAGGCGTACGTCGAGGTGTACTGCGAGGGGGCGGCGCCGCCGCGGCGGCTGGCGGAGGTGGTGCGCAACCATCCGGAGATCACCGCTGCGATGACGGTGACCGGTGGTGCCGACGCGCTGCTGCACGTGCGGGCGCGGGACGTGGACCACTTCGAGGAGGTGCTGGAGCGGATCCGTACCGTGCCGTTCATCCGGAAGACGATCAGCGTGATGGTGCTGTCCCATCTCATCCCGGAGAGTCCGGAGGCGGGCGCGAGCCAGCCCGCGCCGCAGAGCGCAGCAGACGTGCGCTGAGCAGCGGCAAGACGCAGCGTTGATGCACGAACACGCAGCCATTGTTCCTTGTCGCTCGTCTCGGTCACTTCCTACCTTTGTGTCAATCCCATCGACATCAGGAAGCGGAGGCAACCCTCTGTGACCGACAGCCGTGTGCCGCGCCGACGGCGCTTCCTCGTCTGCGAACCCAGACATTTCGGCGTGCAGTACGCGATCAACCCCTGGATGCATCCCGACACCCCCGTCGACGTCGACCTCGCCCAGGAGCAGTGGCAGGCTCTGATCCGCGCCTACCGGGCCCATGGCCACGACGTCGCCGCGGTGGCGCCGGTGCCCGGCCTGCCCGACATGGTGTTCGCCGCCAACTCGGCGGTCGTGGTCGCGGGACGGGTCTTCGGCTCGCTGTTCCACGCACCCGAGCGGCGTCCGGAGTCGGCGCACTACGAGACGTGGTTCAAGGCGGCGGGCTACGACGTGTACCGGCCCGAGAACGTCTGCGAGGGCGAGGGGGACCTGGTCTGGACGGGCCGCTACGTGCTGGCCGGAACCGGATTCCGCACGACCCGCGAGGCGCATCGGGAGGCGCAGGAGTTCTTCGGTCACCCGGTGGTCAGCCTGGCCCTGGTGGACCCCCGCTTCTACCACCTGGACACGGCCCTGTTCGTGCTGGAGGACGAGGGCGAGGGCAACATCGCCTACTACCCGGAGGCGTTCTCCCCGGGCAGCCGGGAGGTCCTGGAGCGGCTGTACCCGGACGCGGTGCTCGCCACCCGTGAGGACGCGCTCGCCTTCGGGCTGAACTCCGTCTCCGACGGCCGCCACGTCTTCATCGCGCCGCAGGCCGAGGCGCTGGCCGCCCGTCTCGACGCCCACGGCTACGTCCCCGTCCCCGTCGACCTGTCCGAGTTCCTCAAGGCCGGCGGCGGCATCAAGTGCTGCACCCAGGAGATCCGCTCATGACCGCACCCGCCCGTGCCCGCTCTTCCGCCGACCTGATCCGTGCGGAGGAGCCGGTCCTCGCACACAACTACCACCCGCTGCCCGTGGTCGTGGCGCGTGCCGAGGGCACCTGGGTCGAGGACGTCGAGGGCCGCCGGTACCTCGACATGCTGGCCGGCTACTCGGCGCTGAACTTCGGCCACCGGCATCCCGTGCTGATCGAGGCAGCCCACCGGCAGCTGGACCGGCTCACGCTCACCTCGCGCGCGTTCCACAACGACCAGCTGGCGGAGTTCGCCGAGCGGCTGGTCGCCCTGACCGGCCTGGACATGATGCTGCCGATGAACACGGGCGCGGAGGCCGTGGAGAGCGGCATCAAGGTGGCCCGCAAGTGGGCGTACGACGTGAAGGGCGTGCCCGCCGACCGGGCGACGATCGTGGTCGCGGCCGAGAACTTCCACGGCCGGACGACGACGATCGTCAGCTTCTCCACCGACGAGACGGCACGGGCCGGCTTCGGCCCCTTCACCCCCGGGTTCCGGATCGTGCCGTACAACGACCTGGCGGCGCTGGAGGCGGCGGTCGACGAGTCCACGGCCGCGGTGCTCCTGGAGCCGATCCAGGGCGAGGCCGGCGTGATCATCCCGGACGACGGCTACCTGGCCGGCGTCCGCGAGCTGACCCGCCGGACGGGCTGCCTGCTGATCGCGGACGAGATCCAGTCGGGGCTGGGCCGTACCGGCCGCACCCTCGCCGTGGAGCACGAGGGGGTCGTGCCGGACGTCCTGCTGCTCGGCAAGGCGCTCGGCGGCGGCATCGTGCCGGTCTCCGCGGTGGTCGCGCGCCGCGAGGTGCTGTCCGTGCTGCATCCGGGCGAGCACGGGTCGACCTTCGGCGGCAACCCGCTGGCCGCCGCAGTGGGGTCGGCCGTGGTGGGGCTGTTGGAGTCGGGTGAGTACCAGCGCCGGGCCACGGAACTGGGCGTGGTGCTGCGCGGTGGGCTGAAGTCCCTGGTCGGCCGGGGTGTCGTCGACTTCCGCGCCCGCGGGCTGTGGGCGGGCGTCGACATCGACCCGGCCATCGGCACCGGCCGCGAGATCAGCGAGCGCCTGATGCGCGAGGGCGTCCTGGTCAAGGACACCCACGGCTCGACCATCCGGCTGGCCCCGCCGCTGACCATCACCGGGGCGGAGCTGGAGTCGGCGCTGGAGACCCTGGAGAAGGTGCTGGCGCGGGGGGTCTGACAGGCACCGGCGCGAGGCGCGGGTGCGGTGCCCCGGTCGGCGCGGGGGCCGCTCCGCCGGCCGGGCGGACGAAGCGCCGCTGCCCCGCGCCTGCGCTCTCGCGCACCGCTTCCCGCACCCGGCCCCCGTCCCCGGTCCTCAGGGCGTCGTCGCGGCGGCGTCCGGGGGACCGGAGACGGGGCTTCTCTGCGTTTCGACGCCCCCGCGCCGCCCCTCGCACCCGGCGTCCGGTGCCCGGGGAGGCCCCGCCGCAGGGCGTTGCCGGGCGGCTTCGTCCCCTCCCGTGGTCGCGGCCGGACCCGGGCCGCAGTGGATGCGGGCCGGTGGACGCCACCCGCGCTCCGGATCGCGCGGGGTGAAGACGGGGACAAGTGGTGGTAGACCACTCTCAGCGACAGAGAGGTCCACCGTGGGCGCTTTCGAGGAGCAGAACGCGGTCCACCGACGGTTCGACGTGGCGCACGCCGCGCCCCTGCTGCTGGACGAACGGGGCGTGGTGGCCGCGTGGACCGGGGACGCCGGGCGCCTGCTCGGATACGGGGCGGCCGAGGCGGTCGGCCTGGCCTTCGCCGGCCTGCTGGTGGACACGGACGCGGAACGGTTCCCGGAACTGGTCGGGCGGTGCCGCTCGGACGGCGGCTGGGCCGGGCTGCTCACCGCGCGCCGCCGGGACGGCGGCGCGCTGCGCGTGATGGCGAGGATCACCCCGGCACTGGAGGGCGGCGGCCCCGCCCGCTGCCTCGTACTGCTGTCGGAGACGGGCGGCGCGCCCGGCTGGGCCATGAGCCGCCCGGTGCTGGAGCAGATGGTGGCCGGATCCCCGGTCGGCATCGCGGTCGTCGACACGGACCTGCGGTACGTGTGGTCCAACGAGGCCCTGACCCGCTTCGGCGGCGGATCGCCCGATCAGCGGCTGGGGCGCCGTCTGCGGGATGTGCAACCCGGCCTGGACGCCGAAGGGATCGAGGCGCAGATGCGCCGGGTGCTGGCGAGCGGCGAACCGGTCGTCGGTTACGAACACCTGGGGCGGGTGCGGTCCGCGCCGCGCCGGGAGACCGCGCACATGATGTCGTTCACCCGGCTCGACGACGATCACGGCCGGCCGATGGGGGTCTACTACACCGTCGCCGACGTCACCGACCGGTACCGCGCCCGCTGCCGGCTCGCCCTGCTGGACCGGGCCGGCGAGCAGCTCGGCCGCACCCTGGACGTCACGCGCACCGCGCAGGAGCTGGCCGAGGTGGCCGTGCCCGCGTTCGCGGACTTCGTCGCCGTCGACCTGCTGGACTGCGTGCTGCGCGGCGCGGAGGCCTCGGGCCCCGCGGAGACGGTGCCGCTGCGCCGGGCGGGCCAGCAGTCGGTGCACCCTGAGGTGCCCGAGGCGATGGTCGGCGTCGGCGAGGTGGCGTCCTACCTGCCGGACTCCCCGCCGGTCCGCGCCCTGGTCTCGGGGCGGTCCTGGCGGAAGGAGCGGCTGGAACCGCGGGACCGGAGGTGGGCGACGCACCTACCCGTCGGCCGGGAGGCGACCTTCCTTCAGCTGGGCCTGCACAGCGTGATGATCGTGCCGATCCGGGCGCGGGGCGTGACGCTGGGCGTGGCCACGTTCTTCCGGCGCCGCCGCCAGGAACCCTTCGACGAGGAGGACCTGGATCTCGCGGAGGACCTGGTCGCGCGCGCCGCGGTCTGCATGGACAACGCCCGCCGCTACACCCGTGAGCGGGACGCCGCCCTGGTCCTCCAGCGCAACCTCCTGCCCCACCGGCTGCCCGAGCTGGAGGCGGTGGAGGCTGCCGCCTGCTACCGGCCGGCCGACGAGCTGATCGGCCTGGGCGGCGACTGGTACGACCTGATCCCGTTGTCGGGGGCGCGGGTCGCCCTGGTGGTGGGCGAGGTGCCGGGCCACGGCATCGGCGCCGCGGCGGCGATGGGCCGACTGCGGACGGCCGTACGCACGCTGGCCGCGCTCGATCTGCCGCCCGAGGAGGTGCTGGCGCACCTCGACGACCTGGTCTCCAGCACGGCCTGGGAGGAGGGCATGCGGCCGGACGCCGAGGGCGCCGACGCCCAGGCCGTCGGATCGTGCTGTGTGTACGTCGTCTACGACCCGGTCGACGGGCGGTGCAGCATGGCCGCGGCGGGTCACCCGGCGCCCGCACTGATCGGGCCCGACGGCGCGGTGACGTTCGTGGAGCTGCCCCAGGGCCCGACCCTGGGCGCGGGCGGTCCGCCGTTCGAGTCGGTCGAGCTGGACCTGGTGGAGGGAAGCACGCTGGCCCTGCACACCGACGGGCTGCTGGCGCGCGGTGAGCAGTGGGCCGTGGACGCGGATCGGGAGCGGCTGGGGCGGGCGCTGGGACGCCGGGCGGACTCGCTGGAGCAGCGCTGCCGGGCCGTCGTCGAGGGCCTGGTGCCGTCGCGCCCGCACGACGACGTGGCACTGCTGATGGCCCGCACCCGGCGGCTGGGCGCGCACCAGGTCGCCACCTGGGAGCTGGCGCACGATCCCGCCGTGGTCGCCGACGCCCGCAGGACCGCGGTGCGGCAACTGGCCGAGTGGGGGCTGGACGAGCTGGCGTCCACCACGGAGCTGGTCGTCAGCGAGCTGGTCACCAACGCCGTCCGGTACACCGGCGGCCCGATCCGGCTCCGGCTGATCCGGGAGCGGAGCCTGGTCTGCGAGGTCTTCGACGCCGGCGCCACCGCACCCCATCTGCGCCATCCACGTGCCAACGACGAGGGCGGGCGCGGGCTGCTGCTGGTCTCGCAGTTCACCCAGCGCTGGGGCACGCGTTTCGTCCCCGACGGGAAGATCCTCTGGGCCGAGCAGGCACTGACGGATGCCGGGCCGTGACCGTCCCCCGCATCCGACACATCCGACCACCTGGCAAAATGATACAAACACGGCGGATAGGGCATGGGTCATGAGTGATACGTCGATCGACTACCGGGCGGTGTTCCAGGCCCTGCCGGGCATGGTGGCGGTCCTGACGCCCGACCTGGTGTTCACCGACGCCAACGAGGACTTCCTGCGCACCACCGGCCGCCGCCGCGAGCAGGTCGTCGGCCACCACCTCTTCGACGTCTTCCCGGACAACCCCAACGACCCGTCGGCCACCGGCAGACGCAACCTGCAGGCGTCCCTGTACAGGGTGCTGGCCACCGGCGAACGCGACACCATGGCCCTTCAGCGCTACGACCTCGAACACCCCGAGAGCCCGGGCCACTGGGAGGAGCGCTACTGGAGCCCGGTCAACGCCCCGGTCCGCGGGCCGGACGGCAAGGTTCTGCTGCTGGTGCACCGGGTGGAGGAGGTCACCGAGCTGATCCGGGCCCGCGGCAGACCGGGCGCGGGCCGGCCGCGGCTCCTGGAGGCCGAACTGTACACACGCGCCCGCGAGCTCCAGGACCTCAACGAGCGCCTGCGCCGGGCCCACGCCCGCGAGCGCGAGGTGGCGCTGGCCCTGCAGGAGGCGATGCTGCCGACCCGGCGGCAGGTGCGCCACCGGCGGACCGCGGTGCGCTACCGGCCGGCGGTCGGCGCGCTCAACGTGTGCGGGGACTGGTACGACCTGGTCGACCTGGTCGACGGCAACCGTCTCGGCGTGTCGGTCGGCGACGTGGTCGGGCACGGCCTGGAGGCCTCCTGCGTCATGGGCCAGCTGCGCAGCGCGCTCAGCGCCGCGTCCCGGGTCGCCGCGGGCCCCGCGCAGGCCCTGGACGTGGTGGGCCGCTACGCGCACGTCGTCGACGGCGCCGAGTCGGCGACCGCGGTCACCACGTTCATCGACTTCGACGACCGCACCATCGCCTACAGCAGCGCCGGACACCCGCCGCCGCTGCTGGTGCAGGCCGACGGCCGGGTGGAGTTCCTCGACCAGGCGACCGACACGCCGCTGGACGCCCACCCGAACCCGATGCCCCGCATCGAGGCCACCACCGGCTACGGCGAGGGCGCCACGCTCGCGCTGTACACCGACGGGCTGATCGAGCGCCGGCGCGAGGACATCGACGTCGGCCTGGACCGTCTGGCCGACTCCCTGCGCCGCCACCGGTCGACCGATCCCGAGGTCCTCGCCGACGCGGTGCTGGCGGAACTGCTGCCGCCCGGCGGTGCGACCGACGACACGGCGCTGGTGATCGTGCGGCTGTGACCCGTGGGAGAGATCGCGCCAGGCTGGGCTGCCGGGGTTGATGACGCCCCGTGGGGAGCGGTTGGCTGGTGCCGCAGCCATCCCCGACTGCGCCGACTCCCCCTACACTGGCACCCCATGACAGGCCGGTTGACCTGCGAGGACGCGGCGGCTCTGCCGATCCGCCCGAGTGAGGAGCGACCCCCTTGTTCTACTACCTGCTGAAGTACGTTCTCCTGGGACCGCTGCTGCGACTGCTCTTCCGCCCCCGGATCGAGGGGCTGGACCGTGTGCCCGAGTCGGGACCGGCCATCGTGGCGGGCAACCATCTGTCGTTCTCCGACCACTTCCTGATGCCGGCCATACTCAAACGCCGCATCACCTTCCTCGCGAAAGCGGAGTACTTCACCGGCTCGGGCATCAAGGGCCGGCTGGTCGCGGCGTTCTTCCGCAGCGCCGGGCAGATCCCCGTGGACCGCTCCGGGAAGGACGCCGGGCGCGCGGCCATCCGCGAGGGGCTCGGGGTGCTGCGCAAGGGTGAGCTGCTCGGCATCTATCCGGAGGGCACGCGCTCGCACGACGGCCGTCTGTACAAGGGCAAGGTCGGTGTCGCGGTGATGGCGCTGAAGGCGCAGGTCCCCGTCGTCCCCTGCGCGATGATCGGCACGTTCGAGGCGCAGCCGCCCGGCAAGGTGGTCCCGAACCTGCGCCCCGTCGTCATCCGCTTCGGCAAGCCCCTCGACTTCTCCCGTTACGCCGGGATGGAGAACGAGAAGGCGATTCTGCGGGCCGTCACCGACGAGATCATGTACGCGATCCTGTCGCTGTCCGAGCAGGAGTACGTCGACCAGTACGCGGCCGACGTCAAGGCCGAACTGGCGGCCGAGGAGAAGGAGCGCCGGTTCCCGCGGATGCCGATGAGCTGAGTCACCGGCGGGCGGGGGCGGGCGGGATGCCCCCGCCCGCCCCCGGTGGTGCGGTGCCGTGCCCCTACGGCTGGGGGGTGGCGTGCGGCGCGCAGATCACGTCTGCGCCGTCGAGCGCGCCGGTGAGCAGGTAGGCGTCGACCCGGTTGTTGATGCAGGGGTTGACCAGGCCGGTCACGCCGTGGGAGCCCGCGTCCCGCTCGGTGATCAGGCGGGAGCCCGTGAAGCGCCGATGGAGTTCGACGGCACCGGCGTAGGGAGTGGCGGCGTCGCGGGTGGACTGCACGAGCAGCACCGGCGGAAGCCCCGGGCGGGAGCGCACGTCGACCGGGTTGCGCTGCTTGGCCGGCCAGGTGGCGCACGGCAGGTTCATCCAGGCGTTGGCCCAGGTCATGAACGGGTGGTCCCGGTGCAGCCGGGTGGTGTCGCGGTCCCAGGTGTTCCAGTCGGTGGGCCACTTCGCGTCGGTGCACTCGACGGCCGTGTACACGGCGTTGCCGTTCTCGGCGGAGATGTTCCCCGCGGTGTCCGACGGGTCGGGGGCGGCGGCGTCCACGAGGGCCTGGGTGTCACCGGCGGCGTACTTGCCGAACACCGTGGCGGTCCGCCCCCACGCCGAGTCGTAGTACGGGGCGCTCTGGAAGAAGGAGATCAGCTCGGCCGGGCCGACGACCCCGCCGATGGGGCTCTTCTCGGCGGTGGCGCGCAGCTCCAGCCACGCGGCCTGGACGGCGTCGCGGGTGGCGCCGAGGTGGTAGGTTGCGTCGTTGCGGGCGACCCAGTCCTCCCAGTCCTTCCAGCGGCCCTCGAAGGCGACGTCCTGATCGAGGTTGGCCCGGTACCAGATCTTCTCCCGCGAGGGGTTGACGACGCTGTCGACGACCATGCGCCGGACGTGGCCCGGGAAGAGCGTTCCGTAGACCGCGCCGAGGTAGGTGCCGTAGGAGACGCCCAGGTAGTTGAGCTTCCTCTCGCCGAGGGCGGCACGGATGACGTCGAGGTCGCGCGCGGAGTTCGGCGTCGTCATGTGCGGCAGCATCTCGCCGCTGCGTGCGGCGCAGCCCTCGGCGTAGCTGCGGGCGAGCACCCGCTGGGCGAGCTTGTCGTCCTCGGAGCGGGGCACCGGGTCGGGCTTGGGCGCCTTGACGAACTCCTGCGGGTCGACGCAGGAGATGGGCGCGGAGTGGCCGACGCCGCGGGGGTCGAAGCCCACGAAGTCGTACGCCCGGGAGATGCGGGCCCACACGGGGTTCTCGGTGGTGACCCGGCGCGGGAAGTACAGGCCGGAGCCGCCGGGCCCGCCCGGGTTGTAGACGAGGGCGCCCTGGTGCTCCTCCTCGGTCCCGGTGCTCCCGATGCGGTCGACGGCCAGTCTGATCTGCTTGCCGAAGGGCCTGGTGTAGTCGAGCGGCACGCTGACCCAGCCGCACTGGACGGGCGCGGGCAGGCTCCATTCGGCCGGGCAGGCCTGCCAGTCGATGCCGGCCCCCGCGGCCCGCGTCGCGGCGATCACGGCGCCGCGCGCCTCACGGTCCAGGCCGGTGCGCCCACTCGCGCTCGCGGTGGGCGCGGCGACCGCGCCGGCTATGAGCGTTCCGGCGACGAGCACACCGGCCGAACCGAGCGCCGCCGTAAGCCTCTTCGGGCTACTGTCCCTCAAGTCGCTTCTCCCCGTACCTAGTTGTGACAGGTAAGGGGATCCTTGCCGCTGCGGGTCGGCTGTGGACAGCCCCGGCGATCCTTCTTTGCCAATCCGATAACCGGAGACGATCACCCGTTCATCGGACGTCGGTCCAGCGCCGCGAGGGCCTCGTCCAAGGCCCTCCGCAGCCGCAGCCCGTCCGCCGCCACGGCGCTGACCAGCGCGGCGGGACCGGCCAGCGGGACGACGGCACAGGCGTCGCCGATGCGCCGGGGAGTGACCGGGCGCTCCTGGAACTCGGGCCTGACGAGCACCAGTTGGCCCACGGCCCGGTGCCCGGCCAGCACGGCGGGTCCGTCCCAGCCGCCCGGCGCGCCCGGCCCGCACGCCAGCTCCTGGTCGAGGACGACGCGCCCGCCGACCCGCACGGCCAGACGGCTGGAGAGACGCCCGGTTTCCTCACCGGCGCGGCCGAGCACCTGTTCCTCGCGCAGCACCAGCCGGCCCGTGGCCGCGACGTCGGCCTCGGTGCGGACGCGCAGATCGCTCCCGCGGGCGGAGATGAGCGGCTCGGGCAACCAGCTCACCTCCGCCCGGTCGGCGACGTGCACCCGCACGTCGTAGTGCGCCTCGCCCTTGCTCTGCCCCGGCAGGGCGATGGTGGCGGCGGCCGACTGCACGCGCAGCAGGGCGCCTTCCTCCGCATGCGCGTCGACGCCGAACCGGTCCCCGCCGAGGGGCCCGCTCATCGCTCCGACGAGCACGACCCGTGCCTCCGTCCCGCTCCCGCGTGTCCGGCGCAGCGCGAGCGGGCCGTCGCTCTCCAGCACCGGCAGGGACGTGCCGCCCCTGCCGTCCTGCCGGGCGACGATCCGCGCACGGGCCCGCACACCGCCGGGCGTCGTGCTCACGCCGTCCACGCGGCCAGCTGCGCCCGCACCCAGTCGGCGACGTCCGCGACGCCCCGCTCGCTCCTGAGCGACTGCAGGACCACGGGCAGGGCGCCGCGCTGCGCCGCGGCGTCGGCGGCCATGCGACCGAGGTCGGAGCCGACGTGGGGAGCGAGGTCGGTCTTGTTGACGACCAGCAGGTCGGCGGTGGTCACCCCGGGCCCGCCCTTGCGCGGGATGTCGTCCCCGCCGGCCACGTCGATCACGAAGATCTGCGCGTCGACGAGGCCCTTGGAGAAGGTGGCGGTGAGATTGTCCCCGCCGGACTCCACGAGGACGAGGTCCAGCGGCCCGACCTCGTCCTCCAGGTCCTCCACCGCCTCCAGGTTGGCCGAGATGTCGTCCCGGATCGCGGTGTGCGGGCATGCTCCCGTCTCCACCGCGCTGATCCTCTCCGGCGGCAGCACGGCCTCCTTCAGCAGGAACTCCGCGTCCTCCCGCGTGTAGATGTCGTTGGTGACGACGGCCAGCGACCTCTCGTCCCGCAGTGCCCGGCACAGCGCCGCGACAGTCGCCGTCTTCCCGGAACCGACCGGTCCGCCGAGCCCGATCCGCAGAGCCCTCCGACTCCCGTCGGCCCGCCGGGCGTCGGCGCTGACGGCGCCGGGGCCGCCGTGGGTGTGGTCGAGGTGCATGGGAGGTGATCCTTTCCGTAGGTGGGCAGGAGAAGGGAAGGGGCGGGCGCGGAGTGGCGGGGCACGCGCCCGGCGGGGCGGGCGCGGGGGCGGGCGCGCGCTACGACGCGAACAGCCGCACCGCCCATCCCGCGTGCGCCTCCGCCCCGATCTCCAGCAACGGTGCCGACGCCGCGGGCAGCGCACCGGCCCCCTGCTCCAGCGCCCCGGCCGCCGCCTCGACGGCGAGGTCCGCCACGTGGTCGACCTCCGGCGCCAGCCGCGCCAGCACCGCGGTCGCCTCGAAGGGGTCGAGACTCAGCAACCGCACCGTCGCCGTGGCCGCCCCGCTCACGCTCTCGTACGCCGCGCAGTGCGCCGCGTCGTCCCCGCCCAGCCCCGCCGAGCGCGCGGCGACGCCGAGCACCACCGGCTGGTGCGCCCCCTTGGGGAACTCCCCTGCGAGGGCGTCGAGTTCGTCCGACGGCCAGGTGGCGCGCGCGGCTCGCATCAGCTGGCGCCCGAGCCGTCGTGCGGCGAGCCGCAGCGTGGGCGAGGGCGTCCGGGCGTCCGCCGCGGCGTCCAGTTCCACGGCGGGGACGCCGACGGCCGCCGCCGCGGCGAGGGAGGCCGCGACCAGCCCCGTCGTGTGCAACCGCCCCCGGCAGAAGTCCTCCAGGCTCGCCGCCCCGGTGATCCGCCCGGCCTTGACGGCCTCCTCGGCCCCGCCGGAGTGGGCATGCCCGCCGGCGGGGAACCGGCCGTCGGCCAGGACCAGTAGTGCTGCTCGTGACATCGAAAGGACCCGCCCCGGCCTCAGAAGAGGAAGTAGCGTTGCGCCATGGGCAGTTCCACCGCCGGTTCCGTCTCCACCAGCTCGCCGTCGATGTGCACGGCGAAGCTGTCGGGATCGACCCGCACCTCGGGCCGCGCGTCGTTCTGGCGCATGTCGGCCTTGGTGACCCGCCGCGTCGACTCGATGGCGACGAACCGCTTCCCGAGCGGCAGCCGCTCCGGCAGTCCGTCCTCGATCGCGGACGGGGCGATGAAATTGAACGAGTTCGACGCGGGGGCCCGTCCGATCGCCCCGTACATCGGCCGCGGGAGGACGGGCTGCGGGGTCGGGATGGAGGCGTTGGCGTCGCCCATCTGCGCGTAGGCGATCTGCCCGCCCTTGAGGACGAGGTGCGGCTTGACGCCGAAGAACGCCGGTTCCCACAGCACCAGGTCGGCGAGCTTGCCGCTCTCCACGGACCCGATCTCCCGGGCCAGCCCCTGGGCGAGCGCGGGGTTGATCGTGTACTTGGCGACGTAGCGCCGTACGCGCAGGTTGTCCGCCCGCCCGTCGCCGGGCAGCGCCCCCCGGCGCCGCTTCATGACATGCGCGGTCTGCCAGGTCCGCAGGACGACCTCGCCGACCCGCCCCATGGCCTGGGAGTCGGAGGAGATGATGGAGATCGCCCCCAGGTCGTGCAGGATGTCCTCGGCCCCGATCGTCGACGGCCGGATCCGCGACTCGGCGAACGCCAGGTCCTCGGGAACCGTCGGGTTCAGGTGGTGGCACACCATCAGCATGTCGAGGTGTTCCTCGGCGGTGTTGACGGTGAAGGGCCGGGTCGGGTTCGTGGAGCTGGGCAGCACGTGCGCCTGGGAGACGACGGTCATGATGTCCGGCGCGTGCCCGCCGCCCGCGCCCTCGGTGTGGTAGGCGTGGATGCCCCGGCCGGCGATGGCGGCGAGGGTGTCCTGTACGAAACCGGCCTCGTTCAGCGTGTCCGTGTGGATGGCGACCTGGACGCCGGTCCGGTCCGCCACCGTCAGCGCCGCGTCGATGACGGCCGGCGTGGATCCCCAGTCCTCGTGCAGCTTCAGTCCCAGGGCGCCGCCGCGGATCTGGGACAGCATCGCCTCGTGCGAGACGGTGTTGCCCTTGCCCAGGAGGCCGATGTTGAGCGGGTACTGCTCCATCGCCTCGAACATCCGCGCGATGTGCCAGGGGCCGGGGGTCACGGTCGTGGCCTTGGAGCCCTCGGCGGGACCGGTGCCGCCGCCGACGAGGGTGGTGATGCCGGACGCCAGCGCCTCGTCGGCGATCTGCGGGCAGATGAAGTGCACGTGGGCGTCGATCGCGCCGGCGGTCAGGATCCGCCCGTTCCCCGCGACGACCTCCGTCTCCGGGCCGATGACGAGGTCCGGGTGGACCCCGTCCATGGTGTCGGGGTTGCCCGCCTTGCCGATGCCGGTGATGCGTCCGTCGCGGATGCCCACGTCGGCCTTGACGATCCCCCAGTGGTCGATGATCACGGCCCCGGTGACGACCGTGTCGGGGGCGCCCTCTGCGCGGGTGACACGCGACTGCCCCATGGACTCGCGGATGACCTTGCCGCCTCCGAAGACCGCCTCGTCGCCTGCCCGGCCGGGCCCGCCGCTGCGGTCCTCCTCGATCTCGACGAGCAGGTCGGTGTCGGCGAGCCGGATGCGGTCGCCGGTGGTCGGGCCGAACAGGTCGGCGTACGCGGCGCGGGAGACCTCATGCATCGAGGGCACCTCCGGTCAGTCCGCGCAGTCCGGGCACGATGCGGGCGCCGGCCAGCGCGACGAGTTCGACGTCGACGGGGATCCCGGGTTCGAAGCGCACGGCGGTGCCGGCCGCGACGTTCAGCCGCTTGCCGTGCGCCGCGGCGCGGTCGAACTCCAGGCCGGGGTTGGCCTCGGCGAAGTGGTAGTGGGAGCCCACCTGGACGGGCCGGTCGGCGGCGTTGAGCACGGTGAGCCGGGTGACCTCGCGTCCCTCGTTGCAGGTGACGGGGTCGTCGGCGAAGAGGAACTCTCCGGGGATCATCGGGGGCCTCCTCAGACGATCGGATCGTGGACGGTGACGAGCTTGGTGCCGTCCGGGAAGGTCGCCTCGACCTGCACGTCGTGGATCATCTCGGGGACGCCCTCCATGACGTCGTCCCGGGCGAGGAGCGTGCGTCCGGAGGACATCAGCTCGGCGACGGTGCGGCCGTCACGGGCGCCCTCGAGGATGTGCGACGTGATGAGGGCGACCGCCTCGGGGTGGTTGAGCCTCAGTCCGCGGGCCCGGCGCTTCTCGGCCACGTCGGCCGCCACGTGGATCAGCAGCCTCTCCTGCTCGTGCGGGGTCAGTTGCACGTCCCACCTCACATCCTCGCTCCGGACCGTGCGGGGCCCGGTTGCCGCAGCCACCGCGACGGGGACAGGTGTAACACACAGACAGATGGCGCGATTCGGCGCGATCAGGAAAGAGAAACCCCTGGTGGCGTGGATGCGCAGGCTAGTTCGCCGGAGTTTCAGCGACGTTAACCAGACCTTGATCGTCACATGACCCGCCCCTGGTCTCGGGCTTACGCGGCGGCACGCGCCGGACATTGCACACGATCGGGGTGCGCGCGGCGCCGGCCGCCGAACCCGACCGCACCGGACGGCGAGAACCGGGCGAGTGAACAAGCGGACGAGGGTGCGGACGGCGTCCCCGGGTCAGCACGGGGAATCGGCGAGCCCCGGCGGGACGGCACACCGGCCACCGCCCGCAGGAGGCCGGTGCGGCATCGAGCGGAGAGGGTCTTCGACGCCCGGGCGGCGGTGGGCCGGGCCTTCCCGATCGGACCGTCCCGAGCCGCCTGGACACCCTCGCCCCGCCGACCGGCGGGAGGTGAGCACGCCGGCACGGTCCTCCGCACCGCCGCCCCTGCCCGCGCCGACGAGAGCCGGGGGAGAGCCGATCGACCGTTGTCCGGAGGCGGTCGGCCGCCCGGCCGGACCGACTCGGCGCACCACGGTGGCACCCACCGCGGTCCGCGCGCCGGCCGGGAGGACGGTGGCGCTGCGCGAGACGCTCGCACCGATGCACCGACGGGGTGAATCGGAACCGCACGCCGGCACCCTCGCGCGGGCGCTCGTCGTGCGGGACGGCGGGCGCCGCACGGCGCGCGTCACCCTGCCTCAGCGCTCCGACAGTTGACGCCCCGGCAGTGTCGGTGGCCGCAGGTACCCCCGGAGCGGGACGGTCGGGCCCTGCTTGAAACGGACCGAACGACGGTCCCTCCGTCGGCGTAGGCGGACCCCCGATTTCGGGGGCATCGAGGTTGCGCACGCTGCCTGCCCGCACAGCGGAACGATCTCCTCCGCCGCTGGTCCGGGGGTGGTCGTAGGGGTGGACACCGGATCGAACGCGGAGGTGTCCACCCGAACGGGTGAGTGGTGAGCAACAACACACATTGCCGGTTCCATTGGGATTTTCGGACACACGTGAGTGAAGATCCGTTCCTGACGGCAAGCCCCCGCCACAAGCGGCGGGGCGGTCCGGGCGGACGCCGAGTCCTGCCGCCGCCCGGACGACCGGTCGACAGGAGTGGATCGGCAGGAGTGGAGGACCCAGGCAAGGCGGGCCGACGGGACGTCAGTTCCGAGCGGCCCTTGGGGTGAAGTCGCGGTGACGCGACCGGGCTACTTCGCCAGCCCGAATCCGACAGGTCATCCTTCACAGGCGGCTGACGAAGGGTTGCGCATGACTGCGCTCAATCGTGTCCCGTCTCTGATGGCCCGGGCAGGTACCGCCTCGGCCCTCACCCTCGCCGCCGTCGGCGGCTCCATCGCCGTCCCCGGTCTGGCCACCGAAGCCGCTGCCGCCACGCCGGCCACCAGGGCGCTCCAGATCGCGGCCTCCAAGAAGGGCGCACCGTACAAGTGGGGTGCCACCGGACCCCACCGCTTCGACTGCTCCGGGCTGACGCTGTACTCGTTCAAGAAGGCGGGCAAGCGGCTTCCGCGGACCGCGGCGCAGCAGTACAACACGACCCGACATGTCTCCGCCACCCACCGCAAGGCCGGTGACCTGGTGTTCTTCCACTCGGGCAGGAACGTCTACCACGTGGGGATCTACGCCGGCCGGGGGAAGATCTGGCACGCCCCGAAGACCGGGGACGTGGTCAAACTGCAGAAGATCTGGACGAGGAGCGTCTGGTACGGGCGCGTGAGCTGAGCTCCTGAGCTCCCCGGGGCGGAGGCTGCTCCCTGACGCGCAGTCACCGCCCCGGGGCCCTGAGAGGCCGGCGGAGGCCCGGGCGGCCCAGGAGGCGCCCCCCAGGGGGCTCTGCGCGACGACCGCACGGCGGCGTCCGGGCGCCGTGCCGCGGACGTGGACCCCGCCGGTGGGCCACCGGGCCCGGGAACCGGCCGCGGCCATGGCCGGGACGCGGCTGCGCCCCGCCTCCGGCCGAGCGGACGGGGCGGCCGTACCGCGGGCGGGGCAGGTCCGGTGCGCGGGGACCCTGTTCCGCCGCCGGGCCCGGCTGGCCCGAGGAACCTTCCGCGGCCGGGAGGGCGGCGGGACCGCTGGGTGCCGTGCCCTCGCACGGCGGGGGTCCCGGAAGGGCCGCTCCGCGGCAGTGGGGGCCGGGGCCGCAGCAAGGCCCGTGGACGCCTCGAAGCGGGCCCGGGGGGCCGACCCGCGGGACAGGCCCTCCCCCGTGCCGTAAGAAGAGCTGTGGGACCACTCCGATGCCCGGCAGCGTCACGAGTCGTCGATCCCGGTCGGACCGAGGCCGTGGTGCCCCCGAACCGCCGCCGGCCGGAGCGCCGGCCCGCACCCGGCGGCGAAGGATCCTCCGGGTGGAGCACCCGAGACCGGACGGACGCGACCCACCCGAGCGGAGGCGAGGAGGCCCGGCGATCGAAGGGACCCGTCGCCGGACCGACGAGGCCCGTCCGGCGGACGAGGCCTCCCGGCCGGAGGGCTCACCACTCGAACGGAGGGGGTCCCGCCCGGAACGGCCCCCGGACCGCCAAGGGCGGTTCCGGTCCCGCGCGCGGCCCGGCCGCCCGTCGTGACTCCCCGTCGCCCCGGGCCGGCACCGCGCCGGTGTCCTCCGCGCGTCGCGCTCGCCGGGCACCGTGCTCTCGGCGGGCCGGGGCCCGGGCGCGCCGGGCCGGCCGGAGCGGCGAGCCGCCTCGGACCGGCCGGGGTCCGCATCGTCGGGTCCCAGGGGCGCCGGGGGCCGGGTCGGCCGGGGCACTCACGCTCGCCGGGGCCGGGTCATGGGTCCGGCTGCACGACCGTCGTCGCCACCGGCTCGGCCGGGACGGTCCACGGCAGGGCGATGGAGACCGTCTTGCCGCCCTCGCGGGTGGGACGGACGCTGAGCTTGCCCCCGTTCTCCGCGGCCAGCCAGCGGATGATCACCATCCCGCGGCCGTTGTCCTGCTGGACGGCGGCAGGCAGCCGTTTGGGGAAGCGGGGGTGGCTGTCGGTCACACCGATGCGCAGCTGTTCGTCACGGTCGAGGGCGAGGTCGACCGTGAAGGTGGGTGACTGCCCGAAGGTGTGCTGCACGGAATTGGTGGCGAGCTCGGAGACGATCAACCGGATGGTGTCGGCGGCGTCCGTGTCCGCCGGCAGGCCCCACTCCGCAAGCGTGCCGATCACGAAGGAGCGGGCGGCGGAGACCGAGGCGGGATCGCTCGGCAGAGTGACGGATGCTTCCAGGTGGTCTGCCATGGCGACGTCGTCCCTTTCCCGCGGGACCGCGGTCCGACACGAGGCGGATGGTTCGAGTACGGTCCCGGACTGGTGCTTCGCCCGTCAGACTGCCATCACCGAGCCGGTCGCGGGTGGCGATCCACCAAGATGTGCATATATCTGTCGCTCAAAGCGGTGAACTCTGCTACGGCAGAGCGCATTTGGGCGGCCCGGTCATAGTAAGGAGGGACCCATGCAGCACGGTCCCGCGGTGCGCCGGCGCAAACTCGGCGCCGAACTGCGCGCCCTGCGCACCGGCGCGGGGCTCACCAGCGGTGAGGCGGCCCGGCTGGTGGGCTGGCACCAGTCGAAGGTCAGCCGAATCGAAACCGGCGCGAGCGGCGTGAAACCGCCCGATGTGCGGTTACTCCTGGACGTGTACGGGGTCGAGGACGACGAGTTGCGGGAGTTGCTGCTGGTACTGTCCGGGGTCCGGGACGGCCGGCGGGACCACTGGTGGCACGCCTACCGCGGGGTGCTGCCACCCACCTACCGCGACTTCATCAGTCTGGAGTCGCAGGCCAGCGCGATGCGCACACTGGAGACCTCCGTCGTTCCGGGGCTGCTGCAGACCCCGGAGTACGCCCGCGCGGTGACGAGCGCCGCCGTGGGCACGGTGGACGAGGACCGGTTGGACGCGCTGGTGGAGGTACGCCTGGCCAGGCAGGACGTACTGCGGTCGGATCCGCCCCTGGCGCTCGACGCGGTGCTGGACGAGGCCGTGCTGCACCGGGAGGTGGGTGGCCCGGAGGTGATGGCCCGTCAGCGGGCGCGGCTGGTGGAGGCGGCGCGGCTGCCACAGGTCCGGCTCCAGGTGCTGCCGTTCTCCGCGGGGGCGCATATCGGCATCACCGGCCCTTTCGTCATCTTCTCATTTCCGAGCACTTCCGATCTGGACGTGGTTGTTCTCGACCACTTGACGAGTAGCCTCTACCTCGAACGGAAAGAAGACCTCCGGGCCTACACCGAGGCCTTCGACTCCCTCAGGATCCACGCCCTCTCCCCCGAGGACTCGTTGGATGTCATCGCCGGAACAGGTGACGGCGCGTAAGGAGGCACCATGACCGCACTGCCTCGGAACGTACCTTCCACGACCGATCTGCCCGATGTGCGGTGGCTGCGCAGCAGCTACAGCACGGGAGCCAACAACTGCGTCGAGACGGCCCGGCCGGCCGCGGGCCCGCTCGCCGGACTGCTCGCGGTGCGCGACTCCAAGGACCCGGCCGGGCCCGCACTGCTCTTCTCCCCGGAAAGCTGGACATGGTTCACGGCCGTGGCGAACCGGCTCTGACCCCGGCCCCGTTCCTGCCCGTCCGGCGGCGCACGGCCGTGGTACGCCGACTCAAGGTCGCGTCTCGCCGATCACTCGTACAGCGCGTTCGATCTGCCCCTCGGAGAGGTCCGCACGGGCGGTGAGCCTCAGCCGCGAGATGCCGTCGGGAACGGAAGGAGGCCGGAAGCATCCCACGGCGAGCCCCGCGGCGCGGCAGTCGGCCGCCCAGCGCACGGCGTCCTCCGGGGACGGTGCCCGCACGGAGACGACCGCGGCGTCGGGGCGCACCGCCTCCAGGCCCGCGGCCGTCAGGCGGGCGTGCAGTTCGCCCGCCACCGCGCGCGCCCGCGCCGCCCGCTCCGGCTCGCGGCGCAGCAGGCGCAGGGCGGCCAGGGCCGCCCCCGCGGCGGCGGGGGCGAGACCGGTGTCGAAGATGAACGTCCGTGCGGCGTTCACCAGATGGTCGATCACCCGGGCGGGGCCGAGGACGGCTCCGCCCTGGCTGCCGAGCGACTTGGACAGCGTCAGCGTCACCACGACGTCGTCGGCGCCCGCGAGTCCCGCCCCTTCCGCGGCCCCGCGGCCCCCGGTGCCCAGGACGCCGAACCCGTGTGCGTCGTCCACCAGCAGCCCGGCGCCGTGCTCGCGGCAGGACGCGGCCAGATCCGCCAGCGGGGCCGCGTCGCCGTCGACGGAGAAGACCGTGTCGGAGACGGTGACGGCGGCCCCGTCGTGGGTTCCCAGCGCCTTGCGTACGGCGTCCGGGTCCGCGTGCGCCACCACCTGGGTGGTGCCGCGGGCCAGCCGGCAGCCGTCGATGAGCGAGGCGTGGTTGCCGGCGTCGGACACGATCAGGGTGCCGTGCGGGGCCAGCGCGGTGACGGCGGCCAGGTTGGCGGCGTAGCCGGAGGAGAAGACCAGAGCGGCCTCGACGCCGCAGAAGTCGGCGAGCTCGCGCTCGAGTTCGGTGTGCAGCTCGGTGGTCCCCGTGACCAGCCGGGAGCCGGTCGCGCCGCCGCCCCAGTCGCGTGCGGCGCGGGCGGCGCCGTCGGTGACCTCCGGGTGGCGGGCCAGGCCGAGATAGTCGTTGCTCGCGAGATCGAGCAGCGGGCTGTTCGACGGACGGGGCCTGAGGGTCCGTACGAGTCCGGCGCGGCGGCGCAGCTCCGCCTGTTCGTCGATCCAGCCGAACGCCATGGGGCCCTCCGGTCGTTTTGTAGGCAGCGCACAGACCCTAGCGGCCCGACAAGCCGCCCAGGGTGTGGCAATACCCACACGGCGAAGCGTCTGCTGTTGTCCGATCCCTCCTTGGCCGCGGGCGGTCGGGTAGGACAGGATCAGATCTCATGGACCTGCTGAAGACGCTGGTGGACAAGGGGCTGCGGCGCGAGCAGCCGACCCGTGAGGAGGCGCTCGCCGTCCTCGCGACCTCCGACGACGATCTGCTCGACGTGGTGGCCGCGGCCGGAAGGGTGCGCCGGCAGTGGTTCGGGCGCCGGGTGAAACTCAACTATCTGGTCAACCTCAAGTCCGGGCTGTGTCCCGAGGACTGCTCCTACTGTTCTCAGCGCCTGGGCTCCAAGGCCGACATCCTGAAGTACACGTGGCTCAAGCCCGGGCAGGCCTCCGAGGCGGCCGCGGCCGGACTGGCCGGTGGGGCCAAGCGGGTGTGCCTGGTGGCCAGCGGGCGCGGCCCGACCGACCGGGACGTGGACCGGGTCTCCGAGACCATCCGGGCCATCAAGGATCAGAACGAGGGCGTCGAGGTGTGCGCCTGCCTCGGGCTGCTCTCCGACGGCCAGGCCGAGCGGCTGCGCGAGGCCGGCGCGGACGCCTACAACCACAACCTCAACACGTCCGAGGCGACGTACGGGGACATCACGAGCACCCACACCTACGCCGACCGGGTCGACACGGTGCAGAAGGCCCACGCCGCCGGACTGTCCGCGTGCTCCGGTCTGATCGCCGGCATGGGCGAGACCGACGAGGACCTGGTCGACGTGGTGTTCTCGCTGCGCGCTCTGGATCCGGACTCGGTGCCGGTCAACTTCCTCATCCCCTTCGAGGGCACGCCGCTGGCCACCGAGTGGAACCTCACCCCGCAGCGCTGCCTGCGGATCCTTGCGATGGTCCGGTTCGTGTGCCCGGACGTCGAGGTCCGCATCGCCGGCGGCCGTGAGGTCCACCTGCGCGCCCTGCAGCCGCTCGCCCTGCACCTGGCCAACTCGATCTTCCTCGGCGACTACCTGACCAGCGAGGGCCAGGCCGGCAAGGCCGACCTGGAGATGATCGCGGACGCCGGCTTCGAGGTGGAGGGCGCCGACCAGGTCACCCTGCCCGAGCACCGGGCGGCCGGCGGCTGCGGATCGCACGAGGCGGCCGGCTGCGGATCGCACGAGGGCGCCGCTAGCTGCGCGTCCGAGGAGGCCGGTGGCTGCGGATCGCACGAGGGCGGCGTCTGCGGTTCCGCCCCGGCCGCCGCGCAGGCGGCGGGCGACGCCCGCACCGACCTGGTCGCCGTCCGCCGTCGCGGCGCCGGAACGGACCTCGCGCCCAATGCCTGACCTGAGCACGGCCGAGTTGCTGGACCTGGACCGCCGGCATGTGTGGCACCCGTACGGACCCATGCCCGGGCAGGCCGAACCACTCGTCGTCGAGGCGGCGAGCGGGGTCCGGCTGAAGCTCGCCGACGGCTCGGGCGAACTGGTCGACGGGATGTCGTCGTGGTGGTCGGCGATCCACGGCTACAACCACCCGGTGCTCAACGAGGCGGCGCACGACCAGCTGGGGCGGATGAGCCACGTCATGTTCGGCGGGCTCACCCACGAGCCCGCCGTGCGGCTGGCGAAACTGCTCGTCGACATCGCGCCGGACGGCCTGGAGCACGTCTTCCTCGCCGACTCCGGCTCGGTGTCGGTCGAGGTCGCGGTCAAGATGTGCCTGCAGTACTGGCGTTCGCTGGGCCGGCCAGAGAAGCGGCGGCTGATGACCTGGCGCGGCGGCTACCACGGCGACACCTGGCAGCCGATGTCGGTGTGCGACCCCGACGGCGGCATGCACGACCTGTGGACGGGGGTGCTGCCCCGCCAGGTGTTCGCCGAGGCGCCGCCCGCGGAGTACGACGAGGCCTACGCCGAGCTCGTACGCGCGACCGTCGAGCGGCACGCGCACGAGCTCGCCGCCGTGATCGTGGAACCGGTGGTGCAGGGCGCGGGCGGTATGCGGTTCCACTCCCCCGCGTACCTGCGGGTGCTGCGTGAGGCGTGCGACGCGCACGACGTGCTGCTGGTGTTCGACGAGATCGCCACCGGGTTCGGGCGCACCGGCGAGCTGTTCGCCGCCGGCCACGCCGGCGTGGCGCCGGACGTGATGTGCATGGGCAAGGCGCTCACCGGCGGCTACCTCACGCTCGCGGCGACCCTGTGCACGGCGCGGATCGCTGAGGGGATCTCCCGGGGCGAGGTACCGGTGCTGGCGCACGGCCCGACCTTCATGGGCAACCCGCTCGCCGCCTCGGTGGCGTGCGCCTCGATCGGACTGCTGCTCGGCCAGGACTGGCGGGCCGAGGTGGCGCGGATCGGGACCGGGCTGCGCTCGGGGCTGGCACCGGCGGCCTCCCTGCCGGGTGTGAAGGACGTCCGCGTGCTCGGCGCGATCGGGGTCGTCCAGCTCAATCACCCCGTGGACATGCGGGCGGCCACGCGGGCCGCGGTGCGCGAGGGCGTCTGGCTGCGGCCGTTCCGCGACCTCGTCTACACGATGCCGCCGTACGTCACCGGCGACGCGGACGTGGCACGGATCGCGCGCGCGGTGTGCGCCGCGGCACGGGAGGGATGACATGTCGGTACTGGTGATCACGGGTACGGGCACCGAGGTCGGCAAGACGGTCACGACCGCGGCGGTGGCCGCCGCCGCGGTCGCCTCGGGCCGGTCGGTGGCCGTGCTCAAGGCCGCGCAGACCGGGGTGGCGCCCGGCGAGCGCGGGGACGCCGACGAGGTGGCGCGGCTGGCCGGCGGTGTGACGGCGGCCGAGGTCGCCCGCTATCCCGAGCCGCTGGCGCCCGCGACGGCCGCACGGCGCGCCGGTCTGGAGCCGGTGCACCCGCAGCAGGTCGCCGAGGCCGCCGCCAAGCTCGCCACCGAGCACGACCTGGTGCTGGTCGAGGGCGCGGGGGGCCTGATGGTGCGGCTCGACGAGGCCGGCGGGACACTGGCGGACACGGCCCGGCTGCTGGGTGCACCCGTCCTGCTCGTGGCCTCCGCCGGTCTGGGCACCCTCAACATCGTCGAGCTGACGGCACGTGAACTTCGGGGCCAGGAAACGGAGTTGCTGGGGCTGGTGATCGGCAGCTGGCCGCACGAGCCCGACCTCGCCTGCCGGTGCAACCTCGCCGACCTGCCCGACGTGGCCGGGGTGCCGTTGCTCGGCGCGGTGCCGGACGGAGCGGGGGCGCTCACCCCCGCAGAGTTCCGCGCTGCGGCTCCGGGTTGGCTGTCGCCGCGGCTGGACGGCACGTGGGACGCGGAGGCGTTCCGGGTACGGGAGGCGCCCCCCGCCCCCTGAGCCCGGGCCGGCCGCACCGGGCGACCACCGCCGGGTGTGCCGGGGCGGTGACGGGGGACAATCGCGGTAGGGCCCGCCGGATGCGGAGGCCCTCGCGCCTCCGCCGCGCTCCCGGCACCGACCGAGCAGGGAGGTACCCCCCATGTCCACCGGCTCCGCGAAGGTGGCCCGGGACGCCGTCCACCATCCGCTGTTCGCCCGCTGCTACGCGCGGCTGAGCGTGACGGCCGAGACCCGCATGGGCATGGCCGGAGTGCGCGAGCGGCTGCTCGCCGGGCTGTCCGGGCGGGTGATCGAGATCGGCGCGGGCAACGGACTGAACTTCGCGCACTATCCGGAGACGGTCTCCGAGGTCGTCGCGATCGAACCCGAGCCCCTGCTGAGGAGGCTGGCCGTGGAGGCCGCCCTGCGGGCCGACGTGCCCGTCGACGTCGCGCCGGGCGCCGCGGAGGCCCTGCCGGTCAAGAGCGAGGCCTTCGACGCCGCGGTGGTCTCCCTGGTGCTGTGCAGCGTGCGGGACGTGCCGCAGGCCCTGGCCGAGGTGCGCCGGGTACTGCGTCCGGGTGGCGTCGTGCGGTTCTTCGAGCACGGCCGCGGCGGGGGCCGGGCGATGCGGGTCACGCAGCGTGCGCTGGACGCGGCGGTGTGGCCGCTGCTGAACGGCGGCTGCCATCTGTCCCGGGAGCCGGTCGCCTCGCTGCGCGCGGCCGGCTTCGCCCTGGGGCCGTACCGGCAGGTGATGATGCCGCAGGAGGGGCCGCGGCTGCCGACCTCGCACTGCGTGCTGGGCACGGCGTGGGCACCGCAGGACGGGCCGCGCCGGGCCTGATCGGCACGCGGGGCCGATCAGACCGTCCAGCGGCGCAGTTCCTCGGCGATGACGTGGACCGACGCCTCGCCGCTCTTGACCAGTCGGGCCAGGTCGCGGACCTGCACGGGCGAGGTGGCGACCTTCAGGCCGCTGGCCACGAGGTAGGCGTAGGCGACGGCCGAGGCGAACAGGGCGTTGGAACGCTCCAGTGCGGGCACGTGGATCAGCAGTTGGAGCAGCGCGGCGGCCCGCGCGTGCGGGGTGTCGTAGACGGGCACGTCGAAGATGTCGGCGCGGTGCCGGGCGACGGCGGCGACGAGGGCTCCCCAGTCCGTGACCTGGGGATCGCCGGGGGTCTTCTGCTCGGCGAGCATGAGCAGCCAGGAGAGGTCGATCCTGAGCTCGTTCAACGGATCAGCGCTTCCGGCCCTCGCCGTGCCGGGCCTCGCCGCCCGCCCCGAACTCCTCGGCGAAGACGGACTCGTAGCTCTTCATGAAGTCGGCGGCGGCCTCCACGAAGGTGCGCCCCGCCTCCCCCGTGTCCTGTCTGACCAGTTCCTCGATGTAGCGGTTGACGCTCATGCCGCGGGCCAGCGCGCGTTCCCGGGCGGCGCGGGCGGTGTCCTCGTCCACACGCACGTTCAGCTGGGTCTTCGCCATGACCTCGACGCTAGCGCCGGACCGCTAGCAACGGCAAGCGCGGACTCCTGCCGGGGGCGGATACCGGATGTGGGCGGGGTCACACTAGGCTCGGGCGGGACACGGCAGTCGCACCGTCCACCCGAGCGAGGAGGCAGCCTTGCCCTCACCTGCTGCGGAGCACGCCCAGGAGAAGGCCCCGACGGACGGGGTGGCGGCCCGCGCCCGCGGGCTGACGAAGGCCTATGGACAGGGCGAGACGACGGTACTGGCGCTGGACGCCGTGGACGTCGACATCGCGCGCGGCCGGTTCACGGCCGTCATGGGCCCGTCGGGCTCCGGAAAGTCCACGCTGATGCACTGTCTGGCGGGGCTGGACACGGTCTCCGCCGGTCAGGTGTGGCTCGGCGACACCGAGATCACCGGGCTGCGGGACCGCGAGCTGACCCGGCTGCGGCGGGACCGGATCGGCTTCATGTTCCAGTCCTTCAATCTGATTCCCACGCTGACCGCGCTGGAGAACATCACCCTGCCCATGGACATCGCCGGCCGGAAACCGGACCCGGCGTGGCTGGACCAGGTCGTCGACACCCTCGGCCTCCGCGACCGGCTCGGACACCGGCCGGCGCAACTGTCCGGCGGACAGCAGCAGCGGGTGGCGTGCGCCCGGGCTCTGCTGTCCCGCCCCGAACTCGTCTTCGCGGACGAACCCACCGGCAACCTCGACTCCCGGGCCGGCCTGGAGGTGCTCGGCTTCCTGCGGGAGGCCGTCGACGACCTGGGCCAGACCGTCGTCATGGTCACCCACGACCCGGGCGCCGCCGCCCACTCGGATCTGGTGCTCTTCCTCGCCGACGGACGGATCGTAGACGAGATGGAGCAGCCCACCGCGGCAGCGGTGCTGGAACGGATGCGGCTGTTCACCGGGCGCGCTCCCAGGACGGCGGAGACCGACGCGGACGTCCGGCGCGTCGCCGAGACGGCCGGAGAGGACTGAACCCGTGCTCAAGGCGACGCTCCGGAGCTTTCTGGCCCACAAGGGCCGACTGGCGCTGTCCGCGCTGGCCGTCGTCCTGTCCGTCGCCTTCGTCGCGGGCAGTCTGATCTTCTCCGACACGGTCTCCCGCACCTTCGACCGCCTCTTCGCCTCCACGGCCGCCGACGTGACCGTGGCCCCCGAGGACGACCTGCGGTCGCAGCTGCCCTCCGGCGCCGTCGCGACGGTGCCGGCCTCGCTCGCCGCGCAGGTGGCACGGGTCGACGGGGTCGCTTCGGCACACGCGGACGTCAGCGTGGAGAACGTCACGGTCGTCGACAGCCGGCGCCGGTCCGTCGGACCGACCACGGGCCCGCCCACCATCGCCCGCGACTGGGAGGTCACCGGCCGCAGCCCCGTCGAGCTGACGTCCGGCCACGCCCCGCACGGCCCGGACCAGGCCCTGGTGGACGCGGACACCGCCGACCGCAAGCACGTGCGGATCGGCGACACCCTCACCGTGCTGGCCCAGCCCGGCTCCTTCCGGGTGCAGGTCGTCGGCATCGCCACGTTCACCACCACCAACCCCGGCGCGGCCCTCGTCTATCTCGACTCCGCCGTGGCCGGGGAGAAGCTGCTGGGCTCCGCCGAGCGCGCCACGAGCATCTCGGCGGACGCGGCACCGGGTGTGTCCGACACCGAGCTCAAGCGACGCATCGGCGCGGCGATCGGCACCGGCGACTACGCCCTGAAGACCGCCGACGAACGGGCCGCGTCGGCCACCGAGCAGCTCGGCACGTTCCTCGACGTGATCAAGTACGTGATGCTGGGATTCGCCGGGATCGCCGTCCTGGTGGGTGTGTTCCTGATCGTCAACACCTTCTCGATGCTCATCGCGCAGCGCACCCGCGAACTCGGCCTGCTGCGTGCCCTCGGCGCCGACCGGCGGCAGGTGCGGCGGTCGGTGCTGACCGAGGCGACACTGCTGGGGGTGGCCGGGTCCACGCTGGGGCTGGCGGTCGGCATCGCGCTCGCGGTGGGGCTGATCCGCCTCATGGGCGTCTTCGGCATGAACCTGAGGGCGACCGAGCTGGTCGTGCGCTGGCCCACGCCGGTGACGGCCTACGTCGTCGGGATCGGGGTCACCTTCGTCGCGGCGTACCTGCCGGCCCGGCGTGCGGCCGCCGTCTCGCCGATGGCGGCGCTCCAGGACGCCGAGACATCAGGCGCGGGACGGCCGCTGCGGACGCGGGCGGTGGCGGGCGGGATCGTCGGCGCGGCCGGCGCGGCCGCACTGGCGGGCTGCGTCGCTTCGTCCAGGACGGCGTCCGCGGCCTCGCTGCTCGGGCTCGGCGTCTTCCTCACGCTGATCGCCACGGTGATCGCGGGCCCGCTGCTGGTGCGCCCGGTCATCCGGGTGCTGGGCGCGGCGTTCCCGGCCCTGTTCGGGTCCGTCGGGCGCATGAGCCAACGCAACGCCCTGCGCAATCCGCGCCGCACCGGTGCGACCGCCGCCGCGCTCATGGTGGGTCTCGCCCTGGTCGGCGGCATGTCGGTGGCCAGCGCCTCCATGTCGAAGTCGTTCGACCGGCAGATCGACCGCACCCTGGGCGCCGACTTCGTCGTCCAGAACGCCAACTTCATGCCGTTCCCGCAGGAGATCACCGACAAGGTCCGCGCCACGGACGGCGTGGGCCTGGTCGTACGGCAGCGCTTCGCTCCCGTCGCCGTACGGCTGCCCGACGGCACCCGGGTGAAGACGTCCGCGGCGGGCTACGACCCGCAGATCGACGAGGTCGCCCACATCACCTACACCGCGGGCGACTCGGCCGCGGCACTCGCCGCCGGCGGCATGGGCATGGACGCCGGCTTCGCCCGCGACCACGGAGTCCGGGCGGGCAGTGTCGTCCCGGTGGAGTTCCCCGGCGGCCGGACGGCCCGGCTGAGGGTCGGCGCGCTCACCGACCAGGAGCAGGCCGAGGGGTTCGGCCCGCAGGGCGGACTGTTCCTCGGCCTCGCCACGGTCGAGAAGTACATTCCCGGCGGCCAGGACTCCGCGCTGTACGTCAACGCCGCCGCCGGCACCGGCGCCGACGCACTGCGCGCCGGCCTGGAACGGACGCTGGCCCCGTACCCGCAGGTGCAGGCGCGCGACCAGGCCGACTACAAGAAACTCGTGCACGACCAGATCGCGGTCCTGCTCTACCTCGTCTACGCCCTGCTGGGGCTGGCGATCGTGATCGCGGTGCTCGGGGTCGTCAACACGCTCGCCCTGTCGGTCGTCGAGCGCACCCGGGAGATCGGGCTGCTGCGCGCGATCGGACTGGCAAGGCGGCAGTTGCGCCGGATGATCCGGCTGGAGTCGGTGGTGATCGCGGTGTTCGGGGCGGTGCTGGGGCTCACGCTGGGACTGGTCTGGGGGGTGTGCACCCAGCAGGTGCTGGCCCTGCAGGGAATGACGGCACTGGCGATCCCGTGGGGCACGATCGTGGCGGTGGTGATCGGCTCGGCGGTGGTCGGTGTGGCGGCGGCGCTGCTCCCGGCGTTGCGGGCCTCGCGCATGAACGTGCTGGCGGCCATCGCGCACGAGTGAGCCGACCGGCCGCCGGGCGGCGGCAGCGGTCGTGGGGAGGCGCGAGGCCGCGCCCCGGCCGACCGCTCGCCCGGTCGGTGGAGGCCGCCGTCGTGGAGCCCTCCTGCCCGGCGGGGTCGGACGGCCGGACCGTCGGCAGGACGGGAAGGGGGACTGCGGCCCGGCGGCTGCCGGCCCGGGCGGCGGGCGGACCCGCGGGCCGTCCGTCCTCCCCGGCCCCGCCGCCCCGCGGGCCGTGGATGCGGCGGACGGTCCCCGGGCCGCCGGTCCGCATCGTGGAATTCCGGGCCCCGGTCCGACCCGCGTGGTGGGATCGCGGCATGTCCGATCTGCGCATACGGGCCGCGACGCCCGCCGACCTCGACGCCGTGCTGGCTTTCTGGAAGTCGGCCGCCGAGGGCACGAGCATCAGCGACGACCGCGCCGGGGTGGAGCGGCTGGTCGACCGCGATCCCGAGGCCCTGCTGCTCGCCGAGCGGAGCGGGGACATCGTGGGCACGGTCGTCGCCGGCTTCGACGGCTGGCGCTGCCACCTCTACCGGCTCGCGGTCCACCCCGGGCACCGCCGTCGCGGCGTCGCGACGGCACTGCTCGCCGCCGCCGAGGAACGCTTCGCGCGGCTCGGCGGGCGGCGCGCGGACGCGATGGTGCTCACGGACAACGAGCGGGCACGCCACGCCTGGCGCGCGGCCGGGTACGCGCCCGAGGAGCACTGGCGCCGCTGGGTCAAGCCCCTCACCGACTGAGGGGCTTTGCCGACCCTTTACCATTGGGGGCGGATCCGGAGCCGTTCCGGGTCGAAGCGGACCGGTACCGGTACCGGTCCCCCGACGGAAAGGTGTGAGCGTCCGCCCATGGGCGAGCCTCCCAGTACCCGACATCGCCGGACCCGCTGCCGCCGCAGGCGACGTCGCGCGATCCTCCCGGCCCTGCCCGATCATGGGACGGAGGTGACCCGATGACCGAAGTGCTCCTGCTGCTGGTGGCGATCCTGCTGTCGCTCGCCTGCGGCGCCTTCGTGGCAGCGGAGTTCTCGCTGACCACGGTCGAGCGCGGCGAGCTGGACCGAGCCGTGGAACGCGGTGAGCGCGGCGCCTCCGGCGCGCTGAAGGCGGTCCGCAACCTGACCTTCCAGCTCTCCGGCGCTCAGCTCGGCATCACCGTCACCAACCTGGTGGTCGGCATGCTCGCCGAGCCGTCGATCGCCAAGCTGATCGCCGGCCCCCTGGAGGCACTGGGCATCTCCTCGTCCGCCGCGAGTTCGCTGGCGCTGGTCCTGGGCACCGGGCTGTCGACCGTGTTCCTGATGGTCGTCGGCGAGCTGGTGCCGAAGAACTGGGCGATCTCCTCGCCGCTGGCGGTGGCCAAGCGGGTGGGCAGTGCGCAGCGCTGGTTCAGTGCCGCCTTCCGGCCCTTCATCTCCCACCTGAACAACACCGCCAACCGGGTGGTGCGCCGTTTCGGACTGGAGCCGGCCGAGGAGCTGGCCTCCGCGCGTGGACCACAGGAGCTGGCGGCGCTGGCCCGGCACTCGGCGAAGAAGGGCGCGCTGGAGGCCGACACCGCCGAGCTGTTCGTCCGCACCCTGAACCTCGCCGACCTGACGGCGGAGAACGTGATGACGCCGCGGGTGCAGGTCATCGCCCTGGACGCGCGGGCGACCTGCGAGGACGTGGCGAACGCGACGCGGGCGACCGGGCTGTCCCGGTTCCCCGTCTACCGCGGCAGCCTCGACACCGTCGTCGGCACCGCGCACGTCAAGGACGTCCTGGCGGTGCCCGCCGCGCGGCGTCTGCACGTGCCGGTGTCCGAGCTGATGCGCGAGCCGCTGCTCGTCCCGGAGTCCCTCACCGTCGACCGGCTGCTGGACCGGCTCTCGGGCCGGCGCACCATGGCCGTCGTCATCGACGAGTACGGCGGCACCGCCGGCGTGGCCACCCTGGAGGACATCGTCGAGGAGGTCGTCGGCGAGGTCCGCGACGAGCACGACCCGCACGAGACCCCCGACCTCGCCCCGGCAGGCACGGACCAGGACGGCCGCGCCGTCTACTCCGCGGACGGCGCCGCGCGCGTCGACCAGCTCGCGCGGGTCGGCCTGAAGCCGCCGGAGGGGCCGTACGAGACGCTCGCCGGACTCGTCGCCGCCGGTCTGGGCCGTATCCCGGACGTCGGCGACACCCTCCAGGTCGGCGGCTGGCGGCTGGACGTCGTCGACGCCTCCGGACGCAGGGCCGCCAGGGTGCTGCTGCACGCGCCGCTCGACGACGAGAGGGACGGGCACGAGAAGGAGGCCGGCCGATGACCGCCGTGCAGCTGCTGATCGGCCTGGCCACCCTGGTCCTGAACGCCTTCTTCGTCGGCGCCGAGTTCGCCCTGATCTCGGTCCGCCGCTCCCAGATCGAGCCGCACGCGGAGACGGGCGACCGGCGGGCCAGGAGCGTGCTGTGGGGCCTTGAGCACGTCTCCGCGCTGATGGCCGCGGCCCAGCTCGGCATCACGCTGTGCACGCTGGTGCTGGGTGTGGTCGCCGAACCGGCGATCGCCCACCTGCTGGAGCCGGTCTTCCGGGCCGTCGGCGTGCCGAAGAGCGCCGGACACGCGGTGTCCTTCGTCATCGCGCTGTCCCTGGCCACCTACCTGCACATGCTGCTGGGCGAGATGGTGCCGAAGAACATCGCGCTCGCCGAGCCGGTGCGCACGGCCCTGGTGCTCGGGCCGCCGCTGGTGACACTGTCGCGGGCACTGCGGCCGGTGATCTTCACGATCAACGCGTTCGCCAACGCGCTGCTGAAGCTGATGCGGATCGAGACCAAGGACGAGGTGACGGCGACCTTCTCGGACGCCGAGCTCGCGCAGATCGTCAAGGACGCGGGCGAGGCCGGCCTCATCGACGAGCGCGCCAGGGAACGACTGCACGACGCCTTGGAGCTGGGCAGAAGGCCGGTGCGGGACGTCGTGCTCCCGCTGGAGCGGGTGGTGTACGCGCGGGTGGGCGTGACGCCGGAGGAGTTGGAGGGGCTGTCGGCCGAGTCCGGGTTCTCCCGCTTCCCCGTCGTGGACGAGGGGCGCCGCATCGTCGGCTACCTGCATGTGAAGGACGCGCTCGACGCCTCGCCTCGGGACGTGCCGTTCCGGCTGCGGGACATGCGGCCCATCGCCCGCGTCCGGGAGACCACGCCCCTGGACGACGTCCTCACCGCGATGCGCGGCAGCCGCACCCACGTGGCGGCCGTCCTGGGGGCCGACGGCCGACTGGCGGGTCTGGTGACGATGGAGGACGTGCTGCGCGAGCTGTTCGGCCAGCCGGCGACCTGAGAGGACGGTTCGCAGACCCCCTGGGGCGGCCCCGGGGCGGGGCCCGGGACCGCCGGGCGGGGCGGCCCCGGGGCCGGTCCGGTCCGCGCCCGGGCAGGCAAGGGGAGCGGAGGCGGCCCGGGACCTGGCAGAGCCGCCCGGGGGGTGCCTCTATGTCCTTCGTCAAGCCCGAGCTGGTCATGCGACGGCTGCTTCGGGGGTTCGTGATTCGTAGAAGGTGCCGTCGCGGAGCATGGCGAAGAGCACGCTGATGCGGTGGCGGGCGAGACGGAGGACGGCTTGGGTGTGGGTCTTCTTGCGGGCGCGTTGTTTGTCGTAGTAGGCGCGGGAGACGGGGTCGTGCGGGGCGGCTCTGTCGACTCGGGCGTGCTGGTCCGGTCGGGCGCGCTCGGGGTGGTCTCCGGGGTGACCGACCGCTGGGTATGGAGCTCGGATACCATCGGTGGCGCCATGCAGACGAACCCCGCCCACACCAGTCTGGTCGCCGTCGGCGACTCCTTCACCGAGGGCATGTCGGACCTGCTGCCCGACGGCTCCTACCGCGGCTGGGCCGACCTCCTGGCCGCCCGGATGGCCGCGCGCGCCCCCGGTTTCCGCTACGCCAATCTGGCCGTGCGCGGCAAGCTCATCGGGCAGATCGTGGAGGAGCAGGTCGGACCGGCGGCGGCGATGGGCGCCGACGTGATCACACTGGTCGGCGGCCTGAACGACACACTGCGGCCCAAGTGCGACATGGGGCGGGTGCGCGACCTGCTGACGGAGGCCGTGGAGCGACTCGCGCCCTCCTGCGAGCAGCTGGTGCTGATGCGCAGCCCGGGCCGTCGGGGACCGGTCCTGGAGCGGTTCCGGCCGCGCATGGAGGAGCTGTTCGCCTGCGTCGACGACCTGGCGGAACGGCACGGCGCCGTCGTCGTCGACCTGTACGGCGCTGCCTCGCTCGGCGATCCGAGCCTGTGGGACGTCGACCGGCTGCACCTGACCGGGGAGGGCCACCGCCGCGTCGCGGAGGCGGTCTGGCAGGCTCTCGGCTACCCGGCGGAGGATCAGGAGTGGCACCTGGCACCGCCCCCGGGGCTGCCCCCGACCTGGCTCACCCGCCGCGTCGCCGACGTCCGCTTCACCCGGCAGCACCTGCTGCCGTGGATCGGCCGCCGCCTCACCGGCCGTTCCTCGGGCGACGGGCGCCCCGCGAAGCGCCCGGAGCTGCTGCCGTACCTGGCACCCGGCGCCGAGTGACCGCGGTCTCGTATCTTCCGCCGAACCGGGGTGTGGCGCTGGCCTGCACGAACCGCCAGTAGAATCTGTCCACGTGACTTCAGCGCCCGCCAAGCCCCGCATCCCGAACGTCCTCGCCGGACGGTACGCCTCCGCCGAACTCGCCACGCTCTGGTCGCCCGAGCAGAAGGTGAGGCTCGAGCGCCAGCTCTGGCTCGCCGTGCTGCGGGCGCAGAGGGACCTCGGCATCGAGGTGCCGGAGCAGGCGCTCGCCGACTACGAGCGTGTCCTCGACACCGTCGACCTGGCCTCCATCGCGGAGCGCGAGAAGGTCACGCGTCACGACGTGAAGGCCCGCATCGAGGAGTTCAACGACCTCGCCGGGCACGAGCAGGTGCACAAGGGCATGACGTCCCGCGACCTCACGGAGAACGTCGAACAGCTGCAGGTCCGCCTCTCGCTGGAGCTGATGCGCGACCGGACCGTGGCCGTCCTGGCGCGTCTCGGCAAGCTGGCCGGGGAGTACGGGGAGCTGGTCATGGCCGGCCGCTCGCACAACGTCGCCGCGCAGGCCACCACCCTCGGCAAGCGTTTCGCCACCGCCGCCGACGAGCTGCTCGTCGCCCACGGCCGCCTGGAGGAGCTGCTCGGCCGCTATCCGCTGCGCGGCATCAAGGGCCCGGTGGGCACGGCCCAGGACATGCTGGACCTGCTGGGCGGGGACGCCTCCAAGCTCGCCGACCTGGAGGGCCGGATCGCCGGGCACCTGGGCTTCGCGCAGGCCTTCACCTCGGTCGGCCAGGTCTACCCGCGCTCGCTGGACTACGAGGTCGTCACCGCGCTGGTGCAGCTGGCGGCGGCTCCGTCGTCGCTGGCGAAGACGATCCGGCTGATGGCCGGGCACGAGCTGGTCACCGAGGGGTTCAAGCCGGGCCAGGTCGGCTCCTCGGCGATGCCGCACAAGATGAACACCCGCTCCTGCGAGCGCGTCAACGGCCTGATGGTGATCCTGCGCGGCTACGCGTCGATGACCGGCGAGCTGGCCGGCGACCAGTGGAACGAGGGCGACGTGTCGTGCTCGGTGGTCCGCCGGGTGGCCCTGCCGGACGCCTTCTTCGCCCTCGACGGCCTGCTGGAGACCTTCCTGACGGTCCTCGACGAGTTCGGTGCCTTCCCGGCGGTCGTGGCCCGCGAGCTGGACCGCTACCTGCCGTTCCTCGCCACCACCAAGGTCCTGATGGGCGCGGTGCGCGCGGGCGTGGGCCGTGAGGTCGCGCACGAGGCGATCAAGGAGAACGCCGTCGCCACCGCGCTGGCGATGCGTGAGCAGGGGGCCGAGCGCAACGACCTCCTGGACAAGCTGGCCGCCGACGAGCGACTGCCGCTCGGCCGTGAGCAGCTGGCGGAACTGATGGCCGACAAGCTGTCCTTCACGGGTGCCGCCGCCGACCAGGTCGCCGCGGTGGTCGCCCGGATCGAGGAGATCGTCAAGCAGCACCCCGAGGCGGCCGGCTACACGCCGGGGGCGATCCTCTGACACGGCTCGCGCCGCAGGACCTGGAGGCCGCCCGCGACCGTCTCGTGCCGGACGTCGTCGCGGACGGCCTCCGCGTGCTGTTCTGCGGCATCAATCCCGGGCTGATGACGGCGGCGACGGGTCATCACTTCGCCCGCCCCGGGAACCGGTTCTGGCCGGTGCTGCACCGGTCCGGTTTCACCCCGCGCCTGATGCGACCCGCCGAGCAGGGAGAACTTCTGTCCTACGGGCTCGGCATCACCAATGTGGTGGCACGGGCCACCGCGCGGGCGGACGAGCTGAGCACCGAGGAGCACCGGGAGGGCGGACGGCTGCTGGCCGCGAAGGTGGAGCGGTTGCGGCCCGGGTGGCTGGCGGTGGTCGGGGTGACCGCCTACCGTGCGGCGTTCGACGACCGGAAGGCGCGGGTGGGTCCCCAGGAGCGGGTCATCGGGGGCGCACGGGTGTGGGTGCTGCCGAATCCCAGTGGGCTCAACGCCCATTGGACGGCGGCGACGATGGCGGAGGAGTTCGCGCGGCTGCGCGAGGCGGCGCAGGCGTAGCGGGTCGGGTCAGGGCGGATCCGTCTCGGTGACGGTCAGCAGGAGCCGGATCTCGTCCGCGCGGTCGCGGTCGGCGACGCCGAGGACGATCCAGCGGCCGAGCTCCGGCTCCTGCCACACGTACGCGTCCCGCACGAGATGGCTGAGGCGGGCCCACGGCTCGGGTATCGCCTCCGCCGCGATGCGCAGGCGTATCGTCTGCAGCCCCATCAGGGACGGCTCGCCCCAGCGCTCGGTGAGACGGGTGGCCAGCGCCTCCCGGTCCTCGTACAGGCGCTCCGCCTCCGTCGCGCGCACCGCGGCATCCGCGACGGGCAGCCCGTGGCTGGCCGCCAACTCGGCCGTGCGGTAGCCGGGGCCGCCGATGTCCGTGTCCCACCCGCAGTCCTCGGCGGGCAACTCCCGCGAGCACAGCACGTCGGTGGCGACGAGGTACTTCTCGATGCCCATGTCCTCCAGTAAACCTGCCGGCACTGACAATTGGCGGGGCGTCAGAACTCGCACTTCCCGGCAGGCCGGACCTGCCCGCGCAGGACCGCGCGAGGTGCCCGCGGCCGGAACCGCCGCCCCGCACCGACGCCTTCACCCAGACGCAGCCTCCGAGCTGAGCAGGATCGGGAGAGGGCCGGAGCAGGACCGGAGAGGGTCGGGGCCGCGGTAGGCGGCCTGGCGGCCGTGCCCGGAGAGCGTAGGCCGGCCAGGCCCGGCGCGCGGGCGGTGCGGGCCCTGGCCGGGCACCGCCCGGCCGGGCCGGGAGGGCGCCCGGCCGGGCCGGGAGGGCGCCCGGGTGGTGGGAGCGCACTCATGCGGCCGTGACGGTGTGAGTGCCGGGCTCTGCGATCCGTCGCCGCCCGGCCCGGCTCTCGCCGGTGTCCGGCGCCCCGAGTACGATCCGCCCCACATGCGCACGAGCTGGGAGGACGGACCGTGGGGCGGCTGACCGGCGGGGATCCCTCGCTGCTGCGGAGGATCAACTCCGCGGTGGTGCTGCACGCGCTGCGTGCCGCGGACTGTGCGACGCTCACGGAGGTCACCCGGGTGACGGGGTTGTCCCGGCCGACCGTCGAGGGCGTCGTGGAGGACCTCATCGAGGCCGGCCTGGTCGTCGAGACGGCGGCCGAGGAGGGCGCGGCCCGGCGGCAGGGGCGTCCGGCCCGGCGGTTCCGGTTCCGGGCCGAGGCCGGGCATCTGCTGGGCCTGGAGATCGGCCCGCACCGGGTGGCCGCGCTCCTGGCGGACCTGGACGGCAAGGTGCTCGGCGCGCAGGCCCGGGATGTGGAGGAGTCCGCCGACGCCGACGAGCGGCTGGAGCGGCTGCGCGGCGCGGTGGCCGAACTGCTGCGCCGGGCCGGGGTGCCGCGCAGCTCGCTGCGGGCGGTCGGGGTGGCCACGCCGGGGATCGTGGAGGCGGACGGCACCGTGCGGCTGGGCACCGCGCTGCCCGGGTGGACGGGCCTGCCGCTGGGCGAGCGGCTGAGCCGGTCGTTCAAGTGCCCGGTGCTCGTCGAGAACGACGCCAACGCCGCCGCTGTCGCCGAGCACTGGAAGGGGTGCGCGACGGAGTCCGACGACGTGGTGTACGTACTGGCCGGGCTGAGCCCCGGGGCGGGCGCGCTGATCGGCGGGCGGCTGCACCGCGGCTTCGGCGGGGCGGCCGGCGAGATCGGGGCACTGCACCTGCTGGGCCGGGAGGCCACTCCGGAGACGCTGCTGTCGACCACCGGCCGGCCCCTGCACCCCCTCGACGAACAGGCGGTCGCGCAGGTCTTCGCACAGGCCCGCGAGGGCGACCGGCGGGCCGGTGCCGCAGTGGACCGGTTCCTCCAGCGGCTCGTGCACGACGTGGCCGCGCTGGTGCTCGCGCTCGACCCGGAGCTGGTCGTCATCGGGGGCTGGGCGGCCGGTCTGGACGGTGTCCTGGAGCCGCTGCGGCGAGAACTGGAGCGGTACTGCCTGCGGGTGCCGAAGGTCGCCCTGTCCCTGCTGGGCGAGGCGGCCGTGTCGATGGGCGCGCTGCGGCTGGCCCTGGACCACGTGGAGAAGCAGTTGTTCGCGGTGGAGGGCACGGTGACCGCGCGGCGCTGAGCAGCCGGCGCGCCGGACGGCGGGCGGGACGTGCGGGTCGGCCGCGCGGGATGGCCCGGCGTGCCGGGCCGGATGCCGACCGTGGTCTGCGGAGCACTCGCACGGATCGGTTTCCCCGGAGGGGGCCTACGGCCGCCCACGAGGGAGGGAACAGGGACCGCCGACCACCCGGGAGGACACGCGGGCGGGCGCCTTCCACAGGGCCCCGAGCGCCGCGGTGCTGCCGGGGCGCATGAGGGCTTCGGTGGCCCGGTGCCTGTCCGGCGGACCGGGCCGGAGGAGGCAGGCGGTGTCCGTCGCCCTGTGGAGCGATGCCCGGGACGTTCGACCGCACGGCGGAGGACGCGCCGGCGCCGGAGCGTCGGCCACCGGAGACAACGCCGTTCAGGCGGGCGATCCGGGCTCCCGTCCGCGGCATGATCCGCCGGACGGGCGTCAGGAGGCCCGGCGTTCCGGTCCGTGGTGGATCTCCACGCCGCCGGTGTCGCCGAACGTCAGCCGGCAGGTGTCCGCCCGGTAGGTGGCGACGGAGAGCGCCGCGGTGCGGCCCTGGGCGAAGAAACGCGTCGTGACGACGAGGACGGGCGCCCCGGGCAGCCGGTCCAGCTCCTTGGCGTCGTCGGCGCGCGCGGAACCCAGCTCCACGGCCCGGTCCTCGCCCTCCAGGTGCAGGCGCTCCAGCTCGCGCAGCACGGCGCGGGCGCGGGCCGGTCCGGACGGGGCGTCGATGCCGGAGAGCGCGGGCGCGGACGCCTGCGGGATGTGCAGCAGTTCTGCGGCGACGGGCTGGCCGTGCGACATCCGGGTGCGACGCACGATGTGGACCATCTCGTCGCGGGCGGTCTCCAGCGCGTCGGCGACGGCCGCGGGCGGCACGGCGAGGGTGCAGTCGACGAGCTGCCAGTCGTCGTCGGGGGCGCCGGGCCAGGTGTGCTGCTCGGTGCCGACGGCCACTCCGACGCGGGGCGGCGCGACGGTCGTGCCGACGCCGCGGCGGCGCTGGAGGCGGCCTTCCAGTTCGAGCTGCTCCAGAGCCTGGCGGAGTGTGGCGCGCGCGACGCCGAAGCGGGCGGCCAGCTCACGTTCGTTGGGCAGGATCTCGCCCACCGCGAACTCGGAGTCGAGTGCCTCGCTGAGCACGGTCTTGAGGTGCCAGTACTTCGGTTCCGGCACCGTTTCCAGTTGCGTGGTCCCCACCCTGTCCTCCGCAATCGCCGTGATCCGACGGCGTTTCCGCGCCCTTGTTTATTAAAGGTTGTTGCACTTGTCTGCGACCATAGGACGGCCCCCACCCTTGGTCAAGACCAATCCTCGACGCTCAGCGGGCGCACCGGAGCGGCGCTCGGGAGCGTTCACGGGGCGTTCGTGCAACGCCGTATGTGTGACACGCGGGCAAAGCCCCGGACACGCCCGTCGATCATGACCGGCCCCATCCGTCCGAGCGGCGGCGGCGCGTCCCGACCGCCTTGCGGTACCGCCGTTCGGAGCGGCGTTCACCCGGCCCCCGCGACACGAACGGCGCCGTGCCGGCCGGGCGGGCCCCTCGGCCGCAGAATGGCCGGGCCGCCGGTGGCCGGCGGTCACTGCGACGGGAGGAACCATGCGGTACGCGGTACTGGGCACCGGAGAGGTCGGCCGGACCCTGGGCGGGCGACTGGTGGAGCTGGGCCACGAGGTCACGCTGGGCTCCCGCACGAAGGACAACCCGGTCGCCGTGGAGTGGGCGCGGGAGGCGGGCGACCGGGCGGCGGCCGGATCCTTCTCGGAGGCCGCCGCGGCCGGCGAGGTCGTCGTGAACGCGGTGGGCGGCCAGGTCGCGCTCGCCGCGCTGGAGGCGGCCGGCGCGCGGAACCTGGAGGGCAAGGTGCTGATCGACGTCTCGAATCCGCTGGTGTTCGAGGACGGTCAGCTGCACCTGTCACCCGTCGAGTCGGACAGTGTCGGCGAGCAGATCCAGCGGGCCTTCCCGCTCGCGCGCGTGGTGAAGACGCTCAACACCGTGAACTGCCGGGTCATGGTGGACCCCGGGCGGGTGCCGGGCGAGCACGTGTTGTTCGTGTGCGGTGCGGACGCCTCCGCCAAGGAACAGGTCACGGCCATGCTCGGGGAGTTCGGCTGGCCGGCGGAGCGGGTGCTCGACCTGGGCGGCATCCGCGAGTCCCGCGCGGTGGAGATGTGGCTGCCCCTGTGGCTGGATCTGTCCCGCACGTTCGGGCACGCGGACTTCAATCTTGAGCTGCGCCGGGCGCGTTGAGGGCGGGTCGTGTCCGGCGGGCACGGCGTGCCGGTCCCACCCCAGGGGCTACCAGCGGGTAGCAATTGCTGACAAGCTGTCTACGGCGTCCGTCAGCGAGTCCCCGAGGAGCACCGCCATGTCCGCCACCGTCTCCGTCCAGGTCCCCTCCGTGCACGGCCCGCGGGCCGTCACCGTCTCGTACGCACGCAAGGGGCACGGCGAACCGCTGCTCCTGCTGCACGGGATCGGCCACCACCGGCAGGCCTGGGACCCGGTGATGGACATCCTCGCCGCCGACCGGGACGTGATCGCCGTCGACCTGCCCGGTTTCGGCGCCTCCCCCGCCCTGCCCGAGGGCCTGCCGTACGACCTGGCGACGACCACCGCGGTGTTCGGGGCGTTCTGTGCGGCGATGGATCTCGACCGGCCCCACGTGGCGGGCAACTCGCTCGGCGGCCTGCTCGCCCTGGAGCTGGGCCGGGAGAAGCTCGCGCGCTCGGTGACCGCGTTCTCCCCCGCCGGGTTCTGGTCAAAGGCCGAGCGGCGCTACGCGTTCGGTGTGCTGCTGGCGATGCGGCACATCTCCCGCCGCCTGCCGCTGCCGCTGGTCCGGCAGCTGTCGCTGACGACCGCCGGACGGACGGCCCTGACGAGCACCATCTATGCCCGCCCCGGACGCCGGTCGCCCGAGGCGGTGGTCGCCGAGACGCTGGCCCTGGCCCGGGCCACCGGGTTCAACGAGACACTGAAGGCCGGGACGGCCGTCCGCTTCACCGACGACCTCGCGGAGCTGCCCGTCACCGTCGCCTGGGGCACCCGGGACCGGCTGCTGCTGCGCCGGCAGGGCATCCGCGCCAAGCAGTTGATGCCGCGCGCCCGCCTCGTACGGCTGCCCGGCTGCGGGCACTGCCCCATGAACGACGACCCGGCGCTGGTCGCTCGCGTCATCCTGGACAACAGCCGCTGACGCCGCCCGTTCAGCCCGGCCGCGCCGCGGATCCGTCGGACACCCCGCCCGCGGCCACGGCCGCGTGCCGGTGACCGCCGGCCGGGCGGTCGCCTCTGCCGCGCCCGCCAACCACCGGGCTTTTGGGACCTCCCGGCAACAGATCACACGGAGAGCGAACGCGACCGGCCGGAGCGCCTGAACCCGTTGCGGGGACGGGCAGTTGTTCACGTGTGGTTTCCGTGGGCGCTGCGACGCCCCAGTAGGTGTGGACCCTGCACATCGGCCGAATCCCGTCCCTGGAGGGCTCTTCGATGGCACACCGTCCACTCCCCGGCCGCCGCAACATGCTGCGCGGCTCGCTGGCCGCGTCGGCGGCCCTGACCCTGCCGTCCGACCTCGGCACGGCACCGGCGTTCGCGCTGTCCGCGCACCCCGAGGCGGGCTGGGGCGTGCAGGCCGGCGACGTGACCTGCCGCTCGGGCTGGTCGTACCCGACGGGCTGGAGGGCAGGCCCCACTTCGAGGCGGTCGCGCAGGGCGACCCCGGGGCACCGCTCGGCCGGGAGCTGCAGATCGCCGAGTTGCTGCGGTTCGTCAAGCACCGACGAATCACCGGCACGGTGTGGCTGACGGCCGACGTCCACCACACCTCTGCCCAGCACTACGATCCGGCGCGGGCCGCGTTCAAGGACTTCGAGCCGTTCTGGGAGTTCGTCACCGGACCGCTCAACGCGGGTGCCTTCCCCGCCAACGCCCTCGACGGCACGTTCGGACCCGACCGGGTCTTCGTCAAAGCGCCGCCGCGCGCGAACGTCTCGCCCGCCGAGGGCTACCAGTTCTTCGGCGAGGTCGACATCGACATCGACGGCGACGGCGACGGCGGCGGCGGCGGCGGCGGCGAGATGACGGTGCGGCTGCGCGAGTGGGACGGCACGGTGCTGTTCACGCGGGTGCTCCAGCCGGGCCGGGTCGGCCAGTAGGAGCGACCGCACCGGGCGGACTCCGTACTACCCTCGGTCCACGGCCGCGCACCGGCGTCATCCCCCGGTGCGCGGCACGAGTACCCCGGCGCGCGGAGAACCGGCTCCGGGAACGGCTCGCCTACCCGCCTCGCGGTCGCACCAGAAGCCCCGAATCGGCCACAAGCAGCCTTTACCCGGCAGTCACAAGACGTTCGTGATCACGCAACACCGTTGCTCCACTGTGGTTGCATGACTCCGGACATGACTGATGTGACGCGGGCGAAGAACGGTCGCCCGGTGCACCACTGGCGGCGGGACGTCGTGGAACTCGCCGCCCTCTTCACGGCCGTCGCCGTCGCCGACGCGGTGGCGAACCTGGTCGGCCACGGCCCGGACGGGCCGGCGCTGCTGCTGTTCTCGGCCGTCGCCCTGGTGGCCACGGCCGCCTTCCACACCTGGTGGGCACGGAGCCACGGCCACGCACCGCCGACCCCTGATACCGGTGCCCGGCCGCCGTCCGCAGCGCAGCCGGCCGGGCACGCGGAACGTCCCGCGTGCGGACCGAGTGCGCTGTGGCGCATGCGGACGACCGTGACGGACGAACCCGGATCCCTGGCGGCGCTCTGCACGGCCCTGGCCGGACGCCGCGTCGACATCCTCAGCCTCCAGACGCACCCGCTGGGCGAGACCACCGTCGACGAGTTCCTGCTGCGCTCCCCCGGCGACCTCGCCGCCGACGACCTCGTCCGGGTGGTGGCGTCGGCCGGCGGCACCGGTACGTGGATCGAGCGGGCCGACGCGCACGACCTCGTGGACGCTCCCACCCGGGTCCTCGGCCTGGCCACCCGCACCGCCCTGGACGCAGCCGAACTACCGCTCGCGCTACGGCAGTTGCTGGGCCGCTGCACGATCAGGCAGTCGCCCGTGGCGCCGCCGCGCGGTGGACGCGGCGCCGAGGCCGTACCGGTCGAGGGCGTGCTGGAGGACACCGTGATGCGGCTGCGGGCACCCGAGGGCGGTGTCCTGACCGTGGAGCGGCCGCACCTGCCGTTCACCCCGACGGAGTTCGCCAGGGCCCGGGCCCTGGTGGAGCTGGACGCCCGGCTCGGACCGCGGGTTCCGGTCGGGAAGGACACGCTCACCCTGCCCGAGGGCAACGCCCTCACGATCCGGCGGGCCGACGTCGGCGATGTCGAGGCCGCCAAGGCCATGCACGAGCGGTGCTCGACGCGGACACTGGCCATGCGCTACCACGGGCCCGTCGGTGACGCGGACCGCTACCTCAACCACCTGCTGAGCCCGCGCTTCGGGCGCACCCTCGCCGTGCAGACCGCCTCGGACCGCATCGTCGGCCTCGGCCATCTGCTGTGGGACGGGGACGAGACCGAGGTCGCACTGCTCGTGGAGGACGACTGGCAGCGGCGCGGCGTCGGCGGTGAACTCCTGACCCGCCTGGTGGCGATGGCGGTCGAGGCAGGCTGCGAGAGCGTGTACGCGGTGACGCAGGCCTCCAACACCGGCATGGTCGCCGCCATGCGCGGCCTCGCTCTCCCGCTCGACTACCAGATCGAAGAGGGCACCCTGGTGATCACCGCGCGCCTGGATCCGGCCCCGCTCGCCGGGCGTCTGCCCCAGGGCGGGCAGCTGGCCCGGGACTGATCCGCGCCCCCTCCGCCCGCTCTGTGTACGACGCGCCCGGCGTTCGCCCGCCGGGGCGCCCGGCGGGCCCGCGCCGCGGCGGAGAACCGCCGTCCGTCCGTGGCCCGGGCACCCGTCGGCGGGCGCGAGACCGGAGGGCAGAAACCGGAGGACATGAGGGGCGACGGCCGCGAGACCAGCGGACGCGGGCAACCGCGCCCGCCCGCCGCGCGGCCGTCGGCGGACCGGTTGCGGCCCCGACCGGCGTCGTACGCCGACCGGGGCCGGCCCCTCAGTGAAGCACCCGGCGCATCTCCGCCTCCGCCGCCGTTCCCGCCTCGGCCGCGGTTCCCGCCCGGGCCAGCGCCCGGTCCAGGTCGGCCCACAGGTCCTCGACGTCCTCCAGGCCCACCGACATGCGCAGCAGACGGTCGCTCACCCCGGCACCCCGGCGGTCGTCGGCGTCGACGATGCGGTGGCTGATGGAGGCCGGATGCTGGATGAGGGTGTCGACGCTGCCCAGGCTGACGGCCGGGGTGACCAGCCGGACGCCGGAGATGACGGCGTGCGGGTCTCCGTGCACCTCGAACGCGATCATCGCGCCGCCGATCCGCGGATAGTGCACGCGCGCCACGCGCGGGTCGGCGGCGAGCCGGCGAGCGAGCTCGGCGGCGGTGGCCGAGGCGGCACGGACCCGGACGGGCAGCGTGGACAGGCCCCGCAGCAGCAGATAGCCGGCCAGCGGATGCAGCACCCCGCCGGTGGCGAACCGTATCTGCCGCAGCAGCCCGGCGAACTCCTCGTCGCAGGCGACCACGCCCGCCATCACGTCGCCGTGTCCACCGAGGTACTTGGTGGCGCTGTGCAGAATCAGCCGCGCTCCCCGCTCGGCGGGCCGCTGCAGCACCGGCGTGGCGAAGGTGTTGTCGGCCAGCAGCGGCACGCTGCCGCAGGCGTGGGCGACGGCCGCGAGGTCGACCTCGGCCAGGGTCGGGTTGGCGGGCGTCTCCACCATGACCAGCCCGGTGTCGGCGCGCACGGCGTCCGCGATGCCCGCCGGATCGGTCCAGGTCACCTCCGAGCCGAGCAGTCCCGCGGTGAGCAGGTGATCGCTGCAGCCGTACAGCGGGCGGACGGCGACCACGTGCCGCAGCCCCATAGAGGCCCGTGCCAGCAGCACGGCGCTCAGCGCGGCCATGCCGCTGGCGAAGGCGACCGCGGACTCCGTGCCCTCCAGACGGGCCAGTGCCGTCTCGAAACGGGCGACGGTCGGGTTGCCGAGACGGCCGTACACCGGCGGCCCGTCCGGTTCGGCGCCGGTCGCGGCGAAGGCGTCGATACGGGCCGCCTCGGCGCGGCTGTCGTAGGACGGATACGTGGTCGACAGGTCGATGGGCGGGGCGTGCAGGCCTTGGCGGGCGAGATCGTCGCGGCCGGCGTGCACGGCTTCGGTGGTGAGAGCTCTCGGGGCGTTGCAGTTGGTGTCCACAGGCGTCTCCACAGGCTCGGTGCGAGGTGTCGACGGGACGGCGGCCCGTGAGCGGAAGAGTGAACACCGACCGGACCCGGGGAGCCCGGGCCCGTGTTACGTTCGGCACATGTCCGAATCAGTCGTACTGGATCCGGTGGACCTCCATCTGCTGCGGTTGCTGCAGAACGACGCCCGGACGACCTACCGGGATCTCGCCGCGCAGGTCGGGGTGGCTCCGTCGACCTGTCTGGACCGGGTGACGCGGCTGCGCCGCAGCGGTGTGATCCTCGGGCACCGGCTGCGACTGGACCCCGCCAAGCTGGGGCGCGGCCTCCAGGCGCTGCTGTCGGTGCAGGTCCGCCCGCACCGGCGGGAGCTGGTGGGACCGTTCGTGGAGCGGATCCGCGCGCTGCCGGAGGCACTGACCGTCTTCCACCTCACCGGCCCGGACGACTACCTCGTCCATGTGGCCGTGGCCGACATGGCGGACCTCCAGCGACTGGTGCTCGACGAGTTCACCTCGCGCCGCGAGGTGGCCCGGGTCGAGACACGGTTGATCTTCCAGCAGTGGGAGTGCGGACCACTGCTGCCCGCCGCTCCCGGCGCGCAATCCGCGTGACGCGCGGCGGCCGCCCGTACGAGGATGGTCCGCATGTCACAGACCAACAGCCCGCTGCCCCGCGAGGTCGCCGACGCCTACGTCGACGGCCTCATCGCCCTCGACCCGATCACCGGCACCTACCTCGGCGTGAAGGAGAGTTCGAACCGGCTGCCCGACACCTCACCGGCGGGCCAGGAGGCACTCGCCGCGCTGGCGCGGGCGACCCTGGCCGAGCTGGACGAGGCGGAGCGCCGGCCCGGTGCGGACAGCGACGTCGAACGCCGTTGCGCGCGTCTGCTGCGCGAGCGGCTGACCGCCGAACTCGCCGTCCACGATGCCGACGAGGGCCTGCGCGCGGTCGGCAACCTGCACACGCCGCCGCACCAGGTGCGCGACGTGTTCACCGTGACCCCGCAGGAGACCGAGGACGACTGGGCCGCGATCGTCGAACGACTGCGCGCCGTACCGGACGCGCTCGCCGGCTATCGCGCAGGCCTCGCCCTCGGCCTGGAGCGCACGCTGTACGCGGCCCCCCGCCCGACCGCCACCTTCGTCGAGCAGCTCGCCGAGTGGGCGGACACCGGCGAGGGACGCGGCTGGTTCGAGGACTTCGCCGCCGCCGGACCCGACGCGCTGCGGGCGGAGCTGGACGAGGCGGCCCGCGGCGCCACCGCGGCCGTGGCGGAGCTGCGGGACTGGATGCGCGACGTGTACGCGCCGGCCATCGAGGGCGCGCCGGACACCGTGGGCCGGGACCGCTACGCCCGCCTCGCCCGCTACTTCAACGGCACCGATCTGGACCTGGACGAGGCGTACGCGTACGGCTGGGCCGAGTACCACCGGCTGCTCGCCGAGATGAAGCAGGAGGCCGAGAAGATCCTTCCCGGCGCCGGGACGCCATGGGTGGCGCTCGCCCACCTCGACGAGCACGGCCGGCACATCGAGGGCGTCGACGAGGTCCGCGACTGGCTCCAGGGCCTGATGGACGAGGCGATCGAGAAGCTGGACGGCACGCACTTCGAGCTGGCCGAGCCGGTGCGCCGCGTGGAGTCCCGTATCGCACCGCCCGGCGGTGCCGCGGCCCCGTACTACACGGCCCCGTCCGAGGATTTCTCCCGCCCCGGCCGTACCTGGCTGCCCACCATGGGCCTGGACCGCTTCCCGGTGTACGACCTCGTGTCGACCTGGTACCACGAGGGCGTCCCCGGCCACCACCTCCAGCTCGCCCAGTGGACGTACGTCGCCAAGAACCTCTCCCGCTACCAGGCCACCGTCGGCGGGGTCAGCGCCAACGCCGAGGGCTGGGCGCTGTACGCGGAGCGGCTGATGGACGAGCTGGGCTTCCTCTCGGACGCCGAGGAGCGGCTGGGCTACCTCGACGCGCAGATGATGCGGGCCCTGCGGGTCATCGTCGACATCGGCATGCACCTGGAGCTGGAGATCCCCGCCGACTCGCCCTTCCACCCCGGCGAGCGCTGGACCCCGGCGCTGGCGCAGGAGTTCTTCGGTGCGCACAGCAGCCGTCCGGCGGACTACGTGGAGAGCGAACTGGTCCGCTACCTCACGATGCCGGGCCAGGCCATCGGCTACAAGCTCGGCGAGCGGGCCTGGCTGCTGGGCCGCGAGAAGGCCCGCGAGCGGCACGGCGACGCCTTCGACCTGAAGGCCTGGCACATGGCCGCGCTCTCCCAGGGGTCCCTGGGCCTGGACGACCTCGTCGACGAGCTGTCCCTGCTCTGACCCCCTCGGGATCACCGCTCCGCCGCGCTCGATCGTCCCGGCACCGATCGAGCGCGGCACGCTCCGCTCCGCGCCGGGTTCAGCAGCCGCAGTCCCCGGCGCCGGTGGGCGCGGTGAGCGGGTCGGGAGCGCGGTGCTCCCGACCCTGCCAGGTCTCGTACGCGAAGCCCTCGCGCACCCAGTACTCGAAGCCGCCGAGCATCTCCTTGACCCGGTAGCCGCGTTCGGCGAGGGCGAGCGCGGCGCGGGTGGCGCCGTTGCAACCGGGGCCCCAGCAGTAGGTCACCACCGGAACGGCCTTGTCCAGGAGCCGCTCGGCCTGCTCGGGGACGAGGGCCGTGGGCAGGTGCAGCGCTCCGGGGACGTGGCCCTGGTCCCAGGCCTCAGTGGAGCGGGAGTCCATGACGACGAAGCCGGGGTCGCCTCCGGTGGCCAGGGCCGCGGCCACGTCCGAGACGTCCGCGTGGAAGGCCAGCGAGGCCCGGAAGTAGGCGGCGGCCTCGGCCGGAGACGCCGGGGGGACGCGCAGGACGGGGCCGGCGGCGGTCGGGGTGGTCATCGTCCGGAGCCTTTCGCTGGAGGAGTTCCTACGCCCTGAAATCTACGGTCCGTGATCAGCCCACTGAAGGTGTGTTCCCCGGAGAAGGTCTTGCCGCGCCGGGGATTTCCCTGCTAGTCATCGGGCATGACCGCGTTTTCCCCGGACGCCACCGACTGGCGCATTCTCGACGTCCTCCAGCGGGAGGGTCGGGCCAGTTTCGCCGAGCTGGCGCGGGCCGTGTCCATGTCGCCGAGCGCCGTCACCGAGCGGGTGCGGCGGCTGGAGGAGGCGGGGGTGATCAAGGGCTACACCGCGGTCGTGGACACCGAGCGGCTCGGACTGCCGGTCCTGGCGTTCGTGCGCCTGCGGTACCCCACGGGCAACTACAAACCGTTCCACGACCTGGTCGCGGCGACGCCCGAGATCCTGGAGGCGCATCACGTCACGGGCGACGACTGCTTCGTCATCAAGGTCGCCGCCCGCTCCATGCGGCACCTGGAGGAGGTGTCCGGGAGGATCGGGGCGCTCGGCTCGGTGACCACGAGCGTCGTGTACTCCTCGCCCCTGCCCGGCCGGCCGGTCGGCCGCTGAGCACCCGCCCCGTCGCCCCCGCTGCCGCACCTGCAGCGGCCGATCGCTCCGCAGGCTCAGCGGGCCCTCGAACTGCTCGACGAACGCGTTGCCGCGCTCGTGTCCGAGTCCTGCTCGTGATCCGCAGCCTAGGAGCGTCACGCAGACGGCGCAGCTGGTCCAGTGTCCGTGCTTCCCTCGTCGCCGCATTGGTGCACGAAGCCGAGCTGGGTGTTGAAGAAACGCGGGGTCGGTGCGAGCCGGCTGCGTGCAACTTGATCCTGCAATTCCGGTGACGGTACGGGCTCGGGGCATCGGGGCATGTGAAAGCTGACGGGGCAACATTCCCCGATGCGGGCATGCATGCTGTCGGCGGACGGGCCGGTATGCCCTGGGCGGCTGGACACACCTGCGGGAGCTGGACGTTCTGGTGGGCTGTACCGCTGCCGCGATCACGGCAACCTCTGCGCCCAGAACGGTGCTTGAGACACTGTGTCGCGTTCGGCTCCGCTACCCACCCAGGAGGCCATCTCAGTGCACCGTGACGAGCAGTCGGCGAGTGGGCAGGCCACCATCTCGCCCACACGGATTGCTGAAATCGAAGAGATCATCGACCGTGTTGCTCGCTGGGCCGCGAAACGTGACGACATCGTCGGCCTGCTGCTGGTCGGCTCATGCGCTCGCAACGCCGCCCGCCCCGCTCCGACATCGACCTCGTGCTCCTCGCGACGGACGTGACCGGGTACTCGGAGGAAACGTGGGCCGATGAGCTCTCCCTCGGCACACTGATCAGAACCCAGTCGTGGGGGGCAGCCGATGAACGACGCTTTGCCACTGCCTCGGGCTTGGAAGTGGAGATGAACGTCGGGGCCGTCGGCTGGGCCAAGACCGACCCCGTCGATTCCGGCACACGGCGCGTTGTCACCGATGGCGCGCGTATCCTGCACGACCCGGCAGGGGTACTCAACAGCCTGCTGCGTGCCTGTCAGTCGATGAGCGCACCGCATGTACGGTCCGGGCCCTCTTGGCCGCACTGCGGACACGGTGCTTCCCCTGCCGACCCCACCGGCTGCCGCGGCATTCACGTCCCGGGCCTCTCCGACTGCCTGGCTCACCTCACCGACGCCGACCGCACCGCCTACCTCGCCGAGCTGGCCCCGGGCGCCGACATCGATCACCGCGGCACGCCCTTCACCGAACCCGTCCTCCGGGCACTCCTCGGCGCCCTGCGGGACCCCGCGATGGGAAAGCCGCTTTTGGGCAACACCCGGTTCGACGAGGCGACGTTCACCGGCCCCGCCGGCTTCGACGGAGCGACGTTCACCGGCCTCGCCGCCTTCGCCGGCGTGCGGTTCACCGACCACGCCGAGTTAGGTCTGGTGACGTTCTCCGGGCCCGCCGGCTTCGTCGGGGCGACATTCGACGGCTCCGCCGGTTTTCACGGGGCGACGTTCTCCGACCTCGCCGCGTTCGGCAGCCCGATGTTCAACGGCTCCGCAGGGTTCGGCAGCGCGACGTTCAACGGCTCCGCTGGTTTCGACGGCACGGCCTTCACCGGCCCCGCCGCCTTCACCGATGCCACCTTCACAGGCCTCGCCGCCTTCGCCGGCGCGACGTTCACCGGTCCCGCCCAGTTCAGCGGCGGGCGCTTCGCCGTCCGCGCTGACTTCGGCGGTGCCGTGTTCACCGGGCCCGCTGGATTCGACCAGGCCGCATTCTGCGCAGAAGTCCGATTCGACGAGGCCACCTTCGCCGAGGACGCGCGTTTCCGCAGCGCGACATTCCCCGCGCTGTCAGCGCTTGGCCCGTTGACCTGCACCAGCCGGGTCGACCTGTCCGAAAGCGTCTTCGGAGCCCCCGTGACGGTGGAGATCGCGGCGGCCGAGGTGCAGTGTGTCCGAACCCGGTGGGAGTCGACAGCTACTTTGCGCCTGCGGTACGCAACCGTAGACCTCAGCCGAGCTGTGTTGTCGGCACCAGCGGCTGTCATGGCTTCGCCCAGGTTCACTGCCGCTGGTGGCCACACGGTGGACGAAACACCGCTGGACGGCCGAGACCCTGGCGTGAAGGTGACCTCGGTGCACGGAGTGGATGCCGCCCATCTGGTGCTGGCCGAAACCGACTTGAGCGATTGCCTCTTCTCCGGGGCGTTCCACCTCGACCAGCTCCGACTGGAAGGCACCACCACCTTCGCCCCCGCCCCCACCGGGATCCATCTACGCCACCGCATATGGCCCTATCGCTGGTCTCAGCGACGCTGCCTGGCCGAAGAACACCACTGGCGTGCCCAGGCAGCCCCTCAGCCCGCCACACAGGCCGGGCAGCCTTCATCGTCCCGCCTGTGGCGCACCGGTCGGCGCCACACCGACACGGATCGCACCCCCACCCCGCAGCACGTGGCCGCGGTGTACCGGCAGTTGCGCAAGGCCTTCGAGGACGGCAAGAACGAACCCGGTGCGGCCGACTTCTACTACGGCGAGACGGAAATGCGCCGCCACGACCGGACCGGCACCTCGCGCGCCGAACGCGGCCTGCTCTTCTGGTACTGGCTGCTGTCCGGATACGGCCTGCGCTCCTCCCGCGCCATGAGCTGGCTTCTGGCAGCCATGACCACCACGGTGCTGCTCCTGGTGCTGTGGGGTCTGCCCACTCACACCCCGGACCTGGTCGCCACCGGCACCCTCACCCACGGCCGACTCACTCTCACAACCACCACACCGGACCCGACCTTGACAGGCCCCTGGCACCAGCGCCTGACCACTGACCGCGCGGAGCAGGCCACACGGATCGTCCTCAACTCCGTGATCTTCCGCGCCTCCGGCCAGAACCTCACCACAGCCGGCACCTACATCGAGATGACATCGCGCCTCCTCGAACCCATGCTCCTCGCCCTTGCCGCCCTCGCCGTTCGCGGCCGCATCAGACCCTGAGCTTGTTCAAGATCCGGTCGTAGAAGGTCTCGACGAAGGTGAAGACCTCGGCGCGGGCGGTCACCCGGTCGGGCCAGGTCCGGGTGCCGATCTCCGCCTTGAGCAGGGCCCAGAAGCTCTCCGGGGCGGCATTGTCGAAGCATGATCCGGTCCGCCCGCGGCTCCGCCCGAGTCCCAGCTCGCCTACTCGTTCACGGAATGGGGATGAGAGCTCGCTGCCGCGATCACTGTGGATCACACAGCCCGGCTCCAGGTTCCCCCGGCCATGGGCCGTGTCCAAGGCGTCGACGACGAGTTCGGCACGGTGGTGATCGGCCATGGCGGGCGGCAGGAACGGGCAGGACTCCTCCGACGGCGGCCTCGGGAGCAGCCGCCTGATCAGCCGCCCAGCGCGTCCGCCCCGGTGCGCAGCCGCACCGAGGAGCCCGCTCGCCCCTTGCGAACCTCCAGTTGGGCCGGGATACGCCGCCGCAGGTCGGCGACGTGGCTGACGATGCCGACGCTGCGGTCCCGTTCGCGCAGGGAGTCGAGCACGTCGAGGACCTCGTCGAGGGTCTGGTCGTCGAGGCTGCCGAAGCCCTCGTCGATGAAGAGGGTGTCCAGGCGGACCCCGCCGGTCTCGTCGGTGACCACATCGGCGAGCCCGAGGGCGAGGGCGAGGGAGGCGAAGAACGTCTCCCCTCCGGACAGCGTCGCCGTGTCCCGCTCGCGCCCGGTCCACGCGTCCACGACGTGCAGGCCCAGACCGCTTCGGCCGCGGCCGGTGCGGTCGTCGGAGTGGACGAGGGTGTAGCGGCCCGACGACATGCGCTGGAGCCGTACGGTCGCGGCGGCGGCGACCTGCTCCAGACGCGCGGCCAGGACGTACGACTCCAGGCGCATTCTTCGCTCGTTGTCGGCGGAGGTGCCCGCCGCGAGGGCCGCCAGGCGGGCCACGCGGTCGTGCTCCTCGCGCAGGGGGGCCAGGCGGCGGGCGCCTCGGGCGGCGCGCATGGACAGCCGGTCGAGTTCCTCGCAGCGTCGGACCGCCGCGTCGTGTGCCGAGGCGGCCTCCCGGAGGCGCCGGGCGGCGGTCGCGGCGGCGAGTTCCGCGGCCGTGGGGTCGGCCGGGGGACGCTGCGCCGCGGCGGCGGTGCCGGGCTCTGCGAGGGCCGTGCGGACGGCGAGTTCCTCGGACTGCCACTCGTCCAGGCGTCGTTGCAGTGCGCGGTGGGCGGCATCGTCGAGGAGTGCGGCGGCAGCGGCCTGCGGGGTGTCGAACCCGGCGCGGAAGGCGGCGTCGGCGAGCCGCGCGTCGGCGTCCTTCAGGCGCTGCGCGCCGTCCTCGGCGCGGCGGGTGGCCTCGGCGGCGTCCGTCAGCAGGCCGGCCCTGCGCCGAAGCTGGGCGGCACGCTCCGCCACGCTGCCCGTCTCCCCCCGGGCCTCGGCCAACTCCTCCTCAAGTGCGGCCCGTTCACGGTCGAGGATGTCACGGCGGGCCGCCCGGGAGGCGGCGGCCAGCTCGGCCCGCTGCCGCTCGGCGATGCGCCGCTCGTACTCCTGTTCGGCGCGGCGCAGTTCCTCGTGCGCGGCGTGGAGCCCGGAGGCGGCCCGGCGGGCCCGCGCGTACAGCCGCTCCAGCTCGTCCGTGTCACGGGCCAGACGTTCGGTGGGCGTCTCGCCCGCTTCGGCGGCGGCCGCGGCGAGGGACTCGCGTACGGCGGCCATACGTCGTTCCTGCTCGGTGTGGGTCGCCTCGGCCTCCTGGTAGGCGGCCAGGGCGAGCTCCTCGGCGGCGCGATCCACGTGGCCGGCGTCCTTGCGGGCGGGGGCGGGGTGCTCGGTGGATCCGCAGACCGCGCAGGGGGCGCCGTCCTCCAGACGCGCGGCCAGCTCGGCGGCGATGCCGTTCAGGCGCTGCTCCTTGACGTCCAGCCAGTGCGCCTTGGCCCCGAGCATCCGCGCGCGGGCCTCGCCCTCCTCGGCGGCGGCCCGCTCGACGTCGCCGGCCAGCCGGTCGCGCAGCCGGGCCGCGTCCAGGCGCTGCCGGGCGGGCTCGCGCTGCACGGAGAGCTGCTCGGCGCGGGTCGCGGCCTCCTGTGCCGTCTCGATGCGGTGCTGGAGCGCGGCCCGGGTCGCGTCCCACCCGTCGAGCCAGGTGGCGGCCTCGGCGAGGACGTCGTCGTCGGCGCGCTCCTGGCGGTCGAGGCCTGCCCGCTCGGTGAGGAGGTCGTGCAGGCGCTGCTCGGCGCGGCGGGCGGAGTCGAGGCCGCCCAGTTCCTCGGTGGCACGGCGGGCGGCTGCGGCGAGCCCGGCGGCGCCGGCACCGGCGCAGTCCGGCGGCAGCAGTGCGCGCGCGTCCGCCTCGGCCCCGGCGGCGCGCCGGTGCTCGGCGCCGGCGGCGTCGCGCAGTTCCAGTGCGGGCGCGACCTTCTCCGCCTTCAGGGCCCCCTCCCTGCGCGCCTGCGCCTCACGATGGGCCCCGGCATCCTCCTCCAGGCGCCGGGCCCGCTCCTGTGCCTCGGCGAAGCGCCTCTGGAGACGGGCGAGTTCGCGGACGTCGGCCAGGGTGCGGTCGGCGGCGGCCTGGGCGGACTCGGCGGCGGCGAGCCCGCAGCGGGCGACCGTGAGCTGCTCGCGGGCGGTGGCACGGGCGACGGCCGCGGCGGTCAGGACGGCCTCGGTCAGGCCGGGCTCGCCGGGCGACAGCTGCGGAAGCTCCATGGCCTCACCGGCGGCCTGCTGCATGCGGTGGGCGTCGGCCAGCAGGGCCGCGTCGCCCTCCCGGACCTGCGCCTCGGTCGTCCTGCGGCGTTCGGCGAGCCCCTGCTCGACCTCGGCGAAGCGGTGGGTGTCGAACAGGCGCCCCAGCAGCCGGGCGCGCGCCTCGGCGTCGGCCCGCAGGAAGCGGGCGAAATCGCCCTGGGGCAGCAGCACGACCTGGCAGAACTGCTCGCGGCTCATACCGAGGAGCTGGGTGACCTCCTCGCCGATCTCCTGGTGCGAGCGGCTGAGATCCTTCCAGGTGCCGGCCGTGGCGTCGTACTCGCGCAGCCAGGACTGGGCCTTGTCGACCGTCGTGCCCGTGCCGCGCAGCTTCCTGCGTTCCCACGGAGGCTGCCGGGTGAGCTCCAGACGCCGTCCGGCGACGGTGAGTTCGAGGGTGACCTCGGTCCGGGTGCCGGGGGCCGCGTGATCACTGCGCAGGGCCATGCCCTGGCCGCTCTGGCGGGCGCCGGGGACGGCTCCGTACAGCGCGTAGCACACGGCGTCCAGAACCGAGGTCTTGCCCGCACCGGTGGGTCCGTGCAGCAGGAAGAGGCCGGCGGCGGTCAGCTCGTCGAAGTCGACCGTCTGCGAGCCGCCGAAAGGCCCGAAGGCGGTGATGCCGAGCCGGTGCAGTCTCATGCAGCCTCCTGCGCGCTCCGGGTGCGCCGCACCCCTGGGTCCTGCCGGGCCGGCCCGGTCACGGCGCCACCTCCCGCACGGCGTGGTCCGCTCGGACGGCGTCGACGGCGTCGCGCAGGACCGCCTGCTCACGGCCGTCGGGGCCGACGCCGCGCACATGGGCGACGAAGTCCTCGGCGATCTGCTGGTCGGTGCGCCCGGCCAGGCGCCTGGCGTAGGACACGGCGGGGTCGTCCGGGGCCCGGTCGGGGGCGAAGACCAGGCTGAGCGTGTGCGGGAAGCGCTCGCTGAGCCGGGCCATGGGGTCGGCGGGCCGGACCGGATCGGTGAGCGTGGCCTCCACCCAGGCCTGTTCGTGCCGGGCGAGGCCGGGGTCGGCCAGCAGCTCCTCGAGGGTGCCGCGCAGGCGGGCCAGCGGCCGGGGTACCGGGCAGTCGAGGCGCTCGGCGGTGAGCGAGCCGTCGGCGCCGAGATCGACCAGCCACATGGACTTGCGGTGGTCGGCCTCGGAGAAGGAGTACGGCAGCGGGGAGCCGGAGTAGCGGACGCGCTCGGTGAGGGTCTGGCAGCCGTGCAGGTGGCCCAGCGCCACGTAGTCGACGCCGTCGAAGACGCCGGCGGGCACGGCGGCCACACCGCCGACGGTGATGTCGCGCTCGCTGTCGCTGGCCCGGCCACCGGTGACGAAGGCGTGCGCGAGGACCACGGAGCGGGTCCCCGGGGCACGGGCGGCGAGGTCGGCGCGGACCTGGTCCATGGCGGCCGCCAGCACGGGCTCGTGGCCGGCTCTCTCCACCCCGAACGTGTCCTTCACCAGGGCCGGTTCGAGGTAGGGCAGGCCGTAGAAGGCGACGTCGCCGAACGCGTCCCGCAGCACCACGGGCGTGCCGCAGGCGGCCGGGTCGGTGCGCAGGTGGATGCCGGCGCGTTGGATGAGACCGGCACCCACGCCGAGCCGGCGGGCCGAGTCGTGGTTCCCGGAGATCATCACCGTCGGCACGCCGAGCGCGGCGAGCCGGTGCAGGGCGTCGTCGAACAGCTCGACCGCGGCGAGGGGCGGCACCGCCCGGTCGTACACGTCCCCCGCGACCACGACCGCGTCGACGTCGTGCGTCCGAACGGCGGCCACCAGATGCTCGACGAACCCGGCCTGGGCGCCGAGCATGTTCACCCGGTGGAAGGACCGGCCGAGATGCCAGTCGGACGTGTGCAGCAGTCGCATGATCCCCGAGACTAACGGCCGGGTCCGACACCACGGGCGGTTACTCCCGTGTTCGCCCGTCACCGGGTTCTCTGTCCCGCTCCGTCGCCTTCGCGCCACCCCGCCTGCGGGCACGGGCCCTTGACGGGCGCGAGGAGCGGGAGGAAAGGGGGCAAAGGGAGCAAAGGGGAGAGGCAGGAGAGGAGGAAGCCTGTTTCGATCCGATACGGACCGGCTCGCGAACGCCGGGCCGCACCGCCGACGAGGCAGCCGCGTCGTTCGATGTGAGAGGAGACACGGCTGCCGTCCGGAAGCACCCCTGCATCGACCGACCTGCACGACGCGGGCGATCCGGGGGCACGGCACGGATCCGGTGACGGCCGCTGCGGCGGGAGCGGCGGGGCGGCTTCAGCAGACGGCCGGGAGGAGGGCATCGCCGTGGCCGCCGAGGAGGCGGATGACGGCCGGCCGGCGGCCGACGGGGCCCACGTGTACGAGGTGCACGGCGGGGTGGCGACCTCCACCGCTCGGGCACGCGGATCGGCGAGCAGGACCTGACGCCGTAGCCGTCGCCCTGCCGACTCACGCGTCGCCGTAGGCCTCTCCGCCCGGCTCGAAGGCGGCCGTTCCGGCGGTGGCGTCGGCGAGCCAGGCGCGGAAGGCGTCCACGTCGGCGTCCGGCAGTCCGATCTCCAGGGTGACCGCCTCGCCGTAGTGGACGTCGCGGACCTCACGCCCGGTGGCCCGCAGGTCGTTCTGGAGTTTGCCGGCGCGCTGGTGGTCGACGGTGACCGTGGCGAGCCTGAACCGGCGGCGGGTGAGGGTGCCGAGCGCGTCCAGGGCCTCGCCCACGGCGCCGCCGTAGGCCCTGATCAGGCCGCCGGCGCCGAGCTTGACACCGCCGTAGTAGCGGGTGACGACGGCGACCACGTAGCGCATGTCCCGGCGCAGCAGCATCTGGAGCATCGGTACGCCGGCGGTGCCGCCGGGTTCCCCGTCGTCGCTGGCCTTCTGGATCGCGGCGTCGGCGCCGACGACGTACGCCCAGCAGTTGTGCGTGGCGTCGGCGTGCTCCTTGCGCACCGCGGCGACGAAGTCCTGCGCCTCCCGTTCGGTGGCCGCCGGTGCGAGGGCGCACAGGAAGCGGGAGCGGTTGACCTCGGTCTCGTGCACGCCGGTGCGGGCGATCGTGCGGTACTCGTCCTGCATCGGGCCAGCCTATGCGGGAGCATGCGGACCGCTCCCCCGCGGCTGCCCGGTGCGCTCGCTACCTCTTCCTGCCCCGCGCCACCGTGACCGCGGTCAACAGGGCGGCGCCCGGGGTGAGCGCGCGCCAGGAGGGGCCGTACCAGGTGAGGACGGCGATCGCGGCCGTCGGGAACTTGGTGCGCACCCGCTCCAGGGTGTCGTCGAGGCCGTCGCCGGCCAGGTCGAGGACGAGGTCCGCCAGTCCGGGATTGTGCCCGACCAGCAGCAGTGTGCCGACGTGAGGAGGCGCCCGCCGGACGGCGTCGAGGAGGGTCGCGGTGCCGGCGGCGTACAGCCGTTCGTCGTACCGCACAGGCGGCGGGGTGCCCCACTGGGCGGAGGCCAGTTCCCAGGTCCGGCGTGCGCGGACGGCGGTGGAGCACAGGGCGAGGTCGGGCAGGCAGTCGGCGGCGGCGAGCGCCCGGCCCGCGGCGGGGGCGTCGCGCAGGCCCCGGGGGGCCAGCGGGCGCTCGTGGTCGGGGGTGCCCTCCGGCCAGGCGGACTTGGCGTGCCGCAGCACGACGAGGCGGCGCCTGGGGCCCGCGCCCGCGCGCCCGGTCATCACGGGGCCCCCACGTCGCGGGCGAGGTCGAGGCCGAGCAGCCGGTCGGCGTGGACGAAGGTCTCGAAGCGGGCGCCGTCCGGCAGTTCCCCGGGCGGGGCCTGCGCCACGTCGTGCAGGACGCGCAGGACGGCCGGGATGTCCAGGTCGTTCTCCCAGGCGGCGCGAAGCCGGGCGCGCACGGTGTCCGGGACGGGCCGGGAGGGGCGGCGCGCCCAGTCGGCGACGGCACGTCGACGGCGGGTGAGGGTGTCGCCGGCCGCGGCGAGCACGGTCGGGTCCAGCCGGGAAACGGTGGTGCGGGGCGTGCTCAGCAGGGCCAGGCGTACGACGGCGGGGTCGGCGTCCAGGGGCGGCTCGCCGGGTGCCGTCTCGACCGGGCCGACGGCCAGCAGGACGCCGTCGGAAACTGCGGTGCCCTGTGGGGCCACATGGACGACCTGTGCCTCGCCGAGCCCCGCGGCCACGTCCCGGCTGTCCTCCAGGGGCCGCATGCCGAGGGCCGCGGCACCCGCCCGCAGCTCGGCCTGCCGTCGCGGGGCGTCGAGGAGGGCCCACACGGGGGTGCCGCCGAGTTCGAGGGCGCGCACGAGCAGGTCGGTGACGAGGAGGACGCGCAGGGAGGTCGGATCGTAGCCGGGCGCGTGGGCCTCGATGCGGGTCAGCCCGCGGCGGACCGGGGCGGCCTCGACGGGCTCGCCGGTCCGGTCGTCGATGATGCGCAGCACGCAGTTGAGCGTAGGCGCGCGGACGGCCGCGCGCAGTCCGGTCGCGGGGATTCCGGACAGGGTGGCGGTGAACGCGCCGGTCGGCGGCGGAATCCCGGCGGCCGGAGTGCGGTTGTCCGTCTCGACGGTAGGTACCCCGACGCCAAGGGAGATTGGCCTTGTACGGAGACGACGCGGCGGTCCGCAAGATCCTCACCGAGCTCGGCGACACGTGGGCGGTGGTGGGCCTGTCCTCGAACCGGCGGCGTGCCGCCCACGGGGTGGCCGAGGTGCTCAGACGCCACGGCAAGCGTGTCGTGCCCGTGCACCCGAAGGCCGAGACGGTGCACGGCGAGCAGGGCTACGCCTCTCTCGCGGACATCCCCTTCGACGTGGACGTGGTCGACGTGTTCGTCAACAGCGCCCTGGCGGGCGCGGTGGCGGACGAGGCGGTGGCGAAGGGCGCCCGGGCGGTGTGGTTCCAGCTCGGCGTCGTCGACGAGGCCGCGTACGACCGTGCTCGGGCCGCGGGCCTGGAGATGGTGATGGACCGTTGCCCGGCGATCGAGATCCCGCTGCTCGGCGGGAAGTAGGCGGCGGACGCCGGGCGGCGCGTCGCACAGCCCGTCACACGGCCCGGACCGGGGTGTGCACCCGGGTCCGGGCCGCTTCTCGTGGGGGGCTCCGCGAGCATGGGGACGACCCCGGTCGCCGCACGGCACCGCCCGAACCGTCCGGGAGGGCGCCGGGGCGACGCCCGGCACCCGGAACGGTTCAGTCGTGCGCCGGGCGGTCGGTGAGCCGGTGGTCGGCAACGCTCAGCGCCTCGTCCACCAGGCGGCGCAGATGCCCGTCCCGGAGCGAGTAGACCACTCGCCGGCCCTCCTTGCGGGTGGTCACCAGGCCCGCGAGGCGCAGCCGCGCCAGATGCTGGCTGACCGCCGGCCGCGCAGCCCCGCAGACCTCGGTGAGCGTCGTGACGTCGGCCTCCGAGGACGCCAGGGCATGCATCAGGACGATCCGGGTGCGGTCGCCGAGCAGGGCGAGGATCTCGGCGGCGAGCGCGAACTGCTCCTCGCCGGGGGTGCGCGGGTGCGCATCGCGTGCAGATGACAGGTGCATGCGTGCGCTCATACGCACATAATGGCCCCGTGGACGTACGCGCGTCCACCTCCGCCCACCGGAAGGGGAGCCACGTGAGCGACCGGCACGAGCAGTGGGGCCACTCGCACGAGGTCCGCAGACACGAGCACGGGCACGGGCACGGGCACGGACACCCCGGCTCCCGCCACCCCCTGCGTCACCGGATCAGCCACCTCCTCACCCCGCACTCCCACGAGACCGCCGACAAGATCGACGCCGCCCTGGAGTCCTCGGCCCGGGGCATGCGCGCGCTGTGGGTGTCGCTGGCGGTGCTCGGCGCGACCGCGCTGGCACAGGGCGTCGTGGTGGTCGCTTCGGGATCGGTGGCCCTGCTCGGCGACACGGTGCACAACACGGCGGACGCCCTGACCGCCGTCCCCCTGGGCATCGCCTTCGTCCTGGGGCGCAGGGCCGCCACCCGGCGCTTCACCTACGGCTACGGGCGGGCGGAGGATCTGGCGGGCATCGCGATCGTGCTGACGATCGCCGCGTCCGCCGCCTTCGCCGGGTGGGCCGCGGTGGAACGGCTGCTCGCGCCGCGTCCGGTCGCGCACCTGCCGGCCGTCGCCGCCGCCGCGCTGATCGGCTTCGCGGGCAACGAGTGGGTGGCCCGCCACCGTATCCGCGTCGGCCGGTCGATCGGTTCGGCGGCGCTGATCGCGGACGGGCTCCACGCCCGCACCGACGGCTTCACCTCGCTCGCCGTGCTGCTGGGCGCCGGCGGCTCGACCCTGGGCTGGGAGCAGGCCGACCCGGTCGTGGGGCTGGCGATCACGGCGGCGATCGTGCTGGTGCTGCGCGACGCGGCCCGCGAGGTGTTCCGGCGGGTGCTGGACGCGGTCGACCCCGTCCTGGTGGACCGGGCCGAACAGGCGCTCGCCGCGGTTCCGGGCGTACGCGCGGTGGGCGAGCTGCGGCTGCGGTGGATCGGACACCGGCTGCGGGCCGAGGTGGCGGTGGTGGTGGACGGGGAGGCTACGGTACGGCAGGCGCACGCCGTCGCCGTGGACGCCGAGCACGCGCTGCTGCACGCCGTGCCCCGCCTGACGGCCGCCCTCGTGCACGCCGACCCGGAACCCGCCCCCGGGGAGCCGGACCCGCACCGGCGCCTCGCCCACCACGCGCCGGCGTGACCCGGCCGCGCCTTCGGGGCCCGCACGGGGGCGCCGGCCCGGGTCGGCGGGCGCCTGACGGGCCGGACGGCGGCCCCCTCCGGACCGACCGGCCCGATCACCGCGCGGCGCACGGCACCCTGCCCCCTCGAAGCCGCCTCCGCCGGACAGGGAAGCGGTCCGCCGTTCGGCGTCCGCGGCGGGGGTGGTCGGGTCACCGCAGGCGGCCGGGCCGGTGCCCGCCCGCTCGGCAAGCCCTACGGGCGGGCACCGGCCGGGCACCCGCCCGGTGCCGCGAACTCACCGAGCGCGGCGGGGCGGTTCAGCGGACGGGCGGGACGGAGACCGCCATGACCATCTCCATCGGCTCGTCCCCCTCGTTGCCGTAGACGTGGGGCGCGTCGGCCTCGAAGGAGGCGCTCGAACCCGCCGGAACCCGGTAGGGAACCCCGTCCAGCGTGAGGGTCAGCTCGCCGGCCGTGACATGGACGAGTTCGACCGTGCCCGCGGGGTGCGGGTCGGAGGGGCTGGACTCACCCGGCATCAGCCGCCAGTCCCACATCTCCAGCGGGCCGGGAGCCTCGGCGCCGGCGAGGAGGCGGTTGTAGCTGCCGGCGTCCGTGTGCCAGAGCCGTACGGCCTGGTCGGCGGGGACGATGCGCACCTTCGGCCCCTGCTCGTAGTCGAGCAGGGTGGTGATGCTGACGCCGAGCGCATCGCCGATCTTGACCACGGTGCCGATGCTCGGATTGGTGCGCGCCTGCTCGATCTGGATGAGCATGCCGCGGCTGACACCCGCCCGGGCGGCGAGCGCGTCCAGGGTGAAGCCGCGCTCGGTGCGCCAGCGCTTGACGTTGCGCGCCAGGGACTGGGTCAGCAGGTCGAGGTCCGACACGGTCCGTCCAGGGTTTTCGACATTCTCGGCCAAGGAGACAGATCCAATGGGTCCGGCGGTTCCGGCGGGCCCGGCGAGGCCCGACAGTTCAATATCTTGGATGACAGAGTTCGGTTCGCTGAACTACGGTGTGGTGCACCCGATTGTTCACCGAACTGTACTGCGAGGCGGCCCGTGACAGCATTCTTCGCCCTGGCCACCAGCCTCCTGTGGGGCTTGGCCGACTTCGGCGGCGGGCTGCTGACGCGGCGCCTGCCGGCACTGACCGTGGTCGTGGTGTCGCAGACGATCGCGACAGCGGTGCTCGGCGCCGTCGTGGTGGCGACGGGCGGCTGGGCCGAGGCCGGTCCGCGGCTGTGGTGCGCGGTTGCGGCGGGGCTGGTCGGCCCGGTGGCGATGATCTGCTTCTACCGGGCCCTCGCCGCCGGCCCGATGGGCGTCGTCTCCCCGCTGGCCACCCTGAGCGTGGCCGTGCCCGTCGGCGTCGGCCTGACACTGGGCGAGCGCCCCGGCCTCGTGCAGGTCGCCGGGATCGCGGTCGCCGTCGCCGGCGTGGTCCTGGCGGGCGGACCCCAGCTCGGCGGTGCGTCCGTGCAGCGCCGGACCATCGCCCTGACCCTCGTCGCCGCGCTCGGCTTCGGCACGGTGTTCGCCCTGATCGCCCAGGCCTCGACCACGGTCACCGGCCTCTTCCTGGCCCTGTTCGTGCAGCGCGTGGTCAACGTCTCCGCGGGCGGGGCCGCCCTGTACGCCGCCGTGCGGCGGGGCTTCCCCGCCCTGCCCGACGGCGGTCTGCCCCGGGCGTCGCTGCCGGCGCTCGGCTTCGTCGGCCTCGCCGACGTCGCCGCCAACGGCACGTACGCCGTGGCCGCCCAGCACGGTCCGGTCACCGTCGCCGCCGTCCTCGCCTCGCTCTACCCCGTGGTGACCGCTCTGGCCGCGCGAGGCTTCCTCAGCGAGCGGCTGCGCGCCGTCCAGGCGGCGGGGGCGGGCCTCGCCCTGGTCGGCACCCTGCTGCTGGCGGCCGGATGACGCGGCGTCACCCCTCGGGTTCCAGCCGCGCGAGCCGCGCCGCCTGCTCCGCGTCGAGTGCGGCCGGCCGCGCCGTCTCCTCCTCGTCCAGTGCGGACAGCGCCCGCAACTGCTCCGGGGTGGCGTCCTTGGGGATCGGGACCGGGGCCGGGGTCCGCAGCGGCGGCTGCCAGCCGCCGTCGGGCGTCCAGCGCCGCACGACCCGGGCGGGCGCCCCCGCGACCACGGCGTGGTCGGGCACGGTACCGCGCACGACCGCTCCCGCCGCGACCACCACGTTCCGTCCGATCCGCGCTCCGGGCAGGATCACCGCTCCGGTGCCGATCCAGCAGCCGGGCCCGATCTCCACCGGTTCCATGCGCGGCCACTGCCTTCCGATCGGCTCATGGGGATCGTCGTACGAGTGGTTCGTCGACGTGATGTAGACGTACGGACCGAAGTAGCAGTCGCTGCCGATGGTGACCGTGGTGTCCGCGATGACGTGGCTGCCGCGGCCCAGCACGACGCCGTCGCCGAGGCGCAGGATCGGCTCGGGCCCGAGGTCGAGATCGGGCATGAGGCCGGCGGTCAGCGTGACCTGCTCGCCGATGATGCAGTGGGCGCCGACGTGGATCCACGGTTCACCGAAGACCGTGCCGAGCGGGAACGCGAGCCTGGTACCTGTTCCCATCGCACCGAAGCGGAAGCCCGCCGGGTGTTCGGCCGTGACGGACCCCGTGCGCTGCACCCACGACCAGGCCGCATGGACGGCGCGCTGCGCGAGGCCGCGCCGCCAGGATGAGAACGTGTTCTTGCGCTTGGGCACGGGCTCACGGTAATCGCCGCGCGGCGGGCCCATCACGCGGGAGCCCTGTGATCTTCGCCCCACCGGGTGGCGTACGGTGCCGGTGTACCGACAAGCGGGAGGCAACGATGACGCACCAGGCGCTGATCCGGGGCATCGGCGGCAGGAGGCCGCGGATCGACGAGGCCACGTTCGTGGCACCCACGGCCTCGGTGATCGGCGATGTGGCCCTCGGCGCGGGCGCGAGCGTCTGGTACGGCGCGGTCCTGCGCGGCGATGTGGAGGGCATCCGCGTGGGCGCCGACAGCAACGTGCAGGACAACTGCACCCTGCACGCCGACCCCGGCTTCCCTGTCACGGTCGGCGAGCGCGTGTCCGTCGGTCACAACGCGGTGGTGCACGGCGCGACGGTGGAGGACGACTGCCTGATCGGCATGGGCGCGACGGTGCTGAACGGCGCGGTGATCGGCGCCGGCTCCCTGGTGGCCGCGCAGGCGCTCGTGCCGCAGGGCATGGTGGTGCCGCCGGGTTCGCTCGTCGCCGGTGTTCCCGCCAAGGTCAGGCGGGAGCTGTCGGAGGAGGAGCGGCAGGGCGTGACACTGAACGGCACCCTGTACGCGGAGCTGGCGAAGGCGCACCGGAGCGACGCGTACGACGCTCACGACGCCGACGACTCGGCCGAGTGAACCCGGGGGCGTTTCGGCCGCCTCGGCCGAGTGCCCCGGACGAGGCGTTCCGGGAGGCGTGACCGGGGGCTCCGGGAGGCGTGACCGACCGGGGCCGCACGCGGCCCGCGAGTGGGGCTACTCCCCGGCGGGCACGGGCGCGGGCTCCTGCTGCGCGGCCTCGGCCTTCCTGGCCTTGTGCTTGAGGATCAGCATCGACGTCAGCCCGATCAGCACCGCCGCCACCAGGCCCAGCCACGAGAACCGCTTCAGCCAGGACTCGGCCACCACACCGACGTAGTAGATGACCGCCGTCGTACCGCCCGCCCACACGATGCCGCCCAGGACGTTGGCGATGAGGAACTTCCAGTACGGCATCCGCAGAACGCCGGCGAGCGGCCCGGCGAAGATGCGCAGCAGGGCGACGAAGCGGCCGAAGAAGACGGCCCACATGCCCCACTTGTGGAAGGAGCGCTCGGCGGTGGCGACGTGCGCCTCGCCGAAGTGCCGCGGGAACTTGCGGCCGAGCCAGGCCAGGAGCGGCCGTCCGCCCTTGCGGCCGATGGCGTAGCCGATGGAGTCGCCGATCACCGCACCGGCACTGGCGCAGGCGCCCAGCACCACCGGGTCGACGCCTCCGCTCTGGGAGGACAGCAGCGCGGCGGAGACGAGGATGATCTCACCGGGCAGCGGGATGCCCAGGCTCTCCAGTCCGATGACGAGTCCCACCACGGCGTAGACGGCAGCCGCGGGCACCGTGTCGAGCCACTCCTGGACGTGCACCGCCGGTTCCTCCCCGTTCTGCCACCCTGCATTCCGGGGACCCCCCGGGCGCGCGCCCGGTGGGCGTGCCTGCCCCCGGAAGCCTACCGGGTCGCTCTGACGTGCGACGTCCGGTTCGTGGGACCGGCGTCCCGGCCGAACCGCCTGCGCTCCGCGCAGGCGGGCCGTGGTGCGGGGCGACGGGACCGCGGCGGGGCTCCGCCGGGGACCGCGGGCCGCCCTCCGCGAGGCCCACAGCCCGCTCTCATCCCACTCCGGGCCGGCTCTCATCCCGGTGTTCCAGCATGCGGCGCATGAGCGCCCCCCGAACTTCACCGACTCCCCCGACCGCGCCCGCCGTGCGCAAGGCGGTCGTACCGGCCGCCGGACTCGGGACACGGTTCCTGCCCGCGACGAAGGCGACGCCGAAGGAGATGCTGCCGATCGTCGACAAACCCGCCATCCAGTACGTCGTCGAGGAGGCCGCGGCGGCGGGGCTCGACGACATCCTGATGGTCACCGGCCGGCACAAGCGGGCCATCGAGGACCACTTCGACCACGCATTCGAGCTGGAGCAGAACCTGGCGGCGAAGGGCGACACGGTGCGTCTCGACGCGGTGCGCGACCCCGCCCGGCTGGCCGACATCCACCACATCCGGCAGGGAGACCCGCTGGGACTGGGGCACGCCGTGCTGTGCGCCCGCCACCACGTGGGCGGACAGCCCTTCGCGGTCCTGCTCGGCGACGACCTGATCGACCCGCGCGAGACGCTGCTCCGCAGGATGCTCCAGGTGCGTGAGGCCCGCGCGGGCAGCGTGGTCGCGCTGATGGAGGTACCCGAGGAGCAGATCCACCTGTACGGCTGCGCGGCCGTCGCTCCGACCGCCGAGCCGGACGTCGTCCGCGTCACGGGCCTGGTGGAGAAGCCCTCCCGCCGGGCGGCGCCGAGCCGCTACGCGGTGATCGGCCGCTACGTCCTCGACCCGGAGGTCTTCGGCGTCCTGGAGCGCACCCCGCCCGGCCGGGGCGGTGAGATCCAGCTGACCGACGCCCTCCAGGAAATGGCCGGCGACGGCACGGTCCACGGCGTCGTCTTCGGCGGCCTGCGCTACGACACCGGCGACAAGGCCGACTACCTGCGCACGGTCGTCCGGCTGGCCTGCGAACGCCCCGATCTGGGCCCGGAGTTCACCGCCTGGCTCAGAGAGTTCGTGGCGGCCCTGGCCGACGGCACGGGCACCGCGGCCGAGCGCGCGGCGGCCTGAAGCGGGCGGGACCGGAGGCGTCCCGGTGAGCACGGCGCCCTTCCGCGGCGCCTGCCGAGGGGACGCGGCCTCCCGGCCGGCCCGGGGTTCCGGGCGGGACCCTCGTCCTCCCGGCGGGGCCGGGGGCGTGCCGGCACGTCGGCGAGGCGCCCGGCCCCGCCGCGCGGACGCTCCTGGACGACTGGCTGCCCGTCGGGAAGCGCCCCGCCGCGGCGCTCCCGCCGCCGTCGAAGACGGTCACCTCGACCCCGCCGCCGACACCGGCGAGAGCCCTCTGCGGTCCCGCTCCGCGCGTCCGGGGTGCCCGACGGCGGGTGTGACGACCCGGCGCGTCCAGCGGCTCCGCCCCCACGGGCGTGCGGCAGCCGCGAGGGTGCTGCGGCCCGCGGAAGCACCCCGCTCGGCCCCGCACCCGACCCCGTGCCGCTCAGCCGTTGGGGCGCAGGGTCCACACCACGGTCATCTCGCCGGTCACGGCACCGTCCCCGCGGCGGATCTCGACGGTCACCGGGAACTCCGGCCGCTCTCCCGCGTCCAGTTCGGCCACGACCTCGGCGGCCGGACGGCCGAGTGTCGCGGTGGCGGTGACGGCGCCCATCGCGAGCTTGCGGTACGCGATCTCGGCCCGCACGGCCAGCGGCACGGCGCGCGACAGCTGCTGCCCGAACGCGGCCAGGACGATCGCCCCGCTGGCCGACTCGCCGAGCGTGAACATCGCACCGGCGTGCGGCCCGCCCACGTGGTTGTGGTAGTCGCTCTGGTCCGGCAGGGAGACCACAGCCTTCTCCGGCGTGGTCTCCAGGAACTCGAGGTTGAGGGTCCGGGCCATGGGCACCGTGGCGGCGAGCATCTCGCCGATGGACATCTGGTCTGCGCTCATGCCGGGAGGTTACCCGTGAGTAGCAACATCTGACCAGACACGCCGGAGAACCCTCCGGACGCGGTACCTTCCACCCCGACGCCCCCGCCCCCGCCCCCGCCTCGGCGACGGACAACGCACATCCCCCTCCGCCTTCCGGACGGCCCGACCCGGTACACGCTCGACCGGACTCGATTCGGCTTGATTCGGTACGTCCCTGATTCGGCACATCCCCGCCGGGTCGACCCCCTGCTTCGGTACGTCCCCGACAAGGGGCGGTGACCGATTCGTGTCCGGTGCGGCACTAGGGTTGCTCCGCATGTGGCCAGGACAGCAGCAGCCGCCCGGGGGAGAGCAGAACCCGCACGGGCAGAACAATCCGTACCAGCAGCCGGGTTATCAGCAGCCGAACCCGTACCAGCAGCCGGGCTACCAGCAGCCCAACCCCTACGGGCAGCAGCCGCAGCCGCAGCAGCCCTGGCAGGCACCGACGGTCGTGGGCGGGTCCCAGCCACCGCAGGGCGGCGGTGGTGGCAACCGCACCAAGCTGGTGGCCGTCGTCGCGGCGTCCGCGGTCGTGGTGGCCGCGGGCGTCACCGGATTCCTGGTCCTCGGCGGGGACAAGGACGACTCGGCCGGGAAGGACGGCAAGGACAGCGCGCCGACGCGTTCCGCCGCCCCCGTGGAACCGAGCGGCTCCGCGGCGACGGGCGCGCAGGACAACCCGCGCGGAGCGGAGACCGAGAAGCCGACCGTGGCGGGCTGGAAGGTCGTGATGAACCCCAAGTGGGGCATCGCCTACGACGTTCCGGCGGACTGGGAGGTCAACTCCCCCACGCTGAGCATCGGGTTCGAGGAGGACAACTCCGACGACTTCAAACCGATCATCACCATGTCGGGGACCGCGGAGTACAAGTCGAAGTGGTGCACGTCGGACGACGACAAGGACGGCCGTACCGAGGACACCCCCCTGGCCGCCGTCGGCTCCAAGGGCGCCAAGGGCGCCAAGAGTTCCGACGAGGTCGCCGTCAACACCCCGGCCTGGTGGGTGTACGGCGGCTACACCCAGCCGGACAAGAAGACCCTCACGTACGACGAGAAGGCCACGCCCTTCAGAACGGCGTCGGGCATCCAGGGCAGCTACGGCTGGGCGCGGTCCACCGACTCCCCGCAGAAGGGGAAGGGCAAGTGCAACAGTGACGGGAAGGCACTGACGTTCGGCTTCAAGAACGGCGCCGGCGACTACGTGTCGTTCAACTTCTACGGAGCCAAGGGTGTCAAGGGCGAGGTCCCCGAGGCGACGGTCATGAAGATCCTCAGCACGGTCCGGCTGCACGGGACTCCGCAGGAGGGCTGACCGGTCACGGCGGGCGGGTGGTGCGACCGGTCGCCCCGGGCGACGCACGAAACGTCCTCCACCGCGGGCCGGGGACGGCGCCGAGCATCCGGCGACCGAGGCCGCCGGCTCCCCGCACCGCCCGCGCCCGCCCGCCCGGGGCAGGTCGCAGGTGCCGCTCGTGCGCCTCATGCGCCGTTCACCACCGAGCGCCCTTTCACGCCGCGGGCCATGGCGCCAAGCTGACCCCAGTCTCCAGCCGTGAGGTCAGCCGTGGCACAGAGCCCACCATCCATCGACACGGACAACGCACTCGCCGCGGCCGTTGCCGACGTACGTGCTGAGATCGGTCGCACCGAGACCACCGCCGGAGCACTGCTCACCGGGCTGGGTGTTCCGTTCGCCGTGCTCGTGGCCACCGTGCCGGGCAAGAAGATCGAAACAGCGCCCGCCGTACTGCTGGGCATCGCCGGAACAGGCCTCGTCGCAGCCATGCTCGTCGTTCTCCTGGTCGTACGACCGGAACTCGGCGGCGGGTCCTGCGGAACGTACAGGTTGTGGGCCGAACGCACTCCACAACAGGTGCGAGAGGACGTGACGACGGATCGACGTGCGGAACTGATCGTTGCGCTCTCGCAGGCAGCCAGGCGTAAATATCGAGGCCTGCGTCTATCCGTCGACATCACGGTCATGTCTCTGACAGCCATGGTCATCGCCATGGTCCTGGCGCTGGCATGACGTATCCACCCATGGCACGGAGCACGCTCCGGGCACCTCGCCGTACCCGGGAAGCTCTCACCGAGCACGCTTCGCGCCGGTCGTGGTGGGGGGCGGTGCCGGGTGGCCGTACGTGCGTCGTCAGCGGCGCCTCGGCCGGACCGTCGTCCGGGGCACCGGTGGAGGTGACTCAGCCGATGCCGAACGTGCCGTCGGGGGGCTCGGGTGACGGCACGGCGTCCGCGTCCCCGACCGGCCGCGCGTCGCCGGTGAACCGGCGCAGCGAAGCTCCGTGCTCGACCCGGGCCGGGAAGGCGTCGGCGGCGGTCAGCCGGGTGAGGGCCGCGGTGTCGACGGGCCGGTGGGAGGCGACGAGCACCGCGTTGCCGAAGCGCCGTCCGCGCAGCACCCCCGGCTCGGCGATCAACGCGAGTTCCTCGAAGACCGCTGCGAACGTGGCGAGTTGGGAGCGCAGGAAGGCGAACGGCGATCCGTCGGCGAGGTTCGCCAGGTAGACGCCGTCGTCCCGCATGACCCGGTCGGCGTCGCGGGCGTAGGCGAGCGTGGTCAGGTGGGCCGGAATCCGCGAGCCGCCGAAGACATCGGCGACCAGGACGTCGACCGAGGCGTCCGGGGCGGCTTCCAGCCAGGCCCGCGCGTCGGCGGCGTGCAGCGCGATGCCGCTGCCGCCGGGCAGCGGGAGGTGCTCGGCGACCATGTCCAGCAGACCCCGGTCGGCGTCGACGACGTCCTGCCGGGACCCGGGCCTGGTGGCGGCGACGTACCGGGGCAGGGTCAGCGCGCCGCCGCCGAGGTGGAGGACGTCCAGGGCCCGCCCGGGCTCCGCGACGGTGTCCAGCACGTGCCCGAGGCGCCGGGCGTACTCGAACTCCAGATGCTGGGGTGCGTCCAGATCGACGTAGGACTGCGGCGCCCCGTCGACGGTCAGCAGCCAGGCCCGCTCCCGGTCGACGTCGGGCATGAGCCGGGCCGTGCCGTGGTCGACGGTCCGGGTGACGGGGATGGCTTCGTTCACCGTCTCATTCTGCCCGCGGCGACCGCTGCGCGGGGCCACAGGGCCCCGGGGGGCCGCAGGGCCGGCCGAGGCCTGCCCTGCGGTCCCCGCGTCCGGAGCCCCCGTCCCCGCATCCGGAGCCCCCGTCCCCGTGTCCGGAGCCCCGGTCCCCCGTCGGGGCCCTTGGTCACCCCCGAACCGGGATCCGTGGGGCCTCCGCCCGAGGGCGGGGGACCCGGACCGCGGTGGTCGACCGCGCTCCTCAAGAGCCGGAGGCCGCTGCCGCGACCATGGGGACGGGCCCGAGAGCCGTGGCTCGAGCGGGCGGGCCCGGACGTCGCGAGCCCGGGTCCCGGGCCCGGGACCGCGGCCGTGTGTTCCGGGGCCGCGGTGAGCGTGTTCCGGAACCGTCCCTCACAGCACGGCGGTCACGGTCCCCGCCCCGACGGTCCGCCCACCCTCGCGGATGGCGAAGCCGAGCCCCGGCTCCAGGGGCGTCTCCCGTCCCAGTTCGACGGTCATCTCCACCTGCTCCCCGGGCCGTGCCACGGCGGCCGTGCCGAGGTCGACGTCACCGACCACGTCGGCGGTACGAATGTAGAACTGCGGCCGGTACCCGGTCGCCAGGGGCGTCGTACGACCGCCCTCGCGCGCCGACAGCACGTACACCTGCGCCGTGAACCGGCGCCGCGGGACCACGCTCCCGGGCTCGGCCACGACATGCCCGCGCCGGACGGCGTCCCGGGGCATCCCGCGCAGCAGCAGCGCCACGTTGTCACCGGCCTGCGCCTCCTGCATGGGCCTGCCGAAGGTCTCCAGGCCGGTGACGACGGTCTCGACACCGGCGCCGAGCACCTCGACCCGGTCGCCGACACGGACCGTTCCCCGCTCCACGGCGCCCGTCACCACCGTCCCGCGCCCCGTGATGGTCAGGACGTTCTCCACCGGCAGCAGGAACGGCGCGTCCAGGTACCGCTCCGGCATGGGCACGTAGGTGTCCACCGCGTCGAGCAGCGCCTCCACGGACGCCGTCCAGCGCGGGTCGCCCTCCAGGGCCCTGAGCCCGGAGACTCGGACGACGGGCGCGCTGTCGCCGCCGTAGCCGTGCGCGGTGAGCAGTTCGCGGACCTCCAGCTCGACGAGGTCGGCGAGCATCGTGTCCTCGCCGTCGTCGACGGCGTCGGCCTTGTTGAGCGCGACCACGATGTGGTCGACGCCGACCTGCCGGGCGAGCAGTACGTGCTCGGCGGTCTGCGGCATGATCCCGTCGAGCGCGGAGACGACGAGGATCGCGCCGTCGAGCTGCGCGGCGCCGGTGACCATGTTCTTGACGTAGTCGGCGTGGCCCGGCATGTCGACGTGGGCGTAGTGCCGGGTGTCGGTCTCGTACTCGACGTGCGCGATGTTGATGGTGATGCCGCGCGCGACCTCCTCCGGGGCGCGGTCGATGCGGTCGAAGGGGACGAAGGCGCCGGAACCGCGCTCGGCGAGGACCTTGGTGATGGCGGCGGTCAGCGTGGTCTTGCCGTGGTCGACGTGACCCATCGTGCCGATGTTGAGGTGCGGTTTGGTGCGCACGTAAGCCGTCTTGGACATGGCGATACCTCGAAGCCTGATCGTGGGTGCTGCGCGGAAGGTCCCGGTCGGGCGGACCGGGACACGGACCCCGAGGACTTCCCGACCCTCCCCCTGCGGGGTCCGCCGGACGATCCGGGGAGGGTCAGCTTCGGGCGCCGTCGACGGCGGCCAGGACGAGGCGAGCGGCAGCCTTCGGCGCATCCGCGACGGCGGATGCTGCCAGGAGGAAGGCGTACCGGAACATGGGGTCGATCTTCGCGGACCCGGCGGCCGACGTCGAATGCTTTTCCGGGCGTGGGCGGCGGCTCAGCCTCCCGCGTGCTTCAGCGCCTCACGGACCGTCAGCCGAGCGAAGTGGCCGCCCTCCCGCGCGAGGAAGTCGTGCACGGCCCGTGGATCGGTCCGGGCGTACTCGCGCAGGGCCCAGCCGATCGCCTTGCGGACGAAGAAGTCGGGGTGGCCGGCGCGGCTCAGGCAGTGGGCGAAGAGCCGCTCGGCGTCGGTGCGTTCCCGGTACCGCAGCTGGTGCAGCAGCCCGGCCCGTACGAGCCACAGGTCGTCGTCGGCGACCCAGTCGTCCATGACGGGGGCGAGGGAGCGGTCGGCCGCGACCAGGGGACCGACGACGTGGACGGCGAGCGGGTCGACGGTGTCCCACCAGGAGTCGGTGGTGACGAGGTGCCGCACCACCGGCAGGAAGGACGACGAGCAGCGTCCGACGTGGCGGCGCAGGTAGTCGGCGGCGAAGTAGTGGTACTCCCGCTCGGGCAGCGCCCAGCAGCGCAGCGCGACGGCCCGGCAGTCCGTCTCTTCGGGGCGCGCCGTGCCCGCGAGGACGGTGCGGGACAGCGCCCGGCGCGCGGGCGCGGGGATGCCGAGGAACGGGAACGTGTCCTTCATGTACGCGCGCATGGTCGCGGCCCGCTCCGGGTCGGCCGCGGCGCCGTGGGCCACGGTCAGGCGTGCGAGAACGGTGTCGGCGAGGGCGCTGCGGGGCACCTCGGCCGGGTCCGGTTCCGGGGCGGTCATGAGACGCACCCTACGGCGATCACCGGAGCGTGTCGGTTACTGTCGCCGGATGCTCGATGCCACCACCCGCTCCGGGGGCACCGCTACGGCCCCTCCCCGGGCCACCGCCGGCGCCTTCGCCGGCCCCGCGGAGCTCGCCCCGCCCGTGCCCGCCGGCCTCGCCGCGCGCTGCACGAGAGCGGTGTTCTCCCCGTGGTCGCGCCTGTCCCTGTTGCTGGTGCTGCTGGCGTCCGCGGGCGCGGCGGTATGGCTGTTCGAGCCGCAGCGGCTGCTGGCGCACGGCTGGCCGCCGCAGCTGGGCGGGGCCGCCGCGGCGGCGGTGTTCACGGTGGCGTACGGGGTGTGCACGGTGGCCTTCGTGCCGCGACCGCTGCTGAACCTGGCCGCCGGTGCCCTCTTCGGTTCGCAGCTCGGCCTGGGCACGGCGCTGACGGGGACGGTGCTCGGGGCGGGGCTCGCGTTCGGGCTGGGCCGGGTGCTCGGGCGGGACGCGCTGCGTCCGCTGCTGAGGGGCCGGTGGCTGAAGGCGGCGGACGGGCAGCTGAGCCGGCACGGCTTCCGCTCGATGCTGGCCCTACGGCTCTTCCCCGGGGTGCCGTTCTGGGCGGCGAACTACGGCGCGGCCGTCTCCCGGATGGGCGGCGTGCCGTTCCTCGTCGCGACGGCGCTCGGGTCGGTCCCGAACACCGCCGCGTACGCCGTCGCCGGTGCGCGGGCCTCGGCGCCGACGTCGCCCGCCTTCCTGGTGGCACTGGCCTGCATCGCCGTGCCGGCGCTGGCGGGCACGGCGATGGCCTGGCGCAAACGCCACCACCTGCGGATGCGGTGAGGGCCGGCCGGGGTCAGACCGACTCGAGGATCATCGCGTTGGCGAGGCCGCCCGCCTCGCACATCGTCTGCAGTCCGTAGCGGGCGCCGCGGGCCCGCATCGCATGGACGAGGGTGGTGGTCAGGCGGGTGCCGCTGGCGCCGAGGGGGTGGCCGAGCGCGATGGCACCGCCGTGCACGTTGACCTTGGCGAGGTCGGCACCGGTCTCCTGCTGCCATGCCAGCACCACGCTGGCGAAGGCCTCGTTGACCTCGAACAGGTCGATGTCGGCGAGGTGCAGGCCGGCTCTGCGCAGGACCTTCTCGGTGGCCGGGATCACGCCGGTGAGCATCAGCAGCGGGTCGGAGCCGGTGACGGCGAAGCTGTGCAGCCGGGCGAGCGGACGCAGCCCGAGGCGGGCGGCGGTCTCGCTCGACGTGATCAGGACCGCGGAGGCACCGTCGTTGATCGGGCTGGCGTTGCCCGCGGTGACGTTCCAGTCGATCTGCGGGAAGCGCTCGGCGAAGACGGGGTCGCGGTAGGCGGGTTCGAGTCCGGCGAGGATCTCGGTCGTGCTGGCGGGCCGTACGCACTCGTCACGGGCGACGCCGTCCAGCGGGGCGACCTCGGCGTCGAACAGTCCTTGTTCCCGGGCCGCTGCCGCCCTGCGGTGGGAGGTGACCGCGAATCCGTCCATCTGCGCGCGCGTCAGCGACCACTTGGCGGCGATGAGTTCGGCGCTGATGCCCTGGGGGACCAGGCCCTCCGGGTAGCGCTCGGCGACACCGGGGCCGAAGGGGTCCGCGCCGGGCGGCACGTTCGACCACATCGGCACCCGGCTCATGGACTCCACGCCGCAGGCCACGACGAGGTCGTAGGCGCCGGAGAGGACACCCTGCGCGGCGAAGTGCACGGCCTGCTGCGAGGAGCCGCACTGGCGGTCCACCGTGGTCGCGGGGACCGACTCCGGGAATCCGGCCGACAGGACCGCGTAGCGGGTGGTGTTCATGGCCTGTTTGCCGACCTGGTCGACGGTGCCGCCGATGACGTCGTCGACGAGGGCGGGATCGATGCCGGAGCGTTCGACGAGGGTGCGCAGGGTGTGGGCGAGGAGTTCGACGGGGTGGACGTGGGCGAGGGAGCCGTTCGGCCTGCCCTTCCCGATGGGGGTGCGTACGGCTTCGACGATGACTGCGTCACGCATGGTGCGGGCCTCCTTGGCGGGGAGCCACCTGGGGCGATTACCGGTCAGTAGGAAATCCGGACTCACCCTAGCGCAGTGAGTTGGAAAATCAAACTGAGTCGGTTCGGAATCCGGACGCTCGCCTAGACTGTGCGGCATGGCCGCCCCCAGGAACCCCAGACCCTGCTCGATCGCCGACGCCCTGGCCCTCGTCGGCGAGAAGTACTCCCTCCTGGTCCTGCGAGAGGTGTGCCTGGGCAACGGCCGCTTCGACCAGCTGGTGCGCAACACCGGTGCACCCCGCGACGTCCTGGCCACCCGGCTGCGCCGGCTGGTGGACGCGGGCGTCCTCGCCAAGCACCCCTACAGCGAGCGCCCGCAGCGCTTCGAGTACCGGCCGACGCAGGCGGGGCTGGAGCTGGAGCCGGTCCTGATGACACTGATGGCGTGGGGCGACCGCCATCTGCGCGAGGACCGCGACCGGCCCATGGTCATCGAGCACGCCTGCGGTCACGCCGTGGTCCCCGTCGTCACCTGCTCCGCCTGCGGCGGTCAGGTCCGCCACGAGGACCTGACCGCCCACCCGCAGGCCCCCGGCTGGACGGTCACGGGCCCGACGACGGCCTGAACCCCGGCCGGTCGGAGCCCGATCGCGGTCGGCACCGCGGCCCGTCGCGCCGGCCCACGGCTCCCCCCGTCGAACCCTGGTGACGGTCCGACAGACCGGGGCCGCTACGCTGCCCTCGACACCGGTGATCACCGTGCGCGGCGGCCGGATGCGTCCGTCGCCCCTCCTCGATCGGCAGTTGGACTCCCCACCTTCATGTCTTGGTTTGAATCCCTCGTCCTCGGGCTCGTCCAAGGGCTGACCGAGTTCCTCCCCGTCTCCTCCAGCGCGCATCTGCGGCTGACCGCGGCCTTCTCCGGCTGGCCCGATCCGGGCGCCGCCTTCACGGCGATCACCCAGATCGGCACGGAGACCGCGGTACTGATCTACTTCCGCAAGGACATCGCCCGGATCCTGACCGCATGGTTCCGCTCCCTGTACGACGGGGCGGCTCGCAGGGATCACGACGCCCGGACGGGCTGGCTGGTGATCGTCGGCTCGATCCCGATCGGCGTGCTCGGGCTGACGTTCAAGGACCAGATCGAGGGGCCGTTCCGCGATCTGCGGATCACCGCGACGATGCTGGTCGTCGTCGGCGTGGTCATGGGCGTCGCCGACCGGCTCGCGGCCCGCGACGAGAAGGGCGGCCGGCACCGCGCGCCCAAGCAGCGCAAGACACTGGAGGACCTGGGCGTGAAGGACGGCCTCATCTACGGCTGCTGCCAGGCCATGGCACTGGTCCCGGGCGTCTCCCGCTCCGGCGCCACCATCAGCGGCGGTCTGTTCATGGGCTACAAGCGCGAGGCCGCGGCCCGCTACTCGTTCCTGCTCGCCGTCCCCGCGGTGCTGGCGTCCGGCCTGTTCGAGTTGAAGGACGCGATGGAGAGCGACCATGTGGCCTGGGGACCGACGCTGTTCGCGACCGTGATCGCCTTCGGTTCCGGATACGCCGTGATCGCATGGTTCATGAAGTTCATCTCGACCAAGAGCTTCATGCCGTTCGTCTACTACCGCATCGCACTCGGCATCCTGCTGTTCATGCTGGTGGGAGCAGGTGTCCTGAGCCCGCACGCGGGCGAATCCGGCGGCTGAACCAGGGCCGTACAGGTAGCGCTATCGAGCATTTCCTAGCGCCTGATTGCAGCACCACGCCATGATCATCTCCCACTCGTCTCCCACTCATCTCCCACCGGGGAGGCAAGATACGCCCCACTAGGGCCCGCACGTCCGTGTGGGCCCTTCCGCGCAGAGGGTGGAGCGGGTCAGCTGAGGTTCATGTCCGGCCTGGCCGCGACCCTCGCCACGAGGAAGCGCAGCCGCTCATCCACCGTGGCCCAGGCATCGCCGGTGAGGTCGTCCAATGCGACGGCGGCCGTGAGGATGAGCAGGCCGAGGCGCGCCTCCACGTCCTCCCACGTGTGCGTGATCTCGGCCGCCTCACCGCGCGGGCCGGTGCCCAGCGCGCCGTACACGGCGGTGGCGATGGCGCCCATGTCGCCGCTGATCGCGAGGACCTGGAGGAGCCGGATGTCCCCGGCCGCCGTGATCTCCTCCTCCACGCGGCCCTGGAGCTGCTGCTCCACCACGGTCGCGCCATCCCCGCTCACGCTGTCCAGGGCGCCGAGCCCATGGCCTACCCCGTCCGGCGCCGGTCCGCCGACCGCCCAGGCTTGCGCGGCCGCGAGGTATCGGCAGGTGGCGATGCGCGGCCAGCCGGGACGCGGCGGCATCCGCGTCCCGGGTGCGGACTGCCGGTTCCAGGCGCGCGAACCGCGGGGCTTGTCTGTCCCCTTTCAGCCGCGTGGCCGGGGCCATTTCTCCCGCAGCCACGCCAGGTCGGTCTCGGCGCGGATGCGGGCCGCTTGCTCACGGGTGAACACCGCGTTCGTCTTGGTCAGGACCAGGGTGTAGGGGCGTCCCTGACGCCGGGTGGTGTGTGACACGGGCAGGCCGGCCAGATCGATACGGCTGTGGATGTGGCGGCGCCGGTCCTTCGCGAGCGGCCAATCCATGACCCGACGGGTGCGGGAGGTGAGGAAGGCGTCGAGGTCGGGGCAGAGGCCGCAGCCGGACCGGCAGGTACCGGCCGGGGTGATTGACCAGTCGTCCGCCGCGCGTACGGGGCGGGTGACGGCCGCGGTGAGCCGGGCCTCGCAGTGGTCGGCGAGCGTCTGGAAGGCGTGGGCCGCGGGTGCCCCGTCTCGTACGGTCGTCGGTCGGTGGGCCGCGGTGCGCAGGGCCGGGAGCAGGCATTCCAGGGCGGTGTCCGGCAGGCCGCGCAGCGCGGTGACGATCGTGTCGGCGGTTTTCGGGTCGCACGCCTGCAGGATGCGGGCCAAGGGAGCTCCCAGCCGTTCCATGCCCGCGCGTCGCTCCGCCTCGCGGCCCACGTCGAGCCAGCCGGTGAGCTGCTGCTCGGCCGCTTGCCACACGCCCTCGACCAGCGGTGCCGCCACCGCGTCTCCGTCACCGTCAGCGGTCCGCAGCGCGGCACAGAGGCCGGGCAGAGACTCGAGCCACGCTGCGCGATCCGCCCCGGTGTACGCGGCGACCGGGCCGAACCAGCTGCCGACGGCCCCGCGCGACCACGTCCGCCCGTACCGTGCGGCCGCTTCCGCGAGATCGGGGACGTGTCGCTGGCCCAGGGTCTCCACCCCGAAGGGCGCAAGGAGCATCGCGGCGGTGTCCGCTTCCTCCAGTCCCACCGCGACGTGCAGGGCGGCAGTGAAGAGTGGAGCGGCCGCTTCGCCCGAACCGCGATGCTTCCAGATCGGGGCGAGCGACCGGGCGAGCGTACGCGCCAGCTCCAACTCCCCGGTGTCCAGGTGGCCCTGGAGTTCTCGCAGGGCTCCCTCTGAGCCGGCCTCGGCGCGTGCCGCGAACGAGCGTTGCCGGGGCCAGAGCACCACTGCGGCCCGCCGGTACCAGCGGTCCAGGGTGTTGCCGTAGTTGCCCATGTAACCCTCGTACTCGGACTGGTAGGGCGTGAGGTCCTTGTTCTCGGTGGTGGCGCACACCTCGGCGTAAGAGACAGGCAGGGAGATCTGCTCACCGTCGGTGCCGTCGGGGCGGGTCCACCAGTCGAGGGTGATCTCGTCGTCGATCAGGTCGTCCAGCTCGTAGTCGGAGAAGTCGCCACTGCGGCGGCGCTCGGCCCCGGGCTCCCCGTCGGGGTCGAGGAGGCACTCACCCTCGCACTCCTCGTCCTCGCAGCCGTCGAAGTGCTCGACATCGCCGTAGTAGTCGTAGCGGTCGTAGGGCGGTACGGCGTCCCAAGTCTCCTTCACCTCGGCCAATGCGAGGACCGCCTCGCAGCCTGCCTGCCCGGCGGCCTGGCGGAGCCGGGTGGCACGCGTGGCGTCGGCACCCTTGAGGCGATCCCAGTCCAGGCCACGCTGGGTGTACTCGTGGTCGAGAAGGTACACGAGGCGGTTCGGGGGCGCCGATTTCTGGCGGCCGTAGGCGTAGCGCTCTTCGGCCGGCTCGGTAAAGTGTTCGGTCAGGTAGTGGGCCAGGTCGGTGGCCGGGCCGCCGTCCTCGCCGACCGGGCGGGTGCGTTCGGCGAGGAGGTTCATGGTGAGGGTGACGCGGTAGCCGGACTTGACGGGCTTGACCTCGTGCAGGCAGTCCGCGTAGAAGGCAGCGAAGGTCAGCTTCTCCCGGGACGCCTGGTGGACGACGCTCCGGCCCGCGTGGGAGACGACGAGTTCGCCGCCGGTGTGGTGCGAGGGCAGCGAGACCACCAGGGTGCCCACCATGGAGTCGTCCTTCTCGGAGTCCTGGTGCGGCAGGAAGAACTGGCCCTTGCCGTAGACGAGCAGCGCGTGCGGTTCGGCCCGCAGGACGGTGGTGGGCGGCAGACCGAGCGCAGTACGGACGCCGTCGAGGACGCCGCTCAGGGTGCGGTCCCAGTCGGGGCCGCCCAGGGTGATCCGGTCCGGGGTGATCTCCCAGGTATCGCGCACGCTGGTGTCGGCCAGGGTCTGCTCACCGCGGCCGAAGCAGGCCTGCCGGGCCTGCGCGATCAGCTTCTTGGTTACCGGAGCGCGCAACGGCAGGGGCAGCACCCCGACGCCGTCGACCTCGATCCGCAGCGCGCGGGCGGACATCTCGATGCGGGTGCTGAAGTCCCCACATCGCTCCGAGGCATCGAGCAGCTTCGCCAGTTGCTTTCGTGCTCCGTGTCCCATGATGTTTCGTTCCCCTGGTCGGCGGCGTGCCATTCCCTCTGTCCCGGAAACCCTAGCGCTGCTGGAAGTCCCTGTTCCCAGATGGCCGAACGGCCTTGACATCCGGGGCACCCGCGCAGGTTCAGGGAAGGCCCGGGACCGGTGGGGCGTTCAGCGGGGTGATCAAGGGGGCGGTTCTGTTCCCTGTGGAGACCGACCTCAGCCGGATCTCAGGCGGTACTCCATCCCGCTGCCTACGCGCGGGGATGTCGTGCGGCGAGCTCTCTGACTAGTAGATTGTTGCGGCTAAGTATTGTTCTGGTTGGTGGAGTTGAGGGTCGGGCAGGCTCCCCTTGTCGTTTCCGTTCGGCCGGGCAGGGGTGTCGTGTCCTCGCAGAAGAAGTATCCGGTTGCG
>NZ_JAFFZS010000258.1 GCF_016921115.1 Streptomyces actuosus
GTGTATGCGAGACAGGTTACTGGTGATAGGGATCCCTGCGATCCCATCTCAAGGGAATTCCTGGGTAATGCTTCGGAAGTCTCCACTGAGTTCATGAAGGCCGTCGCGATGCTGGCTGCTTTTCGCCCATACTGGCTAGCAGCTGTTCTGTGCTGTGGCGGTGCGGTTATCATGGCGGCGTGTATGGTTGCTACTGCTTCGCTTGTCAAGGCACATCCCCCTCCTCCGGTCTCTGCAGAGTCAGATCAAGACAGCAGTATACCTGGCGCTGCAATCGCAACTGTCCTCCTCATCTACCTCAATATAACCGCCTTCAACCTGTCCTGGGGCCCGCTGCCCTGGCCATGCATCTCGGAGATCTTCCCCACGCGCATCCGCGAGCCTGGAGTGGCGCTGGGTGTCG
>NZ_JAFFZS010000259.1 GCF_016921115.1 Streptomyces actuosus
CCAGATGACAAGTCCGACGATGACGAGGAATCACGAAACTCTAATGAAGAGAATGGCGAGGGACTAGTGAGACATGCAAGTGTGGGAAAACGAGGTAAACCGTCTCTACGTGTAATCCAGAAGCCTACTTCAAGTTCTCCTGTTCCAACAGAGAGTGGCCATTCCACAAACAGCCAAACTGATAAAACCGGACCCTCTCTTCCTGGAGCTACTGGATCTACCGGTGCACGAGAAGATGGGTTAAAGGTTTCCAGCCCGAAAGAATCAGTGCCCAGTATATCAGATCGTTCTTACGAATTCGACCTCGAGAAAGGAGCATTTATGCTGGACATTGGCCAGTCACATCCTATGCCTCAACAAGCACAAGGGAATGGCACAGGAATATTTGGTAATGGAGCAGAAG
>NZ_JAFFZS010000260.1 GCF_016921115.1 Streptomyces actuosus
GAGTTAGTGATCACTATTCTATTAACAGAATTAGAAGTTTAGCCAATAGTATATATTAGATGATTAGATGAGTACTCAGACCCTGTACACCTAAATAATGGATAAAATATTAAATCAATTAGTTGTAAGACCAGTAGGAGATATAGTTAATTAATAATATCTAAGATTCTAATATATTATAGTTAATAAGTTAATCATTTATTATCTTTTACAGAGGAAAAGCTAAGCCATCTATAAAAATATACTCCAGCATAGTAAGAGAGTTATAAGAAAAAGATAAATTCTTATTTTTTTTTTAAATTTCTAATCACCACTGCTTGTATCCATCCTTAGTTTTTTAAAATCCTAATTTTATTAAAATTATAGATGTCTTTTATTTAAGTTCTATATACTATTTAAATT
>NZ_JAFFZS010000261.1 GCF_016921115.1 Streptomyces actuosus
CACCTAGAGAAACAGGACCGAGAATCTTCACGTATGTCTCTACTACTGTCCGTCTGTGCCAGCAATATATGATCAGCCCGTTAATCGGTTAGCAACCCGAATGGTCAAACCACGCCCTCGAACGAGGTGACAAAAACTGAAAATGCAATCGCCAAGGCACTGTCTGTCAAGCGTCAGAAAACCCCCGGCAAGCCTCGTTACACTGAACGACCTGGCTTCGGCACCCAGGGACAGGGCGAGGCCTCGGGCAAGAAAGGCAAAAAGCCTGCTAAGGCTGGTCCGGCTCCGGCTGGCAAGTATATCAGTGTCGCTGATTTCTTCCGCCAGGGTAAGCTTTTATATGCTCTGAAGCAATCTTACTTGGAACTAACTGTGGATGATGTAAAGCATATAACATCAAT
>NZ_JAFFZS010000262.1 GCF_016921115.1 Streptomyces actuosus
CCCCGCGCGGAGTATCTTCTTCCTGCCCTTCTTCGTCCTCGTTCTCCTCCATGATGGACTCCATCTTGTTGTTGCGGCGAGATGGCGTCTGGACTGCCCCTCCACGGACACTGGCTAATCGATTGGCCGTTGGGGTTGCAGTGCTCCCCCCGGACTCGGAGAGGAGGTCGAACAGACCTAATGCTTTCCCATCGCGTTGTGGCGTAGGTCCAACGGCGGCTTTCAGTGGTGTCGATGATTGTTGATGTGTCCTGGGACTGAACAGCCGGTGGAGTGCGGAGGGGGAGTCGTAGGGGTCTAGTTGGGATGGGTGGGTAGTCCGAGGTTGTGAGGGGGTCGCGAAGATGCCCTCTGCTGATTTGAATTTGCGAGGGGTAGTAGTGGCAGTCTGACCATGTCC
>NZ_JAFFZS010000263.1 GCF_016921115.1 Streptomyces actuosus
TAGTAGTAGTAGCATCCCCCGCAAACATGGGATATGGAACCACATTCATCGTCGCCATCCCACTGGCATCCGGCCATACAGGGAACCCCATGGCCGGATGTGCTTGACCGGGGTACGACATGGACATGGACATGGTCTGCATCGGATCGGCTGGTGGGGGACTCTGCGGGTTAACGGGGGTGCCGGGGGTGCCTGGGAACGAATGCGTGTTGGGACTCGTCATTCGGCGCTTGGGATCCAATTCCATGGGAGATGATACCGCAAATTGGCCGGGGGGAGGCGGATACGAGGCTGCCATTTGTGGTTGTGGTCGTGGTTGCGGTGGCGGTGGCGGGACCTGCCATACGGACCCATCTGGTTGAATGGCAAATGTGGGAGGCGTAGGTGTTGTATTCAGAG
>NZ_JAFFZS010000264.1 GCF_016921115.1 Streptomyces actuosus
GCGTATTTCATGCACGGGATTCGATTGGTTCTTGACGACCCTGAGGGGTTTTGGTATGATGTCCTCCATTGGTGTTTGTGTTATTACCCCGGCAAAGGAGGACGAATAGACAATGCACGCTGCGAGTTAGACTTGCTCCCGCGCAAGTACAGGGTCTCCGTATTCAGAAGGAGTCGCTGAGAATCCAGGTATTTCAGTCGAGTTGGCGCGCTCGGGGTCCGACTGGCTCCTCTTGCGTGCCCTGGACCGGCAAAATCGTGGAACGCAGTAGCCAGCAGGCCTGGAGCTCCAGAACTCCGAGCAAGCAAGAGCGATAGCAAGAGAGCAACAGAGAATAACGATGGGAACCAAAACCAATGCGATCAGGAGGGCGGATGTCTTGAGATTGAATGATACAAC
>NZ_JAFFZS010000265.1 GCF_016921115.1 Streptomyces actuosus
GTCCGAGAGGCGTTCAACTCCAGAATCGCATTTCTGATCCGTATAGACCTACAGTTTCATCCCCAATACATCCTCACAGGCCTGAAAGGGATGTGTCAGGGGACTCGCGGAGACCCATGGACAACAAACGCCCCTCTCCCCCCATTTTGGACCGTGACGAGGTTTCCGAGGAACGCCATGCCTTCCATTTGAACCCACCAAGTGACACCCGCCACGATCAAGGGCCTGCTGAAGAACCAATACCACCGCTCCCTCCCAGGCGACCGGCCACCATCAAAGGTGCGAATTATCGCCGGGCCCTGGATGAGAACCACGCAACCAGGTTTTGGAACCCAGGAGAAGTCTTTGTCTACATGTACTTTGGACCAGAGAAGAAGTCCATTGGGCCAGTTAGAC
>NZ_JAFFZS010000266.1 GCF_016921115.1 Streptomyces actuosus
TTATATCCCTCACACAGTCTTACAGCTTTAAAAAATCTATTATACTAACAAACATTAAACATTACTTTCAAATTTTGATTTTGATTTTTTAAAGAAGCATTTATTATAACAGATAGCAGTAATTAAAGCATTAGTATGTATACAGGGTAGGTTAAAAGTCCAGTGGCTACACATCCTTGCCATGTATAATATTCAAATGTAATTCTTAATGATCACACTGAATTATCTTTTAAAGATAAGTTTATTTTAAAGCTAATTGATACTTTGTATACTGGCTATAAGCTTAGAAAAGTATGTCTACCTAAGTATGGTATATATTTAATTAAACATTTATTTCCTAAAGGATAGCCTACTGTACTTTCTAAATTCTTTTCTTAGATTGGCCTATTATAAAG
>NZ_JAFFZS010000267.1 GCF_016921115.1 Streptomyces actuosus
ATTTTTAACAATATTAAAACTTAAAATGACTTAAAATATCATATTACTATCCAATCTTAAGGCCTTTTATACTAGACATTTTTAAGATGAATCAGTAAAAGACTAAAAGTGCTATACATCTCCACAGCAACCACTTGATATGTATATAATACTATGTGAAATGAACTATTAAGCATCACTAGTGAAGAGATATGAAAATCTTTATTTTGGTAGCAATATGGTGGTATATGTCACTGTGCATTAACATACATAATATATATATTTACCCACATGATCAGTTGTCTATATCAGATAGAGACTTTGGTATATCACTATATCTACATAGGATTTTTTAAATAATTCTATACTAATGTAATTAATGAATAGTCAGTAATTAAATTAGTTAATATCAT
>NZ_JAFFZS010000027.1 GCF_016921115.1 Streptomyces actuosus
CCGGGTGGCCCCTGCGGTGCAAGGAGGGCTGGAGGCCACCATCCCCGCCTGGGGCGTGGACCGGGTACGGGCCTCTCGTCCCCGGCGGCGAGGCCGGGTGGCCCCTGCGGTGCAAGGAGGGCTGGAGAGAGTGCGGCATCGGTCTCGGCGGGCAGGGGGTCCGCCCCCCGGATCGGCCTGCGCCGAGGGCAGGTCCGCGCATCGGCCTGCCCGGTCACTCGCTCCAGCGGGAAACGGGAGTCTCGCGGCGGCCGGATCAGGGGTGCTCCCTTGTCGACCTCGTGGCAGCCGGCGCCCGGCCGTCCCCGGGGTTCGCACGCGCCGCCTGCCGGCTGCCCCCGGCCGGTCGTCAGGACGCGTCCGCGGCCGCCGTTCCGGCAGCCGGGCGATCACGTCCGTGCAACCCGCTGACGGAATTCCACCGTCAGGATGGTCCCGGTACCGACCCGCAGGACCACAGAGCCACGCACTCCTCGGTCATTGCGGGACGCCCCTCAGCTTGTTCCTTGGCCTCGCGCCGCGTCGGACGGTCGGCGGTGGGACAAATTTCGGTGCGTGTCGGGGGCAGACCGGTCAGACTCACGGCATGACAGCGAAGATCAGCCGCATCAACCCCGATCAGTTGCACGAGACACCGGGCTACCACCACATCACCGTGGTGGAGACCGGCCGAACGGCCTATCTTGCCGGGCAGTGCCCCCTCGACCCGGGCGGCTGTCTCGTCGGCCCGGGCTCCCTCACGGTGCAAGTCGATCAGGTGGTCGTGAACGCACTTGCTGCCCTTGCAGCGGTAGATGCTCAGCCGCAGCACGTGGTGCGTTCGGTGATCTACGTGCGGAGCCATGACAGGGAGGACCTGGGCCTGGCCTGGAACCGGCTCACCACTTCCGCCCTCGGACCGGCTTTCACGTCCGCCAGCACGCTCTTGGGGGTTGCACAGCTGGGCTTCGCAGGGCAGCTGGTCGAGGTGGACCTCACCGTCGCGCTGCCCGACTGAGCGGCCTCACGCCTCGAACAGCGCCTCGAACTGCTTCGCCCACATGGTCATGTGCCGGACGCCGAGGCGGCCTCCGTCTGATCAGGTGTTCCGACCAAGGTGCACTGACCACGACGCAGGCCGTGAGGGTGAGTCTGCTGCCTGAAGCCACTGTGGGTGAGGCGTCGCGGAAGCGTCACGCTTTCGGGACGAGTTGTACGCGTGTCCGACCGTGCGGGGCGACGAGCTGCTCGAGCTGTCGGATGCCGTGTCGTGTGCGCCGGGTGCAGTGCACTCGGCGGTGGAGCTGACGCTGCTGCCCGAGCACCGGCGCGGGCACGGCGCGATGTACGCCCTGACCAACACCAGGCCGCCGACCGATGGACCTGGCTGATCATCTCCGCATGCACCCAGCTGCGACTCGCCTGCCTGAGTCCGACGGACGTTACGGAACCTCCGCAGCGACGGAAGGGCCAGAGAACAAGCTCAGGCCGTGTGCGGGAAGTGGATCAAGCGCTCCCGGCGAGTTCGACGAGGTGCCGGGCTGTGCCGGCGGGATCGACGATCTGATGGAGGTGTGCGCCGGGCAGGTGGGCCGTACGCCAGCCACGTTCGCGCGCATCGACGGCAAGGACGTCGTACGGAGGGCCGAACAGCAGGTAGGAGCATGGGTGGTCGTCCCAGCCCTCGGGGACCGGGATGCGCTGTTCGTAGTAGGACAGCGGCAGGGTCGGCTGCTCCGCGACGACGGTCTGTCGCACCACCGGATCGGAGAACATGGGCGCGACGTCTGCCTCGTCCCACCAATCGGTCCAGCGCGGCAGCCTTCCGTTCACAGCCATCGGGCGGAGGAGATCCAGCACCTCGGGTGAGGCGACAGGGGTCGGCCCGACCCGGGCCGGAAGCGCAGCGTCGACGAAGATCGAGCCGGTCACCGGATGGTCGAGGGCCGAGCGGATCGCCGGGACGAACAACCCTGCATTGCTGTGTGCGACCAATGTGAGGGGGCTCCCGGGCGGGACCTGCCGAAGGTCGTCGCGGACGGTGGCGACGATGCGGGGCCAGAAGGGCGGAGCGCCGGCGCCCACGTGCAGCAGGGACGGCACGCGTACCAGATGTCCCGCCGCCGTCAGGTGTTCGGCCACAGGGTGCCAGGTCGAGGGGCCTACAGACGGACTGTGTACGAGAACGAAGATCGGCTGCATGCGACGATCCTGTCGCCTGTGCCGTCGAAGCGGCGACCGTGTCGGCCGACAGCAGAACGCCGGGCTTCGAGGAGGCGTCACGGGCCGCCGTTCAGGGTGCCGCACCCACCGGGATCCGCGCCGTACGGGGACCGGCCGCCTGCGGCTCGGCCGGATCGCGGACGCCTCCCCTGGTCAGCGGTTGCGCGAGGCGCGTACCACGGGCAGCCCATCAGCGCGGCCTTCGCCCGGGTGCCGTTGCGCCGTCGAGCTGGTGCGGCGACGGGCTGGACGGCGGGACGTGGAAGACCGGTGGTGGGGCCGAGAGCCGACCGAGGGCCGGAGCGCGGGAGCCCCAGCATCTGTCGGCGCCTCATGCCGTTCCGCTGCCCGTGCGACGCGACCCTCGCCTCATGCGGTCATTCCATGAGGGCCTGCAGCGCCTGCATGCAGGGCAGACAGTGCTGGTCCGTGGGTTCCTGCCCGCTGGGCTCCTCAAGCTTGTGCAGCCCGCACAGCGTGGATGTCTTGTCCACGGTCAGGACGTGCCATGCCTGTTGCCCGGACGGACCTGCGCCGCACCACATTTCACGCATCCTGGTCCCTTCTGGGGTCGACACGGATGGCTTCCATCCGAGCACGGTCCACGCGAGAACGCTTCACGAGGTGAGGCACTCGGGTGCCGGCGTGCGGGCCGGCGCGGCGAGTGCCGCCGCGCACCGTGCCCTCGGGACGATGGACTCACCGCTGATCACGACGTTCCCGCCAGAGGGTTGCGGTCTGTGCCGTATGGCGGAGCCGCAGCGGGCGTGGACCGGATTCCGCCGGTAGGACTCGGAAGAGTGACGGCCTTACCGAGACTGGGCGGTGGTTTCGATGGCGAACGGATGGACGCGTCCAGGACATGCCTGGGCGGCGCCCGTGGATCTCGATGGAACCGGGTACTACCTCCACTGGGGTGTCCTGCAGATCTCCGCTGCGAACGCCGTGGTCATCGTTGTGATGCTGATCGTCTTCGTGCTGGCGCTGCTCCTGCCCTTCCCCCACGGCCGGCGGCGCCGATGAGCGGCGCGGCAGAAGACCGGCCGAGCGGCTCGGGAGGTGTCCCCGCGGGTGGATGGACGGGCGCTGTGCAGCGGCGCGCCGTACGCGCGTTGCCGCCGGACACGTTGCTGCCCACCGCGCAGCCGGAGTACGTGGCCTCGTGGATCTACGTGTTCGGGGTCCTCACCCTGTCGAGTCTGGTGGTCGTCGTCACCACGGGATGCGTTCTGGCGCTCTTCGGGCCTGCGTGGTGGCACGTCTCGGATGCGGGCAGGTACGTCAACAGTCTTCACCTGTGGAGTGTCGAACTGTTCATGTTCTTCATGGTCGTCCATCTGTGGGGCAAGTTCTTCATGGCCGCCTGGCGCGGTCGCCGGGCGCTGACCTGGATCACCGGAGCCGTCGTCTTCCTCGCCTCGATCGGCGCCGCCTTCACCGGCTACCTGGTGCAGCAGAACTTCGACTCGCAGTGGATCGCGGACCAGGCCAAGGACGGCCTGAACTCGGTGGGCATCGGCGCCTGGTTCAACGTGCTGGACTTCGGGCAGATGTTCATGTGGCATGTCGTGCTGCTGCCCCTGGCCGTGGTGGTCCTCGCGGTCTGGCACATGCTCCTGGTGCGCCTGCGCGGCGTGGTGCCGCCCATCGGCGCCACCACGGCCGACGACGCGCCCGGCGCCGGCAGATCGCAGGAGCCCGCATGAGGGGACGCAAGATCGGTCGTGAGCCGGTGCCCGACCCCGGTTCCTTCCCGCAACGGCCGTACGACCTGGTCAAGGAGTTCACCCTCGCCCTGGTGGCGGCCGTCGTGCTGACGGTCGGGCTCGCGGCGCTCTTCTCCTCACCCGACGAAACCCCGATCACCCTGGCCCGTTGGGCGAGGGCCGCGCCCGACGACTTCACCGCCACCGCCGTCGCCGAACTGGCCGCCACCAGCGGCACCGCACAGTACGGCCCCCCGTACACCACCACGCCCGGTGCCGAACAGAAGATCGGTCCGGTGAGCCTCCAACGCGCGGCCGGCGTGACCATCCCGATCGACACGGCACGCGACTTCGTGCTCCGCCCGCTCACCGCCGCGCCGGAGCCCGCTTCCGTGTCCGACGGCCTGACCGCGTGGCGCACCGCGCCCGTCCGCCGACAACAGCAATGGGCCGCCGCGTACGCCGACGCGCTCGACGAGGCCGGAGGCGATCCAACCCGCGTCCAGCCCGGTGACTACGGCCCCGTCCCGGTGCTGACCTCCCGGCTGCTGGAACTCGCGAAGGCGGGCGCACTCGACGGCGAACTGCTGGCCGCCGGGCACTTCTACCAGACGGACTACACCGAACCTCTGCTGTTCCTGGGCGACGGCTCGTACCTCGAGGACCAGGCCCGGGCCCGGCACCTGGCCGGTGACCAGTGGGGCATGATGAACGAGACCGGCAACTACCCCGGCCAGCCCTGGCTCTGGCTGTACACGCTGTGGTACCAGATCGAGCCGTTCAGCAGCTCGGGCAACGCCGACGCCCTCGTCTGGGGCCTGATGGCGCTGCTCACCCTCGCCTTCGTCCTGGTGCCCTTCATCCCGGGCATCAGGTCGATCCCACGCTGGAGTCGCGTCTACCGACTCGTCTGGCGCGACCACTACCGCTCCCATCGCACGGCACGGCGTCACTGACCGAACGGGCCGCGACCCCGCGGGCGCCCGGGTGGGAGCGCCGGAAGTCATTCGGTCGGAATGGTCCGTCCGAGGCCCGGCGGGTGGCCGCAGAGGTGTGCGATGTGCCGAGTGGCGTTCATGAGTTCGTTCATGCTCGTCTCGTCGGCGTCCGAGATCTCGTCGAGCCGCTTCGCGTCGGCCGACAGGTCCTCGGTGCCCTCGTAGCGTTCGGCTGCGTCCGCGAGATTGCCCGCGCCCAGAACACCGGGTCGCTGCTCATGTGCCCAACGAGCACATGAGAGCAGCAGGAAGTCGCTCGCAATGCGGCAACTGCTGCTTGACGACAGCCGAGTTCGCCCTGGCACGGGGCTGGGCGTCACGGACGCGCGGCGGCGCGACGCGGGACCGGCGGCGACGGGCCCTGGCCGGGCACTCCCGGCATGCCCGGTCAGGCCCGGCCCGACGCGCCTGACCGTCAGGAACAGCCGGCGGTCGCGGCTTCTGCCACCTGGTTCCGCCACGGCGGGTTGGGGCCTGCGACCGAACAGGTCAGGGCCGAGACCCGAGCGCCGAACCGGCAGGCCTCCGCGACGTCGGCGAGACCGAGACGGGCCAGTCGGCCACCGAGGAGTCCGCGGGCGTCGAGGTGGTGCAGCAGGCCGGCGGTGAAGGAGTCGCCCGCGGCGACCGTGTCGACGACCTGTGCGGTCACCGCGGGTATCCGCAGCCGTTCGCCGTCGAGCGAGGCCAGGGCGCCCTCCGCGCCGAGCGTGATCACGACGAGCCGTGCTCCCGCGGCATGCCAGGTGTCGCACGCCTGCTCGATCGGAGTGCCCGGCAGAAGCAGTCCCAGGTCGTCCTCGCTCAGGCGCAGGATGTCTGCGAGACCACACCACCGCGTCAACCGGCCCCGGTAGACATCGGGGTGCACCAGCTGCGGCCTCACGTTGGGATCGATGCTGATGGTGGTCTGCGGTGCGGCTGCCGCCAGGAACTCCTCCACCACCGTCCCGCCGGGCTCTCGGACCAGCGCCAATGACCCGCTGTGCAGACAGGCCGTCCCGGACAGGTCCACTCCGGCCAGTTCCTCCGGGGTCCACTGCCAGTCGGCCGTGTTCTGTGAGTGGAACGAGAACGTGGCCTGCCCGGTGACGTCCAGCTCCGCCACGGCCAGTGTGCTGGGCTCATCGGCGGTGACGGCGTACGACAGGTCGACGCCGGATGCCTCCAGATGGGCTCGGAACAGGCGGCCGAACACGTCGCCGGACAGACGTGCGAGGAAGCGTGCCGGCGTGCCGAGCCGGGCCAGTGCCACCGCCGTGTTCGCGGGTCCGCCGCCGGGCAGCACCCGCAGCGCGAGTTCGTTCACGGGGCTCGCCGCTTCGGGGAAGGCGTCCGCGACGCATTCGCCTAGAACGGTGATCCGATGCGGGCTCATGGACTGCTCTCCCTCGGTCGAGGCGCGAAGAGATCGGGACAAGGAGGCCGCCCGACCGGCTGCGCGGGCTGCGGCGGCTGGGTAACGCCACCGCTGGGTGACGGGGCCGGACCCGGGATTCACTCGGGTCCGGCCCCCGCCCGGCAGGTACGACCGGGGTGTGACCGCTGGGAGGGTGGCAAGGGCTGTGGCCGGGAGGAGGTCAGGGCAGCACGACGATCTTGCGTCCCTGGCCGGCGGCGAACCGGTCCAGTGCCTGCGGGTACTCCGCCAGCGGCATCCGGTGGCTGATGAAGACCTGCGGGTCGAGGACTCCGGTGGCGAAGAGTTCCGCCGCCCGTTCGTAGCTGTGCAGCACCGCCATGGAGCCGGTGATGGTGATCTCCTGGTTGTAGATGCGGTACGGGGAAATGGTGGCTGTCGTCGCGTAGTCGGAGACACCGAACTGCAGGAACGTCCCTGCCTTGGCGACTCGTTCCAGGCCGTCCTGGATGGCGGCGGCGTTGCCGGTCGCGTCGACCACCACGTCCCAGCCCGCGGGTCGCCCCAACTCGTCCGCGGACAGTGCCGTGTGGGAGCAGCCCAGCTTCTCGGCCGTCGCGAGTCGCTCCGGATTGACGTCGACGACGTCGACCGAGGAGGCACCGGTGCGTTTGGCCAGCTCCAGCATCATCAGGCCCATCGTTCCGCTGCCGTAGATCAGCACGTGGGAGCCGATCCTGCTGTTGAGCACGTCGTAGCCGCGTACGGCGCAGGACAGCGGCTCGATCAGGGCGGCGTCCTGGACGTCGACGTGGTCCGGCAGCCGTACGCAGTTGGCGACGGGCGCCACGGCGTACTCGGCGGCGCCGCCGGCCCGGGTGACGCCGATGGCCTGCCACCGGTCGCACAGGTTGTTGCGGCCCACGCGGCAGTAGCGGCACTCGTTGCAGTACAGCGAGGGGTCGACGGCGACCCGGTCACCGATCCTCAGTTCGGTGACCTCGCTGCCGAGGCCCACCACCTGCCCGGCGAACTCGTGGCCCGGTACGACCGGCAGGGTGGGGGCGAACTCGCCCTGGAGGATGTGCAGATCGGTTCCGCACAGTCCGCAGGCCGCCACCTCGACCACGACCTCGCGGGGCCCGGGTGTGGGGTCGGGCACCGTGGTGACGGCGACCTTGCCGGGGGCTTCGATGACAGCGGCTTTCACTTGACTGCTCCTAGGGACAGGCCGCGGACCAGTTTGTCCTGGGCTGCGAAACCGGCGATGAGGACCGGCAGGGAGACCAACGTGGCGGCGGCGCAGAGCCGGGCGAGGAAGAGGCCCTCGCTGGTGATGAACCCGACCAGGAAGACCGGTGCCGTCGACGCCTTGGTCGCGGTGAGGTTGACCGCGAACATGAACTCGTTCCAGCTGAAGATGAAGCAGATCAGCGAGGTGGCGGCCAGTCCCGGCATGGCGACCGGTGCGACGATCCGCCACAGCACGGTGGGCAGGTTGGCGCCGTCGACCTCGGCGGCCTCCAGGATCTCCTTGGGGACCTCGGCGAGGAACGACCGCATCATCCACACCGCGATCGGGAGGTTCATGGCGGTGTAGAGGATGCTCAGCGTCCACACGTTGTCCAGCATCCCGACGTCCTTGACGATCAGATACACCGGGAGCAGGGCCGCGATGGCCGGGAGGAACTTCGTGGACAGGAAGAAGAACATCACGTCGGTCCACTTCTCGACCGGCTTGATGGACAGCGCGTAGGCCGTCGGCACGGCCAGGGCGAGTACCAGCAGTGTCGAACTCACACTTGCCATGGCCGAGTTGAGGAGGAAGGGAGTGATGTCGCGGCTGAACAGCAGCTTGTACTGGTCGAAGGTGAGGGGTGCGAAGAGGGACGGCGGGTTGGTCGCCGCGTCCGCCTCCTGGTGGAAGGACGTCAGTGCCATCCACGCCACGGGTGCGAAGAACGCCAGTGTGGCGAGCCAGGCCGCGAACGTCCACGCGGGTGACAACCGGGACGCACCGTGCCGGTCGTCGCGTCGGCGGATGAGTTTCTTGAGCTTCGCGCCCGGGGCGGTGGCGGTCGCGTGAGTCATCGGGACACCTCCTCGCGGAACAGCGACGCGATGGTGCGCAGCGCGAAGGTCGCGATCACGATGGAGCCGAACACGACGACCACTCCGGCGGCCGCGGCCTGACCGTACTCGTACTTGCGGAACATGGTCAGGTAGATCTCGTAGGGCAGGTTGGTCGTCCGGGAGCCCGGTCCGCCCTGGGTGATGGTGTACACGGCGTCGAAGGTCTGGACGACGTAGATCGTGCCGAGCAGGCAGCCGAGCTCGATGTACTGCCGCAGGTGCGGCAACGTGATGTGGCGGAAGGTCGCCATGGCCGAGGCTCCGTCGACACGGGCCGCCTCCAGCACGTCACCGGGCTGCGCCTGCAGGCCGGCCAGCAGGATCAGCATCATGAACGGGGTCCACTGCCAGACCAGCGACACCACGACCGCCGGCATGGGGTAGGAGGACACCCAGTCGATCGTGGGTCCGTTGTCCGCGCCGAAGAGCCGGTAGACGGCGTTGAGGATGCCGTTGAGCAGTCCGTAGTCGGGGTTGTAGATGGCGTGCTTCCACAGCAGCGCCGCCGCGACCGGCATGACGAGGAACGGTGCGATGAGCATCGTCCGGGCGAGACCCCGGCCGATGAAGCGGCGGTCGAGGAGCAGCGCCAGGCCGAGGCCGAGGACCACGCTGACGAGCACCACCGAGGAGGTGAGCACGATGGTGTTGAGCACCGCTGTGCGCAGTCGCTCGTCGGTGAAGACGAACGCGAAGTTGGACAGGCCTGTGAAGCGCCTCTCGCCGGGCTTGAGGATGTTCCACTGGAAGGTCGAGATGACGAGCGTGGCCACGAAGGGCAGCTGCGTGACGACGATGGTGAAGACCAGCGCCGGCAGCAGCGGGAAGCGGCGCTTCCACTTGCTGACTCCGGTGGAGGCGCGCCTGAGGCCGGGCGGCGGGGCTGTCTTGGGTGGAGCACTGAGCGCGGTCATGATGGTTCCTCTGCCGATGACGGCCGGGGTGGGGGAAGCGGCGCCCGGCCGGGGACGGACCGGCCGGGCGGTTCGGGCGGGTCACTGGTAGTTCTTGGCGACGTCCTCGGCGAGCTTCTGGCCGTCGTTCAGTGCCTTGTCCACGCTGGTCTTGCCGGCGATGGCGGCGGAGATCTCCTGGGTGACCTTGGTTCCCAGGTCCTGGAACTCGGGGACGGCCACGTACTGGATGCCCACGGTCGGCCGGGGCTGGAGCCCCGGAGCGGCCGGGTCGGCCTGTTCGATGGACTTCAGGGTGATGTCACCGAACGACGCGGCGGCCTGCTGGTACGCCGGGATCTCGTAGGTGCTGGCCCGCTTCCCGGCCGGCACACGTGACCAGCCGAGCTTCTCACCGACGAGGTTCTCGTACTCCTTGCTGGAGGCCCACAGCATGAACTTCGAGGCGGCGTCGGCGTTCTTGGTGGTCTTGGGCATCGCCCACGCCCAGGACCACAGCCAGCCGCTGCTCTTGGTCCTGACGGTCGGCGCGTAGGCGTAGCCGACATGCCCGGCGATCTTGCTGGAGGCCGGGTCCTCCAGCGAACCGGCCGCGCTGGTCGCGTCGTACCACATCGCGACCTTCTTCTGGCTCATCGCGTTCAGGCACTCGGTGAAGCCGGCCTGTGCCGCCCCCGCCTCGCCGTGCTTCCTGACCAGGTCGACGTAGAAGTCCGTCGCCTCCTTGAACTCAGGACTGTCGACCTGGGCCTTCCAGTCCTGGGTGAACCAGGTGCCGCCGAAGGTGTTGACCACGGTCGTCAGCGATGCCCCGAGCTCGCCCCAGCCGGCCAGACCGCGCAGGCAGATGCCCCGCATCCCCGGCTCGGCGCCGTCGACCTCGGCCGCGATGTCCGCGATCTGCTGCCAGGTCGGGCGTTCGGGCACCGTGATGCCCTTCGCCTTCATGACGTCCTTGTTGTACATGAGCATGGAGGACTCGCCGTAGAACGGCAGGGCGTACAGCTTGCCGTCGGAGCCGGACAGGGATATCACCATCGGCTTGAGGAGGTCGGCCTTGTCGAAGCTCGCGTCCTTGTCGGCGTAGGAGCCGAGCTCGTGCAGCCAGCCGTTCTTCTCCCAGATGGGCACCTCGTAGGCGCCGATGGTGGCGACGTCGTACTGGCCGGCCTGCGTGGCGATGTCCTGGGTGACCTTGTCGCGCAGTTCGTTCTCGGGGAGGATCGTGAAGTTGACCTTGATGCCCGTGTCCTTCGTGAACGTGCTCTTCGTCAGCTTCGCGATGTCCTCCATCTGCGGATTGCCGACCATCAGCACATTGATGCTCTTGCCCCCGCCGCCGGTGCCCGAGGAGCCGCCCGCCCCGCTGCAGGCTGCCAGCAGCGAACCGGCGGCTGTGGCCGTGATGAGGACGTGGGTGATTCTTCGTGCACGCATGACTGACTCCAGGAGGTGTTTTCGAGGGCGTGGGGAACCAGGGCCCCGGACCGGCGAGGAGGGGGAAGGGGAGAAGGGGGGAAGGGACTGCGGCTCAGACCCGGACGACCTCCGGGCCCAGCAGTGAGTAGCGATGCGCTTCGGAGGCGGCGAGCCCGGTGTCGGTGACGATGGCCTCGAACTCGGTGACGTCCGCGAAGCGGCAGAAGCTCGCGGCGCCGAACTTCGTATGGACCCCCGAGAAGACCCGACGTCTGGAGCTTCTGACGACCTGGGCCTTCACCTCACTGACCGCGGGGTCAGGGGTGGTGAGTCCGTACTCGCGGGATATGCCGTTCGCACCGACGTACGCAAGGTCGATGACGAGGCCGGACAGCATGTGGACAGCCCAGTGGTCGACCGTGGCCAGCGTCCCGCCACGTACCCGGCCGCCGAGCAGCAGCACGGTGATGCTCTCGGCGGAGGCCAGGTCACCCGCGGCAGCCAGCGAGGACGTGACCACGGTCAGTGGCCGGTCGCGGGGCAGGGCGGCGGCGATGAGCTGGGGAGTGTAGCCCTCGTCGATGAACACGGTCTCGGCGTCCCCGAGCAGTTCGGCCGCGGCGGCCGCGATCCGGGACTTCTCGGGTACGTGCATGGTGGTACGGAAGGCGAGCGTGGTCTCGAAACCCGCGCTCTCCACGGGGTGAGCGCCGCCATGGGTTCGGCGGACCAGCCCGTGTTCCTCCAGCACGTTCAGATCACGACGCACCGTCTCCTTGGAGACCCCGAGGTCGGCGGCAAGCTTGCCGACGTCCACGGATCCGGCACGGCGTGCTGTTTCCAGGATTGCGCGTCTTCGCTCCTCGGCGACCACGGTGGCACCTCCGTTTCACGGCTCTGTGCGTCAGGCCCGCGCCAGCGGTTTCCGCAACCATGCCCGTTCGGGCTCCGGTGGCAAATTTCTACAATCCCTGTGCCCCTATGACCAGGTTCGTCGCAAGGCGGTCCATGACCGAATCTGCCCGTTCTCAGGAGCGCGGATCCCTTGGACAGTGCGGTGGAGGGCCCCATGGCGTGGGAGCCGCTGCCTGTTCACCGCCCCGGAGTGCCCGTTTGTTGCCCGCTTCCCGCATGCATCCGGACGCACGGCCGGCACTTCGGCACCCGGCCCCCGACGGTCGTGCCCGAGCGAGGGGGCCCGCTCCGGCGAAGCGTCCGCCTCCGTCGGGGCCGCGCGGCGCACCCGCCGGCGGCCGGTACTCGGTGGTCCTGCCCGGTCGGTACTCGGCGGTCCAGCCCGGCCCGCCGGTGCCACCGGTGAGCCGGTCGATCTCGCCGTGGGCGGACGTGACCCGCCGCGTCGGTGACCTCGATCACGTCGTCGTCGGCGTCGTGGGTGTGGGCCGTGGCACGGCCGAGCGGGTCGGCGATCACCAGCGGCCGCTTGATCGCGTCGTATGTCGTGGCGGCGGACGCACCGGCGGGCCCGGGCGCCCCGGCACAGGGCCGGGCCGCAACCGGAATCGGACCGCGCATCCCGATCACCTCGCGCCGTACGCGGCCGGGGCCGACGACCCCGTTGGCGAACGGTCCTGGACCGATGGTGTGAGAAGGCGCGTCGTGCGCTGCGGACACCGCGGAGAAGCCGGGCGGGGCTGCTAGCTTCGCGTATCTGGTTCTAGGGCGATGCCGGGATCACCGGCGGGTGCGGAGGCAGCCGTGGCGAGGGCGCATGGACATCCCGACGGATTCCCCGAGGAAGCAGCCGGTGTTCCCGTTCGGCGTCGCAGCCTCCTGGCGTCGGCTGCGTTGGCTGCGGCCGCACCGGTCTCCGTGGCCGCCTGTTCCCACGGCCCCGGAGGTTCGAAGCCCGAGCGGTACCCCCCACCGCGGCACGGGGCAGTGCCCCGACTGATCGCCGTCCCGGAGGCGCACCGCAACATCGACTGGCTCCGATCGGCCCTTCAGGCGGCCGTGGAGATCGAGTTCTCCACCCTCCCTCCCTACCTGTGCGGCTGGTGGTCGATCGAGAACCGGACGTGTCAGGCCGCTCGGCTGATCCGGCGCATCATCTCCGACGAGATGTACCACTTCGGGATCGTCTGCAATCTGCTGGCGGGGGTCGGGGGCCGACCGCGGATCAGAGAGTCGGCACCGGTCTACCCGGGGCCGTTGCCGGGCGGGGTGCATCCGGGGGTGGACGTGTACTTGTCGGGCCTGACCAGGGCACTGGTGCGGGACGTGATGATGGCCATCGAGGCACCTGCGGCTCCGCTGACCGACAGCGCTCGTGAACCCCTCAGCATCGGCCGCTTCTACGACGCCGTGCTGCAGGCGTTCCGGGTGGTGGCGCCCGATCTGTCCGTCGACCGGCAGATGCACGAACGCATCGACGAGGACACACTCACACCCGTCAAGACCCTTGAGGACGTCGAGCGCTCGATCGAGGTCATCAAGGATCAGGGGGAAGGCACCTCGGCCTCCCCGACCGATGGCCCGGGCGACGACCACGTGGCGCACTACTACGCCTTCGCCGAGATCTACCACGGCCGGCAAGTGCGTGAGACCGACGGCGAGTGGCAGTTCGCCGGAACGCCGATCCCCTTTCCCGACGCCCGGCCCATGTCCGTGGTCCCGGCGGGCGGCTGGGACGAGCCGCCCGCCGAAGCCCGGCGGCTCCTCGACGCCTTCGACAGCACGTACACCGCTGTTCTGGACGCGCTGGACACTGCGTGGGCGGAAGGCGACCCCCGCAGCCTGATGACCGCTGTGCGCCACATGCGCAGGCTGGAGGGTCCGGCCGTGGACCTGATGGAGATGCCCCTCGCCGGCACCGAGGAGACCTACGGACCCCAGTTCCGCCCCTTGGGATGACCCGCGCCGCCCCGCGGAGCCGCGCGGCTCGCCCGACCGCGACCCCGAGCCGACGCGCCTCAGCGGCGTCGCCGGCCGGGCCGCGGTACGAAGTCGCCTCGCCTGTCGTCACCCGGGGCGACCGTGGCCCCGGGCAGGACAGGTCAGGTCACCTGCCCGTCCGCCAAGAACCGGACGGCCTCCGCGAGACAATTCCCGGAAACCGCCCACCGCTTCATCACCGCCGGAAAGGCGGCCCATTTTCAGCCTTTTCACAAAACCCCGGAAATTGTGCCGCCGGAGCCACCCGACCCGTATCCCATCACCATGACACGCCCCGCGAAGGTAATCTGCCGCCATCTTCGGAAAACGGTTCCACACATGGTCGGCCCGTCCCGCCGGCCACTGGGTGCGACTTCCAGGGAAGGTCATTAGGCTGATGTCATGGCGGACTTGGAGAGCGAGCTGGCGCGGTACACGCAGCGCCTCGCCGACAAACGGCTCGGCGAAGAGGACCTCCACACGATCAAGCGCAGCGTCATCGACTCCTACGCGGGGATCTGCGCCTCGATGACCGACCGGAAACTCCTGGACCGATTCCGGCGCGTGACCGAGGGACCGGGGGCCGGGTCGGACAGCGCCGTCTGGGGCGTCGGACGGGAGTCGGGCATCGCGGACGCGGTCTTCCTCGACACCGTCCTGGCACGCCGCAGCGACCTGCTGAACACGTATGTCTCACCGAACGGCATGGGCGGGATCCACCCCTCCGACAACGTGGCACTCGCATGGGTCCTGGGTGACTGGCTGAAATGGAACGGTCACCAGTTCCTGAATTCGGTGAATCTCTTCTTCCATCTGTCGGCGCTGCTCGCCGACCACTACGACCCCGAGGAAAGCGGCTTCGACCACGATGCCGCCGCCCTTTTCTGGACTGCATTCGCCATCGGGCAGGCGCTCGGCCTTTCCGAGACCCAGCTGATCGAGGCGCAGCGCATCGCGGGCGGCTTCGGATACACGAGCAATCAGGCTGCGGTCGGGGAAGTGACCGACTGGAAGCACTGCACCTACGCCTCCTGCGCCGCACGGGGCCTGGAGGCCGCCAGACTGGCGCGAGCCGGATTCACGGGGGCACAGCGCATCTACCAGGGTGAGTTCGGCGCGGATCATTTCTTCAGGCACCGTGGGACGGCGCTCGACGGCGAGCCCGACCTCACCCGGATCATCTTCAAGAGATGGCCGGCGCTCTTCTACTGTCAGACCCCGATCGACGTCGCGCTGGAGCTGTCCTCCGGATTCGACGGAGCCGACGACATCCGCGCGGTGACGGTGGAGACCTACGGCAGGGCGATACGGAACGGCGCCACCGCTTCGGCCTCCCACCCCGTCAGCCGTGCGGGTCGCACCCCTTCGCTCCCCTACTGCGTGGCCACGGCACTGCTCAAGCCCGTCGAATACAGCGACTTCGAGGCCGAGCGGGCCCGGGATCCGCAGCTTCGGCAGCTGATGGAGAAGATCGACGTGCGGGAGGACGCAGCGATGACTCGGAAGTTCCCTCCGATGACGCCGTGCAGAATCTCTGTGACGCTCCGCGACGGCGACGTCGTACGTGGCGAGCGGGACTTCTCACGGGGCGACCCGCACGACCCGCTGTCCGACGACGACGTCTCGGACAAGTTGCGCGCGAACCTCTCCCCTGTGGCGCCACCGACGGACCGCGGCGAGATCCTCGCCGATCTGTGGGGCCTGGAGCGGCTCGAGGACCTGTCGCCCCTGCTGACGCCGTTGAAGCAGGACCTGGCGACGACAGGGCCGTAGGGGGCCGGTCGGGTAGAGGGTCCACGGCACCATGGCCATCGCTGTCGCCACCGTCGGGGGTCCCGTGGACCCGGCGTCCCACGGCACGGCCTGCTGTATCTGTCCGCCCCCCGGTCCGCGTGCATCGTCCGTACGGGCTCCGCAGCGATCGCCGCGACGCCGAACGGAACGCGGACCCGTGGGCACCTCGGTGAGCCGGTACCGGGACGCGGGGGCACCGGGCGCAGGCGACCTTGGAAGACGGCAGAGGAACTGATCATGGGCTCTGGGACGGGTACCGGCGGTACCACCCGCGCGCGTTCGCGCACGGCATCGCACCTGCGCCGGCTCGTCACCGACATGCGGTACGGCACGTCCGCCTCCGCGTACGCGGGCAGGCGCGCCGTTCGGGTGACGCTGGCAGCCGTCTCCGCCTTCTACGTGAGCCTCTACGGCCTGCACCAACCCGTCACGGCCACCTACGGCCTGTTCGCGGTGGTGGCGATGGCCGGGCTCTCCCGCATTCCCGGTACCGGGCGACAGCGCGCCGTCGTCATTGCCCGGCTCCTGCCGGTCGGCTGGCTTCTCGTCACCGCCGGGACGCTGCTTGCCGTACACACCTGGACCGCGACGGCGGGGATCCTCGTGATCGGCTTCCTGATCGCGTACTCGGCGGTGACCGGTCCACGGCCGGCCGGTGCGGCTCCGGGCCTGCAACTGCTGTACATCCTGCCGTGCTTCCCTCCGTACGCGCCGCAGACGCTGGACGAACGTCTGGGCGGGATGACGTTCGGCGTCCTGCTGCTCGTGCTCGCCGAGAGTCTGCTGCTGCCCGACCCGCCCAGCACCTCCTATCGCGACCTGTCCGCGGACGCGGCCATGACCGCTGCACGCTGCGCAACCGAACTGACGCGGCCGCCATGGACGCTGTCGAGCGAGGCGGACGCGGCGGCGAGGTCTGCCGGTGAGGCACTGCGGCCGTCCGAGGTGCCGGAGTCGGAGCGGCCGGCCGGACCGGGACCGCGGGAGCGAGCGCTCGCCCACACCGGCATGGCCGCCCGCGTCCTGCTGGCCCGCCTGCAGGAGGCTCCGGGAACGGGTCCGCAGGGCCCCCGCTCCGAGACCCTTGCGCTTCTGCACGAGGTGGCGGCGTCGGCCAGGAGGACGACCGCTGCGTTGCGTACCGGCCGCCCGGCCGGCCCCGGACAGCTCGGGGAAGCCCTGGCGGTCTACCAGCGGCGACGCACGGTGGCGCCGCGCCGAAAGACGAACGGGGAGACGAACGGGGAAACACCCGAGACCGTCGACCGCGTCATGTACCGCCAGGCGATGCTCATCGAAACCGCCCACGCCGGGGTGACCCTGGCGGCCGCGGCGGACCTCGCGCTGGGCCGGCTCCCGGAGCCCGCGGAAACCCGGGACGGCGGCTTCTGGTACGCGGGGCAGGGCGCGGCGCGTCTGTGGGGGCATCGGCTCCGGGCGCATCTGAGCCCCCACTCGGTGTACTTCCAGAACGCCGTACGCATCAGCCTGGCACTGGCGGCCGCTCGCGCCGTGGCCGGGCTCGGCTCTCTTCCCCACGGTTTCTGGGCCATGCTGGCCGTTCTCACCCTGACCCGCACCACGGCCGCGCAGACCGGGGCAATCGTGGGCCGGGCTCTCGTCGGTACCCTGCTGGGCGCACTGGTCGCCGCCGCGATGCTGGTGCTCGTCAGTGGAAACACGGCGGCCTATGCCGTGGCACTGCCGGTGATCATGCTGGCCACGTTCTGGTTCGGGCCCACCCACGGCGTGGGATGGGCGCAGGGCCTGTTCACCCTGGTCGTCTCCCTCGTCTTCGCCCAGCTCGCGCCCTCCACGTGGCAGCTGGCCGAGGTCCGCTTCCTCGACGTTCTCATCGGCAGCTCGATCGGTCTGGTCTTCGGGCTGCTGGCCTGGCCCCGAGGTGCCCAGATGGAACTCCGCCGGGACGTCGCCGCCCTTCTTCGCGCCATCGGCTCGACCGTCACCTCGACCGTGTCGTCCCTCACGCACGGTGCGGCCGAGGAACGGAACAGCCTGCTGCCCCTGCGGCGCGCCCTGACACTCGCGGAATCGTCCTTCGCGCAGTTCCAGAGCGAGCCGCAGCGACCCGGCACTGCGGCCGTGGACTGGCATGCGGCGCTGATAGCCGGACATCACGCCCTGCGCGGGGCCCGGCGCCTGCTGGCCGAGGGGCCCCCGACCGAGACCCCGTCGCCCGCGCCCGCGTGGCAGAGGGGGCTCGACACGGACGGCGACGTCCTGGCCGAGCGCTACGCCATGGTCGGCGGGCTCCTGGAGGGCGCAAGGCCGCCACCGTCCCGGACCCGACCCCCGGTCCCCGGAGAGACCTCCGACGGCAGACCGCAGGGACTCCCCGCCTCGCCGCTCTACTACGACGCCGAGGCATGGCTGACGTCGCTCTCGGCCGATCTGGACCACGTCGCCGCGACCGCCGCCGCGGCCAGCTCGTCCTCGGAGGCGGTGCACGGGCCGTGACCGGCTCGGCTCCCCTCACCCGGCGCGCCGACCGGACGACACCGGACGACAGGGGAGAGCCGGGGGCCTCCGTGACCGCCGCCCCGCGGGCCACCGCAACCCGGCCACTTCTTCGCCGTGGGCGCGCGGGGAGCCGACGCGGCGCCTCCACGACGTCGCAGGGCCCGGCCGACCACCAGGTGGTCCGGTGACCCGCCCGGGTCCCCAGGCGGTGCGCGGTCACGCCGTGACGAGTCGGCCGGACGGAGCGTGCAGTTCGCGTACGCCGCCGCCCGTGCCTGCGGCGCAGCGGCCACGGAGAGCGAACGCGCCGGTGGCTGCGCACTGTTCGCGCCGGGCGCCGGTCCGGCGGAGGCGAGGTTGATCAGACACGGGTCGGGCCGACTCCACGGAGCCGGACGGGTGCGTGCGCGTCGCCGGCAGGCGGTGCACCGTCAGGACAGACCGCGCGACATGTCCCCGGCACCGGTGCGTCGGGCCCCGTCGCGCAGGCACGGGGCCCATGCGGCCGTGTCATTCGGCGTCGGCCGGAGGGCGGTCGGTCGGGCTCGCCGCCCAGGCCACCGCTTGGTCGAGCTCGTCGTGTCCGAACCGCCGCACTTCCGCGTGGGCGAAGTGGTTCGCGAGACGGGGCGCGAGGTCGGCGAGCCTGCTGTCGGCCGCCAAGGCCACCCTCCTGACCTCGCGATGATGGTCGCGGACGAAACGCGCGTGCCGGAGCAGGCTTCCGACGTTCTCCCAGCCGGGGAACTCGCGGGCGTGGATCACCACGCCCGGCAGGTCGTCGTGGGTCGCGAGCCAGCTGTCCGCGGTCTGGCTCAGTGCTTCGAAGTCCTGGACGCGCAGGGGCTGTTCGACCTCGATCACCAGGACCTGGGAGTCGGGGACCAGCCGGTGCGACACTCCTGGCCCCTCGGGCAGCGAGGCGAGCCAGCGGAGGGCCTCCTCGCGTTCCCGGGTCCCGAAGACGCGCACCGGGCAGGGCATCAGGAAGCCCGCGAGCCGGGTCGGCTCGCGGATCCAGCCGATGTCGCTGACGACGGCGCAGCCCTCGAACTGCCGCACGGCACCGAGCCCGACCTTGAAGTCCTCCCACCCCGCTCCCGGGGTGAACGAACGGAATTCCGTGCCGAACTCGTACAGGAACCGGATGCGGCGGCCCTCTTTGCGGGCGTCGTCGAGGAGTGGCTCGATCACCGCCGTGTAGTCGTCCTTCGAGACCGTGCCGGTCGCCTTCACCGCGTCGATCCCCGGGGGCACGTCGTGGAGTCGTTCGAGCATGTGCCGTTCCTCTCCCCGGCGCCGGCGGGATGCGGGGCTTCGGCCGGGGGCGCGAGGGTGAGGAGTCGGGAACAGACGCGGGGCCCTCGCGCAGCCGCCCCTCTGCGCCGCCGGAGGCCGACTCGCATCAGGACTCTTGCGCTCTCTCCCATGATGCCGAGCCGCGGCGATCTCCGCGACCGCGTACGGGCCCGTCCGAACCGGCGGATGCGTGACCGCTGAAGAGGGCGCGCGGGGTCCGTGCCCTCCTCACCTGCTGCGATGCCGGTCGGGCGGCCGGGACCCTCTCGTCCCGGGGGATGCCCTGCCGCCCCCTGCAAGGAGGGTCGGCCGCCTGCCACTCGACGATCGACCGACTGTTGTCCATCGGCCGGCGGACGGGCGGCGGCCGGCGGACGGCCGGCTGGCGCGCGGCGGGCGGGCGACCGGCGGACGGCAGACCCGGACGGACGGCAGGCCGTCGGCCGCACCCGCCGCCGTCCTCCTCCCCTTGTGCCATTGCCCTCACCCGGCCGCCGGATGAGGGCGCGGCGGCACCCGCGCCGGGGCATCGGGCGGTCTCAGCGGTCCGGGGCCGTGTCGTGGGCCACGAACCTCAGCTCCGCGGTGTAGCGACGGCCCCGGTCGTCGCTGAGCCAGGTCTGCTCCGGCGTCGGGAGCATCTCGGTGATCGTGACGGCGGCCTCCGGGTCCTTGCGGGCCAGGCGGCGCAGGGCCTTGGCGAGGATGGTGACGTAGACGGGGCTGTCGAAGTCGACGTAGAAGGGGCGGGACTCGGTCGGGGAGACGACGAACACGTAGCGGGGCAGGCCCAGTCCGGTGCGCCAGTGGCGGGCCCGGACGAAACGCCGGGCCTCGTCCTTGTCGACGGCGAACCGCGCGCCCGCCACGGGCGGCCGCCAGGTCTCCCGCGCGATCACCAGTCGGTCCACCGTGACCCGGGGGGTGTGGTCCACGGGCGGCAGGATGCGGACGAGGTCCATCGCCAGCGTCGTGAGGACGTGGGAGAACACGTCGACCGCAGGGAAGCGTGAGCCGTCGGGGAGCCGTACGACGAGGTCGCCGCCGTGCTCCTCGACCGTCGCGTCGGCGCTGCGCACGACCCGCGGGCGGGCCGGGTCGGCGGTGAAATCGGCCAGGGCCACCTGGTGGTCATGGGGCCGTACGAGCGTATGGCGGACCCGAGCCGACAGGCGTGCCCGGTGCTCCTTGGGAATGAGGGGCATCAGGCGCGGGCCCGGATGGTCGCGGTCGGTCAGCCGGAACAACTCGGACACGTCCGGGTGCTGGTGGGTGAACAGGGAGGCACCCAACGTGTTGGAGGCGACGTGGAGTTCACCGAGCACGGCGGTGAACTCGCCGCGTGCCACGGCCTCCGGCCCGTCGGCGGCGATCATCACGTCCGGACTCAGGTATCGGGCCGCCGTCCAGCCGCCGGCCCGGTCGCCGAACTCCGCCCGCACGACCGACTCGATGTCCGCCGACCGTACGGCGACCCGGTCGGCCGGGACGGCGGGCCGTGCTCCCGTCAGGATGCGCTGCCAGCGTGCGGCGAACTCCCCCTGGAGTGCGGTGGCGGTGTCGCGCCCGGTGCCGTGCAGCACCGGCAGGCACGCGAACCAGAACGACGCCAGGTCGACCGGGCCCTCGGCGGCGAGGCGGTCGTACACGTGGCGTGTCTCGGCGGTGACCGTCGCGGCGAGCGCGGAGGTGAGCCAGCCGGCGCTGTCCATCAGCAGCCGCAGCGGGCGCACGGCGTCGAGCACGGCCGGGCCGAGCCGGACGGTGGCGGACCGGCGGGTGTCCGCGTACACCAGTGCCCGGCAGGGTGCCGTCGACTCGGACTTCTCGCGCACGGCGGCCGTGGCGGTGAGGTCGGTGAACTCCCGCTCCAATGCTCCCATCGCCTCGACCAGCGCGTCGGCGTCCCGAGCCGCCGCCACCCGCGCGCGGCCCCGCTCCAGCCGGTCCAGTGCCTCCAGACCCCGCCGGCGCGGCCCGGGCTCGCCGACGGTTTCCAGCCAGCCCCGCAGCGCCCGGTCCGGGTGGGTGCCGGCGGGAACCTCCAGACGCCGGACGACCCAGCGACGGGCCGCCAGGTCCGCGAGCACGGTGGGCACGTCGATGCCGGGCAGTTCCTCCGCGATCCTCCGGGCGGGCCGGACGCCGTCGCAGCGGGCGAGGACGGCCGCCGTTTCGGTGGATACGGTCGCCGGGCGCCGGCCCGGTACCCGGACCTGGTTGCCGTCCACAGCGACGAAGGGCACCCGGCGCGGGGCGATCCACCCGCGCAGGTCGGGGTCGGCGTCCAGGGTCCGGGCCAGGGCGTCGAGGCCCCAGCTCGCCCAGTACACGGTCGACGCCTCGGTCAGCCCGCTGCCGGGATCGACGGCGAGGCCCTCCACGGCCGGGTCCCAACTCCCCCATCCGACGGGGCCGAAGAAGCCGATGGTGTCGTTCTTGACGCAGAACCGCTGCCAGTAGTGCGCGACGAGTTCCTCCCGCTGACGGGGCATGCTGCTGCGGCTGTCGGCGCTCGGGGTCCAGCGCAGGAACGGCGCGATGCCGGAGGTGAGCACCGGGCGGTTCTGCCAGGTGACCGCCTCCCGGAAGGCGGGTGTGCGGGCGATGTCCTGGAGGGTGTGGGCGGTCTCCACGGCGGCGTCCGCGAAGAGCCGTGCGAAGTCGGTCCAGCGGTCGCCGTCGAGGGCGTCCTCCGCGGCGAACTTGTCGGCTGCCTGCGCCAGTCCGGAGGGGGCCAGGCGCAGCACGCCGTCGGCGGGAAAGCCCGGCCCGCGCAGGGCGAACTGCTCCCACAGCCGCCAGCGGCCGAGGGACGGCACGAGGTCTTCGGTCATGGCACGGCTCTCCTTGGTGAGCGCGGGTGGACGGCGCGGTGCCGGCGCCGGAACGACTGAGGCGGTACGGCACGGGGGCCGGTCAGGCGGCGCCGTAGTCCGCGTCGACGACCGCCGCCAGTTCCCGCGGGGTGGGGTAGGCGAAGACCAGTGAGACGGGGACGTCCGCGCCGAGGTGCTCCTGGAGGCGGCCGGTGATCTGGAAGGCGGTGAGCGAGTCGCCGCCCGCCTCGTAGAAGTCGGTGTCGGGGGTCAGCTCGGGCAGGCGCAGCACGTCCCGGAAGATGCCGACGAGCAGCGCGACGGTGTCGGTGGCGGTGGCGGTGGCGGTGGCGGTGTTCGGTATCATGTCGGGTTCTCCTCTTATGCGATGACGGGTAGTCAGCGAATCGTGGCGGTACCGACGGTGACGGGGGCTCCGTCGGCGGGTGCGGGGGTGGGGCCGTGCCGGAGGCCGTGCAGGCGGGCGGGCGTGTTTCCGCCCGAGACGACGGCCACGGCCCGTTCACGGCGGCCGGCGCGCAGGGCTCCGGCCAGCGCGACCGCTCCGCTCGGTTCGGCGTCGATGCCGTGGCGGTGCAGCAGGGCGACGGTGGCGAGGATCTCGGCGTCGCCGACGGCGATCAGCTCGTCCACGCGGTCGCGGATGATCGGATAGGGGACGGTCCCGGGGCGCTGACCGCGCAGGCCGTCGGCGACGGTGGCGCTGGGCGGCAGCCGGACGGGGTGGCCGGCCGCCAGGGAGCGGGCGTAACGCGGCGTGCGGGACGGTTCCACGCCGACCACCCGCACCGGACGGTGCAGGGCTGCGAGGCAGACGCCCGCGAGGAGGCCGCCACCGCCCGTGGGGACGTAGACGGTCTCGACGTCGGGTGCGTCGGCCAGCACCTCGCTGCCGACCGTGCCCGCCCCGGCGACCACCAGGGGGTGATCGGAGGACGGGACGAGGACGGCGTCCCGCTCGGCCGCCAGGGAGCGGGCGCGCTCCTCGCGCTCGGCGACCCCGCCGCCGACCTGCACGGTCTCGGCGCCGAGGGCCCGGACGGCGGCGGCCTTCGCCGGGGAGGCTCCCGCAGCGAGGACGACGGTGAGCCGGATGCCGAGCGTGCGCGCGAGTTGGGCGAGAGCGATGGCGTGGTTCCCGGAGGAGCCCGCGACGACCCGGTCGGCGCCCAGGGCGAGGACGGCGTTGGCGGCGCCGCGCATCTTGAACGAGCCGCCGGCCTGGCGGTGTTCGGCCTTCAGCAGCAGTCCGGCGCCGAGTGCGCCGAGGGCCGGGCCGCGCAGCAGCGGCGTGCGGACGACGTGGGGCGCGATGCGGGCGGCGGCGTCCAGCAGGTCGGCGGGGCGGGGCCCCGGGCCGGCACTGCCGGCTGCCGCACCGGGTTCGGCGGGGGGCGGTGGTGCCGCGGTGTCCCGCAGGTCGAGGGCGGTCATGCGGTGCCCCCGGTGGCCAGGAGCCGACGGTCCGCCTTGCCGCCGCGTGTGGTGGGCAGGGCGTCCAGCCGCAGGAACCGGCGCGGCATCAGGTGCGGCGGCAGGGTCCTGGCGAGGTGGCCGCGCAGCTGGGCGTCCGTGGTGGCGGACAGGTCGCCGGTGAGGTGGGCGATCAGGTGGACGCGCCCCCGGTCGTCGGTGTGCGGTGTCACCACCGCGCCGGTGACGTCGGGGTGGGCCAGCAGAGGTCCCTCGATCTCCGCCGGGTCCACCCGGTATCCGCGGATCTTGATCTGCCGGTCGGTGCGACCGACGTAGTGGAGTCCTCCGGGTCCCCACCGGCCGAGGTCGCCCGTGCGGTACAGGCGGGCGCCGGGCGGGCCGCAGGGGTCGGGGACGAAGCACTCGGCCGTGCGGGACGGGCGCCCGCCGTAGCCGCGGGCCACGCCCGCTCCCCCGATGTACACCTCGCCGACCGTGCCGTCGGCCACCGGCGCCAGATCCCCGTCCAGCACGCGGACCACGGTGCCGGCGCGGGGCGTGCCCACGAGGTCGGCGGAGGGGTCCGGCGGGACGGGCACGCTGTGCCGGGTCGTGGTCATGGTGCACTCGGTCGGGCCGTACTGGTTGACGAGTCGGCCGGGCACGACGGCGCGTCCGCCGGCGGCGAGGAAGGGCCGCAGGGACTCGCCGCTGGAGGCGACCAGGGTGACGCCGGCCAGCGGGTCGGGGATCCCGGGCTGCGCCGCGAGGTGCGACAGGAACGAGGGGGTCGTGCTGAGGAGGGCCGTCACCCGGTGCTCGCGGACGGTGCCGGCGAACTCCTCGGGGCGCAGCAGCCGGGCGCGCTCCACGATCACCAGGCGGGCCCCGGCCAGCAGTGGTGCGAAGGTGTCCCGGATCGAGGCGTCGTAGCCCAGCGGTGCGGTCTGGAGGGCCACGCTGTCCGGGCCGAGGTCGAACGCCCGTGCGGTGTCGCGCAGATAGGTGTCGAGGGCGTGGTGCTCGACCAGGACGGCGTCGGGTCGGCCGGTGCTGCCGGAGGTGTGGCTGACGTAGGCGAGTGCCCGCGGGTCGACCCGTCCCTGTGGCGGTGGGGCCCCGGTGGGCCCGGGCCCGTCCAGTGCGAGGACCGGGACGCCCAGGTCCAGGGTCGGGGCCAGGGCCGTGTGGGCGAGCAGCAGCCGGGCGCCGCCGCTGCGGGCGAAGGCTGCCAGCCGGTCGCGGGGCTGGCCGACGTCCAGGGTGAGGAAGGCGGCGCCGCAGCGCAGCACCGCGGCCATGGCGGCGACGGCGTCGGTGCCGGGCGCGACGGCGACGGCGCAGACCGTCTCCGGGCGGGCGCCGTGGGCCCGCAGCAGCCGCGCGATCTCCTCGATGCGGGCGGCGAGCCGGCTGTACGTCACCTCGCCCTCGGGTGTGGCGAGCGCGATGCGGTCGGGGTGCCGGGCGGCGTGTGCGGCGATGTCGTCGGCGATCGTGCGCATCACGCGGCCCCCTCGCCGGTGACGGTCCGGTCGACGGCGACGAAGCGGAGTTCGGAGGTGTAGCGGCGTCCCTCGTCGTCGGTGAGCCATGCCTGTTCGGGGGTGGGCAGCATCTCGCTGACCTTGAGGCGGGCGTCCGGATCCTTGCGGGCGAGCCGGCGGGCCGCCTTGGCGAGGATGGTGACGTACACGGGACTGTCGAAGTCGACGTAGAAGGGGCGGGGTTCGGTCGGCGAGACCACGAACACGAAGCGGGGCAGTTCGTGCCGGCGCTGCCAGTGCCGGGCGCGGACGAAGCGGGCGGCCTCCGCCTTCTCGTCGGCGAAATCGACGTCGGCGACCGGTAGTTGCCAGGACTCGCGGGCGACGATCATGCGGTCCACGGTGATGCGCGGGGTGTGCGCGCCCTCGGGACGGAGGGTGAAGCGGTCCATGACGCGCTGGGTGAGGGTGTTGGCGTAGGCGTCGAGCAGGTCGTGCGCGGTGCCGTCGGGCAGGACCGCGGCCAGCCGGCCGTCCCGGTCCTCGACGGTGACGTCGGCACCGAGGACCGTGCGCGGGCGGTACGGGTCGCCGGTCTGGTCGACGAGGGCCACATAGGGGTCCTCGGGCCGGTCCAGGGAGGGCCTGCTGCGGGTGGACCACTTCCGGGGCAGTTCCTTGGGCAGCATGGGCAGCAGACGCGGGCCCGGGAAGTCGCGGGTGGTCTCGGCCAGCAGCGTGTCCGGGTCGGGATGCTGGTGCACGAACAGGGAGGCGCCCATCGTGTTCAGTGCGCAGTGCATCTCGCCGAGGACGAGCTGCACGTCGCCCCGGGCGAGCGCGATCTCGTCGTCGGCGATCACCAGCACGTCGGGGCTGATGTAGCGGGCCAGCGACCAGCCGTCGCCCGGCTCGTCGAACTCGCGACGCACCCGTTCGGCCAGGTCGGCCATGGCCAGCCGGACCCGGCGCGCGCCGGTGGGAAGGTCGAGGACGCGGGCCCATTTGGCGCGCAGTTCGGCCTGGACGGCGTCGATCAGGTCGCCGGCGTCCGGGTGGGGCGAGGGCAGGGTGTGCAGCCACAGGGTGCCCAGGTCCACCGTCTGCCCGGTGGCGCGCAGTCCGTCGTACACGCTGCGGAGGCGGACGCGGATGGCGTCGGCGAACCGGTTCGTCATCCAGCGGGCGGCCGTGAGGCACAGCTGCAGGGGTTCCAGGTGGGTCAGCAGTCCGGCGCCGGCGGTGGCGGTCGCCGCCCGCCGGGCGTCGGAGTACACCAGTCCGCGGCAGGGCGCGGTGCGTTCGCCCTTGACCCGCTGCGCCTCGCTGTCGGTGAGCGCGGCGAAGTCGGCCTCCAGGGCGCCGATCGCGGCGGTCAGCGCGTCGGCGTCGGTGCCGGCGGCGCGTACGCCGTCCCGGCCGCGTTCCAGCACGGCGAGCCGGTCCAGGGCCCGGGTGCGGGCGGTGGTGTCGGGGACGCGTTCGAGGATGTCGCGCAGGGCGCGGTCGGGGTGGGTGGCGGCGGGAACCTCCAGGCGCCAGTGCACCCAGCGGCGGGCCACCAGCTCGCCCAGGATGCGGCCGACCTCGTCCGCGGCCAGGCCCAGCTCGGTGGCGATCGCGGCCGGGTGCAGAGTCCCGTCGCACCGCTTCAGCACGGCCAGTTCGGCCGCGCCGATCGGCTGGGCGGGGCGCCCGGGGACCCGGACCGTGCCGTCGGCGCAGCGTACGAACGACACCCGGCGCGGCGGGATCCAGCGCATCAGCTCGGGGTCCTCGGCGAGGACCTTCGCGAGGGCGTCGACGGCCCAGCCGGAGAAGTAGACCTCCTGCTCGGCGAGGAAGTCCTGCCCGGGGTCCACGATCACGGCTCCCGGTGCGGCGGGTTCCCAGTGGCCCCAGCCGACGGGGCCGAAGAAACCGATGGTGTCGTTCTTGACGCAGAACCGCTGCCAGTAGTGCGCGACGAGTTCCTCCCGCTGACGGGGCATGCTGCTGCGGCTGTCGGTGCCCGGGGTCCAGCGCAGGAACGGCGCGATGCCGGTGCGCAGGACGGCGGGGTTCTGCCAGGCGAGGGCCGCCTGGAAGCGGGGCTGGGCGGCGATCTCCCGCAGGTGCCCGGCGGTGCGGACGGCGGCCGCGGCGAGGTCGTCGGTGAAGGCCTGCCACTCGGGTCCGGACAGCTCGGTGCCGGGGCCGAACTTGTCGGCTGCCTCGGCCAGCCCGGGCGGGGCGAGGCGCAGCACGCCGTCGGCGGGGAAGCCGGGCCCGCGCAGCGCGAACTGCTCCCACAGCCGCCAGCCTCCGCCCGGCAGCAGGACAGGTGCGTGCTCGTCCGACATCGCGTGCTCCTTCCGAAACGGGGGGTGCGCGGGGATCGCGCGGCTCGGCCGGGCGGCGGGCGCCGCCGGATGCCGGGCGCCCGGCGACCGGACAGCACGGTCCCGCGCCGCGGCACCGGGTCACCAGAGAAGATCCGGCAGCAACGCGTGCCCGGAGTTCGGCGCGTTCGTCCCTGACCGGTCGTCCCGGCGCGGGGCACGCTGACCTCGTCGGCCCCTGCTCTGCGGGCCGGCTCCATCACCTGCGGGAGGTTCACCGTGACGCAATCCGACTCCGCGATCCGCACGGGCGGCGAGATGGCCTGCCCGGACACCGACGAGATGTACCTCGTGGTGCGCAACGACGAGGAGCAGTACTCGATCTGGCGGGCGGACCGCGCGCTGCCGGCCGGATGGCACCCGGACGGGCGGCGCGGCACCCGGCAGGAATGCCTGGACCACATCGACGCCGTCTGGACGGACATGCGCCCGCTCAGCCTGCGCCGCCGGCTGGCCGGGGCCGATGTCTGAGTCCCGTCCGGGTCCGCTGCTCGCCCCGCCGGCGCACGCCCCGCCGGCGCTGTCCCTGCCCGAACGGCTGCGCCCGGCCGTCATGGACCTGTCCGGACTGCGGTCCGGCGGCCCCGTCGCGCGCCCGCGTGGATCGCGCCGCCCGCTGGAGCTCTATCTGGCGGAGGTGGGGAGCCAGGACCGTCTGGCGCTGCGGCGGGCGCGGGAGCTGTTGGACGCCGAGGAACGGGCGCGGGCGTCCGCCTTCCACCGTCCCCGGGACCGTGACGCCTACGTGGTGGCGCACGCGGCGTTGCGGGGCGTGCTCAGCACGCTGATGGGCGTCCCGGCCGACGCGCTGCCGCTCGTGCGCGAGCCGTGCCCGGGATGCGGAGGACCGCACGGCCGGCCCGCGCTGCGTTCCCGCGACGTGCACTTCTCGCTGTCGCACAGCGGGGACCTGGTGATGGTGGCGCTCGCACCGACCCCCGTCGGTGTGGACGTGGAGGGGCTGGCCACCGCCCGGGCGGTGCTCGACGCCCGGCCCGCGCTGCACGTGGCGGAGGCGGAGGAGCTGGCGCTGCTGCCCCTGCACGAGCGCCCGGTGGCCTTCACCCGGACCTGGGTCCGCAAGGAGGCCTACCTCAAGGGTCTGGGCACGGGGCTGGTGCGGGACCCCTCCCTGGACTACGTCGGCACCGGGCCGCGGCCGGCCGCTCCGGCTGCGGAGTGGACCCTGCGGGACGTCCTCGTCCCGCACGGGTACGCGGCGGCGGTGGCCCTGCGGACGGGGTGAGGGCACCCGACGGGAGAGAGCGGGGACCGGCCAGTGGCCGGTCCCCGCTCCGCGTGTCCGGGCGCGCCCCGATGCGGGCCCGGCCTTCACGGATTCGCCACGCCGGGTGGGCCCCCCGCGCTATGATCACGCGCGTGACCGCTCCGGAACCGACCGTCCTCGCCACCTCCGGGGGCCACCGCGTCGGCACGCGCACCCGGGTGGTCTTCGATGCCCTGGTCCACCATGCGGTAGACCTCTCCGGTGTGCACGGCAGGCGTCCGCGCATCCTCTACGTCGGTACGGCGACGGGGGACGCCGAGCACGTGACGGCGCGCGTGGCGGAGGCGGCCCGGGTGGCGGGTTTCGACCTCACCCCCCTGTACCTGTTCCCCATGCCGAACGTCGAGGACGTGGAGGACACGGTCCTGGACCACGACGTCGTCTGGGTGATGGGCGGTTCGGTGGCCAACCTGCTCGCCGTGTGGCGGGTGCACGGCCTGGATGCGATCATGCGGCGGGCGTGGCGGGCGGGCGTGGTGCTCGCCGGCGTCAGCGCGGGGTCCATCTGCTGGTACGAGGGCGGCGCGACCGACTCCTTCGGGCCCGAACTGCACCCGGTCACCGGCGGGTTGGGCCTGCTGCCGTACGGCAACGGGGTGCACTACGACTCCGACGCGGGCCGGCGCCCGCTGATCCACCGGATGGTCGCCGAGGGTGCCTTCGGCACGGCCCACTGCACCGACGACGGGGTGGGCCTGGTGTATCGGGGCACCGAGTTGGTCGAGGCCGTGGCGGAGCTGCCGGGCAAGGGCGCCTACGTCGTCGGCCGCTCGGGCACCGGTGTCGTCGAGGAGCGGATCGAACCGCGGCTGCTGTCCACGCCCCGGTTCTGACGCGGTCCGCCACCGGCGACCGCGCGGGGGGCGGCTGACCGTTCGGGGGCGGCGGAAGACCGGCGCCCGCCGCTCAGGTCTCCCGCCGCCCGAGTCTCCCGCCGTCCACCTGCCCCTTCGCCCGTGCGTCACGCGCCGTGCGGGGGCCTCGGTGGGTCAGACCAGGCCGTGCCGGACCGCGCGGGCCACGGCGTGCGCGCGGTTGCGGGCCTGGAGGCGCGCCATGATCTCGTAGATGACGTTCTTCACGGTGTGCTCGGAGCAGCCCAGCAGCCGCGCGATGCCCGCGTTGGCGTGGCCCTCGGCCATCAGGCGCAGCACAGAGATCTGACGTGACGTCAACTCCCCTACCCGGGGCTCGCGATGGTCCGTCCGGTCGTCCGACGGCCCGTTGGCCAGCAGGTGCGACAGTTCCGGGTAGGGGATGCTCGGGTGCGGGTCCACGGCACGCCGGGCGGCGGCCGTCAGGCTCTCCGGAGTGAGGTCCGCGCTCCGCACGACGACCGCGCCCGCGCGCAGGGCCCGGAGCAGACCGGCACGGCTGACGGTGTCGCACACGAGCAGCAGCGGTCCGGGTCCGGGGTCCTTCCGGCCGCTCAGTGCCCGTTCGGTGTCCTCCACCACGACGACGGTGACCGTGCCGGTGCCGCCCGGCCCGTCCGCGCAGCACAGGCCGGCCCGACGGGCGACGGCGCGGACGCGGTCGGCACCGCGACCGGGGAGCACGTGCAGCGGCACGGAAACGCCGACCGCACCGGACGCGCCGGGGCCGGCGGCCCGGACGGGTTCGGCGGACGCCGCCACGGGGAACGGGTCGGGTTCCGCCGACGGGACGGAGCGGGCGGGCGCGAAAGGCCCGGTGGGCAGGGCGGGTTCGGCGGACGTGGCAGGTCCCGCGCGCACGGCGGGTCCGGCAGAGGCGGCCGGGCCGGCAGGCTCGGGAGGTCCGACCGGCGGGACAGGTCCGGCAGGCGCGAAAGGTGGGGCGAGAAGGGGAAGTTCGGCAGACACGACAGACTCCGCGAGCACGTTGAGTTCGGCGACGACAGCCGGTCCGGCGGGCGCAGCCGGTCCGGCAGGCACGCGAGGTGCGGTGGGTCCGGCGGGCACGGGCGACTCGGCCGTGAGGGTGGCCGTCACAGCAGGCCCGCCCGGAGGGCGTAGGCGACCGCGTGAGCACGGTTGCGCAGCCGGAACCGCTGGGTGATGTCGTGCACGACGGTCGTCACGGTGCGCGGCGAGTAGGCGAGGCGCTGGGCGATCTCCGCCGTCTCGTGCCCGTCGGCGACCAGGCGCAGCACCGAACGCTCCCGTTCCGACAAGGCGCCACCGGGCCAGCCGCCGTGGCCGCTGCGGGCGTCGGCCGGGTGCTCCAGGACCTGCTCCAGCAGGTCCGTCGGCAGGGTGCAGTCGTCCTGCGCTGCGGCCAGCACGGCGTGCGCGAGGCGGGAGGTGTCCGCCTCGCGGCGCAACAGCAGGCCGCGGGCGCCGGCGGCGAGGGCGTGCAGGGCGTCACCGGGGGCGAGGGCGCCGGCCACCAGGACGACGGCGGGGCGCTGCGGATAGGCGCGGGCGATGCGGACCGTGTCGAGTTCGGCCGGGCCGGTCCGATCCACGGTCAGTACGGCGACCCGGGCATCGCCGGGCTCGCACAGCGTCAGTTCCTGGCAGGCGAGCAGGGTACTGCGGGTGCCGGCCTCCAGCACCGGGTCGAGGGCGACCACACCGACGGGTACAGGTGCTCCCATCTGCTGCTCCTTGGAAGGTCGTCCGCCCCGTGGTGAGCACGGCGGGCGGTTCGGGGGGTCTGCACGACACCGTGCGCCGCGCGGGGGTGCGGCAGCATCGGTAGTCGGTCCCCACCTTTCCCGGTCCCTCCCGCCGGCGGGGACGGGCCGACCCCCGTCGCCCACCGTGCGGGGACCGTCGGGCGGTGGGCGGCGCGCCCGGCGGCGCTGCTGCGGGTGGGGTGCGTCGGCGTGGCATGGGGGGCTGTCCTACGGCGGGGACGGGATGCGTGCGGCCGGGGCGGGTGGACGCGGCCTGCCCCGGGGGTGCTGCGGCCGGTACGGGGGTGCTGCGGCCGGTACGGGGGTGCTGCGGCCGGTACGGGGGTGCGCCCGCCGCCGGCTCGGGGGGTGCGCCCGCACACGGGGAACGCCGGGCCCGTCGAGCAGCCGGGCCGTGTCGCGTCCGAGGACCGTGGGGAACCGTCGTCGACCTGCGGTTCTCCTCGATGCGGGGCGTGCGTGCGGTGGCCCTCCCCCACCGGTGGGGTGGGCCCGCAGGGAATATGGGGGTCGGTTCCCCATGTGGGGTCGTCGGGGGTCTGCCACCTTCGTTGTCGTGACTGAGACCGCCAGCCTCCCGACTCCCCGGAGCGCCGGCCTGCCGCTCGCCTGGTGGGCCCCGGCGCTGAACCTCGCGGAACGGCTCGCCGCGCCCGGACTCCCGGCGGCGCCCGCCGGCTCCGCCGCCACCGGGCGCGCTCCCTGGGCCGCCGGGGACGGCGAGGGGTTCGCCCTGCGACTGGCCCACCTCGAAGTGGACGCGGAGACCGCCGCGGCCCTCGCGGCGGAGTCCCCCGAACAACTCGCCGCGCGCACGGTCAAGCCCCGCTGGGCCGCGTACGCGGAAGCAGCGTTGGACGCCGCCCCCGAGAACCTGGACGAACTGACCACCGACGGAACGGGTCCCAAGGTCTTCGCCACCGTCGTACGTCCGCTCGTGGTCCCCGCCTCCGAGCGGCTCTCCCGCCGTATGCCGGGCATTCCCGCCGTCGAGCAGGCCGTGTGGCGGGCCGCGTTCGAGCGGCTGCTGACCGAGCAGCTCGTCCGGCAGGCCGCCCGCACCCTGGTCCACGAACTGTCCCTCGCCCGGCGTGCCCGGCGGCTCGCAGGAACCGGCCCGCACGAGCGGTTCGCCTCCTTCGTCGCCGCCACCGGCAGCAGGCGGGGCCTGACTGAACTCCTCGCCGCCTACCCGGTACTGGCGCGGATGCTCGCGCAGTCGGCGCTGGACGCGGCGGACGCGGCGGCGGAACTGGTGGCGCGGTTCCAGGCCGACCGGGACGATCTGGCCGCCGTGCTGCTCGACGGGCGCGATCCCGGTGCGCTGGACAGGGTCGACCTCGGTCTCGGGGACGCCCACCAGGGCAACCGGGCGGTCGCGATCCTGCGCTTCACCGGCGGGGACCGGATCGTGTACAAGCCGCGCCCTCTCGACCAGCACGCGCTGCTCGACGGCCTGGCGGCCTGGCTCTGCGCCAAGGTGCCCGGCCTGGAGCTGCGTACACCGCGCAGTGTGCGCCGGCCTGGTTACGGCTGGCTGGAGTTCGTGGAGCACCGCTGGTGCCGGTCGGTGGCCGAGGCCGACGCCTTCTACCGGCGCCAGGGAGCACTGCTGGCGCTGCTGTACGCGGTGGACGGCGCCGACATGCACTACGAGAACGTCATCGCCTGCGGCGACCAGCCGGTCCTGGTGGACGCGGAGACGCTGCTGCACACGGGGCTCCCCCAGGCCATGACCGTCGGCGCCGACCCGGCCGCCGACGCCCTGCACGCCTCCGTGCACCGCACCTGCCTGCTGCCCCACCTGCTGATCGGCGAGCACGGCGCGCTGGACATCTCCGCGCTGGGCCGGTCCACCGACGGCACCTTCCCGAGCGAGGGCCTGCGCTGGGAGGGCAGCGGCACCGACACGATGCGCGCCGTGCGCGCCCCCGTGCCCAGTCCCGCGGCGCAGAACCAGCCGCTGCCCGACGGGACGCCCCTGGAGGGTGCCGACCACCGGGCGGCCCTGTTGGAAGGATTCCGCACCGCCTATGCGGCGCTGGCCGCGCACGGGCACGAACTGAGCGCCGCGGGTGGGCCGTTGGCGGTGCACGCCGACAGCCCGGCCCGGCTCGTCGCGCGCTCCACCCGCCTGTACGCCACGCTCCTGGAGGAGTCGGCCCATCCTTCCCTGCTGGGGGACGCTCTCGCCCGGGAGGGTGTGTTCGCGGTGCTGTGGACCGAGTCCGAGCAAGACGAGACGCGCCGGCGGCTCGTCGAGCACGAGACGGCGGACCTGTGGCGCGGCGACGTACCGCTGTTCGTGCATCGGCCGTCCGGTACAGGGGTCCGGGCGGCCGACGGCGACTGGCTGCCGGAGGTGCTGCCCGTGGCGAGCCTGGCCGCCGTCGGCGGCAAACTCGCCCGGATGGACGAGGTCGACTGCCACGACCAGGAATGGATCATCTCGGCCACGCTGGCGGCGCGGGGCACCGGTTCGCCCCTGGCCAAGCGGTCCGAGCTGGCCCTCGCCCCGCTGCCGGCGGTCGCGCCGGACGCCTCCCGGCTGCTGGCCGCCGTGTGCGGCATCGCCGACGAGATCGCCGCCCGCGCGATTCGCGGCGACGGCCGGACGAACTGGCTCGGCCTGGAGCAGGTCTCGGGGCCGCACTGGGCCGTCCTGCCGATGGGGGCGGGGCTGGGGCAGGGCTATTGCGGCGTCGCGCTGTTCCTGGCGCAGACGGACGCGCTGACCGGGGCCGGACGGTACGCCGCGCTGGCCCGGGAGGCGGTCCGGCCGCTGCCCGCCCTGCTGAAGGCGCTGGCCGCCGACCCCGAGCTGAGTGCCGCGGCCGGGCCCGGCGCCTACGACGGGCTCGGCGGCATCCTCTACGCGCTCCCGCGCCTGTCGGAGCTGCTCGGGGACGACCTGACGAGGTGTCTGCCCGACGCGCTCACCGCGCTCGGGCACGCCGTCGCCGCCTGCTCCGACCCGGGGCTGGCCGCCGGCACGGCCGGCGCGCTGGCCGGCGCCGTCGCCGTCCACGAGGCGACCGGGACGCCGCAGGCCCTGCGGCTGGCGGACACCGTGGCGGACCTGCTGCTCGCGTCGGTGTCCGGACCGCACGGCGGTGGGCAGGACGGCTCCGCGCCGGCCGGCCGGGGCGCCGGACTCGCAGACGGCGCGGCCGGCATCGGCTGGGCCCTGGGGCGCTACGCCGCCCGTCGCCCGGACCGTGCCGCCGCGCACGCCGGGGCCGCCGACGCCCTGCTGGCTGCCGCGGTCCGGGAGGTTCGGGCCGCGCACGCGGACCCCTCCTGGGTCTCCGGTCTCGCCGGTGTGACGGCCGCCGCCCCCCGGCCCGCCGCCGACGCCCTGTCGGCCCTGCTGACCGACGTCGACGTCCACCCCGGGCTGAGCCTCGGCCAGGGCACGCTCGGCACGCTGGAGGCCCTGGCCGAGCTCGCCGGGCGGGGCGACGCGGCCGCCGCCGACGCCCTGCGCCGGCGCACCGGGCAGGTGCTCGCGCTCGTCGAGGCGCAGAACCACCGGTGCGCCACGCCCGACCACGTACCCTCCCCCGGACTGCTGACCGGGCTGTCCGGCATCGGCTACGGCCTGCTCCGCCTGACCCACCCCGCAAGCGTGCCGTCCGTCCTGCTCCTGGGACGGAACGGCCACTGACCGACCACGCGCCTACGCACCACGGCACTTCCTCCATCGCCACCCGCGCCCACCGCTCGGCACACCTGAAGGGGAACACGTCATGGACAAGCACCTCACCTCCACCGCCACCGACGTCACCGCGACCTCCGCCGACGAGCAGGACGACGCCGCGGGCGGGATCACACTGCGGGGCCGCAACCGGGCCTGCGCCCGCGCCCGCGTCCTGGCCGGCCTGGTGCTGACCAGCGGCGTCGTCGTCACGCTCAGCACGCTCGACACCTCGGTCTCCGCACCGCAGTGACCCCCGGTTCCGGCGGACAGGGTGGCGCGGGACCGCCGGCTCGGGCCCGCGCCACCGTGCCGGGCCGGCTCCGCGCGGCGGCGCCGGCCGCGTACGCGTCGGGTTCCGCACGACCTGACGCAGGCCCCGCTGTTCCGATTACTATCTGCGGTCATGCGTTCCCATGCGCCTTCCCTGGTCGGACGGGACTCCCAACTGGCCCTGCTCGAACGTGCCCTGGCCGACGCACGACAAGGCCGCGGCGGTGTCGTCTTCCTGGTCGGAGAGGCGGGCGTCGGCAAGTCGAGGGTCGCGGCGGAGGCCGTCGGCGGGGCGCTGGGCACCGGGATGCGGGTGCTACGGGGCCGCAGCAGCACCACGGGCCCGGCCGTACCGTTCCGGCCGTTGACCGAGGCGCTGATGTCGCTGTTCCGCAGCGGCGAACCGATGGACGACCTCGCGCTGGGCCCCTACCGGCCGGTGCTCGGGCGGCTGATCCCCGACTGGGACACCGGGGAACGGGACAGCAGTTCCATGGTGATCCTCGGCGAGGCGGTGCTGCGCCTGCTCATCGCCGTGGGGCGCGGGCAGGGCCAGTTGCTGCTGCTGGAGGACCTGCACGACGCCGACCCGGAAACGCTCGGCGTCCTCGAATACCTGGTGGACAACCTCGAGTACTCGCCCGTGCTGCTGCTGGCCACGGTGCGGACGGACTTCAGCGACGCCCTCGACCTGGCGCAGTCCGCGCGGCGGCGCGGCGCCGCCACCCTGGTGGAGCTGCCGCCGCTGACGCGGCCCCAGGCGCACCGGATGGTCGCCGCGCAGCTCGGTGCGGACGGCCCCGACCAGGTGCCCGCGGCGGTACTGGAGCGGCTGTGGGAGGACGGCTCCGGAAGCCCGTACCTGATCGAGGAACTGCTGCAGTCGATGATCGGCGCGGGCACGCTGGTACAGGGGCCGGAGGGCTGGCGGCCCGTCGGCGACCTCCGCAGTGACGTTTCGTCGTCGCTGGCACGCGGCATTCTGCGCCGCATCGACCGGCTCGGCACACAGGGCCTGACCCTGCTGTCGGCCGCCGCCGTGCTCGGCCGGCGCTTCCCGCTCACGGTCCTGCAGCGCATGACCGGCATCGACGACCGCGCCCTGCTCAGCCACCTGCACGCGGGCGTGGCCGCGCGGCTGGTGATTCCCGACGAGCCGGCGCCCGACTGGTACTCCTTCCGCCACTCGCTCACCGTGGAGGCTCTCTTCACGCAGATGACGCCGGGCCAGCGCGCCGACCTGGCCCGGCGGGGCGCGGAGGCGGTCGAGGAACTGCACCCCGAACTACCCGGTGACTGGTGCCCGCTCGCGGCCGGGCTGCGCGGCGCGGCCGGCGACGACGTGGAGGCCGGCCTGCTGTTCTCGGACGCCGGCGGGCGTGCCCTGGCGGCCGGGGCGCTCGGCTCCGCGATCACCCTGCTCGGCCGGGCCGAGGCCTTGCTGACCGACGCGGGCGACCCGCAGGCACGGGCCCTGGTGCTGGAGAACCTGCTGCCGGCCCTCGCCGAGGCCGGGGACTTCACGCGCGCCCTCGACCTGGCCGAGGACCTGCACGTGCTGGACGGCTCGGGGCTGAGCCCCGTCCGCCTGGCGACGCTGCACACCCGGCTGGCCAAGGTCGCCCACACGGCGGGCCGGTGGAGCGACGGCAACCGGCAGATAGCGCGCGCCCGCGAGGTGCTGGCGACCACGCCGGACGAGTCGGCCACCGCGGCCGTCGACGTCACCGCCGCATACCTGGCACTCGACACGCCGGGGCCCGACCGCACCCAGCACGCGGAGAAGCTCGCCCGGTCCGCCGCGGACACCGCCGAACGCCACGGGCTGCCGGTCGTCGCCTGCCAGGCCCAGGAGCTCCTCGCGACCGTGGCCCGGGAGCGGGACCCCGAGGAGTCGGAGGCGATGCTCCGGCAGGCGCTCACCACGGCCGAACGCCACCGCCTCCCGCTGCAGCGCATGTACGCGGCGACCCGGCTGGGCGGGAACGCCTGGCTGGCAGACGGCGACACCTCGGGTCTGCTGGCGGCCCGCGAGGAGGCGCTGCGGCTGGGATCCGTGAACATCGTCCACACGGTCGACGGCATCCTCGTCCTCGACGCGGTGCTGCGCGGTCGCCACGACGCCGCCCGGCCGGCCGCCGCCGAGTGCCTGGCCGTCGTCCGGCGCCTGCGCCTCGCGCCCGCCGTGCGGTACGTCCTGATGGCGCAGGCCGTGCTGGAGGCCCACCGCGCGGACCGGGAGGCGATGGAGCGGGCGCTGGCCGCGTTCGCCGAGTGGGACGGCGCCGGCTCGCAGGAGGAGCCGCTCGGCCGCGGTCTGGCCCGGGCCTTCTGCGCCCTGCTGGAGGAGGACCGCGGCCTCGCCCGCGGCGAGCTCCGGCAGGTGCTGGCGCTGGAGGCGGACAACCCGTCCACCTACCACCTCAGCGGCACCCACGGCCTGGTCCTGCTGCTGGACGTCCTCGCCGGGGACGCGGACCGGGCCCGCCACGAGGAGATCACCGCCACCGCCATGGCCCGGATGCGCTGGAACCGGCAGTTCGTGCTGCTCGCGGAAGCCGTCCTGCTGGGCCGCGAGGGCGCGGGCGACCGCGCTGCGGCGACGGTGGAGGCGGCGCTGGCGGCGGCCGAGCCGTACCCGCTGGGCCAGCACCTCGGGCTCCGGCTGATCGCGGACGCGGCGCACCAGGACGGCTGGGGCGATCCCGTCAGCTGGCTGCGGCGGGCGGAACACTACTTCCACGAGCGGGACGTCCAGGCCGTCACGGGCGCCTGCCGGGCCGGGCTGCGCCGGCTGGGCGCCTCCGTGCACCAGCACCGCACCGGCACCAGCGGCATCCCCGACGACCTGCGCGCCCAAGGCGTCACGGTCCGGGAGTTCGAGGTCTTCCGGCTGCTCGCGGAGCGGCTGAGCAACAAGGACATCGCGGATCGCCTCTTCATCTCACCGCGCACCGCGGAGAAGCACATCGCGAGTCTGATCACGAAGACGGGGGCGGCCAACCGCGCGGACCTCTGCGCGCGGTCGGCCGCACTGCGGGACGCCTGAGCGCTCCGCCGGAAGTGCCGTGGTACGACGTCCGTCGACGACAGCGCCGTCGTGGCCGGTCGCGCGGTTCCCCGCGCCTCCTCGGGGCGCTGCCGGACCTCGGTGGACTTCGCCGGCCTGCTGAGGGTCCGTTGCCACCGGGACGATCTGCCGGGACGCTTCGCCGGGAAACCCGCCGCGCCCGGTGGGAGCCGGTGGCTCTGTGCGGTCACCGCACCGGTGGCGCGTCCGGCGGAGACCGGCCGCCCGGCGGCGGCGTCGCGGCGCGTGTGCCGCCCGGCCGGGTGCTATCTCATCTCGCGCACCTGGCGGGAACCGAGCACGGCCAGGCCGGTGAGCGCGAGCACCGCGGCCACCAGCCCGAACAGGGCGAGCGTGTCGACGCGGGCCAGCGCACCGCACGCGATCAGGGACAACGGGGCGGCGGCGTAGCCGAGGACCATGTCGACCGACACCACCCGGCTGAGCACGTCCTGGGGAATGTTCCGCTGGATCCAGCTGAGCCCGAACACGCCCTGGAACCCGATGGCGAAGCCCATGGCGAGCACCGTCGCCACGACGGCAGGGGTGCTGTGGACGAGACCGAGCACGGCCATCCCCGCGCCCAGCCAGCCGGCCAGACCGGCCACCAGCAGGCCGACCCGGGGCCGGCCGCCGAGGGCGCCGCCGGCGAGCGTGCCGAGCATGGCGCCGCCGGCGAGGGAGCCGTTCAGCACGCCCAGGGTGGCGGAGCCGCCGCGCAGCACCTGGTCGGCGAGGGTGGCGAAACCGACCGTGAAGGGCCCGGCATAACAGAAGTTGACCGCCGTGTCGAGGGCGACGATCGTGCGCAGCCGCGGGTCCCGCAGGGTGAAGGTCACGCCCTCGCGGATCCGGTCGGCCAGGGAGGTCCGCGACTCCGGCCCGGCGGCCCCCGCAGCGTCGCCCTCCGTCCGGACGGCCGTCCTGGGGCGGGTCCGGATACTCGCCACGCACCAGCCGCACAGGGCGAAGCAGACCGCGTCGACCAGGAACGCCACCGGAGCCCGCGTCACGGCGATGACCAGGCCGCCGACGGCCGGCCCGGCCACGGCCGCGATCCGTGAGCCCGCGCCCAGCAGTGCGTTGGCCGGGGTCAGCAGGCTCTCGTCCACCACGGACGGCAGGATGGACACGCGCGCCGGCTGGAAGAAGGCGTCGACGGCGCCGAACGCGGCGGCTGCCGCGCACAGCATCCACACCGTCAGCTGCCCCGTCAGCCCCGCCACGCCGACCCCGGTCATCAGCCCGGCCCGGGTCCAGCTGGAGGCGATCATCAGGGTGCGGGTGGACAGCGAGTCGCCGAGGCTGCCGCCGACCAGGGTGAGCAGGGCGCGGGGCACGGCCTGGAAGGCGAGGACGTAGCCGAGGGTGAGGGTCGAACCGGTCAGGCCGAGGGTGATCCAGGAGAAGGCGACGACGCTGAAGCCGTCGCCGAGCAGGGACAGCGACTGGCCCAGCCACAGGAGCTGGAAGGGCCGGTGCCGGGCGGGTGCCCACAGCCGCGGACCGGCTCCGGCGAGGGTGGTGGCCATGGTGTGCCTTTCGTCGTGCGGACGCATCCGGAGGGCCGGTCAGTAGTGGACGGGCAGGGCGGTGAGGCTGCGGTTGAGGAGCGAGGGCTGCCAGGTGAGCCGGGCGCCGTCGGCCAGGGCGAGGCCCCGGTGGTCGCGGACCAGGGTCCTGACCGCGGCGACGGCGACCAGGCGGGCCAGGGCGGCGCCGACGCAGAAGTGGGCGCCGAAGCCGAAGCCGAGATGGGTGGCACCGGTGCGGCGGACGTCGAACCGGCCGGGGTCGGGGAAGCGGGCCGGGTCGCGGTTGGCGGCGGCCGTGACCAGGAAGATCCGGTCCCCGGCGCGCACGGTGCGGCCGTCCAGGTCGAGGTCGCGGGCGGCGGTGCGGATCGACATCTTCGACGGGCCGTCCAGCCGCAGCGTCTCCTCCACCGCGCCCTGGACCAGTTCGGGGTCCTCGCGGACGGCGGCGAGCGCGCCGGGCCGGGTGTGCAGGGCCAGGACGGTGTTGGCGATGAGGTTGCTGGTGGTCTCGCCACCGGCGAAGGCCATCTGGGTGAGCATGCCGACGAACTCCTCGACGGTGACCGACTCCCCCACCCGGCCCTCGCCGAGGACCTGGCTGATCAGGTCGTCGGCGGGCTCGGCCCGGCGCCGGTCGACGAGGCCCGCGAGATAGTCCTCCAGGCTCACGAGCGCCTGCAGGGAGGCCCGGTACTCGCTCTCCTCCTGGGCGGTGCCGAGGACGAGGTCGGCGACGCGGGCGTTCCAGTACCAGAAGGCGGGGGCGTCGGTGCGCGGGATGCCGAGCCAGCGGGCGAAGACCAGCGCGGGCAGCGGCTTGGCCACGTCGGCCATGAGGTCGCCGGTGCGGCCGGGGACCGCCGAGCGGGCCAGGACGGCGCGGGTGGCCTTCTCCGTGAAGGTGCGGTAGCGGACCACCGCCCGTGCGGCGAAGGCCTCCTGGAAGACCCGGCGCAGTCTGCGGTGCTGCGGCGGGTCGTTGAAGACCATCCAGCGGGACAGGATCCCGAAGGCCCGCTCGGCGTCCGTGCGGGCGCCCTGCGGCACGGCGTCCATCAGGGGCCGTACCCGGTCGGCGGAGACCACCGGGTCGCGCAGGCAGCGCATCACCTGGTCGTAGCCGGTGACGAGCCACGCGTGGTGCATCGGGCTCCAGTGCACCGGCGCGTGCGCGCGCAGGGCGTCGAGGTGCCCGTAGGGATCGGCGACCATGTCCGGCGAGAGCAGGTACCGCTCGCTGAAGGCGCGGTCGGGGGCGGCGGGGTCGGGGGCGGCGGCCCGGGCCTCCCGGGCGGTGGCCGGCTCCGGCACGGTGGGTGATTCCGGGGATGTGGCCCGCTCCTGCACGGCGGGGATGACGCGTCCGGTGGTGGCCGTGGAGGCGGCGGGGGTCATCGGGCGGTCTCCGTCTCCAGGGCGGTGAGCAGCTCGGCGATCCCGGCCACCCTCGGCTCGGCCATCATCGACATGTGGTCGCCGTCGCTGATGTGCAGGGTGAGGCCGCCGCCGGCCGTCTCGCGCCAGCGCTCGACGTAGGTGTCGTAGTCGACGTCGAGACCCGGCATCGTGCGGCCGCGCGGGAGCCCGGCGGCCTCGCTGCCGACCACGAGGTGGATGTGGCCGGGGTACGGGCGGACCTCGTAGGCGGCGAGCGCGGCCAGCAGCGAGTGCCAGACCTCGATCGGGGCACCGTCGACCAGGGCCGCCTCGACGGGGCTCATGCCGGCGCCCAGCAGAGTGGCGGTCAGCTCCGCCGTCGCCCGGTCGCGTTGCGGCGACGGAGGCGTCTCCCGCAGCCGGTCGCGCAGCCGCAGGGCCGTGCGCAGGTCCTGGGTGACCCCGTTCAGCCGGGCACGGGCGGCGCTGTTGGACAGGTAGGGCTCGACGAGGACCAAGGGCGTGGTCCCGTGTCCCGCCCCGTGCAGCTGAATGGCCATCTCCAGGGCGATGTTGGCGCCCATGGACCAGCCCAGCAGGGCGTGCGGGCCCTCGGCCTCCCGGTCGGTGATCTCGGCGACGTAGTTGGCGGCGATGCCCGTCACCGTGCTCGGGTCGACCCCGCCGAGCAGTCCGCGGGCCTGGAAGGCGTGCACGGGCCTGCCGGGCGGCAGGGCGCGGGCGAGCGGCACGAACCAGGCGGCGCTGCCGCCGGTGGGGTGTACGCACCACAGGGGCTTCCCCGCGCCCTCGCGCAGCCGTACCTCGGAGGTGACCGCGGCGGGCAGCTCCGCCTCCGCGGTGCGGGTGGCGTGCGCGGCGAGCTGGGCGACGGTCGGGTGCTCGATCAGGTCGCCGACCGAGACGGTGAGCCCGCGTCCGGCAGCCGTCAGGGAGACGCGGACGGTGGACAGCGAGCTGCCGCCGATGCGGAAGAAGTCGTCGTGGACGCCGATGCGGGACAGCCCGAGCACCTCGCGCCAGATCTCGGCGAGGATCCTCTCCGCCGGGGTGGACGGAGCGGCGTACTCGGTGTCGTTCCGGGCGAGTTCGGCCGGCGGGAGCGGCAGGGCCCGCTTGTCGATCTTTCCGCTGCGGTTGATCGGCATCTCGTCGAGGACGACGAACCGGGCGGGCACCATGTAGGCGGGCAGCGAGGAGCGCAGGGCGCGGCCCAGGTCCCCGGGAGCGGGCCGGTCCGGGCCGTGCACGACGAGGTAGGCGACGAGGGCCGGCTCGCCGGGCAGGTCGGTGCGGTGCAGGACCACCGCCTGGCGGACCTCGGGCAGCTGCCGCAGCGCGTGCTCGACCTCGCCGAGCTCGATGCGGAAGCCGCGCAGCTTCACCTGCGAGTCGCGGCGTCCGAGCCACTCCACCGAACCGTCGGGCCGGTGGGTGCCGAGGTCGCCGGTGCGGCACAGCCGTGCGCCGGGCTCACCGTAGGGGTCGGGCACGTAGGTGGCTGCGGTGAGCGCGGGCCGGCCGAGGTAGCCGCGGCCCACGGCCCGACCGCCGAGATGGATCTCTCCGGGGACGCCGACCGGGACCGGCTGGAGGTCGTCGTCCAGGACGTGGATACGGGTGTTGCGGATCGGCGTGCCGATGGGCGGGGTGCCCCGGCCGGGGCTCAGTTCGGCGGCGACTGACCACACGGAGGTCTCGGTGAGGCCGTAGACGTTGTGGAAGCGCCGGCCGCGCGCCCAGACGTCGGCCAGTTCGGCCGGGCAGGCCTCGCCGGCGACCTGGAGCACCCGCAGCTCGGGGAAGTCGTCGTGACCGAGGACGGCGAGGGCGCTGGGCGGCAGCATGGCGCCGGTGACGTGGGCCTCGCGCAGGGTGCGGGCGAGATCGGGACCGGGGCGCAGCTCCTCCGCGGGCGCGGTGACCAGCCGGCCGCCGTTGGCCAGGGACCAGGTCAGCTCCAGGATCGAGGCGTCGAAGCCGAAGGACGCGAACTGCAGCACCCGGTCGTCGGGGGTGGGGCGCACCAGGTCGCGCTGGCCCTCGATCATGTTGGACAGGCCCCGGTGCGGGATGGCGACGCCCTTGGGGACGCCGGTGGAACCGGAGGTGTAGATGATGTAGGCGAGGGTGTCGGCGTCGGGTTCCCCGCCGGGGACCGGGGCCACCGGTTGCGCGGGGGCGTCCAGCTGGACGACCGGTCCGCCGAAGCGCACCCGCCCGTCCAGCTCCCGCTGGGTCAGCAGCACCCGCATGCCGCTGTCGTCGGCCATGAACGCGAGCCGGTCGGCCGGGTGTCGGGGGTCGAGGGGCAGGAAGGCACCGCCGGCGCGGAGCACTCCCAGGGCGGCGCGCACCAGGTCGGGGCCGCGTTCGGCGCAGATGCCGACGACGGTCTCCGGGCCGACGCCGAGCCGTCGCAGCCGGTGCGCCAACTGCTCGGCTTGCGTCTGCAGTTCACCGTAGGTCAGGAGCTGCCCGCAGTGCTCGACGGCGACCGCGTGCGGGGTCCGGGTGGCGTGGACGGCGACGTGCTCGTGGAACAGCAGGGGGGAGGCCGGGATCCGCGGTCCGCGGGCCCACACGTCGAGGGCGGTGGCACGGGCGTCGCCGGTGAGCGCGGGGCGGGTGACGCGGGCGTACGGGTCGGCGACCATGGCCTCCAGCTGGGCGCAGTACACGTCGGCCAGCTGCTCGGCGGTGGCGGGTGCGACGAACGCGGGGTCGGCGTCCAGGGTGAAGGCGTTGACGCTCGCGTTCACCAGCAGCGGGAACATGGTCCGGGCGATCTCCAGGGAGTCGTCCCAGGACTCGTGGGACAGCCGGTGGAAGTTGACGTAGTTGAAGACCGCGTCGGTCAGGCCGGGCTCGGTGGGCCGGAGCCGGGCGATGCGGACGAGCGGGACCCTGCGGTGCGGGAGCATCTCCTGCTCGGCGGCGAAGACGTCGTGCAGGAGGGCGAGCCAGCTGCCGCGGGGCCGGGCCACGCCGAACGGCACCGTGTTCAGGAACAGTCCGCGCATGCGGTCGGCGCCGGGCAGTTCGGGCCGCCCGTTGGTGACCAGGCCGATGCTGTGGCCGGACACACTGTCGTCGCGGTCGGCGAACAGGCTCATGGTGTGGTGGAACGCAGCGATCAGCACGGTGCGACGGGGCACGCCGGCCGTTCTGGCCAGGGAGCCGATGCGTTCGGCGAGGTGGGCGTAGGAGCGGCGGACCTCGTGCACGGGCGGACGGCCCGCGGCCTCGCCAGCGGGGCGCCGGCGGAAGGTCACAGGCCGCAGTTCGGCGAGTCGTTCGCGCCAGTAGCCGAGGGACTCCTCACTGTTCACGGCCGCGCGTTCGAGGGCCACGTACTCGGCGAAGGCCGGGGCCTGCGGGGGTTGCGGGGTGGTGCGGTGGGCGACGGCCTCGCGGTGCAGGGCGAGCAGGTCGGCGACGAGGGAGGTCAGGCTCCAGCCGTCCAGGACGACATGGCAGTCGGTGAGGACGAGCCGCAGGTCGTGGTCGGTGACATGGTGCAGGTGGATGCGGACCAGGGGCGCTGTGGCGAGGTCGAAGCGGTGCTCGAACTCCGCGTCGACGAACCGGCGCAGGCGCTCCCGCTGCTCCTGTCGGGGCAGTGCGCGCAGGTCGGTGTAGCCGACGGGCAGGTGGCCGGTGCGGTGGACGAGCTGGAGGGGTTCGCGGTAGGTGACGAGGTCCACGGAGGTGCGCAGGACGGGATGCCCGGCGACCACCGCGTCCACGGCGGCCTGGAAGGCTCCGAGGTCGAAGCCCTCGGGCACACTGATCTTCAGATCGGTGACGTTGTGGTACGCGCCGCGGCGGGGGTCGGCGAGCATCTCGTGCAGCATGCCCGCCTGGAGCATGGTGAGCGGGTAGGCGTCCGCGAGCCCGTCGGGCAGGCGGCCGGCGTCGGCGGGGTCGAGCTGGGAGAAGGGGGCGACCGGGTCGGGGGCGTCGGTGACGTCGGTGACCAGGGCGGCCAGGTCGGCCAGGGTGCGGGCGCGGAACACGTCGGCGACGGTGAAGCCGAGTCCGGCGGGGCGGCCGAGACCGACCAGGCGCAGCGCGAGGATGGAGTCGCCGCCCAGGTCGAAGAAGTTGTCGGTGCGGCTGACGTGCTCGGTCCCGAGGACCTGGCTCCACACTCCGGCCAGGGCCTCCTCCAGCGGGCCCTCGGGCGGCACGTGGGCGCGTCGGCCCGTCGATGCGGACGCGAGGGGCGCGACGGCGGTCAACGCGGCCCGGTCCACCTTGCCGTTGGCGGTCAGCGGCAGCCGCCCGTGGCGGACGAACAGGGCCGGCACCATGTACGCGGGCAGGGTCAGTCCGAGGCCCGCGCGCAGAGCGGGCGGGTCGAGGGGGCGGCCCTCGGGGGTGACGACGTGGGCGACCAGGCGGGCGGTGTCGCCGTCGCGGCGGGCCACCACCGCGACGTCGGCGACGCCGGGCAGGGCGCGCAGCGCGGTCTCGATCTCCCCCGGTTCGATGCGGTAGCCGCGGACCTTGACCTGGTGGTCGGCGCGGCCCGCATAGGCGAGTTGGCCGTCCGGCAGGACCCGGACCAGATCCCCGGTGCGGTACATGCGGGCTCCGGGCGTGCCGAACGGATCGTCGAGGAAGCGTTCGGCGGTCAGCTCGGGGCGGTTGCGGTAGCCGCGGGCGACACCGCCGCCGGCGACGTACAGCTCGCCGACGCTGCCGGGAGGCACGAGCCGGCCGAAGGAGTCGAGGACGTAGCCGTGCTGACCGGCGAGGGGGCGGCCGATGGGAGAGCGGACGGTCCCGTCGACGTCGTCCTCGGTGATCGTGCGGAGGGTGACGTGGACGGTGGTCTCGGTGATGCCGTACATGTTCACCAGGGCGGGCCGGTGTCCGGGGGTGGTGAACCAGTCGCGGTAGTCGCGGACGTCGAAGGCGTCGCCGCCGAAGACGACCGTGCGCAGGGGCAGGTCGGCGAAGGAGGCGCCGGCGCCCTCGATGTGGGCGCGCAGGCCCTTGAAGGCGGCCGGGGTCTGGTTGAGGACGGTGACGCCCTCCTCGCGCAGCACCCGGTGCACGGTGCCCGGATCGCGGACCTCGTCACCGGTGAGGACGACGACGCGTCCGCCGCTGGTGAGCGGGGCCCACAGTTCCCAGACGGAGAAGTCGAAGGCGGGCGAGTGCATCAGGGTCCACACGTCGGCGGGCCCGAAGCCGAAGTGCCGGTCGGCGGCGTCGAGCAGCCAGGCCAGGTTGGCGTGGGTGATCTCGACGCCCTTGGGGCGGCCGGTGGAACCGGAGGTGTAGATGACGTAGGCGAGGTCGCCGGGGTCCGGGAGGACGTCGTCGGTCGGCGCCGGCGGGCCGTCGGGCTCGGCGTCGAGGACGACGAGGCGGGCGGGCAGGTCCTCCACGGCGAAGCGGGTGGCGGTGTCGGTGACGATCAGGTCGACGCCGGAGTCGGTGACGGTGAAGGCGCGGCGCGCTGCAGGGTGGGAGGGGTCGAGCGGCAGGTAGGCGGCGCCGGCGCGCCACACGGCGAGCAGGGCGACGGCGAGGTCCGGGGTGCGGTCGAGGCAGACGCCGACGAGTGAGCCGGGGGTGACCCCGGCGGCGCGCAGCCGGCGTGCCAGGTCGCTCGCGGCGGCGTCCAGCCGGGCGTACGTCAGGGTGTGTCGCCCTGTGCCGACGGCGGCGGCGTGCGGCGTGCGGCGGATGTGCTCGGTGACGCGGTCCGGGGCCGTGCGCGGGGCGGCCGTGGGTCGGTGACCGGTGTTCGCGGGGCCGTCGGGGCCGAGGAGATGGGCGCGTTCGGCCGGGGTGAGGGGGTCGACGGCGCCGAGCGGGACGTCCGGGGTGGCGCGGAACGCCTCCAGCAGGGCGAGGGTGTGCCGGGCCAGGGCGGCGACGGAGGCCTCGGAGAACAGGTCGGTCCGGTAGACGAAGACGAGGTCGGTGCGCCCGTCGCCGTCGCGCAGGTCGAGGGTGAGGTCGAACTTGGCGGTGGTGAGGTCGATCCGGTAGGGCGTGCCGTGGGCCTCGCCCAGCGCCAGGTCGGAGCCGGTGGTGTCGGTGTGGGTGTAGAGGACCTGTACGAGCGGGTTGCGGGCCAGGTCGCGCTGCGGGCTGAGGGCGTCGACGACCTGCTCGAACGGCAGCGACTGATGGGAGAAGGCCTCCAGGACCCGGTCCCGGGTGCGGGCCAGGAGCGCGGCCGGGGTCGGGTCGTCGGAGAAGTCGCCGCGGAGGACGAGGGTGTTGACGAAGAAGCCGACGAGTTGTTCGGTCTCGGCCCGCTCGCGGTTGGCGACGACGGTGCCGACGGCGATGTCGCGCTGTCCGCTGTGGAAGGCCAGGGCGGCCTGGAAGGCGGCCAGCACCGTCATGTACGGCGTGGTGCCGGCCTGCCGGCCGAGGTCGGCGAGCGCGCCGGTCAGCTCGGACGGCAGGGTGAGGGTGTGGGTGGCGCCGGGACCGCCGGGCGTGTCGGGGCGCGGGTGGTCGGTGGGCAGGTCCAGCGGGGTGAGGCCGGCGAGCCGGGTGCGCCAGTGGTCGAGGGACGCGGACTGGTCGCGCTCGCGCTGCCAGATCGCGTAGTCGGTGTAGTCGAGGGGTAGTTCGGGCAGGCGTGCGGCACCGCCGCGGACGCGGGCCCGGTACAGCTCGGTGAGGTCGCGGACGATCAGTCCGAGGGACCAGCCGTCGGAGACGATGTGGTGCATGCCGAGCACGAGGACGTGCTCGTCGTGCTCGTCGTGCCCCTCGTGGTCGTCGTGGGCGGCACGGACCACGGTGGCCCGGAAGGCGGGTTCGCGGGCGAGGTCGAAGGGCCGGACGGCGGCGGCGTGCACGGCGGCGGCCACCCGCCCCTCGCGGTCCACGCCGGGCGGTCCGGTCACCTCCACCACGTCCGGTTCCGTCCCGTCGGCGGGCAGGACCCGCTGGTACGGGACGCCCTCGTGCTCGGGGAAGACGACCCGCAGCTGCTCGTGCCGGGCGACGAGGTCGGTGAGCGCGGCGCGCAGGGCCGCCAGGTCCAGGGGGCCGGTGAACCGCCACGCCGCCGGCAGGAGGTAGGTGGGCGTACCGGGGTCGAGCCGGTCGAGGAAGTACAGGCGCAGCTGGGCCGCGGACAGCGGAATCCGCTCGGGGCGGGGCCGGGCCCGGCCGGGCCCGTCGTCGCGTGCGGTGCCCTGGCCGCGCAGCCGCTGCTCCAGCAGCCGCCGGGCGGCCGGGGACAGGGCGGCCTTCGGGGCTGCCGGGGGGCCGGGACGCACGTCGGATGTGGTCATGAGGGCACTCCGATCTCAGAACGGGGGTGAGGGGGTCGGGACGGTGGCGTCCTCAGAAGTCGGCGGTGAGCGACAGGTCGATGTCGTCGTCGCTCATCCGGGAGATCAGCTCCAGCAGCCTGCGCTCCACCTCGGCGGCCAGCCGCTCCACGGTGGGGTGCTCGAAGAGGTCGCGGACGGCGAGCGGGCAGTCGAAGGCGGTGCGCAGGCGGGAGGCGACCGCCACCGCGCGCAGCGAGTGACCGCCCAGGGCGAAGAAGTCGTCGTGGACGCCGGCCCGGGGCAGGTCGAGGACCTCGCACCAGATCTGCGCGACGACCGTCTCGGCGGGGGTGCGCGGTGCCACGAACGCGTGCGGGGCGCGGGCGGCTGGCTCGGGCAGGGCCGCGGTGTCCAGTTTGCCCTGCACGGTCAGCGGCAGGGCGTCGAGCAGGACGAACACCGACGGGACCAGGTAATGCGGCAGGTGCGCCCGGCAGTGCGTGTCCAGGGCCTCCTCCGACAGTCCGCTCCCCGCGGCGTATCCGACCAGGGCGGCTTCGCCGTGCAGGGCGCGGACGACGACCGCCGCGCCGGTGACGCCGGGGTGGCGGCGCAGCACCGCCTCGGCCTCGGCGGGTTCGACGCGGAACCCGCGGATCTTGACCTGGTCGTCGTTGCGGCCGAGGAACTCCAGTTCGCCCGAGGGAAGTCGGCGCACGACGTCACCGGTGCGGTACAGGCGCCCGCCGGGCCGGCCGAAACCGTCGGGCACGAACCGCTCGGCGGTCAGCGCGGGCCGCCCCAGGTATCCCCGCGCCAGTTCGGCGCCGCCGACGAGGAGCTCGCCGGGAAGGCCGTCCGGTACCGGCTCCCCCAGGGCGTCGACGACGTAGGTGCGGCGGCTGCCGAGCGCGCGACCGATGGGCACCCGGCCGCGCGGGAGGGTGTCGACGGTGTGCGCGGTGGCCGAGATCACGGCCTCGGTGGGCCCGTAGGTGTTGATCACGGGGACCGAGGGCAGGTGGGCGAACCAGTACTCCAGTGGGTCGGCGGGCAGCGTCTCCCCGCCGGTGACCAGCAGCCGCAGAGAGGTGAGGTGCGGCGCCAGGGCGTCCAGGCGGGCGACGAGTTCCGCCCAGTAGGAAGGGGTGAGTTCCATGACGGTCACCCCCTCCTCGGCGACGCGGGCGGCGAGCTGCTCGGGGGTCCATATCTCGTCCGGGCGGACGATCACCGTCGCTCCGGTGGCCAGCGCCGGGAGGATCTGCTCCAGGGAGGCGTCGAACGAGGTCGAGGCGAAGGTGAGCACCCGGTCGTGCGCGGTGAGTGCGAACTTCTCGCGGGCGGTGGCCACATGGGCGTCCAGCGCCTGGTGCTCGACACCGACCGCCTTGGGCAGGCCGGTGGAGCCGGAGGTGAAGACGACGTAGGCGAGGGTGCCGGGGTCGGGGGCGTGGCGGGGGCCGTCGGGGTCGGGCCGGACGTCGCGGACGTCGACAGGGTCGACCCGGAGCGCCGTCACGGTGTCCCGGGTGCTCGCGTCGCACACCACGTGCCGTGCTCCGGCCTCCCGCAGCATGTGGTGCAGCCGTTCCTCGGGCAACCGGGGATCGAGCGGCACGTACACGCCGCCCGCCCGCCACACCGCGAGCATCGCGGCGACGGACCACACCCCCCGGCCCACGCACACCCCCACGGCGTCGTCCGCGCGCACGCCCGCGTCGGCCAGGGCCGCGGCGAGCCCGCCGGTCAGGGCGTCCAGGCCCGCGTGGTCGAGGGTGGTGTTCTCGCAGACGACGGCGGGCGCGTCCGTTCGGCCCGCGACGCGGAACCGGGGCGCGGGTGCGGCGTCCGTCCCGGCGGTGGCCAGCAGCCGCTCGCGCTCGTCGGCCGCGAGCAGGGGGGCCGCGTCGACAGGGGTTGCGGGTTCGGCGAGGAGGGCCTCCAGCAGCCGGCCGACGTGGTGGGCGAAGCGGGTGGCGGTGGCCGGGTCGAACAGGTCGGCGGCGTACTCGACGTTGAGGGCGAACCGCTCCGGGCGGATCACGTACGTGGCGGTGAGGTCGAACTTGGCCGTCCCCCAGGGCAGCGTGAAGTCCGCCGTGTCCGGACCCTGCGGGCCGGAGCCGCCCGTCGAGGCGTCCTGGACGTCCACCATGACCTGGAACAAGGGGTTGCGGGACAGGTCGCGTTCCGGGCGCAGCCGCTCCACCACCCGCTCGAACGGCACCTCCTGGTGGTCGAAGGCGCCCAGGACGGTCTCCCGCACCCGGTCCACGAGGGCGGCGAACGTCGGACGCCCGGACAGGTCCGTGCGCAGCACCACGGTGTTGACGAAGAAGCCCACGAGCGGCTCCAGTTCGAGCCGGCCGCGCCCGGCGACGGGGGTGCCCACGGACACGTCGTGCTGTCCCGTCCAGCGGGCGAGGACCGCCTGGGCGGCGGCCAGCAGCACCATGAAGCGGCTGCCGCCGCGTTCGCGGGCGCAGGCGTCCACGGCCTCCACCAGGTGGACGGGCAGATCGACCTCGACGGCACCGCCCCGGCCGGTGAACACGGCCGGGCGCGGCCGGTCCGTGGGCAGCTCCAGCACGGGCGCCCCGTCCAGGGTCTCCTCCCAGTAGGCCAGTTGCGCTTCGAGGGCGCCGCTGTCGGCACGGTCGCGCTGCCAGACGGCGTAGTCGGCGTACTGCACGGGCAGCGGGGGCAGCTGCGCGCTCCGGCCGGCCCTGCGCGCCGTGTAGTGCCGGGCGAGTTCGTCCAGCAGGACACCCTTGGACCAGCCGTCGGTGACGGCGTGGTGCAGGGCGAGGAGGACGACGTGGTCGTCGTCGGCCAGTTCCCACACACCGGCCCGCAGCAGGGGCGGCCGGGCGAGGTCGAAGCGGCGTGTGGCGTGGGCGGCGGCGGACCGGCGGACCGCCTCCAGGCGGCTCTCCTCGTCCGGGGCGTCGGGGGCGGGCACCCAGTGGAGCGGGATCGCCATCGGGTCGCACACCTTCTGCACGGGGCGGCCGTCGGACTCCACCAGCGCGGTGCGCAGCACCTCGTGCCGCTCCACCAGGTCGTCCAGGGCCTGCTGCCAGGCGGTGCGGTCCAGGCCGCCGCGCACCCGCCGGCAGTACCACAGCAGGTAGGAGTCGCCGCGGTCGGAGGTACGGTCCAGGAACCACAGGCGTTCCTGGGCGAAGGACAGCGGCAGCGGCCGGTCGCGGTCGACGGGCAGCACCTCGGTGGCTCCGAGGGTGCGCGCGGCGCTGACCCGGGGCGCGAAGCCGCGGACGGTGGGATTCTCGAACACGGTGCGCAGTTCGATGTCGCGACCCAGCCGCTGCGCGATCCGGGAGACCGCCATGGTGGCGAGCAGCGAGTGCCCGCCGAGGTCGAAGAAGCCGTCGTCGATGCCGATCCGGTCCAGGCCCAGGACGTCGGCCCACACCTCGGCGACGATCCGCTCCGTCTCGTCGCGCGGGGCGGCGTCGTCGGTGAGGCCCGCGGAGCGGGTGCGGACCGGGTCGGGCAGGGCGGAGCGGTCGAGTTTGCCGGAGACGCCGACGGGCAGGGCGTCCAGGACGACGAAGTCGGAGGGCACGGCGTGGTGCGGCAGGTGGCGCGCGCACCAGGCGCGCAGCTCCGCCGGGTCCGGCGCACGCGGTGCGTCCGCCGCCGGTACGACGTAGCCGACCAGGCTGCGTCCGGTGGCGGGGTCCGGACGGGCGGCCGCGGCGGCGACGAGCGGGCAGGCGCGCAGCACGGTCTCGATCTCGCCGAGTTCGATCCGGAAGCCGCGGATCTTCACCTGGTCGTCGTGGCGGCCCACGAACTCCAGGTCTCCGCCGGGTTGCCAGCGCACGAGGTCGCCGGTGCGGTACAGGCGGGCGCCGGGCGGGCCGTAGGGGTCGGGCACGAAGCGTTCGGCGGTCAGGGCCGGCCGGTTCAGGTAGCCGCGGGCGACTTCCGTGCCGCCGACGAGGAGTTCGCCGCAGACCCCGACCGGTACCGGTTCGCCGTCGGCGCCGACCACGTACACCCGCCGGTCGCCCAGGGGCCGGCCGATGGGCACGCTGCCCGCGGGGGGCTCGTCGGCGTCGTAGGTGGTGGCGGTGACGGTGGTCTCGGTCGGACCGTAGGCGTTGCACACCCGCGCCCAGGGCACCGCGGTGCGCCAGGCGGCGAGGGAGTCGGGCGGTACGGCCTCGCCGCCCAGGACCAGCAGCCGCAGTGAGGCGAGGGCCGCGGCCTGCCGCCGGTCGAGGGAGAGCGTCAGTTCCGACCAGTACGTGGGCGGCAGGTTGACGACGGTCAGTTCGTGCCGCCGGACGATCTCGGGGACCTGGGTGGGCAGCCAGGGTTCGTCGGGCCGCATGACGACGGTGGCGCCGGTGGTGAGAGCGGGCAGCACCTGGTCCAGGGAGGCGTCGAAGGAGAAGGAGGCGAAGGCGAGCACCCGGTCGGCGGCAGTGATGCCGAGCCGCTGCCGGGCGGCGGCCACGTGGGAGGCGAGCGCCGCGTGTTCCACGCCCACCGCCTTGGGCCGCCCGGTGGACCCGGACGTGAAGACGACGTGGGCGAGCTCGCGGGGGTCGGGTCGGTGGCGGGGGCCGTCCGCGGCCGGGGTGACGGCGGTGACGTCGACCGTGGCGGGCGCGAGGCCGATCGCGCCGGCGGAGGTCGCCGGGTCGGTGACCACGCAGGCGAGCCGAGCCTCCTTCGCCATGAACCGCAGTCGCTCGGCGGGCAGTTCGGGGTCGAGCGGAACGTAGGCGCCGCCCGCCCGCCAGACGCCCTCGATGGCGGCGACCGACCAGGTGCCGCGGCGCAGCAGGACGCCCACGGGGCTGCCCGCGGTGACTCCGGCCTTCCCGAGCGCCGCCGCGAGGCCCCCGGTCAGGGCGTCGAGTTCGCCGTAGGTGACGCTCTCCGCGCCGCATCGCAGGGCGGTCGCGTCGGACGGCCCGGAGAAGGCGAGCGGGGGTGTCGGCCCTGGGGGCCGGTCGGCCGCCTCGTGCCACTCGGGGCGGGGGCGGGTCGGCGCCCCGGGTCCGGTGGGCAGCGCGCGGGCCAGATCCTGAACGGGTGCGTCGGGGTCGGCCAGGACGGCGCGCAGCAGTGCCGGGTAGGCCCGGGCGAACGCGCGCATCGTGCCGGTGTCGAACAGGGTGCTGGCGTACTGCAGGACGGCGGCGATGCTGCCGTCCGTGCGCAGGGTCAGGTCCAGGAAGACGTCCAGCGGGGTCTCGGTGAGCGGCGGCTCGACGAGGGTCACGTCCAGGCCGGTCATCCGGATGGCACGGATCGGGGTGTTGAGCAGGGTGAACGACGCCTGGGCGAGCGGATGCCGGGACAGGTCGCGGCGGGAGCCGCCGAGCGCGCCGACGACGAGGTCGAAGGGGGCTTCGGCGTGGGCGAGGTCGGCCGGGACCCGGCCGCGGACCCGGTCGAGCAGGGTGGCGAAGCCGGGCCTGCCGGACAGGTCCGTGCGCAGTACGACGGTGTTGACGAGCGGACCGATCAGCGCGTCGGCGCCGCGCTGGACGCGGTCGGCGAGCGTGCTGCACACGGCGACGTCGGTGCGGCCGGACCAGTGGGCGAGGAGCGCCTGGTAGGCGGAGAGCAGCACCATGTAGCGGGTGGCGCGCCGGGATCGGGCCAGGGCGTCGACGGCGGCGACGAGGTCGGCCGGCAGGTCGAAGCGGAGGACGTCGCCCGAACCGTCCCAGACGCGGGGGCGCGGCCGGTCGGTGGGCAGGTCGAGCGGGCCGAGCCGGTCGAGCCGGCCCCGCCAGTGGGCGAGCAGGCGTTCCAGGCGCTCGCCGGAGAGGCGTTCGCGCTGTGCGCGGGCGAGGTCGGCGTACTGCACGGCGGGCGGGGCGACGGGTTCGCCGCGGTAGCCCGCGGCGAGTTCGTCCAGCAGGACTCCCCACGACCAGCCGTCCACGGCGATGTGGTGCACCTCGACGAGGAGGACGTGTTCGTCGGGCGCCACCCGGGCCAGCGTCGCCCGCAGCGGATGCTGCGCGGACAGGTCCACGGGGCGGCCCAGGCAGCGTTCGAACAGGTCGGCGGGGCCGGTCGCGTCGGTGTGCTCCAGCACCACCGGTGCCGGTGGGTCCACGACCGGCACCGGCTCGCCGTCGACGGCCGTGAACCGGGTGCGCAGGACCTCGTGCCGGGCCACGATCGCGGACAGCGACCGCTCCAGCCGGGCCGGGTCCAGGCGGCCCCGCAGCCGCAGCGCCAACGGGAGCATCGATCCGGTGGAGGAGCCGGCCAGTTGGTCCAGGAACCACAGCCGGCGCTGCGCGAAGGATGCGGTGCGCGTGTCCACGTCGTTCGGTGCCCCGTCAGGGGCCGGGCGTGTTGTCACTGTGAGCCTCCCAGCCGTGTTTTGCAGCAGACTGCCGCCGGCTCGGCTCGGCCCGTAGGGAAGAAGACGCAGCACCACCGGCAGACCGGTCCGCTGTTCCGGTGGCGTACGGAGGGGGCCGCCGATCGGGCGGGCCGGGCCCGGTCCGGCGTCCGGCGCGGCCACGGGCCGGCCCCTTGCTCAAACGTTCCTGCACAGTCGCGCGGACGGCACTCCACGCCTCCTCGACCGGGTGGGGCCGACCGCGTCGGCGGGGACGACCGCGCCTGCGGGGTGGACGGAGCCGACGGGGAGGAGCTCGCCGGCGGAGCCGAGCGGGAAGGCGGCACCGCTGGGACGAGCGGGACGGCGACGCGGGAGCGGTCGGACGGCCGGGCGGCATCGGGTCCGGGCCGGGCGGGTCCCGGCCCGGGGCGGATGACCAGCGCAGGGCCCTCCTCGGCCCCTGGCAGAACGCGCCATTCACCGGCGGCGTCCGCGTCCCGGGGTGCGGTCCGCGGCACCCGTACGGGTGCCGCACACGCTTGGGGTTACGCACGGTCAGGGCGCCCGCCGACCGCGTCGGGCGCCCTGTCGTTTTTCGGACGCAATGGGAATCTCCCCTTCCCCCGGCGTCACAGCAGGCGAACGATGTTCGAAGAGCCACGTCACGGATGTGTGACGTCGCTGACCACACCGCTCACGTTCAACACCTCATGACACTGCTGCGCCTGACGGCCCGTGGCCGGAGTACCCGGCTTCGCACAGGTCACCTTCACCGTGACGGCGGCACTCTCGGGGATCTTGATGGGGGTGACCCAGTGGTAGTCCTGGTTGCGGAACGTCTCCAGCGCGATGGTGGTGATCTTCCGATCGCCGAAGGTGATCGTCATCAGCCCCTCGTCGCCCTGGAAGTTGGCGACGACGATGTCCGTCACGCCGAAGACCTTGCCCTGCGGGACCACGTACAGACCGGTCTCGGTCTGCCCCCGGGACGTCTCCAGGTCGATGGTGGCCGAGCTCTGCTGGCCACCGGCGCCCCCGGTGCCGCTGCCGGCCTCTCCCCCGCCGGAGGGACCCTTCGTGCTCCTGTCCGCGCCCCCGCCGGCCTGCCCGGAGCCCGCGGCACCCACCGATCCGGCCCCGGGCGACGGCCCGTTCTGCAGGGCCGGGGTGGGCCGGGGGCGGACCGCCGCGTCGGCGGCCTCCCGGGCGGTGCTGCGCACCGCCGGGCGGACCAGCGCGAACCAGGCCAGCACCAGGGCGATCAGGGCGGCGAGCACCACCGGCAGCCACCGGGGGAAGACCGGCAGCTGGACGAACTCGGCCTCCAGCCGGGGCTGTACGGCCCCCTCGTGCGCGGCCTCCTCCGCCACCCCGAGGTCGCCCGGGCGTACGGTGAATGGCCAGACCATGGGCTTGCCGAACCAGACCGGTCTGCCGGTGCGGACCCGCAGCCGGGTCTCCGCCGATTCGCCGGGCTCCAGGCTCAGCTCGGCGGGGGCGAACCCGAACCGCAGTTCCTCCCCCGCCTGCTCCGGCGCGCAGGCGATCCGGGCGGAGGTGTTGCCCTCGTTGCGCACTGCCACGCGGTAGCGTCCGCGCAGCCAGCCGCGACGGCGGCGCGGGAGCACCTCGGCACGCAGTTCACGGAACTCCTCGACGTGCACCGTGGTCTCGGGCACCCGCACCGACTCGGGATGCTCGGCCGGCAGAACCCGTATCGCCAGGGGCACGTCGCCCGCCCGGACCTCCGGGGAGCGCGGTGGGGCCAGGCGGACGGTCACGGTCTCGTGGCTGCCGGGATAGAGGGAGACCCGGTCGGGCTCCACGGTGGTCCAGGCCGCGCAGTCGCCGACGACGTGGAGGCTGTACGCCTCGACGATGTCGCTGTCGTTGCGGACGGTCAGGCTGGTCGAGGCGGTGCCGCCGGGTGTCACTGTCACGGCGGGAACGGCGAGACCGGGCGCCCCGGGCCCGGAAGAGGCTGCAGATGGCGTCACGCCCCGACGCTAGGCCCGCGACCGGACCGCCACGAGAGATGCGGGGGCAACACCCGGGCAGGAGGAGTGCCCGCGACGGTCGACGACTCCGCCACCGAACGGGTCGGCCGATGCGTCGCCGGCGTGCACCGCCGGCCGACGGGCTCCGTGCCCGCACCAGAGAGGAACCGGAACCACCATGTCCTGCTCCGCCGAGAAAGGCCCGCCCATGACCGCTGACACGCCGCGCGGGACCGGCCCCGCCCCCACCGTCCGCCCCGTCCCCGCCGAGGGGGCGGAGCGGGTGACCGTGACCGTCTACGCCCAGGACCTGGTCCTGCGCATCGGCGTCGTCCAGCAGCTGCGGCAGCGCCCCGAGCTGGAACTGGTGCCGGACGACGGGGCGGACCGGGCGCGGGTGTCGCTCGTGGTCGCCGACACCGTGGACGACGAGGTGGTCGCCCTGTTACGACGGTTGCAGCGCAACCCGGGCACCCGCACCGGGCTCGTGGTCGGCGCGTTCGAGTCCGCGGCACTGCAACGGGTCATCGAGTGCGGGGTCGCGGCGGTGCTACGGCGCGCCGACGCGGACCAGGACCGGCTGCTCCACCTGCTGCTGGCGATCGCCAAGGGCGAGGGGGTGCTGCCGGGCGACCTCCTCGGCAAGCTGCTGAAGCACGTCGGCAGCCTGCAGCGTTCGGAACTCGACCCGCGCGGTCTGACCCTGTCCACACTGACCGCGCGCGAGGCGGACATGCTGCGCCTGGTGTCGGAGGGCTTCGACACCGCGGAGATCGCCCGGAAGACCTCCTACTCCGAACGGACCGTCAAGAACGTCCTGCACGAGGTCACCACCCGACTGCAGTTGCGCAATCGGGCGCACGCGGTGGGCTACGCGCTGCGCAACGGGCTGATCTGAGCACCGCCCGTACCCCGGAGCTGCCCCAAAGCGCAGCACGTGCTTCCCCCGGCGCCGCCCCTGCCGCCCTGCTGCCGCACCACCCGCCTGCGGCACCGTTCGGGGGAATCCGGGTGTTCCGAGACTGCGAGGTGGACCGTGAACGGCACCGCTGCCCCCGGCGGACGGCTCCGGCTGGGGCGAGTCGGCGCGTCGTTGCTCCTGACGGTCCCGCTGCTCGCGGCGACGGCGGCCTCCGGACCCGGCGCCGCCGCCGGTCCCGAGGCGGCAGCCGCGCCCGCGACCCGGATCGTGTACGCGGGTACCGGCCACCGCAGTCTCGGCCGGGTCGTCACCACCACCTCCAGTGAGCCGCTGTTCGGGACGGGGCCGGCGCACTTCGACGTGCAGCCGTCGGCGCTGGGCGACACGACGGTGTTCGCGAGCCGCCGCGACGACCGGCGTCCTCAGGTCTACCTGCGGTCCGCCGACGGGTCGGTGCGCAAGCTGACCGACGGCCGCGACGCGGGACATCCCCGGCTGACCCCGGACCGATCGGCGGTGGTGTTCGACTCCGCGGAGCCGGGCGGCCCCGGCGGAGCGCGGCAGCGCGACCTGTGGCTGGTCCGCACCGACGGCACGGGGCTGACCCGGCTGACCGACACGCCGTCCGACGAGGACAGCCCGACGGTGTCCCCGGACGGGCGGCGGCTGGCGTACGCCGGCAACGGCGAGTCGGCGGCCGGGTGGCAGATCTACGTGCGGCCCCTGGCCGGCGGCCCGGCGACCCGGCTCACCGGTGCACTCGGCGGCTCGGCGAGGGAGCCCGTGTGGAACCCGGTGGACGACCCGGCGCACCGCGACCTCGTCGCGTACACGTTCACAGCCGACGCGGCGGCGGGCCCACGGCTCCGGGTGACCGGCGGGGCCGCCGGGGACCGGCCACTGCTCGCGGGTGTGCAGGCGCAGTGGCGGACGCACGGGGCAGCGTGGCTGCCCGACGGGGACGGGGTGCTGTTCCTCAGCCCGAACCGCACCTGCGACTGCGAGGGCGACTGGGACCATGTGTTCCGGGTGCCCGCGCATTCCGCGGACACCCCGCGGCTGGTGCTCAGCGAGGACCGGGCGGTCGGCTCGCCCACCTGGGTCGGCCCGCTGAACGGGGGCCACACCGTGGTGGAGCGCACCTCGGCGCCCGGACCGCACGTGGCGACCCTGCAGGACGCCCGGCTGGACGGCGCCGACCCGCGTGACCTCGGCCCGACCCTCCTCACGGAGGACCCGGCGGCCGACACGGAGACGGACCCGGCGAAGGACCCTCTGTTCGACCCGTCGCCCGGACACGATCCGTGGACCGAGCGGCAGAGCTACACGCCGGACGGCCGCCGCATCGTGGTCACGCGTTTCGAGGACGGCCCCGACGGACGTGTCGAGCGGATCTGGACGGTCGACGCCGACGGGTCCCGTCCGGCGCCGATGCCGCTGGCCGGGCGGGGCCCGAAGGACTGGGACACCGATCCCGCCTTCTCCCCGGACGGCAAGTACCTCGCCTTCACGCGGTCCTCGCCGGGCGGCGTGGGATCCGCGGCCGGGCCCGGCCGGATCCTGATCGCCGACGTCGCCACCGGCAAGGTCGTCGACGAGATCGTCCCGCCGGCCGGACGGCAGGCGGACGGCGACGCCCAGCCCACCTGGTCCTCCGACGGCACCACTCTGGCCTTCACCCGCACCGAGGTGATCGACTCGCACGGGGGCGACAAGCACGTCTGGACCGCACCGGTGAACGCCCTCGACCGGCAGCGCGACCTGAGCGCGGCCGTCTGCCCCGGAGCCTGCGCGGTCATCGACGACAGCCCGGCGTTCTCGCCGGACGGCCGCTCCCTCGCCTTCAACCGGAAGAACGGCGGCGGCCGGATCGACGAACGCAACGGCATCGTCCTCACCTCGCTCTCCGGGGACCGCTGCCGGGTCCTGCTGCCGGCGGCAGCCCGGGACACCGCCGACGCCTGCCACCGGGAACTGCCCGACACCGCGGCGACCGGCCCGCACCAGCCGCGCGACGCGGCCTGGACGCCGGACGGCGACGGCCTGGTCCTCAGCGCCCGTCCGGAGCAGGCCGCCAACTGCCCGGAGCGGCTGTACGTGCTGGACGTCGCGACCGGTCGGCTGTCCCCGCTCACCGAGGCGATGCCGGGACGTCAGAAGGAGCCCGGCGTGCAGCAGTCGGTGGACCTGGCCGTGCACGCACCGGGCACGGTTCCCGCCATCACCGTGGGGACGGCCGCCGACATCCGCGTCGACGTCGTCAACCACGGCCCGGCCGCGTCGCCCGGCACCCGGCTGACCGTCGACCCGCCGGCCGGCGTCACCGTCACCGGGATCCGCCGGCCGGGCGGCACCTGCGACGCGGCCGCGCTCCGGTGCGACCTCGGGGTGGTGCCCCCGGACACGACCGTGCCGGTGACCGTGACGGTGGACGGGCTCACCCCCGCCGACCACACGGTGGGCTGGTCGGTCACGGGCAGCGTCATCGACCCCGAGCCCACCGACAACAGCGCGGGCACCGTCGTCCCGGTGCGCAGGGCTACTCCGCCGCCCCCCACACCGACACCCGACCCGACGCCCGCCCCGCCGGCCCCGGAGCCACCCGCACCGCTCCCGGCACCCGAGGCCGGACCCGGGGTGCGGGTCTCCGCCCGCCCGAACCCCGGCTACGTCGGCGGCCGGGTCGTGGTGACGTACACCGTGCGCAACGGGCGCAACGCCCTCGCGACCGGTCTGCGGCTGCGCATCGGCCTGCCCGCCGGGATCCCGCACGACGCGCCGCCGCCGGACTGCGACGCCGCGTGGGTGTGCACGCTGCCCGACCTGGCGCCGGGCGCCGACACGGTCGTGCGGGTGGTGCTCACTCCCGACCGCGCGGTGACCGGCCGCGCCACCGGCGTCCTCACCACGACCGGGACGGACGCCGACCCCGGTGACAACACGGCCCGGACCACGCTGCGGATCCTCCGACCGCGCATCGTCGCGGTGCCGCCGATCGGCAGGCCCGGCTTCGTCACCTCCGTGCGCGGCAGGGACTTCCCGCCGGGGGTGCCGGTGCGGTTCACCTGGAAGCCGGGCATCACCACCGCCGCCGCGCCGACCGTGCCGAAGCCGGACGGCACCTTCATCGGGCAGTTGCTCATCCTCGCCAAGGACCGGACCGGGCCACGCACCATCACCGCGCGCGGTCCCGGATTCGCCCCGGTCCGGACGGACTTCCTGGTGGTGAACGGCAGTGTGCAGCCGCCCGACGAGGTGACCCGCCGGTGATCCACGAGGTCGACGAGGCGCTGCGCGGTCTGCTCGACGAGTCCGGGCTCGCGGCCTCCGGTGTCGAGGTCGTCTTCGACGCGCCGACGCGCGACTGGGCGGCCCGCCGCAACGCGCCCACGGTGTGCGTGTTCCTGTACGACATCCGGGAGGACGTGTCCCGGCGCGGCAGCGGCGCCGGCGAGGTGCACGACCCGGACGGGCACCTGGTGGCGCGCCGCGGCCCGCCCCGCTGGTTCGAGCTGACGTACCTGATCACGGCGTGGGCGAACCGCCCGCAGGACGAGCACCGGCTGCTCTCGCAGGTCCTGGCGTGCCTGGTGGCCGTCGACGCGCTGCCGGACCGGCTGCTGTCGGGCACCCTCGCCGCACTCGGCCTGACCGTGGACCTCGACACCGCCGGGGCCGGACTCGCCGCGCCGGCCGCCGCCGACGTGTGGTCGGCGCTCGGCGGTGAGCTGAGGGCGTCGCTCGGTGTGCGGGTGCGCGCTCCGCTCGCCGCGGTGGCCAGGCCCACCGCGCCGCCGGTGACCGAGGGGCTCGTGGTGCGCTCCGGCGCCCGGCAGGAGGACGGCGGTGGGGTGCCCTGGCACCGGCTCCGGTACGAGGAGGTGGGCGACCCGGGCCCGGACGGGTTCTCCGGCCGGCGCGCGCGACCCGCCGCGCCCGTCCGCCGCCGTCGCGGGGGCAGGCAGCCGTGACGTACACCGACGGGCGCGCCGACGTGGCCGCCGATCACCTGTGGGCGCGGTTGCGGCTGGTCGAGGACCGGGTGCGGCACGCGGTCGCGGCACGCCGCGCGGTCGATCCCGACCCCGACGACCTTTACCGGGGCCAGTACCTCTCCCCCGGCGAGGTGGAGCGGATCCTCGACGGGCCGGGCGGCCTGGACGTGCCGGGGCACCGGCCGCAGCCGGCGCCGCCGGAGACCGTGCTCGGCACGCTCGCCGTGCGGTTCGGGCTGGCGCCCCTGGACACGGATCTCCTCCTGGTCGCCGTGGCCCCCGACCTGGATCCCCGGTTCGAGCGGCTCTACGGCTACCTCAACGACGATCTGACGCGCCGTCGGCCCACGGTCGCCCTGGCCCTGGAGTTGTGCGGGCTCGCGGCGGCCTCGGCCGCACGGTTCCGCCTGTCGACGGCGGCGCCCCTGAGGGCGGGCGGTCTGGTGGAGCTCGCGGAGCCGGACCGCCCGCTGCTGTCGCGGGTGCTGGCGGTCCCCGACCGGGTCACCGCACACCTGCTGGGCGGCACGGAGCCCGACACCCGCCTCGCCGGCGTGCTCGGCGAGGCCGTCGACGACCCGACGGCCGAGGCGGAGGACGTGCGCCGGGCGGCCTCGGCGGCCGGGACCGGATCGGGCCTGGTGCACCTGCTCGACCGGGGCGGGGACGCGCCGGGACTCGCCGCCGCCGCGGTGCGCGCGACCGGTCTGCGCCCGCTGGTCCTCGACCCGGCGGCCCTCGCCCGGCGCTCCGAGGACCTGCCGGCGCTGGCCCGGGTGGCGGCGCTGGAGGCCCGGCTGAGCGGGGCGGGGGTCGTCCTCGGCCCGCTGGAGGCGCTCTCCCCTCAGGCCTCCGAACGATCCTGGCGCATCAGGGAGTTGAGCACGGCTCTGCGCGGCACCCCCCTGTTCGCGTACGGTGCGGACGGCTGGGATCCGGCGTGGGCGGCCGACAGCCCGGTCGTCGTCCCGGTGGCCCCGCCCGCCCCGGCGCGGCAGACCGCCCGCTGGCGGCACGCCCTCGCCCTGACCGGTGCCGCAGGCGCCGCGGACGGTGCGGTGGACACGCTCGCCCGGGCGGTCGCCGCCCACCGCCTCGACGGCGCGCAGGTGCGCCGGGCCGCCGCCGCTGCCGTGCGGGGTGCCGCGCTGGCCGGCCGGCCGGTCTCCGCCGGCGACCTGCGGTCGGCGGTACGGGCGCAGAACGGCGCGGGGCTGGCCCGGCTGGCCCGCAGGGTGGAACCGGCTGTCGGCTGGGACGACCTGGTGCTGCCCGCGCCGACCCACCGGGCGCTGCGGGAGCTCGCCGTGCGCGCCCGCCACCGCGAGCAGGTGCTCGGGCAGTGGCGGATGCGGCCTGGCGGCGGACGGGGCCGTGGAGTGATCGCCCTGTTCGCCGGGGAGTCGGGCACCGGCAAGACCATGTCCGCGGAGGTGGTCGCGGCGGACCTCGGCATGGACCTGTACGTGGTGGACCTGTCCACGGTCGTCGACAAGTACGTCGGGGAGACCGAGAAGAACCTGGAGCGGATCTTCACCGAGGCGTCCGCGGTCAACGCGGTCCTGCTCTTCGACGAGGCCGACGCCGTCTTCGGGAAGCGTTCGGAGGTCAGGGACGCGCACGACCGGCACGCCAACATCGAGTCGGCCTACCTGCTGCAGCGCATGGAGTCGTTCGACGGGATCGCCGTGCTGACCACCAATCTCCGGGCCAACCTGGACGAGGCGTTCACCCGGCGGCTCGACGTGGTGGCGGAGTTCCCGGTACCCGACGCCGGCCGGCGGCTGGCCCTGTGGGAGCGGTGCCTGGGGGATCGGCTGCCCCGCGGTGAGGACCTGGACCTCCGCTTCTGCGCGGACCGCTTCGAACTGGCGGGCGGCTCCATCCGGGCCTGTGCGGTGACCGCCGCGTATCTCGCGGCCGAGTCCGATGTGCCCCTCACCATGCGGCAGTTGGTGACGGCGGTGGCCCAGGAGTACCGCAAGCTCGGACGGCTGGTCCTGGAGAGCGAGTTCGGGCAGTGGACGCGGGACGTGCGGGCACAGGGGTGACGGAGCCGGGCCGCCGCGGCCTGGGCCGGGTGGGTGACCGGCCCGGAAGCGGTCGCGGCCTCAGACGTCCTCCTTGAACTTCTCCATGCGGCGGCGCATGGTGCGCGGGGTGATGTGCAGGAAGGCGCCGAGGGACGTGGCGTTGTACTGACCGGCCATCGTGCGCAGCACCGTCTCCATCGCCGGCCCGAACGCGGGGGTGTCGCCCGGGTTGTCGGCGCCGTCCTCGACGGCCTGCCACCATGTGCGGAACTGCGAGGACATGGCGGCGCGCAGCAGGTCCCTGCCGGCGTCGTCCAGCGGGCGGCCGAGGGTGCGGGTCGCCCCCTTGCCGCTCTTGGGCGCGGCGGCCGAGGAGGACGCCTCGCTGTCGTCCCGCCGCGGCTTCTTGTGGCTGCCGGTGCGGCGCTTCACGGTCTCCGTGAGGCGGTTGGGGGCGACGCCGAGGTGGCCGGAGATGCTGTTCATCGAGATGTCGCGCTCGTCGACCAGCCTGCTGATCGCCTCCAGCAGGGCCTGCGGATAGTTCAGGGCGGCGTTGCCCTTCCCGCCGTCCTTGCCCTTGCGTTCCTCCAGGGCCTTCTTGAAGTCGGCGCCCATGGCGTCGTCGAGCATCCTGATCGCCTCCGGGTCGTCCCTGATGTGGGTCTTCCGGGGGCGCTTCAGCTTGTTCCGGACGGCTTCCGACTCGGAGTCCGCGCTCGCCACGCCCCTGACGCCGCTCAGGTCCAGGCCGGCGAACGAACGGGTCAGCGAACCGTCGCTCCCCTCGACGACATCGGTGTCGGAGGGGGTCTCATGACCGCCGGTGCCGTGGTCGGCATGGCTGTACGTGACCTTGCCGTCCTTGGTGCGCTGCTTGGCCGCGACCCGTGTCTGCCGGCCGCCGCGCGAGCCCGTCTCCGCCCCGGCGGGGACGCGTTCCCCCGCGAAGGCGGAGATGCGGGTGCCGTCCTGGGCCTTGGTGACGATCTGCTCGGACATCCAGTTGCCCCCGCCCTGCCCGCCGGGCGGCCGGGCGACGTGGGGCAGGTGCTCCACGATGGTGCCGGCCGACTCCTGGAAGAACGAGCCGAAGTCCTGGTTGAAGCTCAGGGGGAAGCCTTGCCGGCGGTAGTGCTCGAGCATCGCCCAGCACGTCTTGCAGGGGCGCTTCATGCCGCGGACCACGATCCGCTCGCCGAGGTGCTCCTCCGCGAGCCCGGCCGTCTCCAGGGCGAGCATCAGCTTCTGCTCGGCGTGCATCGACCGGGTGCCGTCCGGGTTCTGACCCGGTCCGGTGGAGTGCTTGAGCAGGATCACGGCGCCCTTGTGGTCGTCCGAGGTGAGCATCTCCTGCAGCCGGGCCAGTTGCCCGGGATCCGTGGGCTGCGCCTCCATCTGGACGACAGGGCCCCTGCGGCGCATCGCCTCCGCGGTCTCGCTGGCCCGCTGCCCCTGGTAGACCTGCTGGATCTTCAGTCTGGCCCGCCGGTTGGTGCCGACGGCGTCGTCCGCGTCCCGGGTCGGCCGGCCGGCGCGCAGCGCCCGTTCCGGCGGTTCCGCGTTCATCAGGTGGGACAGGTCGGGCGCGGGTGCGTCCTGCGGGGCGGCCTCGGACTGGGCCCGGAGGTACTCCATCAGCAGGGTCACGGAGCGGTTCCGGTTGGTGGCGAACACCAGCCGTCCGTTGATCAGCATGCCCTGCACCTCGGACTCCCTGGGCGGGCCCTTCTTCTTGGGCGCCGCGCCGCCCCGGGCCTTCTTCCCCTTCCCCGGCGCCGGCCCCGGGGCGCTCGTCGCCCGCTGGGCGGCCGCGGACGAGGACTCGGCCATGGCGGTGTCGCCGTCGGCGTCGACGGCGGGCGTCCCACCCTGCGCGTTCTGCTGGGCCACGTCGTGCAGGTAGCGGATGCAGTTGAACAGCCGGATGCAGATGTGCCGGAGCGTCTGCTCGGCCCGTTCACCGCTCTGGTCGCGCGGGAACCTGACCACGGCCTGCTGTGTGGAGCGTCCCTCCTGCAGGAGCGTGGGGTCGCAGGTGCAGGCGCGTACGTCCTGGACGAGCTGCCGCAGCGTCTCGTCGCCCGCCATGGCCTCGGCGATGTCGGACTCGTCGTCGCCGAGATACTCGTCCTCCTCGTCGCCGGAGGCACGCTGCACCGGCGCCGCCCTCGGCGCGGAGGGCGCCGTCGCCGCCGGCGGCCGCGCGGTGCCCGGATCCGCCACGCGCAGGACCGGCACCGGGCCGCGCATCACCTGCCGTGCCTGCTGCTCCGCGGCCACCTCCCAGCGGTCGCCGGGGTCGGAGACGGCCAGGCCGCGCTCGTCGGCCGTGCCGCCGACCGGGCCCTGCCGCTGCTGCAGGTAGTGGCTCAACTCGTGGGCCAGGGTGAGCCTGTCTCCACCTCCGGGGCCCACGACCACGTGCCGTCCGGACGTGAAGGCGCGAGCGTCCACCTCCTCGGCGGAGCTGCGGGCCAGCCGCCCGGTGTGCAGCCGTACGCCGGAGAAGTCGGCGCCGCCGAACCGGGCCTCCATCTCCGTGCGCACCCCGTCGTCGAGCGGTCTGCCCGGCGTGCGCAGCACCTCGTGGACCAGGGAGGAGCGCTGCACCGGTGCGGCGTCGTGCCCGCATCCGGGCGCGTGCTCGTGCACGTTCCCGTCGTCCCGCCGGTTCCGTGCCCGCTGGACCATCCGGGTCACGGCGGCGTTGCCGGCCGTCGGTTGGAGCGCGGCGGCCTGTGCCGGGCTCAGGGGCGCCCCGGGCACCGGCCGGGGCCGTTCGGACGCCCGGCGCCGCACCGGCTCAGGCCGCCCGGCCGGGCCCTGCGGCCGCGTGCGGTCGGCTGCGGATTCACGCAAGGGGCGGCCTCCTGGTCCCGAAGACGTCGCACCGTCCGGGGCGAGCGGGCACCGGGACGGTCTCCCACACGGTCCCGGTTCCCCGGCCCGCCTTCCAGGGCGCCGGGCACCGTCCCGGGGGCGGCGCGGCTGCCCGATGGGGAACCCGGGCTGCCTCACGGCCCGGCGCCGCCTGCCCGGCCGGCCGCCCCGTACGCCACTCCGGTCACAGCGTGGTAGGCGGAGCGGGCGGCGTCCCACGTGCCGGGAGGGCGTCCCAAAAGGCAGCGCGGCTGCCCCCGGCCAGGTCCCCTCGCCCCTGGCGCCGCGCCGGAACGGCCTCGGAGACTCGGCATCGACGCAGGTGACCATGGGACACGAAGGAGCACGCATGCCGACGTACCTCACCCCGGGCGTCTACGTGGAGGAGGTGCAGTCCGGTGCCCGTCCGATCGAGGGGGTCGGCACCGCCGTCGCCGCGTTCGTCGGGTTCGCCCGGACCGGCCCGTTCCACGAACCGACGCTGGTCACCAACTGGGACCAGTACGTCCAGCTCTTCGGCGGCTTCACCGAGGGCACCTGTCTGGCACACGCGGTGTACGGCTACTTCGCCAACGGCGGGGGCGCCGCCTACGTGGTGCGGATCGGCGAGTCCCGCGCGCCGGCCGGCGGCCCCCGGGAGTCCCCGGGGGCGCCGGCGGCGGCGCGGCCGGTGCCGCTCGGCGGATTCCTGGTGGCGGCCCGGCCCGGCGCCTCGGGTCTGTCCGTGGAGATAGCCGCCCCGGACGGGGAGAACCCGCCCGAGGACCGTTTCCGGCTCCTGGTCCGCCAGGGCGAGCAGGTCGTGGAGACCTACGACGTGTCCACGCGCAAGAACGTCAAGGGGTACGTCGTCACCCAGCTCCGCGCCTCCAAGCTGGTCGAGGTCACCGAGCAGCGCGAGTCCGCCCAGACCCGGCCGGCCGCGCAGACGGTGACACTGCCCGACGCGCCCGCCGCGCCCGCGGCGCCCGCCTCCGGTGAGGTGGCGCGGCACGATCCGGCCGAGTACGTCGGCGACATCGCCGCCCGGACCGGGTTCGGCGGCCTGGAGGCCATCGACGAGATCACGATGGTCGCGGTGCCGGATCTGATGGGTGCCCATCAGCGCGGCGACATCGACGCGGAGGGCGTGCGCACCGTGCAGCTCGCGGTGATCTCCCACTGCGAGCAGATGGGCGACCGGGTGGCGGTCCTGGACACCCCGCCCGGGCTCACCGCGCAGCAGGTGCGGGCCTGGCGCAACGACGAAGCGGGCTACGACTCCCGGTACGCCGCCCTCTACTACCCGTGGGTGCGGGTCTTCGACCCGGCGACCGGCCGCAACACCACCGTCCCGCCGAGCGGCCACATCGCGGGCGTGTGGGCGCGCAGCGACGCCGAGCGCGGTGTGCACAAGGCGCCCGCCAACGAGGTGGTCCGGGGCGCGGTGGACCTGGAGCTGCGACTCAGCAAGGGCGAGCAGGATCTGCTGAACCCGATCGGTGTGAACTGCGTCCGCGCCTTCCCCGGGCGTGGGATCCGGGTGTGGGGCGCCCGCACTCTGTCGTCGGACCCGGCGTGGCGGTATCTGAACGTCCGTCGCCTGTTCAACTACCTGGAGGAATCCATCCTGCTGGGCACCCAGTGGGTGGTCTTCGAGCCGAACGACGACCGGCTGTGGTCGAGCGTCCGGCGCAACGTCACCGCGTTCCTCACCGAGGAATGGCGCCGGGGCGCGCTCTTCGGCCGCACCGCCGAGGAGGCGTTCTACGTGAGGTGCGACCGCTCCAACAATCCGCAGGAGTCGATCGACCAGGGGCGGGTGGTCTGCGAGATCGGGGTCGCGCCGGTCAGGCCCGCCGAGTTCGTGGTGTTCCGGCTGGCCCAGTTCTCCGACAGCACCAGCATCGTCGACGAGTGACCCGCGGGTCGGTCCAGGGAAGGTGACAGTCAGTCATGGCAGAGGGCGATGCTCTTTCCACCCATGTCTTCGGCGTGCAGCTCGGCGGCTACATGGTGGAGTCGATCCAGGAGATCAGCGGGCTCACCGTCGAGGAGGAGGTCGTCGAGGTCCGGCAGGTCAGCTCGGAGGGCAAGCAGATCATCCGGAAGCAGCCGGGAGCCCGGCAGGCCGGTGAGATCACGATCACCCGGGGGCTCGACCAGAGCAGCGAGTTCACGCAGTGGATCAAGGAGACCCTCAACAACGGGGCCGTCGACACCGCGCGGCAGAACCTGACCATCGAGATCAAGGACTCCAAGGGGGACACGGTCCGCCGCATCCAGCTGATGCAGGGCTGGGCGTCCCGCTGGGAGGGCCCGTCACTGCGGGCCGGGGAGTCCGCGGCGGCCACGGAGACCGTCACGATCGTGTTCGAGGAGATCGTCGTCGAATGAGGCGCCGTACGGTGACGGCGGGCAATCTGGAGGAGATCCTGGAGGTGACGGCGCCCGTCCCGGCCGCCGACCAGCCGCAGGCCCCGGCCGCCCGCCCCGCGACACACGAGGAGCACGGGCTGCGCACGGAGTTCGAGTTCGAGCTCCCGCGCGGCTACGTGGACGAGACGGGCACCGTGCACCGGCACGGCGCGATGCGGCTGGCGACCGCCCGCGACGAACTGCGGCCGCAGATCGACCTGCGGGTCAAGGAGAACCCGGCCTACCTGAGCGTGGTGCTGCTGAGCCAGGTCATCACCCGGCTCGGCACCGTCACGGACGTGCACGCAGGGGTCGTGGAGCGGATGTACGCCACCGATGTCGCGTTCCTCCAGGACTTCTACCGCCGCGTCAACAGCGAGGGGCACACGCGCGCGGCGGTGACCTGCCCGCACTGCGAGGGCGCCTTCGAGGTCGACCTCTCGGGTGGGCGCCTGGGGGAATCGTGACGTACGCACTCCCCCGGCTCCACGAGGAGATCGCGTACGTCGCCTACCACTTCCACTGGCAGCGCGAGGAGATCCTCGGCCTCACCCACGCAGAGCGCCGGCGGTGGGTGTCCGAGATCGCCCGCATCAACACCCGAGTGAACGAGGGCGGTTGAGTCACATGGCATGGCGGGACAGACTGCGCCGCCGGCCGCGCCTCGGGGACGCGGCCGGGTACGCACCGGGCGCGGGGAACGCTTCCGGCCCGGGGACGGGGGATGCGGCCGTCCCGGGGACCACCGGCACGACCGGGCCTGCCGCGCCGGGCGCGGGAGGTACGTCCGTCCCCGGCGCGGCAGGCCCGGTCGTGCCGGGCGACTGGGACGGCGGCTGGCGCCGCACGCCGGCGCCCGCACTGACCGTGGCCCGCGCCCCGCTCGGCGTCAGCGACGGGCTCGCCTTCCGCTCGTCGCTCGCGTCGTGGCAGAACCCGGCCCTGGGCACCGGTCTCGGCCACGCCCTGCTGCCCTCCGCTCCGGTCGGTCTCGCCCACGGCATCGCCGGTCCCGCGCTGCCGCGCGCGGTGCATGCCGACGGCGGACCGCTGCTGCTGCGGGCGGCGCGTCCACAGGCGGAGGCCGGGACCGCGACCTCATCGGGAGAGGCCCCGGCGCCGCAGACCCCCCGGGCGCCGCGCGGGAGATCCGCGGGGGCGACACCGACCACGCCGACGGCCGACGGCTCCGGACCGGTTCGCCGGGCGGGCGGCGGCTCCCGCACCCCCGCGGGGGCCGATGCGGTGAACACGCCCGCGGCACAGGGCCGTACGGACACCCGGGGGGCCGGCACGGCTTCCTCCCGGAACGCTCCGGCGAGCGCGCGCCCCTCCGGTGCGGCCGACGGCGGGGGCACGGCCGTGGCGCCCGTGGCCCGGCGCTCGGCGGCGGTCGCGCCCGACCGTGCGGCCGCGACCGCCGGTCCCCGCCCGCCCCTCGCGGCCCCGACGCCGCTCGTCCAGCGGGCCCCGGCCGGGTCCGCCGGGCGGACGGCCCGGGCGGACGGCACCGGCCGCCCGCTCGCCGAACCGGAGATTCCCCCGGTCCGCCGGGTGGCCGTGGTGCCGAACGGCCCCCGCAGGGCACCGGCACCCGGGACCACCGCGCTGTCCCCCTCCCCGGCGCGAGGACGGGCGGCGGCGCCCGGGGGGATCGGCGGCGGTACACCCGCGGCGAACGAGCCCGCCGTGGAGGACGGCGAGGGCTTGCGCGATGGACACGCGGTGACGGTGCGTCCGCGGCCGCTGGGTCCCCCGCTGACCGTGGCCCGGCGGGCCACCGGCCGGGCGTCGCGCCGGCTCGCGGCCCTGCGGCCCGAGGCGGTTCGCGGCACCGTCACCGACGCCGTTCTTGAGGGCGGCCGCGGCGGGACCGCGTATGCCGCCCAGTCCCGGGCCGCCGGTCCGGGGCCGCGGCCCACGGCAGCCGCCGCCGGGGCTCCCCCAGCCGCCTCGCCCGTGCAGCGCGCCGCGGCCCCGGACCGGACGGACGGCCGGGGCCCGCTGGGCGCGCCCCTGAAGGCGCTCCCCGCCACGGCGGAGCCCCTGACCCCCATGACTCCCGAGGCGTCCGGCCCGGCGGCCGGCGCCCGCCCGGCGGCGGGGCCCGTGCTGCCCGTCGTCCAGCGGCGGCCGGACTCGCCTGCTGCCCCACCGGTCCCGCACGAGGGGGACCCTGCGGCGCCCGCGAGCCACGGTGCCGTGCCGCCCCCGGCTGCGCAGTCCGCGCCGGGGCGCGGTGTCGCCCGGTCCGGTCCGGGCGGGGCACGGGCCCGCGGCGGTCTGGGCGCGCCTCTGCCCGCGCTGCCCCCGACCGCCGACGTGCTCCGGGCCGCGGCCCGCGCTCCCCGGACGCCGGGCGCCGTCGACGACCGCGGTGCTCCCGGCGGCCGCCCGGACGTCCGGGACACCCCGGGCGCCCCGGCCGTCCGGCCTGCCCGGGTGAACCGCGGTAGCGGGTCGGGCACACCCGAACGCCCCTCGGGGACGGGCACCGCCCCTCTCCTGGGTGCGGTGCCCGCAGTACAGCGCAGCCCGGCCGCCGGATCTCCCGCCGGCGCGGGGGATGCGGTACCGGCCCGCGGGGCCGCGGGCCCGCCGCCGGACACCGGCGCGGCAGGCGCCGCACCGCTCGTGACGCGCGGGGGCGCCCGGTCGGCACCCCCGGCGGAAGCAGCGCCCGGATCCGCCCCGCGCGTGTCCGCTGCCGTGCACCGCCCGGCCGTGCAGCGGGCACCGGACGGCTCACCCGGCGGTGGGGCGGCGGTCGGTGATGCGCCGACGCCGGCCCGCTCACCGGCCCGTGGGCGGGTCCGCGACGGCGCCCGCGCGCCCGGACCGGCCTCCGGCACCCGCGCGGCGGGACCGGTCGCCGGCAGCCGCAGCGCGCCGGGTCCCGTGGCCGTGGCCCGGGCGGTCACCGGGCCCGGCGGGATGCGGGGGCACGGCCCGGTCGCCGTCCGGGAACCGCTCACGACCGGGCGGCCCGCGGCGCCGTCCGGGCCGGCCGCGCCCCACGTCGTCCCGCTGCTCGCCGCGCGCCCGCTCGCCGTCCGCACCCGCGTGCCGGAAGACACTCGGTCGCCCTCCGCGGAAGGGGGCGCTCGACGCCCCGTCGTCGCCGCGTCCTGGCCCCGTGGGACGGATCAGGCACCGGGCGCGCGGGACACGCCCGTGACGGGCGCCGCCACGGGGCCGGCCCGTGACGGGCACGCCACGGCACCCCGGGTGTGGCCGTCCCCCGCCGTCGCTGCGTCGTCGGGCGCGAACGCGCCGCCGTCCGGCACGAGCGGTCCGCCTCGGCCCGGCGGGACCGTACCCGTCGTACGCCCGCATCCGCTCGTCCAAAGGGCGGCGGCCGGCGGGGAGGCGACGGCGCGCCCGCAGGCGCTGCCGGTGGCCGGCCCGTCGGGGGCTCCGCTCCAGGACCGCGCGTCCGCCCCGGCGGTGCCCGGCCCACCGGTGCCCGTCGTGCGCACCGCTGCTGTCGGCTCGGCGGCTCCGGGACCCGCCGTCGGCGCAGCGGTGCCGGTCGTCCAGCGGCACAGGTCCGGAGCGGGCGCGGACGCGGCCCCCGCCGCGCTTCCCGCCGGGGTGCCCGGGACGGCGGTACCCGCCCAGGGACGGCAGCGGCAGACCTCGGCGCCGCCCGCGCCCGCGCCGGCCGCCACGCCGGACGCCGGAGCCGACCTGGACGACCTCGCGCGGCGCCTGCTGGACCCGATGGCCCGGCTGCTCCGCGCCGACCTGCGGCGCGGGCGGGAACGCGCGGGCCGTCCGCACGACGGACGCCGCTGAGGGCACGGAGCGGAGAAGACGGAGAAGAACGGATGACGGACAGCATCTTCGCGACGAGCGTGTTCTTCCGGCTCGCGATCGGCGGCAACGACCTGGGGGCCTTCCACACCTGCTCCGGCATGGGAGCGGAGGTGGAGATGGAGAGCTACGCCGAGGGCGGCAACAACGGGTTCACCTGGCAGCTGCCGGGCCGGGTCACGTGGTCGAACATCACGCTCACCCGGCCGGTCACCGCCGACACGGCGAAGATCGGCCGCTGGCTGGACGAGACGCTGCGGCGGGTGGAGCCCAAGGACGGTGAGATCGTCGCCCTGAAACCGGACTTGACCCGGATCATCAGCTGGCAGGTGCTGGGGATCGTGCCGGTGCGCTGGCAGGGGCCGTCCTTCGACCCGTCCTCCTCCCAGCCGGCCGTGGAGACGCTGGAGATCGCCCACGAAGGCCTGCGGCCGTCCTGACAACCCGTCACCGGCGAGTACCGCCCCCGCCAGGATCCTACGGAAGGAGTCCCCGGTATGTCCCCCATCGGCCGCGCCGGCCGGGCCAGGGCCCAGCTGACGCTGAAGGAACCGCCGGCGACGGTCGGGGCGAGACCCGGCGGGACGATCGCACGGCTGAACCTGCGGTTCAACCCGACCACGCTCCAGTTGCGCAAGACCACCGAGTGGCGGCGCAGCCCGTCGCGGATGGCCGGGGCGTCGGCGCTGCCCGAGTTCGTCGGCAGCGGGCCGCGGGAACTGAGCCTGGAGGTCTTCCTCGACGCCACCGCCACCCACGACAACTCCGTCGAGCAGGCGGTGGAGAAGCTCATGAAGGGGTGTGTGCCGACCCCGGCGAGCCTCGCCCGCAAGAAGCCGGCGAGCCCGTGGGTGCGGTTCGAGTGGGGCACCGCCCGCACGACGTCGTTCGACGGGGTGCTGTCGAGCCTGTCGGTGACGTACACGCTGTTCGACGTGGACGGCAGTCCGCTCAGGGCGACGTGCGCGTTGTCGGTCCAGGAGGCGAGCGTGGACCCCCCGGGGCAGAACCCGACCTCCGGTGCGCGCTCGGCCCGCAGCACGCACCTCGTGGTGGCCGGGGACAGCCTGGCGATGCTGGCCTGGCGGGAGTACGGCGACGCGACGGCGTGGCGGGTCATCGCGGAGGCGAACGGGATCGACGACCCGATGGCCCTGGTGCCCGGCACGGAACTGGTGGTGCCGGGGCCGGCGGACCCGGACGGTGAGGAGGAGCGGTGAGCACACCCGAGGCACGGGGCGGCCGGTCGTTCGCCGCGGACCCGATCGTGGAGGCGCCCGGCGAACTGCCGCAGATCTGGGCGGCGCAGCTGGTCAGCTGTGTGGTGGACGAGAACGTCGGCCTCCCGGACACGGCGGTGGTCAGCTACCGGGACCCCGACCACGAGTTCCTGAGGTCGACCGGGATCACCCTCGGCACACCGCTGCGGGTGTCGGTGATGACGGTCTCCGGGCAGGCGCGCGAGCGGCTGTTCGACGGCGAGGTCACGGCAGTGGAGATCGACCGGGACAGCACCGGCTCGTTCACCGTGGTGCGGGCCTACTCCAGGGCGCACCGGCTCCAGCGCGGCCGCAAGGTGGCGGCGTTCCGGAACATGACGGCCGCCGCGATCGTCCGCAAGGTGGTCGCGGGCGCCGGGCTCGCCTGCGGGACGGTGGAGGCGGCGCCGGTCACCTATCGGCACCTGTCTCAGCCGAACGTGTCCGACTGGGAGTTCCTGCAGTACCTGGCGGGCGAGAGCGGCGCGCAGGTACGCGTGGACGACCAGGGCGTGGTGCAGTTCACCCGGCCGGCGAAGGCCTCGGCCGCGCCGGCGCCGTCGACGCCGGCGACGCAGGACCCGATGGTGCTGGAGTACGGGCGGAACCTGCTGGCGCTGCGGGCCTCGCTGTCGGGTGCGGACGGGGCGTCCTCGGTCGAGGTGCGCGGCTGGGACGTCACCACCAAGACCCCGCTGGTGGCCCGGCACCCGTCGGTGGCCGGCGAGACGGTGCTGCCGGGACTGGCCCCGGAGTCCGCGGTCCGGTTCGGTCGGTCGGCGAAGCTGACCGTGGCGGACACGCCCTACCGCACGCAGGCCGAGACGACGGCGGTCGCGCGAGCGGTCGCCGGGCGGATGAGCGCCGGTTTCGCGGAGCTGGAGGCGGTGGCCGAGGGCAATCCCCGGCTGCGGGCGGGCCGCCCGGTCGCGCTCGGGAACGTGGGCGAGGCCTTCTCCGGCCGGTACACGGCGACGGCGGTGCAGCACAGTGTGGAACCGCACGGCGGCTACCGGACCACGGTGTGGGTCGGCGCCGGTTGGGACCGGTCCCTGGCGGGTCTGGTGACCGGCGCGAACGCACCCGGACGCAGCCCCCGCGTACCGGGCCTGGCGATCGGCGTGGTGACCGACGTGCGGGAGCCCGGCGGCGCCCAGAGCGGCGGGGTGCGGCTGAGGTTCCCCTGGCTGGACGACACCTACGTGACCGACTGGGTACGCACGGTCCAGTGGGGCGGCAAGGGCGGTGGGGGCGTGGTGAGCCCGGAGGTCAACGACGAGGTGCTGGTCGGGTTCGAGCAGGGTCTGCTGGACCGGCCGTACGTCATCGGCGGCCTCTACAACGGTGTGGACGAGCCGTCACCGCACGACGTGCCGCTGGTGGACGCGACCAGCGGCACGATCAACCGCCGTTCGGTGGTGTCCCGTTCGGGCCACCGGGTCGAACTGCTCGACGCCAGGGCCCCGGGCCCGTCCGGCGTGCGGCTGCGCACCGCCGACCGGCGGCTGGAGGTCCTGCTGCACGACCGGGACGACAGGATCGAGCTCACGGTGTACGCGGCGGGCGGCCGGAGGCCGCTGTCCTCGGTGCGGCTGGACACCCGCGGCATCACCTTGGACGCGGGCAGCGGCACGGTCACCCTGAAGGGCGGCGCCGTGACCATCGACGCCGACACGGCGGTCCGGGTCGGCGGCGAGACCGTGAACGTCGCGGGACGGGCGGACCTCACCCTCGACGGCGGTCTGCTGGGGGTGCTGAAGGCGAGACTCGTCCGCATCAACTGACGCCGCACGGCGCCCTCCGCACTCCCTGCTCCCTGCTCCCTGCTCCCTGCTCCCTGCTCCCTGCAACTCGTTCCCATCACGCGGTCCTTGAGGCCCCGACCACTCTCCGAGGAGCCCGGCATGCCCGCCGCAGCCCGTACCGGCGACCCCACCAGTCACGGCGGTGTCATCACCACGCCTCCGCCCGGCGCCGCCGCGGCGGTGGCGCGCGTGCTGATCGGCGGCCGTCCCGCGGCCGTCGTGGGCAGCCTGCACACCTGCCCGATGCCCCCGCACGCGGCCCTGGGCCCGACCGACGTGATCACCCCCGATCCGGCCGCCGTCGCCTCGGGCGAGGTACTCATCGGCGGGCTGCCGGCCGCGCGGGCCGGCGACCGCACCGTGTGCGGCGCGATCGTCCAGCTGGGCGCGGTGAACGTGCAGATCGGCGGCGTGCTGTGAGCGAGCGGTTCATCGGGCGCGGGTGGGCGTTCCCCCTGCGGGTCGGGCCGACCGGCGGGATCGGCATGGTGGAACGGGAACGGGAGATCGAGGAGGCGATCCGGCTGATCCTCGGCACCGCACCCGGTGAACGCCCGATGCGGCCGGAATTCGGCTGCGGCATCCACGACTTCGTCTTCGCACCCGGCGACGGCGCCACCGCGGGGCGGATCGCCCGGCAGGTGCGTGAGGCGCTGGAGCGCTGGGAGCCGCGGATCACGGTGGACGACGTGGTGGTCGCCTTCGACGCGGTCGACGACGGAACCCTCTACATCGACGTGCGCTACACGGTGCGACCCACCAACGACCGGCGCAATCTGGTGTTTCCCTTCTACACGATCCCCTCCGAGGAGGGGGCCGAGGAAGCGGTCGCGGACTGATGGCCCTGCCCTCCCCCAACCTGGACGACCGGCGGTTCCAGCAGCTCGTCGACGAGGCGAAGCGGTACGTGCAGCAGCGCGCGCCGGAATGGACCGACCACAATGTGTCCGACCCGGGTGTCACGCTGATCGAGACGTTCGCGTACCTCGTGGACCAGTTGCTGTACCGGTTGAACCGCGTGCCCGACAAGAACTACACCGCCTTCCTCGACCTGCTGGGCGTCCGCCTGTTCCCGCCGGCCGCGGCGAGCACGCAGGTGGACTTCTGGCTGTCGGCGCCGCAGCACGACACGGTGACCCTGCCCGCAGGCACCGAGGTGTCCACGGCGGACGGCGAGACGGAGGAGACCGTCGTCTTCGCGACCACCGGTGAGCTGCGCATCGTGCCGAGCGAGTTGACGCGGCTGGTGACCGTCCCCCGGACCGGTGACCGGACCGACCGCACCGCGGAACTCGCCGAGGGCCGCGACGTGCCGTGCTTCCAGGCGGTCCCCGAGCCGGGTGACGCGCTGTTGTTCGGGCTGCCTCTCGCCGTGCCGCACTGCGTGCTCGCGGTCCGCCTGGACAGCCGGGTCGAGGGGGTCGGCGTCGACCCGCGGCAGCCGCCGCTGGTGTGGGAGGCGTGGACCGGGAGCCGCTGGGAGGCCTGCGAGACCGGATCGGACACCACCGGCGGCCTGAACCGGCCCGGTGAGGTCCTCGTGCACGTGCCGCCCGGGCACACGGCGTCCGTGATCGGCGGGACCAGGGCGGGCTGGCTGCGCTGCCGTGTCACCGAACCGGAGCCGGGTCAGCCGTTCTACTCGGAGTCCCCGACGGTGCGCGAGGCGACGGTGTTCACGGTCGGCGGCACCACCTCCGCCGAACACGCCGAGACCGTCCGCGACGTGGTGCTCGGCACGTCCGAGGGTGTCGCCGGCCAGACGTTCCGTCTCGGCCGACCTCCGGTGCTCCTGGACGGCGAGCCGCCGGTGGTGGAGGTCTCCTCGGCCGACGGATGGCAGCGGTGGGAGGTGGTGGAGCACTTCGGCCGCTCGGGTCCCGACGACCGGCACGTCGCCGTCGACGCCACGACCGGCGCGTTCTCCTTCCCCCCGGCGTTGCGCGAACCGGACGGGACACTGCGGCTGTGCGGCGCGGTACCGCAGAAGGGCGCCCGGATCCGGGTGGCGCGGTACCGCACCGGCGGCGGCCCGGCCGGCAACGTCGCCCGTGGCGCGATCTCGGTGCTGCGCAGTTCCGTGCCCTACATCGCCCGGGTGGGCAACCGGGAGGCGGCGCGCGGCGGAGCGGCCGGCGAGACCGTCGAGAACGCCAAGCTGCGGGCACCGGGCGCGCTGCGGATGCAGGAGCGCGCGGTCACCGCCGAGGACTACGAGGTCATCAGCCGGCAGGCGGCCCCCTCGGTGCGCCGGGTGCGCTGCCTGCCGGCCGGGGAGGCCGATGCGGGCGCGGTGCGGGTGCTGGTGGTGCCGGACGCGGTGGCCGACGAGGGCGACCGGTTGCGGTTCGAGCAGCTGATCCCTTCGGACCAGGTGCTGGCCGCGATCACCGCGAGCCTGGACGAGCGGCGGTTGATCGGGACGCGGCTGGTGGTGGAGCCGCCGTTCTATCAGGGCGTCACCGTCGTCGCCCGCCTCGCGGCTCCGCCCGGCGACACCGACCGGGTGCGGGACGCCGCGCTCACCGCGCTGTTCCGGTACCTCGACCCGCTGCGCGGCGGTCCGGACGGCACGGGGTGGCCGTTCGGCCGGGCGGTGCAGTACGGGGAGGTGTTCGGTGTCCTGCAGCGCGCCACCGGCGACGCGCTGGTGGAGGAGATCAGGCTGTTCGCCGCCGACCCGGTCACCGGCCGGCGCGGGGCGCCCGCCGACCGGATCGACGTGGATCCGGGCGCGCTGGTGTTCTCCTACCGGCACCAGGTCGTCGTGCAGGCCCTCGAACCCGAGGGGCGGTCATGAGTCGCGCCGCCGTGCCGGGCCTGGAGAGCCGGCATCCGATCGGGGGTCTGCTGCCCGCGCTGTACGCCGACGACGACTTCGCACAGCGTTTCACCGCCGGGCTGGACACCGTGCTGGCCCCGGTCTTCTCCACCCTCGACAACCTGCCCGCCTATCTCGACCCCCGGGTGGCACCGCTCGACTTCGTCGCCTGGCTGTCGTCGTGGGTGGGCGCCGCCGACGACCAGCACCGGCCCGCGGAACTGCGCCGTGCGGCGGTGATGCAGGCGGTGGACCTGCACCGCCGGCGCGGCACCCGGCACGGCCTGGTCGAACGGCTTCGGCTCACCCTCGGGGTGAACGCGGAGGTCACCGGCGACGGCGGGGCGGCGTGGTCGCGTACCGCGGGCGCCGCCCTGCCACCGCGCGCGGCAGGCGAGGTGGTGGTCCGGGTGTGGCCGGACCGCACCCCGGACGTGGACGAGGCGCGGGTCCGAAAGGCCGTACGGGTGCTGTGCCCCGTGCACGTCTCGTGCCGGGTGGAGTTCCTGCCCGGCCCGCCCGCCGGGGACGGGGAGTGATCTCGTGCGCACCTGTCCCTCGTGCGGCGCGGCCGACGATCCCACGGACGACTTCTGCCGCAACTGCGGGACGTACCTGGGCTGGTCCCACGCTGCGCCCGACACGTCCTCCCGGTCCACCGCCTCCGGAGCACCCCTCCCGCCGCCCGGCGGGGCGGACGCCCCGCCGTCGGACGGACGGCCGTCGCCGGACCCGGCGGGCGGCGAGCCTCCCGCCTCCCACGCCGCGCCCTCCCGCACCACAGCCTCCCGCTCCCCGTCCACGCGGGGCGGCGGAGCCGCGGGACGCGCCCGCGGGGAGGGCCGGGAGGGTCCGGACACGAGCGGTACGCGGCCCGACGCGAGCGCCGGGCCGTCCTCGGCCGCTGCTCCGGACGTTGCGACACCGGACGTGACAGCGCCTGACACGACAGCGCCTGACATGGCGGCTCGGGACGAGGCGACCGGGAACAGCGCGGTTGCGGACGGTGCGATGCCGGCTGCCGCTGCTCACGACGCCGCGGTGCCTGGCGCGCCGCCACGGCCGGCCGGGGAGGAGCCGCCGGACGACGCGGGCCGAAGGCGGGCGCCCGGCCCCGGCGCGGCCGACCACACCGGAAGCGGGGCCGGGGAGGAACGCGGCGCCTCCGTCAGGAGGTGGCGCCGTGCGGGGTCGCGTGCGGCGCGCTCCGGCGACGCACCCGGCCGTGTCCTGCCCGACGGCGATGCCCCCGGAGACGGCGACCCCTTCGGCCCGCACCGGCCGAGCCCGCCGGAAGCGGCCCCGGCGGGCGGCGCGGACGTCTCCGGCGGCCCCGGCGCGGACGCACCCGGCCCCCGGCTTCCCGGGTCGGACGGACGGGCCGGTCCACACACCGAGCCGGTGCTGCCGGTACAGCCCGCGCGGCCGGTCGCGCCGCGTCCTCGCGTACGCCCCGTCGAGGCGCCGGAAGAGGTGGCGGGTCGTCCCTGCCGGGAGTGCGGCACGCACAATCCGCCGGACCGCCGGTTCTGCCGCCGCTGCGCCGCCCCACTGGCCCCGGCGCCGGCGCCCGCCCCGCTGCCCTGGTGGCGGACCGTGTGGCCGCTGCGTCGCCGGGTCCGGGCCGGGTCCGGTCGCGCGGTGCGTCTGCTGGTGATCCTGGCCGTCGTCGCGGCGCTGTGCGCGGCCGGGTTCCTGCTGCTGCCGGCCGGGCGTGCCCTGATCGGCGACACGCGGGACAAGCTCGGCGGCGCCGCGGCCGTCACCCCGACGCTCGTCACGGCGAGCGCCGAGGTCCCCTCCCATCCGGCGACGGACACGACGGACGGCCTGAGCAACCACTACTGGGGCGCCCCCGGGGCCGGTGCCTCGGTGACGTTCACCTTCGGCGAGCCGTTCCGGCTGGTCGACGTCATCGTCACCAACGGCGCGTCCACGTCGCCGCAGCAGTACGCGCGCGAGGCCCGGGCGCTGAGGATGGATCTGGAGATGACCTCGGCGGACGGCACGGTGCACCACGAGGCACTCTCACTCAGCGACAAGCCGGGTCCGCAGACCGTCCCCACCGGCGTCGACGACGTGGTGGCCGTACGGCTGGTGCTGCGGTCGGTCACCGGACTCGCGCCGGGGCGTCATGTCGCGGTCGCGGAGGTGGAGTTCTTCCGGCGCACCTGAGATCCGGCCGACCGGGTCGCAGATCGCCGGGGCAGCCGCGAGGAACGCCGGACCGCGACGCAGGCGTCCCCCGTCCTCGGCTTCTCTGATTCCCGGTTTCCGTGCTTCTCCGTCTTTCCGCTTGTGCGCCTCCGCCTGAACGACGAGGCCCTGCCGCCGCCCTCCCCGCAGGGGCCCGGGGCCCCGTTGATCCACTTCCCGGCCCACCGCCCGCCGCTCACGCGGTGGCGCGGCTCGGCCCGAACGCCTACGGGGCGCGGGCGAGGACGGTCAGCGTGCCGCGCGGGCCCCTGGGATCGCCGTACGCAGGGTCCGGAGCAGGCCGTGGTGGTGGCGCGGTGACACCGCGTCACCGCGGCTGCCCGACCATGTCCAGCCACCGCTCCAGTTGCTCCGCCTGTCCCCGCATGACATCGGGATCCCGGAAGGTGTGGGCGAGCAGGGACGCGCCCTGGAAGACGGAGACGAGGGTGAGCGCGAGGTCGCGCGCGTCCTGCTGACCCAGAAGCCGGAACTGGTCCTGCGCCCAGTCGACGTACTCGCCCATCAGGGCGGCAGCAGCGGCGCCCGGACCGTCCTCGCGCTTGCCGAGTTCCGAGCAGAGCGTGCCGTGGGGACAGCCGTAGCGGGACACGTGTGCGCCGGACCGTGTCAGGGAGCGGGCGAACGCCTTCAGGCGGTCCAGGGGGAGCGGGTGCTGCCGCTCCAGTCCGGCCAGTTCGGCCCGGATCGCCTCGGCGTGGGCGGCGATCACCGCCTGGACGAGTTCGTCCTTGGTCTTGAAGTAGTAGTAGACGTTGCCCAGCGGGACGTCCGCCGCGGCGGCCACCTTCGCCAGCGAGGTGCGTGCCACGCCGTTCTCGTGCAGCAGCTCGGATGCCGCCCTGACGAGCCGTTCCTGCTTGCCTCCGGCTCTGGTCCGCTGTGAGTCAGTCATCAAACCGAACGATACCTCTTGCGCCGCCGCCCCCGTCTCCGCTTAAGTTAGTCATCCAACTGACTCGCTCGGGGGAGGCGGCGAACGCGCTCGGACGAGCCGGGCCACGCACCCGCCGACGGCTGGGCCGGCGACCTCCCGGCGCGATGACCGGGAGGGCCCGACGGCTCGCGGCGCCCGGCACGGCACCCCGCCACAAGTCGCGTGGCCCGCGCCCCGCGCACCCGATCAGCCGGTCCCGGCCGGCGCACCCCGACCCACTTCCACGGAAGGAAGTTCCACGATGAGCACCGTTTCCGACTACGGGCCCTGGGCCGTCGTCACCGGAGCGTCGTCCGGCATCGGCAGGGCCGTCGCCGAGCACCTCGCCGCCGAGGGGGTGCACCTCGTCCTCGCCGCCCGGTCCACCGGGCGCCTGGAGGACCTGGGCCGCCGCCTCACCGAGCAGCACGGCGTGCGGCACCGGGTGGTCACCGTCGACCTGAGCCGGACCGACGGCGCCGCCACCCTGCTGCACGCCGTCGGTGATCTCGACGTCGGCCTGCTCGTGTCCAACGCCGGCGCGGGCCGCCCCGGCCTGTTCCTCGACCAGGACCTCGACGACCTGAGGACCCGCCTCACCCTCAACACCACCACGCACCTGGAGCTCGCCCACGCGTTCGGGCGCCGGTTCACCGCCCGCGGCGGGGGTGCCATGTTGCTCGTCTCCGCCCTCGGAGCCCTTCACGGCCTGCCGCACATGGCGCACGAAAGCGCCTCCAAGGCCTACGTGCTGCACCTCGGCGAGGCACTCCACCACGAACTCGGCCCGGCCGGAGTCGCCGTCACCGTCATGCTGCCGGGCAACGTCGACACACCGATCATCGACTCCCTCGGCCTGGACCGCGGGCGCCTGCCCCTGCGCCCCCTGCCCGTGGAGACCGCCGTCCGCCAGGCCTTCGACGCTCTGCGCAGGCGGCGCGCAACGGTGATCCCGGACCGGAGGCTGCGCACCGCTACGCGGCTCACGCCCCGGGGCCTGTCCATCCGGATGAACGGCCGCATGCTCGAACAGGCCGCACGCAACCTCGACACCCGCCGGCCCGTCGCCACCGAGGCGCACACCGGCGACGGAGTCTGATCGGCTCGGACCACAGGCCGTACGGCCTCCCGCACGAAAGCGCCCGGCGCCTGGCGGCGGCGGGCCCCGCCAGGCGGTTGCCGCACCGCCACCTCCCCGCCGCGCCGTGCACCCGGCGGGAGGCACGGCCCGGACACGACCCACGCCCCTCGCACCGCCCCCGGATCCACGACCGCCGGGACCGCTCGCTCTCCTGGCCCGCGGCGATCCGCCGGGGCGAACCTCCCGGGGGAATACACAGCGACCTCACAGGAAAGGGCGCACGGCCGCAGGCACGGAATGCGCCTGGCGGCGCCCACCCGCGACCATGCCGCCACCGCCTCCGGAGAGATGGCGGGCCACTCCCGCAGCACACGTCAAAACGTTTCTGTCGAGCCTGCGCAGGACCGCCCCGCAAGCGATACGACGCCGTACCCATCCGCGCACGAGCCGGTTCGCCACTCACGGAGTCCAGATTCTGCACATGATCCGAGTTTCACGACTGCTCTTGCCAGTGGCCCGCCTTCTGCCGCTGTCTGGTGATGCATCCACCTCCCCACCGGGTTCCCGATGAACTCCGGGACCGAGCGGCAGGCCACCGGCAGACCCGGTGCCGTCGCCGTTCCGGGAGGTGGTCGGACGACACCAACCTGAGGAGTAGTCATGAAGAAGGCCTACGAGGCACCGACTCTCGTCCGGCTCGGCACGTTCCGGAAGGAGACCGGGCTCCTGGGGCGCTCCGGTAACGACCGGCTGGTCCTGAGCAAGAACTGACGGCTGACGGTCCCTGACCGACGACATGACTGAACTGCACGAAAGTGCGGGGACGGGCCCCGGCGACCCGCACTTCGCGGTCTTCACCGACCACGTGGACGCGGCCGCCGTGGCCCGCTCCTTCTCCCGTTCCGGACACCGGAGCCTCGCGCACGCGTCGGGCCGGCCCTGGCTGGTCGGCCACTGGCACGACGACGAGATCGTCACGGCGACCGCCGGCACCGCCGCCCTCGCCGTCGTCGGCTGCTGCCCCGTCGACGCCGGCGAACTGCGGCGCCGGGCAGCCCGGTTGCGTGATCTCGCGGAGCTCGACGCACTGGCCCGGTCCCTCCCCGGCAGCTTCCATCTCGTCGGTGCCCTCGACGGACAGGTCAGGGTCCAGGGCACGGCCTCCGGACTGCGCCTGGTCTTCCACGCGGAGATCGACGGCGTACGGGTGGCCGCCTCCCGCGCCGACACGCTCGCCGCCGCACTGGGGCACGAGCCGTCCGTCCAGGAACTGGCCGTCAGGCTCCTGTGGCCCGCCCCTTATCCGTTGTTCGAGACATCCCTGTGGCGTGCGGTCACCGCCGTCCCGCCGCAGGACGCCGTGGTCGTCGCCGTGGACGGACGCACCGTCCGCCACACCCGCTGGTGGACACCACCGGAGCCGGTCCGCCCGCTCGCCGAAGCGGCCCCCCTGATCCGGACGGCACTCCAGGAGGCGGTCGGCGCGCGCACCCGCCAGGGCGGCGTGGTCAGCTGCGACCTGTCCGGCGGCCTGGACTCGACCTCGGTGTGCTTTCTGGCCGACCGCTCCCCCGCCCGCGTGGTGGCCAGCACCTGGCCGGGACGCGACCCGGCGGACACCGACCTGCACTGGGCCGAGCAGGCGATGCGGCATCTCCCCGACGTCGAGCACGTGGTCTGGGACGCCGACGCCTCACCGCTGGTCTACGACAACCTCCTCGGCATCGACGACCTCCTCGACGAACCCACCATCGGCGTCATGGACCGCTCCCGCGTCCTGCACCACCTGCCCGGCCTCGCCGACCGGGGCAGCCGGCTGCACCTGACCGGCATCGGCGGCGACCACGTGGCATGGTGCTCCGAGGCGTACCACCACCGCCTGCTGCGCACCCGGCCGCTGTTCGCGCTGCGCCAGCTGAGGGGGTTCAGGGCCCTGTGGCAGTGGCCGCTCGCCGGAACGGTCCGCGCCCTCGCCGACTCCCGTCCGTACGGGACGTGGCTCGCCGACACCGCCGGCCACCTGCGTGATCCGCTGCCCCCGTCGGTCGCCACGGGCCTCGGCTGGGGCATGGCCCCGCGCCTGTTCCACTGGATGACGCCCGAGGCCGAGCGCCTTGCCCGCAGGGCGCTGCTCCGCACCGCGGCCACGGCCTCGCCGCTGCACCCGGACCGCGGCCTGCACAGCGACCTGGAGCAGATCAGGTCGTGCACCCGCGTCATCCGCCAGTGGGACCGGATGGCGGCCCGCACCGGACTGCCGATGGCCTCGCCCTTCCTCGACGACCGCGTCATCGAGGCGTGTCTCGCCGTCCGTCCGAGTGAGCGCGTGACCCCTTGGCGGTACAAGCCCGTCCTGACCGCCGCGATGCGCGGCATCGTGCCCGAGCCCTGCCTGCGGCGGGCCGACAAGGCCACGGCCTCCATGGACGCCTCCAACGGCCTGCGGCAGCACCGCGCCGACCTGCTGGCCCTGTGGGAGGACTCACGGCTGGAAGAACTGGGGCTGGTGGACGGCTCCGAGCTCCGTCGCCTCGCCCTGCGTCCCGCCTCCCGGGGGCTGTCCGACGCCATCCTCTACTCCACGATCGCCACCGAGGTGTGGCTGCGGGGACCGGCCCGCGACCGCGACCGCATCCCACAGCCCTGACCACATCCCCCGTACAGAAAGGCCCCCGCATGCCCCTGGGGTTCGGTGACAACATCTCCACGGCCGAGACCGACTACGGCACGGTGCTGCTGGACGAACGAGCCGGCACCTACTGGGAGCTGAATCCGACCGCCACCGTGGTGGTACGGACCCTGCTGGCCGGCGGCGAGGAGTCGGACGCCGCCGCCGCGCTGGTCCGCGAGTTCGACATCGACCAGGCCCAGGCCCTGCAGGACGTCGAGACTCTCGTCCGGGAGCTGAGGAGTTCGGGGCTCGCCTCATGACGACACCGAGCGCGCTGGAACGGCCCACGGGCGTCCCCCCGACCCGGCTCCTGGCCGCCCGTCTCGTCCTGCTCCCCGCCCTCCTCCTCGCCCTCCTGCCGCCGCGCCGCATCCGCACCGTACTCGGCCTGCTGCGGCGCGGAGCGGCGCCCGCCGGCACCGCGCAGGCCTTGAACGCCCGCGACGCCATGTGCGCCGCCAGCCTGCACTGCGCCGGACCGAGGGGATGCCTGCCGCGCTCCCTGGGGGCCGCGCTGCTGTGCCGGCTCGGCGGAACATGGCCGACCTGGTGCACCGGCGTCCGCGTCGTCCCGCCGTTCACCGCGCACGCCTGGATCGAGGCGGACGGTCACCCCGTCGGCGAGGGCGCGCCGGAGGGCTACTTCGCCCGGCTGGTGGCCGTCGGCCCGCTGCCGCGGCCCACCGACCGATGACCGGCGCGTCGGCGGTGAACGGCGGCCCGGCCGCGGTGAACGGCAGCCCGGCCGCGGGCGCCACGGGCGGCACGTCCACCCGAGCGGCCGTCGCCACCATGTACCGCCTCACCGCCGGGCACCGCGGCGCCATCGCCGCCGCCACCGCCCTGACGCTCGTGGGGTCGGCCCTCGGGCTGGCGCAGCCGCTCGTCGCCAAGCACGTCGTGGACGCGAGCGGCCACGGGCAGGTGATCTGGCCCCTGCTGGCCCTCCTCGGCGCACTGTTCGTCGTCGAGGCGGCCACCGGGGCCGCGGGGCGGTTCCTCCTGGAGCGGATGGGTGAAGGCGTCGTCCGGCAACTCCGGCACGGGCTGGTGGGACGGCTGCTCCGGCTGGAGATGAGAGAGTACGACCAGCACCGCGCAGGCGACCTCATCTCCCGGGTGACGGCCGACACCACCGTGCTCCGGGAGGTCGTGTCGCAGGCTCTCGTCGACCTGGTGACGGGGAGCATCGTCGCGGCCGGGGCGATCGTCCTCATGGCGTGGCTCGACCCCCTGCTGCTGCTCCTCGTCGCCGCCACGGTGGCCGCGGCGGCTTTCGTCGTCGCTTCGCTCCTCACAGGCATCCGCAACGCCTCCGAGCACATGCAGAACTCCGTCGGCGCCCTCGCCGCCGACCTCGAACGCGCCCTCGGCGCCCTGCCGATGGTCCGCGTCCACCGTGCCGAGGAGCGCGAGGCGGCCGGCATCGGCGCGCGCGTGGAGGCGGCCTACGGTGCGGGCGTGCGCACCGCGAAGCTCGCCTCGGTGATGAGCCCCGCGGTCGAACTCGCCGTCCAGGGCTCCTTCCTCATCGTCCTGGTCGTGGGCGGCCTGCGCGTCGACAACCACGCCGGATCCCTCGGCGACCTCGTCGCCTTCCTGCTGTACGCCTCGTTCCTCGTCCTGCCCCTGTCCTCCGTCTTCCGCGCCATGGGCCTCGTGCAGCGCGGGATGGGCGCCTACCAGCGCATCGAAGGGGCACTCCGACTGCCTGTGGAGCCGACGGCGCCGCAGACTCGGCAGGCCGCAGCGCACACGCCGCTGCCGGTGCGGCCGTCCACCGCACCAGGACGGGTCGCCCTCGCCCTGCACGACGTCCGCTTCGGCTACGACACGCAGCGGCCCGTCCTGCGGGGCATCTCGTTCACCGTCGCGCACCGGCAGCAGGTCGCCCTGGTGGGCCGGTCGGGAGCCGGGAAGAGCACGGTCTTCGCACTGGCGGCACGGTTCTACGAGCCGGACGCAGGAACGGTGCTCTTCGACGGAAGGCCCACCACCGAACTCACCCGTGACGCCTGCCGCCGCCGGATCGCGGTCGTCGACCAGAACAGCCACGTCGTCCACGGCACGCTGCGCGACAACATCGCCTACGGCATGCCCGGCGCGACGGAGGCGGAGATCCGGCGCGTGGTCGAACTGGCCCGGCTCGACGAGGTGGTCGACCGGCTACCCGGCGGTCTGGACGCCGTCGTCGGCGAACGCGGCAGCACCCTGTCCGGCGGAGAACGCCAGCGCGTCGCCGTCGCCCGCGCCCTGCTCGCGCGCCCCTCGGTGCTCCTCCTGGACGAGCCCACCTCCCACCTCGACGCGATCAACGAGGCGGCCCTCATCGGTGTCATGAAGGAGGTCGGTCAGGAGTGCGCCGTCCTGGTCATCGCCCACCGCCTGTCCACCGTGCAGCACGCCGACCACATCGTCGTCCTGCACGAGGGCCGCACGGAGGCCGCCGGACGCCACGAGGAACTGCTGGCGTGCAGCCCCCTCTACCGCGAACTGGCCGCGAGCCAGATGCTCCGCCCGGGCGCGACCCCCGCCCATGGCACCGTCCCCGGACGGACGGGCTGACGCGCCCGGGCGGGGCCCCGTTCGGGGGCGGGTGGACACGGGGCGGCCGTCGTCTGCCCGTGGCAGCGACGGCCGGGTCAGGTGGTCGGAAAGCCGCTCCGCGGCCCGGAAGGAAGCGCGCGCCGCCGACCTCTCGGGCCCGGACCAGGAGCACATGCGGTTCCGAGGCGACGGGCGTCAGTTCCACAGCAGCTCGGCCACGGCACGGAGCCTCCCTCGCCAGGCGAGTGATCGGACATCGGCCCACCGAGGTGTGCGCTCCCACAACCAGGCATGGCGGCGGCTCCTTCCCGCGATGTCCCCACTGCACGCAGCCGCTGCCGCACCGACCACCGGGACGGCCGCGAGCGTCGACAGCACCTGCTGAATGCCGCCTTCCGCACTGACCACGGCCTCGCCGACGAAGAGCGTTCCGGCGACAACTCCCGCCAGAAGCCGGCGGAGCAGCCCATGAGTCGTGAGCCGGCCCGGCGCGAGTGCCAACGCCGCGCCGAGGAGCAGGCCCAGCGCTGCGCCCACCGACAGGCTGCCACCCATGAGGACCACTTCGGACAAGAGAGCCGGAAGCACTGCGCGCCAAGGCGCCACCACCGACGCGACCATCACCGCAGCCGTCCACACGGCGCCCCAGCCCACCGCGCAGACCCCTCCGACGACCAGACCGAAACGCAGGCCTCGCGTCACGGCACCCCGCTTCACGGGTTCCCCCTCGCGCGGCAGCTCACGTGAGCGGATCCTTCCTCGGCGCGGCAGCGGCACTCGGCCGGTGGCACCGCTCTCTCGGGGCAGGAGGCTCCCCTGCACAGCCTCAGAGGGCGTCCAGGACCTCCCGCGCGGCCCGCTCGCCCGACCGGACGGCGCCCTCCAGCTTGCCGTTCCATGCCGTGGAGGTCTCCGTCCCGGTCCAGTGGAGCCGCCCCGTCGGGGCGGCCAGCGCCGGGCCGTACGCCGTCCAGACGCCAGGGGTGAGGTATCCGCCGTACGCGCCCCTGGTGTACGGGTCGTCGCCCCACGACCATTCGTGGTACGAGCTCGGCGAGCCGGCCTCCGGGCCGAAGTAGCGTGTCAGGTCGGCCAGGACGGCGTTCCGGCGCTCGGCCTGCGACGCCGGGGCCAGCCGACGGGCCTCCGCGCCCTCGATGAAGGCGACCAGCACGCCCGGGGTGCCGCTCGGGGGTGAGTTGTCCGCCGTGGCCCGGACCGCCCCGTGGTCGCTCACCACCTTCCCCGACAGCCCGTCGGCCGCCCAGAAGCGCTCCGGGTACACGCAGTGCGTCTTGATCACCCATCCCATGGGCATGCGCTGGGTGAGGTGGTCCCGGGCCGCGGGAAGAGGTGGCTCGTAGCGGATCCGGGCTGTCAGGGCGGGAGCGGGAGACAGCACCGCGCGGGACGCCCGTATCGTCGTCGCCCGGGTGGTGAGCAGCACTCCGGCGCCGTCGTCCAGCACGGCGGACACGGGCGCGTCGAGCAGCACCGGGTGCGGCAGCTCCGCGGCCATACGGGCGCTGATCCGCTGCGCGCCGCCGACGAAGCGACGTTCGGGGCCCAGGTCCCGGTCCGACACGAGCCGGGTGATCTCATGGGCGCCGGAGCGGACGATCGCCAGCGCGGCCAGCAACGAGGTCCGGCCGGGGCCGCCGCCGAAGACCCCTTCCAGGCTGCGTGCCAGCCCCGCGCGCGCCGCCGGGTCCTCGACCCGGGCGTCCAGCCAGTCCTGGAAGGTGATCGCGTCCCACTCCTCGGCGTGCGGGGCGGCCCAGGGCCGCCCCGCCGGCAACTCCCCGGCGAGCCGCGTCAGATCCGCGGCGGACTGCCGCAGTGCGGCGGCGGACTCCTCCGCCCGTTCCAGGAACAGCCCCGGCGCGGTGCCGCGCCGGCCGTCGTGCCAGTGCACGGTCAGGCCGTCGTCCCAGCTCGGGAACAGCTCCACCCCCAGGGTGCGGGACAACTCCACGACGTGGTCCTGGCCGGGGCTCACCCACTGGCCACCGTGGTCGATGGCGACACCGTCACGCATGGTGACGGTGTAGGTGCGCCCGCCCACCCGGCGCTGGGCCTCGACGACGAGCACCGACACTCCGGCCGCCGCCAGCTCGCGGGCCGTCCGCAGACCGGAGAGCCCGCCGCCCACCACCGCCACGTCGCAGGAGAACTCCTCACGTGACACAACCCCAGCATGGGCCGACCTCCCGTGCCCCACCAGTCGGGGCGCCGGCCCCGCCCGGCGCCCCGGCAGGGCGGCCTCCGAGAACGCCGATCCGCCCACCCGGGCCACCGGTGGCCACCCGCCGCCCGGCCGCCGTCGCCTCCTGCCTCCGCCCCGCGCCGCCACAGCCGTTCCACCGCATGCGACCGGCTGCCGACGACTCACTGTCGTGGACACGGGGCCGTCGACCGCGACGGCTGACGGCGCCGCTCCGGGGGCCGCCCTTCCCGCCGTGGCCGCCCGGGCAGCGGCCGGCACCTCGCCCGGGGCCGCGGCCCTCTGCGCCGCGCTCCCGGCGGCCCTGTCCGACGGCGCGGCCCCGCCGGTTCGGTCCGTCCGGGACGGGTGTGTGACAGTGCGGGCCCCGCCTCGTTGAGTCCGACGAACGCGACGAAGACCGGCCGGGCCGGCCGAGGCGGTACGGCATGCAGCGGCTGCATGCCGTACCGCCTCGGCCCCCGTCCCGCCCCGTCGCCACCGTCGGTCCGACAGCGAAGGCTCACCCATGGAATCCCTCCCACTGCCCGGACGTCAGGGACCCCTCGGCGGTGCGGCGAGCGCGCGGCCGGTGCACGGCCGGCGGTGCTCCGAAGGCCCGCGACGAGAGAGGACCCGATGGAACACCTGGTCGACGCCGAGATCCTCATGGACTTCCTGGCCGATGATCTCGAATACCCCATTCCGGTGCGGATGCTGTACCACGGCTGTGATCCGCTGGCGGTCCGGCTCACCTTCGCACTGCCCGGTGACACACCCGTCACCTGGTACGTGGCCCGTGAGCTGCTCCTGGAGGGACTGCTGCGGCCGGCCGGCGAGGGGGACGTCCGCGTGCTCCCGGCGCAGAGCCGCCACCCGGACGCCGTACTGATCCACATCCGCGTCTGCGAGGAGGAGGCGCTGTTCCGCAGCTCCGCTCCGCCCCTGCTGGCGTTCCTGGACCGCACCGGCATGGTGGTGCCGGTCGGCCGCGAGGATCTGCACCCCTGCTTCCAGGAGCACCTCGACGACGAACTCGACGCGATCATCCGGACCTCGCTGTGACCCGTCGACCGCCGTGAGCGCTCCTGTGGCGGTACGCTCCGCCCGCTCCCGGAGCCGGACACCGTTCGCATCCCGCTCGCAGCGCCCCTGGACCACACCCTCCTCAGCCGACCTCCTCGCTGTCGAACCTCCAGCCCCCGGGAATGACAGCGCCCCCGCGCGACCTCGCACAACCCCGCGCGCCCCCGCACGACGCCCCGCGACACCACACGCCCCCGCGTGACCCCCGTACAACCGGGCCACGACAACGGTGGACTTCGGCGTGCCGCCCGGCCCCGCCCCACGGCAGGCGGCCGGAAGCCGGCCGCGGCCGATACCCGCGCGTGCTCGTCGGCAGGACGTGGACCGGCCATGGCCGTTCGCCCGGAGCCGCCTCGCCCGGAGCCGCCTCGCCCGGACGACGGACTCACCGCTCCTGCGCACCGGTTCCACGCCCTCTGACGCCCGCTCGGCCCTACTCGGCAATCCGTCTCCGGCAAGGACGAGATCCCCCACGCCTGCCGACCCCGTCCCGGCAGTGCTCTCTCGCGACAGGCGTGTCCGACGACTCCCCCGGCACGCCAACCACGTGACTCAGCGATCGAACAGACGGTGCGTCACACGTTCGATCCGTTCGGTGCCCCTGACAAGTGCCCAACGGCTCGGCCGCCCGAGGCCTTCCGGCCCCATCACCCTGGCCCCGTTCGCGACCAAGGTGTTTGAAGGAGGTCGAACGACATGAACCCTCGTATCAGCCCGAACGAGACACCCTCCGCCGACGCATCGGAGCGCGGCACTTCGGGCGTCAGCGGCAGGTTGGGCGGCGCCCTGGCCGATACCGCCGGTGTGGAACGGGAAGAGCTGACCATGCGCGCGGCACACCTGCGTCAGATGGTGAACGACCTGGCCGCCTTGCACGGCCCGGGGATCGACGCGGTGTGCAAGGTCGCCGTGGACATGTGCAGCGTGGACTGTTCCGCCGTTCTCATCGGCCGCGGCGAGAGCCGGGGAGCCCTGCACACCACCGACCGGGCCGCGGCGTCGATGGAGGACCTGCAGATCACCGTGGGCGAAGGTCCCTGCGTGGACGCGTGGGAGACCCGCAGGCCGGTGCTCACCGCCGATCTGGACGAGCCCGAGGTGGCGGACCGGTGGCCGGGATTCGCCTCGCTGGCGCGGGCCGCCGGTGTACGCGCAGTCTTCGCGTTCCCCCTCCAGGTGGGCGCCGTCCGCCTGGGCACCCTCTCTCTCTACCGCCGGCAGCCCGGCCGCCTCGGACAGGACGAGACGCGGGACGCGATCCTGCTCTCCGCCATCGCCGTGGACCAGTTGCTGGCCCTGTCGGAGGGAGCCGGCGCGTCCGACCCCCAGGAGATCGGTGTGGGCGAGGACAGCCTGAAGATCTATCAGGCCACGGGGATGGTGGCGGCGCAGCTCGGCGTCGGAATCGAGGAGGCTTTCGCACGGCTGCGCGGCCGGGCCTTCAGCGAAGGGAGGCCCCTGTCCCACGTCGCAGGCGGGGTCCTGGAGGGAGTCGAGGCGTTCACGGCCCAGGAGGAAGGCACCCACGGCTCTCCGCCCTCCACGGAACACGACGAGGACAGGTGAGGAGCGTCCGTCATGGCACGCGAAGAAGCACTGATCACAGCATTTGTCGACCTGGCCGACACCCTCGTCGAGGAGTTCGATGTGATCGAATTCCTCAATCGCCTGGCGGGGCACTGCGTCTCGCTGCTGGACGTCGACGCCGCGGGCATCCTGCTGACCAACCCCCAGGGCCGCCTGCACCTGATCGCCGCCTCCAGCGAGAAGGCCCGGCTGCTGGAGCTCCTGCAGCTGCAGGGCTACCAAGGGCCGTGCGTGGCCTGCTACACGGAACGGCGCCGGATCGACTACAACGACGCCGACCCGCAGGCGCCCGTCACGGACCTGCCCTGGCCCCGCTTCGCCAAGGCGGCCCGGCAGGAGGGTTTCCACAGTGTGTGCGCTCTGCCGATGAGGCACAACGGACAGGTCATCGGCGCGCTGAATCTCTTCCGCGCCGAACCCGGCATCCTCGACGAACGGAACGCGATGCTCGGTCAGGCGCTGGCCGACATCGCCACGATCGGCATCCTGCAGGAACGGGCGTCGCGACAGCGCGAGATCCTGGCCCAGCAGCTCCAACACGCCCTCGACAGCCGCGTCATCATCGAGCAGGCGAAGGGCTTCCTGGCGCACCGGCTCCAGGTCTCGCTGGACGACGCGTTCAACGCCCTGCGGACGATGGCGCGCAGCGGCAACCGCAAGCTGGTCGACGTGGCGCTCCACGTGGTCACCGCTCCCGAGTCCGCCCCGAGACGTCCTATAGCAGACCCCGCAGCCGAAGAGAGCTGACCCTGGCGCCGGTTCACCCGAACCGGCGTCGCCGGGGTTTCGGCCTCACATCACCCCAAGGGGTGAGATTCACACAGACCGGCCAAGCGCCCCATTCCCCCGCGCCGACCACCGCCACGGAGCTGACGTGGCTGGTGAACGGGCCTTCACCCAGATGATGGGCTTCATGTCAGGTGCCGCTCCAGACCCCGGCGGACGCAGGACCCAGGCTTTGCCTCGGCCAGGAGCAGTCGTGCACCTCCACACCGTGTCCACCGTCCGTCCCGACCACATCCTGGTGTCCCTGTACGGCGAGGCGGACGTCCTCACCGCGCCCCTCCTGCGCCAGACGTTCGGCACCGCCCTGCGCCGGGCCGAACACGGCTACGTCGTCGCAGATCTGTGCGGTGTCGACTTCATGGACCGCAGTGGCGCCCGGCCGCTCGTCGAGGCCGACCAGATCCTGCACCGGCAGAGCCGACGCCTGTGGCTGGCCTGCCTGCACAGCCACACCGACCTCATACTGCGCAGCATCCGGCTCGACGGCTACTTCCCCGTCCTGCCCGTGACCGTCCCGGTGCCGCGGTGCCAGCACTTCGATCCCGGGTGGCGGCCCTGGACGGCGGAGAGCGACGGGACGGGCGGCGCAGACGGTGCGGGCCGCCCGCTGCCCCGTCCGTCCGGCGACCGGGACACCTGGTGACGGGCTCGGCCTGCTCCGACGTCACGTCCACCGGGCCGCGGAAGCCGCCGCCGTCGCCCCGGCGCCCCGGGCGGCGCACACGGGCGAAACGTCGCACGGCGGGCCGGAGCGGGCCCCGGAGCATCGTGGCACCGGTGCGCCCGGCGCCCGGCGGCTACCGGTAGAAGCGCACGGCGTCGGCGGACCCCTGGGCGTCGAGTTCCAGCACCCCGCCGTCCGAGGTCACGTACAGCGAGCCCGCGGTGAACCGGTGGTGCCCGGTGCCGTCCGGCAGGCGGGTGACCGGAGTGACGGCACCGGTGCGCGGATCGAGCCGGAGGAGCTGGGCCGGGCCGGAGGTGGAGACGGCGTACACCGGGCCGTCCTCCGCGGCGGACCGGGCGAGCGCGGCACCGGGGCGGCTCCACAGCTTGGCGCCGGTGGTGACGTCGTACCCGTCGATCCCGTCACCGGCCGAGTCCTCGGCCGGGGTGACCAGGACGTCGCCGACGAGGCGTGCGGAGCGGTCGGCGTCCGACTCGTTGCCGGACAGCACCGCGGTGTTGCCCACGGCGAGCTTGCGGCTGCCCCCGGAGGAGGTGAAGACGCGGACGCTGTCCTCCGTGGGGGTGTGGAGCGAGGCGATCAGCGGTGAACCGGACAGGACCTGCTTCACCACGGTCCGGGTGCTGCCGTTCCGGGTCCACAGCACCTTCCCGGTCTCGCCGTCGTACGCGCTGAAGGTGTACTTCTTCTGCTGGTCGGCGCAGTAGTCGTTGACCAGGACGACACCCTCCGCACCCCAGTCGAGGGCGTTGCAGTAGGCGCCGCGGGCCCGGTAGCCCCAGACCCGGTGGCCGGTGCGGATGTCGAGGCCGCCCAGGAAGTTCTGGCTGACGACGGTGGCGACGTCGCCCTGCACGAAGGTCCGGGTGGCGGTCGCGGTGGGGTGCTTGCCGTCGACCAGGGGCACGCTCCACAGGATCTTGCCGGTGGCGGCGTCGACGCCGGCCAGCGACGTGCAGGAGTGACCGTCCTGGCCGAACGCGACCGTGCCGATGCCCTGTTCGGCCGGGCGCGGGGACATGGCGCACGGCACGGTCCCCTCGGCCGCGGGGGTGGTCCGCCACATCTGCTTGCCGTCGGACAGCCGGTAGGCGCTGACGCCGCCGCGGGTGGAGGCCCGGACCAGCAGCGTGCCGGTGTTCCAGCTGCCGACCAGTTCGTCGTCCGAGGCGGGCGCGGGCACCCTCCAGGCCTGGGTGGCCTGCTGGGACGCCAGGGGCACGGTGTCCGCGTCGCGCAGGGCCACTGCGGTGCCGCTTGCCGCCGCGACGACGGCGACAGCCAGGACGATCTTCATCGCGCCACGGCCCCGCGGCAGGCGCCGCCGGGCGGGCGGGGTCTCGGCGGCGCCTGCCGCGGGGGCGGGTGCCGGCGCGGTCCCGGGTACGGGGCCCGGGCCGGGCGGCACGCTTCCGGAGGGAAGGGCCGGAGCGGCCGGGGATGCCTGCGCGGCGGACGGAGCGGGCACCCGGGTGTGCGGGATGCCCGTGGACGCCGGGACCGGTGCGGTGGCCTGCGCGTGGCCGGGGAACGCCCCGGGCCAGTCGGAGCGCACCCGCTCGGGGGGTGTCCGGCGGACCGGTTCCGCCGTGACCGGCGTACGGGGCCGGAATGCCCAGCCGGGCTCCGGCTCCTGGGAGCCCTGCCCTGCCGACGGTTGTTCCGTCATCTCGTCCTTCCACTCCGCTCGGTCGTCCGCGCCTGAGCGGCCGACGGCGCTGACGCGCCCCATCGTCGATTCCCCGCGGCCGGACCCGCCGTCCGGCCGTTCTCGCGGCCGGACGGCGCCGGCCTGCGGACTCAGTCGCGTGTGAACGGGTGGCCGAAGCCGGCCCGGGCGGATTCCACGCGGAAGGCGGCCTGGGCGCCGAGTGAGGTGTCGATGCGCCAGTCCGTCGGCTGGGAGCTTCCCGGCCAGGTCTTGCGCTGGTCGTACCAGACCAGGCCGATGACGCCCGCGTCGGCGGCGCCGTCGAACAGGTCCCGGATCTGCGCCTGCTTCCTGCTGCCCTGGGCGACGCCGGTCTCGGTGATCAGCACCGGCTTGTCGCAGAAGCGGCCGATCTTCTTCAGGGTGGGGGTGAACAGCGTGGAGAACGCGACTCCGTCGACGGGACCGTAGTAGCCGACGACGCCGACCCAGTCGACGTAGTCGTTCCCGGGGAAGTAGGGGCGCAGTTCGGCCTTGCTGGCCGTGTCGACGACATGGGGGTTCCACACCCAGATCACGTTGGTGACACCGAGTTCACGGAAGACGTCGTGGAGGTGCCGCCAGGCCCCGACGAAGTCGGAGGGCTTCTCGTGGCCAGGGCCCCAACCGTTCCACGGGCTGTTCATCTCGCCGGCGAACGAGAGGGCCAGCGGCCCCCGGTAAGCGGCGACCTGGTGGGCCAGCTTGCGGATGTAGGTGTCCTCCGCGCCCTCCGCGACCCCGGCCAGCGAGGTGTCGACGGGCACCAGGGCGAGCATCGGGAGCTGGCCGTGCTTCCAGAGGAAGGCGTTGCCCTCCGGGTCGAAGTCGTCTCCCCAGGAGGTGTAGTACTCACGTATGTCGGGGGCACGCCCCGCTTGTTCCGTGAACGTCTTCACGATGTCGTACTGCCAGGGCGTCTTGTTGTCGACGACGCCCAGCATCCGGCCGGACGGGCGGAGCATCGACGACACGTCGAAGGGGGCCTCGGGGGAGGCGGACGACGCCCCACCCGCCTCTCGGGTGTCTCCGGCGGCGCTCTTGCCACCGAGGACGTAGGCGGCGACGAGGCCGGCGATGACGAGGGCCACTGCGGCCAGCAGGTAGCCGGGGCGGGGACGTCTGGCCATGCGTGGGTCATCCGATCGGCAGGTGGACGGGGTCGGGGGCCCGGATTCTACGAGGCCTCCCCATGTTTTCCCTATCTTGTCTCGATATCATCACAGGCTGCCTGCCAGAGCATGACAATTCGAACATCCCGACCGCTGTTCATAGTTGGCTCCAGTACTTTCATCGCGCTCTGGAGTCCGCGGCGACGCGATCATTGAAAGCCGAGGTCCTCGGTGACCAGCCCATCCCCGCAGCCCGACCCGTCTCCCGTCTTCGTGGACCGGACGGGGCGGCGCGGCCGGCTTCTGCGTGGGGCCGGCTGGGTGTTCGGCGTGCTGTGCGTCGGATGCTTTCTGGCCATGATCTCCGGCCTGCTGGGCACCCAGTCGCAGGCCCCGCCGTTCGCCGTCCCCGGCACCGCCGACACCACGCCGCCCAGTCAGTTCGTGAACGCGCCGCTGCCGGCCCCGCCCGACTCCTCGCGTACAGGAGGGCAGTCGGCCGACGCGAGCCCCTCCGCCACCGACGCCCCCTCGGGGAGCCGAAGCGTCTCCGACACGGGCACCGGAACCACCGGCGGCGGCACCGCCTCGGGCACGCGTGTCTCCCACAGGGGCGCGGGCACCGGCACCGCGACGACCGGAGCCGGAACCGGTACCGGGACCTCCACCGGCACCGGCGCGGGCACCGGCACCGGCACCGGCGGCGCCGACGGCACCTCGGGGAACGGCGGAGCCACGGGGACCGGCGGCACCACGGGCGGCACCACCGGCACAGGCACCGGCACAGGCACCGGCACCGGCACCGGCACCGGCAGCACGGATGGTGGCACCGGCACCACGGACACCGGCGGAGGCACCTCCGACACCGGCGCAGGAGCCGGCTCCGGAGCCGTCGACCCGGCAGCAGCGGTCCCCTGAACCCGACCGGCCACGACCGACACGCCCCCGCCCCGCGAAGACGACGACCTGGAAGTGCATGTCCCGCCATCAACGCTCCCGGCGTTCCCCCCTGCGCTCACGCCGACTCGCAGCACCCCCCTTGCGCTTCTTCCTGCCGCTGACCGTGCTCATGACACTGCTGGCGCTGATGGTGCTGCGCGGCATGGCGAACAACGAGGTCTTCCACGACGAACGCACCGCGGTCTCGGTGGACAAGGGCACCGTGCCGCCCGGCGTGCTGCAGGGCGGGCCGGTCGTCGACGCCCGCGGTGACAGGAACGACCGGCCGGTCAGCTACTCGATCCCCGAGAAGACGGTGGTCCTGACCTTCGACGACGGCCCCTCCGCGACGTGGACGCCCAAGATCCTCAAGGTGCTGGCCGACGAGGGCGTACGGGCCGACTTCTTCGTGACCGGCTCGATGACCACCCGCAACCCCGAGTTGATCCGCCGGATCGTAGCCGGCGGACACGAGATCGGGCTGCACACCTTCACCCACCCCGACCTCGCCCTGCAGACCAGCACCCGGCTCACCTGGGAGCTCGGCGAGACCCAGCTCGCCCTGGCGGGCGTGGCGGGCATCCACACCACCCTGTTCCGCCCGCCCTACTCCTCCACCGTCGACGCCCTCGACGACTGGTCCTGGCCGGTGACCAAGGAGGTCGGGGCCGACGGGTACCTGGTCAGCTTCATCGACAAGGACACCGACGACTGGAAGCGGCCCGGTGTCGACGCGATCGTCAAGGCGGCCATGCCGGACCTGCCCGGCCAGGGCGAGATGGTGCTGATGCACGACGCGGGCGGCAACCGGTCGCAGACCCTGACCGCGCTCCCCCTCATCATCAAGAAGCTCAAGGCCGAGGGCTACGCCTTCAAGACCATCGGCGAAGCGCTCGGCACCGGCCCCGCCAACACCCGGGTCGACGGTTACGACCTGTGGGCGGGCAAGGCCTTCCTGTGGTGCACGTCCTTCGCCGTGCACCTGATGCCCTGGCTGGTCGTCCTGCTCGCGGTGGTCGGGACCCTGGTGTTCCTGCGCTTCGCCCTGATGCTGGTGCTGTCGGTCATGCATGTCCGCCGCACCCGGAAGCGAGGATTCACCTGGGGCGATCCGGTGACCGAACCGGTCACCGTGGTGGTGCCCGCCTACAACGAGCAGGAGTGCATCACCAACACCCTGCTCTCCCTGGCCAGGAGCGAGCATCCGATCGAGGTGATCGTCGTCGACGACGGGTCGACCGACGACACTGCCGCCATCGTCGAGGAGCTGGACCTGCCCATGGTCCGGCTCATCCGGCAGCCCAACAGCGGCAAGCCGGCCGCCCTCGACACCGGTGTGGCCGCGGCCTCCTACGACCTGGTCGTGATGATGGACGGCGACACCGTCTTCGAGCCCTCGACCGTGGGCGAGCTGGTGCAGCCGTTCGCCGATCCGCGGATCGGCGCCGTGGCGGGCAACGCCAAGGTCGGCAACCGCGACACGCTGATCGGCGCCTGGCAGCACATCGAGTACGTCATGGGCTTCAATCTCGACCGCCGGATGTACGACGTGCTCGGGTGCATGCCGACCATTCCCGGCGCCGTCGGCGGCTTCCGACGCTCCGCGCTGGAGCAGGTGGGCGGGATGAGCGACGACACGCTCGCCGAGGACACCGACGTGACGATGGCCCTGCACCGCGGCGGCTGGAAGATCGTCTACGCCGAGAAGGCCCGCGCCTGGACCGAGGCGCCCGGCAGCCTGCGCCAGCTGTGGTCCCAGCGCTACCGCTGGAGCTACGGCACCATGCAGGCGATGTGGAAGCACCGGCACGCGGTGCTGGAGCGGGGCGCCGCAGGGCACTTCGGCCGCGTGGGGCTGCCCTTCGTCGCCGTGTTCATGGTGCTCACCCCGCTGCTCGCGCCGGCGATCGACGTCGCCATGCTCTACGGGGTCATCTTCGTCGACCCGTACGCGACCCTGGCCGCCTGGTTCGGGGTGATGGCCCTTCAGGCCGTGTTCGCCGCGTGGTCCTTCCACCTGGACGGTGAGAAGTACTGGCACCTGATCACCCTGCCCGTGCAGCAGGTCGTCTACCGGGTCCTGATGTACATGGTCCTGCTGCAGTCCTGGATCACCGCCCTGACCGGAGGCCGGCTGCGCTGGCAGAAGCTGCGACGCACCGGTGAGGTCGGCCTCGACGTCACCATGGGGGAGATGCCGTCATGAGCACCGCGGAACCAGTCCGGGCCGGATTCACGGTCGACTCCGACACCATGGCCCTCCGGGCCCTGCCCGGCACCATGGTCACGGCCTCCGGACTCGTGCTGCCGGTCGAGCCGGATCCGGCTCCGGCCGAACCCGTGACCCGGAAGCCGGGCCGCGACCGCTACCTCGACCTGCTGCGGGCGATGGCGCTCGTCCGGGTCGTGATCTACCACAACTTCTCGTGGACCTGGCTGCCGCTGGTCTTCCCGTCCATGGGCGTGATGTTCGCGCTCGCCGGGTCGCTCATGGCCCGGTCCCTGAGCCGGCCGGCCTTCGGCGTCATCCGGTCACGACTGCGCCGCCTGCTTCCTCCCCTGTGGATGTTCGGCGCCGTCGTCGTGCCGGCGATGATCCTCGACGGCTGGGGCCCGGACTACGACGGGCATCCGAACTGGTGGTGGGGCCACCTCGCGTTCTGGATCCTGCCGGTGAGCACGCCGCCGTTCGCCGACCACCTGGGCGGTTTCGGCGGGCATCTGCCGGCCACCTGGGCGGAGCAGATCGTGGTACCGCTGTGGTACCTGCGCGCCTACCTGTGGTTCATGGTGCTGTCGCCGCTGCTGCTCAAGGCCGTGCGCCGGACACCCTGGGTCACCCTGGTGCTGCCGCTGGTCCTGTCGGCCGTACTCAACTCCGGACTGGTCGACCAGTCCGGCCGGATCATGGAGACGGTCACCGACTTCACCACCTTCGGGGCCTGCTGGATCCTGGGCATGGCCTACCACGAGGGCGTGTTCCGCCGCATACCCGCCTATGTCGCACCGTCGATCGCACCGCTGCTGCTCGCCGTCGGCTTCTGGTGGCTCCAACAGGCCCCGGTGGACCAGCCCAGGATCGGCCCCGACATCGAGGCGGTGCCGCTCGCGCAGGCGATCTGGTCCTTCGGCAGCGTGCTGCTGCTCCTGCACCTGAGTCCGTCCTGGGAGAAGTGGCCGCGGCGGCTGGAACGGTTCAACGGAGTCGTCAGCCTGCTCAACTCCCGCGCGGTCACCGTCTATCTGTGGCACGCCCTGGCCCTGGTACTGACCGAGCCGCTGATCGAGCCGCTCTGGGACAACGCGTTCTTCTACACGCACCTGCGCTGGCTGCTCACCAGCCAGTGGTTCCCGCTGATCGTCGCCGTCCCGCTGATCGTGCTGGCGCTGCTGCTCTTCGGCTGGGTCGAGGACGTCGCCGCCAAACGCCGTCCACGCCTGTTCCCGTACCCGCGGCGGCCCAAGGGGCAGCGGCGGAAATAGCGCGCCGGAGGCCCGGGTCGACGGGCCGGAGGCCCGGGCCTCCCGGGATGCGAGGCCGCCGGGGCCGCATCCCGCCGCGGTCGGCCCGGAGGAGGCCGGCCGACCGGATCGCCGTCCTCGGCGGGGGCCGGATCGTCGCCGAGGGCACCGCCGACGAGCTCAAGACCGGCTCACGTTCCCTGCGGCGTCCGCGGTTCCTGACCGCCGACGGCGGGTCCGGACAATTCATACGGAATCACCGGATCCGCCGGCGATGCTGACGGTGTGTGACCAAAACCACAGGCAGGGGCGGTCTTTTCGCTGCGCGCAATGATTGATCCGCACGTTCCCTCCGTACGTTCTGATGACCGGGATGCTCACGTCAGGAGGCGCCATGCCCATCTCCCGCCAAACGATCGGCACCGTCTTCGTGGGCGGCGCGTTGGTTCTGACTCTCAGCGCCCTCGCATACCCGTCCATGCTCGGCGTCCAGAACGCCAGTACCAACCAGAGCCGCATCATCGCCAACACCGAGTACGGCCCACTGACCGAGTCCGACCGCGACTTCGTGGTCAAGGTGCGCTCCGCCGGACTCTGGGAGTACCGGCTCGGGCAGGACGCCATCAAGCAGGGTGCCACCAAACCGATGAGAGAGGCCGGAGAGCATCTGGTCGTGGGGCACGCTCTGCTCGACGACAGCTGCCGAAGGATCGCTCCGGTGCTGAACATCACCCTGCCCAACGAAGCCACCCCGCAGCAGCAGCAGTTCGTGGCCACCGTGGAGTCCAAGACGGGCATGGAGTTCGACTCCACCGCCGCCAACATCATGCGCGTGACCCACGGCCAGATCTTCCCGGCCATCGCCAAGATCCGCGCCACCACTCAGAACACACTGGTGCGCCAGCTCGCCGACCAGGCCAACGAGGTGGTCCTCGACCACATCGCGTCGATGGAGAAGACCGGACTGGTCAACTTCGACCAGGTCAACTTCCAGGAGACCACGCCGCCCAAGCTCCCCCAGAACCAGCTGACACCCCCCGCACCGCAGCCGGGTTCCCCCATCGTGAAACTCGCGGCGCCCACGAACATCAAGAACTTCTACAAGACCACCGTCCACGTGCCGTGACCCTCCCGGCCGTCCGCGGGGGTGCACGTCCCTCCGCAGAACGAGGCCGGCCGGGGCCGAATGCCCCGCCGGTGCCGGTGCCGGTGCCGCCGACGGTGTCGCGGCCGTAGTCGATCGATCACCGGCGTCCTACTCGCGTGACGGATGGGGCGCCGGTTTCCGCTGTCCGGTGACCCCGGCCACAGCCACAGCGAACGCCTTGCCGGAGACAGCTGCTCCGCTGGAGTGTGCTGCTCACAACTCCCGCTGTCCCAGACGAGGTTGCCGTGAAGTGTCCGAGCCAGGAGTGCCAGTCGTCGAACGTGCAGCTGTTGTCCCACTACGTGGATTCGCTGCCGCCGGGGTCGCCGAACCGGGAGCGGTACGCGAAGCCGGCCGGTCCGGGCAGGTCGTTTCCGGGCGCGCTGGTGGTGATCGTGCTGGGGATCGCCGCCCTGGTGTCGGGGCACGTGTGGGCCGGTCTGCTGGCGGTGGCCGGTGGCGGGGCGTGGGGCTGGGTGCTGTACCGCAGGTACGAGGCGGCGGAGTCGGCACGGGCCGCGTGGTCGAATCGGCGGATCTGTCTGGCGTGCACGGAGCAGTGGGTGCCGTGACGTCCTCGCCGTCCCGACAGCGGTGTTCCGCACCTGCGCGTCCTCTCACGGGGCCCTGTGCGGGCGACCCGACGACGCGCTGAGGTGCCGTCGCCGTCGTCGTGCGCCCGCCGGGGACGACGGGCAAGCCCGTAAGCTGACGGTCGTGGCAAGAGTGCGGTTGAGTGTGGCCGAGCGGCGGGAGGAACTGCTCCGGGCCGCCGTCGAGCAGATCGAGGCACGCGGTGTCGCAGCGGTCAGGATCGCCGACGTGGCCGCGGCGCTCGGGGTGAGCAACGCGCTGGTGCTCTATCACTTCTCCACGAAGGAGAAGCTCGTTGCCGCGGCGTTCGCCCACGCCGCGGCGGACGATCTGGCCCGGCTGCGCCGACTGCTCGGGCGCCGGACCAGCGCGCTGCGCAGGCTGCGCTCAGCGGTGCGGTGGTACGCGCCGACCGGACAGGCCAAGGGCTGGCGGCTGTGGATCGAGGGCTGGTCCGCCTCGCTGCGCGAGCCCGCCCTGCGGGAGGTCACGCGCGACCTCGACCGGCAGTGGAAGGCCTCGATCGCCGAGGTGGTCGCCGAGGGTGTCGCAGCGGGCGAGTTCACGTGCCCCGACCCGGCGCAGACCGCACTGCGCCTGACCGCGCTGCTCGACGGCCTCGCCGTGCAGATGACCGCCTACCCGGGCGCGGTGTCCCGGGCTCGCGCGCAGAGTTGGGTGGACGACGCCCTGGCACGCGAACTGGGCCTGGAGCGGGAGTCCTCGGCACCGCCGCGCTGACGGGGGGCGACCGGCCGAGGACGCCGGGGGGCGGATCCGGGGCGTGGCGTCGCGGCAGTCCGTGCCCGGCGCGGCGGGTGCGGCGGGTGCGGCGGACCGCTCGCCGCGGGTCCGGCGGCAGGGAGAGCGCGGGCACCCTGGGCGTCGGAAGGGCGGGCCGGGTGGCCGCGGGCACGCTGGGCGTCGGAAGGGCGGGCCGGGTGGCCGCGGGCGACCGGGGGCTCGGACTCCTCGCCCGAGGCCTGGGCGGACGGGGTCGGCGCACGGGATCCACCCACGCCCGGAGCCCGCAACCCGCAACCCGCGCCCGCCCAACCCCGGCACGCCGGGGTCCACTGCACCACCCTTGCGCCCCGCAGGCCTGCACGCCCGCACGCCCGCACGCCCGCACGCCCGCACGCCCGCACGCCCGCACGCCCGCACGCCGGTCAGGAGACCACGCCACAAGCGCACCCTCCTCGCTCACGCCGTACCCGCCGTCAGGCCACGGAGGCGATCCGCGTCCTGATGTCGTCCGGGGACAGAGTCCCCTTGGCGGTGACGTGGTCACCGGAGGACTCCCCGCGCAGCCGGCGCCCGATCCAGGGCACCAGGTACTCGCGCGCCCAGTGGACGTCGTCGCGCCGTACGTCCAGGGTGCCGCGGGGTGGCAGCGGCGGCCACGACTGCTCCGGATCGGCGGGCACCGGCAGACCGAGCGCCTGCCCGGCGCGGAGCGCGACCCGCGTGTGCCCCTCGGGCGAGAGGTGCAGCCGGTCGTCGTCCCAGGCCCGCCGGTCCTGCACAGACCTCAGGGACCACAGGTCGAGCACCGGGCAGCCGTAGCGGTCGGCGATGGCCCGCACATGCCCGTTGTAGGTGGCGATCTTCCCGCGCAGGTGCTTGAGGAGCGGGACGCCGCGGGTGTCGAACCCGGTCGTCACCATGACCGTGCCGGCCGCCTCGGTGAGCAGCGCGACGGCTTGCTCGAAGCGCTCGGCGACCTCATCGGGGTCCGTGCCGGGCCGGATGATGTCGTTGCCGCCCGCACAGAACGACACCAGGTCCGGCGCGAGTTCCCCGGCCCGGGGAAGTTGGTCGGCCACGATCTGGTCGAGGAGCTTCCCGCGCACGGCGAGGTTCGTGTAGGTGAAGTCGCCCTCCGGCTGCCGGTCCGCGAGAAGTACGGCGAACCGGTCGGCCCAGCCGACGAACTGCCCGTCGGGGCCGGGGTCGCCGACGCCCTCGGTGAAGCTGTCCCCCACCGCCACGTACGACCCGATCACTGTCCTGCTGTCACTCTTCGAATCGTCTGCCACAGCCGTCCATGATTCACCCTCCAATGTGACCTACGCGACCGTAGGCAGGGGTTGACGGGCGGTGACATAAGCCACTGCGCCACCTGGGGCCGAGAGGGAATAGACCATGCTTCCGGGTGTGCCGAAGGCCGGACCCGGGGATGAGGTCCGGCCTTCGGCGGCGTGCCGGGCAGGGCGGTGCGTGGGCGAGGGTCGCGTCAGCCGACGGCGAGGCCGTGCGAGCGCAGGTAGGCGACCGGGTCGACGTCGGAGCCGTAGTTCGGCGTGGTGCGGATCTCGAAGTGCAGGTGCGGGCCGGTCACGTTGCCGGTGGCACCGGACAGGCCGATCTGCTGACCCGCGCTGACGGTCTGGCCGGCCGAGACCGACAGCTGCGAGAGGTGGCCGTACTGGGCGTAGTAGCCGTCGTGCAGCTTGATGACGACCTGGTTGCCGTACGCGCCGCCCCAGCCCGCGGAGACGACGGTGCCCGAGGCGACGGCCTTGAGGGAGGTGCCGGTGGGGACGACGAAGTCGACGCCGGTGTGGTAGCCGCTGGACCACATGCTGCCGGCCACGTGGTAGCCGGTGCCGACGGCCGCGCCGGCGACCGGGAGGCTGTAGCCGGTGGCCGCGGCGGGCTTGGCGGCGGTGACGGTCTTCGCCGAGGGCTTGGTCGCCGAGGACTTCGTGGACGACTTCGCGACGGCCGAGGACGCGGAGGTCTTGGCCGTCGCCGCCTCCTTGCCGAGGGCGAGCTTCAGGCCGGGGTGGATCAGGGACGGGTCGCTGCCGATGACCGCACGGTTGTCCGCGTAGAGCTTCTTCCAGCCACCGCTGACGTGCTGGTCGTGGGCGATCTTCGACAGGTAGTCGCCTGCCTTGACCGTGTAGTGCCGCACGGTGGCGCTCTTCGCCGCCGCCTTCTTCTGGACGACCTGGGAGACGACCTTTTCCGGGGCGGACTGGGGTGTGGCGGCGTGGGCGCCGGTGGCTCCCAGCAGCGGGAGCGCGAGCGCGGCGCCGCCGGTGCCGGCGACGGCGATGGAACGGGTGAAACGCTGGGCCTTGGGACGGCGGTGCTTACCCTTCGCGGGCATGGCGAATTCCTCTCCGGCGCCTGCGAGGTGAGCTGTCGGGTGCGGACTGGAGATGTCCGGCCGCGCGCTCGGCGCGACTTGACCCCTAGCCGTTCCGGAGACCGGAACAGGCGGTTGTACCTGTGGGTCCCCCGCTCCTGCCGGGCACGGGTGAGTGTGTGCGGGCCCCGGGCGGCGGCAGGATTCGGCGTTCCGCCCGGATCGGTGTGGAACGTAGGCGAGCAAGACGCACAGGGACAAGCGCGGGGTGTCACGGACGACCATTTCGCATGATCGGCGGACAGAATTACCGGTCACCCTGTGTGCATTCGACGCCGCGCCATATGGCCAATGCACGAGGAAAGAGCCGCGAATTACGTGAACATGACGCGCGACGGACGGTCACGAATATGACGCTCCTCACGCAGCCGCCCGCCATGCCCCTTTATTCCACGCCGAGTTGTAACGAAGTCAGCAATTCGGACAGAAGGACCAGATACGACACAGGCGGAGAACTGCCGCATCGAGATTCCCGCTCGGGCCGACCTGAAGCCCGCCGCACAACAGAACGGCCCCTCGGTGGACTTCACCCGCTTCAAGGCGTTCGTACCCATTTCTCCAGATCCAGGCCGCACAGCCGCAGCGCCGGGACGGGCGCGCCGTGCCGCCACGCCCGGACATCCTCCCGGACGGGTTCGGGGGCAAGTCGATTACGGAATTCCATCCATGTTTGTCCCGTTTGGCACTGCACCAACTCGGCGTGCCCGGGCGCAGATGACTGTCCGGACCGACCATCTCCGCTTCGAACTCGATGCCGAACCGGAGCCCGAGGCCGTGCACATGGCCGGCGAGCGGCTTGAGACTCCACGGGAAGTGCTGCGGGCCGGGCCGCCGATCCCCGGGGCCGCCCGGCCTGAGGCGCGGCCGCCGAACCAGTCGCCGTGGACGACGAACAGCGCGACGCCGATTCCGACCGGTCGCCGTCGGTGTCGGTGTCGGTGTCGGTGTCGGTGTCGGGTAGGTCCTGTGCCCACCCGACGTGCCAGACGCGGCTCGGGGCGCCGAAGCCGCCGTCGCTCCACAACCCGGCGAGGACGGGCGTGCCGTACGACGCACCCCTGGCCGGCGTCGGCAGTCGTCGCGCCCGACGCCCCCGCGATCCGCTCCCGGGCACCCGGGAGCGGGGCGGTGCGGTGCGGTGCGGATGGGGGTACGCGCCGGACCGGCCGAGCGCGCAGCCGCAGACCCAGGCCCCCGGTGGTGCCGGTGCCGAGCGCGACCCGGGGCAGAGGCCGGCGCCCGGTGCGGCGGCGGCCCCCACCGAGGTCCTGCTTCCCCGCGGCAGACACCGCGCCCCTGGCATACGAATCGTGCGATCGCGCACCGCCGTCATCACGGGGCACGCACCGGCTCGGCGACGCCGGTGGAAAACCCGCCGCACCGCGCCGCGCGCCCCCTGCGTGCCCCTGTGGGCAACCCGTTGCCCCAGGTATCCGTGTCGTATGGTCGAGAGGATCCCCGCCGAGCCGCGCCGGCGGGCCGAGTGGGAGGAGCCCTTCGTGACGCAGCAGGTGCCGTCGACCGAACCGGAGCTGGCCGGAGTGCGCAACTTCCGCGACGTGGGCGGGCTGCCCACCGCGGACGGGCGGCGCGTCCGCCACGGAGTGCTGTTCCGCAGCGGTCACCTCGCCCACGCCACGCAGGAGGACGCCTCGTTCCTGTCCGCGCTGGGCCTGCACACGATCTTCGACTTCCGCAACGCGGCCGACCAGAAGCTGGAGGGTCCGGACGTCGAGCTCCCCGGTGTGCGCAACGTGAACCTGCCGCTGAGCGACCCGGCGGACGGCGCCGAGTTCTGGAAGATGGTCCGCGACGGCGACATCGGCCAGCTCCGCACCGTCCTCGGCGACGGCAGGGCCGCCCACCGGATGATCACCTCCTACCGGATGATCGTCCGGGAGCGCACCGCCGAGCACTCCCGGGTCCTGCACGCGCTGGCGGAGGACAGCGTCCCCGCGCTGATGCACTGCGCGGCGGGCAAGGACCGTGCGGGGCTGTCCATAGCCGTCACGCTCCTCGCGGTCGGTGTGGAGCGTGACGCGATCCTCACCGACTACCTGGAGTCCAACGCCAAGCACCGCCGCTACAGGGTGCGCCGCAGCAACGGGTCCGGCGACGCCTACTCCCCCGAGGTGATGGAGCTGCTCAGCCCGCTGTTCGACGCGCGTGCCGAGTATCTGACGGCGGCGGTCGAGACCATCGAGGAGACGTGGGGCGGCGTGGAGACCTACCTCTCGCGGGGACTGGGCCTCAGCGCCGAGACGCGCGAGCGGCTGCGGGACCGGCTGCTGGACTGACGCGGCCCGCGGGGACGCTGCTACTGACCGGCCCCGACCTCGAACAGCAGCCAGATGAACGCGGCCAGGACGTGTCCCACCGCGATGTAGATGATCAGCCGGATCCACAGGGTGCGGGGGAACCTCTCCTCGCGCTCGCTCATGGCGTCTCTCCAGGGGTGGGGCCGAGGCACAGTGCGGCCGTCGGGCTCTGCAGCAGGGTGTGGACGAACAGGAGCTCCACCCCGTCCGCGTCCTGCGCGGCGAGGCGGTGCGGGGTCAGCGAGTCGAAGTGCGCACTGTCGCCGGGCGCCAGCCGGTGCGTGGTGTCGCCCAGGTGCAGCACGAGCCGCCCGGTGAGGACGTACAGCCACTCCTCGCCGGGATGCACGCGCACGATGTCGCCCTGGGCGCCGTGGGGGACGTGGACGCGAAGGGCCTGCATGCCGCGGCCGGGAGCGCCGGCCTGCCAGTACGTCCAGCCGCCGGCCGCCGTCGACTCCATGCCGGCGTGGCGCACGACGGCGTCGCGGTCGGCGACCGTCTCGCCGAGCAGCTCCGAGACGGTCGTACCGTAGACGCGGGCCAGTGCGAGCAGCATCGGCAGGGAGGGCTGGCGCTGCCCGGTCTCCAGCCGGGAGAGGTGGGCGGGCGACAGGCCTGCGGCGCGGGCCGCTGCCTCCAGGGTGAGATCGGCCCGGCGCCGCAGGGCACGCAGCTGCGGCGCCACCGCGGTCAGGGCTTCGGGGGAGCTCATGCCTCCATTCAGCCGGACCCCTTGCCCGCTAGGCAAGTTTCTTGCCTCTGAGGCAAACCCTCGAAGGCGGCAGTCGGGGTCAGCGTCCCGAGACCGCCTGTCTGGCCAGCGTCTTGCCGAAGTCCCAGACGAGGCCGCCGCCGTTGTGCGCGTCGTCCATCACGGCCCTGAACGCGCCCACGAACCGGTCCACGTCCGCCTCGTCGATCACCAGCGGCGGAATCAGCTTGATCACCTCCAGGTGGTCGCCCGAGACCTGCGTGAGGATCCGGTGCCGCTGCAGCAACGGCACCACCACCATCTGTGCGAACAACCCCTTGCGCGCCGCCTGCAGCATCGTCCACCGGCTCCGCAGCCGCAGCGACCGCGGCCGCCCGAACTCCACGCCGATCATCAACCCCCGCCCGCGCACGTCGGCCAGCAGCTCGTACTCCCCCACCAGCCCCGTCAACCGCGACTTCAACAGCTCGCCCGTCGCCCGCGCCCGCGCAACGATCCCCTCGTCCTCCATCACCGAGAGCACCGCCAACCCCGCCGCCATGGCCTGCGCATTCGATCCGAAGCTCGCCGAGTGCACCAGCACCCGGTCCATCGACGAGAACACCTTCCTGAAGATCCAGTCCCGCCCCAGTGTCGCCCCCACCGGCACGTACCCGCCCGACAGCGCCTTCGCCACGCACACCAGGTCCGGCTCCACACCCTCCTCGTGCTGGTAGGCGTAGAAGTCACCGGTACGGCCCAGACCCGTCTGCACCTCGTCGGCGATCAGCAACGCCTTGTGCCGGTGCAGCAGCTCCTGCGCCGCCCGCAGATACCCCGGCGGCGTCGCATGCACACCCTTGCCCTGGATCGGCTCCACGATCAGGGCCGCGACGTCCCCCCGCTTCAGCTCACGCTCCAGGGCGTCCAGATCCCCCAGCGCGACCACCCCGTCGGGCAGCAGCGGGCCGAACCCGTCCCGGAACGAGGACTCACCGTTGACCGACAGCGACCCCACCGTCAACCCGTGGAACGCATGCTCGCAGTACAACACCCGCGACCGGCCCGTCGCGCACCGCGCGAACTTCAGCGCCCCCTCGACCGCCTCGGTCCCGCTGTTGCCGAAGAACACCCGATCCAGATGCGGACTGTGCCCCAGCAACCGCTCCGCCAGCAGCCCCGGCAGAGGAGGACAGTCGAACCGCGTCAGATCCGCCAGCTGCAGGTCCAGCACGTCGTGCAGCGCCTGCCGCACCACCGGATGATGCCGGCCGAGCCCCATCACCCCGAACCCCGCCAGCATGTCGAGGTAGTCGTTGCCCTCCGCATCCCAGAAGTGCGCACCCGCGGCCCGCTCGTACACCTTGTCGAAACCGATGGTGTGCAGCATCCGCGGCAGCTGATGGTTCAGGTACCGGTCGTGCAACTCGTAGCGCTCGGCCCCCCGCGCCGCCAGCAACCCGTTCAGGTCGAAGGGGGCGGCCTGCGGCGACGCGGATTCCGCGGTTGTCATTGCTGTCTCTCCTCGGGCAACTGTTCCTCGTCGGCCGGGCCGGCGTCCTGCACGGCCAGGCTCGCGCTGATCCGGCCCGCCACCTCGACGGGGGTGAGCCCGATGTCGGCCAGCACCTCGCCCCGCTTGGCGTGCGCCAGGAACTGGTCCGGGATGCCGAACCGCCGTACCGGCACGTCCACGTCGGCATCGCCCAGCGCCAACGCCACCGCGCCGCCGACCCCGGCCGCGCGGCTGTTGTCCTCGACCACGGCGACGAGGCGGTGCGCAGCGGCGAGGCGGGGCAACGCCGGGTCGACGGGCTTGACCCAGCGGGGGTCGACGACGGTGCTCCGGATGCCCCTGGCCTGGAGCAGTTCGGCGGCCCGGAGGCAGACCGGCGCCATCACGCCGACGGCGACCAGCAGGACCTCGGGGTCCTCGTCGCGATGCAGCACGTCCAGGCCGCCGACACGGTCGACGGCCGGGATCCGCGGTCCCACCGACTCCTTCGGGAAGCGCACCAGCGTGGGCGCGTCGTCCACGGCGACCGCCTCCCGCAACTGGGCGCGCAGCTGGTCGGCGTCACGCGGCGCGGCGATCCTCAGGCCGGGGACGACCTGAAGGATCGACATGTCCCACATGCCGTTGTGGGAGGGACCGTCGGCGCCGGTGACACCCGCGCGGTCCAGCACGAAGGTGACGCCGCACCGGTGCAGGGAGACGTCCATCAGCAGTTGGTCGAAGGCGCGGTTGAGGAAGGTGGCGTAGACGGCGACGACCGGGTGGAGGCCTCCGGTCGCGAGTCCGGCGGCGGAGACGGCCGCGTGCTGCTCGGCGATGCCCACGTCCCACACCCGGTCGGGGAAGCGTGCGGCGAACTTGCCGAGGCCGACCGGGTGCAGCATGGCGGCCGTGATGGCGACGACATCGTCCCGTTCCTCGCCGATGCGCAGCATCTCCTCACCGAAGACCGACGTCCAGGACGGCCCGGCGGCCGGGCTGAGCGGCTCGCAGGTGCGCGGGTCCATCACGCCGACGGTGTGGAAGTGGTCCTCCTCGTGGGCGAGGGCCGGTTCGTAGCCGCGCCCCTTCACGGTGAGGCAGTGCACGAGGACGGGGCCGTGGAAGCGCTTGGCACGTCTGAGCGCCGACTCGACCGCCTTGATGTCGTGGCCGTCGATCGGGCCGACGTACTTCAGCCCCAGGTCCTCGAACATGCCCTGCGGGGCGAAGGCGTCCTTGAAGCCCTTCTTCGCTCCGTGCAGGGACTCGTAGAGGGTGTTGCCGACGACCGGGGTGCGCAGCAGTACGTCCTTGCCCCAGGCGAGCACCTTCTCGTAGCTGTCGGTGGTGCGCAGGGTGGCGAGATGGTTGGCCAGGCCGCCGATGGTCGGGGCGTAGGACCGCTCGTTGTCGTTGACGACGACGATCAGCGGCCGGCCCTTGGCCGCCGCGATGTTGTTCAGTGCTTCCCAGGCCATTCCGCCGGTGAGGGCGCCGTCGCCGATGACGGCGACGACATGGCCCTTCTCGCCCTGGACCTGACGTGCCTTGGCGAGCCCGTCCGCCCAGCCGAGGGCGGTGGAGGCATGGCTGTTCTCGATGACGTCGTGCTCGGACTCCTCGCGCGAGGGATAGCCGGACAGGCCCCCCTTGCCGCGCAGCTTGGAGAAGTCCTGACGCCCTGTCAGGAGTTTGTGGACATAGCTCTGGTGGCCGGTGTCCCAGAGGATGCGGTCGACGGGCGACTCGAAGACCCGGTGCAGGGCGATGGTGAGTTCGACCACCCCCAGATTGGGCCCGAGGTGACCACCCGTCCTGGTGACCGCGGTCACCAGGAACTCACGTATCTCTTGGGACAGTTCGCCCAGCTCCGCCTCGGACAGCGCCTTCAGGTCGCGTGGTCCGCGGATGTTCTCCAGCATGCTCACCCTCGGCCCCCTCTCGATCCGTGCCGTAACTCAACTCACCGTGACTGCCGATTTCCCCGTGTCCGCGACGGAGTCCTGCTCCATCTGCTCGGCGATCTTCATCGCCTCTTCGATCAGGGTCTCGACGATCTTCGACTCGGGCACGGTCTTGATGACCTCGCCCTTGACGAAGATCTGCCCCTTGCCGTTGCCGGAGGCGACACCC
>NZ_JAFFZS010000268.1 GCF_016921115.1 Streptomyces actuosus
AAATAATACATTAACGATTTACTCGTATAAAATTCTAAATAGAATAATGATAATGACAATTTTCTATTTATAAGTCTTGACCAAATTACGTGCCAGCAGTCGCGGTAATACGTAAAAGACTAGTGTTAGTCATCTTTATTAGGTTTAAAGGGTACCTAGACGGTAAATTAAACTCTAAATGAGTATTTTTTTACTAGAGTTTTATAAAAGAAGGAAGAATTTCTGGAGTAGTGATAGAATACTTTAATACCAGAAGGACTGTTAACGGCGAAGGCATCCTTCTATGTAAAAACTGACGTTGAGGGACGAAGGCTTGGGTAGCAATAAGGATTAGATACCCTAGTAGTCCAAGCAGAAAATGATGAATGCCAAAGACTAGAAAATAAATTTAG
>NZ_JAFFZS010000269.1 GCF_016921115.1 Streptomyces actuosus
GCCAAATGCCGGGCTGAGCTCCGGTAACAGGTAGAAAGTGACCGTGCCATTGCAAAGTATACAGGCTTTATTGGCTGTTGGAAGGAGGACAATTTGCTGGACACCCGGTAGGTCCGTGGTAGCGGAGGAATTCTGGGAGAAGAAAATGGGCAATCGCGACGCGAGGATAAAGGACGATTCGCTTGATTTATCAGAGAGATCCGGCGGAAGGCAGACGAAGTGTAGGACTTCCGCGGCCGAAGTACCGATATAGAGGTTGTCATCTGTTTGAATGGGCAATTAATCGGACTGTTCCAATAGCTCAACATAATTTAAACGGGCCAAAACTTTACTCCAGTATTCCACGCAGGTTATATGGATATCTGCGTTGGGGCCCTCGGTAGCTAGAGGT
>NZ_JAFFZS010000270.1 GCF_016921115.1 Streptomyces actuosus
GGATTATATCGAAGCAATTATCGCAGCGTATTTTCTCAACAAATCGCGTATGGCTCTTACGGAGATGAGCAGGCGTCATCTTGCCCTCGCCCGGATCACTCCCTTCCCCGGTTCCCAGGGCTTCTCCGTGGGCTCCGGTCTCGTTGTGTTCCCAGAACTTCCCATCCCGCTGTCGCTGACTTCCCTGATCCACGGGGCCAATCCAGTTTCTCGACCTCCAGAGTCGATCAAACGCCACCCAAACCTCCGCAGACCCCTGGGGAACCCTCATGGAGACGTACCCCCGTCGTCTAAAGCACCGTCCCGCGGGCGTGGAACACCAGGCTGTGTCCGTCCAAATGCCCAGCATGTGGCACAGTTTCACCAGCTCATTCGACGGTTCCGAATC
>NZ_JAFFZS010000271.1 GCF_016921115.1 Streptomyces actuosus
TACTTCTATTTTATATGCTAGAATAGGTATAATTATATTATCTTATTGTATATATTTATCATACAATAATTTATTTATAACATATTTAGATAATGGTATAGGGTTATTTGGAGGTCTATTCTATACATCCTCTGTGACACAAGTATTTCATATGTTAATATTTATTATTAGTTTATTAATATTAAATATGACAGGATTCTACCCAAGAAAACTTGTATCTAGTGAATACATGAGTTTTTATAAATTATTATTTACAAAATTACAATTTTTAAAAAACTTAGCTGTATCTAATATAATATTAAAAAAAGGAGAACAATACACAATGATAGAGTATACATTAATGTTATTATTTATAATAATAGGTAGTATATTATTAATATCAAGTAG
>NZ_JAFFZS010000272.1 GCF_016921115.1 Streptomyces actuosus
TAGAATCTATTGGTTGCTTGTAATATTAGAATTCAGAAAGAAGTTCTTTAATATATAATAGGTCTATATTTTACTAACTTTACAGGAAGGTTAATTCAAGTTTTTATAACTTTAGGCTTGTCTAATTAATTGTTATGTGTGGATGCAATTATATATATTAATGGAGTTATTGCTAAAGTACTTTAAAAATATTATATAATTTAGGCTAATTTTTAGTTTTAATTATATTTTTATATATTAACAGTTTCAATCCTGTTTTCAGTTTTACAAAATGATTGATTCATGTTGGTGATTAAATAGATAATTAAATATTCATAGATAGTAAGGTAGATGGAATTAATCACTACTTTGAAAAAAAAAATTTACTGCTATATAACATATCTATAT
>NZ_JAFFZS010000273.1 GCF_016921115.1 Streptomyces actuosus
GCTTCCAACCTTACACGATCCCACTTTTCGCCAAGAAGTAGAGGAAGTTTTCGATGGCTCCAACGACCCTTGCCAGAACTTCCAACTTCGAATGGTTATCGCAATCAGCATGCAGAAATTAAGCACAGACTACGCAGGTCTCGCGGACAGCTATTACCTCGCTGCACTGCCCTTCTTAGAACCGTCCCTGAAGCGAATGGACGTGAGGGCGCTGCAGTGTCTTGCACTAATTGCCCAGTATTCTATGCTGACACCTACGAGGACAGCTGCATATTGGGTCGTTGGGATGGCGGTCAAACTTTGTCAAGATTTAGGGCTGACTGAAGAGTCCACCATCACCAAGTCGCCTACTGGCGAGACTTTGAATTGTTTAGAAATAGATATGC
>NZ_JAFFZS010000274.1 GCF_016921115.1 Streptomyces actuosus
GACCCAACACAGGATTCATGACCTTCCAAGGACCATTTGGCCGTAAGTCTTACCTGTTCCGTGTATATGCATGCAATATGTCGAAAAAGCTACCCCCTAAGGCGAAACACTAGTAAATTCGACCCCCATCTAGTCCCGCAGGTTCCAATCGATAGTTGAATGCTTGGCTGTTTGCTCAAACCTCAATCACGTCAACAAGACTCCATACAACGTGGATCATATCTTTTCTAGACAAATTGAAGGGCATGGTCGTTTTTATTACCAACCTCGACGGGTACTATTTTCTTGTGGGCGTAACTTGGACAGCTACTTAAATATATTAGCCATTACCTTCCTCTTCCTTTGTCACCAAACTCTCTAACTCTATCTCTCTATCCCCTCTACTC
>NZ_JAFFZS010000275.1 GCF_016921115.1 Streptomyces actuosus
GGTGAGACTGCTGTAAAATTCTTTCACAATTTTTGAAGTCAGTTGTCTGAAGGGTAGAAAGAAGCCAAAAGCGTATTTGACATCAAGTAATAGATATAGTAGACAGGATAGACAGGATTGGTAAGTCAGGTTTGAATGGCTGCCGTATCTGGGTACTTGCGCCACGGTTGTTTTGCCTTAATCTATTCGAGGTACTCCCAGCGATAAGGATTGGTGCCTGCGATAATGCGGCCGATTTCTTTTCCGCTGTCAGGAATTCTCTATAACGGCATGAACCATCTAACTATATAAGTGAGTGCAGTACTAGCCCTGCCGGCTTGGCATCTTAGTACGGTGCAGCAGATGGACCTTAGATTTGAAACCAAGTCGACAAACCTTGTCAAAGC
>NZ_JAFFZS010000276.1 GCF_016921115.1 Streptomyces actuosus
TGATAGCACCAGCCCGGATACCATTGGCGATCGTCGTTATGGCTGCCAACCCAGACGAGCACTGTCTGTTTATTGTATGAAACGGAACCGTGCTAGGGAATCCCGCATGGATCTGTGCCATACGGCCGGCTTTGGCGCCACCGAGTTCTTGCAGGACGGAGCCAATCGAAACATCGTCAATCAAGGCTGGGTCAAGCTGGGGGTTCGCCTCGAGGGTCGCGCGGAGCACATTGGCAAGCAATTCTTCGGGATATGAGTCTTTAAAACCACCCTTTTTGGCACGAGTCACCGGGGTACGGAGGGAGGATAGAATCACAATGTCGGAGGGACTCTTCTGGAGGACCTGGCGCAGGCCCCGGGGGACAGGAGAGGCCATTGTTCTTATT
>NZ_JAFFZS010000277.1 GCF_016921115.1 Streptomyces actuosus
CACATACGTTGTTTGGATTGTGCTTTTTTATGCCTTTCTGGTTTTATACTCATGGATTGTTCTCTGCAAACTCACCTATAGACCTATCACTGCAAACCATTATGGTTACCGGAAACAAGACACGCACTATGCCCATGCGGACTATGCCCAGAGTTTCTACCAACGGAACATGCGATGGTACAAGTCTGCTCAAGTGATTCAGTCGATTGCCACTGTGCTGACGATTCCACTCACGTCTGCTGTCTGCTCACATGCCGTGGTTGTCTATCTCCAACACTGCACTGGAGAGCAACCGCCAAATGTCACACTTCGACAAATGTTAGTGCTGACGGACAAGGGCTGGACAAGTATAGTGACCTTTTTTCACTTGGTGACAGGGAAATGG
>NZ_JAFFZS010000028.1 GCF_016921115.1 Streptomyces actuosus
GGTATCAACATATCTGGCGTTGACTTTTGGCACGCTGTTGAGTTCTCAAGGAACGGACGCTTCCTTCGTACTCACCCTCTCGGGCTTTCCTCCGGGCGCTTCCCTTCGGTGTCTCCGACTCTATCAGTGTTTTTCCGTCCCCCTGACCACCGTCCTGCAGGCATGCAGAAGGGGATCCCGAGTAGGATCTGACAAGTTGGGTGCTGCAGGGCGATGACGCTCGTGCGCGCCACTCCGTCCCACGCAGGAGTACGACAGTACACGCGGCCGTCGATGCGGTGCAAATCGACGAGAGGGGTGGTCTAGACCTCTATTCGGGAGCTATCGTGCGGAACCGGCACTTCCTCTGACATACGCTGCTGCGCAGTGCATCGTCGGGCACAGGCAGTGACGGCCCATCCGCATCTCCACCCCTGGGAGGCTTCCCATGACCACCGTGACGTCCCCGCTGGTCGGCCGCGCCGTCGGACTGGCCGCCGTGCCGGATCCCGTGTTCTCCGGGGCCATGGTCGGCCCGGGTACCGCCATCGACCCCGTCCGCGAGGCGTCCGAGGCCGTCGCCCCCGTCGACGGTGTGATCGTCTCTCTGCACCCGCACGCGTTCGTCGTCGTCGACGGCAACGGACGCGGGGTCCTCACCCACCTCGGCATCGACACCGTGCAGCTCAACGGCGAGGGTTTCGAGGTGCTGGTGAACAAAGGCGACACGGTGACGCGGGGGCAGAGCATCGTGCGGTGGAACCCCGCTGCCGTCGAGGCGGCCGGCAAGTCCCCGGTATGCCCCGTGGTAGCGCTCGAAGCCACCGCCGAGTCCCTCTCCGAGCTCCGTGAGGACGGTGACGTGAAGGCCGGCGACAGTCTCTTCGTCTGGAAGTGACGCCGGCGCCGTCCTTCCGGACGGCGGTCAGGACAACCACCGCGGCGGTCGTACCCGCCGCACTATCGGAGACGGGTGAGATGGACACAACGCTGCGAGGCGTCGGCGTGAGCCACGGGGTGGCGATCGGCGAGGTTCGGCACATGGGCACGGCGGTGCTGGAACCGCCTGCCAAGCAGATCCCGGCGGAAGAGGCGGAACGTGAGCAGGGGCGCGCCCGCAAGGCCGTGGAGGCTGTGGCCGCCGACCTGATGGCGCGTGGCAACCTGGCCGGGGGCGAGGCCCAGGCGGTGCTCGAGGCACAGGCCCTGATGGCCCAGGACCCGGAGCTGATGGCGGACGTGGAGCGGCGTATCGCCGTGGGCAGCACGGCGGAGCGTGGCGTCTACGACGCGTTCGCCGCCTACCGCGAGCTGCTGGCCGCGGCGGGCGAGTACCTCGCCGGCCGCGTCGCCGACCTGGACGACGTGCGGAATCGTATCGTCGCGCGACTGCTCGGGGTCCCGATGCCCGGCGTGCCGGACAGCGACCAGCCGTATGTGCTCGTGGCGAGGGATCTGGCTCCGGCCGACACCGCGCTGCTGGACCCGACGCTCGTCCTCGGTTTCGTCACGGAGGAAGGCGGGCCCACCAGCCACAGCGCGATCCTCGCTCGGGCGCTGGGTGTGCCGGCCGTGGTGGCCATGCCGGGTGCCGGTGAGCTTCCCGAGGGAACGGTGATCGCGGTGGACGGGAGCACCGGTGAGATCTTCGTGAACCCACCGGAGGTGAAGAAGGCACAGCTGCGGGCCACTGCCGCGGAGCGGAAGGCGGCGCTGGCCGCGTCGACCGGCCCCGGTGCCACCGCCGACGGGCACAAGGTACCGCTGCTGGCCAACATCGGCGGTCCTGGCGATGTGGCGGCCGCGGTGGAGGCCGGTGCGGAGGGCGTGGGGCTGTTCCGCACCGAGTTCCTCTTCCTGGACGACAACAAGAAGGCGCCGTCCGAGGAGAAGCAGGTCGAGGCCTACCGCCAGGTGCTCGAGGCGTTCCCCGAGGGCCGTGTGGTCGTCCGTGTGCTGGACGCGGGTGCGGACAAGCCGCTGGACTTCCTGACGCCGGCCGACGAGCCGAACCCCGCACTGGGCGTCCGCGGCCTGCGTACCCTGCTCGACCACCCCGAGGTCCTGCGCACCCAGCTGGCCGCGCTCGCCAGGGCCGCCGAGGGGCTGCCGGTCTACCTCGAGGTCATGGCGCCGATGGTGGCCGACCGCACGGACGCGAAGGCGTTCGCGGACGCGTGCCGAGAGGCGGGGCTGCGGGCGAAGTTCGGCGCGATGGTGGAGATCCCGTCGGCCGCGCTGCGGGCGCGTTCGATCCTGCAGGAGGTCGAGTTCCTGTCGCTGGGGACCAACGACCTCGCGCAGTACACGTTCGCGGCCGACCGTCAGGTGGGTGCGGTGTCCCGGCTTCAGGACCCATGGCAACCGGCGCTGCTGGACCTGGTCGCGCTGTCCGCCGAGTCGGCGAAGGCCGAGGGCAAGAGCTGCGGTGTCTGCGGTGAGGCCGCGTCCGACCCGCTGCTGGCGTGTGTGCTGACCGGGCTGGGCGTCACCTCTCTCTCCATGGGTGCTGCCTCCCTCCCCTATGTGCGGGCGACGCTGGCGAAGTTCACGCTCGCGCAGTGCGAGCGTGCCGCTGCCGCGGCACGCGCCGCGGACAGCGCCGACGAGGCGCGCCACGCGGTGCAGGCGGTGCTGTCCGGCGAGTAGCCGCGGTGCGGCATGGAGCCGTGGCCGGCGCCGAGGGCGTCCCACCGGAGTGTGGGGCGCCCTCGGCGTTTCAGTGCTGGTGTCCCCGTGCCGTGTCGTGCTCACCGAGGTCGGGCGGCTGGCAGTAGTCGACGCCGGATTCCGGGGAGATGAGGTCGCCGGACTCGGCGTCGGTGCAGTAGGCGTCGAAGACCTCGCCGGCGCTGAGGGGCTGGAGGGCGTCTCCGCGCAGTCGCCATCCGTAGACGCGGTCGGGACTGCCGGGTGCGCTGGTGCGCATGACGAGCCCGCCCGGGGTGCGGGCACCGAGGCCCAGTGCCAGCACGGTCGTGAATTCGAGGGCTTCGGTCCCGACCAGCCGCGTGCTGCCTCCGGTGTCCGTGTCGGCGTGGAGGACGGAGACGAGTGCGCCGGCTGGTCCCGTGACGCTGACGACGAGGTGGCGGGAACCCGGTGCGGCCGTGTCGAGGATACGGAGCAGGAGCGCCGCGGCTCGGGCGAAGGCCGCTCGGCCGAGGTCCTCTCCGCAGGTGGCGCAGGTGCCGAGCCGGGCGAGAAGGGCGGACGCGTACTCCTGGGTCCCCCTGCGGACGGCCTCGCCGACCAGTGCGGGGACCAGTTCCGTGAGGGGCTGGCCCTCGTAGGGCAGGGTGGGGCCGGTGGTGGCCAGGCGGGCGGTGAACCGGCTGCGGCTCGTTGCGGCGTCGGGGTCCAGCCCTTCGTCGGCGCAGAAGTCCACGTACTCCTGCGGATCGAAGAGGGCGACTGCGGTGTGGCCGCCCTGGGCGGCACGCGTCCTGAGGAAGGCTTCCATCTCCCGCAGGTAGGCGGTGTGGTCGTCGAAGGTGAAGCTGCGGTAGCGCAGCATGGCCCGGAAGTCGTGCTCGTCCGTGAGCAGGCCGATCGTGCCGGCCATCTCTCGGCGCAGGACACGTCGGGCCGGCCGGTGTTCGGTGTGTGCCATGTCTTCCCCCTGTGCGCGGTCGATCAATGCTCACTCACAGTAATCGGCGGGACTGACAACGGCCCGGGCGAGACGATCGGGGCCCCGGGCACCGGGAGACGGAGCAGGTCACAGCGGTGACAGCGGTGACAGCGGTGACAGCACGGAGAGTTGCAGCCGACGGGGTCCGGGCCGCCCGCCGCGGCCCTGGCTCCGTGGGGGCCGCCGCACAGGACGGCCGGCGCCGGACCGCGACGCAGGACGTGGCCGCCGGGCCGGCGGGCGTACGCGCGGATGTGGCCACGGCTGCGGCGCCGGGTCCGGCGGGTCGGGGTGTCGCCCGGCGGGGTGGCCCCGCCGGGACGGTTCACGCCCGCTTGCGGGCCAGCTCCTCGTAGAAGCGGAGCAGGCCGAGGTCGTCGACCGAGCCCGGGTTGACCGCCTTCTCCAGCGGAGTGCCCTGGAGCATCCGCTTGACGGGGACCTCGATGCGCTTGCCGGTGAGGGTGTGCGGGACTCCGGGCGCCTCGATGATCTCGTCGGGGATGTGGCGCGGCGAGAGCTGGTCGCGGATGGTCTGCTTGATGCGCTTCACGAGCGCGTCGTCGAGGACGGCACCGGGGACCAGGTGCACGAACAAGGGCATCCAGTACCCGCCGTCGGGCTGCTCGATGCCGATGACGAGGGATTCCTTGATCTCGGGAAGGCGCTCGACGGCTTCGTAGATGTCGGCCGAGCCCATGCGGACGCCCTGGCGGTTGAGGGTGGAGTCGGAACGGCCGTGGATGACGACGGATCCCCGCGCGGTGACGGTGATCCAGTCGCCGTGCCGCCACACGCCGGGATAGGTGTCGAAGTAGCTGTCGTGGTAGCGGCTGCCGTCCGGGTCGTTCCAGAAGCGGACCGGCATCGAGGGCATGGGGTTGGTGACGACGAGCTCGCCGACCTCGTCGGTCAGGGGCTCGCCGCTGGGGTCCCAGGACTGCAGGTCGGTGCCGAGGCACGGGGCCTGGAGCTCACCGAGGTACACGGGGAGGGTCGGTACGGCCCCCGCGAAGCAGGAGCACACGTCCGTGCCGCCGCTGACCGAGGCGATCCACAGGTCGTCGCGGACCTCGTCGTGCAGCCAGCGGAACCCGTCGGGCGGCAGCGGCGAGCCGGTGGTGGCCACGCACCGGATCCGCGAGAGGTCGAAGTCGCGGGAGGGGTGGACGCCCGCCTTGCGGCAGGCCATGACGTACGCGGCCGATGTGCCGTACAGGGTGGCCCCGGTGCGCTCGGCGACCCGCCACTGGGCGCCGGTGTCCGGATATCCGGGGCTGCCGTCGTAGAGGACCACCGTGGTGCCGGTCAGCAGGCCGGAGACCAGGAAGTTCCACATCATCCAGCCGGTCGAGGTGTACCAGAAGAAGCGGTCCCGGGGGCCGAGGTCGCACTGCAGCCCGAGCTGCTTGAGGTGCTCGACCAGGATCCCGCCCTGGGACTGGACGATGGCCTTGGGCAGGCCGGTCGTGCCGGAGGAGTACAGGACCCACAGCGGATGGTCGAAGGGGACCTGCTCGAAGACGGGTTCGGTCCGGGCCGAGGTGAGGTCCGCCCACTCCAGGGCTCCCTCGGGCGCTTCGGTGCCCAGGAGCGGGATGTGGACGACGGCGCGCAGGGTGGGCAGCTCGCCGCGCAGCTCGGCGACGGTGTCCCGGCGGTCGTGCTCCTTGCCGCCGTAGCGGTAGCCGTCGACGGTGAACAGGACCACCGGTTCGACCTGCTGGAAGCGGTCGAGGACGCTGCGGGCGCCGAAGTCGGGGGCGCAGGAGGTCCACACGGCACCCACGGCTGCCGTGGCGAGCAGGGCGACGACGGCCTGCGGGATGTTCGGGAGGTAGCCGCCGACCCGGTCCTGGGGTCGTACGCCGAGAGCGCGCAGCTCGGCGGCGAGGGAGCCGACCTGGTGGCGCAGCTCGGACCAGGTCACCGGGCGTGGTTCGTGGCTCTCGTCGACGTACAGGAGTGCCGGTTCGTCCCCGCGGGTGGCGGCGGCCCGCAGGGCGTGCTCGGCGTAGTTCAGGGTGCCACCCGGGAACCACTGTGCTCCGGGCATGGTGCGGTCGCCCAGCACGCGCGTGCAGGGGGTGGAGAACCGTACGTCGAACCACTCGGTGACGGCCTTCCAGAAGGTTTCCAGGTGGTCGACGGACCAGCGGTGCAGCGCCGGGTACCCGCCGTCGGCGGGGGCGCCGTGGTGCTCGGCGGCCCAGGCCTGGAACCTGGTGACCTGTGCCTCGGCGATGAGGTCGGGGTCGGGCTCCCAAAGCGGCTGGGGGTTCACGGTCGACATGGGGCGGCTCCCGGACTGTGCGCGTCGTGTGCGTCCTCCGCGCACGGGCAGGGGTGTGCGCGTGACGCGGCTGACAGGGACGATGCCATGTGATCGACTCCTGCACCAGGGTGTCCCACACACAGTCCGGGTCGTGGCGATGTGGTCGTCGCATGGATGAACGGCAGTTGAACGGCACGCCCGCGCGGGCCTGTCAGTGGCAGGGTGAGCAGCATGAACGGTCGTGACCTGGTGCGTTCGGTGAAGTCGGTGGGTTCTGTGGGTGCTGCACAGAGGTTGCGGACCGTGCGGGCGGCGTGGCGCAGGTGGCGCGCCGATGCCAGTGGGCTGCCGAGCCGGGGGGCCGAGCGGGCCCGGGTGCCCGGTGTGGTGCAGGAGGCGGAACCGGGTCCGGGGGGCGGTGTCCTCCGGTTCAGCCGCTCGGAGCTGCGGATCCACGTCGCGGTGAACGGTGCCGTCTTCTGGGGCTGGGACGGCGCCGACCCGGAGCCCTCGTACGCGCTGGCGGGCCGCTGCCCGGAGCCGGACCCCCGTGCGGTGCTGGAGCCGGACAAGGACGGCGGCTGGCGGGTCGTGGCGGAGCGGGTGACGGTGGCCGTGTCGCGGCACGGCCTGGTCGAGGTGCGCACGCCCGGTGGGGTGACCCTGCGGCGTGACCTGCCACCGCGCTGGTGGGAGCCGGTGGACGGCGGTCCGGCGCGCTGGATGCAGCGGTCGGAGGTGGCCGCGGACGCGCGGTTCTTCGGCCTCGGCGGGCGGGCGGCGGGGCCGCGCCTGCGCGACGGGCGGTACCGGCTGTGGAACACCGACCCCGGCCGGGCCTTCTCCCCCGCCGACGACCCCCTGTACATCACCATGCCGGTACAGATGGTGGTCGCCGACGCGGCGACGCACCTCGTCTTCCACGACACCTCGTGGGACGGCACGGTGGCGTTGCGGGAGGGCGAGGAGGGAGCCGGCTCGGGGCACGACCGGGCCGGGTCGTGCGATCTGCGGATGGAGGGCGGTCCGCTGCGCTGCTGGGTGATGGTGGGGACCCCGGCGCGCGTGCTGCTCATGTGGGCCTCGCTCACCGGTGCGCCTGCCCGCCCCCCGGCCTGGGCGCTCGGGCATCATCACGCACGCTGGGGCTTCGGCAGCGAGCGGGAGGTGCGGCGCGTCGTCGCCGGGTACCGCGAGCACGGCCTGCCGCTCGACGCGGTCCACCTGGACATCGACCATTTCGACGAGCACCAGGTCTTCACCGTCGACGAGGAACGATTCCCCAAGCTTTCGGGGCTCGCCGACGAACTGCGCCGGGACGGCATCCGGCTGGTGTCGATCGTCGACCCGGCGGTCAAGGCCGCGCCCGGCAACGCCGTGTACGACTCGGGCGCCGCCCTGGACGCCTTCGTGCGGGACGCCTCGGGGCGGGTCGTGGAGGGGGTGGTGTGGCCCGGGGCGTCGGTGTACCCGGACTTCACGTACGCGCGCGTGCGCAAGTGGTGGGGTGGGCTGTACGCGGAGCGGCTGGCGCAGGGGTTCTCCGGCTTCTGGCACGACATGAACGAACCCGTGTCGTTCGCCGCGTTCGGCGAGACGACACTGCCGCGGTCGGCCCGGCATGCCCTGGAGGGACGGGGCGGCGATCACCGGGAGGCGCACAACGTGTACGCGTTGTGCATGGCCAGGGCAGCCTACGAGGGCATGCGGGAGCTGGTTCCCCATGAGCGCCCGTTCCTCTTCTCACGGTCCGGGTGGGCGGGCATGCAGCGCTACGGCGGCACCTGGTCCGGGGACGTCGCCACGGGCTGGCCGGGGCTGCGGGCGTCGCTGGCGCTGGTGCTCGGTCTGGGGCTGTGCGGGGTGCCGTACTCGGGCCCGGACGTGGGGGGCTTCGACGGCAGCCCGTCGCCGGAGCTGTTTCTGCGGTGGTTCCAGCTCGGGGCGTACCTGCCGTTGTTCCGCACCCACGCGAGTCTGTGGGCCGGGCGCAGGGAGCCGTGGGAGTTCGGGGCGGAGGTGCTGGGGCACGCGCGCGTGGCGCTTGCCGAGCGGCGACGGCTGCTGCCGTATTTCGTGACCCTGGCGTATCTGGCGCGGCGGACCGGGGCGCCCTATGTGCGGCCGGTCTGGTGGGGTGAGCCGGAGGATCGCGCGCTGCGCGACTGCGGGGACGCCTTCCTGCTGGGTGACGCGTTCCTGGTGGCTCCGGTGCTGGACCCGGGCGCGGACCGTCGGGCACTGCAACTGCCCAGGGGCCGCTGGTACGACACGGAGACGGGGCGGGCCTACGAGGGGCCCGGGCAGGTTCTCGTGGAGGCGCCTCTGGCGCGGATCCCGGTCCTCGCGCGCGCCGGTGCCGTGGTTCCGGTGCACGGGGCCGACGGCGGGTTGGAGCTGGAGGTGTGGGCGCCGGCCCGAGGGCGGACAGGGGTCGGGCTGGTCGTGCCGGACGAGGGCGACGGCTGGGAGGAGCCGGAGATCGAGCGCTATGTCACCCGATGGGAGGGACGGCGCCTGGTCGTCGAGCAGGAGGGCGAGGACGGCCCTCGGGAGCCCGTCCGCCCGGTGCGGGTGCGCGGCACCGCCGAGGAGTGAGACGCCTGCCGGGCCGGTGGGGGCTCAGACGTAACGGCCTTCGAACCAGGCCCGGACGGCGAGCGTGTGCAGCGGGAAGGCGAGCTCCGACGGTCTGCGCAGGAGGTGCCAGCCCTCCGTCTCCTCGGTGGCCGAGGAGACCGGCAGCGCGGCGGCGGGACGCTCGGGCAGGAGACCGAACAGCAGGAGATGGCCGTCGGGTGAGCTCATGGCGTCGGCGAGGCGGACGTCCTGGGCGGCGGCTTCGATGCCCGTCTCCTCCTGCAGCTCGCGGGCGACGGCCTGCCGCCAGTCCTCGCGGTCGTCGACGTAACCGCCCGGCAGGGCGACGCCTCCGCGCGCGGGAGCGATGGTCCGGGTGATGACGACCAGAGCCGTGCCCCGGGTGTCGTACGCGGGCTGGAGGGCGACCGCGACCGGCAGCGGATTGCGGTAGGCGACGGTCCCGCAGGCGGGGCAGGCGCGGGGCCAGCCGGTGACGCCGTCTCCGAAGGGCGAGCCGCAGCTCGAACAGTGGGAGTCCGGGCCGGTGTCGGGCGCGGAGTGGTGGGTTTCGGACACGTCGCGGACTGTATCCGATCGTGGAGAGGGCGTCCCGCTCGGAAAGTCCGGTGGTCGGCGGCGGGCGACGCGCCGGACACGGTGGGGGAGGGTGTCGTGCGGGCTCGCGGCGGCGGCGGTCGGGCGCGCTGTGCGTCCGCGGGGAACGGGTACGGGCCCACGGACCGGGGCGTACGCCGGCCCGCTCGGCGCGCGCCGGATCGACGGCGTGCGGCGTGGGAGCCGACCACACATCCGTACGCTGTGTGATCGCCCCGGAATCCTGCGTGAACGTCTCGTGAACTGGGCCTGGGCGCACGCGGGCGGCGACATCATGCTGCCGTGCACTCCTGGACGGACACTCTCCGCTTCGCCTTCCAGCCCGTGGTCAACCTGACCACCCAAGGGGTCGCAGGGCTGGAGATACTCGCCCGCCCGGAGACCGGTGACATCCTGGCCGAGGCCCGGCGCGATCCCGAGCTCGACGCCCGGCTCGCGGTGCTGGCGGTCCGCACGGCGCTGCGCCAGGAGACGCTGCTTCCACTGCACGTCAACGTCTTCGCCGCCACCCTGGCCGACCTCGGCGGGCTCGCCCCGCTGTACGACGTGGTGCGCGGGGCCGGACGGCTGCCGTGGGAGGTGACCGTCGACGTCGGGCCGCCGTACACCCACGTGCCGCAGACGGCTCTGCTGGAGGCGACGGGTGTTCTGCGCGGCCAGGGCTTCAGGATCAGCGCGGACGGCGTCGGTGACGGGGACGTGCCCCTGCGCCTGCTCACGGACCTCGCACCGGACCTGGTGAAGCTCGACGCGTCGCTGCTGGCCCGGCCGGCGGCGGTGCGGGCGATGCGGGCCCTGTGCGAGGAACTCGGTGCGCTCCTGGCCGTCGAGGGCGTGGAGACCGAGCTGCAGTGCTCGGCCGCACTGGCCGCGGGAGCACAGCTGGCCCAGGGCGATCTGTTCGCGCCGCCCGCGCGGCTGCCCGCAGCGGACGTGTACGTTCCGCCGCGGACGGCCGGATGTGCGGCGCGCCCCAGATCGGGGCCGTCCATCAGGGAGTTCGTACGGCCCGCCGCTCTGCTGCCCGTGACCGCGTCGGCGGGGCAGGTGCGGGCGCTGCTGACGGGCGCCGAGGACGTGTCCGGCGTGCTGCTCGTCGACCGGGCCGGGGTTCCCGTCAGGTCCGTGCACCGCTCCCGCTTCCTGCTGTCGATGTCGGGCCGTTACGGGCATGCCCTGTACGCCGACCGGCCGGCGGCGAAACTGGGCGACGCACCGCGGACGGTGGGGGTCGACGCCACCGCGTGGGAGGTGCTGGACGTGGTCGCGGTGGGCGGGCGGAACCGTACCTCCGACGATGTCGCCGTCGTGGACCACCACGGGCGGTGTGTGGGTGTCGTGCGGCTGGCCGACCTCGTCCGTGCTCTGGCGGAGAGCCGGGTGGAGGAGGCGGCCGGGCTCAACCCGCTGACCCGCCTGCCGGGTTCGGACGCGATCACCGGCGAGGTGGACCGGCGGATCGCGGACGGCCGGGCCTTCGCGCTGAGCTGGCTGGACGTCGACCACTTCAAACAGGTCAACGACGGAGCCGGATTCGCGGCGGGCGACGAGCTGATCCGTTCGGTGGGGCGGGCGTTGCAGCGCGCCGCGTCCGGCACGGCGCGCGTGGGGCACATCGGAGGGGACGACTTCCTGGTGCTCACGGATCCGGAGGGTCTCGGTGCGCTGGCATCCGCCGTGCTGGATGTGTTCTGGACGGCGGGCGGCCGTCCGGTCACCTTGTCGCTGGCGACCGTTCTGTGCGTCCCGGGGACGGTGTCGGACCACCGGCAGGCGGCGGCCGGGCTGGCGCCCCTGAAGAAAGCCGCGAAGGCGCTGCGCGGGGCGAGTTGGGTGCTGGGGCGGGCGGGTCTGCCCGGGCACGAGGTCCTGCGCGGCGAGGACGTGCGCGGCGGAGAGCCGCCGCTGCGGGCGGCGGCGGAGCCGGGCGCGGACTGACGGGCGCGGGCCGACGGGTGCGGGCAGGCGGGCGCGGGCCCACGTGCACGCTGCCGACGGGTGCGGGCAGGCGGGCGCGGGCCCACGTGCACGCTGCCGACGGGTGCGGGCAGGCGGGCGCGGGACGAGGTCGGCGCCCGGCGAGAGGCGTCGACCGGTGCCCGGCACGGAAGGGTCCGGGCCGCTCGCAGGGCACGGACAGGCCCGGACCGGCCGGGGCCGGTGCGGGAGGGGCGCCGGCGGTCCCTGCGCGCGGGCGCCGGCGGGTGTCCTGCCGCAACCCGCCTCCGGTGCCGCGTCAGGCGCTTCACTCAGCGCCGGCGGGCGACCCGGGGTCCGGTGCGATCCCCCGCAGGCGGTGGCCAACTCCGTCCCTGCCAGCGGCTGTTCACCGGAGGAGGATGCCGGCCACCGCGGTCGGCGTCCTTGACGTCCCCGGGGCGCCGGTGAACACTTCCCGGTGTCGGTCGACATCGCCGCACATTCTCGGCGTATCCAGGCACTGCGCCGTACGGGCCGCCTGCGCCACGGCCCTCTGTTCCCGGGGCGGTTCGGCTGTCACGGCAGCTTGTCACGGATGCCGAGCGGGGCGCGGGCCCTTGCCGCCCCTGCGTGCGCCACACCGCGGGAGTCATGGAAACGCACCCTGCAGGAGCACCGGGGACGACCGCCCCGGGCCGGCCCAGGAGCCGCCATGAGCAACAAAGACATCGTCGTCGGCGAGACCATCGGTACAGCGATCCTGACCCTCTTCGGCGCGGGCGTCTGCCCGGCCCGCGACCTGGGCCCGCGCCTCGTGCACACGTTCCCGCCGATCCCGAACAAGGGCCCCTCCGGCTGGGGTCACGCCTGGACCCCGGTGGTGGGGCCGCCCGCCGGGGGGACACCCGCGGGCCTCCTCTCCGACGCAGCCTTCTGAACCGAGCCCAAGGGGCAGCCATGACGGACCACTCCGAGAAGTACGTTGCCGCAATCGACCAGGGCACCACCTCCAGTCGCTGCATCATCTTCGGCCACGACGGCGCGATCGTCGCCGTCGACCAGCGCGAGCACCGGCAGATCTTCCCCAAGCCCGGTTGGGTGGAGCACGACGCCGCGGAGATCTGGTCCAAGGTGCAGGCGGTGGTCGCCGGGGCACTGGCGAAGGCCGGGCTGCGGGCCGACCGGCTGAGCGCGCTCGGCATCACCAACCAGCGCGAGACGACGGTCCTGTGGGACCGCGCCACCGGAAAGCCGGTGCACAACGCCATCGTCTGGCAGGACACCCGGACGGCCGCCCTGTGCAACCGGCTGGCCGGCACGGACGGACAGGACCGGTTCCGCGGGCAGACCGGTCTGCCGCTGGCCACGTACTTCGCCGGCCCCAAGGTGGCCTGGCTGCTCGACAACGTGCCGGGGCTGCGGGCTCGCGCCGCGCGCGGCGAGATCGCCTTCGGCACCGTCGACTCCTGGCTGATCTGGAACCTCACGGGCGGCCCCGACGGCGGCCGGCACGTCACCGACGTCACCAACGCCGGCCGGACCATGCTGATGAACCTGGAGACCCTCCAGTGGGACGCCTCCCTCCTCGCGGCGATGGACGTGCCCGAGGCCGTACTGCCGGAGATCCGGTCGTCGTCCGAGGTGTACGGCACCGCGGTCGGGCAGTTGGCGGGGGTGCCGGTGGCCTCCGCGCTGGGCGACCAGCAGGCCGCCGTGTTCGGCCAGGCGTGCTACGACGTCGGGACGGCGAAGAACACCTACGGCACCGGGAGCTTCCTGCTGCTCAACACGGGCGACCGGCCGGTGGCGTCGAAGAGCGGACTGCTGACCACGATGGGCTACAAGATCGGCGACGAGGCGCCGGTGTACTGCCTGGAGGGCTCGATCGCGATAACGGGGGCCCTGGTGCAGTGGTTCCGCGACCAACTCGGCATCATCCGAACGGCCGACGAGATCGAGGCCCTGGCGGGGAGCGTGGAGGACCACGGCGGCGCGTACATCGTGCCCGCGTTCTCGGGCCTGTTCGCGCCGTACTGGCGCTCCGATGCGCGCGGCGTCGTCACCGGGCTGACCCGGTTCGTGACGAAGGCCCACCTCGCACGGGCCGTGCTGGAGGCGACGAGCTGGCAGACGCGTGAGGTGGTGGACGCCATGTACCAGGACTCCGGTGTGCGGATCACGTCCCTGAAGGTCGACGGCGGGATGACGGGGAACAACCTGCTCATGCAGCACCAGGCGGACGTGCTCGACGTGCCGGTGGTCCGGCCCCGGGTCGCCGAGACCACCTGCCTGGGTGCCGCCTACGCCGCCGGGCTGGCCACCGGGGTGTGGAGCGACCTCGACGAGCTCAAGACACACTGGCAGCAGGACGCCGAGTGGACGCCGTCCATGACGGCGGCGGTGCGCGACCGCGAGTACCGCAACTGGCGCAAGGCCGTGGAGAGGAGCTTCGGCTGGGCGGAGGAGGAAGGGGCGTAGGCACACACGCGTGGACCGGGCGGCGCGGCCGCCCGTCCGTCCGTGCGGCCTCCGGGCCCCGGCACGCGCCCGGATCGGGTACCCCGCGGGCTGCGGCCCGCACCCCGGGCGCCGGGGGACGGGCCGCGGGCGCGGTCGGGTCGCCCGGCACCGGTGCTCTGCCGGGGTGGTGCCCACGGGCCGGCGCGCGGGTGAGTCACCCGGTGACGACCTCGCGGCGGTCCGGGGCGGAGGCCATCGCGTGCTCGACGACACCGACGAGGACGTCCCGGACCGACACGCGCTCGCGTGCGTCGCACAGGAGCAGCGGCACGTCGTCGTCGAGGTCGAGCGCCCTGCGCACGTCCTCCGCCGGGTGGCGCGGGGCGCCCTCGAAGCAGTTGACGCCGACGACGAAGGGGATGCCGCGCCGTTCGAAGTAGTCGACGGCGGCGAAGCAGTCCTCCAGGCGGCGGGTGTCGGCGAGGACGACGGCGCCCAGGGCGCCCTCGGACAGTTCGTCCCACATGAACCAGAAGCGTTCCTGGCCGGGTGTGCCGAAGAGGTACAGCACGAGGTCGTCGCGCAGGGTGATCCGGCCGAAGTCCATCGCCACAGTGGTGGTGTGCTTCGCCTCCACGCCCTGCGTGTCGTCGACGGGGCGCCCGGCCTCGGTGAGCATCTCCTCGGTGCGCAGGGGCCGGATCTCGCTGACCGCTCCGACGAGGGTGGTCTTGCCGACGCCGAAGCCGCCCGCCACGAGGATCTTGAGCGTGACGGGCTCGACCGGGGGCTTGCCACGCTCAGAACGCCCGAAGATCATCGGTTTCTTCTCCTGCTCGATGGGGGGTCGGCCGGCGGCGGGCCGAAGCCTCCGCCGCCGGGGGTCTCGATGACGAGCACGTCGCCGGGTGCGACCTCGGCGGCGTCACTGCCGCCGAGCCGGGTCACCGTGCCGTCGGCGCGCTCCACGCGGTTGGCGCCCAGGGCACCGGGCTCGCCGCCCGCCATGCCGTACGGGGGCACGCGACGGTGCTGGGACAGCGTGGAGACGGTCATGGGCTCCTGGAAGCGGATCCGGCGCACCGCGCCGTCGCCGCCGCGCCACCGCCCCGCGCCGCCGCTGCCGCGGCGCACCGAGAACTCCTCCAGGAGGACGGGCAGCCGCCACTCCAGGACCTCGGGATCGGTGAGCCGCGAGTTGGTCATGTGGGTCTGCACCACGCTCGCGCCGGGGAAACCGGCACCGGCACCGGAGCCGGAGGCAACGGTCTCGTAGTACTGGTGGCGGTCGTTGCCGAAGGTGACGTTGTTCATCGTTCCGGAGCCCTCGGCCTGGACACCGAGGGCCGCGTAGAGCGCGCCGGTGATCGCCTGGGAGGTCTCCACGTTCCCGGCGACGACGGCGGCGGGGGGCTGCGGCGCGAGCATGCACCCGGTCGGCACGACGATCCGCAGGGGTCGCAGGCAGCCGTCGTTGAGGGGGATGTCGTCGGCGACCAGGGTGCGGAAGACGTACAGGACCGCTGCGACGACCACGGAGAGGGGGGCGTTGAAGTTGGTGTCCTGCTGCGGCGACGTTCCGGTGAAGTCGACGGTCGCGGAGCGTTCCTCGCGGTGCACGCGCACGCGGACCCGGATGACCGCGCCGGCGTCGGTCTCATAGGCGTACTCGCCGTCGTCCAGGGCGTCGATCACGCGCCGGACGGCCTCCTCGGCGTTGTCCTGGACGTGCCGCATGTACGCCTGCACCACGTCGAGGCCGAATTCGCCGATCATGCGGCCGACCTCCTCGACGCCCTTGTGGTTGGCGGCGATCTGGGCGCGGAGGTCGGCGAGGTTCGTCGCCGGGTTGCGTGACGGGTGCGGCGCCTCGGTGAGCAGCCGGAGGGTCTCCTCCTCGCGGAAGCGGCCGCCTTCGGCGAGCAGCCAGTTGTCGAAGAGGACGCCCTCCTCCTCGATGGTGCGGCTGTCCGCGGGCATGGAGCCGGGGGCGATGCCGCCGATCTCGGCGTGGTGGCCGCGGGACGCGACGTGGAAGAGGATCTCGTCACCGTTCGTGTCGAACACAGGTGTGATGACGGTGACGTCCGGCAGGTGGGTGCCGCCGTGGTAGGGGTCGTTGACCGCGTAGGTGTCGCCGGGGCGCATGGCCTGGCCGCGGCGCCGCACGACCTCCTTGACGCTGGTGCCCATCGATCCCAGGTGCACGGGGATGTGCGGGGCGTTGGCCACCAGGTTCCCGTCCGGATCGAACAGGGCGCAGGAGAAGTCCAGGCGCTCCTTGATGTTGACGGACTGGGCCGTGGACTCCAGCCGGGCGCCCATCTGCTCGGCGATGGACATGAAGAGGTTGTTGAACACCTCCAGCAGGACGGGATCGGCCTGCGTGTCGAGACCGGAACTCTGCGTGACCGTCACGCGTTCCATGACCAGATGGCCGCCGTCGCTCGCCGCGGCCCGCCAGCCGTCGTCGACGACGGTGGTGGCGCTGGACTCGGTGATGATCGCGGGACCGGTGACGACGTGGCCGGGGGGCAGGTGCTCCCGGCGGTGCAGGGGGACGTCACGCCAGGCGCCGCCGGTGTGGAGGCGGACGGTCTCCGCCGGGGCGGTGCCGCCCTCGTACGGGGCGAGGGCGGAGAGATCGGGGGGGTCGGTGAGGCCGGTGGCTTCGACGGAGAGGGCTTCGACGACGATCGGGCGGTCGAGGGTGAAGGAGTATGTGGCGCGATGACGCTCGGTGAAGGCGCCCTGCATCGCGGCGGGTTCGGTCAGTTCGACGGTGAGGGTGGTGTCGGTGCCGTCGTAGCGCAGTTGCGCACGCCGGGCGACGCGGATGCGGTCCGCGGGCACGTCCTCGGCCAGGAGCTCGGCGCGGGCCGCCGCCTCCAGGTCGTCCGCCGTCGCGAGGACGCCGGGCATGGCGGCGGCTTCCAGAGGCGCTTCCACGGACTGCTCCCTCATCGCGGTGGTGTCGGCGAGCCCGATGCCCAGCGCGGAGAGGACGCCTGCCATGGGCGGCACGAGCACGGTGCGGATGCCGAGGGAGTCCGCGACCATGCAGGCGTGCTGGCCGCCCGCGCCGCCGAACGTGGTGAGGGCGTAGCGGGTGACGTCGTGGCCCTTCTGCACGGAGATCCGCTTGACGGCGTTCGCGATGTTGGCGACGGCGATCTGCAGGTATCCCTCGGCGACCTGTTCGGGTGTGCGGTCGTCGCCGGTGCGGGTGCGGATCTCGTGGGCCAGGGCCGTGAAGCGCTCCCGCACGACGGTGTCGTCGAGCGGCTCGGCTCCGTCGGGCCCGAACACCTCGGGGAAGTGGGCGGGCTGGATACGGCCGAGCATCACATTGGCGTCGGTGACCGCGAGCGGTCCCCCGGCGCGGTAGCAGGCGGGGCCCGGGTCGGCGCCCGCCGAGTCGGGCCCCACGCGGTAGCGGGAGCCGTCGAAGTGGAGGACCGAGCCGCCGCCGGCGGCGACGGTGTCGATGTCCAGCATGGGTGCCCGCAGCCGCACACCCGCGATCCGGGTGGTGAAGACGCGTTCGTAGGCGCCGGCGAAGTGGGAGACGTCGGTGGAGGTGCCGCCCATGTCGAAGCCGATGACGCGGTCGTGACCGGCCAGCTGGGACATACGGGCCATGCCGACGATGCCGCCCGCCGGCCCGGACAGGACGGCGTCCTTGCCGCGGAACTGGCCGGCCTCGGCCAGGCCTCCGTTGGACTGCATGAACATCAGCCGGACGCCCTGGAGGGCGTCGGCGACCTGCCCCACGTAGCGGCGCAGCACCGGCGACAGATAGGCGTCGACCACGGCGGTGTCCCCGCGCGGGACCAGTTTCATCAGCGGGCTGACCTCGCTGGACAGCGAGATCTGGGGAAAACCGATGCGGGCGGCCAGGCGCCCCACGGCCTGCTCGTGGGCGGGGTGGAGATGGCTGTGCATGCAGACCACCGCGACGGCGCGGATCCCGTCGTCGTACGCCTCCTGCAGGGGGCCCGCGAGGGCGGCCGGGTCGGGGGCGCGCAGGACGGTGCCGTCGGCGGTGATGCGCTCGTCGACCTCGACGACCCGTTCGTAGAGCAGTTCCGGCAGCTGGATGCGGCGGTCGAAGATACGGGGTCTGTTCTGGTAGGCGATGCGCAGGGCGTCGCGAAAGCCGCGGGTGACGACCAGCAGGGTGCGCTCCCCCGTCCGCTCCAGGAGGGCGTTGGTGGCGACGGTCGTCCCCATGCGGACGGACTCCACCGGGTCCGGGGAGTCCGCCCGCAGCGCACGCACGCCGGCGACCGCCGCGTCGGCGTACCGCGCGGGGTTGTCCGACAGCAGCTTGTGCGTCAGCAGACGTCCGTCCGGACGCCGCGCCACGATGTCGGTGAACGTGCCGCCCCGGTCGACCCAGAACTGCCAGCCGGTCATCACCTCACCCCGCTTCCACGCTGCTCACAGCGCCCGCAGGCCGTTGATCACGTCGCGCAGGACACTCTCGTCGGGCAGTTCGGCGGGCGGCACCGGCCGGTTGACATGGACGAAGCCGCCGTCCACCAGGTCGCCGACCAGGACGCGTACCACCCCGACCGGTAGATCGAGTTCGGCGGCGAGTTCGGCGACCGACTGCGGGACCTGCCGGCACAGGCCCACGATGTCGACGTGCTCCGGGGAGAGCCCGGGATCGGCCTCCGGATCGTCGGCGTGCGGTTCGGCGACCACCACCGCGATCAGGTCGAGGCGGTGCTGCGCCGCGTGGCCGGTGCGTCCGCGCGTCATGGCGTACGGACGGACGACCGGCCCGGCCTCTTCGTCGAACCAGTGGCTTGGTCCCTGACCCTCTGCGCTCATGCCATCCCACTACCCGCCCGCGAGGGAATCGGTGCGCGGAGCGGCACCCAGATGTACGCCGACCCGCTTCACCAGGAGGGTCATCTCGTAGGCCACCTGGCCGATGTCGGCCTCGGCGTCGGCGAGGACGGCGAGGCAGCTGCCGTCGCCGGCGGCCGTGACGAACAGGAAGGCCTCGTCGAGTTCGACGACGGTCTGCCGGACGCCTCCGGCGTCGAAGTGGCGGCCGACGCCCTTGGCGAGGCTGTGGAACCCGGAGGAGACGGCGGCGAGGTGCTCACTGTCCTCCCGGGTCAGGTCCTTGGACACCCCTGTGGGCAGGCCGTCGCCGGACAGGACGAGCGCCTTGCGGATGTTCGCGACACGGTCGACGAGTTCGTCGAGGAGCCAGTTCAGCTCCCCCTCGGTGGTCGTGTGGGCGTTCGCCCTCGGCACGGTCATGGTGCGTCCCCCTCGGTCGTTTCTCCTGGTGCTGTGCCGCCGTGGGCGTCGCCCTCGGCGTTCTCCTCCCGGCCGCGCCGCCAGCCCCGCTGGAGCGAGGCCATGCGGCTGCGTACCGCGTCGGCGTCCCGCTCGGCGGGCTGCTCGGCGCGCTCCTCGGTGCGCCGGGCGGGTTCCTGCCTCAGCTGCGGCGCCAGGCTGGCCTGTCGCACGCGGCGTGGCAGTGATCCCGTCCCGGCACCGGTCTCCCGAGGGGCCCGGCCGGAGGGAAGGTCGGTGTCGTCCCGGTCGGACGAAGCGGTGTCGGTGGATCGGCCGGGCGTGTCCCGGCCGTCGGGGTCTCCGGGCCCGCCGAACCGGTCGGACCCGGAGGTGACGGGTGCGGTGGGCAGTCCGTCCGGCGCCGCCTCGCCCGGGTTCGGACCGTGTCCGGGCGAGTTGTCGTCCGGGCCGGTCGAGGGGCCTGCGGTGGGCCGCGTCCTCCTCGGCAGCGCGGGTACGTCGGCGGCCGGGTCCGGGCTCGCGGACGCCGTGAGGCCGGGCTCGGCCCGCCCGCCGGCGCTCGCACCGCGGTGGGGCCGGCCCGCGGAGCCGCGGCGCCGTTCGGGCAGGGGCGACAGGCCGTCGGAGGAGGAGCGGCGCGCTCCGGACCGGTCCGCCTGCTCCTCCTCCGGCTCGGCGCGGCGGGCTCGCTGGGCGGCGACGGGCCGGCCGTGCGAGCTGACCAGCTTGGGCGTTCGGCGGCGGGTGAGCGGGACGGGGTCGTCGGGCTGGTCGCCCTCCGCCGTGTCGTCGTCCTGCGGTCGGGCCAGGGACCGCCGGGGACGGAAGAGACCGTCTCCCTCGCCCTCCGCGTCGTCGAGTGCGCCGGGGAATCCGTCGAGGGAGCTCAGCTCGACGGGGGCCTCCAGTTCGATCGGCCCGTCCAGGAGCGAGGCGGACAGGCCCGGAAGGTGCACGGGCACCTGGGAGAGCGCGGCCCGGCGGCTCTCGCCCGTCCTTGCGTGCGTGGCGGCCTGGGGCCGGTCGAGGCGGAACCCGATGCCGTTGGTGTCGGGGACGTCGTCGGTCAGCAGCGCGTCGGGGAGGAAGACCACGGCGGTGGTGCCGCCGTAGGGCGAGGGCTGCAGGGACACCCGCACGTTCTGGCGCTGAGCCAGCCTGCTGACCACGAACAGCCCGAGACGGTCGGTGTCGGAGAGTTCGAACTCGGGCGTCTCGGCGAGACGCAGGTTGGCGTCGAGGAGCGCCTCGGCCCCCATGCCCAGGCCCCGGTCGTGGATCTCCAGGGTGAAGCCGTTGGCGACGCGTTCGCCCACGACCTGCACGGCCGTGTGCGGGGGCGAGAAGACGGTGGCGTTCTCCAGCAGCTCGGCCACGAGGTGGGTCAGGTCGGCGACGGCGGGGCCGGTGACGGCGACCCGGGGCAGCCGGCGGACCTCGATGCGTTCGTAGTCCTCGACCTCGGCGACGGCGGCCCGGACCACGTCCATGAGCTGGACGGGTTTGCGCCACTGCCGGGAGGGCGCGGCTCCGGAGAGGATGACCAGGCCCTCCGCGTGGCGGCGCATGCGCGTGGTGAGGTGGTCGAGTCGGAACAGGTCGGCGAGTTCCTCGGTGTCCTCGGTCCGGCGTTCCATGGTGTCGAGGAGGGTGAGCTGCTTGTGCAGCAGGACCTGGCTGCGGCGGGCGAGGTTGACGAAGACCTCCGAGACGCCCGCTCGCAGTTCGGACTGCTTGACGGCTGCCTCCACGGCAGCGCGCTGCAGGGTGTTGAGGGCCTGGCCGACCTCGCCGATCTCGTTCTTGTCGTACTCCAGGCGCGGCACCTCGGTCTCCACGTCGACCTGCTCGCCCGCGGAGAGCCGGCGCATCACGCTGGGCAGGCGGACACCGGACGCCTCGTGCGCCTCCAGGCGCAGCCGGCGCAGATCACGGATGAGGCCACGGCCGATGCGCACGGACAGCAGGAGGGAGAACAGCAGGGCGGCCAGTCCGAGGAAGCCGGCGGCGACGGCCTTGAGGATCACGTTCATGACGACGGGGCGGACGCGGTCCTGATAGCGCTCGCCGGCCTGTTCGTCGAGGGTGCCGAGTTCGTCGAGGACGTTTCCGGCCGCCGTGTCCCAGTTCTTGGCGGTGACGCCGCGGGGCATGCCGCCGGGCGCGGTGGCGGCGACGGCCTGCTCGGCCGTGCGCAGGGGGGCGGTGGTGGCGTTCTTCCAGAACCGCTCGTAGCGGTCCCGCTCGGAGAGGGGCAGCTGCGGCAGGCTGAGGCCGTACACGGCGTCGCGCTGGGCCGCGAGGTCCAGCACGTCGCGCGTCTCGTCGCGGGAGATCTCGCCCACGACGAGGGCGGAGCCGAGGAGGGCGTCCTCGCGGGCGAGCAGTTCACGGGCGTGGGAGGTGTTGACGAGAGCGCGGTACTGATTGTCCAACTCGGCGTCGTCGACCACGTCGAGTGTGGACAGCAGGGTGTAGCAGGGGTCGACGAGCCGGTTGTAGAGGTCGAACGCCTGGGCCCGGGTGACGGTGCCCTCCTCGACGCTGCGGCGCAGCGAGGTGACGCCGTCGAAGGCGTCCAGTACCGCGGTGAGCGCCTCGCTGTCGTCCGGGTCGAGGTCGTCGCGGACGTCGGGGTCCGCCGCGTTGCGGCGGATCACGGCCAGGGCCTGATCGGTGGCGGCTCGGTTGCGGCGCAAGGCGGAGAAGGTGTCGGAGGCTCGCGGATCGGCGAGGTGGACGAGGGTCTGGCGGCGTTCCTGCTGCAGGACCCGGACGGCGTCCTCGACGGGATAGCCGATGTTCTGGACCACGGAGGACACGTCGAACAGCCGGCCGGCCTCCCGTCCCGTGAGCACCGTGGCGAAGCCCCAGATGACGGTCAGGGACACCAGCGGCACGAGAAGCAGCGCCACGATCTTCCGGCGGATCGACTTCCCGCGAAAGCGCATGGCCTCCCCCAGCTCGACCCCCAACCGGCAGGGGGCACGCATGTGCGTCTTCAAACGGCGCGAGCCTACTACCGACACCCGACCAACTCGAAGAGCTGTCCGGAAGCTGTACTTCCGTACTGGCGGCGCAACAGGGTGAGTTGTCCGGGCATTGCGGGAGATTGCCTCCCGGGGCTCCCGTGGCCGCGAACGGCCGGATCGAGCCCATTCACGGGGCGACTGGCCGGATTTCTTCCCGGCTGGGGAATCTTCACGGCGTTCCGTTCGTCCCTCTCTGCAGGAAATGGAGGCGGAATCGGCCACAGGAGCCGCATCCCGCACTCCCTCGGCATGAAGCAGCGCAAGCCGGGCACCCAAGGGGAAGACGGTGTCTGTCGGACATCTGTCGAGTGGTCTGCCTGGCGGTGGGGAGGGGCACGTTGATGGGGACGGTGGAGCGGCACCAGGCGCCGGAGGACGGCGCGGCGGCACGCTCGACGGTGCGGCGGATCTCCGGGGCGCCGGATCACGACACGCGGGCGGAGGGCTCCGTGGCACGGGCCGCGCCCGCTCAGCCCCGCTACCGGCCGTTGTGGGTGGAGGAGCCCGCACGGCACCGCAGGATGCCCGACCCGGTCCGCGCGGCGGCGGTCCGTGCGGTGCTCGTCGTCGCCGTGACCCTGATCCTGGCGATGGTGGCGTTCCTGTGCACACTGGCCGGGTCCTGGCTGGCGTTCCCGATGACGCTCGGCACGGTCGCGGGGACCGTACTGGCCACCTGGGGCGTGCTGGACGTGTGGGTGACGCGCCAGGTGTGGAATCAGCGCAACGGAGTGGTGTCGGTCCCGAGCAGCACGGCGCGGGCGCTTCGCCGCGAACGCCGCCGGACCCGGCGGCAGGAGCGGGGCGCCGAGGGGAGGCAGGACCGGATACGTCGCGGTAGCGGGACCGGGCAGCTGTCCCACCCCTGACGGGATCTTCCCTTCGTCCGCCCCCTCGTCACCCGAAGGGCTGTAACGGTCCGGCAGGGGTGAACGGTGGGAGGCGGGCTCCCTTTCGTCCCTGACCGGCAACAGGGCGGCCGGTCAGGGAAGCACCGGCTCCGCTGCCCGGACGCCCGACTGACCGCGAAGGGGACGGGCCGCCGATACCCGCCGCCCCGGGTCCGGACGTCCGGCCACCGCCTCGCGGCAGCGGGACGGCACGCGCATGCCGCGTGCGCCGGACCCGTCGCGTTCCGGCCCGCTGTCCCGTCCCGCAGGGGGCTTCGGCGCCACCGCCGCCGCGTCCGCCGGACGGCGGGGCCGTGTGCCGCGACCGGCCCGCCCTCGGCGCGGCCCACCTCTCGGGCCCGCCCTCCGCACAGCGCGGGCAGCCCCCTCAGGGCGTCGTCGCTGCCGGTCGCCTGTACATCCGCGTGGCCGTGATCTCGCTGTGCGAGGCCTCCCCGGCCGGGGTCGGCTGGGGCAGCCCCGGCCGCAGGTGTTCCTCGACGCTGATGTACTTCAGGCCCGCACGCAGGTCGGCATCATTGCGCAGCCGGATGACCAGAGGGAACTCCGCGAGCGCGGTGGTGTCGAACAGGCCGGTCGTGTACAGCAGCTGCACGCCCAGGGCATCGGACACGGCCCGCTGGAGTTCGAGCAGATAGGTGGCGTTGGCGCGGCCGATGGGGTTGTCGAGGAAGAGCGTGCCGGCGTGGCGGTGCCGGTCTCTGCCCCGGTCGTTCGACCGGAGGGCGGCCATCGTGCAGTACAGGGCGATGGCGGCCGTGAGCAGCTGCCCACCGGAGAAGACGTCGCCCATCTGCCCGACCGGGACCCGCTCGGCGCGCAGCACGGCGTCCGGCTTGAGGATCTCCACGGCGACGCCCTTGGGCTGGAGGGCCGCAGCGACGCCCCGCAGCAGCAGCGACATGCCGTCGCGCCGCAGGTCCGAGTTCTTCTTCACGGCGGCGCGGGTCGCCTCGTCGACGACCTCGCCGAGCCGCTCGGTGAGCGTGGCCTGGTCCGGCTCCTCGAAACGGATGCGCAGGAACTCCTGCCCGGACCACTCGCCGAGCCCCTCGGGCAGACGGGAGAGCCTCTGGGCCGAGCGCAGAGTGGCCAGGGCGGACTCGACGAGGCCGCGCAGACGGTCCACGATCGAGTCGCGGTTGCGTTCCAGCTGCGCCAGTTCGTCGGTGAGGACGCGCAGCCGCGGCGCGAAGGCGTCCGCCCACTTCTGCGCGTGCTCGGGCAGCGCGGAGGCGGGCAGCTCCCGGATCTGCTGCCGCGCGGGGGTGCGGACCTGTTCGTAGCGGGTGGAGTTGGCGTGCCGGACGAGCACGTCGGAGGCCTCGCGGACCGCGGCCTCGGCAGCGGAGAGGTCGGCGGCGCAGCCGCGCAGCGAGCGGCGTACCTCGGCGCCGGCCCGGCGGGCTTCCTCCAGGGTGCCGGGGTACGGCTCCGGCTCGTCCTGCTCCTCGTCGGTCCCGTGCTCGCGCAGCAGGTCGCGGAGCATGGCGGCGGTCTCGTCGAAGCCGCCGGCCGCGCCCTCGGCGGCGCGGTGCGCCTCCAGCAACTCGGCGTGCGCCTCGCGGGCCTGCGCCAGCGCCTCGGCGCGTGAGGCGAGTTCGGCGCTGGCCGTGCGCAGCAGGGCCTGCGCGTGGTCGGCGTCGCGCGGGACGAGTTCGTCGGGCAGTTCGGTGTGGGCCCCGCCGTCCTCGGGGGCGTGCCGCTCGGCCTCGCCGCGCAGCCGGCCGAGTTGTTCGCTGGCGTGCGACATGCGGGTCTCCAGGAGCTGCACCAGCTCCTCCGCGCGCGCGGCGGCAGCCTGCCGGGAGGGGCCGTCGGAGCCGTCCGGTGACTGCAGGAGCTGCTCCGCGCGCGTGCGGACCTTGTTGCTCAACCGGTCCAGCTCGGCGCGGGCGGCGCTCTCGTCGCTCTCCGCGCGGGCCTGCTCGGCGCGCAGGTCGGCGCCGACGCCCACCTTCTCGTACACCTGGGACGCGGCCCGGTAGGCCTCGCGCAGGGCGGGCAGGGACGCCTCGGGCGCGTCGGCGTCGGGCTCCGGTACGTCGTCGGGGGCACCGGCGATCTCGGCGCGCTCGCCGCGCAACGCACGCGCGGTGCGGCGGGCGTCGTCGGCGCCGCGCTGTGCGGCGCGGCGATCCTCGTCGGCGGCACGGGCGCGCTCGAGGCAGGCCTGGGCGCGGGCCTCGGACTCGGCGGCCTCGTCGGCGAGTTCGCGCAGCCTGACCTGCCAGGCGGCCCGCTCACGCAGCCGGAACGCCAGTCCGGCGAGGGCGTCGGCGGCCCGTCTGGCCCGCTGGGCGGCCTCCTGCCGCTCGTCGCGCACCTGGGCGGCCTCGGTGGCGGTCTCCTCCGCCTCCGCCCGCTCGGTGCGGGCCTCGGCCAGGTCCGCCTCGGCCTCCTCGGCGAACGTCCGTGCCTCGCGGGCGGTCTCGGCCAGCTCCGCCAAGCGGCCGGCCGGGCAGCCGGCGCGCCACGAGGCCAGCCGCGCCGCCAGTTCCCGGTCCTTGCCGAGCCGGGCGGCCAGCCTGCGGATCTCCTCGTCGCGCTCGGTGGCCCGCGCGCGCAGTGCCTGACGCTCCTCGTCGGCGGCGTGCTCGTCGTGCATGGCGGGGTTGGGCGGCACGAGGAACACGTCGGAGGCACCGGCAGGGTCCGTGCCGGACGCCGGGGTCGGTGCCAGCAGCGCGGCGGCCGTGCCGACGGCGACCGCGGAACGGGGCAGCAGTGCCGCGTCGCCGAGCACCTCGCGGGCGCGTACGTGCGAGGCCGGGTCGGTGATGATGACGCCGTCGACCAGTTCGGGGCGGGCGGCCAGCACCCGCGCGTGGTCGGCGGGGTCGACGGCCTGGGCGAGGTAGCGCCAGCCGGGCAGGGCGGGGATGCCGTGCTCGCCGAGGTATTCGACGGTGGAGAGGACGTCGGGGCCGGGCGGCAGCAGCCCGCCGTCGCCGAGGGCGCCGAGGATCCGGGCGTCGTCGGCCGCTGCGGTACGCAGTTCGAACAGCTGCCGTTCGGCGGAGGTGACGGCGTCGTCGAGGAGTGCGCGCAGTTCGTCGGCGAACCGGTCGAGCTCCTCGGGGCCCAGCGGGCCCTGTCCGCTGTCGTCCCCGGACTGCCGCGGCTGCGGGATCGAGGGGCGGGCGCCGGTCAGGCCGAGCAGCTCCGCGAGCCGCTCCTCCTGCGCCAGCGTGCGAGCGGTGCGGCGCTCGCCGTCGTACGCCCGGTCCGCCGCCAGGGCGGCGTCGGCGGCGCGGGCGGCGGTCAGCTCCGCACGGGACTCGGCGGACGCCGTCTCGCGCGCGTGCTCCGTGGCACGTCGGGCGGCCTCACGGGCGGTGTCCCAGGCGGCGACGGCGGACTTCTCCGCGTCGCTGGCGGCGAGCGCGGCACGGGCGGGGTCGGCGTCGGGGGCGCTGTCGTCGAGCCAGCCGGCCCGGACGGCCTCGGCGGTCTCCTGCTCGACCTCGGCGAGGCGCTGACGCAGGTGCCCTGCCTCGCTGCGGGCGCGCTGGGCCTCGGTGGCGGCGCCGGTGGAGTCGCGGTGGGCGGTGTCGCTGACCTCCTGGAGGGCGGCGGAGCGCTCCTCCTGCTCGTTGGCCAGGTTCTCGGCGCTCGCGGCGGCGGCGTGCAGGGCCCGTACGAGGTCGACGGCGGCCTTGGCGCGGGCGGCGAGGGCGGGGGCCGCGTCCCGCTCGGCCTCCTGGATCGCCGCGGACACGCGGGCGACCCGGTCGGCTGCGGCCCGGTGGCGCAGCACGGCCTCGGCGGCCTGCCAGGCGGCGTGCAGGGTGCGGGCGTCGGCCAGCTCCCGCTTCTGCGCGGCGGCGGTCTTCTCGGCGGCGGCGAGCGCCAGCGAGGCATGCCGGTAGGCGAGTTCGGCGGCGATCAGGGCGCTGCGCTCGCGGGCGCCCTCGCAGTGGGTGACGGCGTAGGCGGCGGCCGTGACCCGCTGGGCGAGGTCGGTGGCCCGTGCCCGTTCCTGAGTGGCCCGCGCGGACAGCCGCCGGCCCAGGACGCGGGTGCGGCGCTCGGCTGCGGCGTGCACGTCCCGGGTGCGGGCGCGTGAGTCGGCGGCCTCGACGATCCGGCCGAGCAGATCGACGGAGCCGGCGGTGAAGTCCCGTTCGGCGATCAGTTCGGCGCGCCGGCCGAGCTTGTTGCCGAACCCTCCGACGAGGTCGGCGAGTCCGTCGGTGTCGCGGGTGTCGGTGACGGCGCGCAGCAGCAGGTCGGTGAAGTCGGAGTCCTTCTTCACCGCGAACAGGCCGGCGGCCTCGCCCTCGTCGGCGTTCATCTCCCGCTGGTAGCGGAAGAGTTCGGGGTCGAGGCCGAGCTCGCCGAGGTGCTCGGTCCAGCGCTCGTGGGTCTCCTCCCAGTGCACCTCCAGGTGCGGGTACGCCTTCCCGGCCTCGGTGATCGCGTCCCGGAAGCCCTTCATGGTGCGGCGGCGGCCCTGCGCCCCCGACTGGCCCTCGACGGGCGGCCGCACGGCGGTGGACTCGGCCACGGGCAGGTTGTCCAGGGAGAGTCCGGGGCCGGGCCGGAAGGAGTACCAGGCCTCGGCGAACTTTCTGGGGTCGTTGGAGACCTGGCGGCCGCGCCACTCGCTGACCTTGCCGACCACGACGCACTCGCCGGTCTGCACGTGCTGCCACTCCAGGGCCACGTGTCCGCAGTCGTCGGCGAGCAGGAACTTGCGCAGCACGCCGGAACTGGCGCCGCCGAGGGTGTTGCGGTGCCCGGGCAGCATCACCGAGAAGATCAGCTTCAGCAGAACGGACTTGCCGCCGCCGTTCTCCAGGAAGAGCACACCGGCGGGCGCGGGGCGGCGCGGCGGACCGACGGGCTCCTCCTCGAAGAACTCCGCCTGCGTGGGGGCGGGTTCGGGCACGATGTGGCCGACACCCCGCAGGTCGAGCACGGTGTCGGCGTAGCGTGCGCCGGCGGGCCCGATGGAGTAGAGGCGGACCCGGGACAGCTCGTACATGGCGGACTCTCGTCAGTCTTCGAAAAGGTGCGGTGGTTCGATGGGGGGTGGTGCGGGGCGCCGGTCAGGAGTGGAACGGCAGCCCGGCGTCGGCCACCAACTCCAGGTCGTCGGTGTGCTCTGCGGGCAGCAGTGTCGCGGTGCCGTCGCTGACCGGGACGATGCCCAGTTCCAGTAGCTCCGCCATGGCGGAACTGCCGGCCATGTCGCGGACCTGGAGCTGGTAGCGGGCCGTGGTGCGGTACGTCCCGCCGCTGTCGTCGCCGGTCCGCTGCAGGAAGCCGGAGTCGGTGAGGAACGCCACGGCCTTGCCGACGATGCCCGTGGTCGATCCGGCCAGGCGGCGCGCGTCCTTGGTGGCGCCGGTCGCGCTGCGTCTGGCCCAGATCCGCCAGGCGGCCTCCAGGCCGGGGGCGTCGGTCGCCGGGTCGGTGTTCTCGCCCTCTTCGGCGGCACGCTCCTCGAGCCGACGGCAGGCCTGGCGGACGAAGGCGTCGACGCCGTTGACGGTGACGCGGCCGATGTAGCCGTCGTCGGCGAGGTCCTCGGGCCGGGGGAAGGACAGGGCGGCGACGGCGAGATGGGCGAGCCCGTGCAGGAACCGGTCGCCGGAGTCGGCGGCGGTACGGCGCGCGTAGTCGCCCATGCGTACGGCGAACACCGAGTCCTCGGCGGCGGTCACGGCCATGCCGGCGCGCGGTGACACCTCCAGCACGACCAGCCCGAGTCCGGCGGCGACGGCGTCGGCGAGCCGGGCGAACGGCGGGTCCTCCCGGTAGCGGCGCAGCAGGTCGGTGTACTCCTGGTCGCGCGCGGGCTGCAGCTTCGGCTGGAGCCCGAAGGCGACGAGCCGCGCCGCGTCGGCGGCGTCGGCGGGGGTGACGGCGGTGCTCACCGGTGCGGCGGCGGCCTCCGGATCACTCCGGTCGACGTGCTCGGTCACGGTTGGTGCTCCTTGTCGCGCGGTTGGTCACTCATGCTGCTTCCGTCCGGTCCGCGGCCATGCCGGCCGCGTCGAGCAGCGCCGTGCCGACTATCAGATCGGCGCCGCCGAACTCGTGGTCGTCGAGTTCGGTGCCGTCGTCCACGGCGAACAGCAGCTTCTCCTCGCCCTGCCGGTAGGCGGTGCCGACGGCGGGGCTGGCCGCGTGGACCGCGATCAGGGCGACCAGGTAGGGCAGGTCCGGATCCTTGCGGCGGGCCTCGGCCAGCAGTCCGGACAGGCGGCGCGGGGCGTCCGCCGGCAGGTCGAGCAGGGCCATGGCGGCAGCCAGTTGCTCCTCGCTGAAGCGGCTGTCGTCGGGCGTGGCGATGAGGTCGGGCTCGGGCATCTCGGCACCGAGGTGCTCCCGCTCCACCGGCGGCGTCAGCAGGAGGTCGACGAGGTCGGCGACCCGCACGGAGACGGGGGTGCGCAGTCCGGTGCCGCGGGCGAAGAACGCGTCGGTCACGCGGGTCGCCTGCTCCAGCGGGAGCGGCAGCACCGGGGCGAGGAGGTGCCCGTAGAGGTCGATCCCGGCGGTGGACGCGGGCACGGCGAAGGCCTGCCGGTCCTGTTCCGCGCGGAAGAGGGGTCCCGCCTCCAGCAGGCGGGACTGGAGCTGGGTGTGGCGGCGGATGCAGTCCTTGACGATGTCGACCAGTTCGGCCGCGCGCCGCTTGTGCTCGGGCTCCTCGCTCTCGTCGCGGGCCCTGCGGATGTTGGTGAGGATCGCGTTCTCGTGCCGGTAGCGGTCGGCGACGTGGTCGAGCGCCTCGGCGATCATGTCGGGGACGGCGTTGAGCCAGTCCACCGCGCGCACGTTGCGCCGGGTGGCCTCCAGGGCCCTGCGCAGGGTCTCGGAGTACTGCACGGTCCGGTAGCGGGCCTGCTCGGCGGCGAGCTGGGCGTCGGCCAGCCGGCCGCGGCTGATCAGCACCTCCAGCTTGACCTCGGCGGCGATCTGGGCGCTGGTGACGTCGGTGTCGAGGGCGCCGACCAGGACGTTGACCGCCTCGTCGGTGGTGCGCAGGTACACCGTGCCGCCGGGGCCGGGGACCTCTTCCAGGAGCTTGAAGTCGTAGTCGCGGCGGACGTAGCTGCCGTCCGCGGCGAAGGTGCCGTACACGGTACGGAAGCCGCGGTCGACGCTGCCGACGTTGATCAGGTTCTCCAGGACCCAGCGGGCCACGCGCTCGTGCTCCGCGACGGGGCGGGCCGGGGCCTGGGCGGCGACGCGCGGCACCAGCCGGGCGACGATCTGGTCGTGGTCGGCGCCGGTGTCGAAGTCCATGTTGAGCGTGACGAGGTCGATGGCGGCCAGGGCGATCTCCGCCATGCCGTAGACCGAGTACGCGCCGGCGAGGTTGGCCTTGCGTGCGTCGAGGTCGTGGATCGGCGCGGTGCAGGCGAGCGCGCGCAGGCGCCGCGCCAGCCCCTCGTCGGCGGCCGGGCCCGGCGCGGGGCGCGGCCCCGCGCTGAGCTGGGGCGGAACACGGTCCGTCGAAGCAGGCGAAGTCACGGTGCACAGCGTAGGTCCTCGGTCCGACAACGACCCAAACGGCGCGGATCGGCTGCCCGCGGCGGCGACGCCCCCGGGGACCGGCCCGGCGGGCGAGGACACCCGGCTCCTCCGCGGCTCTCCTCTCGTCCCCCGCCCGCCACCACCGGCGCCGGTCGGGGCGTCAACCGGGAGCGGCCCCGTCGTCCCCGACCCGCCGCCGGTACACCTCCGCCATCCGCTCCAGCGAGTCCCGCAGGTAGACCGCGAGCAGTTGCTCCGCCTCGGCCGTGTTCCCCTCGCGGAGGGTGTGCAGGAGCTGCCGGTTGCGGGTGAGGTAGGGCTCGTGCAGCCGCCGCGGATCGTCCACCACGTGGAAGGCCAGGCGGAGTTCGGCGAAGATGCTGCGCATCACCTCGTCGGTGCGTTCGCTTCCGGCCAGGGCGACCAGTTCCCGGTGGAAGTGGATGTCGGCGGTGCCCACGGCCTTCCAGTCGCCGTCGGCGCTCGCCCGCTCCCCCTCGGCGACGGCGGCGGCCATGGCGTCGAGGGCGTACGGCGGCGCTCCGAGCCCGCGCACGACGGCGCACTCGACGAGGGCGCGCGTGCGGTGGATGTCCTCCACGTCCTCGACGGTCAGGACCCGGACGAAGACCCCGCGGTTGAGCTCGTGGACGAGCAGGCGCTCGTGGACGAGCAGGCGGAACGCCTCGCGCAGCGTGTTGCGGGACACGCCGAGCGCGCCGCCGATGTCCTCCTCCGACAGCCGTGTGCCGGGGGGGAAGAAGCCCTCGGCGATCCGGGTGCGGAGGACGTCGGAGACCCGCTCGGCCGTACTGGTGCGTCCCAGGAGGCCACGGTCGTCGGCCAGTGACGCCGCCTGCTCTGCCATGCCCGGAATTCAAGCGCAGGAACGGGGGCCGGGACAACGTCGGTATTGAAGGATCGTTGAACGATCCTCTACGGTGCCACGCACGGCTCCCGCCGGGGCACCGTCCGTCGTCCGTCTGCGAGGTGGTCCATGCGCACGCACCTCCCGCCGCGGGCCCCGCACGGGCGGCGGTCCGACGCCGGGACGTTCGCCTGCCTCCGGCGCGGCCCGGACGCCGCAGGCCACCGCCGGCCGTCCACGCCCCTCCACGCTCGGGGCAGCCGCTCCGGGGCGGCCGGTGCTCCCCCGCCGCGCGGTGTGCTGCGGTGCGTCGCGGCCGGGCAGAAGACATCGAGGAGCATCGGGGCCCCATGACGTCGATCGATCTCAACGCCGACCTCGGCGAGGGCTTCGGCCGCTGGCGGCTGACCGACGACGAGCAGCTGCTGTCCGTCGTCACCAGCGCCAACGTGGCCTGCGGGTTCCACGCCGGGGACGCGGTCACCATGCGGCGGGTGTGCGAGCTGGCGGCCGGGCGGGGCGTGCGGATCGGCGCGCAGGTCTCCTACCGGGATCTGGCCGGGTTCGGGCGACGCGCGATGGACGTGCCGCCCGCCGAGCTGGCCGCCGAGGTCGCCTACCAGATCGGCGCGCTGGAGGTCTTCGCCCGCGCGGCGGGCACGCGTGTGGCGTACGTCAAGCCGCACGGTGCGCTGTACAACCGCGTCGTGCACGACGAGGAGCAGGCGGGGGCCGTCGTCGACGGCGTCGTGCTCGCGGACGCCTCCCTGCCCGTGCTCGGGCTGCCGGGCTCCCGGCTGCTGGAGGTCGCCGGGAAGGCCGGCCTGCCGGTCGTGGCGGAGGCGTTCGCGGACCGCGCCTACACCGAGGAGGGCACACTCGTGCCGCGCGGCCGCGAGGGCGCCGTGGTGAGCGATCCGGAGGCCGTGGTCGAGCGCTCGGTGGGTCTGGCCCGGGACGGAGCGGTGAGCACCCGCTCGGGCGCGACGGTCGCGGTACGAGCGCGTTCCCTGTGCCTGCACGGCGACACCCCGGGCGCGGTGGACCTGGCGCGGCGGGTGCGCGCCCGCCTGGAGGCCTCGGGCGTCGTGGTGGAGGCGTTCGCATGAGGGCCCTTCCCGTCGGTGACGACGCCCTGCTCGTCGAGGTGGCCTCGGGCGCGCAGGCGCTGGCGCTGCACGCGGAGCTGGTCCGCCGCCGTGAGGAGGGCCGGATCACGGTCCGGGAGATCGTCCCGGCGGCCCGCACCGTCCTGCTCGACGGTCTGGCCGAGCCCGCTCGGCTGGCGGCCGAGCTGACCGGCGAACTCCCGCCCCCGCCCCCGACACCGCGTGGGGTGGTGGAGATCCCGGTGTGCTACGACGGCCCCGACCTGGCCGAGGTCGCCGCGTACTGGGGCGTCGCCGAGGAGGACGTGCCCCGCGTCCACGCCGCGGCCGAGTTCCGGGTCGCCTTCTGCGGCTTCGCACCCGGCTTCGGCTACCTCACCGGCTTGCCGGCGGGTTACGCCGTTCCGCGCCGGGCCACGCCGCGCACCGCCGTCCCGCCCGGCTCGGTGGCGCTGGCCGGGCCGTACACGGGCGTGTACCCGCGTGCTTCGCCCGGCGGCTGGCAGCTGATCGGCACCACGGACACCGTGCTGTGGGACCACGCGCGCGTGCCGGCCGCGCTGCTGTCGCCCGGTACGCGCGTACGCTTCGTTCCCGTGCGCGCGGGGGGTGCGGCGTGACGGACCGCGCGCTCGCCGTCGTCCGGGCCGGGGCACTGACGACCGTGCAGGACCGGGGCCGCCCGGGCCATGCCCATCTCGGTGTGCCCCGTTCCGGAGCGCTGGACGCGCCGGCGGCGGCGCTCGCCAACCGGCTGGTCGGCAATCCGCCGCAGGAGGCCGTCCTGGAGACCACCCTCGACGGGTGTGCCGTGCGCCCGCGTTCGACGGTCGCCGTGGCGGTGACGGGCGCCCCCTGCCCGGTCGCCGTGGACGGCCGACCGGTCGCCTGGGGGGCGCCCGTGCGGGTGCCCGCCAGGGCCGTGCTGGAGGTCGGGGCAGCCGTGCGGGGGCTGCGCAGCTACATCGCCGTCTCGGGCGGCATCCGTGTCGAACCGGTGCTCGGCAGCCGCTCCTGCGACCTGCTCTCCGGGCTCGGGCCGGCGCCGCTCGCGAACGGCGTGGTGCTGCCGCTGGGAGGCCCCGCGGCGGTGTACGCGCACGTGGACGCCGCCCCGCAGCCCGGTCCCCCGGCCGAACTGGTCCTGCGGGTCGTGCCCGGCCCGCGCGCGGACTGGTTCACCCCGGCCGCGCTGCGGACCCTCACCTCGCGCGCGTACCGGGTGTCGGCCGCGAGCAACCGGATCGGCCTGCGCACCGAGGGACCGGCGCTGGAGCGCGCCCACGCCGGGGAACTGCCCAGCGAGGGCATGGTGCTGGGGGCGGTGCAGGTCCCGCCCGACGGCCGACCGGTCGTGTTCCTCGCCGACCACCCCACCACCGGGGGCTACCCGGTGATCGCCGTCGTCCGCTCGGCCGACCTGCCGGCCGCCGCGCAGGCCCGGCCGGGCACCCCGGTCCACTTCGTGACGGTACGGCGCCGTTGACACCGCCGGTGGGCGGGAGGCTCAGGCCACCTCGGCGGTGTCCGGCACCTCCGCCGCCGACAGTGCCGCGAGTGCCGCCGACACCGCGGCCGAGGCCCGCAGGTCGAGGCGGGCACTCGTGCCCCGGGCGCGGTGGCGCAGTTCGTCGACGGCGAGGGTGAGCAACTGGGGCAGCAGGTCGGTGCAGCGCCGGGCCACCCAGCGGGTCCCGGCGGTCGCCAGCCACCACAGGCCGGCCGAGCGCGTCGGCGCCGGGGACTCGGGCTGGGACGAGGGGGCGGGCCCGGTCGCGCGGCCCGCCTCGGCGAGCAGCGCGTGGAAACGCACGGCCAGCAGGCGGTGCCCTCGTTCGCCGGGGTGCAGCCGGTCCGCGCTCCACAGGGAGCGATCGGTGACCCACGTGCCCTCGTGGGCGTGCAGGTGCAGCGCGCCGTGCCGGTCGGAGAGCGCGTGCACGACGGCGTTGACGGCGCGCTGGCGCCGCGCCAGGGGGCGGGCGAGTGCGCCCGGCAGCCCCAGCATCGAGCCGGGGTCGGGCAGGCACGCGGTCAGCAGGACGGCGCCGTGTGCGGTGAGGGCGGCGTACACCTCGTCCAGGCGGGTGGCCACGGCCCCGATGTCGAAGGTGCAGCGCAGGGTGTCGTTGACGCCGACGACCACGGACGCCACGTCCGGCCCGCACGCGAGGGCGGCCGGCAGCTGCCGGTCGAGGACGTCGCGCGTCTGCGCGCCGCTGGCGGCGAGGTTGGTGAACTCGGCCGGCTCCTCCGCGAGTCCGGCGGCGAGCAGCGCGGCCCAGCCACGCCATCCGTCGCCGACCGGATCGCCCACCCCCTCGGTCAGCGAGTCACCGAGCGCCACGAAGCGGACCGGTCTCATCCGACACCTCCCGGACCGACCGAACCCACCGGACCGACCGGATCGGCTGCGGGGACGGGACCGGCGGCACCGGCCGGACCTGCGGGAGCGGCCGGTCCGGCCGGCCCCGCGGCCTCCGCGAGCCCTCCGGCACGGCCCCGGTGCCGCACCACGGGGGCGTCGTGCGCGGCGAGGAACGCCTCCACGGCGGCGCCCCAGCCGAAGCACTCGGCACGCGCGCGTGCCGCCTCCCGGCGCTCGTGCTCGGGGCGCCCGAGCAGCGTCAGCACGGCGTCCGCGAACGACACTCCGTCGTCGGCGGCCGCCACCCCGGCGGAGCCGACGACCTCCGGCAGCGCGGAGGAGGCGCTGACCGCCACGGGTGTGCCGCACGCCATCGCCTCCAGCGCCGCCAGCCCGAACGTCTCGGCCGGGCCGGGCGCCAGGCACACGTCGGCCGACGCCTGGAGCGCACCGAGTACGACGCGGTCGGCGACGTGGCCGAGGAAGACGACCGGCAGCGCACGCTCCCGCGCCCGCTGCTCAAGCCGGGCGCGCAGCGGACCGTCGCCGGCCACCACCAGCACGGCCGGCACACCGCGGCGCCGCAGCTCCGCCAGCGCGTCGAGCGCCGTGCCGGGCCGCTTCTCCACGGACAGCCGGGAGCACATCGCCAGCAGGACCTCGTCCGCGCGCGCGTGGCGGGCCCGCAGCGCCGGGTCGCGCAGCGCCGGATGCCGTTCGTCCAGGTCGACGCCGAGGGGAGCCCGTACGACGTTGCGGGCGCCGATGCGCACGAACTCCCGCTCGGCGAACTCGGTGGTGCACACCACGCGCGCGTACGTGTGGGCCGTGCGGACGTTCAGGGCGTCGGCGGCTCGCCGGGCGGTTCGCTCGGGCAGCCCCCAGGTGCGCAGGACACCGTCGGCGGTCTCGTGGGAGACCATCGCGGCCGGCACCCGGGCCCGCCGCGCCCATCTGCCGGTCCACCGCAGGGTGGTGCGGTCGCAGACCTCCAGGCGGTCGGGGGCGAGCTCCTCCAGCAGACGGGCCACCCGCCGCCGGTCGACGAGGACCCGGTAGCCGCCGGTGCCCGGCAGCAGCGGTCCGGGCAGCGTGATCACGCGGCCCTGGTCGGTGTCGCGGTCGTCCGGGCGTTCGCCGGGCACGATCAGGACGGGCTCGTGGCCCGCGTCCCGGTAGCCCCGGCCGAGCTCGCGCAGGGCGGTGCGCAGTCCACCGGAGGCGGGGGCGACGAAGTTGGCGAGGCGCACGATCCTGAGGGACATCAGGCCGCCACCGCCGGCTGCCGGGCGGCGAGGACGTCCGCGTAGTGGTCGATGAGCCGGTCGCCGACGGCCGCCCAGGTCCGCCCCTCGACCATGGCGCGCGCGGCGGTGCCGTAGGCGGCCCGCAGCTCGCGGCCGGCGGCCAGCCGGGCGACGGCGTCGCGGACGGCCGCTTCGTCGTGCGGGGGCACCAGCAGTCCGGTGCGACCGTGCGCGACCAGGTCGAGCGGACCGCCGGCGGCGGGCGCGACCACGGGCACTGCGCTGGCCATGGCCTCCTGCACGGTCTGGCAGAAGGTCTCGAAGGGGCCGGTGTGGGCGAAGACGTCGAGGGAGGCGAAGATCCGCGCGAGCTCGTCGCCGGTGCGCCGGCCGAGGAAGACGGCGCCGGGCAGCGCCTGCTCAAGGCCGGGGCGGCTGGGCCCGTCCCCGACGACCACGACCCGCACCCCGGGCAGGGCGCAGGTGCCGGCGAGCAGTTCGACGTGCTTCTCGGGGGCGAGGCGCCCGACGTATCCGACGATCAGTTCGCCCCGGGGCGCCAGTTCGCGGCGCAGTGCCGCGTCGCGGCGGTCGGGGCGGAAGCGGACGGTGTCCACGCCGCGCGGCCACAGCCTGACCCGGGGCACCCCGTGTGCCTCCAGGTCGTCGCGGGCGGCGCTGGACGGGGCGAGGGTGAGGTCGGCGGCGGCGTGGACGGAGCGTATGCGGCGCCAGGCGGCGGCCTCGCCGGCGCCCATGTAGGTGCGGGCGTATCCGGCCAGGTCGGTCTGGTAGACGGCGACGGCGGGGACTGCGAGCCGGGCGGCCGCGGCCATGCCGCGGACGCCGAGGACGAAGGGGCTGGCCAGGTGGACGACGTCGGCGCGGTGCCCGATCAGAGCCGCGGCCAGGCGCCGGCTGGGCAGGGCCACGCGGACCTGGGGGTAGCCGGGCATCGGCAGGGAGGGCACGTGGACGACGGGGCACGGTCCGGCGGCGTCGGTCCTGTGCCCGGGAGCGGGGGCCGGCGCGACGACGAGCGGGAGGTGACCGCGGTCTGCCAGATGGCGGGCGGTCTGGAGCGCGCAGTGGGCCACGCCGTTCACATCGGGGGGAAAGGATTCGGTCACGATGACGACACGCATACGGGTGTTGTCGCCGCGCTGGACGTGGCCGTGTCAAAGTGGATCTTTCCGGGCGGGGAACGTCCCATGAGCGTTGCGCTGCGCACCCGGGAGCGTCGGACCGCGGCCATGCGCGCACGCCCGGCCGGCCACCGCAGGTTCACCCGCGGGCCGGAACGGCCCGGCGGACGTCCGTGGCGCGGGGTCCGGATCACATGGTGGCCGGGTCCGGACCGATCCGGCTGCGTACGGCCGTCTGCACCTCGGCCTCCTCCGCGGGGTCGGCGGCGAGGCGGCGCAGTCGTTCCACGACGCGGGCGTCGCCGGTCTCCGCGTGCCGGGCGGCGAGTTCGCGGGTGGACTCCTCGCAGTCCCACAGGCACTCGACGGCGAACCCGGCGGGGAAGGAAGGGTCGGTGGCGGCGAGGGCGCTGGCGCAGCGTCCGCGCAGATGGGAGGAGGCGGTCTCGCGGTAGACGTGCCGCAGCACGGGTGCGGCGCAGACGATGCCGAGGCGTCCGGCGCCGTCGACGAGGGTCCACAGGGTCGGTGCGTCGCAGCCCTCGCCGCGCACCGCCTCGCGCAGGGCGGCGAGGACGAGGTCGCGGTCGCGGCTTCCGCCGCGGCAGGCGAGGACGCGGCTGGCGGCGGCGCCGAGCGGGTCGGGCCGGCCGGCCCAGGCGCGCGCGCGGTCCACGGCGGCGACGCTGCGCATGCGTTCGAAGGCGTCGACGGCGGCGTCCACGACGGCGGGCGACCCGTCGGCGGCGGCCCCCTCGATCAGGTCCAGCGCCTCGGGGTCGTTGCTGTCGGCGAGGAAGCGCAACGCGGTACAGCGGGCGCCGTCGATGCCGTCCCTGGCCGCCCGGAGGATCTCGGGACGGTCCTCGGGGCCGGCGACGGCCGTCAGGCAGCGGGCGGCGGGCACGTGCAGCGCGGCGCCGCGTTCGAGGCCCTGCTGGGCCCACTCGAAGACCGCGCTCACGCTCCATCCCGGGCGCGGGCCGGTGGGCCGCATCTGCCGCTGCCAGCGGTCGAAGCAGCCGGTCTCGTGGGCGGCGCGCACGCGGGCGGAGATGTACTCGCGCGGGTCCTCGGCCCACAGCCGCCACGGTCTCGGCTCGAAGGCGTCGCGGACGGCGACGGCCAGTTCGGCCTCGCCCTCGGCGTCGGTGGCGAAGCGGGCCAGGACGGGAGCGGCCAGGGCGCGCAGTCCCGCGTCGTCGTCGCGCAGGGCGAGCTCGTCCAGGGCCCAGGCCCAGTTGGAGCCGGAGGCGGCGTACCTGCGCAGCAGGTCGAGGGCGTCCCGCCTGCCGTAGGAGGCGAGGTGACCCAGCACGGCCAGGGCGAGGCCGGTGCGTGACTCGTCGGTGTCGAACACGTCGTCGACGTCGAAGAGGTACGCCTCGATCTCGTCCAGTTCGCCGCTGAGGTCGAGGAAGAGCCGGGCGTAGTACAGGGAGCGGTTCTCCACCTGCCAGTCGTCGCGGGGATCGCGCAGCACGCAGTGGTTGAGGGCCGCCAGGGCCTCGGAACGCGGGGCGGTGAGCGCGTGGAGCGTACCGTCACCGCGCCCCCTCTGCAGGAGGCCGAGCAGGGTACCGCTGGGCGCTATGACCGGATCGAACATGGGAAACAGCCTCACATCAAGCGTCGACGCAACCGGAGAACACGCACTACCTGGTCGCGCGACAACACGTCGGAGCGCCCGCCGTCTCTTGCTTGCTGTAGACCATCTTCCTCTGCCTCTCGTCGGTGGCCCATGCGGACCGATCACGGTCCACGCGGTGCGGCAACACCTGCCCAGCCATCGTGTCCGTGAATCACGACGTCATGATGACTCGGCGGTTCCGCCTACCGCGACCGAAATTTCCGGCGGCCCCGTTCCGCCTCCCCCGTCCTGCTGTCCTACCTGGTCGGATCCTGTGCGCCGCGGCGTCGCGGCGCGGTCGCCTCAGTCGGCGCCGAACAGTTCGAGCAGGTCCGCCTTGGCGAACATGCGCGCCGTGTCGACGGCCGAGGGGGTCCCCGCACGGGGATCGGCGCCGGCCTCCAGCAGAGCCTCGATCACCTCTTGTCCCCCCTTGAAGACGGCGCCCGCGAGGGGCGTCTGGCCGCGGTCGTTGGCCCGGTCGGCCGCGGCACCACGGGCCAGCAGCGCGCGGACGGCGTCCGCATGGCCGTGGTAGGCGGCGAGCATGACCAGGGAGTCGCCCCGGTCATTGGTGAGGTCGGCCGGAACGCCCGCGTCGACGTAGGCCACGAGCGCCTCGGTCTGCCCCTGCCGGGCCAGATCGAAGATCTTGGTCGCCAGCTCCACGACCTCCGGGTCGGGGGCTTCGCTCATCGGCCGGACCGCCTCTCATATGCGCCGTTCAGGTGAATCGCCAGGGTACTGGCTCCGCGGACACATGGCCGGACCAGTCCGCGGCAAAGATCACCGCAAAACCCGTTCGACGCAATTTCGCTGCTCAGGCGGCCCAGCAGAGCCTCCACCGAACGAGGGAAAGGGTAAGAATTTCCCCCGTTTGCACCTTTTATCGTATGGATACATGCTGTGATCCTGGAAGTACTCATGGTGACTGTCCCCACCGAACACCAGGAGAGCCCCAATGATCCTGTCCATCTCAGGCGTCGTCCTGCTCGGCATCGTCGTGTTCATCTTCTTCCGCAAGGACGGGCTCAAGGCGTCGCACGCCCTGATCACGGCCCTGTTCGGCTTCTACCTCGCCAGCACGGCCATCGCGCCCAGCATCAAGGCCGGCGGCGAGAGCCTGGCCAGCCTTCTCGGCGGCATCAAGTTCTGACGCCGCCCCCTTCGCCCGTACGCACCGTGAGGAGACTGCAGTGGCCCGGCGCCCCCTCCCCCGCATCCTGAGCACAGGCAGCACGCAGATCGCCCGGAGCCGGGAGCTGGCCCGGACGGCGACCGACAGCGCCACCGACGTCCTCCATCCACTGATCGCGATCACCCGCGGACTGCGCCGGCTGGCCTCGGCCGGGCGGCGCAGGTGGACCGAGACGCCCAAGGACAAGCGCGGACCGCTCCTGTTCCTGGTGGCGTCCGTGGTCCTGGTCGTGGCACTGGCGCCGTACGGACCGCTGCTCGCCGTCATCACCCTGATGGCGGCGGCAGCCTGGCACGGCCGGGACCGCACCCCGCCCGCCCCCGAGGGACCCGACGAGTCCCAGACGCAGCGCCTGAAGTCGCTGTACGAGGCACTCGTCCCCTCCTTCTCCTCGGCCGAGGACCCCGCACCCCTGTACGGCCACGGCGGCGAGTGGGAGAAGGCGTTCCCCTCGTACGAGTTCGACGCGACGGGGCGCGTCACCCAGCTCCTGATCCGCTACCCCGCGTACTTCCCCGACGGGGAACCGGAGGCCCGCACACGCATCGAGCAGCTGCTCACCGCGAAATCGGGCCGCGGCCGGGAGTACCACTTCGCCTGGGACGAGGAGGGCAACGAGCTCACCGTCACGGTGCTGCCCCCACTGCCCACCGACATCGCCGCCCAGCGCTTCGTCACCGCGCCGGGCGAGACGGTCCTCGGCTTCACCGATCCGCTCCAGGTGCAGCGCACCCTCCCCCTCGGCTACGGCGAGGAGCAGCGCGACGTCCCGCCAGTGGTCTGGCGCACCGGGATCCGCTCCACCGAGCCGCACCTGCTGGTCATGGGGCAGCCGGGCAGCGGCACCTCGACTCTGCTGCGCTCCGTCGCGCTCCAGGCCCTGCAGTACGGCGACGTCCTCGTCGTCGAGGGCGGCGGCACCGGCGAGTACGCCTGCCTGGCCGGCCGGGACGGCGTCCTGGCCGTCGAGTGCGGGCTGTCGGGGGCGCTGGCCAGTCTGGAGTGGGCGGCCACGGAGGTGGAGCGCCGACTGATCACCGCCAACCAGGCCCGCCAGGAGGGCCTGCTTGCGCCGGAGGACACCAGGCGACCGCTGTGGATCCTCGTGGACCGCCCGAGCACCTTCTCCCATCTGGCCGCCACCGACAGCCGCAAGGACCCGCAGTCCCTGCTCCAGGTGCCGCTGCGGCACGGCCGGGCCGCCGGCGTCACCGTGGTCGTGGCCGAGCAGTTCGACAGCGCCGACGCGCTGAGCGACGCGGTCCGGCAGCACACCCGAGCGCGGGTCGTCCTCGGGCCGGCGACGGGCGAACAGCTGGAGGCGGTGCTGGGTGCGCGCCCGCACACCACACCGGTCGCGCAGGTGCCGCCGGGACGCGGGTACGCGCGCCTGGGAGGCGGGCCCGTGCATCGGCTCCAGGTCCCGGCCACCCCGGACCCGTACGACGACGCCACCAGCGACGCACACCGGCAGGCCGTGCTGGAGCTGCTGCCGCCGAGGACGACGCCGGCGGACGGCGAGACGGTACCGGTCCCCACCGAGGCAGCCGTCGCGGAGACGTCGTAGGCACGGATCGCGGGAGCCGCCGGGCGTGACCCACGCCCCCGGCGGCTCCCGCGCGTGCGAGGCCCCGGCTCACGCCACGAACGTCCGCGGTGCCCCCGTGCCCGCCGTGCCCCCGCTCTCCACCAGCCGGGCCGCCGCCGCGAGGCGGACCGCCGCCTCCTCCGCCACCGCGCCGCCCACGGTGAACGGCAGCCGCACATACCCCTCGAAGGCGCCGTCCACTCCGAAGCGAGGACCGGACGGGACCCGGACCCCCACCCTCTCCCCGGCCTCCGCCAGGCGCGAGCCGGACAGCCCCCCGGCGCGCACCCACAGCGTGAGGCCGCCGCCGGGCACGTCGAACTCCCACGTCGGCAGCTCGCGCCGGACCGCGGCGACGAGGGCGTCCCGGTTCTCCCGGGCCTGGGCGCGCCGCAGTTCCACGGCCTGCTCCCAGCCGCCGCTGCTGAAGAGCCAGTTCACCGCCAGCTGCTCCAGCACCGGCGTGCCCAGGTCGGCGTAGGCGCGGGCGGACACCAGACTGCGGATCACGTCGGGGGCGGCACGCACCCAGCCGATGCGCATGCCCGCCCAGAAGGCCTTGCTGGCCGAGCCGACGGTGATCACCGTGGAACCGGCGGGGTCGAAGCCGCAGACGGGCCGCGGCACCGAGACGTCCTCGTCGAGCCACAGCTCGCTCATCGTCTCGTCCGCGACCAGCACGGTCCCGGCCGAGCGGGCCGCCTCCACCAGCCCCCGGCGCTGGTCCTCGTCGGCGAGGGCGCCGGTGGGGTTGTGGAAGTCGGCGACCACGTAGGCGATCCGCGGCGCCGCGTCCCGCAGCACCTGGCGCCACCGGTCCAGGTCCCATCCGGTGAGGCCCTCGGCCATCGCGACGGGCACCAGCCGCGCCCCGGCCTCCCGCATGAGCTGGAGGATGTTGGCGTACGACGGGGACTCCACGGCGATCCGCTCCCCGCGCCCCCCGAACAGGTGGCAGATGGCGTCGATGGCGCCCATCGCCCCCGTGGTGACCATGATCTGCTCGGGCATGGTGGGAATCCCGCGCGCGGTGTAGCGCTCGGCGATCATCTCCCGCAGCGCCGGCAGACCGGCCGGGTAGTCGCCGTGCGTGTGGGCGTACGGGGGGAGCTCCTCCAGGGCGCCCTGCACGGCACGGGTGAGCCAGGGCTCGGGCGCGGGCAGGGCGGCGCAGCCCAGGTCGATCACCGAGCCCAGGGCCTCAGGGGGCAGCGGCTCCAGACCGCGGGCCGGGAGGGGGTTCCCCGCCGGTACGGCCGTCCAGCTGCCGGCGCCGCGCCGGGACTCCAGGAAGCCCTCCGCGCGCAGCGCCTCGTATGCGGCGGCCACCGTGGTGCGGCTGACGGACAGGGCCAGCGCGAGCTCGCGCTCGGCGGGCAGCCGGGCGGCCACGGGGACGCGCCCTTCGAGCACGAGCAGCCGGATGCCGTCGGCGAGGGCGCGGTAGGCGGGCGGGCGGCGCGTGCCGGGGCCCGCGGGCCGGTCCTGCTGGGACGTGAGCAGCCGGGCGAGCTGCGAGGCACCCACTGCAGAGGTCCACTGCGCCATGATTACCAGTCCACCTTCCCCGAATTGGCCATGGATGGCGTCTCTTTCCAAGCCACAGAGTGACATGCGTCAGGCCACCACCACCATCCGGGGGCACCTTTGTCCATGCCAGAACGTCCGGACCGCGCCGCTCGGCGCCTGGTCCAGCTCTTCCTCGGCCTGGCGCTGTACGGCGCCAGCTCCGCTCTCCTGGTCCGCGCGAACCTCGGGCTGGAGCCGTGGAACGTCCTCCACCAGGGCCTCGCGGAGCTCAGCGGCCTGACCATCGGCGTGGTGTCCATCATCGTGGGCGCGGCGGTGCTGCTGCTGTGGATCCCGCTGCGCCAGCGCCCCGGCCTCGGCACCGTCGCCAACGTCTTCGCCGTCGGCCTGGCCATGGACGGCACCCTCGCGCTCGTCCCCGGGGTCCACGGCCTCGCCGTGCGGATCCCCCTCCTGCTGGCCGGCATCCTGCTGAACGGCGTGGCCACCGGCCTGTACATCGCCGCCCGGTTCGGTCCGGGCCCCCGCGACGGGCTGATGACGGGGCTGCACCGGTGCACCGGCCGCTCGATCCGCCTGATGCGCACGACGGTGGAGGTGGCGGTCGTGGTCACCGGCTTCGCCCTGGGCGGCACCATCGGCATGGGCACCCTGCTGTACGCCGTGGCGATCGGCCCGCTCGCCCAGGTGTTCCTGCGGCTGTTCGCCGTCCCGCCGGCATCGGGCGGCAGCACGATCGTTGCCACCGGGACACCCCGGGGAGCGATACTGCGTCGGTGACCACCCTGATACGCCATCCCTACCTCGACCATCCCGGCCCCATCCCCTTCGCCCACCGCGGCGGGACGGCGGACGGCCTGGAGAACACCGCGGCGCAGTTCCGGCGGGCGGTCGAGGCGGGCTACCGCTACATCGAGACCGACGTGCACGTCACCCGCGACGGCAGGCTGGTCGCCTTCCACGACGCGACGCTGGACCGGGTGACGGACGGCGCCGGGCGGATCGCCGATCTGCCGTGGGCGGACGTGCGGCAGGCGCGCGTGGCGGGCCGGGAGCCGGTGCCGCTCTTCGAGGAACTGCTGGAGACCTTCCCCGAGGTGCGCTGGAACGTCGACCTCAAGGCCGAGTCGACGCTGCGTCCCTTCCTGGACCTTCTCGCCCGTGCGAACGCCTGGGACCGGATCTGCGTCGGCTCGTTCTCCGAAGCGCGCGTGGTGCGCGCCCAGCGGCTCGCCGGTCCCCGCCTGGCCACGTCGTACGGCACCCGGGGCGTGCTCGGCCTGCGGCTGCGCTCCTGGGGACTGCCCGTGGCTCCGCGCCGCTCGGCGGTGGCCGCGCAGGTGCCCGAGACGCAGTCCGGCGTCCCGGTGGTCGACGCGCGGTTCGTCCGGGCGGCGCACGCGCACGGGCTGCAGGTGCACGTGTGGACCGTCAACGAATCCGATCGGATGCACCGGCTCCTGGACCTGGGGGTCGATGGCATCATGACCGATCACATCGACACGTTGCGCGAGGTCATGCAGGAGCGCGGCGTCTGGGCCTGACCGCCCGGGCGGCGCCCCGCCACCCTTGCCACGGACATCTTCGGCGGGGAAGCGAGGGCACGGGTGGACACCGAGACCGTGCGGACAACGACGGCCGGCGAGGCCGCGGACCGGCGGCGCGAGCAGCGCGGCTGGTACTTCTACGACTGGGCGTGCTCCGTCTACTCGACGAGCGTGCTCACCGTGTTCCTGGGTCCTTATCTGACCTCGATCGCGAAGTCGGCCGCGGACGCGGACGGGTACGTCCACCCGCTGGGCATCCCGGTGCGCGCGGGGTCGTTCTTCGCCTACTCGGTGTCCCTGTCCGTGATCGTCGCCGTTCTGGTGATGCCCCTGGTGGGCGCCGCCGCCGACCGCAGCGGGCGCAAGAAGCCGCTGCTGGGCGCCGCCGCGTACACCGGCGCCGCGGCGACCACGGGCATGTTCTTCCTCGGCGGCGACCGCTACTTGCTGGGCGGTGTGCTGCTGGTGGTGGCGAACGCCGCCCAGTCGGTGGCGATGATGCTGTACAACTCCTACCTGCCGCAGATCGCCCCGCCCGAGGAACGCGACGCGGTCTCCTCCCGCGGCTGGGCCTTCGGGTACGCGGCGGGCTCGCTGATGCTCGTGGTGAACCTGGCCCTGTACCTGGGCCACGACAGCTTCGGGGTCTCGGAGACCGCAGCCGTCCGCATCTGCCTGGCCTCGGCGGGTTTGTGGTGGGGCGCCTTCGCACTGGTGCCGCTGAGCCGGCTGCGCGACCGGCGGGTCCCGGCGCGGGAGGGCGCCCTGCCGGGGATGCGGCAGCTGGCCGCGACCGTGCGTGACATGCGCCGCCACCCGCTCACGCTGGCCTTCCTGCTGGCCTACCTGATCTACAACGACGGCATCCAGACGGTGATCTCGCAGGCCTCGGTGTACGGCTCGGAGGAGCTGGGCCTCGGCCAGTCGACCCTCATCGCCGCGGTGCTGCTGGTGCAGGTGCTGGCGGTGGCGGGGGCGCTGGCGATGGGCCGGCTGGCGCGCACGTACGGCGCGAAGCGGACGATCCTCGGCTCGCTGGTGGCCTGGACGGTCACGCTCGGCGCCGGGTACTTCCTGCCGGCCGGGGTGCCGGTCTGGTTCTTCGTGCTCGCGGCCGGTATCGGGCTCGTGCTGGGCGGCAGCCAGGCTCTGTCCCGCTCGCTCTTCTCCCACCTCGTGCCGCCGGGCAAGGAGGCCGAGTACTTCTCCGCGTACGAGATGAGCGACCGCGGCATGAGCTGGCTGGGCCCGCTGCTGTTCGGGCTCACCTACCAGCTGACCGGGAGCTACCGGGACGCGATCATCTCCCTGGTGGCGTTCTTCGTGATCGGGTTCGTGCTGCTCGCACGTGTCCCGGTACGGCGTGCGATCGGCGACGCGGGGAATCCGGTTCCCGAGAGGATTTAGCGCTCCGGACGAAAGGGCGGTAGTGTACGCGTTTGGCCTGCCAGGCGTACCGTTACTGCGCGTCAAAGATGACGAGGCGCTGGGTGACATCCACTAGCAGACGTGACAAACCGGGCGCCGGTGGGTACGGACTGGTTGACAAGGCTGCGGCTACGACGGCGACGCATGACCCGGAACGGGACATCGGAACGGGAATCTTTACCGCCGACCGGACGTTGACCGGATGACGACGACAGCGACACCTGTCCTGTGGGCGACAAGCCCGGGAGGCACGATTCATGAGTGAGCGAGCTCTTCGCGGCACGCGCCTCGTGGTGACCAGCTACGAGACGGACCGCGGCATCGACCTGGCCCCGCGCCAGGCCGTGGAGTACGCATGCGAGAAGGGGCACCGGTTCGAGATGCCCTTCTCGGTCGAGGCGGAGATCCCGCCGGAGTGGGAGTGCAAGGTCTGTGGAGCCCAGGCACTCCTCGTGGACGGCGACGGGCCCGAGGAGAAGAAGGGCAAGCCCGCGCGTACGCACTGGGACATGTTGATGGAGCGGCGCACCCGCGAGGAACTCGAAGAGGTCCTCGAGGAGCGGCTTGCGGTTCTCCGCTCGGGGGCGATGAACCTCGCGGTCCATCCCCGCGACAGCCGCAAGAGCGCCTAGTCCCGACACGGCTCGGACGGGTCACAGCACCACGCAGAGGACCGCGGGTGCCGTACATGCTTCACGTACGGCACCCGCGGTCCTCTGTGCTTCGGCATGCCCTGATCCACCGCTCCGGCCGCCGGGGGCGGGGCCGCGGTCGACGACAGTGGAGGGCCGGGTCACCGCGGTCCGCGCGCGGATCACCGCACCCGCCCCCACCGGTGCGTCGGCTGCCCCGTGCGGTCACCCCCCGGTCCCCGGGGCGAGGGGTCACCGGCAGGCGGGGGCGGGCACCGCGCCGGACCCAGCGGGAAGTCCGTCGGACGGTGGCGTGCACGCGTCGTCGCGCCGTCCCCCGCGGGGGGTCGGTGTGCGCGGAGCAGCGCGCGGGGCGGCACCGGCATGCCGGAAGAAGGTCAACGCGTCAGCGGCGGCCGGGGCTCCTGCGGGGCGTCGTCCGGCTCCTCGTCGTGCCGGACGACCTCACCCTGGACGACCTTGCCGTCCGGGCGGTGGATGCGCGCCTGCTGGAAGGCGCCGCCGAAGCTGCCGGGGGCCGCGGCCCGCAGCCGGCGGTCGAAAGTGCGCTCGGCCCGCCGTCCCAGCGCCTTCTGGACCGGCGGAACCAGCAGGAGCAGGCCGACCGCGTCCGAGACGAGGCCCGGCACCATCAGCAGCAGGCCGCCGAGCATCATGAAACCGTTGCCGCTGCTGCCCACCGGCGAGCCACCGCTCTGGAACGCCGCGTTGAGGCTCTGGAAGGCGCGCCGCCCGGCCCGCTTCACCACCACGGTGCCGAGGACCAGGCCGGCGAGCAGCAGGAAGAACACCGTCAGCCCGCTCGTCGCGCCCGCGACCAGGGTCAGCAGCCAGATCTCCAGCACCACCCACACGGCGATGCCGAGCGGCAGGAAGGTGCGCAGCCGGGAGCGGCGGGGCCGGGCCGCGGGGCCGGGAGGAGTCGAAGCGCCAGTCGTCATGCATCCAGTGTGCCCGGACCCGACTCAATGGGCGACAAGCGGGTGATCAGCCCTTGCTGTGCGGCTCCGGCGACGCCGGCTTCGCCTTGCCGGTGATCTTCTCGACCCGCTCCCCCACGCCCCACGCCGTGACCCGCCACAGCGCCTCCACGAGGATGTCGCGGCTCATCTTGGAGTCGCCCAGTTCGCGCTCGACGAAGGTGATGGGGACCTCGACGACGTGGTAACCGGCCTTGACGGCACGGCGCGCCAGGTCGACCTGGAAGCAGTAGCCCTGGGAGGCGACGTCGTCGAGCCCCAGCCCCCGGAGGGTCTCGGCGCGGAAGGCGCGGAAGCCGCCGGTGATGTCGCGCAGCGGCAGGTCGAGCGCGAGGCGGGAGTAGAGGCTGCCGCCGCGGGAGATGAACTCGCGGGACTTGGGCCAGTTCACCACCCGGCCGCCGGGTACCCAGCGGGAGCCGAGCACCAGGTCCGCGCCCTTGAGCGCGGTCAGCAGGCGGGGCAGTTCCTCGGGCTGGTGGGAGCCGTCGGCGTCCATCTCGACGAGGACGCCGTAGTCGTGCTCCATGCCCCAGCGGAAGCCCGCGAGGTAGGCGGCACCCAGGCCCTCCTTGCCTCTGCGGTGCAGGACGTGCACCTGGTCGTCGTCGGCGGCCAGTTCGTCCGCGAGCTTGCCGGTGCCGTCCGGGCTGTTGTCGTCGGCCACGAGGACGTGCGCGTCGGGGACCGCCTTCCGCACCCGGCCGACGACGGCCTTGATGTTCTCCGCCTCGTTGTAGGTCGGGATGATCACCAATGCCGTGCCGAGCGGACCGAACTGCCTCCCCTGGGCCTTCGCCGCGAGGGTCCCGTCGCCGTCGTTCACTGCTGCCCCTTCATGTCCGTACGCAGAGGTCCACCATAGTGGCCTCGGCCTGCGATGACGTGACAGGACGCTCGTATGGTGGTGTCGAATCCACAAGAGCGGGGTAGGTGTGCGCTTTTGGGCTTGTATGTACCGGGCCGGACGGAACCGGCGGCGGGCCGTCGGCGGGCCGCGCTGCGGATGGGGGCCCGGCGCCCTTCGGGCCGGCCCGGGACCCGCTGGCTGCGGACCGCCCGAAGGCCGTTGTCTACTGAGCGCCCGGGCCCCACCCGGGTCACACCTTCCCGACCGGTCGGAGCGTTCCCTCACCGGCGCGGGCGCTGAGCCTGGCTCCCTGACCCAGCGGCGCTCGGTGAGTGGGCGGACGTTCTCCGGTCGGGCGTCCGGTGGTGGACGGGCCGAACCTACCGGCCCCGGACCGTGCTCTGTCAACAGCCGTTCCACCTGCGCTTCGACCCGTGCGCCGCTGGTCAGGCGGGTGGAGGCGCAGGTCGCGCGACGCGGCCCCGCCACCCGTGGGGCACTCTGCCGACCCGCCGGATCACTCGCCCGGACGTACGTGCACCGTCCGTCCGCCGACCACCGTGCGCAGACAGACGGGCAGGTCCCGGCCCGGCGCCAGGTCGGGCAGGCCGGGGGTGCCGGAGCGGGGGTCGGTGGACCAGCGGGCCACCCGGTCGTCGGGGGCCTGCACGACCAGCTCTCCCGTGCGCCACACGGCGTAGTCCGCGGGGGCGCCCGGCACCAGGACGCCCGCATCGTCGCGTCCGACCGCCCGCCAGCCGCCGCGCGTATGGGCCGTGAAGGCGGCACGGACGGAGATGCGGTGCTCGGGGGTGCGGTGGAAGGCGGCCGCCCGGACCGTGCCCCACGGGTCCAGCGGGGTGACGGGGCTGTCGGACCCGAAGGCGAGCGGGACACCGGCGCGCAGCAGCGCGGCGAACGGGTTGAGGGTGCGGGCCCGCCGTACGCCCAGGCGCTGGGCGTACATGCCCTCCTCGCCGCCCCACAGCGCGTCGAAGGCGGGCTGGACCGAGGCGGTCAGACCGAGCTCGGCGAAGGCGGCGACGGTCTCGGGGGTGAGCATCTCGGCGTGCTCCACACGGTGCCGGGCGGCGCGGACGCGGGCGAGGCCGGTCTTCTCGGCGGCGGCCCGCATCCCCTCGACGACGGCTTCCACGGCGGCGTCGCCGATGGCGTGGAAGCCGGCCTGGAGTCCGGCCTCGGTGCAGGCCACGACGTGCGCGGCGACGGCGCCGGCGCCCAGGTGGGCGGTGCCGGTGTGGGCGGCGTCGGCGTACGGCTCGCGCAGGCAGGCGGTGTGGGATCCGAGGGCACCGTCGGCGAAGAGGTCGCCGGCGGCTCCGACCGCGCCGAGCTCCCGCGCCCTGCCGACGTTCTGCTCCGCCCAGTAGCCGACCACCCGAGGGCCCGGGTCCTCGACGGCCAGGGCCAGCAGTCCGGTGAAGTCGTCCTCGGAGGAGATCTCGGGGCCGCCGCACTCGTGGACCGTGCCGATGCCGAGGGAGGCGGCATGCGCGAGGGCGGCGCGCTGGGCCTCGGTGCGCTGCTGCGGCGTCACGGCGGCGAGGGCGGCGGCGCGGACGGCGTGGTGGGCGTCGGCGGTGACCGGGCCGTCGGCCGGACGATCCGCCGCGTCGAGGCCCGGCGCCAGGTCCAGCAGGGCGGTGGTGACGACCGCCGAGTGCACGTCGATGCGGGACAGGTACAGGGGGCGCCCCGCGGTCGCCTCGTCCAGTTCGGCCCGGGTCGGCGGGCGCCCCCCGGGCCAGCGGGAGGCGTCCCAGCCGTGACCGAGCAGCACCCGGTCCCGCGGGCGGGCGGCGGCGAAGTCCCGGACGGCGGCGAGGGCGGCCTCCAGGGTCGGGGCGGCGGACAGATCCAGGCCGGTCAGCGCGAGGCCGGTGGCGGTGGTGTGGACGTGAGCGTCCGTGAAGGCGGGGGTGACAAGGGCGCCGTCCAGGTCCACCACCTCGTCGACGCCGTCGGCGAAGGCGTCGGCCGCGCCCTCGGAGCCGACCCAGGCCACCTGGCCGCGCTCGACGACCATGGCCGTCGCGAACGGGTCGGCGGGGCTGTGGACCTCTCCGCGGCGCAGGAGGACGGTCTTCGGCTGGGCGGCACTCTCACTCATGGGCACCAGTCTCGCGCCTGACGGAATGCGTTCCGCACCCAGGTCGGCGCGCACGGGGCGGCCACGGGCGCACGAGGCCGGAGACAGGCGGGACCGGCACCGCCCCGGCGACCTCCGGGAGCGCACCGGCCGGCGGCCGTCGCTCGGCGTCAACCGGCCGTCCGACCTCTGCGGCGGGCGCACAGCGGCCCGGGCGGAGCGGGTGGCGGCTGCGCGGACCTCCCACCTCCGCGGCGGCCGCGCACCGCCCCCTGCCGGGCCGGGGCGCCCGGCGTCCGCAGGCGGGGTCAGATGCGCGGCGGCCGTGCCTCGTAGGGGGTCGACAGCACCACCGTGGTCCGGGTCGACACGCCGGCCAGCGACCGGACCCGCGCCAGCAGCTCCTCCAGTTCGTGCGGCGTGGCCACGCGAACCTTCAGGATGTAGTTCTCGTCGCCCGCGACGCTGTGGCACGCCTCGATCTCGGGCACACCGCCCAGGCGGTCGGCGATGTCGTCGGGGGCGCTCGGGTCGAAGGGCTTGACCGAGATGAAGGCGGTCAGGGGCAGCCCGACGGCTTCCGGGTCGACGACGGCGGCGTACCCGCGGATGACGCCGCGCTGCTCCAGCCGGCGCACTCTCTGGTGCACGGCCGACGTGGACAGGCCCGTGGCCTTGCCCAGGTCTGTGTAGCTCATCCGCCCGTCCTTGACGAGCAGCTGCACGATCTGACGGTCCAGCTCCTCCATGGCGCAAGAACCTACAGTGCCGCTGATCTCCTCGGATACCTGTGCAGCCCCGGTCACACCCGGTTCGTGATGTGGTGCGGGAGGGCGGCACCCGGCGGGCCGGGGCGAACCGGGGGTCGCCGGGCACCTGCACCCGGCATGTGACCAACACCACATCCTCTGCGGCGGCTCCGTAATGGTCTCGTGATTACCGCGGAGACGGGGCGGGAAGTGCTTGCTGTGGTCGAGGCCGCAGCGCCTTCACGGCCCAGCACAAGGGGGAGAATCCCATGCAGAGTCTTAAGCGCCCAGGTCGTTCCGTGTCCAAGCGGCAGCAGCCGGCCGTCGAGCCCGAGCCGGAGGGCGTCGAACCCGACGCCTACGACGGGGACGACGACACCGACGCCTACGACACCTTCGAGATGTACCGGGTGATCTGCCCGGACTGCGCCCAGCCCATCGCGCTGCTGGCGGACGAGGAGGTCCTGCCGGAGCACGCGCTGTGCGCCTCGCCGTGGAACCCGTTCGGGCTCACGGTGTGCGCCGGGACCGGCCGCCGCGCGTCGGACGCCCGGCCCGCCGACGAGAGCTTCGAGCCCCAGGAGCAGGACACCGCCCTGCTGCTGACGCTGCCTCGGGGGCTCGACTGGCGGACGCAGCCCTTCTCCCACGTGGGTGGCCCGGGCTCACGCCCGATGCGCGTACCCGAGATGCGCCGCGACGCCGCCTGAGCGGCCCTCTCCCCACTCCCGCGTACGACCCGCACCGCGGCACGGCGGCACGCCGTGGTGCGGGCCCGGCGAGGGGTCGGACAGGAGCCGCGGCACCCGGTACGGGACGGGGACGCGAACCGCACGGAGCGGGCCCTGCGCCGGCGCAGGAGGGGACCGGCACCGGCGCACGCTCCGCGCCCGATGCGAACCACGCCCCCGAGAACGTTGATTGGCGCTGCATCAGTTCCACCGTGGCCGCCGGCGCACCACGGGGAGCCCGCGAACTCACGGCCGAATCGCAGCGGCGGTGACCTGCCTGCCCGGTTCCGCGTTGGCCCGGTATGACCGCCACCTCTTCGGCGACCGGGCGTCAGCGGTTCCTCTTCGTCCCGGTGCCCGCAAAATCGGTTCCGCCGACGCCTCCGCGACTTCCCGACCCGCCCATCTACCGCGAGATGATGCGGACCTGGGCCGACCGCGGCCGCACCCTGCCGGGCCGTCACGACCCCGAGTGGGTGCGGCTGGCGGCGCCGCAGGTGCGGCCGGGGCAGTTCAGCGGGCTGCGGGGCCACACGGCGACGGGCGAGGACCGTCCGCGTGATCAGCTGGGTGCCCTCGACAACCGGGAGCGCCAGAGCCCATGGCCGCGTTCGGCGTCGGACCCGGTCGCGGAAGGCCGCCGGTCGACGGCCGCGGTGTGAGGACGCCCCGTGGTGCGGCTCGGACGAGGGGGCGGGGGCGGGCGGCCTTCCCTACAGGTCGCGGCGGGCCGGCTCCGGCGCGGGGTAGGCGGGGTCGAGTTCCTCGATGGCGCGCAGAGTGCCACCGAGCATTCTCACCAGCAGCTCGCGCATGGAGTCGCGGGAGAGTTCGGGGCGGTCGATCCAGTCCAGGGTGGCTCCCTCGACGCCGCACAGCCAGGCGAGCAGACCCATGCGGGCGGCCGGGGCGACGTCGCTGCGGCCGTAGGCGGCCTCGGCGATGGTAGCGACGATCGCCTCGCGCACCGAGTCCCGGATCGCGTGCACCTCGGCGTCGAAGCCGACACCGCCGCTGACGATCGTGCGGTAGGCGGCCTGGTTGGACTCGGCGTAGCGCAGATAGCTGTCGACGGTGCGGTGGGCCCGGTCCACCCGGGCCAGTTCGAGGCCGCTCGCCGCGAACGACACCAGGTCGGCCACGGATTCCTGGATGATGGCCAGGTAGTAACCCCTCTTGGACTGGAAGTAGTAGTAGATCAGTCCCTTGGCGACACGGGCCTGGCGGGCGATGTCGTCCATGGAGAGCGCGTCGTACGACGTGTCGGCGAACAGCCTCCGCCCGATTGCGAGGAGTTCGGCCCGGCGTGCCAGCGAGCGCTCGGTGCCGCGTGCCCGGATGGGGGTTCCCCCTGCTGGGAGCGGCCGGGGAAGTGCAGCGACATCGCGCTGACGGCTGATATTCAATTTCGACCCTGGGTTCCTACGGGCGGCGGGACATCCGCAGTATGGCAGGTCGCATATGCCTCAGGTCACAGCAGTCCGCCGTCCGGGATCACAGCAGCCGCAGCCGGGTCACGGGCACGGCCGTCACGGCCGCCGGGACCCGCCCCACGGCGTGTTCGAGGAGTGCCGGGCCGTCGTCGTGGGGGCCGCCGGTGGGACGCGGAGGGGTGTCTCCCGGTGTGCGCTCACCGCGTCTGCCCGAGGTGGTCGTGCCCGGCGTGCCCGGCTCTGCCCCGCCGACGTGTCCCCCTGCCACCGGCGAGACGGTCCTGTCGGAGAGGCCGGTCGCGGTCCCACGGCCCCCGGACGATCCCCGGGGGCCGTCCCGGACCGCTTCAGCACACGCCCACCGCGGCGAGCGCCATGCGTTGGCTCGGGGTCGGGCGCGCCGGGAAGTACAGGTAGCAGACGCCGCCCGTTCCGCTTCTGACCCGCCCCTTCGCGTCGTACCTCTTCGTCCTCAGCCAGATGTTCTCGAACTCGCGGCGCCGGTAGACGCGCCGCACCGCCTCGTCGCTCGGCGAGGCGGGATCGTTGGCGATCACGTCGCCGTCCGCGGTGAAGCCGATCACCGTCATCAGATGGCCGGAGGTGCCGTATCCGGCGCCGGTCAGCTCCTCCTCGAGGAACGACTGGGACGTGATGGCCGGAATGCCGGCCGCGATCAGTGTCTCCAGGTCCGTGAGCGAGCCGAGCCGGGTGACCACTCCCTGAAGCCCGTCGAAGGTGGCCGCGTAGGCGGCGTTGAACGGCCAGTTGCCGCAGCCGGCGTACTGGTGGTCGTAGGTCTGGCGGGCGGCGTGGCAGACCTCGGGGTCGGCGAAGGCCGGGTCGACCCAGGACAACTGCTCCTCGGTGAGCCGGCCACCCCAGTACTCGATGATCATCTGTGAGGAGGTGGGGCTGCACCAGGCTTCGCCGCCGTTGTCGTACTCGGGGTACTGGCCCTTGTGGATCTCCTGGGAGTAGCGCGGGACGCCCAGTTCGCGGGCGAGACCGGGGGTGGAGGCGGGGACCGTGAACCGGTCGGGGACGTCCGAGCCCATGAGGAACAGCCGCCACACGGTCGGGGTGGTGTCCTGCCCCGGCCGGCGGTACAGGGTCAGGCGCAGCCGGCAGGAGGCCAGGCGCAGCCCGGAGGCGGAGTCGTCGACGGCGAGGGTGTCCGTCCAGACGGTGCTCCTGCCGTCGCCCTGGCCGTCGAGGGAGGTCCGCCGGATGTCCCCGTCCCCGGCCGCCCAGCGGGCCATCACGTACCAGGGCGTGGCGGTGCCGTCCGAGTAGGACCCCTGGAGCTCGACCTGGATCCAGGTGCCGGCCGGGGTGTGCGCGTTCCAGGAGGCGATGGCCTCGGTGGCCGGCACGGTCAACCGGTGGACGGGCGAGGTCCAGGTGGCGTACTCCCAGGTGGCCGTCCGCCCGGTGTGCGGGTCGGTGTGGTCGAGGGTGCCGGCGGCCGTGCCGATCTCGACGCCGGGCCGTGCACCGGCGACGGCGCGGGTGCCGTCGGCGATGCCGGCACGCCAGTCGGTGTACGTGGTCCAGGTGTGGTGGTCGACCTGGCGGGCCGGGTCCGGGGCGCAGCCCTCGGCGGCGGTCAGGGTGCCGGCCGTCGCCGGGCCCGCTCCGCCGGCCACCGCGGCGGCGGCGACCGCCGCGGTCAGGACGGTTCTGCGGGACGGCTGTTCGGCTCTGCTCATGGGCGGGAAACCCCCAGGTGTCCGGGTCGGGCGTCCAGTGGGCGGTCACGTACGGGTGCGTGCGCCAACTATGGCGGGCCACGTCCCGTCCTGCCAGCACTTCGGCGTATGCCACAGGCACCAATATTGGTCTGAACCACTTGCGTGACCTGCACATCGACCCGAATCGGGTGATCTTCGACCGTCGGGCGCGGCGCGCCGTAGACTCTCCGGCGCACCCACCCGAGCACACCCGGGGGAACGACCATCGAACGCCTCGCCACCCTGTTGCACAGCCTGCCCCCGTCCCTGGGACCGGTCCGGCTGGTGGGCGTCGACGGGCACGCCGGGTCCGGCAAGTCGACGTTCGCCGCGCGACTGGCCCGGGCGCTCGGCGGCGCACCGGTCCTCCGTCTCGACGACATCGCCTGCCACGACGAGCTGTTCGCGTGGACGGAGCGGCTGCGGGAGCAGGTGATCGAGCCGCTCGCTCACGCCAGGACGGCCCACTACACCCCCTACGACTGGCATGAGCGCCGCTTCACCGCCCCCCTCCCGCTCCCCCCCGCCCCCGTGATCCTGGTCGAGGGCGTCGGCGCCGGCCGCCGCGCAGTGCGCCCGCACCTCGCACATCTGCTGTGGATGGAGATGCCGCCCACGCAGGCGTGGGCACGCGGGCGGGAGCGGGACGGGGCGGAGCAGCGGGAGTTCTGGGCCGCATGGGTCCGCGCCGAGCGGCGACACTTCACCGAGGATCCCTCGCGACCCTACGCGGATCTTCTGGTGCGGCAGGTGGCACAGGGGTACGACATACTGCCGGGTCCGGCCGCGGAGGGACGGGATCTCACACACGGTGACGGACCGCCTGCTGTGTGGTGAAACGGTGAAACCGCTTGCGCGGGAAGTTCCGAGAGCCTTCCGACTCTGCTTGACCGGGGAGCCGTACCCGACTTACGTTCTCGATGTGCGGCAACGAAAGCCGCCCATCGACGCGAAGCCCCCGGTTGTTCCCCCGTGATCGGGGGCTTCGTTCTGCCTGCACACCCTCCCGCCCCCTCCTCGTGCGCCGCGCGGCTCCACCCGCTCACCCTCGGTCACCGACCGGTGTGCGCCCCGTTCGCTCCCACCTCGTGGAACGGCCCGTGCGGCACCCTTAGTCGGGCGGCAGCCGCGCAGGTACGATGCCCTGGGTGCGGCCTACGGACGGCTGCGCGCACCTTGCAACTCCGGTCCGCGGCACAGCGGTTCGACGAACGCAGCCGACCCGGCGGCAGCGGGCCGGCACACCGACGGGGGCACGGTTTGTGGGGGACGTGATGGACTTCGGCACGCAGGGCCCCGAGGCCCCCGCCGAGCTCGCCTGGCTGCGAGGCGTGGACGCCTACACGATGGGCGCCTATCCGCAGGCCGAGGAGGAGTTCCGGGCGGCGGTCCGGATCGATCCCCGGATGGCCGACGGCTGGCTCGGACTGCACGCGCTGCGCGTCGACACCACGACCGCGCTGCTGCGGATGTACCGCCACCGCGACCGCTTCGGCGAGCAGCGCGCCCGGCACCGCCGCGCCCTCAACTCCTGGTACTGGCTGGGCTGGTGGGTGCAGCCCGTGCTGGAGAGCCCCCGGGACCTGCTGCTGGCCCACGCCTCGCACTGGCTCGACGGCCGCCACGTCCCGGAGCTGGACCGGGCCCTCGCCGGGCTCCCCCCGGTCGACACCGACCAGCAGGTCCGCTTCCTGCACGCCTGCCGCGCCTACCTGGTCAAGGACTGGGACCAACTGGTACGGCACACCGACCCGCTGCTCGACGATCCGCTGCTCGGTATCGAGGCCGGGCTGTTCGGGGGGATGGCACGGGTGCGTCTGGAGATGTACGGGCAGGCCGAACCCCTGCTGTCGGCCGCGCTGATGCGGTGCCGCAGCGAGCAGCCGCAGCGCAAGGAGCTGCGGTACTGGCTCGCCCGTGCGCTGGAGGGCACGGGTCGCTCCGCGGCCGCCCTGCCCCTGTACCGGGCGGTGCACCGCGTCGATCCCGCCTTCATGGACACCGCGGCCCGGCTCGCGGCCATCGCCGAGGGCGACGGCTACGACGACCCGGCCGACCTCACGGGACTCACGTTCACCGGCACGGGCGGGGACCTGCTGGACGGCACCGACGGGCTCGATCCGCTCTTCGGCACCGAGGGCCGCGATCTGAAGGTGTCCGCTCCCGAACCGCCGAGCGGCCCGCTGCCGTCGGCGGTCGACCCGGCGGTGCGCGAGAAGACCGCCGTGCCACCGGTGTCGTTGCCCGCGGGGCCCACCGACCCGGGCTTACTCGAGGAAGCTCTCGCCGAGCTGGAGCGCATGGTGGGCCTGGAGCCGGTGAAACGTCAGGTCAAGGCCCTGTCGGCGCAGTTGAACATGGCCCGCCTGCGGGCCGGGCAAGGACTTCCGGTCCAGCCGCCCAAACGCCACTTCGTCTTCTCCGGCCCCTCCGGCACCGGCAAGACCACGGTCGCCCGCATCCTCGGCCGGGTCTTCTACGCCCTCGGACTCCTCGGCGGCGACCACCTCGTGGAGGCGCAGCGCGCCGACCTGGTCGGCGAGTACCTCGGGCAGACGGCCGTGAAGGCCAACGAACTGATCGACTCCGCGCTCGGGGGCGTCCTGTTCGTCGACGAGGCCTACTCCCTGTCCAACTCCGGCTACGGCAAGGGCGATGCCTACGGCGACGAGGCCCTCCAGGTGCTGCTGAAGCGGGCGGAGGACAACCGCGACCACCTCGTGGTGATACTGGCCGGCTACCCCGAGGGCATGGACCGCCTCCTCGCCGCGAACCCCGGGTTGTCCTCCCGTTTCACCACCCGCGTCGACTTCCCCTCCTACCGGCCCCTGGAACTGGCCGAGATCGGCAAGGTGCTCGCCGCGGACAACGGCGACCAGTGGGACGACGAGGCGCTGGAGGAACTGCTCTCGATCGCCGGTCACGTCGTCGACCAGGGATGGATCGACGAGCTGGGCAACGGGCGGTTCCTGCGCACCCTGTACGAGAAGAGCTGCGCCTACCGCGATCTGCGGCTGTCCGGCTACGCGGGACCGCTGTCCCGGGACGACCTGGCCACGCTGCGGCTGCCGGATCTGATGCAGGCGTACGGTGAGGTGCTGTCGGGGCGGGGACCGCAGGATCCGGCGTGACGTCCTCTCCCCCGAAGCCGGTGCACCGCGCAGAGAACCGGTGGCGGAGCTGCCGGCAGCCGGGCCGGGGAGCGGGTGCCGTCCCGGCGCGCCACGACACGGACGCCCCGGGGACCGGGCTTTCGGGCCGGACCCGCGCGTCCGCGAGAACTGTGGCAGGCCCGGCCCAGCGGCCCGCCGGGGTGCGAAAGGAGTGCCACGGCGGGCGGAAGGCCCGCCCCGCGGAGCCCGGTCCGTGCGACCGCAGGGTGGAGGGCCGCCCTCGTACGCGGCGTACGACGGCGCCCCTCCGACGACGGCACGGCGCCTCCCCCGGCTCGACCGGAGCCGAGCAGAAGGACGCCCCGGACGTCCCGGGGCAGGCGGGGACCTTCGAACGACGCCCTAGCTCGCCAGGACCTGCTCCTGCTCCTCCGGTGCCTCGCGGTGCGCAGGGTCCCGCACCTCGCCGACCAGCAGCTCCAGGACGTCCTCCAGCGCGACCAGACCGAGCACCTTGCCACTCGCATCGGCCACCTGGGCCAGATGGGTGGCGGCGCGGCGCATCACGGTGAGCGCGTCGTCGAGCGGCAGCTCGGCCCGCAGGGTCGTCATGGGCCGCCAGATCTGCTGCGGTACCGCCCGGTCCGAGTCCTCCAGGTCGAGGACGTCCTTGACGTGCAGGTATCCCATGAAGGCGGCGCCGTTCTCCGCGGCGACCGGGAACCGGGAGTAGCCCGTGCGGGCGGTCAGATCGACGATCTCGCCCGGGGTGACCGACGGACCGACCGTGATCAGCGACTCTCGGCGCAGCAGGACGTCCGTCACCGGGCGGGAGCCCAGCTCCAGGGCGTCCTCCAGCCGCTCGCGCTCCTCGGGGCCGAGGAGGCCGGCCTGGCCGGAGTCCTCCAGCAGGCGGTTGAGCTGCTCGCTGGTGACCACGGCCTCGACCTCGTCCTTGGGCTCGACGCGGAACAGGCGGAGGATCGCCTGGGCGCAGGCACCGAGCGCGACGGTGATCGGCCTGCACAGGCGGGCGAAGGCGACCAGGCCGGGGCTGAGCCACAGCGCGGCCTTCTCGGGAGCGGCCATGGCGAGGTTCTTCGGGACCATCTCGCCGATGACGAGGTGGAAGAAGACGACGGCCGCCAGGGCGATGACGTAGCCGAGCGGATGGATCACACCGTGCGGCAGGTGGATCCACTCGAACACCGGCTCCAGCAGGCGGGCCACCGTCGGCTCGGCGACCGCGCCGAGCGTCAGCGAGCAGACGGTGATGCCGAACTGGGCGGCGGCCATCATCTGCGGAAGCCGTTCCAGGCCGTACAGCACCTGGCGGGCCCGGGCGGTGCCAAGCGGTTCGATCTGGCTGCGCCGGACGGAGACCAGCGCGAACTCGGCGCCGACGAAGAAACCGTTGGCGAGGACGAGGAGCGCGGCGAAGACGAGTTGGAAGGCGCTCACCGGGCGACCTCCATGACGCTCACGACCGGGGCGGTGCGCACCAGGCGGACGCGCTCCGCGCGGTAGTGGCCGACCTGGCGCACGGAGAGCCGCCAGCCGGGCAGCTCGGCCCGGTCGCCGGGGGCGGGGATACGGCCCAGCAGGTCGGCGACGAGCCCGGCGACCGTCTCGTAGGGGCCCTCGGGCACGTGGAGTCCTATGCGCCGGAGGATGTCGACACGGCAGCTGCCGTCCACGTCCCAGGCGGGCCGGCCGTCCTCGGGCGGGACGGCCGCGAGCTCGGGCAGGTCGTGCCCGTCGTGCTCGTCACGGACCTCACCGACGAGTTCCTCGACGATGTCCTCCAGGGTGACCACGCCGGCCGTCCCACCGTACTCGTCGACCACGACGGCGATGGGCTGCTCGCTGCGCAGCCGTGCCAGCAGCGGCTGAACGGGCAGGGTCTCGGGGACGAGCAGGGCGCGGCGGGCGATCCGGACCACGGGCGTCCGCAGCCGGTCGTGGACCGGGACGGCGAGCGCGTCCTTGAGGTGGACCATGCCGACGATCTCGTCGATCTTGTCCCGGTAGACGGGGAAGCGGGAGAGGCCGGTGGCCCGGGTCAGGTTGACCACGTCCTCAGCCGTGGCGGACGACTGGAGCGCGCTGACCTTCACCCGCGGGGTCATCACGTGCTGGGCGGTCAGTTCGCCCAGCGACAGGGTCCGGACGAACAGGTCGGCGGTGTCCTGCTCCAGGGCACCGGCCCGGGCCGAGTGGCGGGCCAGGGAGACCAGCTCGCCGGGCGTGCGGGCGGAGGCCAGCTCCTCGGCGGGCTCGACGCCGAGCGCACGGACCAGCCGGTTGGCGACGGCGTTGAGGCCGGCGATGACCGGCCGGAACAGACGCGAGAAGATCCGCTGCGGGCCGGCGACGAAACGTGCGACCTGGAGCGGCTTGGAGACCGCCCAGTTCTTCGGCACGAGTTCGCCGATCACCATCTGCACGGCGGAGGCCAGCAGCATCCCGACGACCACCGCCACACCACCGACCGCGCCCCCGGGTATGCCGATCGCGGCGAACGGGCCGTGCAGCAGCCCGGCGAGCGCCGGTTCGGCGAGCATGCCGACGACGAGGGAGGTGATGGTGATGCCGAGCTGGGTGCCGGAGAGCTGGAAGGAGAGCTCCTTGAGCGACTCGACGACCGAACGGGCGCGGGGGTCGCCCTCGGCTGCGGCCTGTTCGGCCTCCGGACGCTCGACCGTGACGAGGCCGAACTCGGCGGCGACGAAGAAGCCGTTGGCGAGGATGAGCAGGAATGCGGCTGTCAGGAGCAGCAGGGAGAGGGTCACGATGCCACCGCCTCCGCATGTCCGCGGAGCGGGTCCGCGTTATGCCGGGAGGGGGTGGCGCAGGTACTGCAGGACGATCCGTCCATCGCCGGAGAGGGTCACTCCTCGGGTAGAAGGAGCCCCTGGGTGCCGGGCGGCGCTCAGGGGCGGAGGCACAGCGAAAGGCCTCTGCCCCCAGATTAGTCAAGATTCCGCCGCGTGCGGCAGGGCCGGCGCCCCCGAGTCAGCCCTGATCCTGTTCCGGGCCGGCCTCTGCGCCCGTGTCGGGCTCCGCGATCGACCGTGCCTCGACCAGCGCGCTCAGGGCGCGCGCGTCGGCGATGGCGCGCTGCCTGTCGATGCCGGGCTGGATGCCGAGCGCGGGCAGGCTGGTGCCGTCACTGAGGTTGAGGAAGACCCAGGGGTCCCCGACCCGCAGGTTCACCTTGAGGATCTCCGCCCAGGCCAGGCGGCGGGTGCCGGCGAAGTTCACCACGGTGACACCGTCGTCGTCCGCGACGACCTTCGGCCGGGAGAGCCACAGCAGGACGCCGAGGACCAGGGCGCCGGTGAGGACGAAGCTGAGCTTCTCCCCCGGGCCGAGCTGCTCCAGGAGCAGCCCGACGGCGGAGATCACCACGAAGATCACCACTCCGGCGGTGACCAGGACGGCCCGGGTGCGGGCGGGCCGGAACGTGACCGGAAGGGCGGGCGGGCCGGGCCGGTCGGAGGTGTCGCGGGGATCGGGCATGGCGGGGCTGCTCACAGACGGCAGGCGTGGATGGCCGTGGTCAGGATGGCCCGGGCGCCGATCGCGTACAGGTCGTCCATGATCCGCTGGGCCTCCTTGGTGGGCACCATGGCGCGGACCGCGACCCAGCCCTCGTTGTGGAGCGGTGAGACCGTCGGTCCTTCGAGGCCCGGAGTGATGGCGACGGCCTCCTCCAGGTGCTCGGCGCGGATGTCGTAGTCCATCATCACGTACGTCCGGGCGACCAGGACCCCCTGCAGGCGGCGCAGGAACTGCTGCACCTTGGGCTCCTCGGTGTCCGCGCCGGTGCGGCGGATCACCAGGGCCTCGGACGTCATGATGGGCTCGCCGAAGACCTCCAGGCCGGCGTTGCGCAGCGAGGTGCCGGTCTCGACGACGTCGGCGATGACCTCGGCGACACCGAGCTCGATGGCGGTCTCGACGGCGCCGTCGAGGTGCACGACGGAGGCGTCGATGCCGCGGTCGGCGAGGTGCTTGGCGACGATCCCCTCGTAGGAGGTGGCGACGGTCTTGCCCTTGAGGTCCTCGACGCCGGCGACGGCGCCCGGTTTGGCGGCGAAGCGGAAGGTGGAGCGGGCGAAGCCGAGCGGGAGGATCTCCTCGGCGTTGGCGCCCGAGTCGACGAGCAGGTCGCGGCCGGTGATACCGATGTCGAGGCGGCCGGAGGAGACGTAGATCGCGATGTCGCGGGGGCGGAGGTAGAAGAACTCGACCTCGTTCTCCGGGTCGACGATCCGCAGTTCCTTGGACTCGCGGCGCTGCTGGTAGCCGGCCTCATGCAGCATCTCCGCCGCAGGGCCGGACAGTGAACCCTTGTTGGGGACGGCGATGCGCAGCATGAGGTCGGCTTCCTTTGCGTGAAGGGGGGTGTTCTGACGGCTGTGACGGCGGGCGGCTTACAGGTGGGCGTAGACGTCGTCGAGGGAGATCCCGCGGGCGACCATCATCACCTGCACGTGGTACAGCAGCTGCGAGATCTCCTCGGCTGCCGCCTCCTTGCCCTCGTACTCGGCGGCCATCCAGACCTCGGCGGCCTCCTCGACGACCTTCTTGCCGATGGCATGGACGCCCTTGCCCACCAGTTCGGCAGTGCGGGAGGTGGCGGGATCGCCCTGGGCGGCCTTGTGCTGGAGCTCGGTGAAGAGCTCCTCGAACGTCTTCTTGGACATGGTGGTCCTTACCCTACGCGGTTCGGGCGACTCCTCAGTGCCAGGGTTCGGATACCGAGCGCAGGGTGGCCGCGGTGGCGACCGCCGCCGTCACGGCCTCGTGCCCCTTGTCCTCGCTGGAGCCCTCCAGGCCGGCCCGGTCCAGGGCCTGCTCCTCGGTGTCGCACGTCAGCACGCCGAAGCCGACCGGCACCCCGGTCTCGACGGACACCCGGGTGAGTCCCTGGGTGACGCCCTGGCACACGTAGTCGAAGTGCGGGGTGCCGCCGCGGATGACGACGCCGAGGGTGACGACGGCGTCGTAGCCGCGGTCGGCCATGGCCTTGGCGGCCACCGGGAGTTCCCAGCTGCCGGGGACCCGCAGCAGGGTCGGCTCGTCGATGCCCATCTCGTGCAGGGCGCGCAGGGCGCCGTCCACCAGACCGTCCATCACCTTCTCGTGCCACTGCGCCGCGATCACGGCGACCCGCAGGTCACCCGCATTGCGTACGGACAGTTCCGGTGCGCCCTTGCCGCTCACGTTCGTGTGTCTCCTCGCTGGTGTGTTACTGGTTGCCGCAGGTGCCGGCGACCGCGGGGGCCGCGTCGAGCCACGGCAGGTCGTGTCCCATCCGGTCCCGCTTGGTACGCAGGTAGCGGAGGTTGTGCTCGCCGGCCGTGACGGGCATCGGCTCACGGCCGATGACCTCGATGCCGTGGCGCAGCAGCGCGTCGCTCTTGTCGGGGTTGTTGGTCATCAGGCGGACGCTGCGCACGCCGAGGTCGGCCAGGATCTGAGCGCCGGCGCCGTAGTCGCGGGCGTCCGCGGGAAGGCCGAGTTCCAGGTTGGCGTCCAGGGTGTCGCGGCCACGCTCCTGGAGCTCGTAGGCGCGCAGCTTGGACAGCAGTCCGATGCCGCGTCCCTCATGGCCGCGCAGGTAGACGACGACGCCGCGGCCCTCGGCCTGGATGCGGTCCAGGGCGGTGTCGAGCTGGGGGCCGCAGTCGCAGCGCTGGGATCCGAAGACGTCGCCGGTGAGGCATTCGGAGTGGACGCGGACGAGGACGTCCTCGCCGTCGCCGATCTCGCCGTGGACGAGGGCGACGTGTTCGACGCCGTCCAGGGTGGAGCGGTAGCCGTGGGCCCGGAAGGGGCCGTGGGCGGTGGGCAGGGTGACCTCGGCCTCGCGGCGGACGGTGGGCTCGCTCGGGGTCACCGCCGGCTCGACGAGAGGGGCCGGGAGCCGGGGGGAGCGGCGGTAGGCGATCAGGTCCTCGATGGAGATGATCGTCAGGCCGTGCTTGCGGGCGAACGGGACCAGCTCGGGAAGGCGCAGCATGCGGCCGTCCTCGCCGGCGATCTCGACGATGGCGCCGGCGGGGCGCAGGCCTGCGAGGCGGGCGAGGTCGACGGCTGCCTCGGTGTGGCCGTTGCGGACCAGGACCCCGCCGGGCTGGGCGCGCAGCGGGAACACGTGGCCGGGCCGGACGAAGTCGGTCGGCTCGGCGGTGCCGCTCGCCAGGAGCTGGAGGGTGGTGGCCCGGTCGGAGGCGGAGATGCCGGTGGTGACGCCGTGGGCGGCGCCGGCGTCCACGGACACGGTGAACGCGGTCTTCATGGACTCGGTGTTGTCCTCGACCATCTGCGGCAGCCGCAGCCGGTCCAGCTCCGGTCCCTCCATGGGGGCGCAGATCAGGCCGCGGCACTCGCTCATCATGAAGGCGACGATCTCCTCGGTCGCCTTTTCCGCTGCGATGACGAGGTCGCCCTCGTTCTCGCGGTCCTCGTCGTCGACGACCACGACCGGGCGGCCCGCGGCGATGTCGGCGACGGCCTGCGCCACGGGATCGAGCGTGAGGTCCTCGACGGCCTCGGCGCCGTAGAGGATCGGCGGGACCGCGGGGACGGTGGCGGGTGCCTCGTTCAGGGTGGCGGATGACGGGCGGGCGGTCATGCCGGCGCTCCTTCCAGGACGGGCTGCGGGGTCCGGCGGGAGCGCAGCCACCAGTCGCGCATGCCCCACAGGACGAGCGCGCCGTAGACGACGTAGACGAAGCCGGAGAAGGCGTAGCCGTTGGCGAAGTTCAGGGGCACGCCGACGAGGTCGACGAGCAGCCAGGCGAACCAGAACTCGACCATGCCGCGGGCCTGGGCGTACATGGCGACGACGGTGCCGACGAAGATGTAGGCGTCCGGCCAGGGGTCCCAGGACAGGGACGGGTAGGCGGTGAAGAGCAGGGCCACCGCGACGGTGCCGCCGGCTGCGGCGGAGAGCATCGCGGCGCGCTCGGGCCAGGAGGCGAAACGGACGGCGATCCGGCCGTCGTCGGCCCCTTCCTCGCCCCGGCGCCACTGCCACCAGCCGTACAGCGCGACGGTCATGACGACGACCTGCTTGCCGGCGCTGCCGGCTAGGTGGCCGTAGAAGGCGGTGAACAGCACCAGGCCGGAGAGGAACTGCACGGGCCAGGTCCACAGGGCGCGGCGCCAGCCGAGGGCGAGCGCGATCAGGCCGAGGATGTTGCCGGCCATGTCGGACCAGATGATGTGCTGGCCGAACAGGACGAAGGCCTCGGAGTCGAGCCAGTTCACCGGGCCGCCTCCTCGCCGCGCCGCGGGGCCTGCGCGCGGTCGCCGAGCAGGCGCTCGACGTACTTCGCCACGACGTCGACCTCCAGGTTGACCCGGTCGCCGGGCTGCTTCAGGCCGAGCGTGGTCAACGCGAGGGTGGTGGGGATGAGGCTGACGGTGAAGTGGTCGGGGCCCGCGTCGACGACGGTGAGGCTGATGCCGTCGACGGTGATGGAGCCCTTCTCGACGACGTAGCGGGCGAGGTCCTCGGGGAGGGAGATCGTCACGATCTCCCAGTTGTCGGAGGGCTTGCGGTCGAGGATCTCGCCGGTGCCGTCGACGTGGCCCTGGACGATGTGCCCGCCGAGGCGCTCGCCGACGGCCATGGGGCGTTCGAGGTTGACGCGGGAGCCCGCGCCGAGCGCGCCGAGGCTGGAGCGCTCGAGGGTCTCCGCCATGACGTCCGCGGTGAACTCGTCGCCCTCGTGCTCGACGACGGTGAGGCAGACGCCGTTGACGGCGATGGAGTCGCCGTGCTTCGCGCCGTCGGTGACGACGGGGCCGCGCAGGCGGAACCGACAGGCGTCGTCGAGGGTCTCGACGGCCGTGACCTCGCCCAGCTCTTCGACGATTCCGGTGAACACTTCCCGGGTCCTCCTGCCTCTGTCGGGCACGGACTCCGGGGCCTGTCGCGATGACAGGAAGTACGGACGAGGACACGGGGGACGACGCCGGACAGACCCGTCCCGAGGGGACGAGCCGTTTCGGCGGCGCGCACACATGCCCGCCCGCCGCGCACTGCCTCCCATCCGGACTTTAACCGTCGGTCCAGGAATTTCACCTGGTCAACCGGCCGCTGGAAGCGACCGGGTCGCGGACTGTAACCGCCGGTTCGGACTTTCACCGACCCCGGAGTGCGCTGCTTTAGCTACAGGGCCAGTGTGCCACGCCCGGTCGGGACGCATGCGGGGGCAGGGTGTGGAGTGGCTCACAGCCCGTGGCGGCGACATCCCCTCACGTGACCCCTCCGGGCAACTGGGGTCCGGGGAGCCGCCGTTGAAATTGGTACAGACCTATTGACCAACTGGTCTAGTCCTCTCTAGGGTCTGCGCAACTTCCGTGGAGAGGAACCGACTGTGCTGTCCCCCTCACGCCATCGCCTCAGACCCGCCCTGCTCACGGCCGCAGCGGCTGTCGCCGGTCTGCTGCTCGCCGGCCTCCCGGCGACCGTGTCGCACGCGGCCGACCAGGACTCCTGCCGCCCTGACGGGCTGTACGAGACGCCGGGTGTCGATGTGCCGTACTGCTCGGTCTACGACGAGTCCGGCCGCGAGAAGATGGGGGCCGACCACCAACGCCGGGTGATCGGTTACTTCACCGGATGGCGTACCGGCAAGGACGGCACGCCCGCCTATCTGGCCCCGGACATCCCGTGGGACAAGGTCACCCACATCAACTACGCGTTCGCGCACGTCGACGCGGACGACAGGATCTCCGTCGGCACCGACGGCCCCACGAACGCGGCCACCGGGATGACGTGGCCGGGCGTGGCGGGGGCGGAGATGGACCCGGCCTATCCGTACCAGGGCCACTTCAACCTGCTGAACAAGTTCAAGAAGCAGCACCCGGACGTCAAGACGCTGATCTCCGTCGGCGGCTGGGCGGAGACCGGCGGCTACTTCGACGACAGCGGAAACCGGGTCGGCTCCGGCGGCTTCTACTCCATGGCGACGAACGCCGACGGTTCGGTCGACCAGGCCGGCATCGACACCTTCGCCGACTCCGCGGTGGACTTCGTGCGCCGCTACGGCTTCAACGGCGTCGACATCGACTACGAGTACCCGACGTCCATGAAGGACGCGGGCAACCCGCTCGACCGGTCCCTGTCCAACGCCCGCCGGGCCGGCCTGGTCAAGGGCTACGCGGCGCTGATGATGACGCTGCGCGAGCGGCTGGACCGGGCGGGTGCGGCGGACGGCAGGCACTACCTGCTGTCGGTGGCGGCCCCCTCCTCGGGATACCTGCTGCGCGGCATGGAGACCTTCCAGGTGCAGAAGTACCTGGACTACGTCAACATCATGTCCTACGACCTGCACGGCGCCTGGAACGAGTACGTCGGTCCGAACGCCTCCCTCTTCGACGACGGGAAGGACGCCGAGCTCGCCGCGGCGGGCGTGTACTCCACGTCCCAGTACGGCGGAATCGGCTACCTCAACGCGGACTGGGCCTACCACTACTTCCGCGGGTCGATGCCCGCGGGCCGGATCAACATCGGCCTGCCGTACTACACGCGCGGTTTCAAGAACGTCACCGGCGGCACCGACGGCCTGTGGGGCAGGGCGGCCACCACCACCTGCCCGGCCGGCTCGGGGCTGACCGAGTGCGGCGACGGCGCCACCGGCATCGACGACCTGTGGCACGACCTGGACGCCGACGGCCAGGAGGCGCCGGCTGGTTCGAACCCGATGTGGCACGCCAAGAACCTGGAGAAGGGCATCGTCGGCGACTATGTCACCCGGTACGGCTTCCCCGCGGACACCACGCTGACCGGCACGTACGCCCGCAAGTACGACGCCACGCTGGTCGCGCCCTGGCTGTGGAACGCCGAGAAGAAGGTGTTCCTGTCCACCGAGGACGAGCAGTCGGTGAACGCCAAGGCCGACTACGTCGTCGCGCAGGGCATCGGCGGCACGATGGTGTGGGAGCTGGCCGGCGACTACGCCTGGAACGCGGCCGAGGGACAGTACGAGCCGGGCTCGACGCTGACCTCCGCGATGTACGAGAAGTTCAAGTCGGCCTCCCCGTACGGCGCGAAGCGCTCGACGATCGACCTGCCGAGCGAGGCGCTGGACATCGATGTGGGCTTCGGGCAGTTCCCGCTCGGCGACTCCAACTACCCCATCAGCCCCAAGCTGACGATCACCAACAACACCTCGGTGACCCTGCCGGGCGGCACCCAGTTCCAGTTCGACTACGGCACCTCGGCGCCCGGCAACGCCAAGGACCAGTCGGGATGGGGCACCACGGTCGTCCGCAGCGACCACACCGGGGACGACGTCGGCGGCCTGAAGGGCGACTACCACCGCGTGTCGCTGAAGCTGCCGAGCTGGCAGACGCTGGCGCCCGGCGCGTCGGTGGTCGTGGACTTCGTCTACTACCTGCCGGTGTCGACGCCGTCGAACTGGACGGTGACGTTCGACGGAAAGACCTACGCACTGGCCGGCGACCTGGCACGCGGGACGACCGTGGTGGACCCGGGGACGGCCGCACCGATGCCGACCCCCTCGCCCAGCACCACGGCGGGCCCGAGCCCGACACCCACGACGACGGCGACCCCGACGCCGACGGGCGGGACGGGGAGTTGCACCGACGCGGCGTGGTCGTCGACCACGGAGTACACGGGCGGCAGCATCGTGTCGCACCAGGGGCACACCTGGAAGGCCAAGTGGTGGACGAAGGGCGAGGAACCCGGTACCACCGGTGAATGGGGCGTGTGGCAGGACCTCGGGGCCTGCTGACCACGCCTGAGGACCGGCCCGGCGGCGGTGACGACGGCCCTTGCCCGCCGCCGGGCCCTCCACCCCGCCACGGCCCGCCCGTGGCGGGGTGAGGGCACGGCGATCGCCCCCCGACCGGCGCATGTGCGGCCCGTCGCTCCCGGCCGCCCGGGCCGTCCCCACCGTCAGTCCCACGCTCCGCGGACGTGAACGGGACGGCTGTCAGGGAGGGTGGGTGCCGCGCCCGGAGAGGTGTGCCGCGCGCCCGGTAGGCCTGTCCGATCACGGCACCGGACTGCGGCCCGGGCCGAAGGAGCGCCGACCGCCGGACGGGTGGAGTGCCGTCCTCCGGACCGCCGGGCGGTGCCCGCCGGGCCCGATGCGGCGGACGGGCCGGAGCCCGGCCACAGGGTCTCGCCGGTCGGGGCGTCAGCGCTCGCCGGTGGTGAACAGTTCGTCCTGGGCGCGGTCCCGTGCGGTCAGCAGGGCGCCGCGCAGGACGGCCGTGCCGCCCAGGGCGGACGGCCGGACCTCGGTGGGCAGCGGTGACAGGCGGCGCAGCCGCTGCTCGACACGCTCCGCGAGCGCGCTTCCGCCCGCCTGTCCCACCTCGCCGCCGAGCACCACGCAGCCCGGGTCGAGGACGGCCACCACCGAGGCGGCGCCCAGGGCGACGCGGTCGGCGAGTGCGTCGAGGAAGCCGGCGGCGTCCACCACCTGCGGGCCGTGCCCGGCGGGCTCTTCCCCGCCGCGGCCGGGACCTCCCGGAGCCTCCCGGCGGTCCGCCGCCGTGCCCGGGCCGGGTCCGGGGCCCGACCCGGGCACGGGGAGGTGCGTGCCGTCCACGGCCACGTCGTCCGCCGCGCGGCGGACGAGCGTTGCGGCGTGCGGCTCTCCTCCGGTGGCGCGGGCGTGGAGCCCGTACGCGGCGGCGAGGTCGGCCACGGCCTGCGCCCCGGCCAGGGAGTGGAAGCCGCCGCCGCAGTCCGTGGCCGTGGGCAGCGTGCCCGTGCCCGGCACGGGGAGGAAGCCGATCTCGCCGGTGCCGCCCGACGCGCCCCGGCGCAGACGGCCGTCGAGGACCACGGCCGCGCCGGTGCCGCCGCCGAGCCACAGCAGGACGAAGGTGTCACGGTCGCGGGCGACGCCGTCGCGCTGCTCGGCCAGAGCGGCGAGGTTGGTCTCGTTCTCGACGTGGACGCGGGCCGCAGGCAGCCGCTCCTGGACGGCGGCCACCAGACGGCGGTGCCACTCGGGCAGCCCGGTGGAGTCGCGGAGCTCGCCGGACGCGGGGTCGACGAGGCCGGGCGCGCCGATGCCGACCGTGTGCAGCTCCTCCGCGCCGGCCTCCTTGGCGACCCGTTCCACCAGGGCGACCGACTGCTCCACCGCGGGACCGGTCCCCGTCTCGCCGCCGATCGGCGCGGACGCCTCGGCGAGGACCTGGCCGACCAGGTCGCAGACGACGACGGCGACGCCCTCGGTACGGACGTCCAGGGCCGCGAGGTGGGCCCGGTCGGCGACGATGCCGTACAGCTTGGCGTTGGGTCCGCGGCGCTGCTCGCCGGCCTCCCCCACCACCGTGATGAGCCCGGCATCCGTCAGCCGCTCGACGAGGTCGGCGACCGTCGGCCGGGACAGGCCGGTCTGCTGCTTCAGTTGACCCGCCGTCAGGGGGCCGTCGCGTTGCAGCAGCCGTAGGGCCAGCCGGTCGTTGATGGCGCGGGCCGTGCTCGGTGATGCGGGCATGGGGCGGATGATATCCGCTATCCATCAGGCAGGGATCCTGATAATTTACGTCGGCACCGGCACAGAAGCCGGTACAGGGACCACGAGGCCGGATCGCCGGCGGCGCGGGTCGGCACGGCGACCCGGACTGCACGGTCCGGGGAGGGGGGAAGATGGAAGCAGTGCCCTACGAACTGCGCGACGTGCGGCGGGCCCGGTACGCCGTGGCCGCCGTGTTCGCCGTGCACGGCGCCGTGACCGGGTCGTTCGCGACGCGGGTGCCGTGGATCCAGGACCACGCCGGGGTGAGCGCGGGGCAGCTGGGGCTGGCTCTGGCGTGCCCGGCACTCGGCGCGTCCCTGGCGATGCCGCTGGCGGGGCGGATCAGCCACACGTTCGGGGCCCGGAACGCGCTGCGCGGCCTGATCGCCCTGTGGACGCTGTCGCTGGCCCTGCCGGCCCTCTCTCCCGATCTGCTCGCCCTGTGCGTGGCCCTGTTCACCTTCGGGGCCACCGCGGGCATGGCGGACGTGGCGATGAACGCGCTCGGCGTCGAGGTCGAGAACCGCCTCGGCCGCTCGATCATGTCGGGGCTGCACGGCATGTGGAGTGCCGGCGCCCTGATCGGTTCGGCCGCGGGGACGCTCGCCGCGCACCTGGGATCCGACGCCCGGCTGCACCACGCGCTGGCGGCCGCGGTGCTGACCGTCCTCGGGGTGGGGGCCTGCACCTGGGTGCTGGACCTGCAGCCCGCCGAGGACGCGGAGCCGCCGCCGCGGTTCGCACTGCCGCCCAGGTCCGCGCTGCTGATCGGCGCGGTCGGGTTCTGCGCGGTGTTCGCCGAGGGCGCGAGCCTGGACTGGTCGGCGGTCTATCTGCGCGACCGGCTGGCGACCTCGGCGGGTCTCGCCGCGGCATGCACCACGGGCTTCACCCTCACCATGGCCGTGGCCCGGATCGCGGGCGACAGGGTGGTGGACCGCTACGGGTCGGTGCGCACCGTGCGCGCGGGCGGTGTCCTCGCCGTGCTCGGCGGGCTGCTGATCGTCGTCTCGCGCCATCCGGCGGTGGCGATGACCGGCTTCGCGCTGGTGGGTCTCGGCATCGCGGTCGTCGTACCGCTGTGCTTCGCCGCGGCGGGCCGCAGCGGCCCGAACCCCAGTCAGGCCATCGCGGGCGTCGCCACCATCACCTACACCTCGGGCCTGGTCGCCCCGGGCGCCGTCGGCGGGCTCGCCCAGGCGACGAACCTGGTGGTCTCCTTCGGCCTGGTGACGGTGCTGGCCTGCGGCGTCGCCGGTTTCGCGGGCGTGCTGGGGGCGGGTGACCGGGACCGGCCCAAGGTCAGCCGTCCGACGGACGCAGCAGTGCCCGACCCGCGGCCCTGAACTCCTCGCTCCACGGCGCCGGGCGCAGCGTGGCCGGGTCGAGCCGGACCAGCACCCGGGTGCCGCGGGCGTAGGTGGTGGCGCCGTCGGGCGAGCAGAACCGGAAGCCGTAGGTGAGCCCGGTGGTGCCCAGCCGCTCCAGCCACAGGTGGACGGCGTGCCCGCCGGGCCGGGTCACCGGCGCCTCGTAGGTGATCCGCAGTTCCTTGACGGCGTTGCAGGCGTCCCCGGCGGCGGCCCAGTCGCCCTCGAATCCGAAGCCCTGGTCCTGCCAGAGCCGGACCCAGGCCCGCTCGACCATCAGCGGGTAGCGGGCGTTGTGGAGCAGTCCGAGCGCGTCGAGGTCGTCGAAGTGGACGGTGACGGGGATCAACCGGCCGTACGACAGGGCGGGGGCGATCGGGGCTTGGGCGGTCACGGGTGGCTCTCCTGCTGTGGACGGTTCAACCACCTCATCCTAAGCGGACGCTCAGCACGGCTTTCGGCAGGGACGGCACGGGCGCGGTGACGGGGCACCCCCGGGCTCGGTGACGGCACCGGGCACCGCCGCGGACCGCGATCTCCCGGCGGTGCGCCGGAGCCGCAGGCCGGCTCAGCGTGCCAGGTCGTAGGCGTACGACGCGGTGAACGTGCCCGGCTCGCCCCGGCAGCCGTCCGACTCCCCCGGCGGCTTCACCCACAGGTAGGCGTCGATGCGCTCCTCACCGGTGTCCAGCGTCGGCGTGCGGCCGAGACTGCGGCCCGCCGGGTCGCACCATGCGCCGTCCGGCGGGGCGCCGTTGCCGTTGCGGCTGGTGTCGATCACCGCTCCGAGCCCGGCGGGGCCGCCGAGGGCGGCGAGGACGTCCCGGTCGTAGGCGATCTCGTCGGCCGTGCGGTGGAAGTTGGAGACGTTGCTGAAGATGCCGTCGGAGGAGGCGGCCGAGGCGGCACCGGCCTGGCGCAGCAGCGACGCCTGCCGGGCGGCCGGGTTCCAGGCCGAGTGGCCGGCGTCGAAGTAGACCCGTGCCCGCCGGTCGGCGGCCTTCAGCACGCGCCCGGCCCGCGCCAGCGAAGCGAAGCGGCCGGCGCGCTCGACGGCGGACAGGCAGTCGGCCTGGGCGATCGAGTCGGGTTCCAGGATCACCACGACCTCGCCGGAGCCGAGCCCGGCGGCGAAGCCGTCGATCCAGGCGTCGTAAGCGGCGAGGTCGGGCGCGCCGCCCTCGGAGGAGCCGCCGCAGTCGCGGCCGGGGACGGCGTACGCGACGAGGACCGGAACCCGGCCCTGCGCGGCGGCGCCCGCGGTGACCACGCGCACCCGCGAGGCGATGGTCGCCCCGTCGTGGTCGGCGAACCACACCGCGGCCGGCTGGTCGGCGATCCGGGACTCGATCAGTGCCGCCCGCGGGTCGTCCGGGTGGGCGCGGACCCATTCGAGGACCTGCGAGTCGGGGTGGCGGTAGAGCCGGCCGGACGGGGCGGCGCGGCGCTGCCCGTTCGTCGCCCGGGTCGCCGACGGCGTCGCGGGGCCCTTCTTCGGCGTGGGCGGCACCGAGGCCGTCGCGCTCGCCGCGGCGGAAGCCGGGGCCGAGGACGGCGGTGGTGTCACGGGCTTCGTGCCGGGGCGCGGCGAGTCGGTGACCCGGGGCCGGGCCTCGTCCGCACCGCGCCGCTCGTCGAGCGCGGACATCATCCCGGTCGCGGTGCCCACCGCCACCACGACGGAGGCCGCCGCGACCATGGCGTTGCGCCGACCGGCCCTCCTGCGCTGCGCCCGCCGGGCGGTCAGCCGCACACCACGCGAGCCTGGCACGGTCGCATCCCCTCCTCCTGCCCCGGACCGTTCCAGGCTCCACCTGGCGCGTTCCCGTTCGTTCCCGCCGGATCCCGGCCTCCGGCCGTCGGTCCCCGGACCCCCCTCCCGGTGCATCACTCTCCCGTGCGACGGGCGGGTTCCCCCGTTCTGGGGAAGCGCCGGCCGGCCGCCACGCCGGCAAGCCTAGGGCTGGGACCCTTCCGGCATGGCGCAGTTGGAACAGTTCACCACTCCCGTCGACGCGGTGATCGCGCGGATGCGCGCCCTGGACGCCGCTCTTCCGGCACGGGACGGTATCGCCGTCTTCAACCGTGTCTACCTCGCCGTGACGCGGGAGGTGGACCGGCGCATCGACGCGGGCGACTTCCCCGACACTCGGGCCGCGATCGCACTGGACGTGCGATTCGCGGAGCGGTACCTGACGGCGGTGGACGCGGCCCGGCACGATCACCGGCCGCCGGCCTGCTGGCGGCCCCTGCTGCAGTTCCGCCGCCATCCCGGGGTACGGCCGGTGCAGTTCGCACTCGCCGGGATCAACGCGCACATCGGACACGACCTGGCGCTCGCGGTCGTGGACGCCTGCCATGGCCTCGGCTGCGCCCCCGCGGACCTGGAGGACGAGTTCGACCGGGTGGGCGATCTGCTGCTGTCGATGGAGGAACGCGTCCGCGACGATCTGATGCCGGGGCCCGACCTGCTGCAGATCGCCGACCCGCTCACCCATCTGCTCGCCTCGTGGAGCCTGGAGCGGGCCCGGGACGCCGCCTGGGCCGGGGCGCGGGCCCTGTGGGCGCTGCGCGAACTGGAGGACATCGCCGTGGAGTTCACCGAACGGCTGGACGCCGCGGTCGGTTTCGCGGGGCGCATGCTGCTCACGCCGCTGCCGGACTGATCCGGGCCCGACTGGCGCGCCGCGAGGCGCGCGGTACGTTGGCCGACGGGGCATACCGAACGCGAAGGAGCAATCCGTCATGGCCATCCGCCTCGGACTCGGTCTTCCCCAGTTGCGGCAGTACGACCTCGCCCAGGACGTCACCGACGTGGCGCGCACCGCCGAACAGATCGGCTACGACAGCGTGTGGGTGTACGAGCGGGCCCTGGTTCCGACCGCCCCGGACCAGGGTCTGTACGGCATCCCCGGCCTGCCGTGGCCGGACTGGTACCGCGGCATGGCCCATCCCCTGGTCACGCTGACCCTGGCCGCGGCGGTCACCGAGCGGGTCCGGCTCGGCACCGGCATCGTGGTCGCGCCGCTGCACGGGCCGTTCCAGTTCGCCAAGGCCCTGGCCACGCTGGACGCCGCAAGCGGTGGGCGGGTGGTCGCGGGCCTGGGCACGGGCTGGTCGACGGACGAGTTCGCTGCCGCCTCGTTCCTGCCGTACGAGGAGCGCGGCGCGGCGCTGGACGAGGTGCTCGGCGTGTGCCGGGCGGTCTGGGGCCCGGACCCGGTCTCCTACGAGGGCCGGGTCAGCACGATCGCGCCGGCCGTGGTCGGTCCCAAGCCGGTGCGCCCGATCCCCGTGCTGCTGGCCGCGGGCAGCACCAAGGCGCTGACGCGGGTGGTGGACCGGGCCGACGGCTGGATCCCGGTCGCCATGGGAGCCCGGGCGTACGCCGCCGGGTGGCGCCGGCTGCAGGACATCGCCGCCGAGCGGGGCCGCAGCCGGCCGATCGAGCGGGTGGTGCGGGTGAACACCCGGTACTCGGCGAAGGCCTACGACGGCAGTGACCGGCAGCCCTTCCAAGGCAGCGCCGACCAGATCGTCGAGGACCTCGCGGCCTACGCCGAGGTCGGCATGGACGAGGTCCTCGTCGACCTCCAGACCGCCCCCCGCGACGTCCGCGAGCTCAAGGACGCCGCAGCGGAGGTCTACGAGAAGGCGCGGGCCGCCGGACTGTGAGCGTGCTCAGTCCTCCGGCAGTTCCACCGGCGCGATCTCGTCGTACACGTCACCGGGGCCGGGGTTGGTCGCGTCGGTCTGCCCGCCCAGCTGGTGCATGACGCCCCACACCGCGTTCAGGGCGGTCTGCACGGCGCCCTCGGCCCAGCCGGCCGTCCAGGAGATGTCGTCGCCGGCGAGGTAGACGCCCCGCTTGTCCGCGGGCAGCCGGTCCTGCATGAAGTGGGTGAACAGGCGCCGCTGGTAGCGGTAGTGGCCGGGCAGGTTGGCCTTGAACGCGCCCATGAAGTAGGGCTCGTTCTCCCAGGAGACCGTCACCGGGTTGCCGATGACGTGCTTGCGGATGTCGACGTTCGGATAGATCTCCGACAGCGACTTGAGCATGACCTCCATCCGCTCGTTCGCCGACAGCGGCAGCCACTTGAGGCTGTCGTCGCACCAGGTGTAGGAGAGGCACATCACGGCGGGCCGGTCCGGGCCGTCGTCGAGGAGGTAGGTGCCGCGGGTCATGCGGTCCGTCAGGGTCATCGACATGACGTCCCTGCCGGTCGGGTTGCCCTGGCCGTCGACGGCCTCGTCCAGCCAGAACGGCCGGTCGACGGGGACGAACAGCTTCGAGGACTCCATGTAGTGGGTGCGCTCGATGGCGGTCCAGTGGTCGATCGGGAACAGCGAGTCGTCGCACTCGATCTTCGACAGCAGCATCCAGGACTGAGCGGTGAAGATCGCCGCCTGGTAGGTGCGGATGTCGCCGCGCGCGTCCGTCACGGTGATGCGGTTGCCGGCGGTGCGGTTCAGGCGCGTCACGGCGGGCAGCGGCTTGCCGCCCTCGTGGAGCCCGGCGAGCGAGGTGCCGTACGCCCAGTGGACGATCTTCTCCGGCTCGCGCTCCCACAGGCGCAGCGGCAGTTGCTGGGAGCCGCCGACGATGCCGCGGTGGTGGTCGTCGGCCTCGGTGTAGACGACGCGGAGGATCTCCAGGATGGAGTTGGGGAAGTCGGTGTCCCAGCCGCCGGTGCCGAAGCCGACCTGGCCGAAGATCTCCCGGTGCCGGAAGGACGTGAACGCCTCGGAGTCGCAGAGGAACCCGTAGAAGGTCTGGTTGTCGAGCTTCTCGACGAGCCGTGCCCAGATCTCCCGGATGCGCGGGACGTCCCGCTCGCGCAGGGCGCGGTTCATGTCGGAGAAGTCGGCGCCCTCCTCCAGGCACCGGTTCCAGGCCTCGGCCACGTCCCGGTAGACCTGCGGCAGGTCGTCGATGGACTCGGCGTAGTGCGACTCGCCCTTGAGGTCGACGACGGTCGACGGGGTGGCCTCGGCGAGCGGGTTCGGGAACGGCCTGGTCTCCAGTCCGACCAGGTCGATGTAGTGCTGGAGCGCCGTGGAGGACGGCGGGAAGCGCATCGCGCCCATCTCTGCGGTCAGGGAGTCGTCGCAGCCCTCGAAGCCGACCGTGCGCAGCCGGCCGCCGATCTGGTCGGCCTCGTAGACGACGGGCTTGAGGCCCATCTTCATCAGCTCGTAGGCGGCGACGATGCCGGACAGACCGCCGCCGATGACGGCGACCTCGGTGCCGTGCTCGGTCGCGGGGACCTGGCCCAGGCCCGCGGGGTGGGCGAGGAAGTCGTCGTAGGCGTAGGGGAAGTCCGGGCCGAACATGGTGATCGGCGGCTGCTGCTCGTCGGTGTGCTCGACGGCGTTGGGCACCGTGGACGTCATGGGGTACGGACTCCTTGCGCGAGGTGGAACGGGGGGAGGCTGGGGGCGGCTCGGACCGGTCGGCGGCTCAGAGGAGGGAGCCGTACAGGCCGGGGCGGCGGTCGTGCAGATACGGGTTCGCCTCCCGGGAGGCGGCCAGGAACACCGGGTCGACGTCGGCGAGGGCGAGTTCCTCGGACCGGCCGGCCCGGGCGCGGGCGATCCCGTCGGGGCCCACGAGGGTGGAGAGGCCGACGAACTCGAACTCACCCTCGTGGCCGACCCGGTTGACGTACGCGACGTACATCTGGTTCTCGAAGGCCCGGACCGGGACGAGGGATTCGGCGACGAACTGGAAGGGATGCATCTGCGCCGTCGGCACGAGGAGGAGGTCGGTACCGGCCAGGGCGTGGGCGCGGACGTTCTCCGGGAACTCGACGTCGTAGCAGATGATGATCCCGATCGTGAGGCCGTTCAGCTCGGCCTGGACGACCGGCTGCTCGCCCGGGGTGAAGTGGTCGCGCTCGAACCCGCCGAAGAGGTGGGTCTTGCGGTAGTTCGCCAGGCGGCTGCCGTCGGGGGAGATCAGCTGGGCGGAGTTGTGGACCGTGTCGCCGTCGCGCTCGGGGTAGCCGTAGGCGACCGCGAGGCCGTGGCGGGCGGCGATCCCGGCGACCGTGTCGGCTGCGGCGCCGTCGGCGGGCTCGGCGAGGCGGGCGATGTCGTCGCCGATCGCGTAGCCGGTCAGGAACATCTCCGGAGCGACCAGCAGCCCGGCACCCGCGGCGGCGGCCCGGCCCGCGGCGTCGTCGAGGACCTTGAGGTTCTCGGCGGTCGAGCCGGGGCGGCCGGAGCTCTGGAGCAGGGCGGTGCGCATGCGTGTTCCTCACCGGTGGCGGAGGGGGTTCGGGGGATCTCCTAGACGGTACGGTCGGCCGGCTCGGCCGGACAAGGAGGAGCCGTTGCACACCGGTGAGCGGTTCGTTGCGTCCCTGCCGGGTCGGGCGGCGATTCGTTGCGCGGCCCCGGCCTGGGGTTCCGGGGCCGCGGTCCGGCTGGGGCGCCGAGCCGGGAAGGCGGATCCCGCAGCGTCCGGCGGAGGCGATCGCACGCCGGGGGCTCGCCTCCGGTGCGGGGCCTGCGCGGGCGATGCCGACCGCGCGGCGAGCGGGGCGGTCCGGGCATCCCGGGCCCGGTGACGTGGGCCGGGCATGCCGGTGACGGACGTCCGCCGCAGGCCCTACAGCTCCCGCAGGCGTGCCGCGATCTCCCGCAGCAGCTCGGGATCGGCGTGCGGGCCCACCGGCGCGCGGCGCGGCGGGTCGATGCGCACCAGGCCGGCCTCGGCCAGGTCCCCGAGGAGCACACGGACGACGGTCAGGGGCAGATCGGCGTCCGCGGCGAGCTCGGCGACGGGGCGGGACCCGCCGCGCAGCAGCGCCAGCACACGGGCCCGGGCATGGTCGACGGCCGGCGCGCAGTCCGCGTCGACGGCCGTGACGTACGACATCAGGTCGAGTGTGAGCCGGGTCGAGGGACGGGTGCGGCCGCCGGTCACGGCGTACGGGCGGACCATCGGCCCGGTCTCGTCCTCGTACCAGTGCTCGTCGCTCACGGCCGGCTCAGGCCCCTGGGGCCGAGCGGGCGGCGGCGTTCAGGTGGCTGCCGAGGCGGCGCACCAGCAGGGCCATCTCGTGGACCAGCTGGCCCACGTCGGTCTGCCCCTCGCTGAGCACGGCCAGCCGGCTGCCGTCGCCGGCCGGGCTGACGAAGAGGTAGGCGTCGTCGAGCATGACCATGGTCTGGCGCACCCCGCCGGCGTCGAAGCGGTCGCCGGCCGAGCGGGCGAGGGAGTGGAAGCCGGAACAGACCGCGGCCAGGTGCTCGATGTCCTGCCTGCGCATGCCCTCCGACCAGCTCAGCGGCAGTCCGTCGGCGGTGAGCAGCAGGGCGTGGCGGACATGGCCGGTCCGGGCCACGAGGTCGTCGAGCAGCCAGCCCAGGTCGGTGCCGGGCTGCTGGTCGCTCTGGTCAGGGCGCATGGTCGCTGTCCGTCTCTCTCTCGGTGTGCGCGGGCCCCTCGGTCGCGGTGCCGGCGGTCGCGTCGCCGCGGTCCCGGCCCAGACCGCGCTGGAACGCCCCGAAGATCGCCCGCATGTCCTCGGCGCTGCGCTCGCGACCCGGGCCCGGGTCGGCGGGCGGCGGATCGGTCCGCAGTTCGGCGACGAGCGAGGCCTGCCGGACCCGGGTGGGCAGCACGGGTGCACCGGCGCCCGCGTCTCCCTCGGGGCCGGCGACCGTGTCCTGGCGCCGGCTCCCCGCCGCCCGATCGCCCTGCCCGGCCCCGGGCACGGCCTCCCGACCGCCGTCCGCGGCACCGGGCACGCCCGGCCGGAGCCGATCCCCGGTTCCGGCCGTTCCGGCCACGTCCGGACCGCCCCCGGTCACCGCACGCACGCCGCCGGCGCCTTCGGCGGCCTCAAGAGACCTCACGTCCTCGGGATCGCTGCCGGCCTGCGGGGTGCTCGCGGCGTGCGCGACGTCCGTGCGCCGCGGTCCCGCAGCGGCCCGCGCTCCGTCCGGCGCCGTGTCCCGGGCCGCCCGGGCGGTCCTGCGGCGCTGGGGCAGGACCGGGCCCGGGGGGTGCGGGGCCGCCGACGGTTCGGGTGAGCTGCCGTTCGACGGAGGCTTCGGGTCGGCGGGCGCGAAGGCGGGCCGGGCAGCGCCCTCCCGCGCCGACGTGTCCGGCGCTGGGACTGCGGGCGCCGTCCTCACCCGCGACCGGCCCTCCGGGTCGCCGGACTCCGGCTCCACCGGCTCGCTCGGCTCCGGCCGCCCGGGCTCCGCCGGCGCACCGGATCCCGCCCGCCCGGGCTCCCCCGGCCCGCTCGGCTCGCCGGGTCCCCCCGGGGCGGGCTCCGCGAGCACGGTGGCCGGCAGCAGCACCACCGCCGTCGTGCCGCCGTAGGGGGAACGGCGGAGGGTGACCTCGATGGCGTGGCGGGCGGCGAGGCGGCCGACCACGTACAGGCCGAGGCGGTCGTGGCGGGTGGGGTCGAAATCGTCGGGCCGCGTCAGCGTGCGCGTGGCCTCGTCGAGCTGGTCGGCGTCGAGGCCGAGCCCTCGGTCGTCGATCTCCAGGACGAAGCCGGCACCGACCCGCCCGCTGCGCAGGGTGACCTCCGTGCGCGGCGGTGAGAACGCGGTGGCGTTCTCCAGGAGCTCGGCGATCAGATGGACGACGTCCGCGACGGCGTCGGCCGCGACCCCGACCGGGTCCATCGGCGGGACCTGGACGCGCGCGTAGTCCTCGATCTCGCTGACGGCCGCGGCGACCACCTCCGCGACGGGCACCGGGCGCCGCCACCGCCGCCCGGGCACGGCACCGGAGAGGATGATCAGGCTCTCCGCGTGCCGCCGCATGCGGGTGGTGAGGTGGTCGATGCGGAACAGCTCGCGCAGCATGTCGGGGTCCTCGGCGCGGCGTTCCAGGGTGTCGACGAGTTTGAGCTGCCGATGCACCAGGGCCTGGTTGCGGCGCGCGATGTTCAGCAGCACGGCCGAAAGCCCGCGCCGCAGCGCGGCCTGCCGCACGGCGGCCTCGACCGCGGCCAGCCGGGCGGCGTTGAAGGACCTGCCGACCTGCCCGATCTCGTCGGCGCCGGCGCCGGTGCCGGCCAGCGGCGGTGCCTCGGCGACCGCGTCCACCTCCTCGCCCGCGCTCAACCTGCTCATCACGTCCGGGAGCTGACGGGACGCCAGGAGGTCGGCAGCGTCCCGGAGGGCCTCCAGACGGCGGGAGATTCGGCGGGCGCCGCGCACGGCGAACCACAGCGACAGGCCGACCGCGGTCAGGCCCACCACCCCCACCACGACGGCCTTGGCCAGCTCCCGGTAGGCGAAGGCCCGGCCGCGCGCCGCGGAGTTCTCGGCCGACTGCGTGCACAGCTCCATGTACCGCTGGACGGCCCGGTCGGTGGTGCTGCGCCAGCTGCCGGCCGTCACGGCGTCACCCGCCCCGCGGGCGCCCGCCCTCAGCAGGGCGTCCTCGCTGCGGACGAGGCTGCGGTGGAGGTCGTCGCGCTGGAAGTCCTCGAACAGGCCGCGGGAGTCGGCCGGCAGGTCGGACACGTACGTCCGCTCGAAGACGCGGCGGTCCTCGATGGTCGCGGTGAGCGCGCCGTACTGCCGGTCGGTGAGGCCGCCGGCGGCCCGGGCTCCGGCGACCAGCGCATCCTCGCGGGAGACGAACTCGCGGACCCGCACCAGCTCGATCACCACCTGCGCCTCGCGCGCCAGCTGCCCGGCCTGGAGCGCGGTGAGCGAGGACTGGACGTCGAAGCCGGGTTCCACCAGGTCGTTGTAGTCGTCCACGGCGCCGTCCCAGGTGACGGTGCGGGCCAGGACGCGTGCGCGCAGCTCGTCCAGCCGGCCGGCGGCGGCGGTCATCGCGTCGAGCACCTGCCGCTGCCGGCCGCTGAGGCGGCTGCGGTCGCCCTCGCCGATCGCCTGCCGCATGGCGTCGACCGCGCGGTCGGTGTGCCGCTGCTGCGCCAGGAGCCCCGTGGGCGACGCGGTGCGGGGGTCCTCGCCGAGGTAGGCGGCCGACAGGCGCCGTTCGATCTGGATCTGCCCGATCGCGGTGTCCACGGGGGTGCCGAAGTCCTCGTACACGCCCTGGAGCCGGACGAGGGAGCGCAGTTCACCGGTGACCGAGACCATGGCGAAGGCCCACAGGCCCATCAGGGCGACCGCCGGGGCGAGGGCGAGCGCCACGATACGAGCGCGGACCGTGGTGGGGCGGCCTGGGGGCCAACGCATGAGGTACCTGCCGGTGTTACCAGTCAGTAAGGTCGCGGAAGTCCGGCACAACCTACGGGATGCCCAGCAGCTCCCGCAATGGTTACCGCCGGTGACACCGCGACGTCACGACGCGCGCCGCGCGCGCAGCCGCGGCGCGGTGACCAGGAGTGCCGTCAGCAGGTACGGCACCGCGAACACCTCGAAGGCGGTGCCGTGCCCGCCGCGCACGTCGACCGCGGCGTACACGCCGTACGCGGCCAGGTGGGCGACAGTCCGGGACCTGTGGCTGATGACGCACTTCTCACCATCACCCCAACAGAGCCAGCCACGTCGATGACCTGCGCAATCGACCTCAGTTTGCCCCTGGGGTCACGGATAGGAGCACTGGGCCCACAGGACACGTGCTCACGATCCGTAGCAAACTCCGTTGCCCTACCGGTGCCCGGGCTCACCCGGCCGCCACCGCGATCAGGACCACCAGGAGGATCAGGGCGGCGGCGATTGCCACGATCAGAGTTGTCCGTCGCACCCCGTCGTGCGCGTCGGGGGCACCGGGGTACTGCGGGAGGGCCTGGGGAGGGTTGAAGAGGTCTTGGCCGGTGAGCGCCGCCCGTTCGCACCACGGGCAGGTGTCCAGGTGGGAGCTGTAACCGTACAGCGTGGCCGCGAGCCGTCGCCCGGCGGTCGCGGGCGCACGGGTGGGTGTGAGTGTCATGAGGCCTTCCCGGAAGGACGTCTCGGACGCCGGAGTCGCGGCGTCCGGGGCGGTCCTCGGGAGGCCCTGCGATGGGATCAATGTCGCCAGGTCATGGCACCGATGGCAGACCGGCCCCGCTCACCCGTGCAGGGAGAATGTGGTGACCACCGCCGCGTGGTCGGACGGCCAGTCGTTGTCCTCGACGTGCGGCCAGGGCCGCGGGCGCCCGGAGACGAGCGTGCGGGAGTCCAGCACGGTGAGCCCGCGATGCAGCACGAAGTCGATCCGGTCCTGCGGCTCGGGGCGCCCGCTGCCGTCCTCGTGCTCCGCGTGCACCGGCGACCAGGTGGGCCCGGGATCCCGGGCGGGGTCGGGGTGGGCCTGCCGGTAGGAGTCGCTCAGCCCCGCGCCCTCGGCGGCCCGGGTCACCGGCCACACGGCGTCCTGCCGGTCCAGGTGGGAGGGGCAGTTGAGGTCGCCGACCAGGACGACGGGGACCCCGGGGGCCTGCGACCGGTCGATCCGCCGCAGGGTGTCCCGCATCTGGGCGAGCCGCTCCTCCTCCCCCGCGACGAGGCCCTGCGCGGGCAGCCGGTCGAAGGCGGCGCCGTAGGGTCCGTAGGGCGTGGGGGCGAGGTGGGCGGTCCAGACGTCGGCCGCGCGGTCCTCGACCCGGATGCGGACCCCGGCGGCGCCGTAGAAGCCGACGTCCGGGTCGCCGAGGCGGTGCGTGATCGGGTGGCGGCTGATGACACCGAGGTTCTCGCCGGCGCGGTGGTGGTGCCAGCCCAGGGCGTCGGCGAGCTCCTCGGCGGCGGTGCCGTACGTCTCCTGGAGGCCGACCACGTCGGCGCCGCACTCCGCGATGGCCTTGACCTGCTTGGCCCGGTGGTCGCGGACCTTGGTGCCGCCGTACCACAGGTTCCAGGTCATGATCCGCAGCCGGTGGGGCAGCAGCCCGCGCAGGCGCTCGGGGGTGACGCCGTCCAGGCCGTCCAGGACGGTCCTTCCCGGTGCCGGGGCGATCGGGGCGAGCGACGGCACGGCGAGCACGGCGCAGCCGGCCGCCTCGGCGGAGGCGACGCCCGTCGCGGTGTCCTCGACGGCCACGCAGTGGGCCGGGTCGACGCCGAGGGCTCGGCAGGCGGCCAGGTAGGGGTCGGGCTCGGGCTTGGTGCGTCCGGTGTCGTCGGCGGTGACGGACACGGCGAAGCGGTGGGGGCCGAGTACCGCGAGGACGGTGTCGGCGACGGCTCGGGGGGAGGCGGTCACCAGGGCGGTGGGGACGCCGTCGCGGGCGAGGGCGTCGAGCAGTTCCAGGGCGCCGGGGCGCGGTGCGGCACCGGCGCGGACGCGGTCCGCGAACTCCCGGTGCAGCGTCTCGGCGAGCCGGGCGGCCGGTGTCCTCGCGGCCTCGGCGAGCCATGCCGCGGTGTGCTCGACGGGGCGGCCGAGGACCTGCGGACGGTCGGCCTCGGTCAGCGCCCGGCCGGCGACGTGCTCCACCACCTCCCACCACAGCCGCTCGGTGTCGACGAGCGTGCCGTCCATGTCGAACAGCACGGCTTGCAGCGGGAGTCGGGGCACGGTGGTCTCTTTCGTACGTGGGGGGACCGTCGAGGACGGTGTACAGGACGGGGCGCGGGGCGGGCGGGCGGGGTCAGCGGCCGCGGTCCGCCACGAGCACGGGGCGGTCCGGCAACGACACGCTCACCTCGGTGCCGGCGCCGAGGGCGGCCGCCTCGTGCGTGGGCAGGTCGGCCTTGACCTCGGTGCCGTCGGCCAGCCGCACCGTGACACGGGTGGCGGCGCCGAGGAACGCCGTGGCGGCCACGCGTGCGCCGGAGCCCGCGTCGGCGCGGACGCCGACGGCCTCGGGGCGCACGAGCACGTCCACGTCGGCCGCCGAGGGCGGCGGGCCGTCGACGGGCAGCCGTCGGCCGAGGACCTCGACGAGCCCGTCGGTGAACCGCCCGGGGATCCGGCTCATCGTGCCGACGAACTCTGCGACGAAGGCCGTGGCCGGCCGGCCGTACAGCTCGGCGGGCGCCGCGCACTGCTCCAGCCGCCCGGCGTGCATCACGGCGACCCGGTCGGCCAGCGACAGCGCCTCCTCCTGGTCGTGGGTGACGAACAGGGTGGTGATGCCGAGTTCCTGCTGGAGGCGGCGGATCTCCTCGCGGAGCGTGAGGCGCACCTTGGCGTCGAGCGCCGACAGCGGTTCGTCGAGGAGCAGCACGCGCGGACGCAGGGCCAGGGCCCGCGCGAGGGCGATGCGCTGCTGCTGACCGCCGGAGAGCTGGTGCGGGAACCGCCGGCCCTTGTCGGCGAGGCCGACGAGTTCCAGCAGTTCGGTGGCCCGGGTGCGGCGTTCGGTCGTACGGACCCCGCGCATGCGCAGCCCGAAGGCCACGTTGCCGACCGCGTCGAGATGGGGGAAGAGACTGTACGACTGGAAGACCATCCCGGCGTCGCGGCGGTGTGCCGGAACACGGGTGACGTCCTCGCCGTCGACCAGCACCTCGCCGGAGTCGGGGTGTTCGAACCCGGCGAGCATGCGCAGCGCGGTGGTCTTGCCGCAGCCGGAGGGGCCGAGCAGGGCGAGGAACTCACCGGGCTGGACGGCGAGGTCGAGGCCGTCCAGGGCCGTGGTGGTTCCGAACTGCCGGCGCAGGCCGCGGAACTCGACGGAGGCGGCCTTCTCGGCGGTCGCCTTCTCGGTGGTGGTGACGGTCATGTTCATCCCCGGGAGGTGGTTCGGGTTCGGCCGCCGGCGGCGGCGAGGGCGAGGAGCATCACCCAGGTCACGAGCAGGCTGAGCACGGAGACGGCGACGGACATCTGCGCCTGGGCACCGGAGATGTCCACGATCCACACGGCGAAGGGCCGGAAGCCCAGCAGGTGGGCGACGGTGTACTCGCCGAGGACCAGGGCCAGGGTGAGGAACGAGGCGTTCAGCAGCGCCCCGCGCAGGTTGGGCAGCACGGCCCGGAGCAGTGCCTGCGTCCGGTTCGCGCCGCAGCTGCGGGCGGCCTCGACGAGGGTGGGCACGTCGACGGCGCGCAGTCCGGCGTCCAGGGCCTGGTGGACGAACGGCAGGGCCATCACGGCGTAGGCGAGGACCAGCACGACGGGGAAGTCCGGGTTCTGGATCGCCACCATCGTCCGGAAGAAGGGGGTGCGGGCGAGGTGCTCGGGCCCCCACTTGAGCACCGTGCTGATCCCGGCGACGAACGCGATCGGCGGCACGACCAGCGGCAGCGAGCAGACGATCTCGACGACCGGGCGCAGCCGGGGCGCGCCGAGTCGGAGCGCGACCGAGGCGGGGACCATGACCAGCAGCACCAGGGCGATGGTGGCGGCGGCCAGTTCGAGGGCGAGCAGCAGGCTGTCGCCGAATCCGTCCGTGCCGAGGATCCTGCTGTACGCGTCGAAGGTGACGCGGTCGCCCACGTCGACGGAGAACACGACGGACGCGCCGAGCGGGACGAGGAAGTACAGGGCGGCGAGGCCGAGCACGGCCCAGCGCCAGGGGTTCAGGCGAGCCATCGTGCGCTCCGTCGTTGCAGGGGCAGGTACACGGCCATGACCAGCCCCGCGACCACCACCATGTCGAGGCTGAGGGCGAGCGCCACGTTCTCCTGTCCGACCAGGACGTTCCCGGACAGGGCGTCGGCGATCTGGAGGGTGACCAGCGGGACGGAGCTGCCGACCATGGCGGCGGCGGTGGCGTAGGCGGCGAACGCGCTGCCGAAGAGCAGCACGAATCCGCCGAGCAGGGACGGCGCCAGCACCGGCAGGGCCACGTGCCGCCAGTACTGCGCCGGGGTGGCGCCGTTGTTCTCGGCGGCCTCCCGCCACTGCACGCGCAGGCCCTCCAGGGCGGGCGTGATGGTGAGGACCATCAGCGGGACGAGGAAGTACAGGTAGACGAGGGTCAGTCCGGAGAAGCTGTACAGGCTCCAGCCGGTGTCCCTCAGGCCGAGGCTCCGGGTGAGGACACCGGCGTTGCCGAGGGTGGCGACGAACGCGAAGGCGAGGGGCACCCCGCCGAAGTTGGCGAGCACGCCGGAGGCGGTCAGCACGGCCTCGCGCAGTGCCCGGAACCGGGACGTCACCACGGCCTGGGCGAGCAGCAGGCCGAGCACGGTCCCGAGCGCGGCGGACACGGCGGACAGCTTGACGCTGCCGAGCAGGGCCGTCAGGTAGGCGCCGTGCAGGGAGGTGGTGAGGTTGGCGGCGGTGTAGGAGGTGCCGCCGGTGGCGGGGTCCCGGACGGTGAAGGCGCCGTTCAGCATCGCCAGGGCGGGGATCCCGAACGCGACGGAGGCGAGGACGAGCAGTGGGACGACGGCGAGCGTCCCCGTGGCGCGGCGCCGCCGCTGCTGCCGGTGGGCGGCAGCGGCGGGCGCCTGGGCGGCCTCGGTGAGGGCGGCCGTCATCCGGAGATGGCCTTCGCCCAGCCCGCGGCGACAGCCGTCTTGGCCTTGCCCTGCTGGGCCTCGGTCGGGAAGGAGGGCGTCCCCGACACCTCGGGCAGCTTGGCCGCGGCGGAGCTGTCGAGGGTGCCGGCCTTCTCCATGGCCGTCATCAGGGCCGGGCGGGCGTATCCCTTGAGCCACAGGTTCTGGCCCTCGGCGCTGTACAGGTACTCCTGCCACAGGCGGGCGGCGGCGGGGTGCGGGGCGTCCTTGTTGACGGCCTGCGAGTAGTACTGGGAGAACTTGCCGTCGGCGGGGACGGCGACCTTCCAGTCGACGCCCTTGGACCGGAACTCGTCGGCGTACCCGGCGTTGAGGTAGTCCCAGTCGATGCTGATCGGCGTCTCGCCCTTCTCGACGGTGGCGGGTGTGGACTCGACGGGCGTGTAGTTGCCGCTCTTCTTCAGCTTGGTGAAGAAGTCGAGGCCGGGCCGGATGTCGTCGAAGGAGCCGCCGTTGGCGAGGGACGCGGCCCAGACGCCGCCGAAGGCCGATCCCGACTTGGTGGGGTTCCCGTTGAGGGCGACCTGGCCCTTGTACTGCGGCTTGAGCAGGTCGGCGAAGGTCTGGGGGCACTCCTTGACCCGCTTGGCGTCGCAGCCGATGGAGATGTAGCCGCCGTAGTCGTTGTACCAGCGGCCCTGCGCGTCCTTCTGTCCCTCGGGGATGTCCGCGAAGCCCTGCACCTCGTACGGTGCGAGGAGGTTCTGCTGGGCCGCGCTGAGCGCGAAGGAGCTGCCGAGGTCGAGGACGTCGGGGGCCCGGTCCTGGCCCTTGCGGGAGGTCACGGCGTTGATCTCGTCCTGGCTGGAGCCGTCCGGGTTCTCGACCGCGATGTGGATGCCGTACTTCTTCTCGAACCCGTCGATCAGTGCGCCGTAGTTGGCCCAGTCGCGCGGCAGGGCGATGGCGTTGAGCGTGCCCTCCTTCTTGGCCGCCGCCACGAGGGCGTCCATGCCGCCGACGTCGGCGGCGGAGGTCGCGGTGGCGGGGTTCTTGCCTCCCGCGCTGGTCGACGCGTCGTCGGGGGCGGCGCCGCAGGCGCTGAGCGCGAGGGCGGCGAGGAGGGCGAGGGCACCGGGGACGGCTGTTCTGGACAGGGACACGGTCACGGCTTTCTCCAGGAGGACACGCGGGGTGCGGGGAGGGCGGACGGACATCGGGGACCGGGGGGCACGCGCCTCCGGCGGCGGAGGCGCGTCGGAGCACACGCGGGCGCACCGGGCCCCGTCCACCCGAGGTGGCCAACTTGTCTGAACAAGTTGACCTCAGTACGCCCGTCGCAGATGTCCCCACCATGAACGGCCGTCAAACGCCGAGCCCTGAATGCGTGCACAGTCCGAATTGAAACGGATCACCGCCGGACCTCGATTACGCTGGTCACGCTGTGCACAGCGACGGAGCCGAAGGGGAAGCATGACGGCGCGACACGAGGAGATCGCCGACGCACTGCGCCGGGCGATCGGCCGCGAGGAGTACACGGTCGGCAGCCTGCTGCCGACCGAGACGGAGCTCGCGGCCCGGTTCGGCGTCTCACGCGGCACGGTCCGCCAGGCCGTGGCGGCGCTGAGCGCCGAGGGCCTCATCGGCTCGCGCCAGGGCGCCCGCCGGGTGGTGCTGGCCAGCCGCCGCAGTCAGAGCTTCGCCGAGCTGCGCAGCTTCGCCAAGTGGGCGCGCGCGATGGGGCGGGAGGCCACGGGGCGGGTGGTCGCGCAGGAGTACCGCCCGGCCACGGGCGAGGACGCGGTGCGTCTCCAACTGGAGTCCGGCACACTGGTGCTGCACGTCCTGCGGGTACGCGGCCTGGACGGTGAGCCGGTGCTGCTGGAGCGGACCGTGTACGCCGACTGGATCGCGCCCGCGGTCGAGGCGATCGAGCCCGACTGCCCGTCCGTGACCCAACGGCTCTACGACGACACGGGGTTGGTCTTCGCCTACGGCGAGCACGTGATCGACGCGGTGGCGGCAGGAGCCCGGGACGCCGACCTGCTGGGCGTCCGCAGGACCAGCCCGCTGCTGCGGGTCCGCCGGGTGACCACGACCCGTGAGGGGCGACCGGTGGAGTGGTCGGACGACCGCTACCGCTCCGACGCGGTGAGCTTCAGCGTGCACAACTCGATGGACCACAACGCGCTGGCCCGCACGACGGCCGGCTGACGCAGCCCGGACGGGCCCACAGCGGGGTGCGCCCGTCCACAGGACGGGGCGGGGGCGACCGCCGATCACCGGGCGTCGGCGTACCCGGGGCCCTCCCGCACCGGCGCGGCACCGCCGGTGCGGGACGGGGGATCAGGTCGGCGAGCCGGAGGAGAACCGCCGCAGCAGGGGCGAGAGCACCAGCACCGACTTGGTGCGCTCCACGAACGGCTCCCCGGCGATCCGCTCCAGAACCCGTTCGAAGTGGCGCATGTCGGAGGCGAAGACCTGGGCGACCGCGTCCGCCTCGCCGGTGACGGTCGAGGCGGCCACGACCTCCTGGTAGCGCTCCAGGCCCCGCTGGATGGTCTCCGGCGAGGTGTTGCGGCGGCAGTAGATCTCGACGAATCCCTCGGTCTCCCAGCCGAGCGCGGCCGGGTCCACCCGGACGGTGAAGCCGGTGATGGCTCCGGTGGCACGCAATCGGTCCACGCGCCGTTTCACGGCGGGCGCGGACAGGCCGACGAGCTGCCCGATGTCCGCGTAGGAGCGGCGGGCGTCCTCGGCGAGGGCGTGCACGATGCGTTCGTCGAGATCGTTCAGCACAGTGGGTCGATCACTTCTCGGATGGTTCGGGTGCGTCAGGTCGGGACCGGCGGTAGCCGTATACGAAGTAGAACACGAGCCCGACGGTCAGCCAGACTCCGAAGACCACCCAGGTGACGGTGGACAGGCTGCCCATCATCCGCACGCAGAACGTTCCACGGGCTTGCGGCGCATCAGGTCGCCCAGGAGGGACGTCGGGGCGGTCCGGGTGGGGTTCTGCGGGGGTGCGCCTCGGTCGAGCACGCGCGGCTCCCTGTCGCTGCCGGTCAGGGTGGCGGAGACCGGCGGGGACCCCGTCCGGCGGGGACCCCGTCCGGCGGGGACCCACCGAGCGGGTCCCCGCCACGTACAGCGCAGCACTTCATGAGCCCACGCGTTGCCGGTGTAATGCAGCAACCCTGCGCACTTCCGCAAGATCATGGCGTTGCTCGCGGTCACCCGGGCATGCGTTGCGCGGCGAGTTTCGAGCGTTGCAGATGCACCCTTTCGCCCGGCGTCCGGCCGGGGCCGGAGACCTTGGCGGCGCGGGAGTGCGAACGGCCCCCGCCCTCCCGCGGGAGCGGGCGGCGGGGGCCGTGGGAGGCTGCTGCGGGATCAACTCCAGCTGGCGTGCAGGGGCTTGCCCTCGGCGTAGCCGGCCGCGCTCTGGATGCCGATGATGGCGCGGTCGGAGAACTCCTCCAGGTTGGAGGCACCGGCGTAGGTGCAGGAGGAGCGGACGCCCGCGATGATCGAGTCGATCAGGTCCTCGACGCCCGGGCGGCCCGGGTCGAGGAACATGCGGGAGGTGGAGATGCCCTCCTCGAACAGCGTCTTGCGGGCGCGGTCGTACGCCGACTCCTCGGAGGTGCGGTTGCGCACCGCACGCGCGGAGGCCATGCCGAAGGACTCCTTGTAGAGGCGGCCGTCGGCGTCCTGCTGGAGGTCGCCCGGCGACTCGAAGGTGCCGGCGAACCAGGAGCCGATCATGACGTTGGACGCGCCGGCGGCGAGCGCCATGGCGACGTCGCGCGGGTGGCGGACACCGCCGTCGGCCCACACGTGCTTGCCGTGCTTCCGGGCCTCGGCGGCGCACTCCAGCACGGCGGAGAACTGCGGCCGACCGACGCCGGTCATCATGCGGGTGGTGCACATCGCACCCGGGCCGACACCCACCTTGATGATGTCGGCGCCCGCGTCGATCAGGTCCTTGACGCCCTCGGCGGAGACGATGTTGCCGGCCGCGATCGGGATCTGCGGGTCGAGGGCGCGGACCGTCCTGATCGCGGCGATCATCGACTCCTGGTGGCCGTGCGCGGTGTCGATGACGAGCGTGTCGACACCCGCGTCCAGCAGCTGCTTGGCCTTGCCGGCCACGTCTCCGTTGATGCCGACGGCGGCGGCGATGCGCAGCCTGCCGCGGCCGTCGACGGCCGGCGTGTACAGCGTGGCGCGCAGGGCTCCCTTGCGGGTGAGGATGCCGGCGAGCCTGCCGTCCTTGTCGACGGCCGGGGCATAGCGCCGGTTGTGGGTGTCGAGGGTGTTGAACGCCTCACCCGGGTCGATGTCCGCGTCGAGCAGGAGGAGGTCCTTGGACATGACGACCTCGAGCTGGGTGAAGCGGTCGACGCCGGTCAGGTCGCGGTCGGTGACGACACCGACGGGGCGGTTCTCCTCGTCGACGACGACACCGGCGTTGTGGGCCCGCTTGGGCAGCAGGGCCAGCGCGTCGGCGACGGTCTGGTGCGGGGCCAGCACGATCGGGGTGTCCAGCACCAGGTGGCGGCTCTTCACCCAGGAGACGACGTCCGTGACGACGTCGATCGGGGTGTCCTGCGGAATCACGACGAGGCCGCCGCGACGGGCCACGGTCTCCGCCATGCGGCGGCCGGCGATGGCGGTCATGTTGGCGACGACCAGCGGGATCGTGGTGCCCGTGCCGTCCGGGGAGCCGAGGTCCACGCCCTGACGGGAGCCGACCGCGCTGCGGCTCGGCACCATGAACACGTCGTCGTACGTGAGGTCGTAGGCGGGCCGGATGTCATTGAGGAAACGCACGTGCTGCACATCCCAGTCGTTCAGAGGTGGCCCCCGGACAGGTCAGCCAGGGGGAAAGAGCACGTACTTCATTGTCCCATGTCCGGGTGAACGCGCCGCCTGGTCGTAACGTCCAGGAACCGTCAGCGACCACTTGGAGGATCCGACGAGGCGACTCGGCCGGTGTCCTTCGGCCGCCCTCGACGCTCCGCGCCGAGGGCGGCCCGCCGCAGGACCCGGAGCCCCCGGGACAGCTCTCCGGGTCCCGGTCCCCGGCGTACGGGAGGGCCCGCCGCGGTCGGCGGAGCCTGAGGGGGCGACGGTGTGCCGCGTCCCGGCGGCAGCCGGGAGACGCCGCCCGCCGCGCCCGGGCCGGCGCCCGGCGGTGCCGAACGGCCTCGGGAGGAGTCGCCGGGCGCCGGGGAGGAGACCGGCGGGGCGCGCCGCGGGAGCAGGCCGACGGGCCTGCGGGGACGAGCAGCCGCAGCAGGCCCGTAGCCGTGGCGGCCCTTCCCCGGTCCGCACGTCCACCGGCCGTCCCCGCCGCCGGGACACGCCGGCAGGGCGGGTCAGACTCCGTCCGGGTCGGCCCGGTTCAGGGCCGGACGCGGGGCCGGGCCCGCCGTCATCAGGTAGTCCGCCGCGGACGTGTCCGTCACCAGGCTGGTGACGAGTCCGGAGCGCAGCACCGCGTCGATGGCCGACGCCTTGCGCTGCCCGCCCGCGATCGCGACGACCTCCGGGATACGGCGGAGCTGGTCGGCCTTCACCGTGATGCACCGCTCCCCCAGGTCCCGGCCGACCCGCCGGCCCTCGGCGTCGAAGAGGTGCGCGGACATCTCGGCGGCGACACCGAGGGAGGCGTAGTGCGCGCGTTCCTCGGCGCTGAGCATGTCGTGCACCGTGGAGATGCCCGGCTCCCAGGAGCCGATGGAGACGCAGGCGACCGTGACCTTGTCGAAGTACTCGAAGGCCCGGGCGATCCCGGTCTGGTTGCGCAGCGCCGCCGCGGTGGCGGCGTCCGGCAGCAGCATCGGCGCGTAGATGGGGTGGGCGTCGCCGCCGGACACCTGGGCGGCGCGGCGCACGGCCTCCACCGAGCCGCGCTCGGCGGTCCCGGCGTCGTACACGCCCGTCAGCTGCACGACCGTGCAGGGCGGCAGCCGGTCCAGCGCCGCCGCCATGTGGATGGTGGACCGGCCCCAGGCGAGGCCGAGGACATCGCCCTCGTTCACCAGTTCCCCGAGCAGATCGGCCGCGACCTCGCCGAGGTTCTCCGGGTCCGGGGTCTCCTCGGCGTCCGCCGGGGACTCCACCACGACGGCGTGCCTGAGGCCGTAGCGGGCGCGGAGCGCGTCGGAGCGCTCGGCGTCCAGTTCGGCCGGCACGCGGATCTCGATCCGTACGAGATCCCGTTCGAGGGCGGTCTCCAGGACCCGGGCCACCTTGAAGCGGCTGACGCCGAACTCCTCCGCGATCTGGATCTTGGACTTGCCCTCGAGGTAGAAGCGGCGGGCCATGGCCGCCGCCTGCACCAGCTCAGCGGGTCCCATCCGCATGGCTGACCGGCCCGCCGACATACCCGACACGGCGATCTCCTCACTTCTGTTCACACTCTGGATTCGCCGTTCATCCTTGCAGATCCGGCGCGCTTGATCAGCCCTGCTGGCCGCCGTTCACGTTTCCTTGGCCCAGTCGTCGCCCGGCCGGGGACCCGTGCGCGGGGTCAGTGGGCGCATACCCAGGATGCCTTGGCAGTGGCCGCGTCCGCCTGGGTGCGCAGAGCACGGACCGCCTCGGCGGGGTCGGACGCGCCGTAGACCGCCGAGCCGGCGACGAACACGTCCGCGCCGGCGTCGGCGCACCGCTCGATGGTCGAGGCCGACACTCCGCCGTCGACCTGGAGCCACAGTTCGAGGCCGTGCTTGCTGATCAACTCGCGGGTCCGCCGAATCTTGGGAAGCATGATGTCGAGGAACGCCTGCCCACCGAAGCCGGGTTCAACCGTCATGATCAGCAACATGTCGAGCTCCGGGAGCAGGTCCTCGTAGGGCTCGATCGGCGTCGCGGGCCGCAGCGCCATGGAGGCGCGGGCGCCCTTGGCACGGATCTCCCTGGCCAGCCGCACAGGAGCGGTCGCCGCCTCCACGTGGAAGGTGACGGAACCGGCACCCGCTTCGACGTACTGGGGCGCCCAGCGGTCGGGCGCCTCGATCATCAGATGACAGTCCAGCGGGGTGTCCGTCGCACGGGCCAGGGACTCTACGACCGGCACACCGAGCGTGAGGTTCGGGACGAAATGGTTGTCCATGACGTCGACGTGAAGCCAGTCGGCTCCCTCGACCGCCTTGGCCTCGTCCGCGAGGCGGGCGAAGTCGGCGGACAGGATGCTGGGGTTGATCTGCGCGGCCATGGGCCAAGCCTCCCATGCCTCGCGCGGGTGAGCCGCATCGGTCCCGCAGGGAGTTCCCCCGGCCCTTACGCGATACCGGTCGCGGTGCCATGCTGCAACGGGTGTTGGGGGTGGCCATGAGAGGGAACAGAGGCGTCGCTCATCTCGTCTGCGGGCGGCGCGCGAAGTGGGTGGTCCTGGGTCTGTGGGTGCTGGCGCTGCTGGTCACCGTGCCCTTCGCGCAGAAGCTGTCCGACGCCCAGGACAACGACGCCCAGTCGTGGCTGCCGGGCTCCGCCGAGTCGACGCAGGTGCTGGAGATCTCCCAGGACTTCCGGCCCGAGCAGATCCCCGCCGTCGTCGTGTACGCCCGCGAGGGCGGTCTCACCGCCGCGGACCGGGCGCGGATCCAGCAGGACGCGAGCGATCTGAAGGGGCTGCACGACCACGGCATCCGGGGTGCGGAGACACACGGCCCGGTCTACGACCGGCCGGCCGATCCGCGCGCGGCGCAGATCTACGTGCCGATCACGATGGACGAGAAGGGGTGGGAGCGGATCGGGCCGGCGGTCGACTCCATCCGCGGCGTCGTCGGCACCGGCGAGAGCGGCCTGGCCGTGCACATCACCGGGCCCGGCGGAACGTCCGCGGACTTCGCCGAGGCCTTCGAGGGCATCGACTCCACGCTGCTGCTGGCGGCGATGGGCGTCGTCGTCGTCATGCTGCTGATCACCTACCGCAGCCCCACACTGCTGCTGGTGCCGCTGCTGTCGGTGACCGCCGCGCTGTTCGCCGCGCAGGCCCTGATCTACTTCCTCGCCACCCAGGGGGGCCTGACCGTCAACGGCCAGAGCGCGGGCATCCTCACGGTCCTCGTCTTCGGCGCCGGCACGGACTACGCGCTGCTGCTCGTCGCCCGCTACCGGGAGGAGCTGCGCCGGCACGAGGACCGGCACGAGGCGATGGCGCTGGCCCTGCACCGGGCGGGCCCGGCGGTGCTCGCCTCCGGCGCGACGGTGGTGCTCAGCATGCTGGTGCTGCTGGCGGCCGAGATGAACTCCACCCGCGGCCTCGGACCGGTCGCCGCGATCGGCGTCGCGGTCGCTCTGCTCGCCATGCTCACCCTCTTCCCCGCCCTGCTGGTCGTCTTCGGCCGGTGGATCTTCTGGCCGGCCGTCCCGCACTTCGGTGACGCCGACCCGACCGAGCGGGGCGTGTGGGCGCGCACCGGCCGCCGCATCGCCCGCACCCCGCGCGCGGTGTGGGTCGCGACCGCGGTGGCGCTGGCGATCTGCTCGCTGGGGCTGATCCAGCTGCGTGCGGCGGGCATCAGCAACGCGGATGCCTTCACCGGCAGGCCGGACTCGGTCGTCGGGCAGGACGTGTCGGCCCGCTACTTCCCCGCCGGCAGCGGCAGCCCGCTCGTCATCGTGAGCAACCAGGCGCAGGCCCGGGAGGTCGGCAGGGCGGTCGCCGGCACCCCGGGCGTGGTCCCGACCTCGCTCGGTCTGCCACCGGGCACGAAACCGTCGTACGAGGGCCGGGTGCTGTTCGAGGCCACGATGAGCGCCCCGGCGGACAGTGACGCGGCGAAGCAGACCGTGGAGCGGGTGCGGGACGCCGTGCACGCCGTGCCCGCCGCCGACGCCAAGGTCGGCGGCGGTACGGCGGCCCTGTTGGACATGGACGCGGCGACCACCCACGACGACGTGGTGATCATCCCGCTGGTGCTGCTGGTCGTCCTGCTGATCCTGTCGGTGCTGCTGCGTGCCGTGGTCGCGCCGCTGCTGCTGATCGGCACGGTCGTCCTGTCGTTCACGGCGGCGCTGGGGCTGAGCGCCATGGCGTTCCGGTACTTCTTCGACTACGCCGGGGAGGGCACGGACTTCCCCCTGTTCGTCTTCGTGTTCCTGGTCGCGCTCGGCATCGACTACAACATCTTCCTCACCACGCGCATCCGCGAGGAGGCCGCCCGCCGGGGCACACGTCCGGGCGTGGTCACCGGCCTCGCGGCGACCGGCGCGGTGATCACCTCGGCCGGTCTGGTGCTGGCGGGAACGTTCGCCGCGCTCGGCACGCTGCCCATGGTCGCCTTCGCGGAGATCGGCTTCACGGTCGCCCTCGGCGTGCTGCTGGACACCTTCGTGGTGCGGTCGGTGCTGGTGACGGCGCTCTTCCTGGACGCGGGGCCCAAGGTCTGGTGGCCGCACCGGCTCGCACGCGAGGACGGTACGGCCGCGGCCGAGCCCTCGGAGGTCAGCCGGTCCGCCGGATGAGCGCGAGGTACATCGCGTCGGTGCCGTGCAGGTGCGGCCACAGCTGCACGTCGGGTCCGTCGCCGAGGTCGGGCACGCCGGGCAGCAGCGGGCGGGCGTCGACGAGGTCGGCGTCCGGCGTCTGCTTGAGGACGTCGGCGACGACCGCCCGGGTCTCGGCCAGGTGGGGCGAGCAGGTGGCGTAGCCGACGACGCCGCCGACGCGCACGGACTGCAGCGCCATGCGCAGCAGTCCGCGCTGGAGGGGCGCGAAGCCGTCCAGGTCCTCGGGGCGGCGCCGCCACCGTGCCTCGGGGCGCCGGCGCAGGGCGCCCAGACCGGTGCAGGGCACGTCCACCAGCACCCGGTCGAAGGTGCCGGGACGCCATGCCGGCCGTGTGCCGTCGGCGGTGACGACCTGGTACGGCCCCGGGTTCCCGGCCAGCGCCTTGGCGACCAGCCCGGCCCGGTGCGGCTGCTTCTCGGAGGCCAGCAGCATCGCACCCCGCTCGGCGGCGAGCGCCCCGAGCAGCGCCGCCTTGCCGCCCGGCCCGGCGCAGCCGTCGAGCCACAGCCGGTCGCCGCCTTCGACCGGGGCGGCCGCCAGGGCGAGCGCGACGAGCTGGCTGCCCTCGTCCTGCACACCGGCGCGCCCCTCGCGGACCGCCTCGACGGCACCGGGCTCCCCGCCCTCGGCGAGCCGCACCGCATACGGCGACCAGCGCCCCGGCTCGGCGGCCTGCTCGGCCAGCAGTTCCTCGGTGGTGGCACGGCCGGGCCGGGCCACCAGGGTCACCTCGGGCCGCTCGTTGTCGGCGGCCAGCAGCCGCTCGATGCCCTCGCGTCCACCGCCCAGGGAGTCCCACAGGGCGGAGACGACCCAGCGCGGGTGCGAGTGCACGACCGCCAGATGGTCCTCGGGGTCCTCGTCGTAGGGCGGGGCGACCCGCGCGATCCATCCGTCGAGGTCGTCCTGCGCGACCTTGCGGAGCACGGCGTTGACGAACTTGGCGCGTCCGTCGCCCAGCACCACGCGGGCCAGCTCGACGGTGGCGGACACGGCGGCGTGGGTCGGGATCCGCGTCCCGAGCAGCTGGTGCGCACCGAGGCTGAGCACGTCGAGCACCGGCGGATCGACCTCGCGCAGCGGCCGGTCGACGCAGGCGGACAGCACGGCGTCGTACGTCCCCTGCCACCGCAGCGTGCCGTACACCAGCTCGGTCGCCAGTGCCGCGTCCCGGCCGTCGAACCGCTCGGGGCCCTCCTTCTCGCGTGCCTTGCGCAGCAGCGGCGGCAGCACGAGGTTGGCGTACGCGTCCCGCTCGTCCACGGCGCGCAGCGCCTCGAAGGCGAGAACGCGGACGGGGTCCTTCTCGGGTCGGCGGTAGGGCTTGCCGGGCCGGCGGGGCCGGCGTGAGGTGCCGGGGGTGTCACTCACGAAAAAGGTGCTCCGGAGGTGAGGATGGGATCTGCCCCAAGCCTACGTCCGGGCGTCCCGGCGGCCACGACCGCCCGACCCGGCGAAGCTGCGGGGGCCGGGGGGACGGCGGTGGAGCGGGTCCGGCCCCCGCCCATCGGCCGCAGCGGGGAAGGTCCCGCCCCACCCGCTCCCTGCCTCTCCTCGCGGCGGGCCGCCGGTTCTGCGGGTGGGGGGCCTCCGTCGGCCGTCCCGGGGCGCCGGGGGCCGGTGCCGGTACCCCCGACATCCGGAGGGCCCGTGCGGTCCAGCGTCACACCGGCCACCGCGCAGGCGCGCCCCGGCGGACACCGGTGGGGCCGGCGGCACGGGGTCCGGCGCCTCCCGCTCCGCCGGACGGCAGACCTCCCGCCCGCGCCACCCGGCGCCACCATCGGACCCCTGCGACGCCGAGTCCCCTCGGCGGAGGAGCGCCGGAAGCGCCGGTCCAGAGGTCACCGGCCACCGGCCACCGGCCACCGGCCACGGACTACGTGCTACGCGCCGAGCGTCTCCCCCGCGCCGATGCGGACGCCCCGTGCCCAGTCGGCCGCCTTCATCGGCTTCTTGCCCTGGGCCTGCACCCACACCAGTTCGACGGCGTGCGAGCCGGTGCCGACGAGGACGCTGTTCTTGCCGGCCTCCAGGACGCCCGGGGCGAGGTCGGTGCGCTCGGGTCGCAGCGCCACCTGGACGAGCTTGAGCCGCTCGCCGCGGAACGTCGTCCAGGCGCCGGGCGCGGGTGTGCAGCCGCGCACCACGCGGTCGACGCGCAGTGCCGGGGCGGCCCAGTCGATCCGGGCGTCCTCGACGGTGATCTTCGGGGCGAGGGTGATGCCGTCGGCGGGCTGTGGCACGGCCTTCAGGGTGCCGTCCTCGATCCCGTCCATGGTCGCGGCGAGCAGCCCGCTCCCGGCGAACGCGAGCCGCGTCAGCAGGTCCCCGCTGGTGTCGGTGGGCCGGATCCGCTCGGTCACCGTGCCGTACACGGGTCCGGAGTCGAGGCCCTCCTCGATCAGGAAGGTGGAGGCTCCGGTGAACTCGTCGCCCGCCATCAGGGCATGCTGCGCGGGCGCGGCACCGCGCCAGGCGGGCAGCAGCGAGAAGTGCAGATTGACCCAGCCGTGGGCGGGGATGTCGAGGGCGACACGGGGCAGCAGGGCGCCGTAGGCGACGACCGGACAGCAGTCGGGCGCGATCTGCCGCAGCCGCTCCAGGAACTCGGGATCGCGCGGCCTGGCCGGCTTGAGCACCTCGATCCCGGCCTCCGCAGCCCGCTCCGCCACGGGTGAGGCGACCAGCCTGCGCCCTCGCCCGGCCGGCGCGTCGGGCCGCGTCACGACGGCGGCCACCTCGTGCCGCCCGGAGGCGAGCAGAGCGTCCAGAGCGGGAACGGCGACCTCGGGGGTACCGGCGAAGACGAGCTTCATGAGGGGGCACGGACCTCTCGGCGGGGATGTCGAACGGGCAGCGCACCAGTCTATGGCCACCGCCCGGGAGCCGCCGCGGGCAGGCCCGCGGGGCACGGGGGCGCGTGGGCATATGCCCACGCGCCCCCGTGCGTGACCCGCGGAGCGGATCCGCGTTGGTCAAGAAAGAGTTGACCCCTTCTCTTCAACGCCGGTTCGAGAGGCTTGTTCATGGCCGACCATGCATCCCACGACGCCCAGGCGCGGGCGAGCCTGCACTTGCTCGTGCGGGACATCGAGCGGGTCCGCCGGCAGGTGGACGCCCTGCGCACGCTCACCGCGCAGTTGGGCAACGTCTACCGCCCGCGCCGCTCCGGCCCCGCCACGGGCTTCGTCGTCTACGGACGTGCCCCCGCCCCGACCGTCCGTCTCGCCCAGGAGCTGCGGGACAGTGTCGAGACCCTGGTGACCGCCGCGGTCGACTTCGACCGCTCGCTCGGCTTCTCGTGGGACGCGGTGGGCTCCGCACTCGGCGTCACCAAGCAGGCCGTCCACCGTCGTTACGGCTCCCGGCGCGCCGCCGCCCAGGCCGCCGCGGACTCCGAGCGGTCGACCGAGCCCTCCGGCACGCGCACGGTCAACGTGGGCGCCGGCCTGCCCCCGGTCCCCACGGTCCCGGCCGCCCGTTCGATGCCGACCCAGCCGACCGCGGGCAGCCCTGCGCTGCGCGACGAGGTCCGTCCCACGGCGTTCCCCGGTCCCCGCAACGGCTGACGCCCCCTCACCCTGCCCTCCCGGCACCGCCCTCCGGGAGGGCGGTCGCATGCCGCGGCGGCGCTGCCGCAGGGTCAGCCGATGTCCGGCGGATCGATCCGCACCCGCACCGCCTCCCCGCCCCCACCGCGGGCCATGCGGGCGGCCTGGGCGGTCTTCAGCGCGGCGGCCAGAGCGGCCCCGCGGCCCGGCGGGACACGCACCAGCATCCGCTCCCACTGCTCCCCCGGCGGCGGCGACCCGGCCCGCCGGGCCCGGCCGGGTGCCGACACGGGCAACGCGACGGGCCCCAGCACCTCCGCCTCCGACGGCAGTTCGACGGAGCGCAGGAACTCCGCGGGCGCCCCCAGCGGCCCGGACACGGCCGCCATCCGGGACACGGGTGGGAAACCCAGCTCGGCCCGCTCGGACAGCTCGCGGACCGCGTGCCCGACGGGGTCCCACCGCACGAGTGCCTGGACGGGTCGTGCCGTCGCCTCGGCGACGACCGCCACGGCGCCGCCCGCCGACTGGGGCCGCACCAGCGCGGCGGCGGCGATCCAACGGCGCAGCGCGTCCTCACCGGCCCTCAGGTCGGCCCGCCCCAGCATGGCCCAGCCGTCCAGCAGCAGCGCCGCCGCGTAGCCGCCCTCGGCGACCGGCTCGGCGCCGGGGGTGCTCACCACCAGCGCGGGCGTTCCCGGCACGGTGTCGAGGACGTGCTCCCGCCCGGAGGTGCGCACCGGGACGGCGGGGAAGGCACGCCCCAGTTCCTCGGCGGTGCGCCGCGCCCCGACGACCTGGGCGCGCAGCCGGAACGACCCGCACTCCGGGCAGTGCCAGGAGCTCTCCTCGCGCCCGCACCAGCCGCACCACAGCGCCCCGCCGTCCCGCGCCTCCAGCGGGCCCGAGCAGTGGCGGCAGCGCGCCGGGGCACGGCACTGGGCGCAGGCCATGCGCGGGACGTAGCCGCGGCGGGGCACCTGGACCAGCACCGGGCCGTGCCGCAGCCCCTCCCGGGCCACCTGCCAGGCGAGGGTGGGCAGGCGTGCGGCGCGGGCCGCCTCGTCGCGGGCAAGGTCACCGTCCCCCACGGTCCGGACCAGCGGGGCCGCGGCGCGCACCTGCTCCCGCACGGCGGCGATCGGGCGCGCCCAGCCGCTCTGCACCAGTTGCGCGGCCTCCACGGTGCAGGCCACGCCACCCAGCAGGAAGCCGCACCGGTCCTGGGCCGCACGCAGCAGCAGCACCTCACGGGCATGGGGCTGCGGGGCGTGCGGTTCGCTGTGGCTGTCGTCGCCGTCGTCCCAGAGGACGACGAGCCCGAGGTCCCGCACCGGCGCGAACATGGCGGCCCGGGTTCCGACCACCGCCCGCACGGATCCGCGCCGTACGGCCAGCCACTCCCGGTACCGCTTCTCCGGTCCGGCGTCGGCGGTGAGGAGGGCGTGCCGTCCCTGGCCGAGCAGCGCGGTCAGGGCGGTGTCGACGCGGGCGGCGGCCCGCCCGTCGGGAACGACGACGAGCGCCCCCCGGCCCGAGGCGAGCGTGGCGGCGACGGCGCGCGCGATCTCCTCGCTCCACTGCGGCCCCGGCAGCGCGTTCCACACGGCACGCGGCGCCGCCCCCGACGCGAGCGCTTCCAGGAACGCGGTCCCCCGCTCGTAGCGCGCCCAGGAGCCGGGCTCCGGGAGCGGCGGCGCGGGCAGCGGCGCGGGCGAGGTCTGCTGTTCGGCGCGGGCACTGCGGGGCGGCACGGCGAGCTGGAGCACGTCGGCGAGGCTGCCGGCGTACCGGTCGGCGACGGAACGGGCCAGGGCCAGCAGTTCCGGACCGAGGACCGGTTCGGGAGAGACGACCTGGGCGAGCGCGGCGAGCGGACCGGAGTAGTCGGACTCGGCGAGCCGCTCGACGAGGAATCCGCCGATGAGACCGCCGCCCTCGCGGCGCCCCTCGCGCACCCGGTGGCGTCCGGCGCCGAAGCGGACCCGGACCCGGACTCCGGGCTGGGCGTCTGCGTCCAGCTCGGCGGGGACGGCGTAGTCGAAACAGCGGTCGAGGTGCAGCACGCCCTTGTCGACGAGCACCCGCGCGACGGGCAGCTCGGGGGCGAGCTCGGCCCCGCGCCAGGTGCGCGGCTTGGCCCGTGGCGCCTTGGCCTTGCGCACGCTCTCCCGGATGAACGCGAGCTGCTCCGGCTGCGCTCCCTCGCCGCCGCCGTTGCCGGTCCCGTTCTCGCTGCCCACGCCTGCATTCATACCAAACACCGCCGACAGCGCCGTGCTGCCGCGGGACCGGCGGGGGGCTCCCGCGTTCTGTCCGGCGGCGGCGCACGTTCCGGATCCACCGCGCGGCCCGGGGCCCGCTCCGCCGAAGGACCCGCGGCCTTCGCACCGGAAGGCCGCGACGAGCCTGCGGCCGCGCGGGCGACGGGGGCCACCGGTCCACGGCGTGCCCAGCCCGTGGCGTGCGCCGAGACCCGGCACCCCGAAAGGGGACCGGGCCTCGGGAAGAGCGGGGTTCCTACAGGCCGACGGCCTCGCGCAGGGCGTCCACGCGGTCGGTGCGCTCCCAGGTGAAGTCGGCGAGCTCACGGCCGAAGTGACCGTAGGCGGCCGTCTGGGCGTAGATCGGGCGCAGCAGGTCCAGGTCGCGGATGATGGCGGCCGGGCGCAGGTCGAAGACCTCGTCGATGGCCTTCTCGATCCTCTCCGGCTCCACCTTGTGGGTGCCGAACGTCTCCACGAAGAGGCCGACCGGCTCGGCCTTGCCGATCGCGTACGCGACCTGCACCTCGCAGCGGGAGGCGAGGCCCGCGGCCACCACGTTCTTGGCGACCCAGCGCATCGCGTAGGCCGCCGAGCGGTCGACCTTGGACGGGTCCTTGCCGGAGAACGCGCCGCCGCCGTGGCGGGCCATACCGCCGTAGGTGTCGATGATGATCTTGCGGCCGGTCAGGCCCGCGTCACCCATCGGGCCGCCGATCTCGAACCGGCCGGTGGGGTTGACCAGCAGGCGGTAGCCCTCGGTGTCCAGCTTGATGCCGTCGTCGAGCAGCGCCTTCAGCTCCGGCTCCACGACGAACTCGCGGATGTCGGGAGCGAGCAGCGAGTCCAGGTCGATGTCGCTCGCGTGCTGCGAGGAGACCACGACCGTGTCCAGCCGGACCGCCTTGTCGCCGTCGTACTCGATGGTGACCTGCGTCTTGCCGTCCGGGCGCAGGTAGGGGATGGTGCCGTTCTTGCGGACCTCGGACAGGCGCTTCGACAGGCGGTGGGCCAGGAAGACCGGCAGCGGCATCAGCGTCGGGGTCTCGTCGGTGGCGTACCCGAACATCAGACCCTGGTCGCCGGCGCCCTGGCGGTCCAGCTCGTCCGTGTCGCCGGTGCGGGCGGCACCCTCGATCCGGGACTCGTAGGCGGTGTCGACGCCCTGCGCGATGTCCGGCGACTGCGAGCCGATGGACACCGACACGCCGCAGGAGGCGCCGTCGAAGCCCTTCTTGGAGGAGTCGTACCCGATCTCCAGGATCTTGTTGCGGACCAGGGTCGCGATGTCCGCGTAGGCCTTGGTCGTGACCTCGCCGGCCACGTGGACCAGGCCGGTGGTGATCAGCGTCTCGACGGCGACCCGGGAGGTCGGGTCCTCGCGGAGAAGCGCGTCGAGAATGGTGTCGCTGATCTGGTCAGCGATCTTGTCGGGGTGACCTTCGGTCACGGACTCCGAGGTGAACAGGCGACGGGACACAACGCTCCCTGGGGTTGCAGCGGCTGCTGGCTGATCATTGGCGGACGGACGGGGGCTGCACCCGGCGTCGTCCGAGAACAGTTTATCGGTCGCGGCAGACCACCGGCCCCCCTGTCTCGCCTCTCGGGAGCGCTGTGACCTGCGGCACGGGCATTCTGCCCAATGCCGAGCGGCCTTGAACAGAGCCGCCACGCGCCAATATGGGGGACGCGAGCGTTTCTTGAGCCGAATGAGGCATTCAGCTCAGCCGCTCGGCCACGAGATCCCAGACCGTGTCGGCCAGAGCCTCCTTGGGACCGTGCGGAACGGGGGTCTCACTGCCGTCGGCGCCGAGCACGACGGCCTCGTTCTCCTCGGAGCCGAAGGTCTTGCGCTCGCCCACCTCGTTCACCACGAGCAGGTCGCATCCCTTGCGGGCCAGCTTGGTGCGGCCGTTGGACAGGACGTCGTCGGTCTCGGCGGCGAAGCCGACGATCACCTGTCCCGCGCGGGCCCGGTCGGCGGAGATCTCCGCGAGAATGTCCGGATTCCGTACGAGGACCAGGGGCTCCGGTTCCTGGCCGTCCTTCTTCTTGATCTTTCCGGCGGCGTACGCCGCGGGGCGGAAGTCGGCGACCGCAGCGGCCATGACCACGGCGTCGGCGTCCGCGGCGGCCTTGAGCACGGCCTCGCGCATCTGCACGGCCGTCCCGACCGGGACGACGTCGACCCCGGCCGGGTCCGGCAGGCCCGTGTCGGCGGCGACCAGGGTGACACGGGCGCCGCGCGCGGCTGCCGTGCGGGCGAGGGCGTAGCCCTGCTTGCCGGAGGAGCGGTTGCCGAGGAAGCGGACCGGGTCGAGGGGCTCGCGGGTGCCCCCGGCGCTGACGACGACGTGCCGGCCGGCGAGGTCGGGCTCGTGTACACCGCGGGCCAGGACGCGTCGGCAGGCCTCGAAGATCGCGGCGGGGTCGGGCAGGCGGCCCTTTCCGGTGTCGACGCCGGTGAGGCGGCCGACGGCCGGCTCGATCACGACGACGCCGCGGCGGCGCAGCGTCGCCACGTTCTCCCGGGTGGCCGGGTGCTCCCACATCTCGGTGTGCATGGCGGGGGCCAGGACCACGGGGCAGCGGGCGGTGAGCAGGGTGTTGGTGAGAAGGTCGTCGGCGAGGCCGTGGGCCGCCTTGGCCAGCATGTCCGCGGTGGTCGGGGCGACCACCACGAGGTCGGCCCGCTGGCCGATGCGGACGTGCGGGACCTCGTGGACGTCGTCCCACACCTGGGTGGAGACGGGGTTGCCGGACAGGGCCGACCACGTGGCGGCGCCGACGAAATGCAGCGCGGAGGCGGTGGGGACGACCGTCACGTCGTGGCCCGACTCGGTGAACCGGCGCAGCAGCTCGCACGCCTTGTAGGCGGCGATGCCGCCGCTGACCCCCAGAACGACCTTCGGCTTGTCCACCGTCTCTCCCGGACCTCGGAAACCGTCTGTACCCATGACACACCACAGGCCCGGCAGTCGTGCTGCCGGGCCTGTGGAAAAACCCACTGCGATGTGCAGATATGACTTACTGGCCCGGGCCCTCGATGGCCTCGGAGGTCAGCAGCCCCGCGTTGATCTCCCGCAGGGAGATCGAGAGCGGCTTCTCGTGGACGTGCGTGTCCACGAGCGGACCGACGTACTCGAGGAGGCCCTCGCCGAGCTGCGAGTAGTACGCGTTGATCTGGCGGGCCCGCTTGGCCGCGTAGATCACGAGGCTGTACTTCGAGTCGGTGGCCTCGAGGAGCTCGTCGATCGGCGGGTTGATGATGCCCTCGGGCGCGGAGATGGAAGAGGACACGCTCTACCTTCCGATGGATGGGAAAGAACAGTCGGAGTGACCAGCTCTGATCACACAACGTCCGTCAAGGCTAGCAGCTCGCGCGCCACGTCCTCGACGGAGGTGTTGACCAGGGTCTCGTCGAACTCGGGCTCGGCTGCCAGCTCGACCTTCGCCACGTCCAGGCGGCGCCGGATCACCTCGGGGGGCTCGGTGCCCCGGCCGGTGAGCCTGCGCACCAGCTCCTCCCAGGAGGGCGGAGCCAGGAACACCAGCCGGGCCTCCGGCATGGACTCGCGGACCTGCCGGGCGCCCTGCAGATCGATCTCCAGCAGGACGGGCTCCCCCGACTCCAGCCGCTCGATCACGGCCGCGCGCGGCGTGCCGTAGCGGTTGCCGGCGAATTCGGCCCACTCCAGCAGCTCGCCGTTGGCGATCAGCTTGTCCATCTCCTCGTCGGTGACGAAGAAGTAGTGGACTCCGTGCTTCTCACCGGGGCGGGGCTTGCGGGTCGTCGCCGACACCGAGAGCCACAGCTCGGGGTGTTCCTTGCGCATATGGGCGACGACCGTGCTCTTGCCGACCCCCGAGGGGCCGGAGAGCACGGTCAGCCGCGGACGTGCGTCCGGGGGCTCGGGGGTCGTCCCCCGGGGTGTTACAGCCATGCAGCGATTATTCCAGCAATCCCGGAGTGCCCGGGACTCCCTTCCCGGCAGGGTCCCGGACTCAGGCGCCGGTGCTGCCGAACTCGCGCTCCAGGGAGGCGATCTGGTTGGAGCCGAGGCCGCGCACGCGACGGCTCTCGGAGATGCCGAGTCGCTCCATGATCTGCTTGGCGCGCACCTTGCCCACGCCCGGCAGGGACTCGAGCAGGGCGGAGACCTTCATCTTACCGATGACGTCGTTCTCCTGACCCTGCTTGATGACCTCGTGCAGGGAGGCGCCGGAGTGCTTGAGTCGATTCTTGACCTCGGCCCGCTCCCGGCGAGCCGCGGCGGCCTTTTCGAGCGCGGCTGCGCGCTGTTCGGGGGTAAGGGGCGGAAGAGCCACGCCTACGTCACCTCGGATGTCGAACTGTCGGATACGGACCGGTGAGGAACCTAGTCGCCCCACACCAGGGGAGCCACGAGCAACACGCTTGCCCGCTCACTCACGTCGGAGACTAGCGGTCAAGTCCGCCGGAGTCAGCGAGAACAGAGGAAAAGTCCTGGTCAGCCTCCGTCAGGCCGGACATTTAAGACATATTGCCCTTGATTTGAGAATGTATCCAGACCCGCGTCGGCCGAGATCAGGCCCCGGAAGGCCCGCAGGCAGCCCCGCCGGACGGTCAGCGGCCCGCGACCGCGACCCGGACCTCCTCCGTGAAGCGGTCCGCGGCGTCACGCAGCGCGACGACCTCGGGACCGTGCATCAGCACACCCCGGCTGACGTTCGGCACGACGTTGCGCACCGCGGAGCCGAAGACCCGCGGCAGGTCCGCCGGGGTCGCACCCTGCGCGCCGATGCCGGGCGCCAGGAGCGGGCCGTTGACGTCGAGGTCGTAGGAGGACAGGTCACCGAGCGTGGCGCCCACGACGGCCCCGAAGGAGCCCAGGGGCGCCTCTCCCGCGTTCTCGGCCGCCAGGTGGGCCAGCACGGTCGCGCCGACGCTCCTGCCGTCCGCGCGGACCGCGTGCTGCACCTCGCCGCCCTCCGGGTTGGAGGTCAGCGCCAGCACGAACAGCCCCGTGCCGGTCTCGCGGGCCAGCTCGACGGCCGGGCGGAGCGAACCGTAGCCGAGGTACGGGGAGACGGTGAGCGCGTCCGAGAACAGCGGGGAGTCCTTGTGCAGGAAGGCCTCGGCGTAGGCGGCCATGGTGGAGCCGATGTCGCCGCGCTTGGCGTCCATGACGACGAGCGCCCCGGCCGCCCGGGCCTCCTCGACCGCCTTCTCCAGCACGGCCACGCCGCGGGAGCCGAACCGCTCGAAGAAGGCGCTCTGCGGCTTCAGCACGGCGACGCGGTCCGCGACCGCCTCGACGACCGTGCGGCTGAACCGCTCCAGGCCGGCGACGTCGTCGTTCAGGCCCCACTCCGCGAGCAGGGACGCGTGCGGGTCGATGCCGACGCACAGGGGGCCCCGCTCGTCCATGGCGCGGCGGAGCCGGGCTCCGAAGGGCTCGAAGGGGGTCATGCGGCCTTCCTTGCGTCGGCGCCGACGGCGTCGGCGAGGGTGGCGTACGGGCTGGTGCGCAGGCGGGCGGCGAGCCCCTTGTGCAGGGCCCGCATCCAGAACGGGCCCTCGTAGACGAAGGCGCTGTAGCCCTGGACGAGCGTCGCTCCGGCGAGAATGCGCTGCCAGGCGTCCTCGGCGTCCCCGATGCCGCCGACACCCACCAGGGTGATCCGGTCGCCCACGCGCGCGTACAGGCGGCGCAGGACCTCCAGGGAGCGTTCCTTCAGGGGGGCGCCCGAGAGCCCGCCGGTCTCCTGGACCAGGTCGGGCGGGGAGGTCAGGCCGAGTCCCTCGCGCGCGACGGTGGTGTTCGTGGCGATGATCCCGTCCAGGCCGAGTTCCACGGCCAGGTCGGCGACGGCGTCGACGTCCTCGTCGGCGAGGTCCGGCGCGATCTTCACCAGCAGCGGCACGCGGCGCGTGGTGACCGCGCGGTCGGCGGCCTCGCGCACGGCCGTCAGCAGCGGGCGCAGGTGGTCGACCGCCTGCAGGTTCCGCAGGCCGGGCGTGTTCGGCGACGACACGTTCACGACCAGGTAGTCGGCGTGCGGCGCGAGCCGCTCGGCCGACTTCACGTAGTCGTGCACCGCCTCGTCCTCGGGGACGACCTTGGTCTTGCCGATGTTGACGCCGACGACCGTCCTGAACACCGGCCTGCGGGAGGCGAGGCGGGCGGCGACGGCCAGCGAGCCCTCGTTGTTGAAGCCCATGCGGTTGATCAGCGCGCGGTCGGACACCAGGCGGAAGAGCCGCTTCCTGGGGTTGCCCGGCTGCGGCTCCCCGGTGACCGTGCCGATCTCGACGTGGTCGAAGCCGAGCATCGACATCCCGTCGACGGCGACGGCGTTCTTGTCGAAGCCGGCGGCGAGGCCGAAGGGCCCGTGCATGCGCAGTCCCAGGGCCTCGGTGCGCAGCTCCGCGTGGCGGGGGGCGAGCACGGCCGCCACGAACGTGCGCAGCACCGGGACGCGGGCCGCCGTGCGGATCCAGCGGAAGGCCAGGTAGTGGGCCTGCTCGGGATCCATCCGCTGGAAGAACAGCCGGAAGAAGAGCTTGTACATCAGTGTGTCCTCGACAAACCTCGTGAACGGTTCGGGCCTCATGAAGAGGGGGACACCGTCCGACGGTGTCCCCCTCGACGGCCGCTAGTCGCGGGCCGCGTTCAGATGCTCGGCGTGTTCTTGGAGGGAGCGGACGTCGACGTCGCCGTGGTTGAGGGCGTCGATGCCCTGGACTGCGGCGGCGAGGGCTTGGACGGTGGTGAGGCAGGGGACGGAGCGGGCGACGGCGGCGGT
>NZ_JAFFZS010000278.1 GCF_016921115.1 Streptomyces actuosus
GGTGGCACCACTCATCAAGCGGTGGGATTCTCCGAGTCCTTTGCAACATTACCAGCCTGAAAGCTACTCATGGAATCCCGTCAGGATTTCAAGTCAAACGCCAGTTGAATATCATGCTTCCCCCGGGATGCGACTCTGGGAAGAAACTCAAAAGTCCCTGCAGTCTGACTCGTCATTATAACATGGTGTTGACCTCCCCATCAAGTCGAGGACCGGCTTGTAATCTTTATCGATAATAGGAGGTTACAGGGACTCACCAGCTCCTTCATAGAATGGCCTGCCAGATCGCACAGGAAGATTTTCGTGAGCCTACCATCATTTGTTGGCCCACTTGTGTCATGGACAGCTTTTACCACTTCTGTTAAAAATGCGTATGATATACAAT
>NZ_JAFFZS010000279.1 GCF_016921115.1 Streptomyces actuosus
GTATCTGGGCGGCACGGTGCTGGGAAGCTACGCGAGCGGTTTCTGCGGAGGGCTGGTGCTGACGGTGTCGGCACTCGCGATCTCGCGGCGTCGCGGCGCGCCACCCACCATCACCTTGATCCTGCCGGGGTTCTGGCTGCTGGTGCCCGGCTCGATGGGGTTGATCGGCGTGACGGAACTCTTCGGTGCCGCCGGCGACTCGGCGTTTCCCGCGACGGTGATCTCGATGATCTCGGTGGCGCTGGGTCTTCCGGCGGGGCTGGTGTTGTGGCAACTGTTGCGGTTGCGGCGGTCCACGGCGCCTCAGCGCGCGGCGCGGTAGTGCGCGAGCCAGCCGAGAATCGGTGCGGCCCCGCGGGCGTGCGCGACGGCGTTCACCTC
>NZ_JAFFZS010000280.1 GCF_016921115.1 Streptomyces actuosus
ATTTGGTGTGTCCTGCTAGTCAATTCGCAATTTCAGTCGCAGCAGGGAATAAATTACCGATACCTGCGCTAACTATGGAGTACACCCACGGGGGGCCGAAAATTACCCCTTAAAGCTGTTGAGCCTAAGGCCGACAAGGCAGACATCGTCATTCATTTCTTCATTTCTCTTCCTCTTCCTCTCTCTCCAACACGTCTTGCTTTTCCATCACTCTCGTTTTCCTTTTTTTTTTTTTTCCGAAGTTTATTGTTAGGTGTTATTAGGTGTTTTGCTTGTTGGGTTCCCACCCCCCATTTTTATTGGAATTGTATAACTAGATAAATTAAAATACTTCATCTTTCAACCTTGTCTCAATATGGATTATTTGGCCTTGTTATGGGC
>NZ_JAFFZS010000281.1 GCF_016921115.1 Streptomyces actuosus
GTCGGCATCGGGATTGGCAGAGAAAAGCAAAACAAAACAAAAAATGAAAAGGAAGCAGTTACTTGTAAACAGAGCAAACTACTTAGTGACTTTTTTTATATTAACTCTCACAGGTGAAAATGTTACTTTTCTCATGGTCTTAACGATCATGTTGCAGGGTTCACCTCTTCCATGCCTGCTTAGGGTTATGTGTCCAAATATTCAGATTAGATGTGACTATTTGTATATTTGTACTTGTTATAACTCATTATTATATGAAATGGCAAAGAAATCTTGAAGCATCATAGTTTACATGTTATATTCTGATAATGGATATCATCAAGCCTAGGCTGACTGGCAAATAAACGACATACCAGATGTGCTGTAACATAACATGAAG
>NZ_JAFFZS010000282.1 GCF_016921115.1 Streptomyces actuosus
ACATGTCGCCGTGCCTCGCCCACCGCCCGGAGTCGGTCGGCCTCGCCCGCCGGCTGGCCCGATCGGTGCTCCGTGACTGGCGGATCGACGAAAGCGCTGCCGCCTCGGTGCTTCTGGTGGTGTCCGAACTGGTGACCAACGCCGTCCAGTACGCGCGTCCCCCCTTGTACCTGCGCCTGTGCCGGGAGACCGCCGGCCTCCAGGTGCTGGTCGGGATCACCGACGGCGGCAGGGCGGCCCGGACGGGGACTTGGGCGGCCTCCTGCGCTGCCGAGGAACACGGGCGCGGCATGAGCATCATCGATGCGCTGGCAACCTGCTACGGAAGCCGATCCCACGGCCTGGGACTCACCACGCACTGGGCCCGCCTTGCGGTGC
>NZ_JAFFZS010000283.1 GCF_016921115.1 Streptomyces actuosus
CCCCTAACCACAGGTCATCCCCCAGGTTTTCAACCCTGGTGGGTTCGGTCCTCCACGAAGTCTTACCTCCGCTTCAACCTGCCCATGGCTAGATCACTCCGCTTCGGGTCTTGAGCGTGCTACTCCAACGCCCTGTTCGGACTCGCTTTCGCTACGGCTACCCCACCCGGGTTAACCTCGCAACACACCGCAAACTCGCAGGCTCATTCTTCAAAAGGCACGCAGTCACGAGAAGCACCGAAGTGCTTCCGACGCTCCCACGGCTTGTAGGCACACGGTTTCAGGTACTATTTCACTCCCCTCCCGGGGTACTTTTCACCATTCCCTCACGGTACTATCCGCTATCGGTCACCAGGGA
>NZ_JAFFZS010000284.1 GCF_016921115.1 Streptomyces actuosus
CGCGCAGGCTCGCCGGATCGATACCCGCCCGCTCGAACACCTCCCACGACGTCTCCAGCAGCACACGCTGCTGCGGATCCATCGCCAACGCCTCACGCGGAGAGACACCGAACAGCCCGGCGTCGAAGTGGGTCGCGTCGTGGAGGAAGCCACCTTGCCGGACGTAGGTGCGTCCAGGCGTGCCGGGCTCCGGGTCGTACAGACCGTCCAGATCCCAGCCACGATCCGCCGGGAACGCGCCGATCGCGTCACCGCCCTCGCTCACCAGCCGCCACAGATCCTCCGGCGAACCGACCCCACCCGGGAACCGGCACGCCATCCCCACGATCACCACCGGATCGTCGTCCACGCTGGT
>NZ_JAFFZS010000285.1 GCF_016921115.1 Streptomyces actuosus
GGAGTTGGCGGATGCGGCGGGGGAGTTGGTTGCGCGTGTCGAGTCGTTGACGTTGCGTGAGCCGGTCGGTGTGCTGTCGTCGGGGACGGCGGGAGGCCGGCACGACAACCTCTTCCAGACCGACTGGACGCCGATGCCTCATACGGCGTCGGTCACCCTGGAAGGACCGAGCTTCGGTGCTCGGCTTCCCGACGAACTGCCCGGCACCGTGGCCGAACCCGGAACTGACGTCCTGATCCGGGTGGAGCGCCCGGTGGGTGATTCGGCCGATGCCGCTCACCGGGTCACACAGAAGTTGCTCGCCCATGTACAGACGTGGCTTGCGGAGGAGCGGTTCGAGGGTGCGCGGCTT
>NZ_JAFFZS010000286.1 GCF_016921115.1 Streptomyces actuosus
ACCCCACAAACGGCGCCAACGCCCGCTCACACGCCTCCATCGACGCCGCAAAAACAGCCGACTCCCCCCACAACTCCCGCCCCATACCAACCCACTGCGCCCCCTGCCCCGGAAACACAAACACCACATCACCGACAGCACGGACCACACGCCCACGCACCACCGACGACCCCACCACATCCCCACCAGCAGCCAACTCACGCACAGCAGGCAGCACATCGCCCACTTCACGACTCAAGAACACGGCACGGTCCTCGAACACACCCCGAGTCGCCGCCAACGACCAAGCGACATCCACCGGCCGCACACCCTCACCCACCGAC
>NZ_JAFFZS010000287.1 GCF_016921115.1 Streptomyces actuosus
GCTCGGGCGGAGGCGCCGGGGCGGTTCGTGTTGGTGGATGTGGATGGTGTGGGGGAGTCGTGGGGGGTTGTCGGCGGGGCGTTGGAGTCGGGTGAGCCGGAGCTGGCGGTGCGTGGTGGGGTTGTGTTTGTGCCGCGGTTGGGTCGGGTGTCGGGTGGGGGTGTGTTGACGGTTCCGTCGGGGGAGTCGGCGTGGCGGTTGGACATTGGGGAGAGGGGGACGTTGGAGGGGCTTGCTCTGACTGCTTTCCCCGAGGCGTCTGCCGTGTTGGGTGAGGGTCAGGTTCGGGTTGCGGTGCGGGCGGCGGGTGTCAACTTCC
>NZ_JAFFZS010000029.1 GCF_016921115.1 Streptomyces actuosus
AGCCGCACCTCCCCGCGTCCGTCGCGCCGCGCACCCGGCGTCGAAGCCGCACCTCCCCGCGTCCGTCGCGCCGCGCACCCGGCGTCGAAGCCGCACCTCCCCGCGTCCGTCGCGCCGCGCACCCGGCATCCCTGCCAAACACCCGCACCCGACGCACCGCACAGTCGGCGGCGACCCTGATACCCCCACCCCCGACGCGCCGCACACCCACCCCCGAAACCTCGCGCCCCGCCTGCCGATGCGCCGCGCCCCTCCCGAAGCCGCGCACAGCAGCTGTCGGGGAAGTGGAGCCCGGCCTTCCCGTGTCGGCGTACCCGCGCCGCCCCGCCCCGCCCCGGTCGCCGCAGCTCGCCCTGCCTCGTCCACATGCCGGGACCTCCGGCAAACCGGCTCGCCTACCCACCCCCCTCCTCCCCTACGCTTGTCCCGTGACCCCCGTCGAGCTCTCGCGCACCGTGCTGCATGCCGTGCGCCGTGCTGTCGACGAGGGGGAGCTGAGCGTGGCTGTTCCTGAGCGGGCCGTGGTCGCGGCGCCCGGGCCCGGGGGGTGCGGGGACTACGCCACCGGCATCGCGCTCCAGCTGGCCCGTCCCGCCAAGCGGCCGTCCCGGCAGGTCGCCGAGGTCCTGCGCGGCCATCTCGTCCGCGCCGACGGCGTCGCGGCGGTCGAGATCACCGGGCCCGGGTTCCTCAACATCAGCCTCGACGGCGGCGGTACGGCGGACCTCGTGCGGCGCGTCCTGCGGGACGGGCCGCGGTACGGGCACTCCGGCGCCCTCGCCGGGCAGACCGTGCGGGTCCGCGTCCCGGACGAGATCCGTGCCCGGGTCGTCGCCGACGCCCTCGGCCGCCTCGTCGCCTCCCAGGGCGGGCGCCTCGACGTCGTCCCCGAGGGCGACGGCGTCGCCGATCTGCGGCCCGTCCCCGCGCCCGGCGACCCCGCTTCCCTCGGCCCCGACGCCGCCCGCTGGGCCCTGCTGCACCCGGCCCCGCACGACCGGCCCCGGATCGGCGCCGAGCATCTCGTCCAGCGGGAGAGCAACCCCCTCTTCCGTGTCCGGTACGCCCACGCCCGCACCCGGGCCCTGCACCGCAACGCCGCCGACCTCGGCTTCGGCCCCGAGCCCGGTGACGTCACCGTCGCCCCAGCACTCCCGGGCGCGCTGGCCGACCATCCCCGCGTCCTCGGCGCCGCGGCCACCCACCGCGCCCCCGACCGGCTCGCCCGGCACCTGGTCGTCGTCGCGGACGCCGCCCTGCCGTTCCTGCCCACCGTGCTCCCGCGCGGTGCGGAGAAACCCTCGGCCGCCCACCGTGCCCGGCTCGCCCTCGCCACAGCCGCCGGGACGGTGCTGGCCGGCGGCCTGTCCCTGCTCGGCATCGACGCACCCGACCACCTCTGAGCCAAGAAGAGACCCAGACATGAGCCGTTCCGCACACCCCGCCGGGCCCCGTCACGCCGATGTCCTGCCCGAGGGCCACTACTCCGCCCCGCCCGCCGACCTGAACGCCCTCGACCCCAAGGTGTGGGCGCAGACCGTCGGCAGGAACGGGGAGGGCGTGGCGACGGTCGGCGGCATCGACGTCAAGCGGCTCGCCGAGGAGTTCGGCACCCCCGCCTACATCCTCGACGAGGCCGACTTCCGGGCCCGGGCGCGCGCCTGGCGCACCGCCTTCGGCACGGAGGCCGACGTCTTCTACGCCGGGAAGGCGTTCCTGTCCCGTGCCGTGGTCCGCTGGTTGCACGAGGAGGGGCTCAACCTCGACGTCTGCTCCGGCGGCGAGCTCACCACCGCGCTGTCCGCGGGCATGCCGGCCGACCGCATCGCCTTCCACGGCAACAACAAGTCGACCGAGGAGATCGAGCGCGCGGTGCGCGCCGGCGTCGGGCGCATCGTCCTCGACTCCTTCCAGGAGATCGTCCGCGTCGCCCACGTCGCGCAGTCCCTCGGCAGGCGCCAGCGGGTGCAGATCCGGGTCACCGTCGGCGTCGAGGCCCACACCCACGAGTTCATCGCCACCGCCCACGAGGACCAGAAGTTCGGGATCCCGCTGGCCGGCGGGCAGGCCGCCGAGGCCGTGCGGCGGGCGCTGCAGCTGGAGGGCCTGGAGCTGATCGGGATCCACTCCCACATCGGGTCGCAGATCTTCGACGTGTCGGGCTTCGAGGTCGCCGCCCACCGCGTCGTGGGGCTGCTCAGGGACATCCGCGACGAGCACGGCGTCGAGCTGCCCGAGATCGACCTCGGCGGCGGCCTCGGCATCGCCTACACCAGCGGCGACGACCCGCGCGAGCCCCATGAGATCGCCAAGGCCCTCACCGAGATCGTCACCCGCGAGTGCGAGGCCGCGCGGCTGCGGACCCCGCGGATCTCCGTCGAGCCGGGGCGCGCCGTCGTCGGGCCGACCGCCTTCACGCTCTACGAGGTCGGGACCGTCAAGGCCCTCGACGGGCTGCGCACGTACGTGTCCGTCGACGGCGGCATGTCCGACAACATCCGCACGGCGCTCTACGACGCCGAGTACAGCGTCGCCCTCGTCTCGCGCACCTCCGACGCCGAGCCCATGCTCACGCGGGTCGTCGGCAAGCACTGCGAGAGCGGTGACATCGTCGTGCGGGACGCGTTCCTGCCCGCGGACCTGGCGCCCGGCGACCTGATCGCCGTGCCGGCGACCGGCGCGTACTGCCGGTCCATGGCGAGCAACTACAACCACGTGCTGCGTCCGCCGGTCGTCGCCGTCCGCGACGGTGAGGCCCGGGTGATCGTCCGCCGGGAGACCGAGGAGGACCTGCTGCGTCTCGACGTGGGGTGAGGGCCGGGGGACCGGGACACCGGGTGGCCGGGCGGCGGGCGGAAGATCTCCTGTCGCCGCCCGGTGGGAAAATGAAATAGACGTCTCACGATCCGGACCAGGGGCAGAAAGTCCGGTCCGGTGAGTGAGACTGGTCCAACCGTAGACGGTATGAGGAAACGAGGTCGGATGATGCGTACGCGTCCGCTGAAGGTGGCGCTGCTGGGCTGTGGGGTTGTCGGCTCAGAGGTGGCGCGCATCATGACGACGCACGCCGACGACCTCGCCGCCAGGATCGGTGCCCCGGTCGAGCTGGCCGGTGTCGCGGTACGGCGGCCCTCCAAGGTCCGCGAGGGCATCGACCCGGCACTCGTCACCTCCGACGCCACCGCCCTCGTCAAACGGGGGGACATCGACGTCGTCGTCGAGGTCATCGGGGGCATCGAGCCCGCCCGCAGCCTCATCACCACAGCCTTCGAGCACGGCGCCTCCGTCGTCTCGGCGAACAAGGCCCTGCTCGCCCAGGACGGGGCCGCCCTGCACGCCGCGGCGGGACAGCACGGCAAGGACCTCTACTACGAGGCCGCCGTCGCCGGCGCCATCCCGCTGATCCGGCCGCTGCGCGAGTCCCTCGCCGGCGACAAGATCAACCGGGTGATGGGCATCGTCAACGGGACGACCAACTTCATCCTCGACAAGATGGACTCCACGGGCGCCGGCTACCAGGAGGCCCTCGACGAGGCCACCGCGCTGGGCTACGCCGAGGCCGACCCCACCGCCGACGTGGAGGGCTTCGACGCCGCGGCCAAGGCCGCCATCCTCGCCGGGATCGCCTTCCACACGCGCGTGCGCCTGGACGACGTCTACCGCGAGGGCATGACCGAGGTCACCGCCGCGGACTTCGCCTCGGCCAAGGAGATGGGCTGCACCATCAAACTGCTCGCCATCTGCGAGCGGGCCGAGGACGGCGGCTCCGTCACCGCGCGTGTGCACCCGGCGATGATCCCGCTCACCCACCCGCTGGCCTCCGTGCGCGGCGCGTACAACGCCGTCTTCGTCGAGTCCGACGCGGCCGGCCAGCTCATGTTCTACGGCCCCGGCGCCGGTGGCTCGCCCACCGCCTCGGCCGTGCTCGGCGACCTCGTCGCCGTCTGCCGCAACCGGCTCAGCGGGGCAACGGGGCCCGGCGAGTCGGCGTATGCCGCCCTGCCTGTCTCCCCGATGGGCGACGTCGTCACGCGCTACCACATCAGCCTCGACGTGGCCGACAAACCGGGTGTGCTCGCTCAGGTCGCCACCGTGTTCGCCGAGCACGGGGTGTCCATCGACACTGTTCGCCAGCAGGGCAAGGACGGCGAGGCCTCCCTCGTCGTCGTCACCCACCGCGCGTCCGACGCCTCCCTGTCGGGGACCGTCGAGGCGCTGCGCAAGCTCGACACCGTGCGGGGTGTCGCCAGCATCATGCGGGTTGAAGGAGAGTAACCAGCAATGACTCACCAGTGGCGCGGAATCATCGAGGAGTACCGGGACCGGCTGCCGGTGTCCGACACGACGCCGGTCGTCACCCTCCGCGAGGGCGGTACCCCGCTCGTGCCCGCGCAGGTGCTCTCCGAGCGCACGGGCTGCGAGGTCCACCTGAAGGTCGAGGGCGCCAACCCCACCGGGTCCTTCAAGGACCGCGGTATGACGATGGCGATCAGCAAGGCCAAGGAGGAGGGCGCCAAGGCCGTCATCTGCGCCTCCACCGGCAACACCTCCGCCTCCGCCGCGGCGTACGCGGTGCGCGCCGGCATGGTGTCCGCGGTGCTCGTGCCCCAGGGCAAGATCGCGCTCGGCAAGATGGGGCAGGCGCTCGTCCATGGCGCCAAGATCCTCCAGGTCGACGGCAACTTCGACGACTGCCTCACGCTCGCCCGCGCGCTGAGCGACAACTACCCCGTGGCGCTGGTGAATTCGGTCAACCCGGTGCGTATCGAGGGCCAGAAGACGGCGGCGTTCGAGATCGTGGACATGCTGGGCGACGCGCCCGACATCCACGTCCTGCCGGTCGGCAACGCCGGCAACATCACCGCCTACTGGAGGGGGTACCGGGAGTACGCCGCCGACGGCGTGTCGACCCGGACCCCGCGGATGTGGGGCTTCCAGGCCTCCGGCAGTGCCCCGATCGTGCGCGGCGAGGTCGTCAAGGACCCGTCCACCATCGCCACCGCCATCCGCATCGGCAACCCGGCCTCCTGGCAGTACGCCCTGGCCGCGCGCGACGAGTCGGGCGGCCTCATCGACGAGGTGACGGACCGTGAGATCCTGCGCGCCTACCGCCTGTTGGCCTCGCAGGAGGGTGTCTTCGTCGAGCCCGCCTCCGCCGCGTCCGTCGCCGGCCTGCTCAAGGCCGCCGAGCAGGGCAAGGTCGACCCCGGCCAGCGCATCGTGTGCACCGTCACCGGAAACGGCCTGAAGGACCCCGACTGGGCCGTCGCCGGCGCACCGCAGCCGGTCACGGTCCCCGTCGACGCGGCCACCGCGGCCGAGCGTCTCGGCCTGGTGTAGCGGATGTCCCCGGGTGGGGTGGGCGGGCACGCGGCCGTTCTCGGGACGGCCGCGTAAACCGACCCTCACCTGGGGAAGTTCCCTACAGAGGGTGCACAGAGGGCTTGCGACACGCATCGTGCGCCTCCCATGCGCCCTATGTCGCCACAGAACCTTCCTTCGATAGGCTGTACCGAACCCGCCCGCCGCATATGCCCCCAGGCGCATGTGCCGCAGCTCCGCGTCGTCCGCGCGGTCCGGGGGTTCGCGGACTCCTGTCGGATGTCCGACGTCATTCGACCATCACGCAGCTCAAGGAGAGTCAACGAGCGATGGCCGGTCCAGCGTTCCGCGCCGCCGCCGTCCGGGTGCGCGTCCCCGCCACCAGCGCCAACCTCGGTCCGGGCTTCGACGCCCTGGGCCTCGCGCTGGGGTTGTACGACGACGTCGTCGTCCGGGTGGCCGACTCAGGGCTGCACATCGACATCGCAGGTGAGGGCGGCGAGACGCTGCCGCGCGACGAGAGCCACCTCCTCGTCCGCTCCCTGCGCACCGCCTTCGACGCCCTGGGCGGCCAGCCGCGCGGCCTGGAGATCGTCTGCGCCAACCGCATTCCGCACGGCCGCGGCCTCGGCTCCTCCTCCGCCGCCATCTGCGCCGGCATCGTGGCCGCCCGCGCGGTGACCATAGGCGGCGAGTCCAAGCTCGACGAGGCGGCGCTGCTCGAACTCGCCACCGAGATCGAGGGCCACCCCGACAACGTCGCGGCCTGCCTGCTCGGCGGCTTCACCCTCTCCTGGATGGAGAACGGCGCCGCCCGGGCGATCAGGATGGACCCGGCCGATTCCATCGTTCCGGTGGTTTTCGTGCCCGGGAAGCCGGTCCTGACGGAGACCGCGCGCGGTCTGCTCCCGCGCACCGTGCCGCATGTCGACGCCGCTGCCAACGCCGGCCGCGCCGCCCTGCTCGTCGAGGCGCTGACCAGGCGTCCCGAGCTGCTGCTGCCGGCCACCGAGGACCGCCTGCACCAGGAGTACCGGGCGCCCGCCATGCCGGAGAGCACGGCGCTGGTGGAGCGGCTGCGGGCCGACGGGATCCCGGCGGTCATCTCCGGCGCCGGGCCGACGGTCATGGCGCTCGCCGACGCGGAGACCGCGGACAAGGTGGAGGCCCTGGCGGGCTCGGACTGGGCCGCGAACCGGCTGGGCCTGGACCGGGAGGGAGCCGTCGTGCTCCCGCTGGCGACCTGACACGGTCGCCGGATTAGGAGAGGGGGAATGTTTGTTGGATCCGGTAGTGTTAACCTCAAGTCTGCACCCGACCCCACCATGGCGAGGTGCCTCGTGTCCCCGTCCGGGACAGACATTCTTCCGGGAGCTCCCCACGCCGCACAGTGTTTCGTACGCCGTACCTGGGCAGTACGCCGTACAGAGGGGCTGAGCGGATCGCCGGGCACGCTCCGGAATCGGTGCGACCACGCCACGTGACACCGGGTGCCACGGCTCCAGGAAGCGCCATCACCAGTTATTTCCTCCGCCGCTGTGGCGGACCACCGCCCCGGTACGGTCCACAAGGATGGGACCGAAGCCGGACAGCACAACCGGTCGCCGAGCCAGACAGGCCGACGTCCGCTCCAGGGAAGGACCCTTCGTGAGCGACACCACCGATCTGATGGGCGCACGTGTCGAGGAGACCGCTGCCGCGCCCGCCACGGACGCCTCCGCGCCTGCTGCCGGTGCCGGCTCCCGGCGGCGCCGCGGTACCGGCCTCGAGGGCATGGTGCTGGCCGAGCTGCAGCAGGTCGCATCCGGCCTCGGCATCAGGGGCACGGCGCGCATGCGCAAGAGCCAGCTGATCGAGGTCATCAAGGAGGCGCAGGCCGGCGGCGGTGCCCCGGCCAAGGCCGAGGCCGCCACCGAGGCCAAGCCGAAGCGCCGCACCACCTCCCGGGCGCGCACCGGCGAGGAGGCCTCCGCCGTGAAGAAGGCCGACAAGGCCAACAAGGCCGACAAGGGCGACACCGCGGACAAGGTCGAGAAGGCCGCCGAGGCCCCTGCCGAGAAGGCGCAGGCCCAGCAGCAGATCGAGATCCCGGGCCAGCCCGCCGCCGGCGACGAGCCCGCCGCTGAGCGCCGTCGCCGCCGCGCCACCGCCGAGGCCGGCAGCCCCGAGACGGTCGCCGCCGAGGCCAAGAACGAGCCCAAGGCCGAGACCCCGGCCGCCTCGCAGCAGCAGGAGAGCAGGTCCGAGGCCGGCGAGGGCGCCGAGGGCCGCCGCCGGGACCGCGGCCGCGACCGCGGCCGGGACCGCGACCGCCGCGGCAAGGGCGACGACCAGCAGGGCCAGCAGCGCGGTCAGCAGCAGGGCCAGCAGGGCGGCGGCCGTCAGGACCGCCAGCAGCAGGACGACGACGACTTCGAGGGTGGCCGCCGTGGCCGTCGCGGCCGCTACCGCGACCGCCGGGGCCGTCGCGGCCGCGACGAGGTGTCCGAGCCGCAGATCACCGAGGACGACGTCCTGATCCCCGTCGCGGGCATCCTGGACATCCTCGACAACTACGCCTTCATCCGCACCTCCGGCTACCTGCCGGGCCCGAACGACGTGTACGTGTCCCTCGCCCAGGTCCGCAAGAACGGCCTGCGCAAGGGCGACCACATCACCGGTGCGGTCCGTCAGCCCAAGGAGGGCGAGCGCCGCGAGAAGTTCAACGCGCTCGTCCGCCTGGACTCCGTCAACGGCATGGCGCCCGAACACGGCCGCGGCCGACCGGAGTTCAACAAGCTGACCCCGCTGTACCCGCAGGACCGCCTGCGTCTGGAGACGGACCCTGGCGTCCTCACCACCCGGATCATCGACCTGGTCTCGCCGATCGGCAAGGGCCAGCGCGGTCTGATCGTGGCCCCGCCGAAGACCGGCAAGACCATGATCATGCAGGCGATCGCCAACGCGATCACCCACAACAACCCCGAGTGCCACCTGATGGTCGTCCTCGTCGACGAGCGTCCGGAAGAGGTCACCGACATGCAGCGGTCGGTCAAGGGCGAGGTCATCTCCTCGACCTTCGACCGCCCCGCCGAGGACCACACCACCGTCGCCGAGCTCGCCATCGAGCGCGCCAAGCGCCTGGTGGAGCTGGGCCACGACGTGGTCGTCCTGCTGGACTCGATCACGCGTCTGGGCCGCGCCTACAACCTGGCCGCCCCGGCCTCCGGCCGCATCCTGTCCGGTGGTGTCGACTCCACGGCGCTCTACCCGCCGAAGCGCTTCTTCGGTGCGGCCCGCAACATCGAGGACGGCGGCTCGCTGACCATCCTCGCCACCGCCCTGGTGGACACCGGGTCCCGCATGGACGAGGTGATCTTCGAGGAGTTCAAGGGCACCGGCAACATGGAGCTCAAGCTCGACCGGAAGCTCGCCGACAAGCGCATCTTCCCGGCGGTCGACGTCGACGCGTCCGGCACCCGCAAGGAGGAGATCCTCCTCGGTGCCGAGGAGCTCGGCATCGTCTGGAAGCTGCGCCGCGTCCTGCACGCCCTGGACCAGCAGCAGGCGATCGAGCTGCTCCTCGACAAGATGAAGCAGACCAAGTCGAACGTCGAGTTCCTGATGCAGATCCAGAAGACGACGCCGACTCCGGGCAACGGCGACTGAGTCGAGTCCCCTTCCGCGCACGCCGTACAGAAGTCCCGTTCCGTCACCCAGGTGACGGGGCGGGACTTCCGCCTTGTAAGATCGGCGAGCTGAAGGCGGGGGGGAACGTGTTTTCGGATACGCCTGCTGAGACGCTCCGGGCTGTCGTCGTACAGCGTCCGGGGCCCGGCGGGGTTCTTTCTCTCTCTCCTGCGAGCAGCCCTTACGGCGACAGGAGATCTGAGTGACATCTACACACCGAAGAGCGCGGCGCGCTCTTCCCGCGGCTGCCGCCGCACTCGCGCTGGGAAGCGCGGTTCTGACAGCCGTTCCGGCCGAGGCGTCCGGCACGGCTCCGCTTCCGGCCCCGAAGGCCGCCGAGAAGCTGCCCAGCGCCTCGCAGTCCGAACTGCTCGCCCGTGTCGAGGGCGCCCAGACCGCCCTCCAGGACGACGGCGCCGCCGCGTCGACGTCCGACGCCACGAGCGGCGACAGCCCCGAGGCCTCGTCGTCCTCCACCGTCGATCCGAAGATCATCGGTGGCACGGAGGCGAGTATCACCGAGGCGCCGTGGATGGTGCAGCTGCACTACTACGACGACAAGGGCACCGCGGACACCTCCGACGACGAGGGCTACTTCTGCGGCGGCACCCTGGTCGCCCCGACGAAGGTCCTCACGGCCGCGCACTGCGTGTACGGCCTGGACTGGTCGAAGAACGGCGCCGTCCTGGCCGGCACCAGCCAGCTGCCGGACGGGAACGACCTGCACGGCGGCCGGGTCGCCGGCGTGTGGCGCCAGTGGGTCAACCCCACGTACAACGACAGCACCATCGCCGGGGGCGACCTCGCGGTGCTGACGCTGACCGAGGCGCTGCCGTACAAGACGCTGCAGGTGACGTCGAGCTCCGACAGCGTCTCCTACAACAGCGGCACTCCCGCGACGGTCTACGGCTGGGGGCGCACCACCAGCTCTCCCGGCAGCGACATCTCGCTGACGCTGAAGAAGGCGACCATTCCGATGCAGGCGGACTCCGCCTGCACGTCGTACTACGGCAGCGACTTCGTGCCGGGCCAGATGGCCTGCGCCGGCAACCCCGCCACGGGCGAGGACGCCGGCACGGTCTCGCCGTGCAACGGCGACTCCGGTGGTCCCCTCGTGGTCAACGGGCGGATCGCCGGTGTGGTGTCGTGGGGCGTCAAGGACTGCGTGGAGTCGGGCGCGTACAGCGTCTACGCCAAGACGCGGACCTACGTCGGTGCGGTCAACGCGCGCATCGACGACACCGACGCGGACTTCGACGGCCTGGGGGACCTGTTCGCCCGCACCTCGGGCGGCTCGGCCTACGAGTACTACTCCCTGGGCAACAAGTGGCCGTACCTGGCCAACCGCGTCGACCTCGGTGACTGGGGCGGCCTGAGCCTGGTGCGCACGGCCGACCTCAACCGCGACTTCTACCAGGACTACCTGTTCCGCACCCCGGACGGCGTCCTGTACAACTGGGCGTTCAACGGTTCGGACCGCTACGAGGCGTACCGGATCGGCGGCGGCTGGAACGTGATGAAGAACATCGCGGTCCCCGGTGACCTCAGCGGCGACGGCAAGCCCGACCTGGTCGCGCAGGACAAGTACGGCGTCCTGTGGCTGTACCCCGGCCAGGGCAACAACTACGCCTTCGGGTCCCGTGTCCGGATCGGCGGCGGCTGGTCCAGCTACACGATCACGGGCAAGCGGGACTACAACAACGACGGCAAGCCCGACCTGCTCGCGCGGGACGGCTCCGGCGTGCTGTGGCTCTACCCGGGCACGGGCAAGGCGTCGCCGGCGCTCGGCACCCGGATCCGGGTCGGCGGTGGCTGGTACATCTACAACGCCTTCGCCTCTCCCGGTGACCTCACCGGCGACGGCAAGCCCGACCTGCTCGCGCGGGACGGCTCCGGCGTCCTGTGGCTGTACAAGGGCCGCGGCGTCTCGTCCTCCGTGTTCGAGTCGCGCGTCCGCGTCGGTGGCGGCTGGGGAGTCTTCGACCTCCTCGGCTGAGCATCGCGCACCACATCGCGTCCCACGGGCGTGAGACGGGCCGCCTCCGGTCTCCGGAGGCGGCCCTTCCCGTTGCCCGCCGCGCCTCGGACGGGAAGGACCCCGGCGCCCGGCCCGGCCGTCACCATCCGTGACCTTCGGTGCCTCTCCGTGTGAATCATCACACAGGGGGGATGTCACGCTGTGCAACCCTTTGGCACGGAAAGCCCGTCCGGCCGAACGGAGTGATGATGGAGACGTAGAGAGCCGAGGTGCGCATGACCGCCGATCGCACGCCGGAGTCCGGCATACGACACCGAGCCCGGGGCCGCCGACGCAGGCCCCGCAGGCATTCCAAGGCGCTGCGCGTCGCGGCCTGGACCGCCGCGGGCATCGTCGTCCTCGGCGGCACCGGCATCGGCTACGTCTACTTCAAGCTCAACGGCAACATCAGAAGCGTCGACATCGACCAGGCCCTCGGCACCGACCGGCCGAAGGGGGCCGGCAACGGCTCCGAGAACATCCTCGTGCTCGGTTCCGACAGCCGCTCCGGGGGCAACCGGAAACTGGGCGGCGGCCCCGACGACGGCAGCGCCCGCTCGGACACGGCCATGATCGTCCACGTCTACCAGGGGCACCGGCGGGCCGCCGTCGTCTCGCTCCCGCGCGACACCCTCGTCGACCGCCCCGCCTGCACCGACGACCGCGGCACCACACACCCGGCCGTCCACGGCGTGATGTTCAACTCCGCCTACTCCACCGGCGGCGCCGCCTGCGCCGTCAAGACGGTCGAGACCCTGACCGGCCTGCGCATGGACCACTACCTGGAGGTCGACTTCAGCGGCTTCCAGAAGCTCGTCGACACACTCGGCGGCGTGACGGTCACCACCAGCGAGGACATCGACGACCCCAAGAGCCACCTCACGCTCGAGGCCGGCACCCACCGGCTCGACGGCGAGCAGGCCCTGGGCCTGGTCCGGACCCGGCACGGCGTCGGCGACGGCTCCGACCTGGGCCGCATCCAGCTCCAGCAGGCCTTCATGAAGGCGCTCGTCGACCGGATCCGGCACATCGGCGTCTTCACCAACCCCAAGAAGCTCTACGACCTCGCCGACACCGCGACCCGGGCCGTGACCACCGACTCCGACCTCGGCTCGGTGAACTCCCTGATGTCCTTCGCGGGCGGCCTGAAGGGCATCGGCGCCTCCGGACTGCACATGGTGACCCTGCCGGTGCGGTACGACCCGGCCGACCCCAACCGCGTCGTCGTCGCCGAGGCCAAGGCCCGGGAGGTCTTCGCGGCCCTGAAGAACGACCGGCCGATCCCCGCCGCGGCGACCGAGGGGACCGCCACCGGCGAGGCCCAGGGCGTGGTGACCCCGGGCGCCGCACCGGGGGAATAGATCACGCGGGCCCCCGGTTTGGGGAGAAGGCGCCAGTCCTGGCAGACTGGTACGTCGGCTCCGGTTCACGCTCCCGCATCCCGCGGCTGCGACCCGGCGCCCTCCCCGACATAGGAGACACCTTGAAGCGCGACATCCACCCCGAGTACGTCGAGACCCAGGTCAGCTGCACCTGCGGCGCGTCGTTCACCACCCGCAGCACCATCGAGTCCGGTACCGTCCGGGCCGAGGTCTGCTCCGAGTGCCACCCGTTCTACACGGGCAAGCAGAAGATCCTCGACACCGGTGGCCGTGTGGCCCGCTTCGAGGCCCGCTTCGGCAAGGCTGCCGCCGGCTCCAAGAAGTAGCGAGCCCCATTTCGCCGGTCCACGGCAGTACGCCCCGCAAGGCGTGCGCCGGGACCGGCGTTTTTGGTCGCCCGCCCTTCCCTTCGTCCGCAGTATCAGGAGCCCAAGATGTTCGAGGCCGTCGAGGAACTCGTCGCCGAGCACGCCGACCTGGAGAAGAAGCTCGCCGATCCGTCGGTCCACGCCGACCAGGCGGGCGCGCGCCGGCTGAACAAGCGCTACGCCGAGCTCACCCCGATCGTCACCACGTACCGCTCCTGGAAGCAGACCGGCGACGACATCGGGGCCGCCCGTGAACTGGCCGCCGACGACCCCGACTTCGCCGCCGAGGTCAAGGACCTGGAGCAGCAGCGCGAGGAGCTCACCGAGAAGCTGCGCCTGCTGCTGGTCCCGCGGGACCCCAGCGACGACAAGGACGTGATCCTGGAGATCAAGGCCGGCGCCGGCGGCGACGAGTCGGCCCTCTTCGCGGGCGACCTGCTGCGCATGTACCTGCGCTACGCCGAGCGCGTGGGCTGGAAGACCGAGATCATCGACGCCACCGAGTCCGAGCTGGGCGGCTACAAGGACGTCCAGGTCGCCGTGAAGGCCCGCGGGCAGATCGAGCCGGGCCAGGGCGTGTGGGCGCGCCTGAAGTACGAGGGCGGCGTGCACCGCGTGCAGCGCGTGCCCGCCACCGAGTCCCAGGGCCGCATCCACACCTCCGCCGCCGGCGTGCTCGTCACCCCGGAGGCCGAGGAGGTCGACGTCGAGATCAACGCCAACGACCTCCGCATCGACGTCTACCGCTCCTCCGGCCCCGGCGGCCAGTCCGTCAACACCACCGACTCCGCCGTCCGGATCACGCACCTGCCCACCGGAGTCGTCGCCTCCTGCCAGAACGAGAAGAGCCAGCTGCAGAACAAGGAGCAGGCGATGCGTATCCTGCGCTCCAGGCTGCTCGCCATGGCGCAGGAGGAGGCGGAGAAGGAGGCCGCCGACGCCCGCCGCAGCCAGGTCCGCACCGTCGACCGCTCCGAGAAGATCCGCACCTACAACTTCCCGGAGAACCGCATCTCGGACCACCGCGTCGGGTTCAAGGCGTACAACCTCGACCAGGTCCTGGACGGCGACCTCGCCGCGGTGATCCAGGCCTGCGTGGACGCGGACGCGGCGGCGAAGCTCGCAGCCGCGTAAGGCACGGACGACCGAGTACCGGAGGACTTGCGTGAACCTGCTGCTCGCAGAGGTGGCCCAGGCCACCCAGCGGCTGGCCGACGCCGGCGTGCCCTCGCCGCGCACCGACGCGGAGGAACTCGCCGCGTTCGTGCACGGCGTGAAGCGGGGCGAGTTGCACTCCGTGCGGGACTCCGACTTCGACGCCCGCTACTGGGAGGTCATCGCCCGGCGTGAGCAGCGCGAGCCGCTGCAGCACATCACCGGGCGGGCCTTCTTCCGCTACCTGGAGCTCCAGGTCGGCCCCGGCGTCTTCGTGCCCCGCCCGGAGACCGAGTCGGTCGTCGGCTGGGCCATAGACGCCGTACGTGCCATGGACGTCGTGGAGCCGTGCATCGTGGACCTGTGCACGGGTTCCGGCGCCATCGCGCTCGCCCTGGCCCAAGAGGTGCCCCGCTCGCGGGTGTACGCCGTCGAGCTGTCCGACGAGGCCCTCCACTGGACCCGCAAGAACGTGGAGGGCTCCCGGGTCGAGTTGCGGCAGGGCGACGCCCGCACCGCCTTCCCGGACCTGGACGGCCAGGTCGACCTGGTCGTCTCCAACCCGCCGTACATCCCGCTCACCGAGTGGGAGTACGTCGCCCCGGAGGCCCGGGACTACGACCCCGACATGGCGCTCTTCTCCGGCGAGGACGGCCTGGACCTCATCCGCGGCCTGGAACGCACCGCGCACCGCCTGCTGCGGCCCGGCGGCGTCGTCGTGATCGAGCACGCCGACACCCAGGGCGGCCAGGTGCCGTGGATCTTCACCGAGGAGAAGGGCTGGGCCGACGCGGCCGACCACCCCGACCTCAACAACCGACCCCGGTTCGCGACCGCCCGCAGGGCGCTGCCGTGACCCCCCACCCGACTTCGACCCCGCAGTACGTGTACGAGGAGGCCCGCTAGTTATGGCACGGCGATACGACACCAACGACGCGACCGACCGCGTGACCGGTCTGCGCGAGGCCGCGTCCGCCGTCCGCCGTGGCGAACTCGTGGTGCTGCCCACGGACACGGTCTACGGCATCGGCGCCGACGCCTTCTCCAAGGAGGCCGTGGGCGATCTGCTCCAGGCCAAGGGCCGCGGCCGGAACATGCCCACGCCCGTCCTGATCGGCTCCCCGAACACGCTGCACGGCCTGGTCACGGACTTCTCCGAGCTGGCCTGGGAGCTGGTCGACGCCTTCTGGCCGGGCGCGCTGACCCTGGTCGCCCGGCACCAGCCGTCGCTGACGTGGGACCTGGGCGAGACCCGCGGCACGGTTGCCGTGCGCATGCCGCTGCACCCGGTCGCCATCGAACTGCTCACGGAGGTCGGCCCGATGGCGGTCTCCTCCGCGAACCTCACCGGCCACCCGGCGCCGGAGAACTGCGACGCCGCCCAGGAGATGCTCGGCGACTCCGTCTCCGTCTACCTCGACGGCGGCCCGACCCCGGGCAACGTCCCCTCCTCCATCGTCGACGTCACCCGCGAGGTGCCGATGCTGCTGCGCGAGGGCGCCCTGTCCGCCGAGGAGCTGCGGAAGGTCGTACCCGACCTCGAGGTGGCGAATTGACGGCCCCCGATGTGGGGCGTGGCATAGGCGGCGGGGAGAGCGGCGCGGAGGAGACGACGACCTTCGGATTTCCGCGTGACACCTTCCGCATCCTCCACGTCAGCACCGGAAACGTGTGCCGCTCGCCCATCACCGAGCGGCTGAACCGCCACTTCGTGACCGAGCGGCTCGGCATCCTGGGCGGCGGCCTCGTCGTGGAGAGCGCCGGCACCTGGGGCCACGAGGGCGCGGCCATGGAGTCCCACGCGGAGACCGTCCTCGCGGAGTTCGGCGCGGACGCCTCCGGCTTCGTGGGCCGGGAACTGCTCGACGAGCACGTCATATGCGCCGACCTGGTCCTGACCGCCACCCGCGACCACCGGGCCCAGGTCATCTCCATGGGCCACTCCGCAGGGCTGCGCACCTTCACCCTGAAGGAGTTCACCCGCCTGGTGAAGGCGATAGATCCGGCCACTCTGCCCCCGCTGGAGGACGGCCTGGTCACGCGCGCCCGCGCCCTGGTCCGCGCCGCCGCCGCGCTCCGCGGGTGGCTGCTGGCTCCCACGGCCGAGGCCGACGAGGTGTACGACCCCTACGGTGCGCCGCTGACCTTCTTCCGCTCGATAGGCGAGGAGATCCACGAGGCCCTGGACCCCGTCGTCACGGCTCTGACGGGGGTCGCGGCCCGGGCGTGAGGACGCCTCCGGGCCCCCCGGCGCCCCGGTGCCGGTCCGTGCCCGGCCGCACGCCCGCGCCACCGGGACGTCCGACTCCCCGCTGCCTGCCTCCGGCTTCCGAGGCAGGACCGACGATCCTCGCCGCCGTCGCCCGCTTGCCCGCGCCCGCCCGGTGACCGCCGCGGGCCCTGCGGCGCTGTGACGGTGCCGTCCCGCCTGCACCCGCCTGCCCGCCGGGCGACGGCGGCCTCGACGGCACCTGCCCGGGTACCGCGCCCGCCGCCGCACCGCCGTCCCTGCACCGCCCGCCGTCCCGCAGCACCGCCACCGGACCGGCCCGGGCCGCCGACGGCGGCCGGCACCCGCGCGGACGCAGGTACCGCGCACCCCACGGACCCCGGACCTACATTGGACGTACGTCACCGTCGACGCACGCCCGGAGCCCACCATGTCGGTCATCCACAGCCTCGACGCCGAGGGCGGGCTCGGGGTCCTGCGCCGGCAGGACCCCGAGCTCGCCGACATCCTGCTCGGCGAGCGCCGTCGGCAGTCGACGACGCTCCAGCTGATCGCCGCGGAGAACTTCACGTCGCCGTCCGTGCTCGCCGCGCTCGGCTCACCGCTCGCCAACAAGTACGCCGAGGGGTACCCGGGCGCCCGCCACCACGGCGGCTGCGAGATCGTCGACGTCGCCGAGCGCATCGCCGTCGACCGGGCGAAGGCCCTGTTCGGCGCCGCCCACGCCAACGTCCAGCCGCACTCCGGGTCCTCCGCCGTGCTCGCCGCGTACGCCGCGCTGCTGCGCCCCGGCGACACCGTCCTGGCCCTCGGGCTGCCGTACGGCGGGCACCTCACCCACGGGTCGCCGGCGAACTTCTCCGGCCGCTGGTTCGACTTCGTCGGCTACGGCGTCGACGCGGAGACCGGGCTCATCGACCACGACCAGGTCCGCACCCTCGCCCGCAGCCACCGCCCCAAGGCGATCGTCTGCGGATCCATCGCCTACCCCCGCCACATCGACCACGCCTTCTTCCGCGAGGTCGCCGACGAGGCGGGCGCCTGTCTCATCGCGGACGCCGCGCACCCCATCGGCCTGGTGGCCGGGGGAGCGGCACCCAACCCGGTGCCGTACGCCGACATCGTCTGCGCCACCACGCACAAGGTGCTGCGCGGTCCGCGCGGCGGGATGATCCTGTGCGGCGGGGAACTGGCCGAACGGGTCGACCGGGCCGTGTTCCCCTTCACCCAGGGCGGCGCCCAGATGCACACGATCGCCGCCAAGGCCGTCGCCTTCGGCGAGGCCGCGACCCCGGCGTTCGCCGCGTACGCCCATCGGGTGGTGGCCAACGCCAAGGTCCTCGCCGCCGCTCTGACGGCCGAGGGGCTCGTCGTCACCACCGGCGGTACCGACACCCACCTGATCACCGCCGACCCGGCACCCCTCGGCCCGGACGGCCGCACCGCCCGCGGCCTGCTCGCCGCCGCCGGCCTGGTCATGGACTGCTGCGCCCTGCCGCACGGCACCGAGCGCGGACTGCGCCTGGGCACCGCGGCACTGACCACCCAGGGCATGGGGGAGAAGGAGATGACATCGGTCGCCGCCCTGCTCGCAGGCGTGCTGCGCGGCGAGATCGACACCCGGCGGGCCCGCGCGGAGGCGCGCGAGCTGGCGGAGCGTTTCCCGCCGTATCCCGGGTGAGCGGGACGGGCGGCGGACGCCCCGTGCGCCGGGTGTGCCGCGTGCGCACAGGCTCCCGTGCAACCATCGTCGCTACCCGGAAGTCCTTCACCATATGCGTCCCCTGTGCGCGCAGTCGCTAGGGTGTGGGGCTGATATGGCCAGCGAGACCTGTGGGGAAGCCCGTGCGTGAATACCTGCTGACGCTCTGCGTCACGGCCGCGGTGACGTATCTGCTGACAGGGCCGGTACGGAAGTTCGCGATCGTGGCCGGGGCGATGCCGGAGATCCGGGCACGTGACGTGCACCGGGAACCCACTCCGCGGCTCGGCGGGATCGCGATGTTCTTCGGCCTGTGCGCGGGGCTGCTGGTCGCCGACCACCTCACCAACCTCAACGAGGTCTTCGAGAAGTCCAACGAACCACGCGCCCTGCTCTCGGGCGCAGCGCTGATCTGGCTGATCGGCGTCCTGGACGACAAGTTCGAGATCGACGCCCTGATCAAGCTGGGCGGGCAGATGATCGCCGCCGGCGTGATGGTCGTGCAGGGTCTGACGATCCTGTGGCTGCCCATCCCGGGCGTCGGCACCGTGGCGCTGACGCAGTGGCAGGGCACCCTGCTGACGGTCGCGCTGGTCGTCATCACGATCAACGCGGTGAACTTCGTCGACGGTCTGGACGGCCTCGCGGCCGGAATGGTGTGCATCGCGGCGGCCGCGTTCTTCATGTACGCCTACCGCATCTGGTACGGCTACAACATCGAGGAGGCCGCCCCGGCGACCCTGTTCGCCGCGGTCCTGATGGGCATGTGCCTGGGCTTCCTGCCGCACAACATGCATCCCGCGCGCATCTTCATGGGCGACTCCGGCTCGATGCTCATCGGGCTCGTGCTGGCGGCGGGCGCCATCTCGGTCACCGGCCAGATCGATCCGGACGTCATGAAGCTGTTCTCCGGGTCCGAGCGGAACTCCGTGCACCAGATGGTGCCGGTCTACATCCCGCTGGTGATGCCGCTCACCATCATCGCGATCCCGGCGGCCGACCTGATCCTGGCGATCGTCCGGCGCACCTGGCGTGGTCAGTCGCCGTTCGCGGCCGACCGGGGGCACCTGCACCACCGCCTGCTGGAGATCGGTCACTCGCACAGCCGCGCGGTGCTGATCATGTACTTCTGGTCGGCGCTGATCGCCTTCGGCGCGCTCGGCTACTCGGTGAACTCCGCCTCGATGTGGATCGTGCTGGGCGTCGTCGTCCTCAGTGCCATCGGTCTGCTGCTGCTCCTGCTGCCGCGCTTCAGGCCGCGCGCTCCGCGCTGGGCGGAGCGCTTCGTGCCGCCGCGGTACCGGCGGCGCCGCAGGGCGGCCGAGCCGGCCGGCTCGGCCGGATCCGCCGACGCCCCGGCCGACCAGGACACCCGCGACCCGGTCGCGGCCGGAGCGGCGTCGGTCAACGGAGCGACCGCTCTCAGCGCCCGTTCGCGCGTCCTGGACCGGGGTAAAGCGGGAACGTCACGCTGACGGCAAGGTAAGAATCTGACGAGAGCATTGCCAAGTCGTGGGGGAGCAAAGCTCCCCAATATCAGACAAATTGGCCCTGTTTCCGCACAGACGCGCAGCTTCACTCTCATGTGTGACACCGGGCACACTCGGCAGGTAAAGACTGCATCAAATAGTTTGTGATACCGTTCACGAGAACCCGGACAGAGTCGAGGGGTCGCAGTGCGACGGCCTCTTGGCCGTGAGGTTTCCACCACTCCGACCGGGACTACGCTCGTCCATGACGACACCCCTGCCCCCTGTGAAAGCGGAGTTGCCGCCATGCCGTCCAAAGACGCCCGGAACCTTGCGCAGTGCGCCGTACCCACGGCCGCTGCCGGTGTGGTCGCCGTCGCCGTCAGCGGCGCGGTGGCCGGAGGCAAGGGCGCTCTGGGAGCCGCCGTCGGCGCACTGCTGGCGATCCTCTTCATGGGGATCGGCCTCTATGTTCTGCAGTGGACGGCAAAAACGCTCCCGCAGATGTTCCAGGCCATGGGGCTGATGCTCTATGTCGCCCAGCTCCTGCTGCTCCTGATCTTCGTCGCCGTCTTCAAGGACACCTCCCTCTTCAATGCCAAGGCATTCGCGGTCTCGCTCGTCGTCGCGACCGTGGTGTGGATGGCCGCGCAGGCCCGGGCGCACATGAAGGCCAAGCTCTTCTATGTCGACCCGGACTCCGCCGAGAGTGACAAGTCCGAGAAGTCGGGGCCGTCGTCGTGAGGGGTAGGGGCGGGATAAGGGCCTGTGAGATCTCCTGCTATCGTCCGGTGCCAACTGCGGCATCGCGGGCGCGGGCATCCGAGCTGACGCCTGTTCGAACGCGAGGCTCGATGCCCTCCAGCCGCCCCCACATCCGTTACACCTGTCCGGTGCCGATCCGCGGCCGTGTGCCGCGCCGACACAACGAGGTTGCCGTACCCATGCGTCACGCCGAAGGAGCCCGCGGTGAGTGCTGACCAGACCCAGCTCGCCTTCGACTGGAGTTGCCGGATCATGTCCGACAACGGGTGCGGCTTCCCGGCTCCGGGCCTGCACTCGTTCCTGTTCCAGCCGATGTTCACGGTCGGCGGATACGAATTCAACAAGGTGATGCTGCTCGCGCTCGTCACCACTCTCGTCGTCGTCACCTTCTTCTGGGCCGCCTTCGGCAAGGCCAAGGTCGTCCCGGGGAAGTTGCAGATGGTCGGCGAGGCCGGCTACGACTTCGTGCGCCGCGGCATCGTCTACGAGACGCTCGGCAAGCGCGAGGGTGAGAAGTGGGTGCCGTTCATGGTCTCCCTCTTCTTCTTCATCTGGATCATGAACATCTGGTCCGTGATCCCGCTGGCCCAGTTCCCGGTCGCCTCGGTCTTCTCCTTCCCGCTCGTGCTGGCCCTCGTCGTGTGGGTCCTCTGGGTCGGGCTGACCTTCAAGCGCCACGGCTTCGTCGGCTTCTTCAAGAACATCACGGGCTACGACAAGTCGCTCGGCGCGGTGCTGCCGCTCGTCATGGTCATCGAGTTCTTCTCGAATCTGCTCGTCCGCCCGTTCACGCACGCGGTGCGACTGTTCGCCAACATGTTCGCCGGTCACCTGATGCTGGTGATGTTCACCGTCGCCTCCTGGTACCTGCTGAACAGCTGGATGATCCCGGCCGCCGGTGTCTCCTTCGTGATGACGATGGCCATGATCGTCTTCGAGCTCTTCGTCCAGGCCGTCCAGGCGTACGTCTTCGTCCTGCTGGCCTGCTCCTACATTCAGGGCGCTCTCGCCGAGCACCACTGAGCCCCTCCCCCACCCCCTGGTCGTCCGGTGGTCAACCCCCACCGGTCCGTAAAGAAAAGGAAGATTCAGCATGGCTGCCACTGAGACCCTCGCCGCTGTCTCCGGTTCCATCGGTTCCGTCGGTTACGGCCTCTCGGCCATCGGCCCCGGCATCGGCGTCGGCATCATCTTCGGCAACGGCACCCAGGCCCTGGCCCGCCAGCCCGAGGCCGCCGGCCTGATCCGTGCCAACCAGATCCTCGGCTTCGCGTTCTGTGAGGCGCTCGCCCTCATCGGCATCGTTATGCCGTTCGTGTTCGGTCAGTAATACCTACTTACCGCTACACGCATCGACGAAAGGCACTGATGTGATCGCCAACCTGGCACAGCTGGCGGCCGAGGAGAAGCAGAACCCGCTCATCCCGGCCGGCCCCGAGCTGCTCGTCGGCACCATCGCCTTCGCCATCGTGTTCTTCTTCTTCTGGAAGAAGCTGCTTCCGAACATCAACAAGGTTCTGGAGGAGCGCCGAGCGGCGATCGAAGGCGGCATCGAAGAGGCCGAGGCCATGAAGGTCGAGGCCCAGAGCGTCCTTGAGCAGTACAAGGCTCAGCTCGCCGAGGCTCGGCACGAGGCCGCGCGTCTGCGCCAGGAGGCGCAGGAGCAGGGTGCCACGCTCATCGCCGAGATGCGGGCCGAGGGCCAGCGGCAGCGCGAGGAGATCGTCGCCGCCGGTCACGCGCAGATCGAGGCCGACCGCAAGGTCGCCGCGTCCTCGCTGCGTCAGGACGTCGGCAAGCTCGCCACCGACCTGGCCGGCAAGCTCGTCGGTGAGTCCCTGGAGGACCACGCCCGCCAGAGCCGCGTCATCGACCGCTTCCTCGACGAGATCGAGGACAAGGCGACGAAGGCCGAGGCCGCGCGATGAACGGAGCGAGCCGCGAGGCACTGGCAGCCGCCCGTGAGCGTCTCGACGCCCTCACGGACAACACGGCGGCCGACGCGGCGCAGCTCGCCGACGAGCTGGCGGCCGTCACCGCGCTGCTCGACCGCGAGGTGTCGCTGCGTCGGGTCCTGACCGACCCGGCGCAGGCCGGCGAGGCCAAGGCCGAGCTGGTCCAGCGTCTGCTCGGCACCCAGGTCGGCGGCGCGACCGCCGACCTGGTGGCCGGAATGGTGCGCTCCCGCTGGTCGCAGTCCCGCGACCTGGTGGACGCGCTGGAGGAGCTGGCGAGCACCGCCGACTTCACGGCGGCGCAGAAGAGCGGCACGCTCGACGACGTCGAGGACGAGCTGTTCCGGTTCGGCCGGATCGTCTCCTCCTCCACCGAGCTGCGCGCCGCCCTCACCGACCGCAAGGCCGGCACGTCCGCCAAGAAGGAGCTGCTGCGCACCCTTCTCGGCGGCAAGGCCAAGCCGACCACCGAGCGTCTGGTCACGCGCCTCGTGACCGCGCCGCGGGGACGTAGCCTGGAGGCAGGACTCGAGTCCCTGTCGAAGCTGGCTGCCGAGCGCCGGGACCGCATGGTCGCCGTCGTCACCTCGGCGGTGCCGCTGAGCGACACGCAGAAGCAGCGCCTGGGCGCGGCCCTGGCGAAGCTCTACGGCCGCCGGATGCACCTCAACCTCGACGTGGACCCCGAGGTCCTCGGCGGGATCCGCGTGCAGGTCGGTGACGAGGTCATCAACGGCTCCCTCGCGGACCGCATCGCGGACGCCGAGCGCCGGATGGCCAGCTGACCGCTTCGCGCGAGGCACGGCAACTGAACACGCAGTACGTACTTACGGCCCTGGTTGGGCCGTGCAGAGGATTCACCTCCTGACGGGGGGTGTCCCCCATACCCCCCAAGTGAAACTTCGGGCCCAACAAGGAGAGCAGGGAACCCAGATGGCGGAGCTCACGATCCGGCCGGAGGAGATCCGGGACGCACTGGAGACCTTCGTCCAGTCGTACAAGCCGGACGCGGCCTCGCGCGAGGAGGTCGGTACGGTCACCCTTGCCGGCGACGGCATCGCGAAGATCGAGGGCCTGCCCTCGGCCATGGCCAACGAACTGCTGAAGTTCGAGGACGGCACCCTCGGCCTCGCCCTCAACCTCGAGGAGCGCGAGATCGGTGCGATCGTCCTCGGTGAGTTCAGCGGCATCGAGGAGGGGCAGCCGGTCACCCGCACCGGCGAGGTTCTCTCCGTGGCCGTCGGCGAGGGCTACCTCGGCCGCGTCGTCGACCCCCTCGGCAACCCGATCGACGGCCTCGGCGAGATCGAGACCAGCGGTCGTCGCGCCCTCGAGCTGCAGGCCCCCACGGTCATGCAGCGCAAGTCGGTGCACGAGCCGATGGAGACCGGCTACAAGGCCGTCGACGCGATGACCCCGATCGGCCGTGGCCAGCGTCAGCTGGTCATCGGTGACCGCCAGACCGGCAAGACCGCCCTGGCCGTCGACACGATCATCAACCAGCGTGACAACTGGCGCACCGGCGACCCGAACAAGCAGGTCCGCTGCATCTACGTCGCCATCGGCCAGAAGGGCTCCACCATCGCGTCGGTCCGCCGCGCGCTGGAGGAGAACGGCGCGCTGGAGTACACGACCATCGTCGCCGCCCCGGCGTCCGACCCGGCCGGCTTCAAGTACCTGGCCCCGTACACCGGCTCGGCCATCGGCCAGCAGTGGATGTACGAGGGCAAGCACGTCCTGATCATCTTCGACGACCTGTCGAAGCAGGCCGACGCCTACCGCGCCGTGTCGCTGCTGCTGCGCCGCCCGCCGGGCCGTGAGGCCTACCCGGGTGACGTCTTCTACCTGCACTCCCGTCTGCTGGAGCGCTGCGCCAAGCTCTCCGACGAGATGGGCGCCGGTTCGATGACCGGTCTGCCGATCGTCGAGACCAAGGCCAACGACGTCTCGGCGTTCATCCCGACCAACGTCATCTCCATCACCGACGGCCAGTGCTTCCTGGAGTCGGACCTGTTCAACGCCGGTCAGCGCCCCGCGCTGAACGTCGGCATCTCCGTCTCCCGAGTCGGTGGTTCCGCGCAGCACAAGGCGATGAAGCAGGTTTCGGGCCGTCTCCGCGTGGACCTCGCCCAGTTCCGTGAGCTGGAGGCGTTCGCCGCCTTCGGTTCCGACCTGGACGCCGCGTCGAAGGCGCAGCTGGAGCGCGGCCAGCGCATGGTCGAGCTGCTGAAGCAGGCCCAGTACCAGCCGATGTCGACCGAGGACCAGGTCGTCTCGGTGTGGGCCGGCACCACCGGCAAGATGGACGACGTCCCCGTCGCCGACATCCGCCGCTTCGAGAAGGAGCTGCTGGAGTACCTGCACCGCAAGGAGCAGGGCCTCATGACCTCCATCAAGGAGGGCGGCAAGATGTCGGACGACACCCTCACCGCTGTCGCCGACGCGATCGCCGACTTCAAGAAGCAGTTCGAGACCTCGGACGGCAAGCTTCTCGGCGAGGACGCCCCGGCCGCCGCCAAGTGACGTAAGGAAGGGACCTGACTCATGGGAGCTCAGCTCCGGGTCTACAAGCGTCGCATCCGATCCGTCACCGCGACCAAGAAGATCACCAAGGCGATGGAGATGATCGCCGCCTCGCGCGTCGTCAAGGCGCAGCGCAAGGTGGCGGCCTCCACGCCGTACGCGACCGAGCTCACCCGCGCGGTGACGGCGGTGGGTGCCGGCTCGAACACCAAGCACCCGCTGACCACGCAGGCCGAGACGGTCACCCGGTCCGCGGTCCTGCTGCTGACGAGCGACCGTGGTCTCGCCGGTGCCTTCAACTCCAACGCCATCAAGGCGGCGGAGCAGCTGACCGAGCGCCTGGAGCGCGAGGGCAAGCAGGTCGACACGTACATCGTCGGCCGGCGCGGTCTGGCCCACTACAACTTCCGCGAGCGCAAGGTCGCGGAGTCGTGGACGGGCTTCACGGACGAGCCGACGTACGCGGACGCCAAGAAGGTCGCGGCACCGCTCATCGAGGCCATCGAGAAGGACACCGCCGACGGCGGCGTGGACGAGCTCCACATCGTCTTCACCGAGTTCGTCTCGATGATGACGCAGCAGGCGCTCGACGACCGTCTGCTGCCCCTCAGCCTCGAAGAGGTCGCCAAGGAGGCCGCCCCCAAGGGCGAGATCCTCCCGCTGTACGACTTCGAGCCCTCGGCGGAGGACGTCCTCGACGCCCTGCTGCCGCGCTACGTGGAGAGCCGCATCTACAACGCGCTGCTCCAGTCGGCCGCCTCCAAGCACGCCGCCACGCGGCGCGCGATGAAGTCGGCCACCGACAACGCCGGAGAGCTCATCGAGACCCTCTCCCGGCTTGCCAACGCGGCCCGCCAGGCCGAAATCACCCAGGAAATCAGCGAGATCGTCGGTGGCGCGAGCGCCCTGGCCGACGCGACCGCGGGGAGTGACAACTAATGACCACCACTGTTGAGCCGACCGCTCCTGCTGGCGTGGCCACTGGCCGCGTCGCGCGGGTCATCGGCCCGGTCGTCGACGTGGAGTTCCCCGTCGACGCGATGCCGGACATCTACAACGCCCTTCACGTCGACGTGGCCGACCCGGCCAACGCGGGCGAGAAGAAGACGCTGACCCTGGAGGTCGCCCAGCACCTGGGTGACGGCCTGGTCCGCACGATCTCCATGCAGCCGACCGACGGTCTGGTCCGCCAGGCCACGGTCACCGACACGGGCACGGGCATCACCGTCCCGGTCGGCGACTTCACCAAGGGCAAGGTGTTCAACACCCTCGGTGAGGTGCTGAACGTCGACGAGTCCTACGAGGGCGAGCGCTGGTCCATCCACCGCAAGGCCCCGAACTTCGACGAGCTCGAGTCGAAGACCGAGATGTTCGAGACCGGCGTCAAGGTCATCGACCTTCTCACCCCGTACGTCAAGGGTGGAAAGATCGGTCTGTTCGGTGGTGCCGGCGTCGGCAAGACGGTGCTCATCCAGGAGATGATCTACCGCGTCGCCAACAACCACGACGGTGTCTCCGTGTTCGCCGGTGTCGGTGAGCGCACCCGTGAGGGCAACGACCTCATCGAGGAGATGTCGGAGTCGGGCGTCATCGACAAGACCGCGCTGGTCTTCGGTCAGATGGACGAGCCCCCGGGCACCCGTCTGCGCGTCGCGCTGGCCGGCCTGACGATGGCCGAGTACTTCCGTGACGTCCAGAAGCAGGACGTGCTGTTCTTCATCGACAACATCTTCCGCTTCACGCAGGCCGGTTCCGAGGTCTCGACCCTGCTCGGCCGCATGCCCTCCGCGGTGGGCTACCAGCCGAACCTGGCCGACGAGATGGGCCTCCTCCAGGAGCGCATCACCTCGACGCGTGGTCACTCGATCACCTCGATGCAGGCGATCTACGTCCCCGCGGACGACCTGACCGACCCGGCCCCGGCCACCACGTTCGCCCACCTCGACGCGACGACGGTTCTCTCCCGTCCGATCTCCGAGAAGGGCATCTACCCGGCCGTGGACCCGCTGGACTCCACGTCCCGGATCCTGGACCCGCGGTACATCGCGCAGGACCACTACGACGCCGCCATGCGCGTCAAGAACATCCTGCAGAAGTACAAGGACCTCCAGGACATCATCGCGATCCTCGGTATCGACGAGCTCGGCGAGGAGGACAAGCTCGTCGTCCACCGTGCCCGTCGCGTGGAGCGCTTCCTGTCCCAGAACACCCACGTCGCCAAGCAGTTCACCGGCGTGGACGGTTCGGACGTGCCGCTGGACGAGTCGATCACCGCGTTCAACGCGATCTGCGACGGCGAGTTCGACCACTTCCCGGAGCAGGCGTTCTTCATGTGCGGTGGTCTCGAGGACCTGAAGAAGAACGCGAAGGAGCTCGGCGTCTCCTGACGCCGGTTCCCCGTGTGACGGGTGTGAGGGGGCGGGCACGTCCCGCCCCCTCTCCCACGCCTACTAGACTTGTAACCCACACCCGGCACTCCCGCCGGGTGGTGACCCGAGGAGCCACCCTTGGCTGCTGAGCTGCACGTCGCGCTGGTCGCGGCCGACCGAGAGGTCTGGTCCGGCGAGGCCACCCTGGTCGTCGCGCGCACCACGTCCGGCGACATCGGCGTCATGCCCGGTCACCAGCCGCTGCTCGGTGTGCTGGAGTCGGGCCCGGTGACCATCCGGACGAGCGACGGTGGAACCGTCGTCGCCGCGGTGCACGGCGGTTTCGTGTCGTTCGCCGACAACAAGCTGTCGCTGCTGGCCGAGATCGCCGAGCTGTCGGACGAGATCGACGTCCAGCGCGTCGAGCGGGAGCTCGAGCGCGCGAAGGCGGAGGGCGATGCCGCCGCCGAGCGCCGCGCGGACGTACGACTGCGTGCGGCGGCGGCGCGCTGAACCCAGCGCGCGCAGGATGACCCACTTCAGCCGCGGCCGGCACCGGAGCGATCCGGAGCCGGCCGCGGCTGAGGCAGATCTGGATGTTTTTTCCGTTCCGTTACCTGTTCCGCAGGCTGAACCCGAGAGACGAGGAGGTCGGTAGTCGATGGTCCTCGCTCTGTCTGTGTGCGGAATCGTCGTCGCCCTCGTGGTGCTGGGACTGTTCGTCTTCGGTCTGCGTCGCAGACTCATCCAGCGCTCCGGCGGTACGTTCGACTGCTCCCTGCGCTGGGACGTCCCCGAGCATCCCGACACCGGCGGCAAGGGCTGGAGCTACGGCGTGGCCCGCTACAGCGGCGACCGTGTGGCGTGGTTCCGGGTCTTCTCCTACGCACCCAGGCCGCGGCGCATCCTGGAGCGTTCCTCGATCGAGGTGGCCGGACGCCGCCTGCCCGAGGGCGAGGAGGAACTCGCGCTGCTCTCCGACGCGGTGATCCTCGCCTGCCGCCATCGGGGCACCCGCCTGGAGCTGGCCATGAGCGAGGACGCGCTGACCGGTTTCCTGGCGTGGCTGGAGGCGGCCCCGCCCGGCCAGCGGGTGAACGTGGCATAGGACCGTGCGAAGGGCCCGGTGCGAAGATCCCGTCCGCTCCACCCCGCGGGGTGGAGGGGGGACGACGCACCGGGCCCTTCGCCGTCTTCGGCGGGCCGGTGACGGGGGCTCCCCCCGGACTCGGCCCGGGGGGAGCGTGTTCCGGCGCGGCCTGCCCTACGACAGGCCGTTGCTGATCGCGTTCACGAGTTCACCGTTGCTGGTGTCTCCGCTGAACTCCCAGAAGAACGCACCGCCCAGGCCCTGGTTCCTGGCCCAGGTCATCTTCGAGGCGATGGTGGCGGGGGTGTCGTACGACCACCAGTTGCTGCCGCAGTGCGCGTACGCCGTGCCGGCGACGGCGCCGGTGGCCGGGCAGGAGGACTTGAGGACCTTGTAGTCCTCGATGCCCTGCTCGTACGTGCCGGCCGCGGGGCCGGTGGCGGTGCCGCCGGGGGCGTCCTGGGTGACGCCGGTCCAGCCGCGTCCGTAGAAGCCGATGCCGATCAGGAGCTTCTTCGCGGGCACGCCGATCGCCTTGTACGCGGCCATCGCGTCGGCGGTGGTGAAGCCCGCCTTCGGGATGCCGGAGTACGAGGTGAGCGGGGAGTGCGGGGCGGTCGGGCCCTTGGCGTCCCAGGCACCGAAGAAGTCGTACGTCATCACGTTGTACCAGTCGACGTACTGGGCGGCGCCCGCGTAGTCCGCGGCCTCGATCTTGCCGCCGGCCGAGCCGTCGGCGGTGACCGCGGCGGTGACCAGGTTGTTCGAGCCGAACTTGGCGCGCAGGGCGGACATCAGGTTCTTGAAGGCGGCGTTGCCGCTGGTGTCACAGCTCAGGCCGCAGGCGTTCGGGTACTCCCAGTCGATGTCGATGCCGTCGAAGACGTCGGCCCAGCGCGGGTCCTCGACCAGGTCGTAGCAGGACTGGGCGAAGGCAGCCGGGTTCTGGGCAGCCGCCCCGAAGCCACCGGACCAGGTCCAGCCGCCGAAGGACCACAGCACCTTGATGTGGGGGTACTTGGCCTTCAGCTCGCGCAGCTGGTTGAAGTTGCCTCGCAGCGGCTGGTCCCAGGTGTCGGCGACGCCGCTGACGGACTGGTCGGCGGTGAAGGCCTTGTCGTAGTCGGCGTAGGAGTCGCCGATGGCGCACTTGCCGTTGGTGACGTTGCCGAAGGCGTAGTTGATGTGGGTGATCTTCGCGGCCGAGCCGGACGTCACGAGGTTCTTGACGTTGTAGTTGCGGCCGTAGATGCCCCACTCGGTGAAGTAGCCGAGCTTGACGGTGTCGCCGCTGGGCGGGGGAGTGGTGCCGCCGCCGGTGGTGTGGACGGCGACCGAGCCGCTGACCGGGCCGGTCTGGTCGGCGGTGTCACGGGCCTGGACGGTGTAGGAGTAGTCCGTGCCGGCGGTGAGGCCGTTGTCGGTGTACGAGGTCGTCGTGACCGTGGCAACCGTGGCGCCGTCGCGCAGGACGTCGTAGTTCTTGATGCCGTTGTCGTCGGTGGCCGCGCCCCAGCTGAGCGTCACCGAGGTGTCGGTGACGCCGGAGGCGGTCGGCGTGCCGGGGGCGGAGGGGGCGGTGTCGCCGGGGACGGTGGTGCCGTCGCAGCCGCCGCCGTTGAGCTTGCAGTGGGACGGAGAGCCGCTGCCGGCGCCGTTGAAACCGAAGCTGACGGAGGCACCGGGGGCGATGGAGCCGTTGTAGGACTTGTTCTTGGCGGTCCAGTGGGTGCCGGAAGAGGTGACGTCGGCGTCCCAGGCGGAGGTCACGGAGGTGCCGGAGGGGAAGTCCCACTCGATCGTCCACGAGCTGATGGCGGCGGTGCCGGTGTTCTTGACCGTCCACTGCGCGCCGAAACCGGTACCCCAGTCCTGGGTCTTGGTGTAGGTGGCGGTGGCGTTCGTGGCGGCCTCGGCGTTGCTCGCGAGGCCGACGAGGCCGGCCAGGGGCAGCAACAGGGTCGCGAATCCGGCCGCGGCCCGGTGTCTGAAGCGCATGTGCGCCTCCTCGGGGGTGTCAGGGGCATGACTGAGCCTTCACGCCCACGGTGCCGCGAGAATAGAAAGGTCTGGACCATAGGTCAATAGGTCTGGACCACTGCTCCTGGTGGTTTCAGATCCCCAACTCCTGTGCCAGCACCGCCGCTTGCACCCGACTACGCAGCCCCAGCTTCCCCGGCAACCGGCTGACGTGCGTCTTCACGGTCGCCTCCGCCATGCACAGGTGCTCAGCGATCTCCGCGTTCGACAGCCCCTCCCCGAGGCGGCCGAGGACCTGCCGTTCCCGCCGTGTGAGACCGTCGAGGACCGCCGGATCGGCCCGGGACTCCCGCACCGGCCTCGCCGCGAACTCCGCCAGCAGCCGCCGGGTGACGGCCGGGGCGACGGTGCCCTCGCCGCGCGCCACCGTCCGCACCGCCTCGATGAGGTCCTTCGCCTCGGCGTCCTTCAGCAGGAACCCGGCCGCGCCCGCCCGCAGCGGCCCGAACACATATGCGTCGAGGTCGAACGTGGTCAGCACCAGCACGTCGGCAAGCCGCTCGTCCACCACCTGCCGCGTCGCCGACACTCCGTCCAGAAGCGGCATCTGAACGTCCATCAGCACCAGTCCGGCCGCAGCTCCCGGGCCGGTGCCACCGCCTCCCGCCCGTCCGCGGCCTCCCCGACCACGTCGATGCCGGGCGCGCTGCGCAGGATCAGCACCAGCCCGGCGCGGACCGCGGACCGGTCCTCGGCGACGAGGACGCGGATCGTGGGGGATCTCCTTCCGTCAAGGACAGTTCGGCGCGCACGGCCCACAACGCGCCCTCCGGTCCGGCGCCGAAACTCCCGCCCAGCAGGGCGGCCCGCTCGCGCATGCCCACGAGCCCGGCGCCGGATCCCGGTGCGCGGGGAGCGCCGCGACCGTCGTAGCGACTGGTGACCCGCACCCGCAGGGCGCCGTCGTGCCGTTCGACGCCGACGCGGACCGGCGCGTGCGCGCTGCTCCAGGGCGCCATCGGGTACGTCGGCGAGGGGGACGCCTCGTCCCTGCGCTCCGTCCGCGCCCTGGCGCTGCGGATCGTCGTGATCCAACGGGCTGATCGCGCTGACCTACGTCATCCGGCCGAAGAAGGCGCCCGCCGGGACGGCGGAACGGCTCAGCGCTCCCCGCCCGGCACCCACAGCACGTCCCCGACCTCCTTGTTGGCGATCCGGGCGAGAATGAACAGCAGGTCCGACAGGCGGTTGAGGTAGGTCGCCGTCAGCGGGTTCATGGTCTCGCCGTGCACCTCCAGTGCGGCCCAGGTGGACCGCTCGGCCCGGCGCACCACCGTGCAGGCCTGATGGAGCAGGGCCGCGCCCGGGGTGCCCCCGGGCAGGATGAAGGAGCGCAGCTTCTCCAACTGCTCGTTGAAGCGGTCGCAGTCCGCCTCCAGGCGGTCGATGTAGAACTGCTCCACCCGCAGCGGCGGGAACTCGGGGTTCTCCACCACCGGGGTGGACAGGTCGGCGCCCACGTCGAACAGGTCGTTCTGGACCCGGGTGAGGACAGCGGAGACCTCCTCGCCCAGCCCGCCGAGGGCGAGCGCGGTACCGATCACCGCGTTCGCCTCGTTCGCGTCGGCGTACGCGGCGATCCGCAGGTCGGTCTTGGGTACGCGGCTCATGTCGCCGAGGGCGGTCGTGCCCTGGTCGCCGGTCCGGGTGTAGATACGCGTCAGATTGACCATGGGCCCAGCGTAGTGAGGCCGAGGGCGGTCCGGGGCGCCCGTGTGCCCACCGTCACGAGAGGCCACCGCGCCCCCGCCGGGCGCACGGGGCGTGCGTCAGCCGATGGCGATGCGCGGATGGGTGCCGGGCTTGATCCAGGACATGATCCGGTCCATCGTCGCGCGCGGCACGGACACGCAACCGGCTGTCGCACCGCTGCCGTTGACGTGGAGGAAGATCCCGGCTCCCCGGCCCGGGACGGCCGGCCACCGGTTGAAGTCGATGACCAGGGCCTTGGCGTACTGCGTGGTGTAGTTGATCAGGTGCTCGCTGCCGCGGTCGCCGGCCTCGGTGAGCGGGAAGTCGGCGCCCGCCTCACCGTGCATGGAGTTGTAGTACTTCGACTCCGGGTCCTCCACCCACCAGTCGTCCGAGGTGACCTGGTGGTACGGCATGCTCGTGCCGCCCGCCTCGATGCCGAACCCCTCGGTGATGGTGTACGTCCCGGACGGCGTGGTGTACGTCCCCTGCTGTCGGGTGGCACCGTCGGTGACGCCGCGGGAGCCGACGCGCCCGGCGCTCGTGCTGAACTGGGCCTTCCAGCCGGAGGAGCCCTTGGCCCAGGCCGTGACGGTGGCGTAGGAACCGGCGGCCTCGACGGTGATGAGCTGCGTGGCGTCACCGACCTGGACCGGTACAGGGAAGTCGGGGGTGCCGGCGGTGCCGCCCGAGGCCTGCTGCGTCGCGGTGCCGGAGTTCGAACCGGAGCCGGACGACGTCGCCGTGCTCCCGGCCGCGCCGCCGCCCGTCCCCCCGGAGCCCGCGGCGCCGGACGCGCTCGCGCCCGGCGCGGCGCTCCCGCTCGGCGCTGTGGACGTCGAGGACGACGCGGACGGGGACGCCGATGCGGAGGCGGACGCGGAGGCGGACGCGGAGGCGCTCACGGTGGCGCTCGGTGGCGCGCTCGACGCGGCCGTGGCGCCGCCGGAGTCCGCCGCCACGGGTTCGGCCGCGCCGTCGCCCCCGCCCGACCCGCAGCCGGAGGCCAGGAGGAGCGCCCCGCCGGCCGCCGCCGCGACGAGCAGTCTGCGGGTGTGAACGGACAGGGCAGAGGTGTCGGGCAGCACGAGGGAACCCTTCGTCGGGTGCGGAGTCAGGACCGGGCGGCGGGGCGCGACCGGCACGCGTCGCCGCGGAGGCGGCACGGCCCGCCAAGCCGGCGTCGTTATACAACAGCGAGTCATCGCGTCGCGACCGGTGGGACAATTCGTGCGAACCGTCTCCGCGAGGGGCGGCGGCCTGATGCGGCGGGCGCTCCGTGGCGGGCGGGCGCCGGAGCGGATGCACCGCCGAAGTCGCCTCCGGCGACGGCGTGTTGGGGTGCCGCGCCACGGCGGAGATGGTCCGGCGGGCGGTCCCGCCGACCCCGGTCGGCGGCGACGCCGGTCCCCGGGCCCGGCCGGGAGGGCCGGCCGCCGCCCCCGGGCGCGGCGGGACCACCGGGTGCTGCCGTTCCGGCCCGGGGCGCGCCCGCGTGCACGGCGGCACCCGGCACGGCGCGGAGCAGGCCCGGGGGCGACGAACGAGCCCGTCGATGGTTGTACGTCTGCCGCGGAGGCTCCCTGTGGCGATCGACACGTCCGGGGCGCGTGACGCTGCGGAGGCGGGGTCCGCTTGATCAAAGGGGGAGCATCCCCTGTTCTCCCGCCGCCGACCGAAGGGGGGAGCCCATGGGTGCAGCAGACGGCCGCATGCCGCGCGCCATGGAGATGCGGGCCTGTGCCGCCGGGTTCGTCGTCCACGTCACGGCCCGGAACCGGTTGCCGCTGGACTACTCCGTGCGCAGCCTGCGCGTCGCCGACTTCCTCGTCGACGGTCTGCGCAAGGGCGGCGCCGACCGCGAGCGGGTCGCCGGCACGCTGCTCGGCCTCGGCGCCTACGTGGGCGAGGTCCTCGTACGGCGGGCGGGAGCGGTGTGGGTGGATCTGGACCCCGACCAGCGCACCTACTTCGGGCAGGCGGTCGGGGTGCGGATGCCCGACGGGCGCGTGTGGAACCCCCTCGGCAAGGTGCTCAACCGCTTCACGACGGGCGAGGCCGAGGAGTCCCTGCACCGGTTCTACCTGACCATGCCCGGACGGGCGCGCAGGGCCGCGGCCTGAGCCCAGGCCGTGCCGGGTGCGCTCTTCGTGGTGCCCGCTGCCACGCCCGCCACCGCGCGGATCGCCGGAAGGGCGTCGTACAGGGTCTGGCCGGGACAGAGGGTCGCGTAGCCGTCGCGGTGGCCGGAGATGGTGTGGAACGTGCCGCGTTCCCCGCTGTCGTACACGCCGGTGTCGCCGCCCGCGGTGAGGGTCACCTGGTCCTGCGGGTCGGCGCCGTCCAGGCCCAGTTTCCAGGCGGCGAGGTCGGCGATGGCCACTTCGGCGGCGGCCGTCGGGGTGCCGCCGTTCTCGTAGTCGCCCAGCAGGGAGACGCCGGAGGAGACGCCGTTGAAGCCGTAGGTGTGGGCGCCGCGCACCCGCTCGCCCGTACCGCCCGCCCGGCCCTCGAAGACGGTGCCGCACTTGTCGACGACGAAGTTGTAGCCGATGTCGTTCCAGCCCAGTTGCTGGACGTGGTAGACGAAGATCGCGCGGATGACGGCCGCGGAGTCGGCGCAGGTGTAGTCGTTGCTGCCGGCGGTGTGGTGGACGAAGACCGCCTGCACCTTGGCGATGTACTGGGGAGCGTTCTTCACCAGGGACTCGTCCGCGCCCCAGCCGGACCGTGCGACGACGGCCGGGGCCTTCGCAGCGGGCTCGCCGCCGGTGGACTCCGTCGGTACACCGGGTGCGGTGGGTGTGGTGGGCACGGTGCCCGGGTCCACCAGGTCCAGACGCAGCCCGACGGGCAGGTCCGCCTCCCCGGTGTCGGCGGTGACGCGGGCCTCGACGGCGTCGGACGGGCCCACCCACCGCGGATCGGACGCGCCGCGGACGTCGGGGGCCCGGTCCTCGGGGTTCTCCGGCGCCGGGGTGTCGAAGTCGAGATCGCGCCAGCCGCTCCACTCGCCCGTCGCGGAGCTGCGTGTGCGGATCTGCGCGGTGCCGTGGAAGGCCCGGGTGTGGTCCTTCCAGGTGACGCCGATCAGGGAGAAGGCCTCGGTGCCGATGCGCGGCAGCGAGCGCCGGGAGGCGCCGGGGCCGGAGAGTTCGATCGTGTGAGCGGTCGGGGGACGCCTCTCCTCGACGGCCTGGGGACGGGCGGGGGAGGCGGCGACGGCCGTGGCGGCCAGTCCTACGGCGGCGGCGACGGCGGTGCCGACGGCCGAGGGGGCCCTGCGCCCGCCGACGTGGGTCCGGCGGGCGCGACATCTGCTCGGGCTCATGCACGTTCCTTCTCGATCGGGGGCGGGGGCGCTGCGAGGGGGACGGGGGTCCCGGAGTCCGGGAACCAGCCGCGGTGAGCGCCACCTGCCCTCAGGTCTGCCCAACGAGTGGACATATGGGGACGTTCAGGGACTACGGTCTCAGAGATGATGATCGGTTCGCGTCCGCCGGAAGGGCGACGATTCCAGGGCGCGCGGGTCCGATGCGGGGTTCGGGATGCGGGACGGTGTATGGGGGTGCCGTGGGCCCGGGGGTTGCGGTGGTGGTCCGGGGTGCGGGGGAGGGTGCCCGAGGGCCGGGCGAAGGGCCAGGGGGCGGTGAGGTGCGGTTCCGCCGTCCCGGGTGAGAGGCCCGAAGGGAAGGGGCCGGCCCTGCGGGCCGGGCGGAAGGGAGGAAGGGAGGGGCTTTGCGGCCGTGTGTGAAGGGTCGGGCGCGTCCGGGACGCTGCCGAGGTCGACCGGTTTCAGCGGACGAGTCCGCTTCGCCGGGCCGTCCGGCGTCCCTGCCGACCGTCCGGCGCGCCCGCAGTCCGGCCGGCGGGGCCCTGCTCCCCGAGGCCCCTGCTCCCCGACGGACCGTCGGCCGCTGCCGCTGCCGCTGCCGCTGCCGCTGCCCGGTGATCGGCCACCGGCTCGGCGGCCCCCGGCCCCCGGCCACCCCGCGCACCGCTGGTCAACCTCGGGCAGTCGGCGTCCCGTTCGCCCCGGTTCGCCCGGACCGTCGGCGCTTCGTGTTCTCCCGTGCACCTGACCGCCCCTCAAGGGTCCGCCCGGCGCGCCGGGCACGGCCGTAGGACGCGTTCCGAGCCCGCCGCGGGCCGCCACGGGCCCCCGCGCGACGGGCGGGGTGAGGGCTCGACCGGGCCTCCGCGCCCGGCCCGCGCCGCGGACGCGGCCGTACGCAAGGCCCTGCCGCTTCGTGAGTCCGCACGGCGGGAGTTGACGTGACCGGCGTCTCACCCGCTGAGACGTGAAACGCGTTACTAACGCCGCCGCAGGGCCCCTCACGGCCGCTAGTGTCCGCCCGAGAGCGCAGGGCGACCGCGGGTCGGCGCGCTCCTTCCTTCGTTCAGCATTCGTCCATCAGGGGAGTGGAAGTGGCACGGAAGCTCGCCGTCATCGGCGCCGGCCTCATGGGTTCCGGCATCGCCCAGGTGTCCGCGCAGGCGGGCTGGGACGTCGTCCTGCGCGATGTCACCGACGAGGCGCTCCGGCGCGGTACCGACGGCATCAAGGCGTCGTACGACAAGTTCGTGAGCAAAGGCAAGCTGGCGGCGCAGGACGCCGAGGCGGCCCTCGGCCGCATCACCGCCACCACCGAACTGGAGGCCGCGGCCGACGCGGACGTCGTCGTCGAGGCCGTCTTCGAGAAGCTCGACGTCAAGCACGAGATCTTCCGCGCGCTCGACAAGCTCGTCAAGGACGACGCCGTCCTCGCCTCCAACACCTCCGCCATCCCCATCACCAAGATCGCGGCGGTCACCGGGCGCCCCGAGCGGGTCGTCGGCGTGCACTTCTTCTCCCCGGTGCCGATGATGCAGCTCGTCGAGCTCGTCCGCGGACACAAGACCAGTGACGAAACCCTCGCCGCCGCCCGCGAGTTCGCCGAGTCCGTCGGCAAGACCTGCATCGTCGTTAATCGCGACGTCGCCGGCTTCGTGACGACCCGTCTCATCTCCGCCCTCGTCGTCGAGGCCACCAAGCTGTACGAGTCGGGCGTCGCGACCGCCGAGGACATCGACCTCGCCTGCAAGCTGGGCTTCGGTCATGCCATGGGGCCGCTGGCCACCGCCGACCTCACGGGTGTCGACATCCTGCTGCACGCCACCGGCAACATCTACACCGAGACCCAGGACGAGAAGTTCGCCCCGCCCGAGCTGATGCGCCGGATGGTTGATGCCGGTGACATCGGACGCAAGAGCGGGCAGGGCTTCTACACGTACTGATCCACCGCGGCACCGGGTCCTGGCCGGGTGCCGAAACGGGCGCCCGCCACACCAGATCACCCTTCGGGGTGAATTCGGTATCGGTTCGCTTACAGGTAGCAACCCGACTGCCGTCGATGCAGTCAGAGGTTGCACAGCCACCGTCATGGAGTACGCCACGCACTCTCGGGGAGCGCATATGCACATCAGGGGCGACCACGCCGAGCTGGTCGTCGGGGGCCGCCTCGACGTCCGCAGCGCGGCGGACGCCCGTACGGTCCTGCACTCGGCCGTCGACGACGGAGTCGGCGACCTGGTGCTGGACCTGTCCGAACTGGACTCCTGGGACGCCACCGGACTCGGGGTGATCATGGGCGTCCACCGGCGGGCCGGCCGCTGCGGACGGCGCCTCGTGCTGCGCGGCGTGCCCCCGCAGATGCAGCGGCTGCTGGTGGCGACGCGGCTGCACCGCATCCTGGCGATCGAGGGCGGCCTCGCCGTGGAGTCCCTCCCCCGCGTGTGACGGCGCACTCCGGCGGCTTCCGGCGAAACGTGCCACGCACCCAATCCTCACGAGACCGTGATGTCTCGGACGGCGCGGTACCCCGGGCTGTCGTAGATACTGAGCGAAGGTTTACGGTTCGACTGCCCGCCGCCCGCAACCCTCGACCGGGCACCGGACCAGAAGCGACAGCGCAGTGTGCAGCAAGGCCGGGAGGGGCTACCGCCACACGACGCTTTTGGGGGCTTGAGACCTATGGACCCGAACAACCGGGGACCCGAGGAGCACGGCCACGACGCCCGGGACACCTCCCGGTCCGGCGACTTCGAGACCGGGGCAGGCCACTCGTCGCGCCCGCGCCCGGCCAGAGACCCCCTCGCACCCGACTTCGCTCCACACACGGCACCTGCGCCCGCCCGCACGGTGCAGCTCGTCTCCGGCGACTTCCAGCTCACCGTCAACCCCGTCGACGGCAGTGAGATAGAGCAGTCCCCGCAGGGGAGCGCCGTGCCGGCCGAGTCCGGCCGGGAACAGGGAACCGAGCGGCCCGGCCGCCCCGAGAAGCTCACCCCGGCGCAGCGCGCCGAGTCCGCCCGCGCCACCAGGCCGCCGGTACCGGCCGGTCCGACCCGGCCGGCGCTCGGGCTGATCGGCCGCCAGGACGAGCGGGAGCACCTGGTGCGGCTGCTCGCCCGGGGGCGTTCCGTCCGCCTGACCGGCCCGGGCGGCTCCGGCCGCACCAGCCTCCTCGACCTCGTCGCCGACGACTGCACCGACCTCGCCCCCGACGGCGTCGTCCGTCTGACCGGCTTCCACCGCACCCCGGGCGAACTGCTGCACGACCTCTTCCACGCCGTGTACCGTGCGCCCCGATACCGCCCGGACCGGGACGAACTGCTCGCCTGTGTGGGCGAGATCGGCGCGGTCGTCGTCGTCGACGACGTCGAGTTCGGCGGCAGCGCGCTGGAGGAACTGCTGGACGCCACCCCCGAGTGCGCCTTCCTGATCTCCGCGACCCCCGACGTCCCCGCCCCGTCCGCCGACTCCGCCGTGGAAGAGGTCACCCTCGACGGTCTCGACCGCGCCGGCGGCATCGAACTCATCGAGCGCTCCCTCGACCGCGTCCTCACCGAGGACGAGTCCAACTGGGCGGGCGACCTGTGGTTCGAGTCCGAGGGGCTGCCGCTGCGCTTCGTCCAGGCCGGAGCCCTGCTGCGCCAGCGCGACCGGCTGCGTGCCGGCGCCGACGCCGTCGACGAGTTCGGCGTCTTCGAGGACGCCCCGCCCACCGACGAGCCCGTCCTGGCCGCCGGCGACGAGGACGACATACCCCTGCCCTCCCTCGGGGAGGCCGCCGCCCCGGCGCCGCTGCTCGCCTCCCGGCTGAGCTCCTCCGCCCGCGCCACCCTGCGGATCGCCGTCGCCCTCGGCGGCGAGGTGCCCCACCAGGCGCACCTGCCCGCGCTGATCGGCGACACCCACGCCGACGCCGCCCTCGGTGAACTCGCCGGCTGTGGGCTGGTCTCACCCGTCGGCCCCCGCTACCGGCTCGCCGCCGGCGTGCCGGCCCAGCTGGAGGCCGCCGACTACGCCGACGACGTCGAGGAGCACGCCCGCAACGCGGCCCGGCACTACGCCTGGTGGACCGGGCACCCCTCGGTCACCCCCGAGCGGGTGTGCGCCGAGGCCGACGCCGTGCTCGCCGCGCTGGGCGTCCTGGTGCCGCTCACCAGGCCGTCGAGCGAGGACGCCGCGGACGACGAGGAGCAGGAGAGCCTCGCCGTACGGCTGGCCCGCACCGCCGCGCCCGCCTTCGCCGCCGGACTGCACTGGGGTGCCTGGGAGCGCGCGCTGCGCTCCGGCACCGAGGCCTCCCGGCTCGCCGGCGAGGTCGCCGAACAGGCCTACTTCCACCACGAGCTGGGCATCCTCGCGCTGTGCGGCGGACAGCTCGACCGGGCCCGCGCCGAACTGGAGGCCTCCATCGGCCTGCGCGGCGCCCTCTCCGACAAGCGCGGCACCGTCTCCGGCCGCCGCGCCCTCGCCCTGGTCGCCGACCGGGCGGGCGACCTGCCCGGTCTGCCGGCCGGGAGCACGGCCGGCGCGACGGCGGGCGAGGAGGTGTCCGACGCCCGGCGCGACGAGTCGGCCTCACCGCCCGGTGGCGTTCCCGCGGCCTTCCCGGCTCTGGCGCGTCCGGGCATCGAGGCATCCCCCCTGGTCACCCACCAGGTCCCCGGCTTTTCACCCGTGCCCAAGGACGGGGGCGGCATCCGGGGTCTGGCCCGGCGCAACCTCGTGGCCGCCGGTGCGGGCGCGCTGCTCGTCGCCGTGCTGGGCACGGTGGTGACGCTCGGCGCCACCTCCAGCAACGACGCCACCACCCCCTCCGAGCAGGTCGGCGTCAACCCGTCGGCCAGCCAGGGCGTGGACGGCGGCAGCCTCGGCGCCGACACCCCGGAGGGCGACGCCGAGGACGGCGACACCGGCTCCGCCACCGCCCGCCCCTCGAACCCGGGCCCCGACGGCACGCTGGGCACGTCCGACGACCCGACGCCGAGCAGCACCGGAAAGGCTCCCCGGCCCAGCGGGACGCGGGGATCCGGCGGCCCCTCCGCCTCGCCGACGACGTCCCCGTCCGCGTCGGTGACGAGCCCCACCACCTCGCCGTCCTCGACGTGGGCGCCGACGTCGCCGACGACCTCGACCGAGACGAGCCCCTCGGGCTCGCCCACGGGAACCGGGGGGAGCCCGACCGGCTCCCCGAGCACCACCCCGGACGCCGCGAGCGGGCTGCCCGCCTCCTCCTCCCCGGTGCAGACGGCCGACTCGGCGAGCGCCCCGCAGACCGGTGAGGCGGGGAGCCCGAGCAGCACCGAGTCGGTGATCTGACCAACCCGCACGCCGCGCACGGCACGAAAAGGCCGGGCCCGCTTCCGCGGACCCGGCCCTGTGCTCCGGGATGCCGTGCCGCACGAGGGCGGGACGAACCGCCTGCTCAGAACAGGCGCAGCTTGTCGTCCACGATGCCGCGCAGCGCGTCGTAGTCCAGGACCTGGCAGCCGATGCCGCGGTCGGTGGCCAGGACGCGGGCCTGCGGCTTGATCTCCTGCGCGGCGAAGACGCCCCGCACCGGTGCCAGATGCGGGTCGCGGTTGAGCAGTTCCAGGTAGCGGGTGAGCTGTTCCACACCGTCGATCTCACCGCGCCGCTTGATCTCCACGGCGACCGTCTGCCCCTCGGCGTCCCGGCACAGGATGTCGACGGGGCCGATGGCGGTCATGTATTCGCGGCGGATCAGGGTGTAGCCCTCGCCGAGCGTCTCGATGCGGTCGGCGAGCAGTTCCTGGAGGTGCGCTTCCACGCCGTCCTTGATCAGGCCGGGATCGACGCCGAGTTCGTGGCTGGAGTCGTGGAGGATCTCCTCCATCGTGATGATGAGCTTCTCGCCCGCCTTGTTGACGACGGTCCAGACACCCGCGTCCTCGCCGGAGCCCTCCTTGAGCGTGCACGGCGGCGACATCCAGTTCAGGGGCTTGTAGGCCCGGTCGTCCGCGTGGACGGAGACGCTGCCGTCCGCCTTCACCAGGATCAGACGGGGGGCGGAGGGGAGGTGGGCGGTGAGCCGGCCCGCGTAGTCGACGGAGCACCGGGCGATGACGAGACGCATGGTCGGCAACGCTACTCGAAGGGCCCACCGTCACGCGATTCGCCCACCCGCCGCCCGCCGGAACCCCGGGCAAAGGCCCTGCGGGCCGTCCCCTTGATCCTGGAAAGCACGCGTTCCGACGTGGCCGATTGTATGCACAACAGCAAGTCTCTTTGTCGGCATTCTCCTGGTGCCGTCACGGTCCGTTGCCTACCGTAGGAACGGGAGGTCGCGATGCATGCACTCAGCGTGTCCGGTGTCTGTGCATGGCGAACTCCCTTTCCCTGTCCGGCAACCCCTGCTGTGCGGGGGTGCGAGAGGAGAACCCATGTCGCTCGACGTCTCACCGGCCCTACTCGAACAGGCCGAGCGAGGCGAGGTCGACGAAGCTGACTTCGTCGACTGCGTCCGGACCTCCCTGCCCTATGCGTGGGAGATGGTCAGCTCCCTGGTGGCACAGCTGAAGGTGGACGGCGGTGAGTTCGCCGACAACCAGACGCCCCCGCCGGACGAGCAGGCGCGCGGTCAGTTGTTGCGTGCGCTCGCGAGTGACGCGATCCGCGGTGCGCTCCAGCGGCACTTCGGTGTGCGACTGGCTTTCCAGAACTGCCACCGCGTGGCGGTGTTCCCGCTGGACGACTCGGTCGACGGGACGCTGGCGCGCTTCACCTCGATCCGCAGCCAGTTGCTCAACCAGTCTCCGGAACTCCGGGACTGCTGAGCAGCGAGCCGCATGCTTGCCGCTCCGTACGCGGGAGGTGCAATCAGTACTGGAGCGGCAAGCCCTCCGTGTGGCGGGGGTGTTCAGCTCAGGTGCGGCAGGACCTCGGCGCCCAGCCGCCGCACGTTCTCCTCCGTCGCCGCGAGGTCTCCCGACCCCTCCACCACGAGGGCGAAGCGGGAGATGCCGGTGCGCTCGCTCGTCGCCGAGAGGCGGTCGGCGCACAACCGGGGGGTGCCCACGGGATGCAGCCCGCAGAGCAGCTCGGTGTACGCCAGCGGGTCGCGCATCATCCGGGCGCGGCCGTCGACCGTGACATGCGCGTCGAGCCCCTGTTTCAGCCAACCCGGCATTGCCTTCGTCAAAGTCTCCACGGCGTCCGTGCGCCGGTCCGCGATCTGGCAGACACCCGCGGAGACGTGCGCCGCCGCGCGGATCTCGTCCTCGGGGCGCCCGGCCTCGCGCGCCCGGTACCGCCACAGCGCGATCATCTCCGCCTTCTCCTCGTCCCCGACGTGCATCCCGAGCAGCATCGGCAGCCCGCGCTCCGCGGCCAGCCGCACGCTCGCCGGGGACGTGCACGCCAGGACCACCTCCGGACCCGCGGTGTCCGTCAGCGACTCCGACGGGCGCGGCACGACGGGGACCTCCCGGAATCGGAACCGCTCGCCGTCGGCCCCCACCGACGGTTCGCCGAGCCACCGCATCAGCAGATCGAGTGATTCGGGGAACCCCTCCTCGTACGCGGACAGGCCCGCGCCGAACACCTCCAGGTCCACCCAGGGCCCGCCGCGTCCGACACCGAGCGAGAACCGCCCGCCGCTCGTCAGATGCAGCAGGGCCGCCTGCTCGCCGACCGCGACCGGGTGCTGGGCCGGCAGCACGGACACCGCCGTGCCGACCCGGATGCGCCGGGTGCGGCCCAGCAGCAGAGCGGCCAGAGTGATCGCCGACGGGCAGGTGCCGTACGGTACGAAATGGTGCTCGGCCAGCCAGACGGCGTCGAGCCCGGCCTCCTCGGCGACCTCGGCGGAGCGGACCGCGCGGTGCAGAGCCTCCCCATGGCCCTGGCCGGGGAACTGGGCCGCCAACACAAAACTTCCAACACGCATGCGCTTTTCCTGCTTCCTGGCTCCGACACGGAGCTCCCCCACCCGGCATAACCGTCCGACACGTGCCGAGGACACGGCCTGACGGAGTAATTTGCCGATTGTCTGGAGAATGCTCCGGGAACGGACTTTCCCGCAGGGGGACTTGTGGGGTTTGGTCCCCTACGCGTACCCGGTGCCGGGCCGCGTACGCTGGATACGGCCCCTGCTCCCCTTCAGCTCCGTGAGGTGTTCCGTGTCCCCGCGCCGCAACCGTCCCAAGGGCTCCGACGGATCGGGCCGGAGCGCCGAGGAGGACCGCTCCGGACGCTACGGCGGCTGGCAGTCCTCGGTGCAGTGGCAGGGCGAGGAATGGAGTGTGCGGCATGTGGCCGGCGCGAGCGCCCAGGGCAAGTCCTACCGGTGCCCCGGCTGCGACCAGCTGATTCCGGACGGCGTCCCGCACGTCGTGGCCTGGCCCGAGCACTCCGGCGTCGACGAACGCCGGCACTGGCACAAGGCGTGCTGGAACGCACGGGACCGCCGCACCACGCGGGTGCAGCGGTCCCGTCAGGCCCCGAGATTCTAGTGCCGCGGCAGGCAACGTTCGCCCCGCCGCGACGCCCGGCACGCTCCCTCGCTGCCCCGAGGGCGCGGGCGGTGCCCCCACCCGCCGCACCGGCCGGAAGGCCGAGTACGCCCAGTACGAGGGCTTCCGGCCGGCACACCGAGAGCACGCACCGGACGCCGCTCCTCAACGGGCGAACGCCGCCTGCCGCGGCACTGGGACACGCCCTGGTCCGTCCCTCAGACGTCCCGCTTCTGCAGCAGCGCGTAGGCACCGGCGAAGGCCACCGCCGTCACCCCGAGGGCGATCCACAGCGGGTCCCAGCCGGACGGGCCTGAATCGGTGAGCGAGTTGGAGTAGAAGACGCTCAGCTGGTTCGGGATCGAGTACTCGAACAGCGCCTGGCGCAGGTCCGACAGCGATTCCGAGAACATGAACAGCGCGATCACCAGCGGGGCCAGCACCAGTCCGATCATGATGGTGATGGCGCCGGCCGAGTGCCGGATGATCGAGCCGACGACGAGCGAGAGCAGCCCCAGCAGGGCGATGTAGAGGGACACCCCGACGGTGCCCTTGAACCACTCCGCACCGGACGGCTCTCGGGCGCCGTCGAGCATGCCCACCTGGGCGACGGCGACGAGCGACGCGGACACCAGCGTCACCACGAAGGCCACCGCGAAGAACACGATCGCCTTCGCGGTGAGCACCCGCCCGCGCGACGGGCAGGCCACCATCGTGGTCCTGATCATGCCCGTGCCGTACTCCGAGGCCGTGGTCAGCACGCCGAGCGTGATGACGCACATGCTGCCCAGCAGCAGCCCGAAGAAGCCGAAGGACAGCGGGTTCTCGCCGTTCAGATCACCGTCGGAGGCGTTGGCGGCGATCGCCGCGCCGGCCAGCAGCCCGATCCCGACGACCAGCAGCACGAACACGCCCAGCGTCCACATCGTGGAGCGCACCGAGCGGATCTTCGTCCACTCGGAGGCGAGAGCATGCCCGAGGTGCGTGCGCACCACGGGGATCGGCGAGGTGTAGCCGGGGTGCGACGGTCCGGCCGCCGCCTGCCAGTTCGGCGGCGCGGCCTGCGGCATGGGGGACTGGGGCGTGCTCATCGGGCGTCCTCGGACTTCGGTTCGGCGGCGGGCTGCGGGGCGGTCTGCGGGGCGGGGGCGGGCGCCCCGCCCGCGGGCGGGGCCGCCGGCGCGGGCGCGGCCGGCTGCTGCGGGGCTGCGGGAGCCTGCGCGTACGGGTTCGGCTGTCCCGCGGCGGGTCCCGCGGGCGACGCGCCCGCCGGCGCGCCGTAGGGGCCCTGCGGCACGGTGGGCGGCTGCCCGCCCGCCTGGGGCGGCGGCGGGGCGTACCAGCCGGGCTGGCCCTGTCCCGGAACCGGCATCGGCGGCTGGGCGCCGGGCGGCAGCGGCTGCTGGAGACCGCTCTTCTGGTCGATCGTCGAGCGGTAGTCGACCGCCCCCTGCGTCATCCGCATGTACGCCTCCTCCAGCGAGGCCTGGTGCGGGGACAGCTCCCACAGCCGTACGCCGGCGTCGTGCGCGATGTCGGAGATCCGGGGCAGCGGCAGACCCATGATGCGCAGGGCGCCGTCCTGCTCCGGCAGCACCCGGCCGCCCGCCTCGGTCAGCGCGGACGACAGCTTCTCCCGCAACTGCGGGTCGCTGTCCGGCGTGCGGACGCGCGCGAAGTCCGCGGAGTTCGCGGAGATGAAGTCCGTGATGCTCATGTCCGCCAGCAGCTGTCCGCGGCCGATGACGATCAGATGGTCGGCGGTCAGCGCCATCTCGCTCATCAGGTGGGAGGAGACGAAGACGGTACGCCCCTCCGCCGCCAGCGCCTTCATCAGGTTCCGCACCCAGAGGATGCCCTCGGGGTCCAGCCCGTTGACCGGCTCGTCGAACAGCAGCACCTGCGGGTCGCCGAGCAGCGCCGCGGCGATGCCCAGGCGCTGCCCCATGCCGAGGGAGAAGCCCTTGGACCGCTTCTTCGCCACGTCCTGCAGGCCGACCACGCCGAGCACCTCGTCCACCCGGCGGGCCGGGATGCCCGAGAGTTGCGCCAGGCTCAGCAGGTGGTTGCGCGCGGACCGCCCGCCGTGCACCGCCTTGGCGTCCAGCAGGGCCCCCACCTGGCGGGGGGCGTTCGGCAGCCGCCGGTAGGGATGGCCGCCGATCGTCACCGTTCCCGCGGTCGGGTTGTCGAGCCCCAGGATCATCCGCATGGTCGTGGACTTGCCCGAGCCGTTGGGGCCCAGGAAGCCGGTGACCGCACCGGGCCGCACCTGGAAGGACAGGTTGTACACAGCGGTCTTGTCGCCGTAGCGCTTGGTCAGGCCGACTGCTTCGATCATGCTCCGCACCCATCGGAAGGATCAGGACAGCGGGGCACACGCCCCCGTAAGGGTTAGGAGGATATCCAGGCGCTGACGGTTCCGCTCAAGAGGAGGTAAAAGCGTGATCCGGCCGATCCCTGCCGCATCACGCGTCCCGCCGCTTCAGCAGCGCGTAGCCGCCGCCGAGCGCCGCGATCACCCACAGCGCCATGATGCCCAGTCCGCCCCAGGGGCCGTACGGGGTGTCGTCGCCCACGGGGGTGACCACCTGCATGATCCGGCTGCCGGCCTGGTCGGGCAGGAAGCGGCCGACCTTCCTGGTGGCGTCGACGTTGCCGAGGATGTTGGAGATCAGGAAGAAGAACGGCATCAGGATGCCGAGGCCGAGCATGGGGGAGCGCAGCATCGCGGCCACGCCCATGGAGAACATCGCGATCAGCGTCATGTAGAGGCCGCCGCCGACGACCGCGCGCAGCACCCCGGTGTCGCCCAGCTGCGCGCGGTGCTCCCCGAGCATGGCCTGCCCGAGGAAGAACGCGGCGAAGCTGGTCGCCATGCCGACGACGAGGGCGAGGCCCGTGGCGACCGCGACCTTGCTGAACAGGAAGGTGCCGCGCTGGGGGACGGCGGCCAGCGAGGTGCGGATCATGCCCGAGCTGTACTCGTTCGAGACGACGAGCACTCCGAACACGATCATCGCGAGCTGGCCGAGAGTCATCCCGGCGAAGCTGATGAAAGTCGGGTCGAAGTCGGACCTGTCCTGCGCGTTCAGCTTGTCGAACTCGTTCGCCGACAGCGCCGAGATCAGCATGCTCAGGGCCAGCGTCACCACGACGGCCAGCGACAGCGTCCACACCGTGGACGCCACCGACCGGATCTTGGTCCACTCGGAACGGATGACCTGGGTCGCCGCCACGGCTCAGTCCCCCTTCTGCCAGTCCGCGCCCCAGGGGCGGGCCGGGGTGTCGGTGTGGGCGTGGTACTCGACCGACTCCGCGGTCAGCTGCATGAACGCTTCCTCGAGGGAGGCCTGCTGCGGGCTCAGCTCGTGCAGCACGATGTGGTGCTGCGCCGCCAGCTCGCCGATCCGCTCGGGCTTGCCGCCGTCGATCTCCAGCACCCCGCTGCCGCTCTCGACGGCCGTGATGCCGGCCTCGTGCAGCACGTCCAGCAGCCGCTCGCGCTGCGGGGTGCGGATGCGCACGTAGGACCGCGAGTTCTGGGCGATGAACCCGGCCATCGAGGTGTCGGCCAGCAGCCTGCCCTGGCCGATGACGACGAGGTGGTCGGCGGTGAGCGCCATCTCGCTCATCAGGTGCGAGGAGACGAACACGGTACGGCCCTGCGCGGCGAGCGACTTCATCAGATGGCGGATCCAGTGGATGCCCTCGGGGTCGAGGCCGTTGACCGGCTCGTCGAACATCAGGATCTGCGGGTCGCCCAGCAGGGCGGCGGCGATGCCGAGCCGCTGCCCCATGCCGTACGAGAAACCCTTGGCCTTCTTGCGGGCGACCGCGGTGAGTCCGACGGCGTCCAGCACTTCGTGCACCCGCCGGGCGGGGATGCCGTTGCTCTGCGCGAGGCACAGCAGATGGTTGTGGGCGCTGCGGCCGCCGTGCACCGCTTTGGCGTCCAGCAGGGCCCCGATGTACTTCAGCGGGTCCGTCAGCCGGTCGTAGTGCCTGCCGTCGATGCGCACGTCGCCGGCGGTGGGCCGGTCGAGCCCCAGCATCATCCGCATCGTCGTGGACTTGCCCGCGCCGTTGGGACCCAGGAAGCCCGTGACCACACCCGGTCTGACGGTGAAGGTGAGGTTGTCGACGGCGAGTTTCCCGCCGTAGCGCTTGGTCAGCCCCTCCAGCTCGATCATGCAGGCCACGCTAGAACGCACCGAAGCCCTCTGCCACCGCTGGGCAGAGGGCTTCGTGCGTTGTTCGTCCGAAACACCCCGATGATGCACCGCAGGTTCGGTGCGCACCGGTTGCCCGTCATGCCGGGCAACCGGACGTCCGGACCTACCGGGACTGCTGCGCCGGAACCCCGCGGGAGATCGGCTCGTCGTCCGTGGCCGGCGCGCCGGCGGCGGCCACCGCGGCACCCGTGAGCGTGGCGAGCATCTCGCGGACGTTCGTCAGCTGGGCGTTGATGGAGTCGCGGCGGTTCGTCAGGGCGGCCAGCTCGCGCTCGGATTCCGAGCGGATGCGGTCGGCCTTGGCGTTGGCGTCGGCCACGATGTCCTCGGCCTGGCGCTGAGCCGTCTCCACCGTCTGGCGGGCGCGGCGCTCGGCGTCGGTGCGCAGCTTCTCGGCCTCCAGCCGCAGCTGCTCCGCGCGGTGCTCGATCTCGGCGAGGCGCTTCTCGGCCTTGGCCTGCCGGGAGGCGAGGTCGCGCTCGGACTGCTCGCGGCGCTTGGCCAGGTTCGTCTCGAAGTCGGCGGCGGCCTGGGCGGCCTTGGCGCGGGTCTCCTCGAAGAGCGCGTCGGCCTCCTCCCGCTTGGACTGCGCGTCCTTCTGCGCCTCGGCGCGCAGCTGGGAGGCCTCGCTCTTCGCCTTCTCGACGATGCGGACGCCCTCGTCCTCCGCCTTGGCCTTGCGGTCCGCGGCGAACGTCTCGGCGTCGTTGCGCACCTGCTGGGCCGCCGACTCGGCGAGCTCACGGTGCTGCTCGGCCGCGCGGCGCGCCTCCTCGCGCAGATCCTTGGCCTCTTCCTCGGCCAGGCGCAGGATCTTCTCGACGCGGGCGCCGAGACCGGCGTAGGACGGTTCGGCGTCGGTGACCGCCGCCTGCGCGTTCTGCGTCTCGAGGTGCAGCTCCTCGATGCGCTTTTCCAGAGCGGTGATGCGGGCGAGAGCGCTGTCACGGTCGGAGACGAGCTTGGAGATCCGTTCGTCCACCTGAGCGCGGTCGTACCCACGCCGCACAAGCTCGAAGCCGTAGGGGGAAGTGTCGCTCATGGGGTTCCTGTCGAAAGAGACCGGTGAGGTGATAGGTGGAATCCTAGGCGCCGAAGCGGTGTGTCATCGAGCGGATGCGTGTTTGATCTGGAGAATGACACCCCTTTTGAGTGGCTAAGCGGCACAGGGCTTGCCAAAGACCGGGACAAAGGTCTCAGAACACACCCGAACCCGTCCGGTTGGCTAGCCGTCTGACGACTTGCCACCCGAACGAGGGGCTCCGACCGTGGCGCCGGCCTTGACGCCACCGTCCTTGCCCGCACCCGGCGCCTCGAAGGACTCCAACGCCTCCAGCACGTCCTGGACACGGGAGATCTCCGCCTGGACGTCCTCGCGGCGGCGCACCAGGACCTCCAGCTCGCGCTTGCCCTCCTCGACCGTGCGGCGGGCCTCGCGGACCGCCTCGGCCTTCAGCTCCTCGGCCTCCTTGACGAGCCGCGCCTTCTTCTGCTCGGCCTCCTTCAGCAGGCCCTCGGCCTTCTTCACGGCGGCGATGCGGACCTTGCCCGCCTCCGAGTTGGCCTCCGAGACGATCTCCTTGGACTTCGCCTGCGCCTTGGCCAGCTGTTCCTCCGCCGACTTGATCAGCGCGTCGCAGCGGTCGCCGGTCGACTTCATCGTCTCGGCGGACTCGCGGCGGGCCCGCTCGTGCAGGTCCTCGATCTCGGAGGTGATGCGGTTGCGCAGCTCCTCCGCGCGCTCCCTTGTCTGCGTGGCGTCCCGGCGGGCGCCGACGAGCAGCTCGTCCGCGTCCGTGCGGGCCTTCTCCACCCGCGCGTTGCCCTCGACGGTCGCCTCGGAGACGATCCGGTCGGCCTCCTTGCGGGCCGCGCCGACCATCGTGTCCGCCTGCGACTCCGCGTCCGCGGTCGTCTTCAGTGCCTGCTCCTGGGCCTCCGCCAGCAGTTTGTCGACCTCCGCGGTGGTCTCCGTGATGAGCGTGTCGACCTGCTCGGCCGCCTCGCTGCGCCGCTTGTTGGCGTCCTTGCGGACCTCGTCCAGGATGCGCTCGGCCTCCGCGCGGGCGGCCGAGACCACCCGCTCGGCCTCCTGCGCCGCGTCCGTCCTGACCCGCTCCGCCTCGGTACGCACCCGCTCGGCGTGCTGCCGGGCGGACCCGACCGTCTCGGCGGCCTCGGCGCGCAGCCGCTCCGCTTCGTCGGTGGCGTCCGCGACGAGCTGCTCGGCCTGGGCGACGGACTCGGTGCGCAGCCGGTCGGCCTCGTCGACGGTCTCGGTGGTGAGGCGTTCGGCTTCGTTGCGGGCCTCGGTGATGAGGGTGTCGGCCTGGGCCGCGGCGTCGGAGCGGATGCGGTTGGCGTCCTCGCGGGCGTCCGCCCGGGTGCGGGCCGCGTCCTGGTCGGCCTGAGCGCGCGTGTCCGAGGCCTCCGTGCGCAGCCGGCCGGCCTCCTCCAGCGCCTCCGTGCGGACGCGGTCGGCCTCGGCGGCCGTCTCGGTGCGCAGCCGGTCGGTCTCCTCGACGGTCTCGGTGGTGAGGCGTTCGGCTTCGTTGCGGGCCTCGGTGATGAGGGTGTCGGCCTGGGCCGCGGCGTCGGAGCGGATGCGGTTGGCGTCCTCGCGGGCGTCCGCCCGGGTGCGGGCCGCGTCCTGGTCGGCCTGCGCCAGCGTGTCCGAGGCCTCCGTGCGCAGCCGCTGCGCGTGCTCGGAGGCGTCCGCGCGCAGCCGCTCGGCCTCCGCGAGGGCCTCCCTCGTCGTGCGGTCGGCGAGGGCCTCGGCGGCCTCCGCCGCCTCCTGCGCCTCGCGCCGCACCCGGCCGGCGTCCTCGCTGGCCCGCTCCCGCTCGGCGTAGGCGTCGGCGCGGACCCGGTCCGCCTCCTCCTCGGCCTCCCGGCGGGTGCGCTCCGCCGCCACCTCGGCGGCCGAGCGCAGTCCGGTGATCTCCTCCTGGGCCTGCTCGTGCAGTCCGGCCACGGAATCGCGGACCTGCTGTGCGTGCTGCTCGGCCGCGGAGACCATCTCGTCCGCGCGCCGGTCGGCCTCCTCCACCAGACGGACCGCTTCGGCCTGCGCGTCCTCGACCCGCTTGCGGGCGCTGGCCAGCAGGTCCTCGCTCTGCTCGCGGGCCCGCTCGCGCTCCTGGTCGGCCTCCTGCCGGGCGGCGCCGAGGAGTTCCTCCGCCTCGCGGCGACGCCGGGTGGCCTCCTCCTGCGCGGCGGCCAGTGTCTCGGACGCCTCGGCGGCGAGCCGTTCCGCGGCGGCCTGCGCCTCCGCCCGCACCCGGTCGGCGCTCTCCTGAGCCTCCGACTTCAGCCGCTCCGCCTCGCTCGCGGCCTCGGAGGTGAGCCGCAGCGCGACGGACTCGCCCTCGGCGCGGGACGCGGCGGCGTCCGAAGCGGCCTCGGTGCGCAGCCGCTCGGCCTCCTCCTCGGCCTGCTGCTGGAGCGTGCGGACGCGCTCCGCCGACTCCGTCCGCAGTCGCTCGGCCTCCTCGGCGGCCTCGCGGCGGATCCGCTCGGCCTCCTCGCGGGCCTCGGTCAGCGCCTGCTCGGCGTCCGCGAGCCGCTGCTCGGCCTCGGCGGCCAGCCGGGTCAGCTCCTGCTGGGCCTCGGACTGCCGGGCGGCGACGGCACGCTCGGCGTCCTCGCGCAGTTCCCGCGCGGCCCGCTCGGCGTCGGCCCTGACTCCGTCGGCCTCCTCGGCGGCCTCGGTGCGCAGCCGCTCGGCCTCCTTGCGGGTGCGCTCCAGGGTCTCCTCGGCCTGCCGGCGCAGCGAGGTCGCCCGCTCGATGGCCTCGGTGCGGACCTTCTCGCTGTCCGTGGTGGCGGTCTGCCGCAGTTCGTCGGCATCGGCCTTCGCCTTCGACAGCAGCTCCTCGGCGGACCGGGCCCCCTCCTCGATCTGCGCGACGGCCTCCTTGCGGGCCTCGGCGCGGATCTTCTCGCCCTCGGCGACCGCGTCGGCACGCAACTGCTCGGCCTCGCCGCGCAGCCTGCGGGCCTCCTCCTGCAGCTCGACCGTCTTGGCGCGGTACTCCTTGGTGTCGTCCTTCGCCGCGCCCTTGAGCTGCTCGGCGATGTCGTGCGCCTCGGCCCGCAGCCGGTCCGCCTCCGCCTCCGCCTCGGTGCGGATCCGCTCGGCCTCCTCGGCGGCGGCCCGGGTGGTGCTCCGGGCCTCCTCGGACGCCTTGTTCAGGACGTCCTCCGCCGTCCTGGCCGCCTTCGACAGCTGGGTGGCGGACTCCTCGGCGGTGATCGTGCGGGCCTTCTCCGAGGCCTCGGCGACGATCTTCTCGGCCTCGGCACGGGCGTCGGCGACGACCTGCTCGGCCTCGGCCCTGGCCCCCTCGGCCTCCTTGGTGGCCTCGCTGACCAGCCGGGCGACCTGCTCCTTCGCCGTACGCGTGCGGGTCTCGTTGGCCGTCTCGGCGCCCGCGAGGGTCTTCGCGGCGGCGTCCTTGGCCTCGGTGAGGACCTTGTCGGCCTCGGACTGCGCCTTGCGCAGCGCCTCCTCGGCCTCGGCCATGCGCTGCTCGGCGCCCCGGCTGAGCTCCTGGGCCCGGCGGCGGGCGTCCTCCGACTCGGTGGCGGTCGAGCTGCGTACCTGCTCGGCGTGGTCGGTGGCCTCCTGGGCCTGCGTGGAGGCGGCGTTCAGCAGCCGTTCGGCGTCGGCGCGGGCCCGCCGCAGCAACTGCTCGGCCTCCGCGCGTGCGGCCTCCGCCTCGCTCTCCAGGCGCCGGCGGGCCTCGGAGGTCAGCCGCTCGGCCTCCGCGCGGGCGGCGGACATCGCCTGGTCGACGTCGGCGCGGGACTCCTCCAGCAGGCGGCGGGCCTGCTGCTCGGTACGGGCGCGCAGCTGTTCGGCCCACGCCACGTTCTCGTTGACGTGCGACTCCACGGTCGCCCGGCGCTCGGCGAGCTCCTGGTCCAGCTGCTGGCGGCGGGTGACCGCCTCCTGATGCAGCTCGGCCTGGAGCCGCGCAGCCTGCTCGGCGTGCTCCTGGAGGATCCGCTGGGTCTGCGCCCGTGCCTGGCTCAGCTCGCGCTCGGCGTCCGCACGCAGTTGGTCGGCCTGCGTCTGCGCGTTGCGGAGCAGCTGCTCCGCCTGGTAGCCGAGGTCCGACCCGTCGAACGCAGGCCGGGACATGATGGTGCGCCGTGCCTCGTGCAGCTTGGCACGCAGCACCTCGACCTGGTAGCCGAGGTCCTCGGCGTGCTGGATCGCCTTTTCCCGCTCGGTCTTCAGCCGCTTCATCTCGGCTTCGAACCGAGTGAGGTGGTCGACGTCAGCCGCCGGCTCCCGCTCCTGGCTCTCGTAGCCCCGCACTGCGCGGTCCCATCCGTCCCCTGGTCGCAAGTCTCTCCAACGAGCTCCGTCCATCCGCCGAACGGGGCCCCCGGGGAAATGGTGACAGATCAGCGACGGAGCACGGGCTGCTGACCCGGCGCTCCCTCCCCGAAACCTGGACCCCGGAATGCGGTCACCACCGGGTTGGGCGGCGACCGCACCCAACCCTACCGGCCCTTATGTACGAGGGTCAGTGCTCCGGTGACTCAACGGGCGCCGAAGTGACCAGTTCGGTGAGGACACCGTGGCAGTCCTTGGGATGCAGGAAGGTGATCCGTGATCCCATCGAGCCGCGTCGGGGCTCGTCGTACAGAACGCGTACGCCCTTGTCGCGTACGGCGGCCGCGTCACCGTCGACATCCGCCGTACCGAAGGCGATGTGGTGCACACCCTCGCCGTTCTTGGCGAGCCACTTGGCGACGGTGGAGTCCTCGCGGGTGGGTTCCAGGAGCTGGAGGTAGGAGGCGCCGCCGTCGGAGGTCTCGTTGATCTTGAGCATGGCCTCCCGCACGCCCTGCTCCTCGTTGACCTCGGTGTGGAAAACCTCGAAGCCGTAGGTGGCCCGGTAGAACTCGACGGTGGCGTCGAGGTCGTGGCAGGCGATCCCGATGTGGTCGATTCGCGTCAGCATGCTGTCAGTGCAGCGCTCCCGGCATGGTTACGCAACGTGCGCGCGATCACACCGACGGGCCGGTGACGGCACGGAGTGCCACTCAGTACATTCGAAGTAAACCCTCGTTCACTCCTCGGCTGTGCAGGCCGGTAAGGGGATCGCAGCTCATGGCAACTGCAACGAACAGTTCGGTGATCGTCGCGGGCGCGCGCACGCCCATGGGACGACTGCTGGGCTCTCTCAAGTCCTTCTCCGGAGCCGACCTCGGTGGCTTCGCGATCAAGGCCGCCCTCGACCGCGCGGGCATCGGCGGCGACCAGGTGCAGTACGTGATCATGGGCCAGGTGCTCCAGGCCGGCGCGGGCCAGATCCCGGCCCGCCAGGCCGCGGTCAAGGCCGGCATCCCGATGAGCGTGCCCGCGCTGACCATCAACAAGGTGTGCCTGTCCGGCCTCGACGCGATCGCGCTGGCGGACCAGCTGATCCGCGCCGGCGAGTTCGACATCGTCGTGGCCGGCGGCCAGGAGTCCATGACCAACGCCCCGCACCTGCTGCCGAAGTCCCGCGAGGGCTTCAAGTACGGCGCGGTGCAGATGCTCGACGCGATGGCCCACGACGGCCTGACCGACTCCTTCGAGGGCATCGCCATGGGCGAGTCCACGGAGAAGCACAACACGCGCCTCGGCCTCGGCCGCGCCGAGCAGGACGAGATCGCCGCCCTGTCCCACCAGCGGGCAGCCGCCGCGCAGAAGAACGGCGTCTTCGAGGCCGAGATCACCCCGATCGAGATTCCGCAGCGCAAGGGCGACCCGGTCCTGTTCAGCAAGGACGAGGGCATCCGCGGCGACACCACGGCGGAGTCGCTGGGCAAGCTGCGCCCGGCCTTCGCCAAGGACGGCACGATCACGGCGGGCTCCAGCTCGCAGATCTCCGACGGCGCTGCGGCCGTGGTGGTGATGAGCAAGGCCAAGGCGGAGGAGCTGGGCCTGGACTGGATCGCCGAGATCGGCGCCCACGGCAACGTGGCCGGCCCGGACAACTCTTTGCAGTCGCAGCCGTCGAACGCCATCCAGCACGCCCTGAAGAAGGAGGGCCTGGGCGTGGAGGACCTCGACCTCGTCGAGATCAACGAGGCCTTCGCCGCGGTTGCCGTGCAGTCAATGAAGGACCTGGGCGTGTCCACAGAAATGGTGAACGTCAACGGCGGTGCCATCGCCCTGGGCCACCCCATCGGCATGTCCGGTGCCCGCCTCGTGCTGCACCTGGCGCTGGAGCTGAAGCGCCGCGGCGGCGGTGTCGGCGCCGCCGCGCTGTGCGGTGGCGGCGGGCAGGGCGACGCGCTGATCGTGCGGGTCCCCAAGGCCTGACCCCCCGGTTCGGGACGTGGTGATCCGCGGCCCGAACCCCGGTTCACAACAACTCGGAACGGAGCTGTGATGCAGGACGTCTCCATGCTGGTGGCCCAGGCCAGGGAAGGCCGGCCGCGGGCCGTGGCCCGGCTCATCTCCCTGGTGGAGGGGGCGTCTCCGCAGCTCAGGGAGGTCATGGCGGCGCTGGCCCCGCTGACCGGCCATGCGTACGTGGTCGGCCTGACCGGCTCGCCCGGCGTCGGCAAGTCGACATCGACGTCCGCGCTGGTGACGGCGTACCGCAAGCAGGGCAAACGGGTCGGCGTCCTCGCCGTCGACCCGTCGTCGCCCTTCTCGGGCGGCGCCCTGCTCGGCGACCGGGTGCGCATGTCGGACCACGCCTCGGATCCGGGCGTCTACATCCGCTCCATGGCCACCCGCGGCCACCTGGGCGGCCTCGCGTGGGCAGCCCCGCAGGCGATCCGCGTGCTGGACGCGGCGGGGTGCGACGTGATCCTGGTGGAGACGGTCGGCGTGGGCCAGTCGGAGGTGGAGATCGCCTCCCAGGCGGACACGAGCATGGTGCTGCTCGCCCCGGGCATGGGGGACGGCATCCAGGCGGCCAAGGCGGGCATCCTGGAGATCGGCGACGTGTACGTCGTCAACAAGGCCGACCGGGACGGTGCCGACGCCACCGCCCGCGAGCTGAACCACATGCTCGGCCTCGGGGAGTCCCGCGGCCCGGGCGACTGGCGGCCACCGATCGTGAAGACGGTGGCGGCCCGCGGCGAGGGCGTCGACGAGGTGGTGGAGGCGCTGGAGAAGCACCGCGCCTGGATGGAGGAGCGCGGGGTGCTGGCCGAACGGCGGCTCGCCCGCGCCGCCCGAGAGGTGGAGACCATCGCCGTCACGGCGCTGCGGGAGCGCATCGGCGACCTGCACGGCGATCGCCGCCTCAGCACGCTGGCCGAGCGGATCGTCAACGGTGACCTCGACCCCTATCGTGCGGCGGACGAGCTGGTGGCGGGCCTGACGGAGTCCTGACCCGCGCTCGACCCCGCGATCCGTGCCCGCCCGCGGCCACCTCGGTGGCCGCGGGCGGCGGCGTTCGGGGGCGGGGGAGCGCCCGCCGAACACGGTCGGTGCCGGTCGCGGGGTCCGGGGCCGTGCCCCGGGGCGTCCAGCCGCGGCTCGGGGTGCTGTCCCCGGCCCGGACGTCAAGGGTGCCGCACGGCGTCCGCGAGGCGCTTCGCCGCGGCGCATCGGAGCGCGGAGCCGCGACCGGATGTGTGACTGCGCGCCCCCGTCGACCACCTGGAGCCGCACCTCCCTGCCCGGGCCCGACCCGGACCGGGCCCGCGGCACCGGCGGTTGCGCGGGCCCGCCGTCAGCGCCGTGCCCGGCTGTGACACCGGGCCGGTGCGCGGTCACAGCACTGGTCGGGAGGGCCGGTCAGGGCCGGCCGCGTTGGGCCCGCAGGTGGTCCGCGATGGGCTTCAGGGCCTTGTCGAGCTCCGCCAGGGAGTCCGGGGAGAGGAGATCGATGAAGTGCCGGCGCACGGACGCCACGTGGTGCGGTGCGACCTTCTGCATGGTCTCCATACCGTGCTCGGTGAGCACCGCGTAGAGCCCGCGGCGGTCGGACTCGCAGTTCTCGCGGCGCACCAGGTCGGCGTTCTCCATGCGGGTGATCTGGTGCGAGAGCCGGCTCTTGGACTGGAGGGTGGCGGACGCGAGATCGCTCATTCGCATCCGCAGATCCTCCGACTCGGACAGGTTCACCAGGATCTCGTAGTCGTTCATTGTCAGGCCGAACGGCTGCAGGTCCTTTTCGAGCTGGTACGTCAACAGCCTGTTGACCTCCAGGTGGGTGCGCCAGGCGCACTGCTCCGCATCGGTCAGCCAGCGCGTGGCCGTCTCGGTCTCCATGAATGAAGTCTACCTAAGAAGTTGAAAGGCGAACTAATCGGGATGGTGTGACGGTGCGCACGCGTTCGACGTCACACTCCGCAGACTACCGCTCACAGCCCGAAGCGACGCTGGAGGTCTCCCAGCTGTCCGGGAAGGCGCGGTACCCCCGACTGCGGTCCTTGTGTACTGTGCGCCCCTTCTGCGCCGGGTACCCCCGCCTGCCGCGGGACCGCACCCGTGGCCTGCTCGGCCATCAGGGTCTCGGTCGACTGCAGCAGCACCGTCCCGGCGCCGGCGAACTCGAACTGATGCTCCTCGCCGGAGGCTCCGCCGAGGCCCGTCATCGCACGTAGACCGCCCATGACGCCCGTCAGGTAGCCGTGGTCGTAGTGGTGGCAGGGCGAGGGGCAGTCGGCCCAGCCGACGAGCGCCTGCGGATCCACCCGGATCGGTGGCTCCATGAACACCACCGGTCCGTTTGATGCGGCCACGAACTTTCCGGTTCCGATCAGTGTGAGAAAACCCGGCACGATCGATTGCTTGAGCGCGAGACTTGGCTGAAAAGCGAGGAGATTGCCCGAGCGAATGGTCAGGTTGCCCTCGTCCAGGTCATAGGAGTTCACGTCGAAGGCCCGGTCGGCCAGCAGCATCTTGCCCGAGCCCTCGGCCACCACCCAGTCGCTCGCGTGCAGTGGCGAATGGAAGGACGTGCGGACGAGACGGTCCAGTCGGCCGTGCCCGACGCCGTTGAAATCGATGGAGCCGTAGTAGGCGATCATCTTCCCCTTCTGCAGGAACCACTGGTTCCCCTTGAGCTCCACGCAGAAGGTGTACGCGTTCACGTTGTCGTCGACCGGCAAGCTTGCGGGGTCGAGGACCCTGGGGCCGGCGCCGGAGGGGTCGTAGGGGGTGCTCACAGCTTCTCCTCCGAGGCCTGGACGTACACCGCGCCGCTGCCGCTGAGCTCCAGTTGGAAGGCCTCGCCGGAGCCGCGGCCCACCAGGTCCCGCCAGCCGAGGGCGGTGGAGAGCTTGTTGCGTACGTCGCCGTGGTGGGCGACGTAGGCCTGCGGATCGACGTGGACCGGCCGCTGAGGGGTGATGGGGATCTCCAGGACGCCGCCGTGCGCCATCACGGCGACCGCGCCGTGACCGTCGAGGGTGGTGGTGAACAGCCCCTGGCCGGTGACCTGCCCCCGGACCATGCCCATGACGCCGCCCTGAGCGCCCAGGAACATCGTGCCCTGCCGGAGCGTGCCCTCGAAGGCGAGCAGGCGGTCGGCCTCCACATACAGCGTGTCGCCCGCGAGGTGGATGACCTGCACGTGATGGCCGCCGTGCCCGAAGAGCACGGTGCCGCTGCCCTCCACGGTCATCAGCGGCGTCGCCTCACCGGCGACCCGGCGCCCGATCATCGACATGACCCCGCCCTGGCCGCCCTGGATGCTGGGGGTGAAGGACACCTCGCCCCGGTACGCGAGCATCGCGCCGCGCTGACTGAACAGGCGCTGCCCGGGGACGACCGCGGCCTCCACCATTTTCGAGTTGATCTCGCGGAAGGCCATGTCAGAGGTCCCCCGCGATCGTGTTCCGCTCGCTCGGCTGTACGTACACCAGGCCCTCCCCCTCGAACCGGATCTGGAACGCCTCGCCGCCGCCCTCCCCGAGGAGTGTGCGGAAGGTCACGCCGGACTGGAAGGACTGCCGCAGTTCGCCCTGGTGGGCGACGTAAGCCCCCGGGTCGACGGTCAGCGGGTACCGCCCGCTCACCTTCAGCACCACCGCCGGCCCGTCCGACATGATCGCCGCCTGGCCGTGCCCCTCGACGGTCGTCGTGAAGAGGCCGTTGCCCTGGGAGGCGCCGCGGAGCCCGGTGAAGGTCGTGCCCGTCCTCAGCCCGCTGTCGGTCGCCAGCAGGTTGCTCGACTCCACGTGCAGTCTCTCGCCGCGCAGGCTCACGAGGTTGATCTCGGACGCGCGGTCCGCGAACCAGCAGGTCCCCTGCCCCCTCACCTCCATCAGCGTCATCTGCTCGCCGGTGAGCCGCCGGGTCACCATCCCCCTCAGGCCCTCACCGCCACCCGTCAGTTTCTTGAAGGCCATCTGCCCGTCGTACGCGACCATCGAGCCGTTCTTCGCCTTGACGGCATCCCCGGTCATGTCGACGGCGAGCACCTTGCTGCCCTGCAGTCGGAACATCGCCACGTGGTGAAGGTAGCCGCCGGGCGACGTCAGGGGACAGGGCCCGGAGGCGGAGGCCGACCCCGACCGGACCCCGACCGGACCCCGAGTCCACCCCGACCGGACCTCGGTCGGACCCCCGGAGCAGACCCTGAGCGCCTTCCGGGGCCACCGTTTGCCACAATGGACGCACGCTTGTGCGTCCGTTCACAAATCGGCGGACCGCTGACGACGAACCTCCCACCGAAGGTGATCCGTGGACATCAAGACAGCCTCCGCCCTCCGCCGCCTCCGCCTGGTCTCCGCTCCCGAGGCGGTCTCCTTCCTCATCCTGCTCGTCTGCTCGGTGCTGAAGCGGACCACCGACTTCAATGCGGTGCCCGTCATGGGCGCGGTCCACGGTGTCCTGTTCGTCCTCTACGTGATCTTCTGGGCCGACGCCTGGAACCGTGCCCGGTGGGATCTGCGGACCGCCGCCCTCTACTTCGTGCTCTCGGTCCTGCCCACCGGCGGCTTCTTCGCCGAGCGCAGGCTCAGGCGCGAGGCCGAGGACGCGGTGATCGCCTCCCGCGCCCGCCGGGAGGAAGGGGCCGTCAGCGCATGATCGTCGCATTCTCCGTCACGCCGCTGGGGGTCGGGGAGGACGTGGGCGAGTACGTCGCCGACGCGGTGCGCGTCGTGCGGGAGTCCGGTCTGCCGAACCGCACGGACGCCATGTTCACCTCGATCGAGGGGGAGTGGGACGAGGTCATGGACGTCGTCCGGCGGGCCGTCGCCGCCGTGGAGGAGCGCGCCCCGCGGGTGTCGCTCGTCCTCAAGGCCGACATCCGCCCCGGAGTGGCGAACGGTCTCACCTCCAAGGTGGAGACCATCGAGCGCCACCTCGCCGAATAGGCGCCAGGGCCCCTTCGCCGGGCAGCCCCGCCGGCTGCTCTGCCGGATCCCTGCCGGCTCCCCGGTCCGATCGCCGTCGGCTGCTCCGGCGGCCGCTCGGCCGGACCGGCGCCGGCCGTGCCGTCGACAACCCCGGTCCCGTACGGGCCGGGGTTTTTCCGTCCCTCGCCTTTGAGCGATCGCTCAAATCCGTGTACCGTCCTGGTCAGATGATTTGAGCGATCGCTCAAACGCCGGGCTCGGCTGGGGGAACACATGGGGCTCTACATCGAGGCACGGATCCGTGCCGACCTCGACGATCTGTGGTCGCACACACAGGAACCGGACCGGCACCAACGCTGGGACCTGCGCTTCACCGAGATCGCCCACCTTCCGTGCGCGGCGGGCGAACCGCAGCGCTTCCGCTACGCCACCCGCGTGCTGCCCCTGCTGACCATCGCCGGGACCGGGGTGTCGGCCGGTGAGAAGGAGCGCCCGGACGGCACCCGCACCTCCGCCCTGCGGTTCGTCTGCCCGCACCCGCTCTCGCTGCTCGCGGAGGGCAGCGGCTACTGGCGCTACGTCCCCGACGGCGACGGCATCCGGTTCCTCACCGGCTACGACTACCGCCCCCGCTGGGGCCGCTTCGGCGCCCACGCCGACCGATGGCTGTTCCGCCCCCTGATGGGCTGGGCCACTGCCTGGTCGTTCGACCGGCTGCGGTTGTGGCTGGAGCGCGGCATCACCCCCGAGCGGGCCCGGCTGAACTGGCTGCTGGAACTGCTGGTGCGTGCCCTCGTCGTCACCGGCTGCTGCGCCGGCCTGGTCACGGGCTCCGCGCTGTCCCTGCTCGGCCCCTTCGCGGCGTCCACGGCCTACCTGTGCCCGCTGCTGCTGGCCGCCGCCCTCTGCGCGGCGCTCCTCGCCTCCCCTCTGCCCTGCACCCCCGCCGCCCGCCGCTGCCTGCGCCGCCCGCCGACCCGCGTGCGCGCGCCGCGCCTGCTGCGCACCCTGGAGACGCCGCGATGAACTCGATCTTCCGAACCGTGCTGGGTGACGGCTTCGACCGCCTCCACCCGCAGTTGCGGCGCCGCTTCTCCGTCGGCCTGGAGAGCGGCGAGGCCTGCACGGGCCGGGGCGTGATGGACCGGATCTGGCACGGGCCCGCCTTCGTGAAGCCGTTCCTCGCCCTGGGCGCCACCCGCAACATCCTCGTCCCGCGCACCGGGCGGCACGTCCCCTTCACCATCGAGAACGTGCCGTACGCCGACTCCTTCGGGCGTGAGACGGTGACCTTCGTGCGTACCTTCCAACTACCCGGCCGTGCCTGCCGGTTCGACGCCCAGATGGTGCTCGGACCCCGAGGCGACCGCATCGTCGACTATCTCGGCACCCACCAGCACCTCGCCAGCGACCTGTACCTCCGGGCCGAACCCGACGGCTCCCTGCTCATCCGCTCCGGCGAACACCGCTTCCGGGAGGGCAGGGTGGACGTGCGGGTGCCCGAACTGATCGGCGCGACGGCCGAGGTGCGCGAGTCGTACGACGACACCGCCGGCCGCTTCCGGATCCGGGTGCGGGTCGTCAACCGCCGCTTCGGGCCGCTGTTCGGGTACGAGGGCTCCTTCACCGCGTCCTACACCGACGTACGGCGCTGCGGCGTGCGGGCGGGGCTGCGTCCGGTGCGGGAGGAGTCGCGCACGTGAGCCCCGAGACCGCGAAGTCCCTGGAGACCAAGACCAAGTTGCTGGAGGGCGCGCTGCGCACGCTCACCGAGCAGGGCATCGCGAAGACGTCGGCACGGACGGTGGCGGCGGCGGCCGGGGTCAATCAGGCGCTGGTGTTCTACCACTTCGGCTCGGTGGACGCACTCCTCGCGGCGGCCTGCCGGTACGGGGCGGAGCAGGCGGTGGCGGCGTACCGGCCCCGGCTCGCCGCGGTCTCCTCGCTGTCCGAACTCCTCGCCGTAGGACGAGAGATCCACGAGCAGGAGCGCGCCGACGGGCACGTCTCCCTCCTCGGCCAGCTGCTGGCCGGTGCGCCCACGCACGCGGCGGTCGGCCCGGCCACCGCGGCGGGGCTCGATCTGTGGATCGCCGAGATCGAGAAGGTGCTGCGGCGCGTGCTGGTGGGCACGCCCCTGTCGGAGTGCGCCGATCCGGCGGGGCTGGCCCGTGCGGTGGCCGCGTCGTTCGTCGGGATCGAGCTGTACGAGCAGGTGGACGTCGCCGGGGCGGGCGCGGCCCTCGACGCCCTGGACCAGCTGGGGGCGCTCGTCGCGGCGCTGGAGGAACTGGGGCCCGTCGCCCAGCGGGCGGTGCGGCACCACCTGCGCAGATCCGGCCGCCGGTAGTCCGCGGCGCGGCCGGGCGCGGCCCGGACGTGCCCGCGCGCCGGGCAGGGGGCGGCCCGGCCCGGACGTGCCGCCCCGCCGGTTCCCGCCCTGCCGGTTCCGGCGCCGCCCGATCCCGGCTCGCCGTGGTCCGAGGCGGTCGTCCCGCGCTGGAACGACGATCCGTCGCGCCGGGCGCGCGCTGGGCGCGCGGCGGGCCGTCGCGCCGAGCATGTGCCCGGGCCCCGCGCCGCCAGGCTGCGCGGAGACTCCGTGCAGCACCGGGGGAGTACCGCGCCCGCCCTTGCCCGGAGCGGCCCGGGCGATGCGGGACCCCTGGGGCGCGCGAGGGCGTGCAGGCTGCCGGGAGCACGCGACCCCCGCGGTGCCCCTCGCGGGCAGGACCGCCGAGCCGGGACCCTGCGGATCCGAAGCCCGGGGGACCGAAAGGCGAGACAGGGCTGACCAGCATGTGACCGGCCGGTAAGGTCGAGGGCGTGCCGAAGCCGCTCAGTCTTCCCTTCGACCCCATCGCCCGCGCCGACGAGCTCTGGAAGCAGCGCTGGGGGAACGTGCCGTCCATGGCCGCGATCACCTCGATCATGCGGGCGCACCAGATCCTGCTCGCCGAGGTCGACGCGGTGGTGAAGCCCTACGGGCTGACGTTCGCGCGCTACGAGGCGCTGGTGCTGCTCACCTTCTCCAAGGAGGGGGAGCTGCCGATGTCCAAGATCGGCGAGCGCCTCATGGTCCACCCCACCTCCGTGACGAACACCGTCGACCGCCTGGTGCGGTCGGGCCTGGTGGGCAAGCGCCCCAACCCCAACGACGGCCGCGGCACCCTCGCCTCCATCACCGGCAAGGGGCGCGAGGTGGTCGAGGCCGCCACCCGGGACCTGATGGCCATGGACTTCGGCCTGGGCGCCTACGACGCCGAGGAGTGCGGGGAGATCTTCGCCCTGCTGCGCCCGCTCCGGGTCGCGGCGAACGACTTCGACGAGGACTGAACCACCGCATCGGCCCCGGGGTCGACCCGGGTCGGGATCGAGCGGGCCGGGCCGGCTCCCCCGGGGCGGGCTCGGGCCCGGCGGCCGCCCGGCCCGAGCCTTCCGGCTTCCCCCCGGTCGCCCCGGCATCCTCCGGGCACCGGCCGCTCCCCGGCCGTGGCTTCTCGGGGGCCCTGCTTCTCCCCGGATCCGCTCCTCCCGGGTGCAGGGCCGTTCCCCCGGCCGGCCCCGGGCCGACCCCCGGCAAGATCTCCCGGAACGCCCGGTTACGCTCGTACGCATGAAGAAGAGCGTGCTGACGCGCTACCGCGTCATGGCCTACGTGACCGGTGTGCTACTCGTCCTGCTCACGCTGGGCGTCATCGCCAAGTACCTCCTGGACGTGAACGGCGCCGACGGTTTCACGAGCGTCGTCGGCATCGCGCACGGCTGGCTCTACGTCATCTACCTGATCTTCGCCTTCGACCTCGGCTCCAAGGCGAAGTGGCCGGTGAAGAAGCAGCTGTGGGTGCTGCTGGCCGGGACGATCCCGACCGCCGCCTTCTTCGTCGAGCGCCGGGTCAGCCACGAGCTGGAGGCCACGGTCGCGCAGAGTGCGCCCGCGGTCGCCGAGGCGTAGCCGCCGTACCGCCGTACGCCAGGCGCGTACGGCGGTCTCCTCACCCGTTCGGGCCCCGGCTCCCGATTGACCGCTGTCAACCGTCGACATTTACTAGGACGTCCAAGTAAATTCGGTGGTATGGACGCTGACGCCATCGAGGAGGGCCGCCGCCGCTGGCAGGCCCGGTACGACGCCGCACGCAAGCGCGACGCTGACTTCACCACGCTCTCCGGAGACCCCGTGGAGCCGGTGTACGGGCCCCGGCCCGGGGACACGTACGAGGGCTTCGACCGGATCGGCTGGCCCGGTGAGTACCCCTTCACCCGCGGTCTGTATCCGACCGGCTACCGGGGGCGTACGTGGACCATCCGCCAGTTCGCCGGGTTCGGCAACGCCGAGCAGACCAACGAGCGCTACAAGATGATCCTCGGCAACGGCGGTGGCGGCCTGTCCGTCGCCTTCGACATGCCGACGCTCATGGGCCGCGACTCCGACGACCCCCGCTCGCTCGGCGAGGTCGGGCACTGCGGTGTCGCCATCGACTCCGCCGCCGACATGGAGGTGCTGTTCCGGGACATCCCCCTCGGGGACGTCACCACCTCCATGACCATCAGCGGGCCCGCCGTGCCCGTCTTCTGCATGTACCTCGTCGCCGCCGAGCGGCAGGGCGTCGATCCGGGGGTGCTCAACGGGACCCTCCAGACCGACATCTTCAAGGAATACATCGCCCAGAAGGAGTGGCTCTTCCAGCCCGAGCCGCACCTGCGGCTCATCGGCGACCTGATGGAGCACACCAGCGCCGCCATCCCCGCCTACAAGCCGCTCTCCGTCTCCGGCTACCACATCCGCGAGGCCGGTGCGACGGCCGCACAGGAGCTGGCGTACACCCTGGCCGACGGTTTCGGGTACGTGGAGCTGGGCCTCAGCCGCGGCCTGGACGTGGACGTCTTCGCGCCCGGCCTGTCCTTCTTCTTCGACGCGCACGTGGACTTCTTCGAGGAGATCGCCAAGTTCCGCGCGGCCCGCAGGATCTGGGCCCGCTGGATGCGGGACGTCTACGGCGCGAAGAGCGACAAGGCGCAGTGGCTGCGCTTCCACACCCAGACCGCCGGTGTCTCACTGACCGCCCAGCAGCCCTACAACAACGTGGTGCGCACGGCCGTCGAGGCGCTCGCCGCGGTGCTGGGCGGCACCAACTCCCTGCACACCAACGCCCTCGACGAGACCCTGGCGCTGCCCAGCGAGCAGGCCGCCGAGATCGCCCTGCGTACCCAGCAGGTGCTGATGGAGGAGACCGGCGTCGGCAACGTCGCCGACCCGCTCGGCGGTTCCTGGTACATCGAGCAGTTGACGGACCGCATCGAGGCCGACGCCGAGAAGATCTTCGACCAGATCAAGGAGCGGGGACTGCGGGCCCACCCCGACGGGCAGCACCCCATCGGGCCGATCACCTCCGGGATCCTGCGCGGCATCGAGGACGGCTGGTTCACCGGCGAGATCGCCGAGTCCGCCTTCCGCTACCAGCAGTCCCTGGAGAAGGGCGACAAGAGGGTCGTCGGCGTCAACGTCCACACCGGATCGGTCACCGGGGACCTGGAGATCCTCCGGGTCAGCCACGAGGTGGAGCGGGAGCAGGTGCGGGCGCTCGCCGAGCGCAAGGCGCGGCGGGACGACACCCGGGTGCGGACCGCCCTGGACGCGATGCTGGTGGCCGCCCGGGAGGGCGGCAACATGATCGAGCCCATGCTCGACGCCGTCCGCGCCGAGGCCACGCTCGGCGAGATCTGCGGAGTGCTGCGTGACGAATGGGGCGTGTACACGGAGCCGGCGGGCTTCTGAGACGCGGCGGGCGTCGCACCGGTGTCGGGCACCTTGCCGCCAGGTGTACGAACCGGTGCTTCGCCCTCTCGCGGTGCGCCGGTGACGGGAACTTCACCGAACGGTCGCCCCGGGGTCCCGCGCCCCCGACGCGCTTCCGATCGGCGAGTGGCGTCGACGGAGGGTGACGCACGCAGGTGGGAGGAGCCGGGCGGACGACGCGCGCGCCCGTCGTGCTCGGCGCGTCCGGCAACCGCCGCGCCGCTCTCTACGGCGGCGACCTCCAGGAGGCGGAGGCGCCCTGGCTGCGCGACCAGCTGTCGGGCATCGCCGCTCTGCCGGCCGCCGACGAGGACGACCCCGGCGTGCAGGGACTGTTCCTGCTGACGCACGAGGTCGACCAGCCGGTCGAGTGGCAGGTCCGCGACGGCGGCTCCACGTCCTCCCCGGTGACGAACGGCACCGGTACCTGGGGCCCTTCCGAGGCCGTTCCGGGCGCCGCGAGCCGGTGAACCAGTCCGGCCACGGCACCGGCGGAGGCGGCGGATCAGGTCGACGCGGACGCCGCCAGCCCGCCCAGCAGGAGCTGGGTGAAGCCCTGGGCCCACTCCGCGTCGACGGGCTCGGCGCTCACCAGGGCGCGGTGCACCACGGCGCCCGCCACCACATCGAAGATCAGGTCGGCGGTGCGGGCCGCCTCTGCGGGATCGGTCTCGGGGGGCAGCTCACCGCGGCTCTGGGCGCGGGCGCGCCCGGCGAGGACCAGCCCCTTCTGGCGCTCGACGATCGATTCGCGGATCCGTTCCCGCAGCGCGTCGTCGCGGGTCGACTCCGCGACCACGGCCATCAGGCCGCTTCTGGCCTCCGGGCGGGCCAGGATCGCGGCGAACTGCAGGACCACGCCCTCGATGTCGGCGGCCAGGCTGCCCCGGTCGGGCAGTTCCAGTTCGTCGAAGAGCTCCGCGACCGCGTCGACCACCAGCTCGTTCTTGCCCGACCAGCGGCGGTACAGGGTCGTCTTCGCCACGCCCGCCCGCGTCGCCACGTCCCCCAGGGTGAGCTTGGACCAGCCCAGCTCCACCAGCGCGGCCCGGGTCGCGGCCAGGATCGCGGTGTCCGCGGCGGCACTGCGGGGGCGCCCGGGGCGGCTGGCGGCGGGGCTGCGGCTCTGCATGCCTCGACGATATCCGCCGGTGACCGAAACCCGTGGTCGGCGGGTGACCGTGAGCGAGATCACCGGGGGGCGGTGTGGACAGGATGCCGACTGGCATTACGCTACGACTCGTAGCGAAAGCTCGTGACGGACGTACACGGGCGACGACCACAGGCGCGGGTGGGGACCCGGCGCCGACAGCACGCCGTCAAGCCCGCTTCGACGGCGCTTTTCGTGCATGGGCGGGAACGGGGGAGGATAGACGCATGCAGCCACGGAACATGTCCATGAGCGGCGTCGTCGACCTCGCCGCGGTGAAGGCGGCCCAGGAGGCCAAGGCCAAGGCGGAGCAGGCGCGCGCCGAAGCCGCCCGGCAGGGCGGGGTCGGCGCGGTGTCGCCCGCCGATCTCGTCATCGACGTCGACGAGGCCGGCTTCGAGCGCGAGGTCGTCCAGCGCTCGGCCGAAGTGCCCGTCGTCATCGACTTCTGGGCCGAATGGTGCCAGCCCTGCAAGCAGTTGAGCCCTGTCCTGGAGCGGCTCGCCGTCGAGTACAACGGGCGGTTCCTGCTTGCCAAGATCGACGTAGACGCCAACCAGATGCTGATGCAGCAGTTCGGGATCCAGGGCATCCCGGCCGTTTTCGCGGTGGTCGCCGGCCAGGCGCTCCCGCTCTTCCAGGGGGTCGCCGCCGAGACGGAGATCCGCCAGACGCTCGACCAGCTGATCCAGGTGGGCGAGCAGCGCTTCGGTCTGACCGGTCTGACCGTCGACCCGGACGCCGAACCGGGTGCTCCTGCCCCGCAGGCCGCCCCGGCCGGCCCGCACGAGGCGGTGCTGAACGCCGCCGCGCAGGCACTGGACGCCGGTGACCTGGGCGGTGCCGTCCAGGCGTACAAGAACGTGCTCGCCGAGGACCCGACTCACCCCGAGGCCCGACTCGGTCTCGCCCAGGCCGAGTTGCTCCAGCGGGTGCAGGGCGTGGATTCGCAGCAGGTGCGCAAGGAGGCCGCCGAGAAGCCGGCCGACGTGCAGGCACAGATCACCGCCGCCGACCTGGACCTGGTCGGGGGGCATGTCGAGGACGCCTTCGGGCGGCTGATCGAGACCGTGCAGCGCACGGCGGGCGACGACCGGAACGCCGTGCGCCTGCGGCTCCTGGAGCTGTTCGAGGTCGTGGGATCCGAGGATCCACGCGTGACGGCGGCTCGGCGGGCACTGGCACGCGCACTGTTCTGAGCGGGCCGAAGACCCGTTCCGAGCGGGGCGGAAGGCCTGTTCCGAGCGGGGCGGAAGACCTGTTCCGAGCGGGGTGAGAGCCCCGTTTCCGACCGGCCGTCGATCACTCGGGCACGTGGTGCCCGAGTGAAAGATTTCGGCGAGATGCCTTCAACGCGGTCGCGCTTTGCCAAATCTTGGTAATCGCGACCGCTGTTACTGCGAGTAAGTCGGAGCCGTTCCTCTGTCGGGTTATGTCCAGCGGTCAATGACTTTGTCCACCCCCGAAGCGGCACGGTGCGTCGTCACCCGGGGTCAGTGGGTCGTCGGCCGGTGATCCAGCCGTTACTAGCGAGTAACGAACCCCCTTGTGCGGGCGGCCAGAATGCACCACGATCGGCCACGCTCGGTCCGTTCCCACCACCCGACAGCCGGTCGGGCCACGGGAGTTCCAGGGTCCCCACCGAGCAGAGCCGGCGGCAGTGGCGCCGTCTCTAGGACAGGGGGGTCTTCGTCCAACCAGGCGAAGCCTGTCCGCAAGGTTGTGCGTGATGCGTGTCAGGCGCGACCAGTGGTTGTCGCTCGGGGGTGATCGCCGGTGATTCGGGTGCGTTGTGCGCCTTCGAGTACGGGCGCTCTCCTTCCCGAGGACGTAGCACTTCTCCCATCCCTGCCCGGCTGAGCCGCCGACTGGGGCCAGGCGGTCAGGAGATGTACGTCCGAGAAGGAGGAAATATGGAGTCCCAGGTGCGTGGCGGGACCAGATGGAAGCGGTTCGCTGTGGTCATGGTGCCCAGCGTCGCCGCGACGGCCGCGATAGGCGTCGCCCTCGCGCAGGGCGCGCTCGCCGCGTCCTTCAGCGTGTCGGGTCAGTCGTTCAAGGTCACGGCGGAGGACCTGAACGGCACTGGCTTCTCGCAGTACGGAGCCATCGACCAGGGGTACACCCTCACCGGTGAGAAGACGGCGCACCCGGTCGCGGTGTCGGTCTTCGACGAGGCCCACATCCAGAAGATGTGCCAGTCCGTGGTCACCCCGAACATCCCCCTGCTGGGATCCGTCAGCCTGATGCTGACGGCGGGTGACAGCACCGACCAGGCCAAGCAGGTCTACGCCAAGAACCTCTACATCGATGTCGAGGATCTGAACGCGGACGCCGAGTTCACGAACATGGACATCGGCGTGGCCGGCAAGGACATCAGCCAGGGTCCGGGCATGAAGGGCGGCAGCGAGCAGGCCAACCCCTACGGCTTCGCCCAGCAGGCCGAGAAGGCCCACCTGACCGGTGTGCAGCAGACGGCGTGGGCGACCACCGCCGGAACCTTCAAGCTGCCGGGTCTGAAGATGAAGCTCCAGACGGGCACCCACGAGTGCTACTAGGCACTCGGTGACGGGCGGGGGGATGCTCAGGCGCCCCCCGCCCGCGCGCTCTCCGCGTGCTTTCACACACCCCCCACACCACCACCGCAGAACCACCCCTCACCACAGCAACGCCGCACCAGGGAGCTGTTTTCCATGAGCGCCGAGACTCCTGCCGCATTGAGCCAGCCCCATCGCTGGAGGCTGCAGTTCCGCGCCTGGCGGGGCACGCGGCCGTTCTGGGCCGGACTGTTCGTCATGTTCGGTGGCGTGCCGATCATGTACTTCCCTTACGCGCACCTGCAGTTCGGGCACCTGACGCTGGCGATGTCGACCACCGCCGGCGCGGGCTCTCTCATCATCGGCGTGCTGCTCGTCGTCCTCGGCGTCAGCCTCTGGGTCCAGATGCACATCCGCGTCTTCGCGGGCGTCGCGGCGATCCTGCTGGCCCTGGTGTCGATCCCCGTGTCCAACTTCGGCGGTTTCGTCGTCGGTTTCCTGTTCGCCCTCATCGGTGGCGCGATGGCCGTCGCCTGGGCACCGGGTGCGCCGCCCGCGGAGGAGTCCGCCGAGGTCGCCGCCGCGCCCGCGGAGGCCGCCCCGGCACCGCAGCAGGAGACCGCCGCCCCCACGGGCGAGGCCCCCGCGCCGCAGGAGGGCGCCCCTGCGGGCGAGGCCCCGGCGCAGGAGGCCACCGCGACCGAGGGTGACGCGGCCACGGCGCCTGCCGCCCCGGACGCCGCGGTCCCGCAGCCGGCGGACGAGGGGAACGCACCCAACGATCTGTCAGGAACGAGCCCGGGCAACGGGGCGAACGGGAGGCACAGTGCCGGCTGACGAGGTGACTCACGAGGTGGACGCGGACGCGTCCCGTGTGAGAACCGGGCCGCGCCACGCGGCACCCAAGAAGCCGCTGTTCACCAGGTTCCACATGCCGGCCGGGCGAGCCATCGCCTCGGTCGCGATGCCGACCGCCGTGCTGATGGGAATGGGCTTCACGGCCTCGCTGGCCATGGCCGACAACAACCCCTCCTCGGCGCAGTCCTCGGAGTTGGCCGACGAGTACCAGGACTGTGTGGCGGCCCTGGACGGCGGCGGGCAGGACGCCTCCACCACTCCGGAGCCCTCCGCCTCGGCGGGCACCTCCGGTGCCGAGGCGGGCCCGGGCGCGCAGGACTCCGCACAGCAGACGCCGTCGTCGGACTCCGGTTCGGGCGGGGCCTCTTCGCCGGATTCAGGTTCCGGCGACAGCGCCCAGCCCACGCCGACCGCGACGTCCTCCTCGTCCCCCACCTCCGAGGGGTCCGGCTCCGGCTCCACCGGGACGGGTACGGACACGGCGAAGACGGCGGAGACCGCCACCGTCGCGCCGACGCCCGCCCCGTCGCCGTCCGAGACCGACAAGGGCCTGCTGGAGGCTCTCGGCGACGCGATATCCGGGGTCTTCACCGGCGGAGGCGGCGGCACCGAGGCATCGAGCCCGGAGCCCACCGCGACTCCCACGCCGACCGCCTCCGCCGCGACCGGATCGGGCGGTGCCACGGACACCGCGGGTTCCGGTACCGAAGGCGGCGGCGCTACCTCCGGTTCGTCCGGAGCCTCCGGCGCGACCGGGAAGACGGCCGGCAAGGTGACCGACACGGTCCGGGACGCCGCCCAGGGCACCACCCAGAAGGCGGCGGAGACGACCCCGGGCACCACCGAGGCGCCCGCGGTCGCCGCGTCCCCGAGCCCGTCGGCGAGTTCCACCCCGGTCCCGGCCGACTGCGAGGCGGCGACCGACGCCCTCAGCGGCGTCGACAACAAGATCCTCGTGGCCGACGACCCGTGGTACCTGGACGCCAGCTCGCTGCTGCTGAAGGGCGCCGACTACCAGGGCATCGTCGAGGTGCGGACGGCCAACGGGACGACGAAGAAGGTCCTGAAGTACGTCATCAACAACGGCACCGACATCGGCGACCTGCACCAGACGGTCAAGGACAAGCAGTCCGGCAAGACCTACCACGTGCAGGCTTCCAAGGGGTCGACGTCCACCATCCGCCAGGGCTCCACGGTGATGTACACCCAGAGCATCTCCGGCAACCTCTTCGGTCTGATACCCATCACGTTCAGCCCGGACAACCCGCCGCCGCTGAACATCCCGCTGATCTACTTCACCCATGTGAAGGTCGTCCAGGCCGCCCAGTTCGGCGGGACGCTGACCGTGCCCGGCATGCACGTCTACACCACCGACTGAGCATTCCCGCAGACCCGTTCGGGAGCCGCACAAGAGCTGAGGGCGCCCCCTGCAGGGGGCGCCCTCAGCCGCGTACCGTCCTGGGGCGGCCGATCGGGTTCAGCGTCAGCCGGTCCGGTCGTCGAGCCCTTCGGGTACGACCCACTGCGGATAGCCGAACCGTTCACCGAGTGCGACGAGGCGCGGCCTGTCGGCTGGCACGTGGTACGCCTTCATTGCGCGGAGAAACAGCCGGTGGCCGAGGTCCGCGCAGCAGTCGGTGACCACCCGCTCCAGGGCGCGAACGAGGCCGGTCGCCACGGCACCGAACGGAGCGTCGCCGGCCCCGCCTGTGCCGCGGAAGCGGTCATCCGCGGCACAGACGTCAGGCCGACGGGAGGTACAGCCAGACGGAGGCGAGGAATCCGTCCACCACCTCGACCACGGTGTCGTCGGCGACCCGGACGAGGTCGCCGCTCCGGCCGCGCCGCGCCCCCACCCTGAGCCATCCCGTCCGCGCGTCGTAGTCGGCCCCCCACTGCTCGCCCCCGGCGACCTCGACCGGGGCACCGGGCACCAGGGTGCGCTCCGGGAGGAGGAACACGGCTCCCGGTGCTGCATCCGGGGCGGGCAGAGACGACGCGCCCCAAGCGGAACGCGGGCTGTATCCCCTTGCATAGAGCAGCTGGTGAGTGGTGACGCCCGTCTCCAGGCGGAGTGTACCGATGCACACGCTGACCGACCCGTCCGAGCCCGCCCGTGCAAGCTTTTCAGCGCGGTCCTCGGCCGCGCAGTGGAAGTCGATCCCGCCGGGTGCCTCGTACCTTGCGTGTCCCCGCAGCGGCACCCCCGCTGCGACCCGCGCGGATACCTCCTCGACCTGCCCGCCGCTCTCGGGCGGCGCCGCCCCGGGAGTGTCGCGGAGGGTGAGACTTCGACCTGCCAGGTAAGCGAGCGACTTGGCGCGCGCGATGAAGATCTCCGGGTGGTCCATGGCCAGGGCGGCCTGCGGTGGGTAGACGACGGAATCGACGAACGACGGGAATTCGTCACGCAGAGCGGTCAGAACGCCTGTGAGGTCCGGTTCCGGCAGATCTTCCCAAAAGACGTAGCCCGACTGCATGCTGCCGACTACTTCCGCTCTTGCGTGCTCGTCCTGAACGCGCTGCATGATGAATGCGGCTGCCTCGCTGAACAGAGCACCAGTGGCGAACCAGTTGAACCCCTCCGGCTCCTTGCCGCCGGGCAGGGACACGACTTTCACATCGGAACCTCTTTGCTGCGACGTTCTGGTATCGGCGCGGCGCATCGTCGGCCGCGATGAGGTGCCGGGCATCCGTGTCGTGCCCTTGACACCGGCGGAGCGGGACCTGCATACGCTCCCCGCTCCGCCGGTCAAGGTCGGCGCGTGTCTACAGTTGCCGGTCACCCTGCCAGGTGACCGACGTCAGTGCGGTGAGACCCCCATGGGCCAGGCCTTTGTAGGTCACCTTCCGAGCCGGACCGAGCTCGTGTGCGACTTGCCGCGCCAGGTCCATTCCCTCCTGGAACAACCGCTGCCATTCGGCGTCGTACTTGCCGTCCTCCCGGTCCCGCAACTCCAGGTTCAGCGTGGTGTCGATGTCCTGTGCCCACCGGTACAGGGCGGCGGCGAGGTCGTCGGACAGGTCCAGAGCGGCGGCAGGGTCATCAGGGAAGAAGTCGCCGAAACCGTCGGAGCGCAGCGGACCGAACTTGAACTCGCCCTCCACCGTGATGCCGACCGGGTGCGGCGGGGTGCCGTGGCTGTCGCGTTCCCAGTGCAGGCGGTCGCAGCCCCAGCACACCCACTTCACCGTACGATGGCGTTCGTCCCAGTAGCGGACCACCCAGGACGGGCCGAGGTACCGGGCCAGACGCTGCGCGGCGATCAAGCCTCGCGTGACGTGCTTCCGCAGGTCCGGTCGGGAGATGAACGCCCCGGGTGGGTAGGACAACGACCAGGAGCGGAGCTCGTCGGAGAGGTCCTCGGGCAGACCGAGGGCAGCATCTTGCAGCGGGACGTTGACGGTGAACGCGACGACGTCCTCCTCCCACCAGCCGCCTTCGGGCGGCTGGTACAGCGGGGACGGCTCACCCCGGGCCTGCACCAGCAGATGCTGCGGTTCTTCACCGGTCATACAGGGTTTGCTCCTACCACGAATCCGTTGTCGCCCACAGTAATGGCCAGGCGCTGGGTCTTGCCCTGGAAGACGACTTCGACGATCGGCCTTCCCTTGCTGGTGCCTACCCTCGTCCCCTCGGTCAGGGCCGTCTTTCGCGGCGTCCTTGGCGGCTTGTTCGGCGGCGGTGGCGTCGGCGTCAGCCTGCTTGGCTGCGGCGCGGGCGTCCTTGGCGGCCTGTTCGGCTGCGGCTGCCGCTTCTCGGGCCGCGGCCGCGTCCGTTGCCGCCTGGTCGGCCGAGTCGCGGGCCTGCTTCGCGTAGCCTTCGGCGCCGGTGGCGGCCTTGTCGGCGGCGTCTGCGTCGGCTGAGGCTTTGTGCTGGTAGTCGAGGGTGCGGGTGAGGGAGTCGGAGGCTTGGGCGGCGTAGTCGGCGGCGTCGGCCGCGTAGCCGAGCGCCGCCTTGGCGGACTTGCGGGCGTCGACCGCGTGCCGGGCTGCGGAGGCGGCGGCGGTGTAGGCGGCCTTGGTGTCTCCGGTGGCCTTGTCGGCGAGGGCCTGGGCCGCGGAGGCGGCCTGGGCGGCGTTGTCGGCGTGGGCCTGGGCGACGGCGAGCTGTTGCTCGGCGATCGTCTTCGAGGCCTGGCCGGTCAGGACCGCCAGTCCGGCCGCGCTGTCGGTGTCCGCGTAGGGGGAGCCGAGTTCGACGGCGTCGTTGGCCGGTGCGGCGACCTGCGCGGCGGAGTGGCGGGCGTCGTCGGCGGCTTGGGCGGTGATGTAGGCGTGGCCGGCGGCCTGGGCGGAGGCGGTCAGGGCCTTGGCGGCCTCGGCCTTCGCGCCGTCGGCTTGCGTGGTGGCGGTCTTGGCGTGCTGTTCGGCCTCGTCGGCGAGGTGGACGGCGGTGCGTGCCGAGGTCGCGGACGACTGGGCGGCCTTGATCGCGTCGGCGGCGGCGCTGGTGGCGGTCGCTACCGCCGCGTCCGTCTTCAGTTTGGCGGCCTGGGCCGCGTCGGCGTCGGAGCGGGCGCGTTTCGCTGCTGCTTCGGCGCGGGTGGCGGCGGCGTCCGCGTCCGCCGCGGCCTTGGTGGCGGCGTCGGCCTCGGTGCGGGCCTTGCCCGCGGCCGTCTCGGCGGTGGTGGCTGCCGCGTCGGCGGCGTCGGCCGCCTCGCGGGCGGCGGTGGCGGCGTCCGAGGCGTCCAGCGAGTCGGCGTAGGCGGCCTTCGCATCGGCCTTGGCGCGGGCCGCGTCCGCCTTCTGCTCGGCGTCCCAGGCGTCGTCGCGCTTGGCCCTGGCATGGTCGGCGGCCTTCTCCGCCTCACCCGCTACCCTGCCGCGACCCGTACCGCGGTACCCGGTCGCCGCGGCACCACTGTCCGCCCGGCGTCCCTGCTCCTCGGTGGCGCCCGTCCCCGTCCCGGCGCCCGTCCCCGTCCCGGCGCCCGCGCCGGAGCCGACCCCCGCGGTCGGCGGCAGCAGGCGGGCCGCCGGCGTCACCAGCAGGCGGGTGTCCGGGGCCTCCAGGTCGACCCGGTGACGTTCGCGGATCCTGCGCAGCCGGTAGCGGAGCGTGTTGGGGTGCAGCACGAGCCGTCGGGCCGCCGTCGCGGTGTCGCCGCCGGTGTCGAGGTACGCGACGAGGGTGCGCATCCACCGCCGTCGGCCGCCACCCAGATCGACCCGAGTACCTCCTGGCCACTGCGGACTGCGACCACCAAGCGCTCCGGGCTGCCGTCGTCGGCCGGCCGGTGGATGACGTCTTCGGAAGTCCACAGCGCGCGCAGCAGCCCGCTGCGCCGCAGCTCGGCGATGCGCTCCGCGGGCACGCGCCCGCCCAGGATGGTCGTGCGCCGCAGCGGGTCCGCTCCGGGGCCGGTCGCGGAATGGGCCAGCACCGGCAGCTGGGTGTCCTCGACGGTGATCGAGCCGCCCACGTAGTCGGCCACCCGAGCGGCGAACGCGGCCGGCGCGTCCACTCCGTTGCCGGCGGCGCCGCCCGCGGTTCCGGCATGCGCGAACGACAGGTACGAGCGGACCAGTTCGGCGGCGCGCGATCAGTCGGTGCCCGGGGCACGCGCCAGCAGTCCGATCCCGGTCCGCTCCACAGCCGCCAGCACTCCCGCCCAGTTCTCGCCCGCGTCGGACGGTGCGTCGGCGAGCACCAGTGCCCCCGCGCCGCGCCGCGCGGCCTCGCACACCGTGGCCCCCTCGGCGGCGGCCCCCACCGCGAGCAGCAGTGTGCCGGACGTTCCCGCGGCCGGGCGGCCACCCGACTCCTCAAGACCACCGAGGCCTCCTCGGTCACCCGGCCCCTCTCTGCCTTCGGATTGTTCCCGAACCTTCCGGTTCTTCCCGGCCGGCCGCTGCCTCGAGGTCGTCGAGGCCGATCGCGAGCCGCGTCACGGGAACGTCGTGCGTGCGCGGTGCGCGCAGCAGGCGCAGGGTGTCCCGGTCGTCGAAGGCGAGGAGCCCGCGTAGGGAAGGGGTCTCGGGCTCACCTTGCTCTTCGTGGGCCACTCGTCTCCTCCGCCGTGCCGTGCGCCTCGCCGTGCCGTCGCTGCCGAGGATATGCAGGCCGCAGCCGCACCCGAGACGGCACGCCGGCCAAGGCCCGGGTCCGGCCACCGACCGTCCACCTTCCGACGCACCGGCAAAGGCGGACTCCGCTCACGGGAATGTGCCTGCTTGGCGAGCTGTCCTCCCCTCTCCCTGTCGCGGGGCCTGCACGCGCGGCTGGGGACGGTGCGGCCGGCTGGCCGGCGCCGAGAGGGGCCGGAAGACATGTCCCCGTGTCCCCCGGCCCCTCACAGCGCCCTGGATCACTCCTGGTAGTTGAGGTTGTCCTCCACCAGCAACGCCGGATAGCCGAACCGCCTCCCGAGCACGATGAACGCGTCATGACTCGTCTTGTCGATCAGTACGAAGTACGCCTTCAGAGCGCGCAGGAACAGCCTGTAGCCCAGATCGGCGCAGGCGTGGACGACGACCTGTTCCAGTGCGGGGACCAGACCGGGGAGCGGCAGCGGATAGACGTGCTTCTCGGCCGCGTCCGTCAGGCCGTCGGCAAGCGGGCACATCGCGCGGAGTACGGCCCGCCGCGACTCGCAGTCCGTAACCGGGGCGGCGGCGGGCGGAACGAACGCGGGGTGCGCACGCCGTTCCGCCGACAGCCATGCCTCCTCGAGCAACCCGAGCCAGTCACGGGCCCGCACGCCGTCCTTCGCGGGATCGAAGACATGATCGGTGGCTCCCACCCACACCGTGCGAAGTGTTCCGTCCGAGAGAGGCGACTGCGACAGACGCCGCACATCCTGCCCGAATCGCAGGGCCCCCGACCGGTCCAGGTCCGTCACCGACCGCGCGGCGATACGCAGCGTCGCCGCGACGGGCCCGTGTTCGGCCAGGCAGTCGAGTTCGTCCGGAGGAAGGTCCTCCAGATCGTCGCACTGTGCGGCCATCCACGACAGCCCGATGTCCTCTGTCACGCGTCAGCCTTCCGGGAAGGAGGTGTAGACGACGTACTTGGTCGGCTTGTGCATCTTCCCCACGTACTTCAGCTTGATCACCACCTTGTTCCCGGCGGGGGACGTGCGCGCCCGGTCACCGTCCTTCACCCACTTGGTGCCCAAGGATCCTTCGTCTTTCAGCGTCCAGGTGACGGGCAGAAGATCCCTGTTCGGGTCGAAGCCGATTTTCTTCCCGATGCGCTGGGCCTGCCGGACCTTCCAGTCCTCCAGCTTCTGCGCGTTCTTCGGGTTCTTGATCCACTCCTTCATGGCCTGGTCGACGGCGCGTGCGGCGGTTGCTTCGTCAGCCCACCGCGTCGCCACACCGCCCGGCGTGTCCAGCGCCTTCCGCACCATCTCCTCGTCGGTCTTCCGCACATGCTCCCGCAGGGTGTGGGCACCTGCGATGTCCTCGTCCGCCAGGATGTCTGTGCAGTTGTGGACAAGGACGTCATACGACCGGGCGCCCGCGGTACCGACGTAGAAGCTGTGCAGCCCGTCGATCGACAGGTCGAACACCTCACGGGGCGCGAGGTCGCTCCGCGTCCGCAGTGACCTCACCGTGTGCCGCGTGCCGTCCGGGGTGCGGAGCCGGTCGCCCGCTCGGAGCTCGGACACCCGGGTCCAGCCATCGCCGTCCACCCAGAGGCGGTGGCCCGCCGTGCTGGTGAGGGCACCGTCGGCCAGGGTGACGTCCACCAGGAGCGTGGTCCGGTGCCGGAACGTGTCGGTCACCGGCTGCGCGCTTCCGCGCCCGGTCTGGGGGGCGTCGGCGAGAACCAGATCACCGGTCCGTACGTCCCGGATCGCCTTGTGGCTGCCGTCCGCCATCAGCACCCGGGTGTCACCCGGGAAGCTGTTCACCCGGCAGGCGGCGAGCACGTCCTCGTACGTGTTGACCGTGCCCTCGATCCTGGCGATGGTCGCGGGGTCGATCTCCTCCAGGGCCTTCAGGGCCCTAAGCGCGTCGCGAACCCCCACGCCGGTGCGCAGCGCCGCGTCCAGGGCGCGCATCGCCTCGGCGACCTTGCCGAACGCCTTGCCGGGGATGAAGTTGCTTGCCGCCCAGGCGCAGCCACTGACGCTGCCGTGCCAGCAGTCGACGAAGTCCTGGACGAGTACTGCCTTGAGGATCTGGTAGACGACGGTCTGCTTGATCAGGTCGAGCTTGCTGAAGTACTGGGTGACCTTCTTCTGCAGCCCCTTGAAGGGTTCCCTGCTGAGGTGCAGGGTGTCCTCCACCGGGCAGCCCGACTCGGTCGCCGGTACGTCGGCGTTGGTGCACAGGTAGAAGTCGACCTTGACGTCGAACGTCACATCGAAGGAGACCTTGCAGCCCGTGAGGCCGATGTCGATGACGCAGTCGTTGAGCTGCTTGGCCTCGGTGATCTCGATGGTGTCCTCGTCGACGACGTAGAACACGCCGCCGATGCCGGTGCCCGCGCCGCTGCTGACCTGTTGGTTGGCCTTCGCTCGTTCCGCCTTTTCGGCTGCTTCCTGGGCTTCCTCGGCGTATTTCGCGGCGTCCTTGGCGGCTTGTTCGGCGGCGGTGGCGTCGGCGTCAGCCTGCTTGGCTGCGGCGCGGGCGTCCTTGGCGGCCTGTTCGGCTGCGGCTGCCGCTTCTCGGGCCGCGGCCGCGTCCGTTGCCGCCTGGTCGGCCGAGTCGCGGGCCTGCTTCGCGTAGCCTTCGGCGCCGGTGGCGGCCTTGTCGGCGGCGTCTGCGTCGGCTGAGGCTTTGTGCTGGTAGTCGAGGGTGCGGGTGAGGGAGTCGGAGGCTTGGGCGGCGTAGTCGGCGGCGTCGGCCGCGTAGCCGAGCGCCGCCTTGGCGGACTTGCGGGCGTCGACCGCGTGCCGGGCTGCGGAGGCGGCGGCGGTGTAGGCGGCCTTGGTGTCTCCGGTGGCCTTGTCGGCGAGGGCCTGGGCCGCGGAGGCGGCCTGGGCGGCGTTGTCGGCGTGGGCCTGGGCGACGGCGAGCTGTTGCTCGGCGATCGTCTTCGAGGCCTGGCCGGTCAGGACCGCCAGTCCGGCCGCGCTGTCGGTGTCCGCGTAGGGGGAGCCGAGTTCGACGGCGTCGTTGGCCGGTGCGGCGACCTGCGCGGCGGAGTGGCGGGCGTCGTCGGCGGCTTGGGCGGTGATGTAGGCGTGGCCGGCGGCCTGGGCGGAGGCGGTCAGGGCCTTGGCGGCCTCGGCCTTCGCGCCGTCGGCTTGCGTGGTGGCGGTCTTGGCGTGCTGTTCGGCCTCGTCGGCGAGGTGGACGGCGGTGCGTGCCGAGGTCGCGGACGTCTGGGCGGCCTTGATCGCGTCGGCGGCGGCGCTGGTGGCGGTCGCTACCGCCGCGTCCGTCTTCAGTTTGGCGGCCTGGGCCGCGTCGGCGTCGGAGCGGGCGCGTTTCGCTGCTGCTTCGGCGCGGGTGGCGGCGGCGTCCGCGTCCGCCGCGGCCTTGGTGGCGGCGTCGGCCTCGGTGCGGGCCTTGCCCGCGGCCGTCTCGGCGGTGGTGGCTGCCGCGTCGGCGGCGTCGGCCGCCTCGCGGGCGGCGGTGGCGGCGTCCGAGGCGTCCAGCGAGTCGGCGTAGGCGGCCTTCGCATCGGCCTTGGCGCGGGCCGCGTCCGCCTTCTGCTCGGCGTCCCAGGCGTCGTCGCGCTTGGCCCTGGCATGGTCGGCGGCCTTCTCCGCCTCGCCGCGCCTGGTGGCGGCGGTCGCCTGCGCCTGCTCGGCCCTGGTCTGCGCCTGCTGCGCCGCCGTGGCCTGCGCTTGGGCGTTCTTCTTGTGCTGGGCGGCCTCGGCCTGTTTCGCCGCGGCGGTGGCCTTCTGCGCCTTCGCCGTCTTCTCCTGGGCCTCGGCGGCCAGTCGTTTGGCGTGCGCGGTGGCCGCGGCGGCCTTGGCGTCGGCTTCCGCCTGGGTGGCGTCGGCGAGTTTCGCCTTGGCGATGCCCGCCTGGTCCTTGGCGGTCTCGGCCTGGTGGGCGGCGGCGTCGGCGGCGGCCTTGGCCTGCGCGTCGGCTTCCTGCGCGGCGGCGCGACGGAACGCGGCCTTGCTGGCCGCGGCCTGCGCCTTGGCCCGGTCGGCGACGGTGGTGCTGTCCCCGGCGGACGCCTTCGTCGCCTGGTAGGCGGTCTCGGCGGCCTTCGCCATCGCGTGCAGGGCCGCCGCGGACGCCTTGGTGACCTGCGCCTTCTGCATGCCGACGATCAGGCCGCGGCCTCGGGGGACCCCTCTGGCGTCGGCCTTGCGGTAGGCCTCGGCGAGGTTGGCGTCGGTGTCCTTGACCGCCTGGTCGGCGACCTTGACCTGGGCGTTGATCAGGTCGAGCTGCTTCTTCGCCGCCGCCTGGGTCCGGGTGATGCCCGTGTTGGCCTTGGTGAACTGGGCCTTGTCCGGGTAGCCCAGCCCATCGGTGCCGTTGTGGCCGGTCGGTTTGACGTCGAGCTGCTGCGGGCCGGTGCCGTTGCAGCCCCACAGCCACGCGTTGTAGCCCTGGTCGTAGGTGTGGACGTCGAGGCATTTGCCGGTACCGACGTTCTTGAGGCTGGTGGTGCCGTTCAGGCTGAACTTCCACGTCTGCGGCGGGTTGTTCTTGCACGACCAGATCTCGATCTTCGTGCCGTTCGCCGCGTTGTTGCCCCGCACGTCCAGACACTTCTGCGTGCCCACACTGCGCACGTGCAGACCCGAGTCGTCACCGTAGACGACCCACTTCTGCGCTGCGGTCCCGTTGCAGGTGTGGATCTGCACCGGCGTGCCGTTGTTCGGGTTGTTGCCCTCCACGTCCAGGCACTTGCCCTTGGCGGCGTGGAACTCCATCACCACCGGCGCGTCGCCCAGCCAGCCGGCCCCGCCCGGTGACCAGTAGTCCAGCCAGTGCGTCAGGTGGTCGGCGATCCAGGACTGCGCGATCGCCTCACCCAGATTCTGCGCACCCGCGGCCAGCGCATCGGTGGCCTTCCTGTTCGCAGCCAGGATCCACTTGCGCTGCGTGGCCTGGTCCGCGACCTCGCTCTGCCACTCCTCGGAGGCCGCCCTGACCTCCTTGCCCAGCACCTTGTCGGGATCGACCGGGTTGTGCCAGTTGCAGCCGGCGAAGCGGGCCTTGAGGTCCTCCACCGCGACCCGGAACGGCAACGTCCCCGGCCGGGGAGCGGCCTTCGGGAACCCCCCGGAACCCAGGAAGATCCGGGCGTCATCCGCCCACACACGATGACCGGAGGTGACGTAGTCCTGCCACCCGCGCCACTCCTCGTACGGAACACCCCCCGGCGACCAGTCGTCCTTGCCGCCGTAGAGCTTGGTACCCAGCGCCAGGAACGCCGCCTTGGTCTTGTCGTCCGCCTTCGTCGTCGGGTCGGCGTAGTAGGAGTCCTCGGCAGTCCACCAGCGCTGACCGATCCACGGACCCAACCCCGTCTGGGTGAAGAAGTCCTCCTTGCCGTCGTTCGGCGAGCCGGGCGGCCGATGGAAACCGGCGACGGTGTAGCCGCCGGGGGTCTCCAGGCCGCTCAGCGCCTCCTGCCACACATCCTTGCGGGCACCGAGCTTGGCAGCCTTCTCGTCCCAGCCGTCCCGGTCCTCCTCGAACGCCTTGCTCAGCGGTGTGTCGTTCCAGTACTGGCGGTCGGCCAGCGCATGCAGTTCGTCGGCGGGCAACGGGGGCTGGCCCAAAGCCTTCTGCCCGATCGCGAACATGTGCGGCCCGCCCCTGCGCAGCACACCGGCCATCAGGCACTGATCCTGCCGGACCTGCTCCGCACTCCCGGCGTCGAAGCCGTCATACGAATCGGCGACCGGGGCGGTGCGCGGGTTCTGGCCGGTGACCGGCTCCGGATGTACGGCGGTGGCAATCAAGGCGATCGAGGCGAGGGAGACGACCGGAGCCGTCAACCTCCTCGCCCACCCGGGAGTTCTGCCCCGTTTCGCTACGCGTCCTCTATGCGACACGCGTATCCCTCTCCTCTGCAAGAAGAGGTGGTTCGCAGCGCAGACGGGAGAGAGGCGACCGGGCCCGCGAGGTCTCGGGCACGGTGATGGTGCGTGGCGCTTCCCCCCGGTACGCCGCTCGGTCGTGCACCCGGACACGTACGGACTGGTCAGGTCCGTCCGGGAGCGGTCACCACCCTAGGCACACCGGAGATCCACAGAGCAAGAGCGTTTCTCCTAGCAGTAGTTACCGACGGTCACGACGGCGACCGGACGGCGGCTGTGCAAACCCTGTGAAGGACCACTTCACGCGAGTTCCACTCCGCGCACGCAACGTCACCATGAGACCGAGGTCACAGCGGCCGAAGGCTGGTCGCCCCCGGCCCGCCTCGCCGACGAGGCTGCGGCGGTGTCGACCCGCGACGTGGGACTGCACCACCCCGTCGGGTCGGCGGGGGCGCTCGGCCCTTCTTCGTGCGTGAGGGGAGGGGGCCGCCGCGCCGGTGCCGCACACCACCGAGGGCACCCCTCGGAAGGGGTGCCCTCGGTGGTGCGCGGAAGCCGTGGCGGAGTCGTCGGGGTCAGTCCCGTTCGCCGCTGCCCAGGTGGTGGACCCGGACCATGTTGGTGGTGCCGGGCACGCCGGGCGGGGAGCCGGCCGTGATGATCAGGACGTCGCCCTCGTCGAAGCGGTTGAGCTTCATGACCTCCTGGTCGACCAGGTCGACCATCTCGTCGGTGGTGTTGACGAAGGGCACGACGTGCGACTCCACGCCCCAGCTGAGAGCCAGCTGGTTGCGGGTGCCCTCGTCGGTGGTGAAGGCGAGGATCGGCTGCGTGGCCCGGTAGCGGGACAGCCGGCGGGCGGTGTCACCGGACTTGGTGAAGGCGACCAGGCCCTTGCCGCCGAGGAAGTCGGCGATCTCGCAGGCCGCGCGGGCCACCGAGCCGCCCTGGGTGCGCGGCTTCTTGCCCGGCACCAGCGGCTGCAGGCCCTTGCTCAGCAGCTCCTCCTCGGCCGCGGAGACGATCTTCGACATCGTCTTGACCGTCTCGATCGGGTACGCGCCCACGCTCGACTCGGCGGACAGCATGACCGCGTCGGCACCGTCCAGGATCGCGTTGGCCACGTCGGAGGCCTCGGCGCGGGTCGGACGCGAGTTGGTGATCATCGACTCCATCATCTGGGTCGCGACGATCACCGGCTTGGCGTTGCGCCGGCACAGCTCGATCAGGCGCTTCTGCACCATGGGGACCTTTTCGAGCGGGTACTCGACGGCCAGGTCGCCGCGGGCCACCATCACGCCGTCGAACGCCATGACGACGTCCGTCATGTTCTCGACCGCCTGCGGCTTCTCCACCTTGGCGACGACCGGGACGCGGCGGCCCTCCTCGTCCATGACGCGGTGCACGTCGTGGACGTCCTTGGCGTCGCGGACGAAGGACAGGGCGACCAGGTCGCAGCCCATGCGGAGGGCGAAGCGGAGGTCCTCGACGTCCTTGTCGCTGAGCGCGGGCACGTTCACGGCCGCGCCGGGCAGGTTGATGCCCTTGTGGTCGGAGACGACACCGCCCTCGATGACGATCGTCCGCACCCGCGGGCCGTCGACCTCGGTGACCTTCAGCTCGACGTTGCCGTCGTTGATGAGGATCTGGTCGCCCTTGGTGACGTCGCCGGGCAGGCCCTTGTACGTGGTCCCGCAGATCTGCTTGTCGCCCGGTACGTCCTCGGTCGTGATGACGAACTCGTCACCGCGCTCCAGCTCGACCGGACCCTCGGCGAAGGTCTCCAGGCGGATCTTCGGGCCCTGCAGGTCGGCGAGGACGCCGATGGCGCGGCCGGTCTCCTTGGACGCGGCGCGGACACGGTCGTAGCGGCCCTGGTGCTCGGCGTGAGTGCCGTGGCTGAAGTTGAAGCGGGCCACGTTCATGCCGGCCTCGATCAGCGCGACGAGCTGCTCGTGGGAGTCGACCGCGGGGCCGAGAGTACAGACGATTTTCGAACGGCGCATGGGGCGATCCTATCGGTTTGTTTCGCTCCGGAATATTCCGTCTGGTGGAAAGTACAAATGAGGAAGTGCCCGCTCAGTTGGGCTCAGTTGTTCTTTCCGACCAGCGCGTAGGTCTGAGTCGCGATCTCCAGTTCCTCGTCCGTCGGTACCACGGCCACGGCGACCCGCGCGTGCTCCGGCGAGATCAGGCGCGGCGCGTCGCCGCGGACGGCGTTCAGCTCGGCGTCGACCGCCAGTCCCAGCCCCTCCAGGCCCGCCACGGCCGCCTCCCGCACCGGCGCCGCGTTCTCGCCGACCCCGGCGGTGAACGCGACGGCGTCCACGGTGCCGAGCACGGCGCAATAGGCGCCGATGTACTTCTTCAGCCGGTGAATGTAGATGTCGAAGGCCAGCCGCGCCTGTTCGTCGCCCTCGTCGATCCGGCGCCGGATCTCCCGCATGTCGTTGTCCCCGCACAGGCCGATCAGTCCGCTCCTCTTGTTGAGGAGAGTGTCGATCGCGTCGGCGGACATTCCGCCAACGCGCATCAAATGGAAGATGACGGCCGGGTCCATGTCCCCCGAGCGGGTGCCCATCACAAGCCCCTCCAGCGGCGTCAGCCCCATGGAGGTGTCCACGCACCGGCCCTTCCTGACCGCGGACGCCGACGCCCCGTTGCCCAGGTGCAGCACGATGACGTTCACGTCCTCGGGTGCCTTGCCGAGCAGCTTCGCCGTCGCCCGGGAGACGTACGCGTGCGAGGTCCCGTGGAAGCCGTACCGGCGCACGCGGTACCGGTCGGCGGTCTCGACGTCGATGGCGTAGCGGGCCGCCGACTCCGGCATCGTCGTGTGGAACGCGGTGTCGAAGACGGCGACCTGCGGCAGGTCAGGACGCAGGGCCTGCGCGGTGCGGATGCCGGTCAGGTTGGCCGGGTTGTGCAGCGGGGCGACCGGGATCAGCCGCTCGATCTCCGCCAGCACCGCGTCGTCGATGATCGTCGGCTCGGTGAACCGCCTGCCGCCGTGCACCACCCGGTGGCCGATGGCCGCCAGCTCGGGGGAGTCCAGGCCCAGGCCGTCCTTGGCCAGTTCCTCGGCGACGGCCTTCAGTGCGGCGTCGTGGTCGGCGATCGGGCCGGTGACCTCGCGGCTGTCGCCGCCCGCGGCGAGCGGGGTGTGCTTCAGACGGGAGGTCTGCTCGCCGATCCGCTCGACGAGCCCCACCGCCAGCCGGCTGCTGTCGCGCATGTCGAGCAGCTGGTACTTCACCGACGACGAGCCGGAGTTGAGCACGAGGACCCGTGAGGCGGGCGGGCGGTGCGGCCCGTCGGACGCGGCGGTGGCGGGGGTGGAGGGCTGCTGGGCGGTCACTGCTGGGTCGCCTTGTCGGTCGGGGACGGGGTGGGGGACTGGGCCTGGATCGCCGTGATGGCGACGGTGTTGACGATGTCCTGGACCAGCGCGCCCCGGGACAGGTCGTTGACCGGCTTGCGCAGGCCCTGGAGGACCGGGCCGACGGCGATCGCGCCGGCCGAGCGCTGCACGGCCTTGTAGGTGTTGTTGCCGGTGTTCAGGTCGGGGAAGATCAGCACGGTGGCCTGCCCGGCGACCTCGGAACCGGGCAGCTTGGTCGCCGCGACCGTCGGCTCCACGGCGGCGTCGTACTGGATGGGCCCCTCGATCTTGAGGTCGGGCCGCCGCAGCCGGACCAGCTCGGTGGCCTCGCGCACCTTGTCCACGTCGGCGCCGGAGCCGGAGTCCCCGGTGGAGTACGACAGCATCGCGATCCGCGGCTCCACACCGAACTGCTCGGCCGTCGCCGCCGACTGGATGGCGATGTCGGCGAGCTGCTCGGCGTCCGGATCGGGGTTGACCGCGCAGTCGCCGTAGACGAGCACCTTCTCGGCCAGGCACATGAAGAACACGGACGACACGATCGACGCCCCGCCCGGTGCGGCGCCCCCGGGCCGGGTCCTGATGATCTCGAAGGCCGGGCGGATCGTGGCGGCCGTGGAGTGCACCGACCCCGACACCATGCCGTCGGCCAGGCCCTCCTGCACCATCAACGTGCCGAAGTAGTTCACGTCGGAGACGACGTCGTAGGCCAGTTCCACCGTCACGCCCTTGTGGGCGCGCAGTTTGGCGTACCGCTCGGCGAAGGCGTCCCGCAGTTCCGACACGGCCGGGTCGACGATCCGCGTGTCGCCGAGGTCGATGCCCAGGTCGGCGGCCTTCTTGCGGATCTGGTCCTCAGGCCCGAGCAGCGTCAGGTCGCAGACCCCCCGGCGCAGCAGTACCTCGGCGGCGTGCAGCACGCGCTCCTCGGTGCCCTCCGGCAGCACGACCCTGCGCTTGTCGACGCGGGCCTGCTCCAGGAGCTTGTGCTCGAACATCATCGGGGTGACCCGGTCGCTGCTCGGCGCGGAGACCCGCTTGAGCAGGTCGCCGGTGTCGACGTGTCGTTCGAACAGGCCGAGCGCGGTCTCCGCCTTGCGCGGGGTGGCCGCGTTCAGCTTGCCCTCCAGGGCGAACAACTGCTCGGCGGTCGGAAAGCTCAGGCCTCTCACCGACAGCACCGGGGTGCCGGGGGCGAGGCGCGCGGCGAGGGTGAGGACCCCGTCGCTGGGCCGCTCGTTCAGGGTGAGCAGCACGCCGGCTATCGGCGGGGTGCCGGCGCTGTGCGCGGCCAGCGCACCCACCACGAGGTCGGCGCGGTCGCCCGGGGTGACGACCATGCAGCCCGGGGTCAGGGCGTTGAGCAGGTTCGGCAGCATGGCGCCGCCGAAGACGAAGTCGAGCGCGTCCCGGGCCAGCCCGGAGTCGTCGCCGAGCAGCACCTCGGCGTCCAGCGCCTGGGTGATCTGCGCGACGGTCGGCGCGGACAGGGCGGGTTCGTCCGGCAGCACGTAGCAGGGGACCGGCAACCGGTCGGCGAGCCGCTCCGCGATATGGTCGCGGTCCTCGCGGGCGACCCGGTTGGTGACCATGGCCAGCACGTCGCAGCCCAGGCCGTCGTAGGCCCGGTAGGCGTTGCGGGTCTCGGCGAGCACCGCCTCCGCGCTCTGCTTGCGCCCGCCGACCACCGGGATCACCGACGCCGCGAACTCGTTGGCGAGCCGCGCGTTCATCGCCAGCTCGTCCGGGAGCTGGGTGTCGGCGTAGTCGGTGCCGAGGACGAGGACGACGTCGTAGTCCCGCGCCACCAGGTGGAACCGGTCGACGAGGGTGGACACCAGCTCGTCCGTCCCACGCTCGGCCTGCAGCGCGGACGCCTCCGCGTAGTCCATGCCGTAGACGGTCACCGGGTCCTGTGCGAGCCGGTACCGGGCCCGCAGCAGCTCGAAAAGCCGGTCGGGCCCGTCGTGGACCAGCGGACGGAACACCCCCACACGGTCCACGTGCCGGGTCAGAAGCTCCATGATCCCCAGCTCGACGACCTGGCGGCCGTCGCCGCGATCGATACCGGTCACGTACACGCTGCGCGTCACGCGGGCTCTCCACTTCTTCTCGGACGGTTCGACGGTTCGGTGTGGGGGGACGGCGGCTTCGCCGGTACGCAGGCTCACAAAAATCGCCCACCGAGGTGAGCTGAACCCTCTTGACAATACCCCTGTCGCTAGATATGGCACCCGCCAGGAGCGGTGCGCGCCACCGGCCTGCGGGACGTGAAAGAATCGGCGGCAGGCTCACCGGTACCCACAGCGAGCAGGAGACACAGCACGATGCGCATCGGAGTTCTCACCGCAGGCGGCGACTGCCCCGGCCTGAACGCCGTGATCCGGTCGGTCGTGCACCGCGCGGTCGCCCAGTACGGCGACGAGGTCATCGGCTTCGAGGACGGGTACGCCGGCCTCCTCGACGGCCGCTACCGCACCCTCGACCTCAACGCGGTCAGCGGCATCCTGGCCCGCGGCGGCACCGTTCTCGGCTCCTCCCGCCTGGAGCGCGACCGGCTTCGCGAGGCCTGCGAGAACGCCTCCGACATCGTTCGCGACTTCGGCATCGACGCCCTCATCCCGATCGGCGGCGAGGGCACGTTGACCGCGGCACGCATGCTCTCCGACGCGGGCCTGCCCGTCGTCGGCGTGCCGAAGACGATCGACAACGACATCTCCTCCACCGACCGCACCTTCGGCTTCGACACGGCCGTGGGCGTCGCCACCGAGGCGATGGACCGCCTGAAGACCACCGCCGAGTCCCACCAGCGCGTGATGGTCGTCGAGGTCATGGGCCGGCACGCCGGATGGATCGCCCTGGAGTCCGGCATGGCCGCCGGCGCCCACGGCATCTGCCTGCCGGAACGTCCCTTCGACCCCGCGGATCTGGTCAAGATGGTCGAAGAGCGGTTCGCCCGGGGCAAGAAGTTCGCCGTCGTCTGCGTCGCCGAGGGCGCCCACCCCGCCGACGGCACCATGGACTACGGCAAGGGCGAGATCGACAAGTTCGGCCACGAGCGCTTCCTGGGCATCGGCACCGCCCTCGCCCACGAGCTGGAGCGCCGCCTCGGCAAGGAGGCCAAGCCGGTCATCCTCGGCCACGTCCAGCGCGGCGGCACGCCCACCGCGTACGACCGCGTCCTCGCCACCCGCTTCGGCTGGCACGCCGTCGAGGCCGCGCACCGCGGCGAGTTCGGCCGGATGACCGCCCTGCGCGGCACCGACATCGTGATGGTGCCGCTCGCGGAGGCCGTGACCGAGCTGAAGACCGTGCCGAAGGACCGGATGGACGAGGCCGAGTCGGTCTTCTAGGCCGCAGTCCGCGGCCGCGCGGCCCCGCCGAGGGCTCCGCCCGCAGTGCCGCGACGGGCCGTCGTCCGTCGTCCGCGGCACCGTCGTGGCCGGGCGCGCCGTTCCCCGCGCCTTCTGGGAGGCGCTGCCGGACCGCGGTGGTCCCTCCCCCGGACCGCTCAGCCGTTTCCTCACCCGGACCGCTCAGCCGGTCCGCTGCCGGACCGCCGTCCAGAAGTTCTCCACGATCCGGTCGAGGAAGACCCGGCCGGACTCGCTGGCCTCGCTGCTGCCGCCACCCCAGCTGAGGGTGGCGGCCATGTGGCCCTGGTAGTCCTCGTGCAACCCCTGGAGCACCTGCTCCAGCACACCCCGGGCCACCGGCGCCACCTTGCCGACCGGCTTCACGTACCCCTGCCAGCGCGTGGTCGCCGCGCTGCGCAGCAGTTCGGCCAGCCGCTGCTCGCGCCCCGTGACCGCCACGAAGTCCGGCAGCGACAGCCGCAGCACCTGGGAGAGGGCCGCCGCCTGGCGCTCGTTGCCGCGCCACTGGTCGCTCTCCTCCATCCGCAGATACGAGCGCAGATCCATGCCGGCCGCGCGGGCCACGTCCTCCGGCGCCACACCGGCCGCGATGCGGTGCTCGCGCAGCGAGCGCGGACGGCCGATGAGTTCACCCGGAGCGCACCACAGCACGCCCGCGAGCGCGGTGAGTTCGGGGTTCCCGGGCTGGGCGATGCCGCGCTCCCAGGCGACGACGAGGTCCGGGGTGACGTACGTCAGCCCGTACGACACGCGCATGCCGTGGGCCACGTGCTCGGGCCCCATGCCGAGGGCGGCGCGGAGTCGGCGGGCGGCCGGGGCGTTGAACGGGGGGCCGGGCTGGTTCGGTGGAGCTGAGCTCTGGTGCACCTGCCACAACGTAGGGGTGGGGACACGGTGAGTACTACGGGGCGTTCTGCCAGGATCACGGATTGTAGGAACCTACGGTTCCGTAGGTTGTGCGCCTTGGGCGGGGCAGGGCGGGGGCGGACGCGGGGGAGCGGGGCGCGGCGGGCCGGCCTGACCCGGCCACGAAGCCGCTCGTGCCTCGCCGCCTGCCGCAGTGCCTGCGTGCGGGGCGCCCTACAGGAGATGGTCGACCTTGCCGGCCTTGATGTCCCGGACGAGCGCGCGGAGCGCGTCGCGGGAGTCGGCGAGCGGACGGTCCTCCTGGCCGGAGACCGCGATGTAGGCGTTGCCGGCGGGGTCGGTGCCTATCCGGAAGCAGTTGTTGCCTTCGGCGCAGAAGGGTTCTTCCCACGTGATGTCGATCATCGTGCTTCCTTCCGGTTCAGAGCTGGTGGGCGATGGAGCGGATCAGGTCCCGGGAGCGCTCGGAGCCCAGCGTGTGCGCGTGCCACCAGTCCATGTGTGAACGGTATTTGGTCAGCTGGGCCTCGGAATGAGTGAACTCCCCGCCGTGCGCGGAGTCGAGCTGCACGGTGTCGAGCTGGGGGACGGCACCATGGGCGTAGAGGACCGCGTGCCCCGCACCGGGGAAGGCCCCCACCTCGACGGGGAGGACGCGGATCTCGACGTTGGGTCGCTCTGAGGCGTCGCAGAGGTGCAGTAGCTGCTCCCGCATGGCGCGGCGCCCGCCGAACTGCATGCGCAGTGCCCACTCGTGGAGGTACGCGACGTAGTCGACGGGTCCGGGGTCGCGGTCGAGTACCTGTTGCCGCCGCAGTCGTTGTACGACGCGGAGTTCGACCTCTGACGGGGGTAGCGGCGGCAGCGCGGCGGCGAAGACGGCGCGGGCATACGCCCCGAGTTGGAGCAGTCCCGGGACATGTACCGTCTGGTAGCTCCGGAGCCGCGTGGCGAACCACTCCAATTCGGCTACGTCCAGGAGTCCTTGCGGCAGCGCTCCCCTGAACTGATGCCACCAGCACCGTTTACGCGTGTCGGCCATGGCGACCAGCGCCTCGATGTACGCCTCGTCCGCGCACTCGTAATTGCTGGCCAGCGTTCGAATACGTTCCGGTGAGGCGCCACGGATTCCGGACTCCATGTTGGACACCTTGGTGCGGTCCAGTCCCAGCAGTCCGGCGGCGTACTCCGTGGTCCGCCCGGCGTCGAGTCGCATCCTGCGCAGTTCAGCGCCCAGGCGCTTCTGACGTTCCGTTGGCGCGGGCCTGGTCGGCATCGGTGCCCCTTCTCCCCTTCGGATCGGGGCCAGTCTGCATCGCGCGGATGGCGCCGGTCCAATCCGAAAGGGGCAATTCAAGGTAGAAGGTGGCACGAGTGCCACATCTGTCTCTACAGTCGGTGATGAGCCGCTTACGGCGTGAGGCCGCCGGAAGTGCATCGCGCGAGCCTGCCCGCGTCCTCCTTCCCCGGGGAGGGCGGGCCCGCGCCGGGGAGACAGGCCACCGGCCGCCGCCGAGCCGTCGGCTCGTTCGGCATCACGCACGCCAGGAACAAGCGAAGGGGTCCCCATGTCCGCACCCGTGGCCGTCTCGGCCTGTCCGATCTCCACCGACGAACGCACGATGCCGCTGCCGTCCCCCGGCACGCTCGCGTACAGCTTCACGCTGCCCGCCGGGCCGGCCGGTCCCCGTGTCGCCCGCGCGGCCGTGCGGGTCGCGCTCCGGGCGCACGGGCTGGCCGACGTGACGGACGCGGTGGTGCAGGTGGTGGGCGAACTGGCCGCCTGCGCCTGCCGGTTCACGTCCGGAAGCGAGATGTACTTGTCCCTGCGGTATCGGGACGGGGAGCTGCGGGTCGTCGTCCACGAGGGGCATGCCCGGCACTCCCATCCCCGCCTCGCCGGGGCCTGCGACGCACGGCGCCGCGCCGCTCTGAGGGTCCTCGGGTGCGTGGTGCGGGCCTGCGAGGGGGACTGGGGGTTCGGGGAGGCGCGTGAACCCGGGGGCGGGACGCGGATGTGGGCGGTGGTGCCGTGGCGGGGGGCTCGGGGGTACGCGGGGTCGGGGCGGGTGTGAGCGTCTGATCCGGCCTCGCCGTGCGGAAGTTCCGGTCCGGTGATGCGGGAAGGCAGGCGGTGGCACCATCTGCGGGCCGTGGGCGGGTCGGCGCCGTGACCCTGCGGCCGCCCGGCGCCGCTGCTGTCAGCCCATCCCCTGGATGATCAATTCCAAGGGATGCCTGCGGAGGGTGTGGGGTGGGCGGCGGCCGAAGCCACCGCGAGACGGTCAGGCGGCGGGCTGTCGGCCCTGGTTGTCGAGGTGGCAGCGGGCGGTCAGGCGCCAGGGTCGACTTCGGGGTGCGTGAACCGCACGGGCCTGCCCAGCGACCGGGCGTAGGCGATTTCGGCTCGGGTGCTGTCTCCGATGTAGTCGCCGACTACGAGCACCTCATCAGCGAGCCGGATCTTCGCCCGGTGCAGATCGTCGAGTCGAACCTTCAGCGCCTCGGCCTCGACAGGATCGGACCAAAGTTCGTGCGGCGACTTCATGTCACAGCCCGGTTTGACGACGATCTTTCCGGCTTTGGTCTCCCGCAGATCGGCCTCGTTCATCTCGGTCATGAAGCGGGTGGAGCCGCAGATCACGACGATACGCGGGAGGTTCGACAGCTTCTTCGCGTCGGCGAGCTTCTCCTCGGGGGTGAGTAGTTGCGGGTATGACACTGGTTCCTCCTGGTGGCGTGGTCCAAGGGGCGTGCCTGCGGAGACGAGAACGAGGGTGTCCAAGATACGCGTGGAAACGAGGCGCGTGGGAGTTGTTCAAGGACGTCTTCGACCCGCTCGGCGTCAGCGACGGCCGAGATCCCTACGACCGTCCCGAGAACCCTCCGATCCAAGTGGATCCAAGCGGATGACAGCGGCGACGACGGGGGACGTCGGCACGCGCCGAGCCCGGTTGCACCTGGCCCCACGCGGGCGGTCGTGCGCCGCTGAAGCAACGTCGAACCGACGTGATCCGGGGCCTGCCCTCTGAGGTACGTGGCAGGCTCCCTTGGATTGGCCACCACCCACCAGAAACGAGCCTCAACCCGCCATGAATGAGCTTTGCACGGAGGACGCCCCGGCTCTCCTCCTCGCCATGGTTCCCGAGTCGGCCGACTACATCTCCGAGTTGTACGAGATGCCGGCAGCCGATGCGGTCAGGACCGACCACCCTTGGGTGGACATGTTCGATCTGCTGACCGCGGCGCTCGCGGATCCGATCATCATTCCCCAGCTGAGGTCGGAGTCCCCGGACTCCGGTCTGCTGCAGCGTTGTTTCGACTACACGGAACAGCTCATCACCAGCCCGAGCTCACCCCTCAGGGAGGCCGTCTACTTCCAGGTCATCGAGGCTCTCCTGGGTGAGGACGTGCCCTTCCAGAAAGCCTTCCCCTACATGCGGAAGGCGACGTGGGAACGCACCGTCCGGATGCTGAACACCTACGAAGTCAGCGTTCCGGGAGTCACCGACTGCTGACGGGCTCGGCCGCCCGGCGCCGTCGCCCACGGTGTCGCGGGGGAGGGCGGGTTCGAGGGTGTGAGTCGTGCCGGGAGTTCGGTGGTGCCGGTGCTATGCCGACGCGGCTTCGGGCGCCTTCACCCGAGCCGGTGCCCCCGACCGAGTCGCCGGAGCGAGTCCCCGCCTCCGCCGCTGTCGGCGGCCCCTGCGTGCCGAGGCCCCCGCGGCCGCCGCCCGCGGCGAAGTTGCCGACCGCGACCACCGGCCGGCCGCGGCGCCCGCGCCGCCGCCATCGACGGCCCCGCCCGCCTACCGCCCCCGGCCCGTCCCCGGCACCCACCGGTACACCAGCTCCGGTCTGCCCACCTGGCCGTAGATCGGTTCCCGGCCGGCCCTTCCCGCGTCCACCAGGTGCTCCAGGTACCGCCGGGCCGTGATGCGGGAGATGCCGACCGCCTCGGCCACGCCGGCCGCGGTGAGCCCGGTCTCCGCCTCCCGCAGGGCCCCCGTGACCCGCTCCAGGGTCGGCGCGCTCAGCCCCTTGGGCAGGGCCGCAGGGCCCGGTGCCCGCAACGCGGCCAGCGCACGGTCCACCTCGTCCTGGCCGCTCGCCTCGCCCGCGGCGCCGCGGAACTCGGCGTACCGGACGAGCCGGTCCCGCAGGGTGGCGAAGGTGAACGGCTTCAGGACGTACTGCACGACGCCCAGCGACACGCCCTCCCGCACCACGGCCAGGTCGCGCGCCGAGGTCACCGCGATCACGTCCGTGTGGTACCCGGCGGCCCGCAGCGACCGTGCCAGCTGCAGGCCGTGCACGTCCGGCAGGTGCAGGTCCAGGAGCAGCAGGTCGACCGGCGTGCGCTCCAGCGCCCTGCGCGCCTCCGCTCCGGTGCGCGCGGTGCCGACGGCGACGAAGCCCGGCACCCGGCCGACGTACATGACGTGCGCGTCCGCGGCGACCGGGTCGTCCTCGACGATCAGCACCCGGATCGGCGGCTGCGTGCCCCCCGCGCCGCTCGCCGTCACGCGCCGCCTCCGGACACCGCGCCCACCCGCAGCGGCAGCCGCACCTCGAACTCCGCGCCGCCGTCTGCGGACCGCGCCACCGACAGCGCGCCCTCGTGGCGCTGCACGGTCTGCCGGACCAGGGCCAGGCCGAGGCCCCGTCCGCCGGGGCCGGCCGGTTTGGTGGAGAAGCCGCGCCGGAAGACGGCGTCGGAGTGGGCGGGGGCCACACCCGGACCGGAGTCGGCGACCCGCAGAACCAGCTCCGCGTCCCCCTCGGTGTAGGCCGTCACCGTCACCCGCGCCGGGACACTGCCCTGCGCCGCGTCCACGGCGTTGTCGACGAGGTTGCCGAGGAGGGTCACCAGGTCCCGGGCCGGAAGGTGCTCCGGCAGCACGCCGTCGTCGAGGCGGCTGTCCCCGGACACGACCAGCTCCACGCCCCGCTCGTTCGCCTGCGCCGTCTTGCCCAGCAGGAGGGCGGCCAGCACCGGTTCGCCCACCGCGGCGACCACCTGGTCGGTGAGGGCCTGGGCCAGTTCCAGTTCCGCGGTGGCGAACTCCACCGCCTCCTCGGCGCGGCCCAGTTCGATCAGCGACACCACGGTGTGCAGGCGGTTCGCCGCCTCGTGGGCCTGGGAGCGCAGCGCCTGGGTGAAGCCGCGTTCGGAGTCCAGCTCGCCCATCAGGGACTGGAGTTCGGTCACGTCCCGCAGGGTCACTATGGTGCCGCGGCGCTCCCCGCCGGACACCGGGGAGGTGTTGACGGCCACCACCCGGTCCGCGGTGAGGTGCACCTCGTCCACGCGCGGCTCGGACGACAGCAGCACGCCCGTCAGGGGCGCCGGCAGCCCGAGGTCCGCCACCGATCGGCTCACCACGTCGCCCGTCACCCCCAGCAGCTCCTGTCCGCCGTCGTTGATCAGCGCCACACGGTACTGCCCGTCGAGCAGCAGCAGCCCCTCGCGTACGGCGTGCAGGGCGGCCTGGTGGTAGTCGTGCATGCGGCTGAGCTCGGCGGCGTTCATGCCGTGGGTGTGGCGGCGCAGCCGGGCGTTGACCACGTACGTCCCGACGGCGCCCAGCACCAGGGCGCCCGCCGCGACGCCGAACAGGGCCGTCACCTGGTCCTGCAGCCGGGCGCTGATCGCCTCGACCTTGATTCCGGCGCTGACCAGTCCGACGATCCGGCCGCCGTCCTCGATCGGGGTGACGGCGCGGACGGACGGGCCGAGGGTGCCGGTGTAGGTCTCGGTGAAGGTCTCGCCGTTCTGCGACCGTCCGATGTGGCCGAGGAAGTGGCCGCCTATCCGCTGCGGGTCGGGGTGGGTCCAGCGGATCCCCTGGGGATCCATGATCGTGATGAAGTCGACGCCGGTGTCGTGCATGACCCGCAGCGCGTACGGCTGGAGCCGGCCGGTCGGGTCGGCGGTGCGGATCGCGGCGTGCACCGACGGGGAGTCCGCGACGGTGCGGGCGACCGCCCTGGCCTGGCGGCCCGCGGCGGCCTCCGCCTGGCTGCGGTCGCTGATGTACGTGAACAGCGCGTACCCCGCCACGACGACCGTGATCAGTACGGCCTGCATGGCGAACAGCTGTCCCGCCAGGCTGCGGGGTCGGGGGAGGGGCGGGAGGCGCATGCCGTCAGTGTGCCTCTCCGCTCCGGCGTGAACTCAATGAACGGAAGGGTGACCGCCCTCACACGGCGGGAGATAGTCCCTGCATTCCCCCCACCGATCCGGACGTGAGCCGCACGCCGGTCATGCCGACGAAGACGTCAAGGAGGGCAGCCGTGGCCGCCAGTACCCCCGAAACGGCACCTGCCGGTCCCGCTGGGAAGCGGGACCGCACCCACTATCTGTACATCGCGGTGATCCTCGCGGTCGCCCTCGGCGTCGTCGTCGGCCTGGCCGCGCCCGACTTCGCCGTCCAGCTCAAGCCGCTCGGCAAGGGCTTCGTGAACCTGATCAAGATGATGATCTCGCCGATCATCTTCTGCACGATCGTGCTGGGCATCGGCTCCGTGCGGAAGGCGGCCAAGGTGGGCGCCGTCGGCGGGATCGCCCTGGGCTACTTCCTCGCCATGTCGCTGGTCGCGCTCGGCATCGGTCTCGTCGTCGGCAACATCCTGGAGCCGGGCAGCGGACTCGCGGTCACCGACGCGGTCAAGAACGTGGGGCACGCGCAGGTCGACGCGGGGGCGAAGGACACCACGGAGTTCCTGCTCGGGATCGTCCCGACGACGATCGTCTCGGCGTTCACCGAGGGCGAGGTGCTGCAGACGCTGCTGATCGCGCTGTTGTGCGGGTTCGCGCTGCAGGCCATGGGCAGGGCCGGGCAGCCGGTCCTGCGCGGTGTCGAGCACATCCAGCGACTCGTCTTCCGCGTGCTCGCCATGATCATGTGGGCGGCGCCGATCGGCGCGTTCGGCGCCATGGCGGCGGTCGTCGGCTCGGCCGGCCTGGAGGCGCTCAAGAGCCTGGCCGTGCTGATGCTCGGTTTCTACGCCACCTGCTTCCTCTTCGTGTTCGTCGTGCTCGGCGCGCTGCTGCGGATCGTCGCCGGCCTGAACGTCGTCACCCTGTTCCGGTACCTGGCCCGCGAGTTCCTGCTGATCCTGTCCACGTCCTCCTCCGAGTCCGCGCTGCCGCGCCTGATCGCGAAGATGGAGCACCTGGGCGTCAGCAAGCCGGTGGTCGGCATCACCGTCCCGACCGGCTACTCCTTCAACCTCGACGGCACCATGATCTACATGACCATGGCCTCCCTGTTCATCGCCGACGCCATGGGCACACCGATGTCGGTCGGCGAGCAGATCCCGCTGCTGCTGTTCCTGCTGGTCGCCTCGAAGGGCGCGGCGGGCGTCACCGGCGCGGGCCTGGCGACCCTGGCCGGCGGGCTCCAGTCGCACAAGCCGGCCCTGGTGGACGGAATCGGGCTGATCGTCGGCATCGACCGCTTCATGAGCGAGGCCCGCGCCCTGACCAACTTCGCCGGCAACGCCGTGGCCACGGTACTGGTCGGCACGTGGACGAAGGAGATCGACAAGGACCGGGTCCGGCAGGTCCTCGCCGGCGAACTGCCCTTCGACGAGAAGACCCTGCTCGACGAGACCGAGACCGAGACCGGGAGCGCCGGCGGGAACGCGCCGGCGTCGGAGGCCGGCCTGCCGGAGCGGCCGGAGGGCGGCGACAAGGAACTGGCCCCGGCCTGAGCCCGATCCACGCCCCCGCGCCGGACGGCGCCACACTCCGGACGCCCGGCCCCGCCTGAACCGGGGCCGGGCGTCCGGCCGTCGTCCCGGCCGTTCCTACGCGCTCAGCTCGGCCACCAGCGCGGTGGCCGCGGGGGTGGGCACGCCCGCCGTGGTGAGCACCGTGACCGCGGCCGAGCGGCCCGCCTCCCGGGTCGCCAGCAGGCCGTCGTTCACGGCCTCCATCAGCGCGAACAGCACCTGCTCGTGCACGTACGCCAGCGCCGGCGCCGGTAGCGGCGAGGTGAAGACGCCTCGGTCCAGGCCGCGTTGCAGGATGCGGACGCTGTTGTGCCGCACCGGGGCCAGGCGCTCGCGGATGCCCTGCATGGTGACCGTGCGCTGGGCCAGTGCCACCAGCAGTCGGTAGCGGTCGGCGATCGCCCACACCGCGAGCACCGACCGGGCCACCGCCTCCGCGGGGTCCTCCACCCCCTCGCGGCCCGCCGCGTGCGCCGCCGCCAACGCCTCCACCGCCTCGTCGACCAGCGTGCTGATCAGCGCCTCTCGACTCGGGAAGTGGCCGTACACGGTCCGTCGTACGACGCCCGCGGCGCGCGCGATCTGGTCCATGGACGCATCCGGGTCGCGCAGCAGCTCCGTGAGGGCCACGTCGAGGATGCGGCGGCGGTTGGCATCGGCGCGCGAGGGACTACCCGTGGTGTTACCCGTGGTCATGACGGCCATTCTGCCCTCCATCGACTTGCACAGCGCTGTGCAACGACGTACCTTGCACATTGTTGTGCATTTGCACGCTGCTGTGCAAATGAGGTGTGCTTGTTCGTCGAGGAAGGCGATCCCTGACCATGCGACTCGTCGTGACCGAACCGGTCGAGCGGACGGAGGGCCCCTACCGGCGGCGCTGGTGGGCCCTGCTCGTGCTCTGTCTGAGCCTGCTGATCATCGTGATGGCGAACACCGCCCTCACCGTCGCCGCGCCCGACATGACCCGGGACCTCGGCCTGTCCAGCGCCGACCTCCAGTGGGTCATCGACGGCTACACCGTCCCCTACGCCGCGCTGATGCTGCTGCTCGGCGCCATCGGCGACAAGTACAGCCGCCGCGGGGCGCTGATCCTCGGCCTCGTGGTCTTCGGGGGCGGTGCCGTCGCCGGCTACCTCGCCGACAGCTCCACGGCCGTCATCGCCGCCCGTGCCGTGATGGGCGTCGGAGCGGCCCTGATCATGCCCGCCACGCTCTCCCTGCTCGCGGCGACCTTCCCGCGCGCCGAGCGTGCCAAGGCCATCACCCTGTGGACCGCCACCGCCGGACTCGCCATCGCCGCCGGACCGCTGGTCGCGGGCGCCCTCCTGGAGAACCACGGCTGGTCCTCGACGTTCCTGATCAACGTGCCGGTGGCCGCGCTCGCCGTCGTCGGCACCCTCGTGCTCGTCCCACCGTCCAGGGCGGCCCACCACGACCGCATCGACTACGTCGGCGGCCTGCTGTCCGTGGCCTGGATCGGCGCGCTGGTCTACATGATCATCGAGGGGCCGCACTTCGGCTGGAACGGCAAGGCGATCGGCGCCGCAGCCGTCGCGGGCGTCGGCCTGGTCGCCTTCGTCCTGTGGGAGCTGCGCCACCCGCGCCCCGTCCTGGACGTCCGCCGGTTCACCGGCCGCCGCTTCGCCGGGTCCAACCTCGCCGTTGCCCTGTTCTTCCTGGCCGTCTTCGGCGCCTTCTACTACCTCACCCAGCACCTGCAGTTCGTCCTCGGCTACGACGCCCTGGACACCGGCCTGCGCATGCTGCCCCTGGCCGGCGCCGTCTTCGTCGGCTCGGCGCTGACCGGTTACCTCACCCCGCGCGTCGGCATGAAGTGGACGGTCAGCGCGGGCATGGTCGGCGGCACGGCCGCGCTGGCGCTGCTGACCCGCGTGGACGCGGGATCGTCGTACGGCGACTTCGTGCCGCCGCTGGTCGTGCTGGGCCTGGCCATCGGGCTCGCGCTCTCGCCCTGCACGGACGCGATCATGGGCTCCTTCCCCGAGTCCGAACTGGGCGTCGGCGGCGCGGTGAACGACACCTCGCTGGAACTCGGCGGCTCGCTCGGCATCGCCATCCTCGGCTCGCTGCTGGGGACGTCCTACTCCGACCACCTCGCCGACGCCACACAGGGCGGCAAGCTGCCGGCCTCGGCACTGAGCACCGCGCAGGACTCCGTCGGCGCCGGGTACGCCGTCGCGCAGGGCATCGGCGACAAGGCCCGGCAGGCCGCCGAGCAGGCGGCGCAGGCGGGCGACCCGCAGCAGGCCGCCCAGCTCAAGGCCCAGGCCGACCAACTCGCCCAGGGCGCCCGTCAGATGGCCGACGCCGTCGGCTCCTCCTTCTCCGACGCCGTCGCCCACACCAGTCTGGTCGGCGCCGTCGTCCTCGGCGCCGGCACGGTGATCGTCGCCCTGCTGCTGCCGCGCAAGGAGCGGGTGAGGGCGGAGGAACCCGTCGAGGCGCGGGAGCCCGAGCTCAGCGGGGCGCTCTGACCCGGCCGAGCCCGCCGGGAACCCGCCCGCCGCTGCCGGGCTCGGGGGCCGTACCGCGCCGCGAGGTGCGGTACGGCCCCCGGAGGCGTGGCGGGCGCCCGTCCCGGCCGACGGCGGGTCGAGCCGAGCGAATCCGTCCGGTACGAGCCCCTGCCGCCGCTCTTGCCTTGACGCCCACGTCAGGACCTACCGTCGAGGACATGCGCATCGGCGAACTGGCCGCACGGGCCGGGACCACCACCCGGACGCTGCGGTACTACGAGGCACGGGGCCTGCTGCCCGCACGGCGCGACGGCAAGGGGCACCGCACCTACGACGAGCGGGACCTGAAGCTCCTGGAGCAGATCCGGACGCTGCGGGACTTCGGGTTCGAGCTGGAGGAGACCCGGCCCTTCGTGGAATGCCTGCGCGCCGGGCACGCCGAGGGGGACACGTGCCCGGCCTCGCTCACGGTCTACCGCCGCAAGCTGGCCGAGCTGGACTCGCTCATCGGCGAGCTGCGGGGCGTGCGGGCCACGGTCGCCGCACAGCTGGAGCGGGCCGAGCGGGCGAGGGACGCGCTGGCCGCCGACGCGCTGGTTCCGGGAGGTCCGGAGCCGACGTGCGAACTGGGAGGGCAGGGACTGTGATCAAGGCGGCGGGAGTGGACGAGGTGACCGACGCGGACTTCGAGGCCGAGGTGCTCGGGGCGGACCGGCCGGTGCTGGTGGAGTTCACCGCCGACTGGTGCCCGCCGTGCCGGCAGATGGGCCCGGTGCTCAGCGCCGTGGCCGCCGAGGAGGGGGAGCGGCTGAAGGTGGTCCAGTTGGACGTGGACACCAACCCGGAGACCACCAACGCCTACCGGGTGCTGTCGATGCCGACCTTCATGGTCTTCCGTGCGGGCGAGCCCGTGAAGTCGATGGTGGGCGCCCGGCCCAAGCGCAGGCTGCTCCAGGAGCTGTCGGACGTGCTGTGACCCCACCCGCGTGCGGGGCCCGCACACGAGAAATCCCCCGAGCAATTGCGCTCGGGGGATTTCTCTGCGTATATTCGACGTTTCGCTACTTCCGGTATTCGGGCGCGAAGAAGTGCTGGTGAAGCAGAGTATATCCGGGCGGGAGTGGAATTGTCAAACACCGAATTTCCGGACGATGAATTGCGCCGCGAACAGGAATTCATCGACGGGTTGTACGCGCGGGTGGACGCCCTGCGCGGCGACACCGAGGACTCCGTCGCGAGGGCGCTCGCCCAGGGCGACAAGCCGATGCAGGCGAGACTGGAGCGGGACATCCTGGTCGCCGAGCGCTCGGGTCTGCTGGCCGCGCTGAACGCGGTGGACGGCTCCCTGTGCTTCGGCCGCATCGACCTCACCGGCGGTGAAAGCCACCACATCGGAAGGATCGGACTGCGCGCCGACGACGCCGCCCGCACCCCCGTCCTGATCGACTGGCGTGCCGACGTGGCCCGGCCCTTCTACCTGGCCACCGGCCACACCCCGCTCGGCCTCCGGCGCCGCCGGCACATCTCCACCGACGGCCGCACCGTCACCGTGCTGCACGACGAGATCCTCGACCTGGGCGACCGGGAGCGGACCGGCCACGAGGACCCGACCGGCGACGCCGTGCTGCTCGCGGCCCTCGACTCGGCGCGCACCGGCCGCATGGGCGACATCGTGCAGACCATCCAGGCCGAGCAGGACGAGATCATCCGCGCCCCGCACCGCGGCGTGCTCGTGGTCGAGGGCGGACCGGGCACCGGCAAGACGGCGGTCGCCCTGCACCGCGCCGCCTACCTCCTGTACGAGCACCGCGACCTGCTGGCCAAGCGGGCCGTGCTGATCGTCGGCCCCAATCCGGCCTTCCTCGGCTACATCGGCGAGGTGCTGCCGTCCCTGGGCGAGACCGGCGTACTGCTGGCCACCGTCGGCGAACTGTTCCCCGGCGTGCGGGCCACCGCCGCGGACACCCCCGCGGCGGCGGCGGTCAAGGGCCGCGCCGCGATGGCGGAGGTGCTCGCCACGGTCGTGCGCGACCGGCAGACGCTGCCCGATCCGGTCCTCACCGTCGAGCACGACCGGGAGGTCCTCATGCTCGACGACGGACTGGTACGCGTGGCCCGCGAGCGGACCCGCGCCACGGGCCTGCCGCACAACGCGGCCCGCGAGCACTTCGAGGGCCACATCCTCAACACGCTCACCGACCTGTACGCCGAGCGCGTCGGCACCGACCCCTACGACGGGACGAGTCTGCTGGACGCCGCCGACATCACACAGATCCGCGACGAACTGGCCGACAACCCCCACGTGTGGGACGCCATCGACCGGTTGTGGCCGCCCCTGACCCCGCAGCTGCTCGTCGCCGGCTTCCTCGCCGACCCCGACGGGTACCTCTGCGCCGAGGACGCCGCGGCCGTCCGCCGTCCGGTGACCCGGGCGTGGACCACCGCGGACGTGCCGCTGCTGGACGAGGCCGCCGAACTGCTCGGCGAGGACGACCGGCCGGCCAGGGCCCGAGCCGAACGGGAACGCGAGACCCAGGTCGCCTACGCGCAGGGCGTGCTGGACGTCTCCTACGCCTCCCGCACCTACGAGTTCGACGACAAGGACGACGAGGACTCGGAGGTGCTGTCGGCGCACGACGTCATCGACGCCGAACGCTTCGCCGAACGCCAGCAGGAGGACGACCACCGCAGCGCCGCCGAACGCGCCGCGGCCGACCGCACCTGGGCGTTCGGGCACATCATCGTCGACGAGGCGCAGGAGCTGGCGCCGATGGCCTGGCGGCTGCTCATGCGGCGCAGCCCCACCCGCTCGATGACCCTGGTCGGCGACCCCGTGCAGACCGCGGACGCGGCCGGTGCCGGCTCCTGGGCGGACATCCTCCACCCCCATGTGGAGGACCGCTGGGCCCACGCCCGGCTCGGCGTCAACTACCGCACCCCCGCCGAGATCATGGAGCTCGCGGCGGCGGTCGTGCGGGCCGAGCACCCGGACTTCGAACCGCCCGGCTCCGTCCGCTCCACCGGCGTGACGCCCTGGGCGCGCGCCGCGGACGACCTTCCCCGCGCGGTCGCCGAGGCGGTGGCCGAACTGACCCCCGCCGAGGGACGGCTCGCGGTGATCGCCCCGCGCGCCCTGCACCGCGCGCTGGCCGCCCGCCTGGACGGCGTCACGGCGGGGGCCGAGCCCGACCTGACGCGGACGGTCGTCCTCCTCGACCCCCGCCAGTCCAAGGGCCTGGAGTTCGACTCGGTGCTCGTCGTCGAGCCTGCCGAGTACGGCACCAGCGACCTGTACGTGGCCCTCACCCGCGCCACCCAGCGGCTGGGCGTGGTCCACCGGCGGGAGCTGCCGAAGGCGCTCTCCGACGCGCTGGCCGAACAGGACGCCGGGCGGGCCTGACGACGTCCCGCGGCGCATGCGACCGCGGGGCTCGGTTGGGCCGGACGGCGCCCAGGGGCCCGGAAGACGGGCGGCGGACGGCTCCGGGGCGCAGGCCTCCGGGCCTGGCCGCGCTTCGCACCGCACCGCGCCGTTCCGTCTCCCGGCCGGGGGCCCGGGGGAGCGCCGCGTGCCACGGTGCACCCTTTCAGGCGGCGGACGGCGGACGGCGGACGACGGGCGTGGCCGAGCCGGCCGGGCGGACCGCGTCCGGGCCCCGGCTCGGTGCGCGGCCCTACGGGCGGCGCACCGGCCCGCCGCTTCCCGCCCCCGGGCGCCGGGAGTCCCTCGGCGCCCGGGGACGTCAAGCCCCGGGTGCCACCGCCGTCACGCCGGGCGCAGCCAGACCGTCGCCAGCGGCGGCAGGGTCAGCCGGATGCTCGCCGGACGGCCGTGCCACCCCTGGGCCTCCGGTTTGACCGGGTCGGGCAGTCCGACACCGCTGCCGCCGTAGCGTACGGCGTCGGTGTTGACGACCTCGTGCCAGGCCGGGACGTCGTCGGGGACGCCGAGGCGGTAGTCGTGGCGGACGACGGGGGAGAAGTTGCTGACCGCCAGCAGCGGCGTGCCCTCGGCGTCGTACCGCAGGAACGCGAAGACGTTGTCCTCGACGGCGTCCCCGACGACCCACTGGAAGCCGTCGGGGTGGGCATCGCGCTCCCACAGGGCGGGCGTGCCGCGGTACACCGCGTTCAGGTCCCGCACCAGATCGCGGACGCCCCGGTGGTCGGCCTCCGCCCCGTAGTGCGGGTCCAGCAGCCACCAGTCGGGCCCGTGCGCCTCCGACCACTCGGCGCCCTGCGCGAACTCCTGCCCCATGAACAGCAGCTGCTTGCCGGGGTGGGCCCACATGAAGCCGAGGTAGGCGCGGTGGTCGGCACGCTGCTGCCACCAGTCGCCCGGCATCTTCGACACCAGCGACCGCTTGCCGTGGACGACCTCGTCGTGGGAGATCGGCAGCACATAGTTCTCGCTGTAGGCGTACACCATCGAGAACGTCATCTCGTGGTGGTGGTACCGGCGGTGCACCGGCTCGTGGCTCATGTACTGCAGCGAGTCGTGCATCCAGCCCATGTTCCACTTCAGCCCGAACCCGAGCCCGCCGAAGCCGCTCGGTCCCATGTGGTGGGTGGCCCGGGTGACGCCGTCCCAGGCCGTCGACTCCTCCGCGACCGTCACGACACCGGGGACCCGGCGGTAGACGGTGGCGTTCATCTCCTGGAGGAAGGCCACCGCGTCCAGGTTCTCCCGGCCGCCGTGCTCGTTGGGCAGCCACTGGCCCGGTTCCCGCGAGTAGTCCAGGTACAGCATGGACGCCACCGCGTCCACGCGCAGCCCGTCGATGTGGAACTCCTCGCACCAGTACACGGCGTTGGCCACGAGGAAGTTGCGCACCTCGCGCCGGCCGAAGTCGAACTCCAGGGTCCCCCAGTCGGGGTGCGCCGACCGCAGCGGGTCCTCGTGCTCGTACAGCGGACGCCCGTCGAACTCCGCCAGCGCCCAGTCGTCCCGTGGGAAGTGTGCGGGCACCCAGTCCATCAGCACCCCGATGCCCGCCCGGTGCAGCCGGTCCACCAGGTACCGGAAGTCGTCCGGGGCACCCATCCGGGCCGTCGGCGCGTAGAACCCGGTGACCTGGTAGCCCCAGGAGCCGCCGAAGGGATGCTCGGCCACCGGCATCAGCTCGACATGGGTGAAGCCCAGGTCCCTGACGTAGGCGGGCAGCTGCTCGGCCAGCTGGCGGTAGGTCAGTCCCGGTCGCCAGGACGGCAGATGCACCTCGTACACCGAGAACGGCGCCTCGTGAGCGGGGCGGTCCGCGCGCCGCTCCAGCCACTCCCCGTCACCCCACTCGTACTGCGAGGACGTCACGACGGACGCCGTGTCCGGCGGTGCCTGGGAGCGGCGGGCCAGCGGGTCGGCGCGCAGCGTCCGGGAGCCGTCCGGCCGGGTGATCTCGAACTTGTACAGCTCGCCCTCGCCGACCCCGGGCGCGAACAGCTCCCACACCCCGGTCGAGCCCAGGGAGCGCATCGGCCAGCCCGTGCCGTCCCAGTAGTTGAAGGTGCCGGCCACCCGCACCCCCCGCGCGTTGGGCGCCCACACCGAGAAGCGGGTGCCGGTCGCCCCCTGGTGCGTCATCGGATGCGCTCCGAGGACCCGCCACAGCTGCTCGTGCCGCCCCTCACCGATCAGATGCAGGTCCAGCTCGCCCAGCGTCGGCAGGAACCGGTACATGTCCTCGGTGTCCAGCTCCGCCCCCTCGTATGCCACGAGCAGCCGGTACTCCGGTATCTCCCGCAGGGGCAGCAGGCCCGAGAAGAATCCGTCCCCGTCGTCGTGCAGCCGGGCCCGCAGCTCTCCGGCGACCACCGTGACGCTCAGCGCGTACGGCCGGAACGCCCGGAAGACCACTCCGCCGGGCACCGGGTGCGCCCCGAGGACGGAGTGCGGTGCGTGGTGCGTGCCGGCGAGCAGCCGCTCGCGGTCGGCGGCGTCCAGCGCGGGGGACACGGCGACGGCGGCCGGGCCCGCAGGGCCGAGTGGTGCCACGGGCGCCGGCGCCGGGCGCGCCGGGGTCCTCGCCGCGGGCGCGGCCCTCCCGGTGCTGCCCTTCGGCGCGGTCCTCCGGGCGGGCGCGGCCTTCTTCGCCGCTGTCTTCTTCTTCCCCGCGGCCGCCTCCGGCACCGTCTTCTTCGCCGCTGCCTTCTTCGCCGCGGTCCTCTCGGCCGCGGTCTTCGCCACCGTCTTCTTCGCGGTCGCCGCCTTCTGCGCCGCCTTCTTCGCAGGCGTCTTCTGCAGCGCGCTCTTGTCTGCGCTGTCCTCCTCTGCCGTCTTCTTCGGATCCGGACCGCTGGACGGGGGGCGGGGGGTCACGGGGGGAGCCTCCTCGGCGAAGGTGGGTCAGATCGGATCGGATGCCGTGCCCAGGTCGGCGTAACTCTCGATCGCCGCCATCGGCACGGCGAGCCAGTCGGGGCGGTGCCGGGCCTCGTAGACGACCTCGTAGATCGCCTTGTCCGTCTCGAAGGCCCGCAGCAGTACGGGGTCGGTGCGCGGGTCGCTGCCGCTCACCTCGCCGTACCCGGTGCAGTACTCCGCCCGGCAGGTCCGGGCCCACTCCGGGTCGGCCGGGTGCACCGAGTGCGCCGCGTAGTCGAAGGAACGGAGCATCCCGGCGACGTCCCGCACCACCGGCTGCGGCATCCGCCGTTCGGCCAGTGGGCGGGCCGGCTCCCCCTCGAAGTCGATCAGCGACCACTCCCCGGAGGGCGCCCGCAGGCACTGACCCAGGTGCAGGTCGCCGTGGATGCGCTGGGCGGTGACACTGCGGCCCTCGGCGGCCAGGTCGGCCACCGCCTCGAACGCCGTGCGCAGCCCCGGCGCGTACGGCCGCAGGGCCGGCACCGTGTGCGCCGCCGCCTCCAGTCGCTCGATCATGCCGCCGACCAGCGATTCCAGCTGGGCGTGGCCCAGCGTGACGCGGGGCAGGGCGCGGGCCAGCGCCGTGTGCACCTCCGCGGTCGCGCGCCCCAGCGCCCGCGCGTCGGCGCCGAAGTCCTCGCCCTTGGCCAGCTCCCGCAGCGCCAGCTCCCAGCCGTCGGTGGCGCCCTGCAGGAAGGGCTGCAGCACACCGAGGACGTACGATTCCCCGTGCACCTCGGCCTGCATCCAGGCGGCGGGCGCGGGCACCCGGGCGCAGCCCTCGCGGGCCAGGGCGAGCGGAAGCTCCAGGTCGGGGTTGACGCCCGGAACCACCCGGCGGAGCAGCTTGAGGACGAACGTGTCGCCGTAGACGACGGACGAGTTCGACTGTTCGGCGGTCATCAGGCGGGGCACCAGGCCCGGGCGTATCCTGCGGCCCGGCTCCCGGTCGAAGCGAAGCCCGCCGATGCGTGCCCGGGAGCGCATCGCCTCCAGGAGCACCTCGGCGGGCCGGGGGTCGTACAGGGCGTCGTACACCGTGCTTCCGGCGAGCGGGCCCTCGCTCACGTGCCCGATCAGCGCGGGCGCCAGCCGGGGCGGCAGCGCCTCGCGCACCCCTATGAGCAGCTGGTAGCAGTCCGCGGGACGGGGGGCCGTGGCCGGCAGCGGGACGGCGGGCTGATGGGCGCGCACCAGCAGGTGGTACAGGCCCAGCCGCCCGCCGAGCGGCAGCAGCTCCGTGGCTGCCACCAGCGAGAACCCGGTGACCGGTCGTCCCTTGCCCGCGAACCAGCGCTGCCGCGGCATCCACTCCCGCAGCAGGGGATCCAGCGATGCGAGGAGACCGCGGCTGGCAGTGCCCGAGAGTGTGACCGTTTCCGCCATGGGCGTCACGTCCTTTCCCCGAGGGAAGGCCGTCGGGGTTTACTCATGCGTGCCCCGGGCGGGACGGGGGAAACCGCCCCGCCCCGGGTTCCTAGGGGGCGTCCTTGCGGAGCCGGAACCAGTAGAAGCCGTGCCCGGCCAGGGTCAGCAAGTAGGGCAGATCGCCGATGGCCGGAAACCGCACTCCGCCGAAGAGTTCGACCGGGTGGCGGCCGTTGAAGGTGCGCAGGTCGAGTTCGGTGGGTTGGGCGAAGCGGGAGAAGTTGTGGACGCACAGGACGAGGTCGTCCTCGTACTCGCGCA
>NZ_JAFFZS010000288.1 GCF_016921115.1 Streptomyces actuosus
CCGGAAGGTGCGGCTGGATCACCTCCTTTCTAAGGAGCACTTCTAGGCCGCATACGCGGTCCAGGGGCCGGTACATCGGCGAATGTCCGATGCCGGTTGCTCATGGGTGGAACGTTGACTACTCGGCACACTTCGGTTGGATGAGGACGCTAGTACTGCTTCGGCGTGGAACGTGGATCTCATCGGCGAGGGGTGTCGGGCACGCTGTTGGGTGTCTGAGGGAATGAGTTTCCTTCAGGTGCCGGCCCCAGTGCACTCGGACCCGTGTTTGGTTCGGGGTGATGGGTGGCTGGTCGTTGTTTGAGAACTGCACAGT
>NZ_JAFFZS010000289.1 GCF_016921115.1 Streptomyces actuosus
TGGATCCGCAGCAGCGTGTGCTGCTGGAGACGTCGTGGGAGGTGTTCGAGCGGGCGGGTATCGATCCGGCGAGCCTGCGCGGTTCCCGCACCGGCGTCTTCGCCGGCGCCATGGCCCAGGACTACGGCTCGTCACTGCGCGGCACGTCCGAGGGCGCCGACGGCTATCTACTCACGGGCAACACCGGCAGTGTCGCGTCGGGTCGTATCGCGTACACGTTCGGTTTCGAGGGTCCTGCGGTGACGGTGGACACGGCGTGTTCGTCGTCGTTGGTGGCGTTGCACCTGGCGGCTCAGGCGC
>NZ_JAFFZS010000290.1 GCF_016921115.1 Streptomyces actuosus
TGGATCCGCAGCAGCGTGTGCTGCTGGAGACGTCGTGGGAGGTGTTCGAGCGGGCGGGTATCGATCCGGCGAGCCTGCGCGGTTCCCGCACCGGCGTCTTCGCCGGCGCCATGGCCCAGGACTACGGATCCTTCCTGCGCGCAGGAGAACACGATTCCGGCGGCTACCTCATGACGGGCAACACCGGCAGTGTCGCGTCGGGTCGTATCGCGTACACGTTCGGTTTCGAGGGTCCTGCGGTGACGGTGGACACGGCGTGTTCGTCGTCGTTGGTGGCGTTGCACCTGGCGGCTCAGGCGC
>NZ_JAFFZS010000291.1 GCF_016921115.1 Streptomyces actuosus
ACAACTCCCGCCCCATACCAACCCACTGCGCCCCCTGCCCCGGAAACACAAACACCACCCGGTCAGCACCCGCCGACACAGCACCCCGCACCGAGCCCGACGCACTCACCGCACCCGACGCCAACCCAGCCAACCCGGACACCACTTCACTCATCCCGGAACCGACCACCACCGCCCGGTCCTCGAACACACTCCGAGTCGCCGCCAACGACCAGGCGACATCCACCGGCCGCACACCCTCACCCACCGACTCCGCGAACGCGGCCAACCGACCCGCCTGCCCCG
>NZ_JAFFZS010000292.1 GCF_016921115.1 Streptomyces actuosus
CCGCTTGCCACCCTCCCCGGCACCTCCCCGGTCGGGCTGCCCTCAGCTTCAACCGCCCTGCTGCGACAGGACGGCGGTGGCGTCCTTTCACCGCCACTCGAACAACTCGCGCTTCACGGCGCACCTATGTCCTTCGTCAAGCCCGAGTTGGTCATGCGACGGCTGCTTCGGGGGTTCGTGATTCGTAGAAGGTGCCGTCGCGGAGCATGGCGAAGAGCACGCTGATGCGGTGGCGGGCGAGACGGAGGACGGCTTGGGTGTGGGTCTTCTTGCGG
>NZ_JAFFZS010000293.1 GCF_016921115.1 Streptomyces actuosus
AGTTCGTGGATGCCTCGTTGCGGTTGCTGCCGCGGGGCGGCCGGTTCCTGGAGATGGGCAAGACCGATGTCCGCGACGCGGGGGCGGTGGCTGCCGAGTATCCGGGTGTGAGGTATCGGGCGTTCGACCTGATGGACGTGGCGCCGGAGCGGATCGGGCGGATGCTGGCCGAGTTGGTGGAGTTGTTCGAGGCGGGTGTGCTGGAGCCGCTTCCGGTGACGTGTTGGGATGTGCGGCGTGCTCCGGAGGCGTTCCGGTACCTGTCGCAGG
>NZ_JAFFZS010000294.1 GCF_016921115.1 Streptomyces actuosus
CACAGAAGTTGCTCGCCCATGTACAGACGTGGCTTGCGGAGGAGCGGTTCGAGGGTGCGCGGCTTGTGGTGGTGACGGAGGGGGCGGTTGTTCCTGACGGGGTGGGGGTGGTCGATCCGGTTCTGGCTGGGGTGTGGGGTTTGGTGCGGGCTGCTCGGGCGGAGGCGCCGGGGCGGTTCGTGTTGGTGGATGTGGATGGTGTGGGGGAGTCGTGGGGGGTTGTCGGCGGGGCGTTGGAGTCGGGTGAGCCGGAGCTGGCGGTGCGTGG
>NZ_JAFFZS010000295.1 GCF_016921115.1 Streptomyces actuosus
GGCCGGTACATCGGCGAATGTCCGATGCCGGTTGCTCATGGGTGGAACGTTGACTACTCGGCCTGGTTCTGGGTCGGAGGCTGTTAGTACTGCTCTTCGGGGCGTGGAACGCATGTTCTTCGGGTGGGATCGGGTCGGGCACGCTGTTGGGTGTCTGAGGGAATGAGTTTCCTTCAGGTGCCGGCCCCAGTGCACTCGGACCCGTGTTTGGTTCGGGGTGATGGGTGGCTGGTCGTTGTTTGAGAACTGCACAGTGGACG
>NZ_JAFFZS010000296.1 GCF_016921115.1 Streptomyces actuosus
CCGGATACTTCTTCTGCGAGGACACGACACCCCTGCCCGGCCGAACGGAAACGACAAGGGGAGCCTGCCCGACCCTCAACTCCACCAACCAGAACAATACTTAGCCGCAACAATCTACTAGTGCCGCTTCAGGCAACGTTCGCCCGTCAAGGAGCGGCGTCCGGTGCGTGCTCTCGGTGTGCCGGCCGGAAGCCCTCGTACTGGATGTACTCGGGCTTTCGTCCGGTGCAGCGAGAGTGCGTGCCGGGCGTCGCGA
>NZ_JAFFZS010000297.1 GCF_016921115.1 Streptomyces actuosus
CCCAGGTCTGGGGCAAGAACAGCCGCCAGTTGACCGCTGCCGAGGCGTGGTCGGACGCGAGGTGGAGCGAGACGCCGACCTGGCAGTTGGTGACCTTGCCCGCGGTGCCGGTGTACTGCCGCGACACACATGCCGAGGCAGTCCCGTCCTTCAGGAACCCGGTGTCGTCGACGACCAGGGCGTCCGGCCCGATGGCCTCCTCCATCCGCCAGGCGAGCTGGGCCCGGATGTGTGCCGGGTCCCAGGGGCTGGTGG
>NZ_JAFFZS010000003.1 GCF_016921115.1 Streptomyces actuosus
CCGAACTTGCCGCCTGGCAGCAGCAGACCAACAGCGACCAACGCCAAGTCGACTGGCACTTCACCACCGACGACGCACGCGTGAAACTGCGCCACCTCTACCCAACATCACAGCAAAAATAAGCCGCAACAATCTACTAGTGCGTGCGAACGTCCCACCCGCCCCACGGCGCCCGGCAAGCGCTCTCACCGCATCGCCGGGACCGCCCGCGCGGGCCCGTACGAGAGCGACGGCCACCGCGCGCTCGCCTGCGCCGGACGCCGCGGGGCCCGGCCTCCGCGGCGGCGCCACGCGGGCGTCGTTCCCCGGCGCCGGGACCGTGGGCGCCCGTCGGCGCGTCCACGGCCCTGGTGCCCCGGGCCACCTGCCATGCCGTCCGGGCTGTGAGGGACCGTCGCAGGGCGGAGCCGGCCGCGTGCCGGATCGGTGCTGGTAGGGCGGCAACGCGATGCGCTGCCGTGCCGGGCGTCGCCCGGCCGGTGACAGCTGCCGGTCGTCGCGCCGCCGATGCCGACAGCGCCACCGGCGCCACCCGACCCGCAGGCCCCCGACCGGTCGGGGGGCGAAGCGCGCAGCACGGAATGCTCCGGAATCGTGCCGTCCATACCGTGATCCGGTCCCGGTGTCCCGGCTTCCGTGCGCCGGTCGCACCCTGCGCGGCTCACGGCGACCCTGGAGGGCATGAGCCTGCCGCCGGTACCGCCCAGGCCGCCCGGGCCGCCGAACGACACGCCGCCCCCGGGCGGAGGCTCGGGACCGCCGCCCGAACCACCCGACGGCACCGGAGGGGGCTACGGCCCCTCTCCGAGGGGCGACCGGGGGCCCGGCGGTCACCGGAACCGGAGCCTGCTGTTCGGGATGACCGTGCTGGTGGCCGCCGGTGCGGTCGTCCTCGTCGTCCTCATGGGGTCGTCGGGCGGCGACTCGCCCGGCGACCGGCCCTCCGGCGGGAACGGTTCGAGTAGCACGCCGGCTCCGTCGTTCAGCATCCCGACGGCATGGCCCAGCGAACTGCCCGCCGCGGTGCCGTCGCTGCCGTCGCAGGTCCCGACCGAGCTGCCGAGCGGGCTGCCCAGCTGGCTGGAGTCACTGATCGCCTCCCCGGCGGACCAGCCGGGTCGGGCGGCGGGAGAGGGCGCCCTGGGGTAGAGGCCCCGCGGAACGCGCACGCGCCACTGATCAGAAGGAGCCCCGCGGCAGACGCACGTACGTCACCGTCGTCTCGGCGCCGCTGTCCACCAGCCGGCCCTGCGCGTCGAACGCGCCGGTCCCGTCCGTCATCCCGAAGTCGTTGTCGTTGATCAGGGCGAGCGTGTCGCGACCCACGCGCGCGACGCCCTCGATCTTGCCCGGCACCCCGGGGACCTTGCCCAGGTCGACCACCAGCCGCTTCGTCAGCACCGGCACGCCGGACGCCGCGGGGTCGGCCAGCTGCTCCAGCGACGGCGACGTGGCGTCGTCGTCCCAGCGTCCACCGAGGACGTCCGCGTGGTGGTCCAGGCGCACCACGTGCAGCCGCGCGGCCCGGTCGGTGCGCTCCTCCACCAGCAGTCCGTCCCCGCCCACCGCTACCACGGAGGAGATCTTCAGCTCGGAGGTGTCGTCCTCGCCCGGATCGACGACGTCCACCGGGTCGAAGCGGTACACGTACTCGGCCGTGACCGCCTTCTTCCGCGGCGAGAAGCGCAGCAGCCGGGTGTTGCGGGACGCCTTCCCCGCATCCGTGTCCGGCAGGGACAGCGGGCTCTGCATCGCCATCACCAGGTCGCCGCACGGCAGTTGGGCGAGCCCTTCGAGACCGCGGTTGGCCTTCCGGTGCAGGAGCACTGCCGGCAGCGCCTCCACGACCGGGTAGTCGGTGCCCGTGAGGTTCAGTCCCTCGGGGACGTACCGGGCGAGCACCTTCCCGCGCGCGGAGAGGTGCACCAGGGACGGGCCGTACTCGTCGACCAGCCAGAAGCTGCCGTCCTTCGCCCGCACGATCCCCTCGGCGTCCAGGCCGTCGGGGTCGTAGTCGAGCGCCGTTCGGGCGTCGAAGGAGTACGGCGCCTCGTCGCGGCCCTGCTGGTTGGGCAGGCCCGTGACCGGCTTGCCCGACGACGTGGTCAGCGGGATGGCCTGCAGGACCCGCACCGTGTCCCCGGTCACGCGGATCTTCACGATCGCCGGGTCGAAGCCGGGCACGGGGAACGTGCGGCGCTTGCTGCCGTCCACCTTGATCTGGCCGTTGGGACCGCGGTCCGTGATGGTCCAGAACTCGCCCCTGGCCCCCGCCGGGTACATGTCGCTGCCGATTCCACCGAGGTCCACGCCGTGATCGTCGTCCACCGTGCCCGGCAACAGGGCGTTGCTGAAGTCCCCCAGAGGGATGTCGCCGAGCGTGGCGGTACGGATGACGTGCGCCGACCCGGACGGGGCGGCCATGGTCGGCGCAGCCGCGCCGAGGGCGCCCAGCAGGGCGAGGGGGACGGCCGCTGCGACGGAGCGCTGGACGCGGCGACGGCCGGGTACGTGCGGGGACATCGGGGCCTCCTGAAGGCGTGATCACTGACAGCGGCCAGATTCGGTCCCCGTGCGGAACGCCGTACAACCCTCGGATGAACTGGGGACGGCGACCGCTCGTCGAGCCGGGGCTCAGGGGGCGGCCGCGCCCCCGGAGCGCACGGCACCGGGCTCACGGCCCCCTCCGCGCCGTGGGCGGCCGTGCGCGGGGAGAGAGGGCCGGGGCAGCGCCTTCGAGCGCGACCGCCGGGCGAGGCGCGCGGAAGCTGCCGCCCGGCCCGGCGGGACCGCATACTCGAGGCGTGAACGGGGCGTGGCGGCCTCACCGTGTCGTCGATCCACGGCTCCGGCAGGGTCGCGGGTCGCCCTGCCGCCCGGCCGGGCCGTCTCCCGGACACCTAGGGGTCGGGCTTCAGGGGTCTGTCAGGGTCGCCGTCCGGAACCGCGGGAAGCGCAGGGCCGTTCTCACAACAGACAGCGGCACAGGCCGCGAAGGAGGCGACGCACATGTCGAAGAACGCGAAGATCGCCGCAGGCGGTGTGGTGGTCGGGCTCCTGTTGTTGATCTGGCTGCCGTGGTGGGCTGCGCTCCTGATAGTGCTGGGTGTCCCGGCCGCCGCCTACCTGGCGCTCGACCCGTCGCAGCGGCGCAGGCTGCGCCGGGCCACGCGCAAGGAGCTGGGCCGCTGAGGCGCCCCCCACCTCGGAGACCCTGCCCCGTTCACCGAGCGAACCGGGTACGTCACCGTCCGCGGGCCCGACGAGAACGTGGCCCGCGGGCGGTAGCGCACCCCTCTCCCGACGGGCCGCCTGCGCGCTGACCGGCGAGCGGCGCCTCGGCCGGCGGCTCCGGAGCGGGACCTCGGCCTGCGCCCGCCCGCCGGACACCCCTGTCAGTTCGGGCGTACCGCCATCTTGTCGAGCGCCTCCAGCAGGGCCGGCAGCTCCGGCCCGCGGCCGACGGGAAGCACTTCACCGGGCTCGTCGTCGAGCAGCACGAAGGCGATGTCGTCGGTTCTGGCCACCAGTGACCAGCCGGGCCCGTCGGCGCGCAGCGTCCGCGCCTCGCCGGGAGCGAACGACGACCGCACCCGACCCAGGGGCGGCGGTGTCTCCAGGTAGGCGCGGACTTCCGCGAGGACACGGCGGACCCCGCCGCTTCCGCCCGGCGCGGACGCCGCCTCCTCGCCCGTCGACTCCACCCCGGGAACGGCTTCCGGGGCGCCGGCGACGACGAAGGAGGACTCGTCGACCTGGCCCCGCCACGTCGACCACTGCACCGCGATCTCGTCGGCCCCCAGCCGCCGCTGGGCCGGCCCCCATCCCGAGGTGTCCGGGGGCGACAGCGCCGGCCCGATCCCCGCTTCAGGCTCGGGATCGGGATCATGGGGTGCGGGGAGGCCGGGCGCCGCGACGGCGACGGCCAGCGGCCAGCCGGGCAGAGCGGTGACGACCGAGCGCTCGTCCGGCGACAGGTCGTACTCCATGCCGCAGTCCCACGACGCGATGGCCACGGCCACCAGCGACACGTCGTCCGTGACGACCGTCCACCGGGCGCCGGCACCGTCCTGGCCCAGCACCAGACCGTAGCCGTCGGTGAGCGGCGCCAGACCGAGGGCCGCGCAGGCCTGCGGGTAGTCGTCACCCAGCACGCTCGGGAACTGCGCCGGTGTCACCAGCACCGCCGTGAGCACATAGAGCGCGTCGTCGTCTGCGATGACGGCGTCCTCCTCCGTCCCGGCCATCCCAGCCTCCCATGGGTTCGTCCAACGGCGCGCACCCTAATGCGACTGCAAGCTGCTTGTCACGACTCCCCACCACGGTCGGAGCTGCGGTTCTCCTCCCGGGCAGGGGCGCGACGAACGTGCGCGCGACGCCCCGGGCCCGCCATGTCCGGTCCGTCCCGCCGGCAGGCTGCGCCCGCCGTGCCGTCGGAACCCGGCGCCGGGCAGTGCGGCGGGCGACGGCTTCCGCGGCGGGGCGCGTCGGCCCGCCGGCCCGAGGGCGGCGCGTCCCGCCGGCACCCGGCCGGCGCGGCCCCGTCGCCCCTGTCCTGGGCGCTGCCCGGGTAGGAAGCGCGTGCCCGGATGATCTCGAACCTGGGGCGCCGGGCGCGGGTCCGGCCGGCGGGGCCGCGCCCGTGTGCCGGAGAAGTCCCGGGCGGGGCACGCGCATCCGCTGCACCGCGCTCGCCCCGGACCGTGGTGCTGTTCCCCCCGCCGTTCGGGCATCTCCCGCCCCTGACAGTAGAGTTGCGGCCTCGGCGTCATAAGAAGGGGGACAGTGCGGTGAAGCGCTTCGAACGACTCGCACAGATCCGGCGGATGGACCCGCACGGCGAAGCGTCCGAGATCTACCGCCTCACCTCGGCCTACGAATTCCCCTGGGACTTCACCCGAGCCCTGGAGCTCGCGCTGTACCGCACCTACGCCGTGCCCAGCATCGGTCGGCTGCTCGCCGAGACGGCCGAGCTGACCGACCGTACGCAGAAGCGGTACGACGACACGTCCCTGCTGCTCGATGCCGTCGTCGAGCACGGTTTCGACAGTATCCAGGGTCGTACGGCGATCCGCCGCATCAACCAGATGCACCGCAGCTATGACATCGGCAACGACGACATGCGGTACGTGCTGTGCACCTTCGTGGTGATGCCCAAGCGGTGGATCGACGCCTACGGGTGGCGGAGGCTGTCGCACCACGAGGTCGTCGCCTGCTCCGTCCACTACCGCACGCTGGGGCAGCACATGGGCATCAAGGACATCCCGCAGTCCTACGAGGAGTTCGAGGCGTGCCTCGACGCCTACGAGGAGTCCCACTTCGCCTGGGACGAGGAGGCGCGCCGTGTCTCGGACGCGACCCTCACGCTGATGGGCTCCTGGTATCCGCGCGCCCTCGCCCCCCTTCTGCGCACCGCGACGCTGGCCCTGCTCGACGACCCGCTCCTGCGGGCCTTCCGCTACTCGCCGCCCGACCCCGCCGTCCGTGCCCTCGTGCGCAGGGCGGTCCGGATGAGGGGGCGTGCGGTCCGCCTGCTTCCGCCGCGGCGCGCCCCGCACTTCGCACGGCAGAACTGGGAGATCAAGAGCTATCCGGACGGCTACCGGCTGAACGACCTGGGTACCCGTCCGGTTCCCGGAGTGCAGGGTTGCCCCGTGCGGGGTGCGGACGGGTCACCCGCCCAGTGAGGCGAGGGTGTCGCGCAGCCAGGTGAGCTCGGCGCGTGACGTCGCCCGCGCAATGGACGTCGGCCCCGTGTGGGCCGCCACCATGCGTCCGGCCGACCCGCGCGGACTGCACCGCAGCGCCGTCCGCCTCCGGCAGGGCTCCGACCCGATCATGCACAGCCTCCTGGAGGCGCTGACGATCGACCGGGTCTACCTCCAGGGCGAGCACAGCGGCGCGCTCGCCGGCGAGCAGGCCCTCCGGGCGGCGGGCGTTCGGGTGATCACCGTTCCCGGCGCCGGTCACAATGTCATGTTCGACAATCCCGACGCCTTCGCCGCCGCCGTAGCCGGGCAGTTCTGAAGGTCACCCCTCCCGTAGGGCCAGTGCCAGGAACCGGTCGTCCCGGTCGGCGTACGACGTCATGCGCCACCCGGAGCGAGCCAGTAGGGGACGGAGGTTGGGTTCCGCGCGCAGGTCGTCCGGGGTGATCTGCCGCCCCTGCCGGGCCGCGAGCGCCGCCCTGCCGATGGGGTGGAACAGCGCCAGGACGCCGCCGGGCCGTACCACGCGTGCCAGCTCGCGCAGGTTCGTCGCCAGGCGCGGCAGATGCGCGACGAGCCCGGCGGCGAACACCGCGTCGAGCGCCCCTGAGCGCACGGGCAGCGCGGTGACGTCGGCGAGCAGCAACCGCCCGTCCCGGTCACGGCCCGCCCGTACCGCGGCCTGCAGCATGGCCGGGGTGAGGTCGGCGCCCAGTACCGTGCCCGACGGACCGACGGCCGCGCGCAGCGGTGGCAGCGCCCGTCCCGTGCCGCAGCCGGCGTCGAGCACCCGGTCGCCCTCGTGCAGGCCCAGCTCGGCGACGGCCGCCGCGTAGGCCGGGCCGTCGTCCGGGAACCGGCTGTCCCAGTCGGCCGCACGTGCGGTGAAGAACTCCTGGACGCGTGTGTGGTCGTCGCTCATGCACCGAATGATCCCTCACCGACATGGATGACGCCTGTGTGCACATGCTCGGGTCAGGTCCGATCGCTTCGGCGCGCAGGCGCGTCACATTCCGACAGCTTTCGAAATGCGCCCCCTTCGTGCGCCCCTGCTCCCACTAGCGTCCCGGGGCCATGGGACACCTGGACCACGCCACGTTCGGCTCGCTGACTCCCGTGCTGTCGTTCGTGATGGTGTCCGCGGGTGCCGCTCTGGGCCTGCGCCGCGCCGTGCGCGGGCTCGGCTCGACCGGGCGTGCCCGCCGTGATCGGCCTCTCACGGCCGCTTCGGCGATCGCCACCGGGATCTGGACCGTGCACTTCGTCGCCATGCTCGGGTTCGCCGTCAGCGGCACCGCCATCCGCTACGACGTGCCCCTGACCGTCCTGAGCCTGCTCGTCGCCGTGATCGTCGTCTGCACGGGCGTCTCAGCCTTCGGTTGCGGCCGCGACCGCACGCGCGCGCTGCTGGTCGGTGGACCGACCACGGGACTGGGTGTCGCGACCGGCGCACCCTCGACCTCGCCCGCGACCGCATGACCGCCCACCGCGACGGCTGGACACGGGGCGGTGGCAGACCACCGGGCGGCGGCACCGCCCCCGCGCCCGGCGGCGGCAGCACCGAAGGAGACCCCGCATGACGGACGACCCCGACACCAGGGCGGCCCAGCTCTCCGGCGAACTGGACTGGTTGCTGGACGACTTGGTCACCCGCGCGAGCGATGTGCGCCACGTGGTGGTGCTGTCCGGCGACGGGCTCGCCATCGGCTCCTCCACCGGCCTCGGCCGCGAGGACGCCGAGCACCTCGCCGCGGTCGCCTCCGGCTTCCACAGTCTGGCCAAGGGCGCGGGCCGACACTTCGGTGCCGGCGGCGTCCGCCGGACGGTGGTGGAGATGGACGGCGGGTTCCTCTTCGTGGCCGCCGTCGGCGGCGGATCCTGCCTCGCCGTCCTCACGGCCGTGACCGCCGACATCGGCCTGGTCGCCTACGAGATGGCTCGGCTGGTCAAGCGCGTCGGGGAGCATCTGCACGCACCGTCACGCTCCGCCGCGCGCCCACCGGCACGCGGATGACAGGGCGTTCCGCATGACCGTGCCCCCGCACGGCGACCCACCCGGGACGGGCAGCCTGCGGTACGACCGTCGGGCGGGCCCGCTCGTCCGGCCCTACGCCCTGACCGGCGGCCGTACCCGGTCCGGCCGCGAGAACGCGCGGTTCGACCTGATCGCGCTCGTCGCGCGGGACCCGGCAGCGCTGCGACCGGACCACCCGGCGATCGGGCCGGAACACCGCACCCTGACGGGCCTGTGCCGCACGGGGACCCGGACCGTGGCGGAACTCGCCGCGGACACCGACCTGCCGCTGGGCGTGGTCAGGGTGCTCCTCGGCGACTTGCTGGAGCTGGGCCGCGTCGCCGTCAACGCCCCCGTGCAACCCGCACGGCTCCCGGACGAACGGATCCTGCGTGACGTCATCGACGGCCTGCGGGGCCCGGCGGACGAGCGGGACCCGTCCGGGCGGGGACGAACGGGTACGGCAAGGAATCGCAGCGGAGCGACCGCGGAACAGTCGCGAAGCGCCCGGATCGGACGAATACCGGTCCGAGCCTTCGAAACGGGCACGCGATTGCCATCATGACGACTTCGCACACACGTGTCGGCACAGCACACACACGCGCACGGGCCCGGCACGGCGCAGAGGCCTACCGACGCCGACCGGTTTCCGGCACTCCCCGAGAGAAGTGAACGATGGTCTCCGAACACTCCGACGCCACCGGCGGCGACCAGGCCGCCCTGGCCCTGAAGATCCTGGTCGCCGGCGGATTCGGCGTCGGCAAGACGACCCTCGTGGGCGCGGTCAGCGAGATCAGACCGCTGCGCACCGAGGAACTGCTCAGCGAGGCGGGCCGGTGGATGGACGACACCGGCGGGCTGGACGGGAAGACCACGACGACCGTCGCCATGGACTTCGGCCGCATCACCATCCGCGCCGGCCTGTCGCTGTACCTGTTCGGCACTCCCGGCCAGGACCGCTTCTGGTTCCTGTGGGACGAACTGGCGCAGGGAGCCCTCGGCGCCGTGGTGCTCGCCGACACCCGCCGCCTGGAGGACAGCTTCCCGGCGGTGGACTACTTCGAGCACCGGCACGTTCCGTTCGTCGTGGCCGTCAACTGCTTCGCCGGGAACCGCACCCACGCCGCCCGCGAGGTCGCTCGAGCCCTCGACCTCGACGACGGCACCCCCGTGGTGCTCTGCGACGCCCGGGACCGCAATTCGAGCAAGGAGGTACTGATCAGCCTGGTGGAGTACGCCGGCCGCATGCACACCGCCCGACTGCTGGACTCCGTGGGCTGAGGGATCCCGCGCGGGTCAGTCCGCCACGGCCTTCTGCGCCAGCACCCGGTCCACGGCGACCCGCACCAGGAACTCGCCCGGTACGCCGTTGCGGGCCCCGAACTCCTCGGCACGATCCTCGCCCATGTACCGGGCGCCGATGCGGGTGGCCCAGGCCCGCAGTTCGCCGAGGTCCTCCGAGACCCGGGCCCGGCCCTGCAGCACCACGAAGCCGTAGGGCGGCCGGTCGTCGTCCACGCAGAGGGCGACCCGGCCGTCCCGGACCAGATTCCGGCCCTTGACGCTCTCCTTGTGGGTGTTGAACACGACCTCGTCCCCGTCGAGGAGGAACCAGATCGGTGTCACATGCGGGCTGCCGTCCGCCCTGACGGTGGACAGCTTGCCGGTTCGGGTGCCGTACGAGACGAACTCCCGCCATTCCGCGTCGGTCATCTTCTCTGCCATGTCCCCATCCTCCTTGCCCGGGGCCCGGTCCTGGGGAAGGCTGGCGGGGGAAGTCCCCCGGCCCGGGGGAGACCTCACACGGGGAGATGTGAACATGGCGCACCACCAGGGCCTCGGCTGGCTGCTGGACGATCTGACCGAGCGCGTCGACCATGTGCGGTACGCCCTGGTCCTGTCCAACGACGGACTGGTGACCGGGGCGAGTACGGGCCTGGAGCGCGAGGACGCCGAGCATCTGGCGGCCGTCTCCTCGGGCCTGCACAGCCTCGCCAAGGGCTCGGGACGGCACTTCGGGGCGGGCGGAGTGCGCCAGACGATGATCGAGTTCGACGACGCGGTGCTCTTCGTCACCGCCGCGGGGGCCGGCAGCTGCCTGTGCGTGCTCAGCGGCGCGCAGGCCGACTTCGGGCAGATCGCCTACGAGATGGCCCTCCTGGTCAATCGGGTCGGAGAACATCTCGACGTGGATGCCCGGCGCCCGGCGCACGACCCTCTGGCAGATCTCTGACAGGCCTCTGACCTGCGCTCCTGCTCATCCCGGGAGTTTTCCACAGGCTGCCACGAGATCGGCGGACGCGGCTACGGTGGAGTCACGGCGAGCGCAGAGCGCGCGAGCCGGTGACTCCACGGGGGAGACAGGCCATGTCACGCGACACTCTCATGTCCGAGCACCAGCCGTCCCGCGCTCCGAGCCGCGCCGCGCGGGAACTGGGTCTGAAGCGCGCCGATTTCGACCTCGCCGTGCATCTCGGCAGGATCCGCACCGTGCCCGACGAGGGAGGCGGTGGCCGCCGCGTCCTCCTCGCCGAGATCGAACGCCTGCGGGCCCAGGACGGGTTTCCCGGCGCGTTGCACCAGCGCATCAGGACGGTGGGCACCAAGCACGGTGCCGCGCTGATGGACGTGACGCCCACCAGGTTCACCCGGCTGGCCCGCCTGGGTGCGGTGGTCCCGGTGCGCTTCGCCATCAACCGCTACCGAGCCGTTGTCTGGATGTACATGGTTGATGAACTGCGGCAGTTCGCCGCGGACCGGAACAACGCGCCCCTGCTGAACGGCCGCATGCCCGGGGACCTGCGCGAGAAACTGGCGGACGGCGCGGATCTGCGGCCCCGCAACTGGCGCGGACGGCACCTCGGATTCCTGCTGCGCCAGGCGGCCGGGCCCTGGCAGCGCGCCGGAGCCGTGGCCGCTCTCCTCGATACCGCCCGGATCACCGAAGCGGTTCCTGATCCCGCCGAGCGCGCACACCTGCACCGTTTCCGCCCCGGCCCACCGGGCCACGGAGCCCCGGGATCACCCGCGGCGGAGCTGTCCGCGCGGCTCACGACCGCGGACGACGGGGAGGAGATCGCCTGGCTCCGCGCGGATTTGACGCAGGCACTGGACCAGGCCCGGGCGCGGCAGCCCGCGCCGTGCCCGCCCGCCGGGCCGACCCGGACCGACCCCGCCCCGCAGCCGGCCGTGCGCTCGGCCGCAGCCCCGGCCGAGCGGCCGGTACGACGCCGCAGGCTGCTGGGGCGGCTGCTGCGCACGGGGGCCTGACCTACAGCGCCCGGAACAGGCCCTCCTGCACGACGGACACCAGCAGGTGTCCCCGGCGGTCGTAGATCCGCCCGCGGGCCAGTCCCCGGCCGCCGGTGGCGATCGGCGACTCCTGGTCGTACAGGAACCACTCGTCCGTGCGGAACGGCCGATGGAACCACATGGCATGGTCCAGCGACGCCATGTCGAAGTTCCGTGACCCCCACAGCGGTTCGATCGGCAGACGCACCGCATCCAGCAGGGTCGTGTCGCTGGCGTAGGTCAACGCACAGGTGTGCACCAGCGGATCGTCGCCGAGGGGCCCGACGGCGCGCATCCACACCGCACTGCGCGGCTCGGCGTCCTTGACCTCCTCCGGGGTCCAGCGAAGCCGGTCCACATAGCGGATGTCGAAGGGCTGTCGGCGCGCCGTCCGCTCCAACCGCTCGGGCAACGCGCCCATATGCTCCCGGATCTCCTCCGTGACCGTCGGTAGGGACTCCGGGTCGGGGACCTCGCGGGCCGGTGGCAGCTGGTGCTCGAACGGCCCTTCCTCGGGCTTGTGGAAGGAGGCGGTGAGATTGAAGATCGTGCGGCCCTGCTGCACGGCGGTGACCCGGCGGGTCGTGAACGACCGCCCGTCCCGCACCCGCTCCACCTGGTACACGATCGGGACGCCCGGCCGGCCCGGGCGAAGGAAGTACGCGTGCAGGGAGTGGACCGGGCGGTCGCCCTCCGTGGTACGCCCGGCGGCGACCAGCGCCTGGCCCGCCACCTGTCCGCCGAAGACCCGTTGCAGGGACTCGTGCGGGCTGCGCCCGCGGAAGATGTTGACCTCGATCTGCTCCAGGTCGAGCAGGTCGACGAGTCTCTCGGCCGGATTCGTCATGGCTGCGCTGCTCCCGTCCTCACAGCTGGCCGACGTCGGTCACCCGGACGACCGCACGGCCTTCCGTGTCCGAGGCCGCGAGATCGACCTCCGCGCTGATGCCCCAGTCGTGGTCGCCGTTCGGGTCGTCGAAGATCTGCCGGACGCGCCACAGGCGGCTGTGCTGGTCCTCCTCGATGACCAGCAGCTTGGGGCCGCGGGCGTTCGGCCCCGTGCCCAGGTCGTCGTACTCGTCCCAGTACTTGTCCATGGCCTCGCCCCACGCGTCGGCGTCCCAACCGGAGTCGCCGTCCAGTTCGCCGAGCTCCCCCACCTGATCGAGGGCGGCGAGCTCCACGCGCCGGAACAGGGCGTTGCGCACCAGGACGCGGAAGGCCCGCGCGTTGGTGGTGACCGGCTTGACCTCGTCGGCCTTCTCCTGGGCCTCTTCCGCGGTCATCTCCTCCGGGTTGGCCAACTGCTCCCACTCGTCCAGCAGGCTGGAGTCGACCTGGCGGACCATCTCACCGAGCCACTCGATCAGATCCTGCAGGTCCTCGGACTTCAGATCGTCCGGGATGTTGTGGTCGAGGGTCTTGTAGGCGCTGGCCAGGTAGCGCAGCACGATTCCCTCGGTGCGGGCCAGTTCGTAGAAGGAGACCAGCTCCGTGAAGGACAGCGCCCGCTCGTACATGTCGCGGATCACCGACTTCGGCGACAGCGGATGGTCGCCGACCCAGGGGTGGCTCTTGCGGTAGGTGTTGTAGGCGTGGAAGAGCAGCTCCTCCAGGGGCTTGGGGTAGGTGATGTCCTGGAGGCGCTCCATGCGCTCCTCGTACTCGACCCCGTCCGCCTTCATCGCGGCCACGGCCTCACCGCGTGCCTTGTTCTGCTGGGCGGCGAGGATCTGCCGTGGATCGTCGAGCGTGGACTCCACCACGGACACCATGTCCAGGGCGTAGGAGGGCGACTCCGGATCCAGCAGGTCGAAGGCGGCCAGCGCGAACGTGGACAGCGGCTGGTTGAGCGCGAAGTCCTGCTGCAGATCGACGGTGAGCCGGACGATGCGGCCCTCGCCGTCCGGTTGGTCCAGCTTCTCCACGATGCCGCCGTCCAGCAGCGAGCGGTAGATGGCGATCGCCCGCCGGATGTGCCGCAGCTGCTGCTTGCGCGGCTCGTGGTTCTCCTCCAGCAGGTGCCGCATGGCGTCGAAGGCGTTGCCGGGCCGGGCGATGACCGCCAGCAGCATGGTGTGCGTGACCCTGAAACGGGACGTGAGCGGCTCCGGCTCGGAGGCGATGAGCTTGTCGAAGGTGTTCTCCGTCCACGCGACGAAGCCCTCCGGGGCCTTCTTGCGGACCACCTTGCGGCGCTTCTTCGGGTCGTCGCCGGCCTTGGCCAGTGCCTTCTCGTTCTCGATGACGTGCTCCGGCGCCTGTGCGACGACGAAGCCCGCCGTGTCGAAGCCCGCCCGGCCCGCCCGACCCGCGATCTGGTGGAACTCGCGGGCCCGCAGGGTTCGCACCCGGCTGCCGTCGTACTTGGTCAGCGCGGTGAACAGCACCGTGCGGATGGGCACGTTGACGCCGACGCCCAGCGTGTCGGTGCCGCAGATCACCTTCAGCAGGCCGGCCTGCGCCAGCTTCTCCACCAGGCGCCGGTACTTCGGCAGCATGCCGGCGTGGTGGACACCGATTCCGTGCCGGACGTAGCGGGAGAGGTTGCGCCCGAACTTGGTGGTGAAGCGGAAGTTGCCGATCAACTCGGCGATCCTGTCCTTCTCCTCGCGGGTGCACATGTTGATGCTCATCAGCGCCTGCGCCCGTTCCACCGCCTGCGCTTGCGTGAAGTGGACGATGTAGACCGGGGCCTGCTTGGTGTCCAGCAGGTCGGTGAGGGTCTCCGTGAGGGGCGTGTAGCGGTACTCGTAGGAGAGGGGCACGGGCCGGGTCGCGGAGCGGACCACCGCGGTGGGGCGCCCGGTGCGCCGCGTGAGGTCCTTCTCGAAGTAGCCCACGTCGCCGAGCGTGGCCGACATCAGTACGAACTGCGCCTGCGGCAGCTCCAGCAGCGGGATCTGCCAGGCCCAGCCACGGTCCGGTTCCGCGTAGAAGTGGAACTCGTCCATGACGACCTGGCCGATGTCGGCGTTCTTGCCGTCGCGCAGGGCGATCGACGCGAGCACCTCCGCCGTGCAGCAGATGACCGGGGCATCGGCGTTCACGGAGGCGTCGCCGGTCAGCATGCCGACGTTCTCCGTGCCGAACAGCTTGCACAGCTCGAAGAACTTCTCCGACACCAGTGCCTTGATCGGCGCCGTGTAGAAGGTGACCTCGTCCCGGGCCAGCGCCGCGAAGTGCGCGCCGGCCGCGATCATGCTCTTGCCGGACCCGGTGGGGGTGGACACGATCACGTTCGCACCGGAGACCACCTCGATCAGCGCCTCCTCCTGGTGGGGATAGAGCGTCAGGCCGCGCTCCTGGGCCCAGGACTCGAAGGCCTCGTAGAGGGTGTCGGGGTCGGCGGTCGGCGGCAGCTGATCGATGAGGGTCACGCCCCCATCTTGCCTGTCCGCCGGCCCGATGCGGGAATCGGATGCCCCGTGGAAGATCACGACCGCTACGCTGTGTCGCCGACCGAGGGTCAACGCCCCCGGTCGACTGATCAGCGGCATGCGAGGAATGGGGCGGGCAACAGCCATGATGGGACCAGCACACTCTCTGTCGGGGGCCGCAGCCTGGCTCGGCGTCGGAGCGGCGGCCGCCGCGGCCGGGCATCCGATGCCCTGGCCGGTCCTGCTGACCGGCGCGCTGATCTGCGCCGGCGCCGCGCTCGCACCCGACCTCGACCACAAGGCGGCCACCATCTCGCGGGCCTTCGGCCCGGTGTCGCGGTGGCTCTGCGAGATCGTCGACAAGCTGTCCTACGCGGTCTACAAGGCGACGCGCAAACCGGGCGACTCGCGTCGCTCCGGCGGTCACCGCACGCTCACGCACACCTGGGTCTGGGCGGCACTGATCGGGGCGGCTGCCTCGGGGCTGGCGGTCACCGGGGGGCGGTGGGCGGTTCTGGCGATCCTGTTCGTGCACATGGTGCTGGCCATCGAAGGCCTCCTGTGGCGGGCGGCCCGCGGTTCCAGCAGCGACGTCCTGGTGTGGCTGCTGGCCGCGACCAGCGCATGGATCATCGCCGGCGTACTGGACAAGCCGGGCAAAGGGTCGGACTGGCTGTTCACGGCGCCGGGCCAGGAGTACCTGTGGCTGGGACTGCCGATCGTCCTGGGTGCGCTGGTACACGACATCGGGGACGCGCTGACCGTCTCCGGCTGTCCGATCCTGTGGCCGATCCCGGTGGGCCGCAAGCGCTGGTACCCGCTTGGCCCGCCCAAGGGGATGAGGTTCCGCGCGGGCAGCTGGGTGGAGCTGAAGGTGCTCATGCCCGTGTTCATGGTCCTCGGCGGGGTGGGCGGAGCGGTGGCGCTCAACGTGATCTGAGCGGGCCCACCCGCGACCCCGGCCTACCTCTGGTCACCGCCGTAGCGCCGTTCGAACCGGGCGACGCGGCCCTCGGTGTCCACAGCCCGCGCCTTGCCGGTGTAGAAGGGGTGGCTCTCGGCGGAGATCTCCACGTCCACCACCGGGTAGGTCTCCCCGTCGTCCCACTCGATGGTCTCGCCGCTGGTCGCGGTGGACCGGGTGAGGAAGGCGTAGCCGGCGGCGCGGTCGCGGAACACGACGGGGTGGTAGTCGGGGTGCTTGTCCTGCTGCATGGCAGCTCCTGGGACGGGCGGGGCGGGCGGCGGGCGTACCGGCGTCAGCCCCGGTGGGAGTCGTCGTCGACGATGTGCACGGCGGCCTCCTCGGCGGAGGCGGCGGCGCCGTCGATACCGACGTCGGTGGCGACCAGTCCGGCTTCGTCATCCTCGTGGGCACCCTCGTCGGGTGCGACGAGCCGACCCGAGCGTGTGCCGCCGACCTCGTCGTCGAGCAGTTCGCCGTCGGTGTCCTGGGAGTCGCCGATGCCGTCGTCGTCCGCAGAGAGAAGGTCCGGCAGCTCCTCTGCCAGGCGCTGGTCCAGCGTCTCGCCGCGCTGCCGCTCGGCCGCCGTCACCCCCGTGTGCTCCACCGCCCAGGCTCTCTCGGGCGGGGACCAGCCACGGTCCAGGGGATCGTCGACACCGTCGTTCTCCAGTGTGTCCTCGGTGTCGAGCACCCCGGTGTCCTCCCTCTGCTCGGATCCGTCCGGCTGGTAGACGTCGTCTCCCCATCCGGATCCGTCGGCGTTGTTCACGGGTACCTCCAGGGGGTGGGGGCAGGCCCGTTCGCACCGCAGCCGGTGTCGGGCCGCCCCTGCACGGGGCGCAGGCGCCGAGTCACCGAACCGAGCGGTGCCCGGGTGCTCCCCGAGCCGGTGCCTCCTCTCAGACTTCCACCCCTGTTCGGGACCGCGCAACGGCACGGGGCCGCACCGGGGACTCCGGGTCCCGCGAGCCGGCCGCCGCACCGCACCTCACCGCACCGCCCGGGCACCGGCACGGCGGTCGGAACCGGGACCCGGCGGTTTCAGGGGCGCGCGGTCCCGGCCACCACGCCCCGGGCGGCAGTCGGCGTGCCCCCGGAGCCCGGCGTGGGCGGCAGCCCTGTCGAGGGCAGCACGGCGTGGGCAATGCCAGAGCCCTGACCTGCACAACCATCAGATGCGCGCAGCGGAGCGGGACGGACTGTCCGGGGAGAACCCGCGGTCCGCGCACGGATGGAAGCCGGAGTGTTGCGCTACGTGAGCACGAGGTGGCGAGGGTCATCGGAGAACCGGGCCCGCATGCTGCTGGACGTCGTCCGAACCGTCGTGTGACCGAGACGGCGGCCGACGCGCGCTGCGCGCCCACGCTCAAGGGGATTCAGGCCGCGCAGACGGGGGCGAAGATCGTCGCCTCGCTCCTGTGGGACGCGCCCGCTCGATTCATCGACCCGGGGTGCGTGTGGAGGCGGGCCCCGAGGCGGCGCGATCAAGGCCGGGACGACGGCGCGGTGCGCCTGCCACGTCGGGCACCCTCATGACCGCACCCGGTACCCGGTACCCGGGGCCCTCGGACGCAGGCCCTGCTGACCGGCTGGGCGGTGAGACGGAGCCGCTCCGCTCCGCGCACGCGCCCCCGACGGAACGGATCACCGGATCGGCGCCGACTCCCCGCGCATTCCCCTCCGTTCACCCGTGCCACGACCGCCACAGCGCCGCGTAGGGGCCGCCCGCCGCGACCAGGTCGTCGTGGCTGCCCAACTCGCTGATGCGGCCGTTCTCCACCACGGCGATCACGTCGGCGTCGTGCGCGGTGTGCAGCCGGTGCGCGATGGCGACGACCGTGCGGCCCTCCAGGACGCGGGCCAGGGACCGTTCCAGACGGCGGGCGGCGCGCGGATCGAGGAGCGAGGTCGCCTCGTCCAGGACCAGGGTGTGCGGGTCGGCGAGGACCAGGCGGGCGAGGGCGATCTGCTGCGCCTGGGCCGGGGTGAGCGCGACACCGCCGGAGCCGACCTCGGTCTCCAGACCGTCGTCGAGCGCCCGGGCCCAGCCGTCGGCGCCGACCGCGCCGAGAGCGGCCCACAGGTCGGTGTCCGTGGCGTGGACGGCGGCGAGCAGCAGGTTGTCCCGCAGGGAACCCACGAAGACGTGGTGCTCCTGGTTGACCAGCGCCACATGGGAGCGCACCTGCTCGGCGGTCATCCGGGACAGTTCGGCGCCACCGAGGGCGACCCTGCCGGCGCGGGGCCCGTAGACACCGGCCAGCAGCCGGCCCAGGGTGGACTTGCCCGCTCCGGACGGACCGACCAGGGCCAGGCGGGTGCCCGGCGCCACGCGGAGCGAGACCTCCCGCAACACGTCGACGCCCTCGCGGTAGCCGAAGTGCACGCCCTTCGCCAGTACCTCCCGCCCGGCCGGAGCCAGCGAGGCGTCCCCGGCATCCGGCTCGATGTCGCGGACCCCGACCAGTCGGGCCAGCGACACCTGGGCGACCTGGAGTTCGTCGTACCAGCGCAGGATGAGGTTGACCGGGTCGACGAGCATCTGCGCGATCAGTGCGGCCGTCGTCAGCTGACCGACCCCGATCCAGCCGTGCAGCACGAACACCCCGCCGACCATCAGGACCGAGCCGAGGACGACGGCGTGCACGGCGTTGACGACGGGGAAGAGCACCGACCGCAGCCACAGGGTGTACCGCTCCCATGCCGTCCACTGCCGGATCCGGTGCTCCGACAACTCGACGCGGCGGTCGCTCAGGCGGTGTGCCTCGACGGTGTGCCCGGCGTCCACGGTCTCGGCCAGCGCGGCGGCGACGGCGGCGTACCCCGCGGCCTCCGAGCGGTAGGCGGACGGGGCCCGGCGGAAGTACCAGCGGCAGCCGACGATCAGCACCGGCAGTGCCAGCAGCACCGCGGGGGCGAGCGGAGGCGCGGTCACGACGAGCCCGCCGAGCAGCAGCAGTGTCCACATCACGCCGATCGCCAGCTGCGGCACCGCCTCCCGCATGGCATTGGCCAGCCGGTCGATGTCCGTGGTGATGCGGGAGAGCAGATCACCCGTCCCCGCCCGCTCCAGCACTCCCGGCGGCAGCCCGACCGACCGCACGAGGAAGTCCTCGCGCAGGTCGGCGAGCATCCGCTCGCCCAGCATCGCCCCACGCAGCCGCACCTGCCGTACGAAGACCGCCTGGACGAGCAGCGCCGGCACGAACAGCGCGGCGACGCGTTCCGGACGGAGGTCGCCGGCCCCGGCCGCCACGCGCTCGACCAGGTCGCCGAGCAGCCACGGTCCCACCATCGACGCGACGACGGCGACCGTGTTGACGGCGATGAGGGCCGCGAAGGCACCCCGGTGCCGGCGGTACAGCTCGGCCACGTAGGCGCGCACGGTCGCCGGGGCACCGACCGGCAGCGTGCTCGCCGCCGTCGCGGCCGCCGGGTCGTACGCCGGTGGCGTCACGCCGATCATGCGGTCTCCTCGATCTCTTCGAGCCCTACGAGCTCGGGCAGTTCGGCCCGGGGCTTCAGGGTCGCTGCCCCGCGGCCGTCGCGCGGGTCGCCGTCGCGGTCGGAGGCGTCCCCGGCGGTGTCCGGGGCCGTCGCGGCGTCGGTGCCACGGGTCACGACCGCCCGGTACCGGGGCTCGGTGTCCACCAGGTCGCGGTGGGCGCCCACCACGACGACCTCGCCCTCATGGACGAGGACGACCCGGTCGGCGTGGTCCAGCAGCAGCGGGGAGGAGGCGAACACCACCGTCGTCCGGCCGTTCCGCAGGTGCCGCAGGCCCTCGGCGATGCGTGCCTCGGTGTGCGCATCGACCGCCGAGGTCGGTTCGTCCAGGACCAGCACCTCGGGGTCGGTCAGCAGGGAGCGGGCGAGTGCGAGGCGTTGGCGCTGACCGCCGGAGAGGGACCGGCCCCGCTCGGTGAGCCGGGCGTCCAGCGGGTCGGCGGCATCCGACGACCCCTGCGCGAGCGCATCCAGCACGTCGTCGCACCGGGCGGCCGTCAGCGCCTCGATGGGGCGGACCGCACCGGAGGCGGGCACGTCCAGCAGCTCGCGCACCGATCCCGACAGCAGCACGGGATCCTTGTCCTGGACCAGGACGGCCGTCCTGGCGACGTCCAGCGGGAGTTCGTCGAGGCGGACACCCCCGAGCAGGACCGACGGACCGTCCTGGGGTGCGTGGCCGCCCAGGCGCTGCGCCAGCAGCCCCGACGCGTCGGGGTCGCCGCACACCACGGCGGTCAGCAGCCCGGACGGCACGAGGAGGCCGGTGGCGGGGTCGTACAGGTCGCCGGACGGCGTCCCGGGGGTGCCCGGCCCGGTGCTGCCCGCGTCACCGGGGCCCCCGCCTGGTCCGTCGGACGCGCGGACCCGGGCACCGGACCGCTCCGTGGCCCGTTCCAGGGACAGTACGCGTGCGGCGCGTTGCGCGGAGGGCCGCGAGAACGAGTAGGCCATGGCGATCTCCTGGAAGTGCCACAGCGGGTAGTTGAGCACCATGACGGAGCTGTAGACGGTGACCAGTTCACCCACGGAGATCCGGCCCTGCCGGGCCAGGTGGATGCCGTACCAGACGACGGCGACGAGCAGCAGCCCGGGCAGCAGCACCTGGGTCGCCGCGATGAGCGACCACATCCTGGCGCTGCGTACCGCCGCCCGGCGCACTTCCTGGGACGCGCGCCGGTAGCGGTCCAGAAACAGTTCCTCGCCGCCGATGCCGCGCAGCACCCGAAGCCCGGCCACGGTGTCCGAGGCCAGCTCGGTGGCCCGGCCGGCCTTCTCGCGCTGTGCGTCGGCCCTTCGGGTGGCGTGCGGCAGCAGCGGCAGCACGGCGAGCGCCACCACGGGCAGACCGGCGGCGACGACCACGCCCAGCGCCGGCTGGTACACCAGGAGGCCGATGCCGACCGCGGCGACGGTGAGGGCGGCGGCGGTGAAGCGCGACGCCGCCTCCACGAACCACCCGATCTTCTCGACGTCGCCCGTGGACACGGCCACTACCTCACCGGCCGCGACCCGTCGTGTCAGCGCCGCACCCAGGTGTGCCGCCTTGCGGGCGAGCAGTTGCTGGACCCGGGCCGCCGCCGTGATCCAGTTCGTGACGGCGCTCCGGTGCAGGAGGGTGTCGCCGAGGGCGGTCGCCGCACTGCACAGGGCCAGCAGCCCGCCGGCCAGGGCGAGTCGGCCGCCTGAGCGGTCGACGACGGCCTGGACGGCGAAGCCGACGCAGAAGGGCAGCGCCGCCACCGCCATGAAGTGGAGCAGTCCCCAGGCCAGGGATCTGAGCTGGCCGTCCAACTGGTTCCGGCCGAGCCACCACAGGAATCGGGGACCCGAGCGTGTGTCCGGCACGCCCGGGTCGGGATACGGAAGATCTTGGATCTGCATGACGTCCCAAGCCGCTCGGGTCAGGGGTGGGTGCAAGGGGGTCCGCTGTCGGCGACAGCAAACCGTGCAAGGCTGACGGCGGAGCGTGGTCGAAATCAAACGGTTTTCCACACGTGCGTGCGCCGGTCACGGCGGGTGCACGGACCGGCGACCGGTCTCCGGCCGAAACCCGCCGTGCGAGGCGCAACCGCGCCCGTCGGAGCTGCCCCCGGGAAGCGGGCTTCCGCCCCCCGGCGCCGCCCTGCGGTGCGGACGTGATTCTGTGCGCTCCCGTGCGGTGCGGACGTGCGCCTTCGTACGCCGCTCCGCGCTGCGATCCTCCACGCCCCGGCGCCGCCGTCCGCGTCGCGGTGCCATCATGGAGCGGTGCGAACTGGCGGTGTACGGAGCGTGGTGGTCGCTGCGGCGGTCTGCGGGCTGATGGCGGGGGTCGTGTCCGGGTGCGGCGGCTCGCGCTCCGATGGGCGCGGCGGCCGCGGCGGAGCGGCCTCGGGAGCACCCTCCGCGACACCGCGCCCGAGCACGGCCGCCGACCCGACCCGCATCCCCGGCGTCGGCGACCGCCTGCAGAGCCGGATCCCCGCCGATTCCGGTCAGGTCGTTGCCGTCTACGGCGAACGCAAGGACTCCGCGGACGCGACACTCGTTTTCTACACCCGGCACGGGTCCGGTTGGGAGCGCACCCGCAGCTGGGCGGCGCACAACGGCACGAAGGGCTGGACGCTCGACCACCACGAGGGCGACAAGCGCAGCCCGGTCGGGGTGTTCACGCTCACCGACGCGGGCGGCGTGCTGAAGGATCCGGGCGCCGGTCTGCCTTACACCAGGTCCGCGTCCTTCGCGGCGCCGCGCACCTGGGCCGAGAGGTACCGGCACGACTTCGACTACGTCATCGCCATCGACTACAACCGGGTGAAGGGCACCCCGCCCAACGATCCCACCCGCCCCCAGGGCAGTTCGAAGGGCGGCAGCATCTGGATCCACATGGACCACGGCAGCGGCACGTCGGCGTGCGTCAGCGTCGCCAAGCCGGCCATGGAGTACCTCCTGCTCACGCTCGACCCGGCCCGGCATCCGGTCGTCGTGATGGGCGACAAGGCGGACCTGGAGGCCTGAACGGCCGGTCGGGCCCACCCTCCGGCGAGCCGCTCACCCGGTCCCCGGAGGGCGGGCACGGCAGATGCCACGTGCCGGGCCGCCGCGCTCACCCGGATCGCGGCGGGACCGGACTTCAGCAGCGCTCGGCCGGAACGCCGTCGATCAGGGTGTCCAGCAGGTCGCCGAAGACCTCGCGCTGCTCCCGTGTCAGGGGGGCGAGGATCTCCTCGGCCGCCGAGCGGCGGGCGGTGCGCAGTTCCCGCAGCGTCGTGCGGCCGTCGTCGGTGAGCTCGATCCGGATCACCCGGCGGTTGGCGGGATCGGGAACCCGCCGCACCTTGCCGTTCGCCTCCAGTCCGTCCACCAGTGTGGTCACCGCCCGCGGCACCACCTCCAGCCGTTCGGCGAGGTCGATCATCCGCGGCGGCTCGCCGTAGTGCGCGAGGGTGCGCAGCAGCCGTGACTGGGCCGGGGTGACACCGAGATCGCGCTGGAGGAGATGGCGTTTCTGGATGCGGTGCACCCGGCGGGTGAGGCGCAGGAGCTGCTCGGCGAGCAGGCCGTCGGGATCGGGGGTGCTCATGCGGGAACAATATCAGGATGCCGTTCATTGTGAGCATAGGTAACAATGAGCTAAGGTCCGTACGTCCGGCGGGGTCGTGCATGCCGCCGGATCCGACACTCTTCCCTCGTAGGAGCTCATGCATCCCGATCGCGAAGCCTCCTGGACTCCACCTGCCGACGCCGGTCGGCAACCCCGGCAGGTCCGGCGCATCGTGCGTCTCTTCCGCCCCTACCGCGGCCGTCTCGCGGTCGTCGGCCTCCTGGTGGGCGCCTCGTCACTGGTTTCCGTCGCCACACCCTTCCTCCTGAAGGAGACGCTCGACGTGGCCCTGCCCGAGGGCCGCACCGGGCTGCTCAGCCTGCTCGCCCTCGGCATGATCCTGAGCGCCGTTCTCAGCAGTGTCTTCGGCGTGCTGCAGACCCTGATCTCCACGACCGTCGGGCAGCGGGTCATGCACGACCTGCGCACCGCCGTCTACGGCCGCCTGCAGCGCATGTCGCTCGCGTTCTTCACCCGCACGCGCACCGGCGAGGTGCAGTCCCGCATCGCCAACGACATCGGCGGCATGCAGGCGACCGTCACCTCCACGGCCACCTCGCTCGTCTCCAACTTCACCAGTGTCGTCGCCACCGTGATCGCCATGGTGGCGCTGGACTGGCGGCTCACCGTCGTCTCCCTGCTCCTGCTGCCGGTCTTCGTGTGGATCAGCCGGCGCGTCGGCAGAGAACGCAAGAAGATCACCACCCAGCGCCAGAGGCAGATGGCGGCCATGGCCGCCACGGTCACCGAGTCGCTCTCCGTCAGCGGCATCCTGCTCGGTCGCACCATGGGCCGTTCCGACTCGCTCACCCGGTCCTTCTCGGAGGAGTCCGAGGGGTTGGTCGATCTGGAGGTCCGGTCGAACATGGCGGGCCGCTGGCGGATGGCGGTCATCACGATCGTCATGGCCGCGATGCCCGCCGTCATCTACTGGACCGCCGGCATCGCCCTGCAGGTGGGTGGTGGGGACGTCTCGATCGGAACGATCGTCGCCTTCGTCTCCCTGCAGCAGGGACTGTTCCGGCCGACCGTCAGCCTGCTGTCGACGGGTGTGCAGGTCCAGACCTCGCTGGCACTGTTCCAGCGGATCTTCGAGTACCTCGACCTGCCGATCGACATCACCGAGCGCGAGGAACCGGTCCACCTGGACCAGATCAAGGGCGAGGTCCGCTTCGAGAACGTCGTCTTCCACTACGACGGCAACGCCGACGGAGCCTCCGCCGACGGCCGCGACGGCGGCAGCCACGGGGGCGGCCGCGTCGCCCGGTCGGGCCCCGTCCTGGACGGCATCGACGTCGCTGTCCCCGCCGGCAGCAGTCTCGCCGTGGTCGGACCGACCGGCGCCGGCAAGTCCACCCTCGGCTATCTGGTGCCGCGGCTGTACGACGTGACGGGTGGGCGGGTCACCCTCGACGGGGTCGACGTGCGCGACCTCGACTTCGACACCCTGGCGCGAGCGGTGGGCGTCGTCTCGCAGGAGACGTACCTCTTCCACGCCTCCGTCGCCGACAACCTCCGGTTCGCCAGGCCCGACGCCACCGACGAGGACCTCCACGCGGCGGCGCGGGCGGCGCAGATCCACGACCACATCGCATCCCTGCCCGACGGGTACGACACGGTCGTCGGCGAGCGCGGCCACCGCTTCTCGGGTGGCGAGAAGCAGCGTCTGGCGATCGCCCGCACCATCCTGCGCGACCCGCCCGTGCTCATCCTCGACGAGGCGACCAGTGCCCTGGACACCCGCACCGAGGCGGCCGTGCAGCAGGCCGTCGACGCGCTGTCGGCGAACCGCACCACGCTCACCATCGCCCACCGCCTGTCCACCGTTCGCGGTGCGGACCAGATCGTGGTCCTGGAGTCCGGGCGTGTGGCCGAACGCGGCACGCACGAGGAACTGCTGGAGGTGGGAGGGCGTTACGCGGCTCTGGTGCGCAGGGATGCCCATCTGGAGCCGATGAGATGAATATATGTCGAGTTATGCCGGGTTTGTAATGCTATGGGCGTTACCGTGCCCGCATGCACATGAACACTCCGTCACGGAGGACGATTCGACTGACGCGCAGGGGACGTCTGGTCCTCATCGCGACCGGAGCGGTCGTGGCCGGCACCGCCGTGGCGGTGCCGCTGCTGAGCGCCGGCGGCGACGAGGCCACCAAGCCCACCTCTCTGGTGATCCCCGAGGGCTGGCGTACCGGGCAGGTCTACGCCGCCGTCGACAAGGCCCTCGAACTGCCCGCGGGTACGACGAGGAAGTCCCTGACCAAGGCCAGACTGAAGCTGCCGAGCGACGCCGACGGCAACCCGGAGGGGTACCTCTTCCCGGCGACGTATCCCCTGACCGACAGCACGACACCGCAGCAACTGCTGTCGGCCATGGTCGACACGGCGAACAAGAAGTTCAACGGGGCACCCGTCGCGGCCGGCGCGCAGCGCAACGCCATGAACGTGTACCAGGCCGTCACGATCGCCAGCATCGTCCAGGCCGAGGCCGCCACCAAGGCCGACATGGGCAAGGTGGCCCGGGTCGTCTTCAACCGGCTGGAGCGCGGCATGCCGCTCCAGATGGACTCCACCCTCAACTACGCGCTCAACCGCTCGACGCTCCGCACGACCGAGAGCGACACCCGCATCGAGAGCCCCTACAACTCCTACCAGCGCATGGGGCTGCCCCCCACCCCGATCGACAACCCAGGGGAGGACGCGATGCGCGCGGCCATCAATCCGACGCCGGGAGACTGGCTGTACTTCGTCACCGTGAAGCCGGGCGACACGCGCTTCACCTCCGACTACGCCGAACATCGGCGCAACGTCGCCGAGTTCAACCGCAACCAGCCCAGTGGGAGTCCGACGGCGGGCTGACGGAGGTCCCGGCCGCAGCACGCCCGTCCGCGTCCTGGCCGGCCACCGTGTCGAGCCGTCCTGCTCCCCGGAGCGGGGCCGGACGCGTATGCCGGACGGACCGGCCGTACACCGCCGACAGCGCGAGGTGCCGACTGTCGACGATGGTGCGGGCACTGCCTGCTCGGGGCATCGGCGGTGTGCCCGCCTCACGGAGGGAACCTGCGGATGCCGGGCGGAGCGAGGGCGTGGTCCGGTCGGGTGCCGGATGCCGGGGTGCCCGGCGCCGGAGCCGGTACCGCGACCGGGCCGTCGAGTCCCGGCCGGCGGGTGCGGATCCTTCCGCCGGCCGGGGTGCGGGGGTCGGAGTCCTGCGTCCCGGGAGGGCGCTGCACGGCCTCGCCGGAGAGCTCAGGCCGCGTCCGGTTCCCCCGCCGCGTCCGACTGCGGCGGCATCGTCGGCAGCCGGACGATGTCGCGCACGGCGGCCCGGCCTGCTCGGTTGGCGCCGATCGTGCTGGCCGAGGGACCGTAGCCGACGAGATGGACGCGCGGGTCGGCCACCGCACGGGTGCCCTCGACGCGGATCCCGCCGCCGGGTTCCCGTAGCCGCAGCGGGGCCAGATGGCCGATGGCGGGCCGGAAACCCGTAGCCCACAGGATGACGTCCGCCTCGACGCGCCGCCCGTCGCGCCAGACGACGCCGTCAGGGGTGATCCGGTCGAACATGGGCCGCCGGTCCAGCACGCCGTCCGCGATGCCCCGGCGGATCGCTTCGTCGAGCGGCAGACCCGTCACCGACACGACGCTGCGCGGAGGCAGGCCCTGCCGCACCCGCTCCTCCACCAGTGCCACCGCCGCCCGCCCCGCGATCTCGTCGAAGGCACCCTCGCGGAAGACCGGTGGGCGCCGGGTCACCCAGGTGGTGGCGGCCGCGTACGGGGCGAGTTCCAGCAGGTGCTGGGTGCCGGACGCGCCGCCGCCCACCACCACGACCCGCTGCCCGGTGAACGCCTCGGGCCCCGGGTACCGCGCCGTGTGCAGTTGCTGCCCGCGGAAGACCTCCTGGCCGGGGTAGCGCGGCCGGAACGGCCGGTCCCAGGTCCCGGTGGCGTTGATCAGGGCGCGCGCCGCCCAGACGCCCTGCGAGGTCTCGACGAGCAGCCGGCTCCCAGGCCCCTCGCGCACGGCGCGCACGTCCACCGGACGCCGCACCCGCAGGCCGAAGGCGAGTTCGTACCGGTCGAAGTACGCGCTGATCACCTCCGACGACGGCCGCGCGGGGTCCGCGTCCGCCAGTTGCATGCCCGGCAGCGCGTGCATCCCGTGCACCTTGCCGTAGGTGAGCGACGGCCACCGGAACTGCCAGGCCCCGCCCGGCCCGGGGGAGTGGTCGAGGACGACGAAGTCGCGGCCCGGTGCACGACCCGTGCGCCGCAGATGGTAGGCGGCGGACAGTCCGGCCTGCCCCGCCCCTATGACGACCACCTCAGTGTTGTTCACGTTTCTACCAACCTGCCGGGGAGGGAGGATCTTCCCACCCCCCGCCGGGTGCGATCCGCGGCAGGCGTCCGTCAGAAGCCGTTCCGGCGCTCGGCCGGTCGTATGGTCCACGATGGTGGCATGGCAGATGTGTTCACCACCCGGGTCCTTCACGTGTCCTCCGGCTCCGCGGAGCGGGTCGTCGACCTCACCCGTGACTGCGAGGCCTTCCTGCGCGAGGCGGCGGCGGGCCGTGACGGTCTGCTCAACATCTTCGTGCCGCACGCCACGGCCGGCCTCGCCGTCATCGAGACCGGCGCCGGCAGCGACGACGACCTCCTCGCCGCGCTGCACACCCTGCTCCCGGCCGACGACCGCTGGCAGCACCGCCACGGCAGCCCCGGACACGGCCGTGACCACGTCCTCCCGGCCATCGTCCCCCCGCATGCCACGCTTCCGGTGCTGGGAGGCCGGCTGGAGCTCGGGACATGGCAGTCGGTGTGCCTGGTGGACACCAACAAGGACAACGCCAACCGTCAGGTGCGGCTGAGCTTCCTCGGCTGATGCATGTGCTGGACCTGCAGCGTCGAATTCCAGCCGCACCCAATGCCCCTTGGTCGGCGTCGACGGCATCCTCTCCGGCACCCTGACCTACGACAACACCGCCCGCACCACGTCGTACACGGACTCGCAGGGTCAATGTCTCGGTCCACCGGTACAATGCCGGAAGGATGGTGGTGGAAGGGACGGACCCGCTCGGGCATGTCACCCGTACGGAGTGGGACGAGTACGGAGCCCGGCCGCTCGCGGTGACGGACCTGACGAGGCTGGCCGGCTGATCGCGGAGACGGATTTCAACGGGCGCACGCTGACGTACACGTTTGATGCCGCGGGCAGGCTGATCGCTAGGCCACATGGGACGAATTCGCTTGGGTGCGGCTCGTTTCGAGTGGGCTCGGCGATCAGCGGTGCGGGTGTAGCCCTCCTAGTCGCCGGTGAGATAGAGCCGTCGATGTCCTTGAGCGACATGGAATGGCCAGTACGTTTCGAGGCCCCGTTGGGGTGGTAGCTCGAAGCACCAGCACGGCTTCGGCGCCGTCAAGCCCCCAGTGTTCCGCGCTATGGCGAGGCGGTCGGCGATGAGCCATGAAACCCACCGCGCCCGCCCCACCCCAAACGCCCTGCCCCACATGGTCGGAGCGACCAGGGGTCCAGCTCGCGTCGCGTGACCGGCCCGAGCTTGGCCTTCCGCGCTCGGGCCGGTGGTGGGTGCTGTTCCGGCCAGAGGCTTTCACAACGTTTGTTGACCACATGCGTAGTTGAGGAAGAGTTGAGGCGGGAGTGTGTCTTTCGTCATAGCTGTCATGATCTTGGTGTGATGGAGTGGTCCGCGACCATTCGGGTACGCGCACCCCTTTCCGTTCATACGGGGATTAGGGGTCGTTCCGCCGTACCCAAAAGTAGCCCAGAATGGGGAACTTCGGGCACATGTCCAACAGAACGATCAACCGCACCATGTTCACGCGCGCCGCTGTACTCGTCTCCACTCTCACGGCCGGTGCGGTCTTCGCCGCCAGCACCGGGGCGCAGGGGGCTGAGGCCACTCCTCGCACTGCCGCCACGTCCGCGGCCGCCGTCGTGGCAGGCGACGAGGACTCCGATGCAACTGGCCGGAGCGTCCAAGGCGACTTCACCGCCGATGAGTTGGAGCAGGGCAAGATCCTCGACGACGGCATAGCCGAACTCGGAATCAGCGAGAGCCAGTTTGCCAACGCATTGGAGATCTCGCTCACCCGCACCATCGACGCCAACGGCCTGCGCGACCGCCTTGCGGCGCTGCCCGCAACGCCCACCGCCCAGCAGATCGCCGAGGCCGCCTACCCCGGCGATGCTGACGCTCAAGCCGCCATGCTGCCCGTCCTGGCCAACGAGAAGGTCCGCCACGTCACTCTCCAGAACCTGGCTGCCGAGAGCGGTGAGAAGGCTCCCATGGTTGCTTTCGGCTGGTGGGGCAAGACCAAGTTCATTGTTGGCTGCTCCGCGGCTGTGGCAGGGGTGCTGATCTCCTTCGTCCCCGCCGGCTCCGGCGTCAGAGTGGCCCGCGCCGTCAAGCTGTTCAAGAGCTACGGCGCCAAGAAGACAGCCACGATCCTCTGGCGCTTCATGAAGGGCAAGCATGTAGGTTCAAAGGAGCGGGAAGCCGTAAAGGCGTTCATCGGCATCAGCGCCATTCAGAAAGCCTGCACCTGACACTGTCTGAGGTGGACAAGTGACTCTTGAACAAGTCTCTGTTGCCGTTCTGGCTGCGGAGATCATCATCATGCTGCTCGCCCGTCTCGGCACCGAACGGCGGCACTGGCGCCACCACAAGAAGGGTGAAGCGGCACCCCGGGAGCGTGACGACATCAGGATCGGACCCGGCCTGGTGTACTCGGTCGCCGCACTGGCGCTGGTCGCCAAAGCTGTGTTCAGTGGTATCGACTTCGAGTGGAGCGTCGGCACGCTGAGCTTGCTCGGCGTTCTCGGTGTCCTGGTTCCGGGCTACGCCGCCAACTCCGTCATGCTTCTCAGCACACACGGCGACAAGAAGCCGCTCAAGGGCTGGCAGGAGACGCTGGCATACGTGCTGGCTGCGTTCGGCGGGGCCGCCGCAGTCGCATTCATCTGACCGCCCACACAGACGGTGCTGGGCACACACACGTGCCTGTGTGTGCCCAGCACCGTCTTCATGCGGCCCTTTCCTCAAGGGGTGCGGCTCGTTCTGAGTGAGATCGCGGTCAGGCAGTGAGGGTGTATCTGGCCTGGTCATGGGGTGGGTGGAGGCCTCGGTGTTCCTCGGTGAGGTGGTGTTTCCAGTAGGCGCCAAGATCACCGTTAGCGGCGACGGCACGGAGTTTCAGGACGGCTTCGGCACCATCAAGACCCCCAGCGGGGGACCCGCAGGTTCTTCCACCGCCGGCAACGTCAGCCCCACATGGTGCGCGGGTACTCCGGCGGCCCGCACGTCCGCTACCTCCTCAGCGAGTGAACCCACTGAGTTTCTGGTCCATAGGTGGTTTGCGGTTCACCTCGTCTTGCCGCGCCTGCGCGCCGGGCCGCGGCACAGCCGTCCGCGGCCCGGACGCGATGGTGGACCCCAACGACTCAGCGCGAGTCTGTCGGCGCGTGCGACGGCGAACACCGTCTTTCGACGGGCGTGTTCCGGCCCTGGAGTACAGGGCGCTCGTCGCCGTCACGCCGGCGGTGTCCGATGCGCCGGTTCGCGCTGAGCGATCTGCGTCCTCTGGGCCCCTGGAGCCCGGTGGCCCAGGCCCCGTACGCGCGAGACTGCCGGGTCCGACGGAGCCTGCCGTTCACCGTGCTGTGCAGGACCCGCAGCCGTCAGCGGCGCGGACGCTCCAGAGTGAGGAGCAGACCCTCGACCGCACCGGGGCCTATACGGCCCTTCACGTCGGCGGACGTGATCGCCTTGACGGCCCAGCCGTCCTCGGCGTGCTTGTTCAGAACCTTCTCCAGCTTGTCGCCGTCCAGTGCGTCCCCGATCAGTGATTCGCGGAAGGTGACGACCTTGTACTCGAGTGCGTAGGGGTTGCTCATGGCTGGGACCTTTCCATGGATGGACTGGCTGACGGAACCGGGGACAGCCAATCACCGTTCGACGTTGCCGCACACGGCGGGGTGGTGGTCATGTCGTCCTGGCCTTCTTCGGCGGTGCCGGTATGGCGCAACGCAGGAGTGACCCGGCTTCGAGTCAGCGCTGCGCCGGCACGTCCCAGCGGACGCGCAGAGCGGGGCTTGCGGAAGACCGGGCCTCTGGGCGCGGTGGACGAGGCAGGGCCGAGCCGCAGGCCCGCGGTGGTGATCGATGCGGAGGGCGATCTCCGGCAGCCACGTCGGGCTGGTGGCCGCGATCCGCACCGTTTTCCTCGGCGCGGCCTGGCAAGGGTGCCGGATCCACTTCGTGCCGGACCCCTTCTCCGTGATCGAAAGGGGTTCGGGAGGAAAGGTGGCGGCGGCCGTCCGGACGGGCTTCGTACAGACCACCGGTGAGGCGGTCCGCACCCGCTGTGCGTGGTCGCTGACATGCTCGGACGCTGGTTTCCCCAGGTCGAGGCGATGCTGCTGGACGCGGACTTCCCGGCGGCCCACTGGAAGAAGACATGGTCCACCGATCCCCTGGTGGACCGAACCGGGAGATCGAACGCCGAGCCGACGTCGTCCAGGTCGCCCTCGATCCCGTCGCCGTCGACCGGATCGCCGCCGCCCTGGCCGAACTCCGCTATGAACGGCAGGCTTTCGGCAGCCGCTGCCTCTCCGAAGCCTCCATGGCCGAACTCCCCACGGGACGCCGTCCGCTGCCGCCCGTCGTGTCGGACAGTTGTCGACAGGTGGTGGTCCTGGCTGACGGTGAGTCGGGTAAGGCCTGCGGAACCGCTCTGAGGGCCCTGTTTCCGCGGTGTGTGCCGTGTCACGCATTCCAGGCGCTGCCCAAGTTGCCTGCATCACAGCGGAAATGTCCCTTTAGCGTCCATGCTCGAAACGGACAGCGACTCCCGAAGTGGAGCCCATCGACAACCTCTTGGGCGCGAAGTTCCACAGTGGCCCATGACGCAGCACGCGTGACACTCCTGCTGGTTCCCCTGGAAAGGTGCCCCATTATGGCCGCTTACCTCTGTCCTCCTGCCGTGATACACGGCGAACACGCCGTGGAGACCAGCCAGATCGTGGCGGAGGTGCGCGACCGGCATCCGCACGCGGCGTGGGCGATGCGGATCGACGGCATCGCGGCCGGCACGGGCATCGAGACACGCGGGTGGATGCTGCCGCTGGAGGCCGCCGTCGCGCCCGGCAACAGCGGCGGCCTGGGGGCTGTCGGCATCGGGCCGGCCCAAGAGGCGTTGGCACGCGACGGGTTCACCCAGCAGGACGTGGACCGCGTGATCGCCGCACTTGAGGCGATACCCGCGCCGCAGACCGTCCAGGAGCGCACCGCGCCCGCCTGGGAGGCCGTGCAGTCCTACGGGGAGCGTGCGGCGCGCGGGGCCCTGCAGATCGCCGGGCTGGACGCCGCGGACATCGACTGCCTGATCACCAGTAACTCCACCACCCCGGCGCTGCCGGGTCTGGACATCGCCCTGGCCGACAAGCTTCAGCTCCGCAACGACGTGATGCTGCTGCCGGCGACGCAGTGGGCCTGTATCGCGGGGACCCGCTCCCTGGCGCTGGCGGCGGACCTCGTGGCTGCGGATCCCGACCGGGTGGTCCTGGTCGTGATCGCGGAGGCGCTGAGCACGACCTACCAGCCCGCGGACGACACTCTCGAGTCTCTGATCGTCCGGTTGCTGTTTGCGGACACCGCGGTCGCCGCGGTGGTCACGGGCCGCCCGCGGCGCGAGTCGGTGCTGCGGCTGGACGCCGCGTGGCACCACACCCTGCCCGGCACCCGCGACCTGCACCGTCTGGACACGCGGGCGGACGGCACCCACTTCGTGATGGACCGGCGTGGCCCGCGCGCCGTGCAGGAGACGGTCACCGCGATGTGGGATTGGCTGCGCGTCCGTTACCAGGACCACCCCGACTCCTGGCACCCCGACGTGCTGCTGGCGCATCCCGGCGGGACCCGGGTACTGGAGTACATGGAGCAGACGATGCCCGACGCGTGGCCGTCTGGGCTGCTGGACCACAGCCGAGACAGCTATACCAGCGGCAACCGCGGAGGCGCCGCCGTGTTCGACATCATGCGGCGGGCGCACGACGCCGGGCAGAGGTCGGGCAGCCGCGCCGTCCTGTACGCGGCGGCACCGGGCCTGACCGCCACCGCCCTGGAGGGGGAGTGGCTGTAGTGCGAGCCCGCGCCACCGGTACCGGCAAACGGGCCGCCCGTATCACCGGTCACGACACCGGTACCGCCGGGGGCGCCGACCGTACGGTCGGCGCCCCCGGGTGACGTGTACGCCGCCCGTACCCTCGCCGCGCTCCCGTACGTCGGCCGCGCCCCCGCCCCGCAGCCGCATCACCCCGCGACTTTCGCCCAGACCACCTTGCCGGTGTCCGTCCACCGCACCCCCCACCGGGTGGTGAGCCTGTGCACGATCTGCAGGCCACGACCGCCGTCGAGGAGCCCGCCCCGGCTCAGACGTGGCCTGCCGTTGCCGGTGTCGCCCACCTCGCACAGCAGGCCGTGACCGGTCCTGATCAGCCGTACCGTGACAGGACCGCCGGCGAAGCGGACTGCGTTGGTGACCAGCTCGCTGACCAGCAACGACACATTGTCCAAGGTGTCGTCCCTGGTGTGCCATCGCCGCAGCAGCGTGGAGACCTGCGCGCGGGCACGGGCGGGCGCGTCGTCGCGGGCGGGCAGACGCCAGGTCGCGGTGTCCCCCTTGCGGTAGCCGATCATGCGAGCGAGCAGCAGGGTCACGTCGTCGCGCTGGCGCACGGGCGCCAGCGCGGAGACGACGCGCCGTGCAGCCTGCTGCAGGGCGTCCCAGGGGTGCACCGTGGACACGGCGTCCGCGAGCCTGTCGACAGCCTCGTCGATGGACAGCGCTGGATCCTCCACCAGGCCGTCGGTATAGAGAACGAGCAGGGAGCCCGGGGGTGCGCCGAAAGTGTGCACGTCGAACGGCTCCCGCAGCGCGAACTCGGCGCCCAGGCCGGGATGAGGGTGCACCGCGAGCGGGTTGGCGTGCCCGTCCGGGGACACCAGGACCGGGGGGAGGTGGCCGGCGCTGGACAGCGCCACGTGGTGGCTGACCGGGTCGTAGAGGGCGATGCAGCAGGTCGACCCGAGGGCGCTGTAGCCGGCCGCCAGCCCGGACTCCGCGTCGTCCAGCACCGTCACGGTCTCGTCCAGGTGTTCCAGCACCTCGTCGGGTCCCAGACCCGCGGACAGCAGCGCGCGGGCCTCCATGCTCAGCTGGCCCATGGTTGCCGCGGCTCCCAGGCCGTGCCCGACGACGTCACCGACCACCAGCGCGGTACGGCCGTCCGGCAGCGGAAAACTGTTCACCCAGTCGCCGCCGACGCCCGCGCTGTCGGGGGTGGCGGGCTGGTAGACGCTGGCTATCTCGATGGTGTCGCCGCCGGTCCGAGGCAGCAGCCGGCGCTGCAGTGCCAGCACCTGCGTGTGCTCGCGCTGGTGCTGACGGGCCAGGTCCACGTGATGGACGGTCCTGGCCACCAGTTCCTGCAGGTCGAACAGCTCGCTGTCGCGGAAGGGGGAGTCCGCCCGCCGCCAGACCTCCGCCACGCCCAGTACGACAGGCGGCGCACCGTCCAGGACCAGCGGTATGCATGCCACACCCGCCGACGGGTCACCTGGCACCAGGGCGCGCATCACTCGCGGACTGCCGAGTATCCGCTCGACCGCCTCCCGGTCGGGTATGACGATGGCCTGCGGGGCATCGTCCCGCCGTACCGCCTGCGCCAGCAGGCGACTGGCGTCGCTGGGAAGATCGTCGCCCGGAGTCACGTAGCCCTCGGGCCATGCCCGGTCCGGCACCAGGGCCGCCCGCCGCAGCCGGATGCGTCCATGCGCCTGCTCGGATACTCCCTCGCCTGTCCACACGGCGAAGTCGAGGTCGACGGCGGCCACGTCTCCCCAAGCCAGCAGGGACTCGGCCAGCGACTGAGCGGTCTCACCGATGTCCAGCGAGGTGCCGATCGCGGTCTCGGCGGCGTACAGGTGCAGCCTCCTGGCCATGGCGATCACGGAGACGGTCAGGCCTTCCTCAGGCGCCGCGGCGGGCAGGATGCTCAGCGAGACCACCAGCTCCGATCCGTCGCCGCGCCGCAGGCGCTGGATCCGGGCGACGTGTGCCTCACCGGTTTCCAGGACCTGCCGCAACCGCCGTGTGACCGTCGGTACGTCCCCTGGTGGCAGGAGATCGACGAAACGACTCCCGGCAGCGGCGTCCAGACCCGCGAATACGGGGGCGTCCAGATTGCAGCGGGTGATTCTCAGATCCCGGTCCAGGTTGACCGCGCCGAGAATCTGATCCTGTCGGCCGGCTGCCGCGTTGTCGGGCACGTGTTGGCTGGTGGTGCGATCCCCCTGCACGTCGGCAGAACCGGCGGCCGCTGCCGCTCCGCCGCACGGGATGTAGCGCCCCAGGGCGCTGCTGACCATGTCGAACGGCGAAGAGGACGAAGGGGTGGGTGTGGAGTCCATGCGGCTCTCTCAGCAATCCCCGGCGCACCGCCGGGGCTGTACTCGGACCCGTGCGACGGGGCCCCGAGATCCCTGACCGCACACCTCATTGAATAACACCGGGGGGCGCTTCGCCCACATCAGCGGATCACGAGGTGAACGCGGACAGTGAGGAATGCCGTAGCCGGTGGGGCCGTGCTCACATGGCCGGGGGCCGTCGCCCGCCAGTCTGCGACGACCGCCGCAGGACCACCGGGCGCCGCGGTGCCGTCGGCTCCGGTGAGTTCCAGGCACGTGCTGCTGTGCCGGGCGATCGGTGCCATGACGTGGTGCGGACGCCCTCGCCGACGGCGATCGGCTGAGGGGAATCTGCCGACGGGAGCTCCTGCATGATGAGGAGCCGCCTCGGTGCTGGCCCGGTGGCTTGGGTCGGCGGCCCGGGGCGGGGAACGAGAACGATGCCTACGGGGTCACCGGTCTCCTTCTCCCGTTGGGCCACGGCATCGGCCGCGCCCGCGGGATACGAGCGGCGACCGACGGCGTCAGGCGGAGCAGGCTGGACGAGACCTGAAGCACCTCACGGGCGGCGTACGGGTTCCGTTCCTCGCCGGCCGCCGGGACGGCTTCGCAGCGTACGGCCCCTCCGCCGAACGCCGAAGCGGGCAGTCCCGCGGACAGTCCTGCCGACCGTGGTGACGACGGCGAGCGACGAGGCCGAGGTCTCGCCGGCAGGATGCGGGCCCCAGGCGGGCCGTCTCGGTCACCCGGCGATGATCCCGCCCAGCACTGCCGCAGCCCGGCGGAACCCGCCATACGCCGTGCCTCGGCGCGCAAGGGCTGCCGGTCTGCCCACGGCCGCGGAGGTGCGAGCCGCCCGGTGCACATCGCCGAGCGGGACACCTTCGCCGTCCATGTCGCCTCAGCTGGTGAAGTAGCCGGCGTCGAGCCCGATCCAGCCGGTGAGGTCGCGCTGATCGTAGAGATGCAGCGATCCGTCGGTGTGAACCTCCCAGCGGACGGTGAGGGAGTCGGTGACCCCGGAGCCGCTGACCTGATCGACCATGCCCTGGGTTCGGTTGGGGCGGAGCGCTTCCTGCCCTGGCACCGTGCCTACGGCCTCGATTCGAGAACCTGCTGCGCACCGTCAACCCGAACGTCACGATGCCGTATTGGGACTACGCCCATGACCACGCGCGCCCCGACTGGGTATGGCAACCCTCCGGCGTGAACCGTCCGACGCCCGGTGTCAAGCCGAACGGAAAGCCTACGGCCGCCCTTCCGACCCAGTCGATCATCGACGGCCTCCTGCAGCGACCCACCTCCATTCACCTACGGAAGGGTGATGGGGGGCAGCGTCAGGGTCGATGGTCTGGAAATGACCGCCCACAACAACGTGCACGACTGGTGCCAGGGCACCCTGGGCAACCCGATGGAGAGGACCGGCGAAGGTCGGATGGAGGGCGCGCCAGGCGGCTATGACCCGTCCCGAGCACGGGGCCCTCTTCACCTTCTTCGCCGGCATGGCCGGGTCCGAACGTGAGTACATCCGCGAGAGGTCTCTCGGAGGCCAGGCGTCCGCGCGCGAACGCGGCCGTACGACGGACGCCTCACGTCGTCGTTGGCGACGCCGCCGGGCGGGGAGGCAGGTCAGGATGAGTTTCCTGGGGTCCTGAGGGGACCGCGGGGGCGGGGATCGCCGCAGGTTGATCCAGTGGTGGGGGTCCGGGCACGGGCGTACGGTCGAACGGTGGAGCCCGTAGTGGACGCCGGCGTTCGTTGAGCGCCCGGCCCGGGGAACCGATCCGCCGAGGGTGCAACATGTCATGAGCAGCGGCCCCCAGCCGACCTCCGCTCCGTCGACCACCGCGCACGGAGCGGACGGCGGCGGAAGCGTGATGGCTCTCCTCGTCATCGCTTCCTGTCAGCTCATGGTGGTGCTCGACATCACCATCGTGAACATCGCTCTGCCCCACATCCAGAGCGCCCTCAACTTCTCCACCACCAGCCTGAGCTGGGTGGTCAACGCCTACACCCTGACCTTCGGCGGACTGCTGCTGCTCGGCGGCCGCACGGGCGACATCCTCGGCAGACGGCGGATGTTCATCATCGGCGTGCTGCTGTTCGTGCTCGCCTCACTGCTCGGCGGCCTCGCCCAGAGCTCCGCTCAGCTCCTCGCCGCCCGCGCGCTCCAGGGCGTCGGCGGTGCCATCGCCTCGCCGACCGCCCTCGCGCTGATCAGCACCACCTTCCGCGAGGGCCCGGCGCGCAACCGGGCCTTCGGGGTGTTCGCGGCGGTCTCCGCGGGCGGCGGCGCGATCGGCCTGCTCGCCGGCGGCATGCTCGTCGAGTGGCTGAACTGGCGCTGGGTCCTGTTCGTCAACGTCCCGATCGGCGTGCTCATCGCCCTGGCCGCACCCCGCTGGATCCGCGAGTCCGAACGCCATCCCGGCCACTTCGACGTCGTCGGGGCGCTCACCTCCACCGCGGGCATGGTGCTGCTGGTCTACGGGTTCATCAGAGCGGCGCAGGACGGATGGCGCGACGCCATCACCTTGGCCTCCTTCGCCGCGGCCGTCGCCGTCCTGAGTCTGTTCGTGCTGGTCGAGCGGCGCTCGCGGCAGCCGATCACCCCGCTGCACATGTTCGCCGACCGCAACCGGGCAGGCACCTACGGCATCATGCTGTGCCTGGCCGCCTCGATCTTCGGCATGTTCTTCTTCCTCACGCTCTTCGTGCAGAACGTGCTGGACTTCAGCCCGCTGCGGGCCGGCCTGGCGTTCCTGCCCGTGAGCGCGGTCATCGCGATCGGCGCCGGGTTGGCCTCCCGCTTCCTGCCCCGGTTCGGGCCCAAGCCGTTCATGGTGGTGGGCGCCCTCCTCGCGGCGAGCGGGCTGGCCTGGCTGACCCTGACGGACGTTCACTCCACGTACGCGGGCAGCATTCTCGGGCCGATGCTCGTCTTCAGCCTCGGCATGGGCATGGAGTTCGTGTCGCTCACGCTGATGGCCCTGTCCAACGTCACGGTCCGGGAGACCGGAGCGGCCTCCGGGCTGCTCAACGCGACCCAGCAGGTCGGTGGTTCGCTCGGACTGTCCATCCTCGTCACGATGTTCGGCACCGCCAGCGGCAACGAGGCGGACACGCAGATCCCGAACTTCCTCGCCCAGGCCACGCCGGCCGAACGGCTGCGGTTCCAGCGCACCGGTGAGCTCCCGCCGCCCTGGTCCGACGAGATCCTCACCGCGGGCGTCTCGTCCGCCTTCATCATGGCGGCGATCTTCGCCGCGATCGCCGCGGTCATCGCCCTGGTGGTGATCCAGGTCCGCCCGTCCGACCTGGAGCGCCTCCAGGGCACCGGGATGCCGGGCCCGGCCTGAGCGAGGCCGCTGCACTCCTCCCGGTCCTGCTACTCGTCCCCTGTGCGCACCAGCGCGACGGTGATGTTGTCCGGTCCGCCCGCTTCGATCGCGGCCTTCCACAGCGCGAAGGCCGCCCCGCCGTCGTCGTGCTCGTACAGCACTTCGTCGACCACCTCCGGCGGCACCGGATCGGTGAGACCGTCACTGCACAACAGGTAACGCTCGCCGGGCGTGCGGGGCACGGCGGTGACATGCGGTTCCACGTCCTGGAAACCGGGACTGCCGCCGAGGCACTGGGTGACCATGGAGGTCGTGCGCTGCCCCGGCCGCAGGGGTGGGCTGTCGTCGACGCTCATCTGCCGCAGCCCGTCCGGGGAGTGGGCGAAGACCCGGCTGTCGCCCACGTTGAAGACCAGCAGTGACTCGGGTTGCACCACGATGCCGGCGACGGTCGTGCCCATCGCGGTGAGATCCCCGCCCTCGGCCCCTCTGCCGGCCTCGAACACGGCCCGGTTGCAGTCGCGCAGAGCCTCGCGCACCGCGTCCGCACTGTCCAGGACCGGCCCGAGTGAAGCGATCCGGCGGACGGTCAGCGAACTGGCCAGGTGACCGCCGGGATGTCCGCCCAGCCCGTCGGCGACGGCGACGGCGAGCGGGGTGCCGAGCGGGAAGACCAGCGTCTGCGGGTTCTCGGTCACCGTGGCGCACAGCGTCCACGGTCCGACGGCGAGACTGTCCTCGTTGCGCTCGCGCAGCAGACCGGGATGGCTGAGCGCGCTGACCGCGACGTACGCCATGGGACGCCACCGCCTTCCCGCACCGGAGCACCGCGGAGGTGGTCCGGGCCTGTCCGTCCAGTCTAGGCGGGCGCCTCGCAGAGTACGGCCCGCGGCCCGAGCGCTCGCGGCACGGCACCGCCGACGACGCGCCGGCACGGTTCACGGCCGTCGGCGTGGCCACGGCGCCGGCAGCCGTCAGGCCCCTCGGGGCGGTCCGGGTACCGCCGCCTCGCCGCCTTGCTGCCCCGGTGCGTCGGCACGACCGGCCTCGCCTACGCGCCAGGCGGCCCCGAGGCGCGCGCCGTCGGGAGCAGTGCGCGGATGTCGAGCGGCAGGGCACGGGCGAGCTTCTCCATCGACTCCGGGGCCACGGCCGCGTCCAGCACCTCCAGCACCGCGGCCGACCGCCGGAGCGCTGTGTCCTCGGAGACCCCGGCGCGCCAGGCCACACGGCCCGCGAACGTCGTGAGGTCGAAGCGCTCGCCGACGGAGCGGGGATGCCCCGCCTCCGCGGCCGGGTCGGCGGGCCGCAGCGCACCGTCGAGCTCGTGCGGGAGTTGTGCGGCCAGGTGATCCGCCAGGCCCGCGGGGACCCGCTCGGCGACCGTGCGCAGGACCGCCCGGAGCGTCTGCTCGGCCTCGGTGAGGTCGATGAACCCGATCCTGTCGCCCGCTGTTCTGACCATGTCCGCGTACTTCATGATCACCCTCCTCGTGCGGTCCTCGGCGGGGCGGCGGCGCCACGGTCGTGCGTCCCCGAATCTCCGCTGTGCGCCTCGTGGACCCCGGGGGACGCGCCACGGATCCCGGGCGGACGCGCCCTCCTGGTCCCGTCGGCCCGGGGCCGCCCGATCCGGGCGCATCCTCGCGGTCGGGATCGTCCGACGGCCGGCCGGGGACGGGCTCTCGCACCCGTCTCTCCGCGCTCGTCCAGGGTCGGGCGTCGGACCGCCGTCACCGGTTCGGCATGCCCTGCGTCTCGTCGTCTCGTTCGCCCTCCGCCTGCGAGGGCGTGGTCCGCGGCGGATCGTAGACGTCGCGCCTCGCCGTTCGGCCACGTGGGCCCCGCCCCTCGTCGGCGAGGTCGTCACGTTCGCCCTCGGCCTGCGACGGTGTCTGCTCGTACATCTCTGACATGGGTGCTCACCCCTCGGCGGCCGACCCCGCTTCCGCCCGGCCGGCGGACTCGGCGGCGGGCGCTGCGACGAGTACCCCGACCGGCACCCGCTCACGCGGGAAGAGGAGCGCGCCCGTCTGAGGTCGCCCGAGGCGCCGTGCGGTGTCGTCCCGCCGCGGGGCGCCGGGCCCCGTCCGGACCCGGACTCCGAGGGGTGGTGCGAGGACCGGCGGACAGGCGTCGGCGCGGTGCCTCCGGGTGGGGCGGTGCGTGGGACGGGCGGCTGCCGTCAGCCGGGCTCCCGGGGTGTCCGGTCGTCGTCGCCGTCGGCGCTGTCGTCCGTTTCGCTGCCGTCGGCGTCCCTCCGGACGCTGTCGGCCCAGTCGTAGGGTCCGCCGCCGCGCCACTCGATCAGGTCGGGGTCGTCCACGGCCCTGTCCTCGCCCGGCAGGCCCGCCCCGTGCACCAGGTCCAGGACGTCGAAGAAGCTGTAGGCGGTGCCCACCTGCTCGTCCTCGATCGTCACCCGCCGTCCGCCGTCGTCCGACGGGGGGTGCACGACCACCGGGGGGTGCTTGTCCATGGCACCACCATGCGACGGACCGGCACCGGACGCAGCCCGGCGCATCACCGGGCGCCCTGTTCCAGGAGCCGCCGGCACTGTTCGAGCCCGCTGTGCGCCAACCGTTCGACGGCGATGGCCTGGGCGAAGCCGCCCGGTCCGCCGAACGCCTCCCGGACGGCTGCCGGGTCGTACTCCAGACGGGTGCTGAGCCGGGTGTGCTGCGCGTCGACGGGCTGCAGGGTGAACGATCCGGCGAGGCCGGGGCCGCTCGTGGTCTGCCATTCCATGGTGCGTCCCTGATCATGGTCGGTGATCTCGGTGTCGACCTCCCGGGTCCGGCCACCCGCGGTCACGCCGAGGCGGGCCCGGCCGCCGCCCTCGGCGTGCGCCTCGTGCACACCGGTCAGGAAGCGGGGGTAGTTCTCCACCCGATGGAGGAAGTCCCAGGCCAGGTCGGCCGGGACACCGATGTCGACATGTTCTTCGAGAGTGCTCATGACACCCCCTGGACCTCACTCGCGGTTACGGGGTCATACATCCAGTGTGCGCTCGCCGCGCCGGAACGGCGCCGTCGGACGGCCGACGGCGTGGTGTTCCTCCCCGCGCCGGGCCGGTCGCCCCCTCCCGCGCCCCGCTCCGGTGTCCTCCTGGGCCGATGGCCCGGAGCGACCGCATCGTACGGGCGGCCGTCCGAGAGCCATGGTCCGAGAGCCATGGTCCGAGGGGCCCCGTGGCGACCCCGGCGGCGGGTTCCACCGCCGGGCCGCGGACTGCGTGCGGTACGGCTGCGGGGCCGGGGGCCGCCGGCGCCTGCCGGGGCGCTCGGCCCGTGCGCACCTGGAGCGACGCCGGCCGCAGCCGCCGTTTCAGGGACCGGGCTCCGCGTCCGGCGGAAGCAGTGTCAGCGTGCCGTGGGGGCCCGGGGCGATCCGCACGCCGTCGCTGACGCTGTCCAGCACTCCGCACAACCAGGTCCGGTCCTCCTCCGAAGCCGTCTCCAGCCGCATCCGCCGGGCCCGCAGCGGCACCATGCGCAGCCCGAGCAGTCTGCCTGTGCCCGCCTCCACCGTCACGACGTGGGCGAGTCGCAGGTCGTCGCGGAACTCCTCGTACCCGGTGATGCCCTCGTAGTCGTCGATGAAGTCGCCGCAGCCGTGCAGCACCAGACGCTCGCGATACACCTCGACCGGTCGCGGATGGTGCGAGGAGTGCCCGTGCACCACGTCGGCGCCGCCGTCCACGAGCGCGTGGGCGAAGCGCGTCTGCGCGCGGGGCACCGCGTACCCCCAGTTGGAGCCCCAGTGCACCGACACCACGGCGACGTCACCCGCCCGCTTGACCTGCCGCAGGCGGTGCACGACGGTCGCTGCGGTGGCCGGCGACAGGTCGGGCAGGTACGCCACGCCCGGCACGTCCGCGAGCGCCGCCCACCCCGGTGGGACACCGCTGGAACGGGCGCCCAGCGCGAGCACCAGCACCCGCCCGCCGTCCGGCACCGGTACCGCCACCGGGGCGTAGGCCTCCTCGGCGGTGCGGCCCGCGCCCACGGTGCGCAACCCCGCGCGTGCCAGCACGTCGAGGGTCTCCACCAGGCCCGGCCGCCCGAAGTCCAGCACGTGGTTGTTGGCCAGCACGCACACGTCGGGCCGCGCGACGGAGAGCGCCGGCAGGTTGTCCGGATGCATGCGGTAGTGCACCGCCTTGCCGAGGGCGAACGCGTCGCTGCGCGTCACGGACGTCTCCAGGTTGACGATCCGGGCGTCCGGTGCGACCGCGTCCAGCAGCGGCAGCGCCTCGCCCCACGGCCACGACGGGGCCACCGGGGCCGGAATGGGCCCGCTGACGGATTCCGCCAGGCGCACGTACGATCGGGCGTCGCCGACGAACTCCTCGCGCAGGGCCGGATCGCCGGGCCGCGCCAGGATCTGGTCGACGCCGCGCCCGAGCATCACGTCGCCGCACAGGAACAGCGTCACCGTGCCGTCGGCCATACCCCCACGGTACGAGCCGGGCGACGGCGCGCGCCGGGCCGGGCCGCGCCGCCCCCGGGACCCTCCCGCCGGATCCGGGCGACGGGGAACCCACACCGGGCAGGACCCCGGCCTCGGGCAGCACTCCGGCCTCGGGCAGGACCGCGACCAGGGGCAGGACCGCGACCCCGGGCGAGGAGCCCGACCTCAGACGTCCACGGTCACGGCGCACGACCACCCGTAGGGGTCCGGAGCGAACCGCACCCCGTGCCACGACACGTCCCTCGGATCGGTGCCGGTCGTCCTCACCTCGGACAGCCCGGCCAGCGCCAGCCGTACCTCCAGGCCCTCCTCGGCGTCGTCCGCCTCCAGGTCGACCGTCACCCGCCCGTCCACCTCCAGCCGGTGGACGACCTCGTCCAGCAGCGCGGACAGCAGATCGTCGTCGTCGGTCTCCGCCAGCCGGACGTGCTCGACGGAGGTGGGCCGGACCGCCCGGACGTCCGCGAAGCACTCCACCATGCCCAGCGCGGCCTCCACCAGGCAGCGTTCCCGGCTCGCGCCCCAGGCCTCGATGCGCACGTCCGCCGGATGCGGGACCGTCCGGTGCCCGCTGCCGCCCCGGCGCCGTTCCTGGATGTCGTCGTCCGTGTCACCGACCATGCCGCTCATCACCTGCACAGGTCCGTCCGGCCACGTGTGCCCGGATGTGTGTCCGGATCCGATCGTCCCTCCGGGAGGGGTGCCGCGTCGAGCCGGGGTACTGGTGAGGGAGGAGAGGCAGGCCGTCCCGGGGCGGCGGAGCACGAGCGGCGAGGTGGAGCGGATGAGGTTCGGAGTGTCGACCTTCCTCACGGACGAGGGCATCGGCCCGGCGGCGCTGGGAGCCGCCCTGGAGGAACGCGGCCTGGACGCCCTGTTCGTCGCCGAGCACACGCACATCCCGGTCTCGCGCCGCACGCCGTACCCGGGTGGCGGTGAACTGCCCCGCGTGTACTACAGGAGCCTGGATCCGTTCGTGGCGCTCGGCGCGGCCGCCGCCGCGACCCGCACCCTGCTGCTGGGCACGGGCATCGCGCTCGTGGTGCAGCGCGACCCGATCATGACCGCCAAGGAGGTCGCCACACTCGACCTGGTCTCGAACGGCCGGGCCGTCTTCGGGATCGGAGCGGGCTGGAACCGCGAGGAGATGCGCAACCACGGCACGGATCCGCGGACCCGCGGCCGGCTGATGGACGAGCGCATGCGCGCGACGATCGAACTGTGGACGCGCGACGAGGCCGAGTTCCACGGCGAGTTCGTCGACTTCGATCCCGTCTTCTGCTGGCCCAAGCCGGTCCAGCGGCCCCACCCGCCGATCTGCGTCGGCGGCGGTGGCGACCGTGCCTTCTCCCGCCTGGCCTCCTACGGGTCCGCCTGGATGCCCACCGGCGTACCTCCCGAGGACCTGGGCGAGCAGATCGACCGCATGCGGCAGGTGACGGGGACCGACACCCCCGTCGTGGTGTACGCGGGCCGGCGCGACCGGGAGTCCCTCGACGCCTACGCCGCTCTCGGTGTGGAACGCGTCCTGCTGCACCTGCCCACCCGCCCGGTGGACGCCACGCTGGAACGCCTCGACGAGTACGCCGAGATCGTCTCCGCGTACGGGTGAGCGGGGGAGAGGAGGCCGATCGTGCCCGACATGGATCCCGACGAGGCGCGCCGGAGGTTCGCCGACGCCCGCGTCGCACGGATGGCGACGGTGGACCCGGGCGGGCGCCCGCGCCTGGTGCCGGTCGTCTTCGCCCGCGACGGCGACCGGATCGTCACCGCCGTCGACCACAAGCCGAAACGCTCCCGGCACCTGGCACGGCTCCACAACATCGCCGTGCACCCGGCCGTCAGCCTGCTCGTGGACGCCTACGACGAGGACTGGGAGCGCCTGTGGTGGGTCCGCGCCGACGGCGGCGCCCGCACCCTCCAGGCCTCGACGGGGGACGAGGAGGCCCGTACGGAGTTCGGCGCCGCGATCGCCCTGCTGTGCCGGAAGTACCCCCAGTACGGGGAACGGCCGCCGGAGGGGCCGGTGATCGTGGTCACCGTCCTGCACTGGACGGGCTGGCGGGCGGGATCTGCTCCCGCAGCCGGTAACCTGACGGGGTGACCGGCTCCGCAGACGACCCCACGGATCCCCCCGCGGATCCGCCCCCGCAGCCCTCCGCCGACTCCCCGCCGGAGGCCGTCGCCGACGCCCCCTCCTTCACGCTGGCGTACGTCCCGGGCGTGATGCCCGCCAAGTGGGCGAGGATCTGGAACGAGCGCCTGCCGGACGTCCCCCTCACCCTGCTCCAGGTCGCGGCCGCCGAGACGCCCGAGGTGCTGCGCACGGGGCGCGCCGACGCGGGCCTGGTGCGGCTGCCGGTCGACCGTACGGTGTTCAGCGCGATCCCCCTCTACACCGAGACGACGGTCGTCGTCGTCCCCAAGGACCACGTGGCCACCGCGGCCGACGAGGTCACGCTGGCCGACCTGGCCGACGAGGTCGTCTTCCATCCGCTCGACGACGTGCTCGGCTGGGAGCAGCCGCCCGGCGAGCCGGGCTTCGAGCGTCCCGCCACCACCCAGGACGCCGTGGAACTCGTGGCGGCCGGCGTCGGACTGCTCTACGTGCCCCAGTCGCTGGCCCGCCTGTTCCACCGCAAGGACCTCACCTACCGGCCCGTGACCGACGCGCCCCGGTCGAGCATCGCCCTGTCGTGGCCGGAGGAGGCGACCACCGACCTCGTGGAGGCCCTCATCGGCATCGTGCGCGGCCGGACGGTCAACAGCACACGGGGACGCCGCCCGCAGGCGCCCGCCGACCAGCCGAAGGGGGAGCGCCGGGAGAGCACGGGCAAGGCGGCCGGGCAGACCGGACAGACAGGTCGGTCGGGGCAGACCGGCAAGGCCGCGCGGCAGACCGGGGGCCGGGCGTCCGGCCGGTCCGGGGGCCAGGCCCAGCGTGGGCGCTCGGCCTCGGCGAAGAGCACCGGCCGCCGGGGCGGCGGCCGGCCCCGCCGCCGTTCCTGAGGCCGGGCTCCCCGGAGGTCCTCACCGCCCGCGTCCGCGCTCGGCCGCGGTGGGCTCATTTCCCGGCCGTACGGCCGATCGACTCCACCAGGGGCAGCAGCCGGTGCGGGACACGTTCGCGCAGGGCGACCTCGGTGCGGGTGCGCACCACGCCGGGCAGGCTGATCAGCTTCTGGATCACGTCCTCCAGGTGCGCGTTGTCGCGTGCCACGACCCGCGTCAGCAGATCGCCGCCACCCGTGATCGAGAACGCCTCGACGATCTCCGGTACCTCGGACAGCGCGTCCCCGACGTCGTCGAGGTGCCCCTGGGTGACCTCGATGTGCACGAACGCCAGCACCGGGTGGCCGAGCGCGGCGGGGGACAGCGCCGGTCCGGTACCGGTGATCACACCGTCCCGTTCCAACCGGTCGAGCCGGGCCTGCAGCGTGCCCCGGGCGACGCCGAGCATGCGGGCGTACTCGCGCACGCTCGTGCGCGGCTGCTCCAGCAGCAGCCGCAGGATGCGGGTGTCGAGCGCGTCCACGGTCATGGCCGTTCGGCCTCCTCCCGTCCCGCCGGTGATCATCGGCGACTGTACCAATGGCCCAGCGGGTCGGCCCGCTCCCGCTGGACCGTTGGTACTCCGGTGGCCGTCCCACCATCAATGAGATCGAGCCAATGGACCAGTGGAACGGGGCAGACTTGAGCCAGTGGTGGGAAGGGTGTTGTCATAGACGGGTCGATGGCGCTGCGGATCCCCGCGGCGCCTTTTTCATGCCGATGTCCGAAAGGGCGGTACACAGTGCTGAAGAGGGTGTTCGTGGCTCCGGACCCGGGGCGGGCGCGGCTGCGCTTCGCCACGCGGGCCGTCCTCGGCATCGGCCTGGCGGTCGTCGTCTCCGGCCTCGCCGGACACTCCCTCCCCGGAGCCGTCACCGGCGGCCTCGCCGCGCTGCTCGCCCTGTTCACCGTCACCGACAGCACCGTGCGCCAACAGGCGGTCACCACCGCGCTGCTGCCGGTCGCCGGGCTGCCGGTGCTCGCCGCGGCGGCCGAGCTGCACGATCATCCGCTGCTGCGCGACCTCACCTTCCTCGCCGTGGTCGGCGCCGGAGTGTACGCGCGCCGTTTCGGCCCGCGCGGCCACAGCCTCGGCGTGTTCGCGTTCATGACCTTCTTCGTCGCGCAGTTCCTGCGCGCCACCCCCGGTCAGCTGCCCGCGCTGTACGCCGCCGTCGTGCTCTCCGTGCTCGCCGCCGCGGCGGTCCGCTTCGGCCTGTGGTGCTACGAGCGCCGCCTGCCGCCGTCCGCGGTCCCCGCCCCGCCCGGCGGCGCCGGCCTGACCCGGGTGACCACCCGGCAGGCCGTCCAGGCCACGGCGGGCGCCGCGTTCGCCCTCGTCGCTGGGCAGCTGGTGTCCGGGGAGCGCTGGTACTGGGCTGTCGGCGCCACCTGGTGGATCTTCGTCAACACCACCTCGCGCGGTGAGACCCTGGTGCGCGGCTTCCGCAGGGTCCTCGGCACCGTGATCGGCCTCGGTCTGGGCTTCCTCGTCGCCGTCCCGCTGCACGGCGCGCCGCTGCCCACCGTCCTCCTCGTCGCCGTGTGCGTCTTCGGCATCTTCTACAGCGCCGCCGTCTCCTACACCTGGATGATGCTGTGCGTGACGCTGCTCGCCGAACTGCTCTACGGCCTCCTCGGTGTCCTCGGACCCGGGCTGCTCGGCCTGCGCCTGGCGGAGACCGGTGTGGGGGCCCTCGGTGCCGCCTTCGCGGTGCTGTTCGTCCTGCCCGTCACCACCCACGCCGTCACCGACGCCTGGATCCAGCGCGCCCTGCGCTGCGTGCACGCCTGCACCGCCGAGGCCGCCGCCCGCCTCGCGGGCACACCGGGCGCCGACCCGGCGCCCCGCGTGGCCGAACTGGAGCAGCTGCTCGGCCGGGTGCGGCTGTCCGTGGCACCCCTGGTCCACCCGTCGAACCCGATGCTCGGCCGCAAGCGGCGGGCCCGGCAGGTGCTCGCCCTGCTCGACGACTGCGCCCGCGAGATCCGCGGCCTGGTCGTCGTCGCCGCCGACCCGGAGGCCTCCCACGACGCCCGCCTGGCCGCCGCGTGCTGGCGGGTGGAGGCCGCGGTGGAGGCACTGACCGGCGGCGACGCCGAGGTCGCCGCGACGGAACGGCCGGACGTCGCCGAGCCCGCGCTCGCCCACCTGCACGGCATCGAGCGTGCGCTGTCCGAGCTCGCCGCTCCGCTGCGCAGCCCTTCCGGCTCACCGCTCGTCGGCGCCTGAGACACGCGCGGGTCCACGCAGCGGACAGGACGTCCGTCGGCCCGCCGTGCGGCCCCTTCCCGCAGTCCCGGCACCGCCCCGTACCCCGGCACCGCCCCGTACCCCGGCGCCACCCCTGCCGCGGACTCCCGACGACGGGGCGCCGCGCCGCGCCAAGGCCTGGGGTCTTGGTCTAGACCTAGCCCGGCCGACTGCTACCGTCGCCCCGGGACACTGCGGCGACGAGAGGGGACAGCCGTGGCACACGGCGGAAGACTGCGGGCGTTCATCGGGTCCTTCACAGCAGCCGGCGGCCCCGGCATCGTCACGGCGGCCGTGGCAGCCGACACGGGCTCGCTGACCGTCCTGAGCACCGTGAACCGCCTCGCGGATCCCTCCTACCTGGCCCTCTCGCCCGACGGCGGCACCCTCTACGCGGTCAGTGAGACCGCCGAAGGGGCCCTCGCCGCCTACCGCGTGAACGGCGGCAAGCCGGAACCCGCCGGACCGCGCGTGCCGGTGGGCAGCGGCCCCACCCATCTCGCCGTGCACCGGGGACACGTGCTGACCGCCGACTACGGCTCCGGCAGCGTCACCGCCGTACCGGTGCGCGCCGACGGCAGCCTCGCACCCGCCCCGTCCGGGGTGCTCCGCCACACCGGCTCCGGCCCGCACGCCCCCCGTCAGCACGGCCCGCACACCCACCAGGTGCAGCCCGACCCGAGCGGCCGATGGATGGTCAGCGTCGATCTCGGCACCGACTCGGTGCGGGCCTGCACCCTCACCGACGGCACACCGGTCCTGCACCGCGAGACCGCGCTGCGGCCCGGCTCCGGGCCCCGGCACCTGGCCTTCCACCCGTCCGGCGAGCACGCCTACATCGTCAACGAGCTCACCCCGACCGTGACCGTCTGCCGCTGGGACGCCGCCGACGGCACGCTCAAGCCGCTCGCCGAGACTCCGGTGCTGCCCGCCGCGCCCGCCGGGGACGCCTATCCCTCGGGCATCGCCGTCTCACCCGACGGCCGCTTCGTGTGGACCGCGACGCGTGGCGAGGACGTGCTGTCCGTGTTCGCCGTCGGCGCGGAGGGCGAGGTGCTGCGGCCGGTCGGAACCGTGCCCTGCGGCGGGCACTGGCCGCGCGCGATCGCCCAGTCGCACGGAGTGCTGTACGTCGCCAACGAGCGTTCCGGGGACGTCACCTGGTTCGCGCTCGACCCGGACACCGGGCTGCCGCGCCGGGCCGGCGCGATCGCGGTGCCCGCGGCGTCCTGCGTGGTCCTCGGCTGATCCCCGTCGGCCCGCGGTCCGCACGCAGCCGCGGTCGCCCGCAGAGGGGCTCCGGGAGCCGGCGGAGACCGGGCCGAGTCCCGTCGCGCTGAGCGCACGACGCCTCCCGCGGACGAGCCCCCGCCGGGCCCGCGCTGCCGGACGCCGAAGGGCCCGCTCCGGCGCTCGGAGCGGGCCCTTCCACGGCGTCCAGGGGCGCGGGCGACTCAGTGGGCGGCGCCCTGCGGCTGCTGGGGGGCGATGCCCAGCGCAGACGTGTACTTGGCCAGAGCCAGCTTGCCGATCGCGGGGTAGGGGCCGAGGGCCTCCGCGGCGGAGCAGCCGGCCTCCTTCGCGGCCTCGGCGACCAGCGTCGCGTCGATCTCCGGACCGATCAGGTAAGGCGCCAGAGCCAGCTGCTGCGAGCCCGAGGCCCGCAGCTGCTCGGCCACCGACGTGATCGAACCCTCCTGGTCCAGGGCGGCGGCCATCACCGGCACGGCGAGGCGCGCGGCGAGCAGCATGCCGGTGATCCCCGCAGCCTGCACGGCCTCCTCGCCGCCCACCGCGGCCAGGACGATGCCGTCGGCGGCGGTGGCCACGGTGAACAGGCGGGCCCGGTCGGCGCGCGCCAGACCGGCCTCGGACAGGCGCACGTGCAGCGCCTCCGCCAGCAGCGGGTGCGGCCCGAGCACATCGGTGAGTTCGGCCGCGACGCGGCTGTCCATGAGGGCCTGACGGATCTGGCGCAGCAGCGCGTTGTCCGGTCCGGCCAGCAGCGGCACGACGACGGCGACGGGGCCCTCGGGCGCCTTGGCCTCCACACCGGCGGCCAGGGCCTGCTCGTAGCGGGCGGTGCGCTCGTCGGCGGCGTGCGCCAGCACGGCCTGCAGGGTCGGGAACTCCGCGTCGTCCCCGTCGACGTAGCCGATCCGGGCGTCCAGGCCGGGCAGCTCGGAGCGGGCGATGCTCACGACCTCCTCGGCGAGGCCGCGCACGCCGGCGCGGGGCGTGCCCGGCACCGCGAGGACGAGCGCGGGCGCGCCCTCGGGAGCCGCCAGGGGCTCGGGACGGCGGTGCCGGCCGGGCTGGCGGGGGCGCGGCATTCGTACGGGCAGGCCGGACGCGGGCCCAGTGGGGGAACTCATGGCGCCGCATGTTACTTGTTTCCGCGGTTCCCCCGTTCGGGGAGGGTGCAGGTGAGCGGTATCCGTCCGGTTTTGTCTGATGAGGTACGGACGGATCAGAAGTGATCAGCTGGTTCGCCGGGGCTCCGCGCGCCGGGCGGCGGCAGGTCCTCAGCCCCGGTCCGTGGTCACCACCTGCAGCATCTTCTCGTCGGGCGGAAGAGCGAGGGTGCCCGCGGCGAGGTCGACGGCGAGGCGTACCGCGCCGTGCAGCGGGTCTCCGGCTGCGGGCACCCTGCGCGCGTGCGGCAGCAGTCGCGTCAGCTCCAGGGCCAGCGGGGCGAGCAGCGGATCGCCCATCCTGCACAGCCCGCCGGTGAGCGCGACGAGCGGCTGCCCGCCGTCCGGGCACACCGCGCGCGCCGACTCCGCCATGTGCCGGGCCGCCGAGGCGAGGATGCCGACGGCGACCGGATCGCCGTCGGCGGCGCAGCCGGCCACCTGGGGAGCGAAGGAGGCGAGCACCGCCGGGCGGTCCCGCCGCGGGTACAACCTGCCGGGCAGCCCCTGCACCGGCCCGAACGCCTCCTCCGCGCGCGCCAGCAGTCCCGCCGAGCCGCCGGACCGCCCGTCGTACGCCCGCAGGGCGGCCTCCAGGCCGGCCCGGCCGATCCAGGCGCCGCTGCCGCAGTCGCCCAGCAGATGGCCCCAGCCGTCCGCACGCCGCCAGCGGACCAGATCCGTACCGACGGCGATCAGCCCCGTGCCGGCGGCGATCACCGCGCCCGGCCGGGCCCCCAGGGCGCCGCAGTAGGCGGTCACGGCGTCGGCGGCCAGGGCCAGCCGCCGCACGCCGAAGGCGCGGCGCAGCGCACCCGGCAGTTCGGCACGCAGCGCGTCGCCGAGCGTGCTCAGCCCGGCCGCCCCGACCACGGCCGCGGACGGGCGCGGCGCGCCGGTGTCCGCGGTCAACGCCTCCACCAGCGGTACCAGGTCTTCCATCAAACGCTCCGCGTCGATGCCCCGCGCACCCGTCGGCACCGGCGTCGCGGTGGAGCGCCGCCCGAGCACACCGCGCCGGGCCGTGCCCACCGCCACCCGCAGACCGGAGCCTCCCGAGTCGACGGCGAGGAAGCCGGTGTCCTCAGGGGGTGACGTACCGTCCTCGGCCCGAGGCGCCCCGGAGGTCACGGCAGGCGCCGGCGGGCCGGCCGTCCGGCCCGCCGGAGCGGCGGGACGCGATCAGCGCGGCGGAGCGGCTCGATCAGTGGACGCAACAGGCTCTCCGCCTTCCTGGTGACCGGCTGCGCGATCCGCTGGACCGGCTCGACGACCTGGACGACCTCGACGAGGAGGAAGAGTAGCGTCGCGCGCGGCGCCGTGCGCGGGGGCTTCGGCTCGTGTGCGGGACCGTGGTGTGTGCCAGTAGGGTGACGCGGTGTGGCACCACGACCCTTGCATGAACTGGTTGAAGCCGGCTGGGCGAAGGCTCTTGAACCCGCCGCCGAACGCATCGCTGGAATGGGGGACTTCCTGCGGGCCGAGATAGCGGCCGGCCGGACCTACCTTCCGTCCGGAGCGAACGTCCTGAGGGCTTTCCGGCAGCCCTTCGACGACGTACGGGTCCTGATCGTCGGTCAGGACCCCTATCCCACGCCCGGGATGGCCGTCGGCCTGAGTTTCGCGGTCGCGCCCGAGGTTCGTTCCCTGCCGGGCAGCCTGGAGAACATCTTCCGTGAGATGAACGCCGATCTCGGACTGCCCAGGCCGTCCGACGGCGATCTGACGCCGTGGACCGAGCAGGGGGTGCTGCTGCTGAACAGGGCGCTCACCACCGCTCCGCGCAAGCCGGGGGCCCACCGGGGCAAGGGGTGGGAGGAAGTGACCGAGCAGGCCATCCGGGCGCTGGCGGCGCGCGGCAAGCCGCTGGTGTCGATCCTGTGGGGCCGGGACGCCCGCAATCTGAGGCCGCTGCTCGGGGACCTCCCGGCCATCGAGTCCGCCCATCCGTCCCCCATGTCCGCCGACCGCGGCTTCTTCGGCTCGCGCCCGTTCAGCCGGGCCAACGACCTGCTGATCGGCATGGGCGCACAGCCGGTGGACTGGCGCCTGCCGTGAGGCGCGGTGCGGGGGGCCCGAAGCACGGGGGCCCTCCGTCCGGGCCTCGGGGGCGGTGCGGCCCTGGTCGGCGAGCATGACGTTCCCCGGCTCGGGGCCGGCCCCCGCCCAGCGGGTCGTCGGGGGGCATCGCCCGCGTCCGCCTCCCGCGCCGACGACGTCCTGTCCGGCGACGGGTGGGCTCCGTGCCGACCCCGGCCCGCGCCTCGACGTCCACACCCCCGCACCGGACTCACGGGGGGCGGAACGCGCTCGGCCTCCTCGCCGGCTGGGCGAGCACCGGCGCGACCGTCATGTTCGCCGACGACCGACCACCACCCATCAGGCGGGCCCCGTCCTTCCCCTGGCCGCCCACCGCCTGCTCGCCTCGCGCCCGGATCCGATCACCCACCCGCTTTCGCGGAGGTGCGTGGCCCAGGTCCACCGCCCCGGCCCGGCTCCGCGCCTCCGACCGCTCCGCCGGTCGTGACCGGCTTACTCCTTGTGGTGCCGGCTCACCGGCCGTTCCGCGTGGCGGCTCAGCTTCCGGCGCCGTGGCCGTGATGCTCGGGCGGATGCCGGGTGCGGAGGCCATGGGGGGGTGATGACCGCGGCTCTGTCGCGGCAGTTCGTCCCGGGCCTGCCGCCGGGGCACCCCGGAGTGATGGGTCACGCCCTTTCGCGGGTACACGCTCGGTCGGCACGGAGAGAAGGGAGCGGCCGGTGACGGCACGGACGGAAGGCACGCGGGCGGGCGTGCGCAGCGGCAGTTCGGCGGGGCAGGCGACTCCCGGTGTGCCGGGTTCCGCGGTGAGTGGCGGGGTGCGGTGAGCGGCTTCACGGCCGCGCTGTCCCTGCTGGGGGTGGCTGTGCTGGGGGTCGCCGGGGTGTACGGGGCCGCCCGGGCGTTCCGCGTCTCGCACGGTCCGCTGCCCGCGCAGCCCTTCGGGTCGGGGCTGGAGCCCGCCGAGCACGCGGTCAGCCGGTTCCATGTGCGCTGGTACACGGTCACGATGCTCTTCCTCGCCTTCGACATGGAGATGGTCTTCATGTACCCGTGGACACTCGTGATCTCCGTGATGGGTCCGAGCGCGGTGATCGAGATGTTCGTCTTCCTCGCCGTCCTGCTCGCCGGTGTCGTCCACGCCTGGCGTGAGGGGGCGCTGCGATGGACCTGACGGCCGTTGTGCTGCGTGCGGCCGCGGCCCGGCCGCGTGTGCTGCTGGTGACCGTGCCGGGCGGGACGGCGGTACGTCTGGCCGCCGAGCGCGCCCTGCGGTCGCGGGACTGGCCGTCGGCCTCCACTCCCGCCGGAGCGGACCTGATGGTCGTCGCCGGGCCCGACTGTCCGCCGCTGCGGTCGGCGCTGGACCGGCTGTGGCAGGACATGCCGCAGCCGCGTGCCCGCGTGCGGGCGCAAGCGCCTGACGACGTGTCATCCGTGCTCGACGCGGCGCGCGACCGGCTGAGGTCCCCCGGCCGCTCGCGTGCCGACGTCCGCGGGACCGCCGACGGGAACGGGCACAGCGACCGCGGTCACCCCGGCGACCGGGGCGTGGGGGGCGGGGTGCCCAGGGCGGGCGACCCCGCAGCGGAGGACGGAGGGCCGGGGAGCGGTGCGTACGGAGAGCCCCCTGAAGACGGCTCCCGGGGCGGTCGCCCCGGCGGGCGCCAAGGGGCCGTCGGCGCGCACCGCGCAGCCCCCGACGACCGCCGTGGCGGCCACCCGGATCCCCACGACACGGCGGAGCACGGCGACGACCGCCGGGCGGACCACGGCGGTCAGGGTGGAAACGGCGAGCACGGCGGTCGCGCGGACCCCGGCGGCGGTTCCGGCGGCCACGATGGCCACGGGAACGGCGGCATGGAGCTGCCGGGTGGGTTGCCGATGGCCGAGCAGGGCGAGGATCGCGACGGTCTGACGCTGGATCGTCTGCATGTGCCGCTGGGGCCGCTCCTGGCCGACTGGCCGGCGGGGCTGACCGTCCGCCTGGTGCTCCAGGGCGATGTCGTCCAGGAGGCCGCCCTCGACGGGCCACCCGCCTGCACGTCGACCGACCTCTTCTGGACGCGACCGTGGACCAGGGCCGCGGCGGGCGAGCCGGTGGCCGTGGGGGAGGCGGCCCGGCGGCGGGCAGCGGCGCGTCTGGACAGCCTCGGCCGACTGCTGTCGGTGGCGGGCTGGCCGGCCGAGGCGGTGGCGGCCCGGCGCCTGCGCGACGAACTGCTCGCGGAGGCGCCCGCTTCGGCGGTCCTGCCCCGAGCGGAGCGCCTCGCCCGGCGAGTCGGGCGGTCACGGACCCTGTACTGGCTGACGCGTGGCATCGGCCCGCTGAGCACGGCCGACGCGCGGGCCGCGGGGGTGAGCGGACCGGCCGCCCGAGCGGGCGGAGACGTGCCGGCCCGGTACCGGCGGTGGCTCGCCGACGTCGTGGACGACGTACGGCAGTCGGACGACACGGCACCGCTCGATCCCGTGGCACAGGAGAGTCCGCGCGGCCGGTGGGACGCCGCGCGCCCGCCGTCGGTCGCCCTGACCGAAGCGCTTCCCGGTCTGCTGGTGGGAGCCGAACTCGGCGCGGCCCGGCTCATCGTCGCCAGTCTCGACCCGGATCCGGACGAACTCGCCTTCCGCCGGGCGGAGGTGGCCCGTGGTTGAGGCGGGGGCATGGTGGACGGTGCTGGCCGCTCCGGCGATCCTGTTCGGTCTCGCGGGCCTTGCCGTGGTCGGCGACGCCGCGCTGGACGCACGCGGCGCGGGCAGGCCGCTCACTCCCGGCACCGCGGTGCGGCCCCTTCTCGCCGTGTCGCGTGCGCTGCTGGCGCAGCCGCGGCGGCTGCCCGCGCCGGACAGGTTGCTGTGGCGGGCGGGTGTGATCACCGTACCGGTGGCCGCGGTGCTGTCCACGCTGGTGATCCCGTTCGGCGGCCACGTCGTCGCCGACCTGTCCGTCGGAGTCGTCTGGTTCAACGCCATGGAGGCGCTGACCTGGGCCGGGCTGTGGCTGGCCGGCTGGGGGCCGAACGCCGCGTTCTCCCTCATCGGCGGCTACCGCTTCCTCGCCCAGGGCCTGGCCTACGAACTGCCGCTGATGTTCGCCCTGATCTCGGCCGCCACGGGCGCCCGGTCACTGCGGGTCACCGACATCGCGGCGGCCCAGCACGGCCTCTGGTACGCGGTGTGGATGCCGTTCGCCTTGCTCGTCCATCTGGCCGCTGTGCTGGCCTTCAGCTTCCTGGGGCCCTTCGCCTACCCGGCCGGCCGCGACATCGCCGGCGGTGTGCTGGGGGAGACGTCTGGAGCGGACCGCCTGCTGCTGCAGGCCGGGCGGTGGCTGTGGCTGGCGGCCGGCGCGGCGATGGCGGTGCCGCTGTTCCTGGGCGGCGGCGCCGGGCCCGGCCTGCCGGCCTGGGCCTGGTCGCTGGTCAAGACGCTGCTGGTGCTGGGGTTGTTGGTGTGGGTGTCGCGCAGGCTGCCGGTGATCCGCGCCGACCGGTACGTGGAGCTGGCCTGGGTGGTGCTCCTCCCGCCGGCCGTCCTCCAGGTCCTGGTGCCGGCGCTGGTCGATCTCAACCTCTAGGGAAGGAGGGGGACATGGGCGCGACCGCCACGGTGCTGTTGTGGGCGTCGGCTCTGCTCGCCCCGGCCTTCGGCGTTCTGGTGTTCACGATGAACTCGATGGCCCGGGTCACCTTCGCGCTGCTGGCCTGCCTGGTGTGCGTGGGAGGCATCGTGACCGTGCTGGGCCTGTCCTACCTCGGCGTGGTCATCGTGCTGATGATGGTCATGGAGATGGTGATCATGGCCGTGTTCATGATCGCCTACATGATGAACCCGGCCGGCCTGATGCCGATGTCGATGCTGCACAACAGACGCGGCGCACTTGTGATCAGCGGTTCCCTGTTCGCCGCCCTGGTCGCGGGGATCTTCCTGGTGCCCTGGCCGGAACGCGGGGGCGCCCGCCCGCGGAACACAACCTTCCAGATCGGCGCGGCCCTGATGCGGGAGCAGATGCTGACCATGATCACCCTCGGATTCGTGCTGCTGGCCACCATGGTGGGTGCCACCGTGCTCGCCACCCGCCGCGGCCGGTACGACCGCTTCGGCGACGAGCTCGACCAGCGGCCCGCGCGGGACCCGGCCGGTGGGGGAGTGGGGCGATGACGTTCGAACTCCTCCTGGTGCCGGCGGCGGGGCTGTTCTGCACCGGCCTGTTCGGCGCGCTGTCCCAGCAGTCCATCGTCATGGTCATGATGGGGATCGAGTTGATGATCGGCGGCATCATCGTGGCCGCCGCCGACTTCTGGCACTTCCTCGCCCCGGCCGCGGCGAGCGGCCAGGTCGTGATCGTGGCCGCGGTGGTGGCGATGGCCGTGGAGATGGCCATGGGATTCGCCGTCACCACCGCCCTCTACCGCGCCCGTCAGGTCGACATGACCGACATGGCCGAGGACCTGAAGGGATGAGCGCCTCGCTCTGGCTGCTGATCTCCCTGCCCCTGGGCGGGGGAGCGCTGCTCGCTCTGAACGGGCCCCGCTTCCCCCGCACGGTGCCCGCCCTGGGGGCGGCGGTGGCCGCGGCGACGCTGGGCGTGGCCGTCGCCGCCGCGGTGACCCGGCCGACGGCGAGCGCGCCGCTGTTCGCCGGGATGCGCGCGGGGTTGGCGGTGGACGGCCTGTCCGCCGTGATGGTGGTCACCGTCGCCGCCGTCACCACCTGCGTCCTCGCCTTCGCCGCAGGCGAGTTCACCGCCGACGACAACCGGGGCCGCTTCTTCGGGCTGATGCTGCTCTTCGCCGGCGCGATGCTGGTCACCGTCACGGCGACCACGCTGCCACTGCTGCTGATGGCCTGGGAGGCGATGGGTGCCACCAGCTGGGCGCTGATCGGCTACTGGTGGCGGCGGCCCGGCCGGGCGGAGGCCGCCGACGTCGCGTTCCTGACCACCCGCACCGCCGACCTGGGCCTCTACCTGGCCGCCGGAGCCGCACTGGCCGCGGGCATCGGCTCACTGCGCCTGGACGCCCTGCCGCACGCCGCACCACCGTGGCTGTACGTGATCACCGCGGGTGTCGTGACGGCGGCCCTGGGGAAGTCCGCGCAACTGCCCTTCTCCTTCTGGCTGTCGCGGGCCATGCAGGGCCCCAGCCCGGTCTCCGCGCTGCTGCACTCGGCGACCATGGTCGCCGCCGGCGCCTACCTGCTGCTGCGCCTGCACCCGCTTCTGGCCACCACGGTCTGGGCCGGTCCGCTGGTGGCCTGGACCGGCGCCCTCACCGCCCTGGCCCTGGGCGTGGTCGCCGTGGCCCAGACCGACCTCAAGCAGCTGCTCGCGGCGTCCACCGCCGCACAGATCGGCTTCATGGTGCTCGCGGCCGGCAGCGGCGGAGCAGCCGCAGGCACCACCCAGCTGGTCGCTCACGCGGCCACCAAGTCCGCGTTGTTCCTCTCCGCGGGGGCCTGGCTGACGGCGCTGGGCACCAAGCGGCTGCCCGCCCTGCGCGGCGCGGCCCGCCGCTACCGGCTGGTCGGTGCGGCCTTCACCGTGTGCGCGCTCACCCTCGCCGGTCTGCCACCGCTGTCCCTGTGGGCGGCCAAGGACGAGGTCCTCGCCGCCGCTCGGGCCGAGGGGACCGGGCTGTACGCCGTGGGGCTGGCGGCGGCGGCCGTGGCAGCCGTCTACAGCGTCAAGGCCGTCCGGTACGTCACCCGCCCGCTTCCCGAGGACCCGGAGCACGGATACGACACCGAGCAGCACGGAACCCGGCGTATCGCCCCCACCACGCCCCCGCCGCTGCTCCTGCTCACCTTCGCCGCGGCCGTGCTGGGGGTGCTGGCCCTGCCCGGCCCCGCGGCCTGGCTGAAGCGCCTGCTCGGCGCCGCGGGAGAGCCCGGCCCCCGGCCCTGGGAACTTGTCCTCTCCGCCGGTGTCGCGCTCGCCGCCGCCGGTCCGGCGTGGTGGTGGGGTGCCCGTCCGGCGCCCGTGCCGGGCGCCGCCGCGCGAGCGGCACAGGGCTGGCTGCATCTGGAGCGGGCGGCGCAGGCCGTCGTGGTGCGCCCCGTGCTGGGTCTGGCACGGGCGCTGGCCGTCTTCGACGACCGGGTCGTCGACGGCGCCGTGCGGCAGACGGCGCGCGGCGGTCTCGCCGCCGCCCGGTTCGCCCGCCGCCTGGACGACGGCGGCATCGACGCCGCCGTCCGCGCGATCTCCTCCGCCGCCCGGAGTCTGGGCCGGTGGGCGCGCCGCCCGCAGACCGGACTGCTCCACCAGTACTACGCCCAGGCCGCCGTCTGCTTCTCCGTGCTGGTCCTGATCATCCTGTTGGTGAGGTAACCCCGCTGTGCTGAGTGTCGTCACCTTCCTGCCGCTGCTGGTCTGCGCGGTGCTGCTGATCCTGTCGCGCGTTCTCCCCGACCGTGCCTACGTCCTGATCTGGATCACCGCCGCCGCCGTCGACCTCGCCCTGGTCGTCGTGCTGTGGGCGGGCTTCGACACGGGCGGCGGAACGCAGTACGAGCAGCGGGCGCGCTGGATCCCCAGCGCCGGGGTGGGCTACCACGTGGGCGTCGACGGCCTGTCGCTGCCCCTCGTCGCACTCACCTGCCTGCTGTTCCTGGCCGTCGCCGTGTACTCGCTGCGGGAGCACCGGCGGGTGCGCTCCTACGTCTGCCTGTTCCTGTTCCTGCAGACCGTCAGCACCGGGCTGTTCGTCGCGCTCGACCTGATCCTGTTCTTCGTCTTCTTCGACCTGTCGATCGTCGGCATGTTCTTCGTCATCGCCGGCTGGGGCCACGGCGAGCGTGCCCGTGCGGCGGCGCTGAAGTTCTTCCTCTACACCTTCGTCGGCTCCCTGGCTCTGCTGCTGGGCTTCATCGGCCTCTATCTGGCCGCCGACCCGCACACCTTCGACATCACCGACCTCACCCGTGCCGCCCCGCTGGCCGGACGCGGCGCGTACGCGGGACTGGTCCTGCTGGCGGTCGGCGTCGGACTGGCGGTCAAGACACCTACCGTGCCCTTCCACACATGGCTTCCGCCCGCCCACACCGACGCCCCCGCCGCCGGCTCGGCGATCCTCGCAGGCGTCCTGCTGAAGATGGGGACGTACGGATTCGTCCGCATCGCCATGCCGCTGCTCCCCGGCAGCTGGCGCCGCTACGCCCTGGCCGTCGTCGTCGTCGGGGTCGTGTCGGTGGTGTACGGGGCACTGGTCGCGCTGGCACAGACCGACTTCAAACGCATGGTCGCGTACACGTCCGTCAACCACATGGGCTACGTCGTCCTCGCCGTCGGTGCCGCCGGGTCCCTGGCCGGCACCGACGCCCAGGCCCGCTCCCTCGCCGTCACCGGTGCGGTCACCCAGATGGTCAGCCACGGACTCATCACCGGCGCCCTGTTCCTGCTCACCGGCGTCCTGTACGACCGCGGCGGCACGTACGCGATCGATGCCTACTCCGGCCTGGCCGCCCACACCCCGCGCTTCGCCGCGGCCACGGCCGTCGCCGCGTTCGCCAGTCTCGGCATCCCGGGCTTCTCCGGCTTCATCGCCGAGTTCCAGATCTTCACCGGCTCCCTCGCCTCCCGGACGACCGCCACCGCCATCGCCCTGACCGGCATCATCGTCACCGCCGCCCTGTTCCTCACCGCGCTGCGGCGCATGTTCCTGGGCGCCGCGCGCCTTCCCCCGACCATCCCCGCGGCCGGCATCACGGACCTGCACCGCCACGAGGCACTCCCCACCGTCGCCCTGCTCGCCCTCGCCACGGTGATCGGTGTGGTCCCCCGCTGGCTCCTGGACGTCATCGAACCGGCCGGTCGCACCCTGGCCGGGCTGGTGGCCCGATGAACGAGAACCTCACCGCCCTCATCCCCGAACTCGCCCTGCTCGGCGCCGCCGTCATCGGCCTGCTCACCGGCTCGTGGCTGCCCCGCCGACGCCAGTGCGCGATCGCCGTCCTCGCCGTCGCCGCCTGCGCGGCCGGGCTGTCGGCCACCGCCTTCACCCTGGCCACCGACCGCGAACAGACCGTCTTCTCCCATACCTTCGCCGCGGACACCGCGACCGGCATCGGGCGCCTCGTCGTCCTCGCCGCCCTGCTCCTGATCATCGGCATGTCCACGGAGACCGTGCGGGGCCACGCCCGAGAGACCGAGTACTGGGTGCTCCTGCTGCTGACCGGCGCCGGCACCCTGGCCCTGATCGGGGCGAACGACCTGCTGATGCTCTTCGCCGCCTACCTGCTCGCCAGCATCCCCGCCTATGCCCTCGCCGGCTTCGCCAAGGACGCCTCCGGTACGGAAGCCGCCCTGAAGTACTACCTGATGGGCGCCCTGCTCGGTACCACCATGCTCGCCGGCACCGCCGTCCTGTACGCCGTCGGCCACGGCACCCTCTACCGTGAACTGAACGCCGCCCTGCCCGCCGCCCCCTACGGCCTCGTCGCCGTCGGCCTGGTCGGAGTCCTGGCCGGGCTGCTCTTCAAGGCCGGTGCGGTGCCCGCCCACTTCTGGGTGCCCGACGTCACCGAGGGCGCCCCCGCACCGGTCGCCGCCTACGTCACCACCCTGCCCAAGGTCGGGGGCCTGATCGCCGGCTACCGCCTCCTCCACCAGGCCCTGCCCGGCAGCGACCTCAACTGGCCACTGCTGTTGGCGATCCTCGCCGCGGTCACCATGACCCTGGGCAACTTCGCGGCCTTCTTCCAACGCTCCGTCACCCGCCTGCTCGCCTACTCCACCATCAGCCAGGTCGGCTACCTCCTCATGGCTCTCACCGTCGCCACCCGGACCGACCTGGCCCAGCGGAGCCTGCTGTTCTACCTGGCCGCCTACGCCGCCACCAACCTCGGCGCCTTCGCGGTCGTCACCGAACTGCCCCGCGCACGCTCCCTGGACGACTACCGCGGGCTCGGCCGCCACCGTCCCGGTCTCGCCGCCGTGCTCGTCGTCTGCCTCCTCGGCCTCGTCGGCACCCCGCCGACCGGTGTCTTCCTCGGCAAACTGGAGGTCTTCAGCGCGACCATCGACGGTGGTCACACCTGGCTGGCGGTCGTCGCCGTCGCCAACACGGTCGCCTCCCTCTTCTATTACCTGCGCTGGCTCGCCCCTGTGTTCACCACCACCGCCCCGGCGCCTGCCGCCGTCCAGGCCGCGCTGGGCCGTTGGGCCGCCGTCACCGCCTATACGGCAGCCGCCCTTTCGCTGGCGCTCGGCATCGCCGGACAAGCCGTCCTCACGCTCGCTGACGGATCGCTGCTGCCGTGACATGAACGGTGAGGGCCGAACCCGCTTTTCGGTACCTCCCACCCATTGTCCCCGTTCCGGACTCAGGCGCCCCCACCTAGGCGTATGGTGTCGGCCAGTCACCATCTTGGCACCAGCGAAGCTGAGTCATACTTTCGTTCGATCGTTGAGGCGTGCGTGGGGAACATCAAAAGACATCTTGGCCGCTGGGCGTTCGGGATCGGGCTGGTTTCCGGTGTGATCACGATCTTTGTTTTCGCCACGGGATGGGCATCTTTTCCCGCTCTCCTGGGCGGATCGACCGGAGAGGGTCCCAAAGCCCCCGGAGCCTCGGCACCGGCAGAGGGCGGGACGTCCTCACCGCTCTCCGGCTCGCCGGGTACGACGGGACCTGCGCCGATCGGCACGGGCACGTCTGGCGGTGAGGATTCGGCACCCTCGGGCCCGCCGCCCGCGGACCTCCAGGAGGGTGAGCCTGCGCCGGGGCCCTCGGCGTCCGGATCCGCGGGCGGGGGACCACTGCTCATCCGGATCAAGATGGGCAGGACGGGAAAGGTAGGTGTGGACACGTGGCGCAAGGGGGCTGCGCCGGGAGCCAATACCGAGGTCTACGACACAGCCGGCGGACAACTCGGCTTCGGCTGCTACGTCCAATGGACGCTCTACCGCCAGGGTGATCCCATTCGCACCGCGAAGAGCGGTGCCTGCCGCTCCGGCGGAATCACCATGTTCGGATTCGGCGACAGTCTTGACGCCGCCGGCACGTATCGCCTCACCGCCCGTGTGACCACCGACTCGGGTGTCGACGGATCGGAATCCTACGATTTCACGGTGGTCGACAGCTGAATTCACCTGTACAACGGTCCGCAAACGCGGGCGCCCCGAATTCCTTTTCCGGTAGAACCGGGTGAGCTCCGGGCACGTCGTCGCGCGACGGAGAGGGGCGCGGCCGCCCTACGGCTTGGTGAAGCGGGTGGCGCGGGAGAATCTCAGCGGGACCGGCAGGGCGCCGGAGGTCAGCTTGGCGGCCAGGTCCTGGGCCTCCCGCTTGGTGAATCCTCCGGTGATCTGCGCATTTCCCCCGGTCAGTGCCTGACTGACGGAGGGCGCCGACACGACTTCGCCGTCGACGACGATGGCGAACTGGTTCTGCGGTGGCGCACTCTGGGAGAGCTGCCCGGTGGCGACGGCGAACTTCTTGGTTCCCTTGGCGGTGAAGGCCAACTCGATGATCCAGCCTTGCGCGGCCGCGCTGTCGTAGGTCGCCTTGGCCGACTTGATGTCACTGCCGTCGAGTATGGCCGGTCCCAGTACGTACTTCGACGATGTCCGTCCTGAGCTGCCCTTCGCGTCGCAGGCGAGGACGGGGGCGTCGGGGCTCGCTTCCAGGTCGGTCTCGGCGTGCGCGCTGCTGGCGGAGCAGTCCAGCGCCGCGAACTCGGCTTCGAGGGAGTGCGCCGAGTCCGGGTCGGCGTTGCCGGTGGGAACCGCCTGCGGGGTGGCGGAGGCATCGGCGCGCAGGTCTTGGGTGACGGCACGGCCCAGCGCCGAGGGACTGGGACTGGGCTGATCCGTGGGTATCCCGGAAACCCCGATCGCCAGCACGGGGCGGAAGCGGAGTTGCCCGAAAGTCCCCAGTTCCTTCAACTGCTCCGTGGCATAGGGGCCGGTCACGGTGACGGAGCCGCTCTCCGACGCGATCCGCACCTCTGCCATCCCCAGGTTCTTCGCCCGTGCCCGCATCCGGTCGACCGTCCGGGTCAGGCTGTCGGCCGTGGCCGACGCCGTCACGTCGAACGTCACCTGGGACCAGTCCGCGGTGGTGGCGGCTGCGCCGGCGCCGGGCGGTGTCGGGCCGGACCGAGCCGACGAGGTGTCCGAGCAGCCGGTCAGCACGGCCACGCCCAGGCACAGGGCAAGGGACGCGTGTCTTGCCTGAAGGGAACGCACGACGGGCAGCCTCTCATGTCGAACACCGCGTATGCCGGTAAATGCGCGAATCCCCGGCACCGGACCTGACGATGCATCAGGCCGGGCGGTGGTCCGAGGCGTGCGTGGACGGTGAGCGGGGCGTGCAGTCGGCCGTGGGCGCGGAGCCCGGCCCGACGGACCTGTGGCGACGCTGCGTCCGCCGGCCCGCGGCGTTCGGAGTCGCGGGCCGGCGGGCTGGGCGGCGGCGCGCGCAGGCGTCACCTTGCAGCCGTGCCGCAGGCAGTGGTCGACCGGTGACCGTGGGCGGGTGGTGGGCCGCCGCGCCTCACCCGACCACCGCTGCGCGGACGCACAGCACGTCGGGCAGGTGGGAGGCCAACTGCCGCCAGCTGTCCCCGTCGTCGGCCGAGGCGTACACCTCGCCGTTGCGGTTGCCGAAGTAGATCCCGGCCGGGTCGGCGTCGTCGGTGCACAGGGCGTCGCGCAGCACCGTGCCGTAATGGTCGCTCTGCGGCAGGCCCGCGGAGAGCGGTTCCCATGTCTTGCCGGCGTCGCCGGTGCGGAAGACCCGGCAGCGGTGGTCCGCCGGGACCCGGTCGGAGTCGGCGTTGATGGGAAAGACGTACGCCGTGTCCCCGCGATGCGGGTGGGCCGCCGCGGCGAAACCGAACGTGGAGGGCAGGCCCTCGCCGATGTCCCTCCAGTGGGCACCCGCGTCGTCGCTGCGGTACACCCCCCAGTGGTTCTGCAGGTACAGCCGGTCCGGGTTGGCCGCGTCCCGCGCGACCTTGTGCACGCACTGGCCGAACTCGGGGTGGGGGTCGGGCAGGAAGACCGCGGAGACACCGGAGTTGGACGGCATCCAGGTCGCGCCGCCGTCGGTGGTGCGGAACACTCCGGCGGTCGACACGGCCACCGTCACCGCCCGCGGGTCCCGCCGGTCGGTGAGCACGGTGTGCAGCCCTTCCCCGCCGCCGCCCGGCACCCACTTCGAGCGCGTCGGGTGCTCCCAGAGCGGCCGGACCAGATCGAAGCTCTCGCCCCGGTCCTCGGAGCGGTACAGCGCGGCCGGTTCCGTGCCCGCGTAGACCACGTCCGGTTCGGCCGCCGAAGGGTGCAACTGCCAGACCCGCTCCAGCGAGGCCCCGGTGCCGGGCGGGAACTTCACCGCCGGCTTCCCCGGTTCGGTCCAGGTGCGGCCCAGGTCGTCGGAATGGAACACCGACGGCCCCCAGTGCGAACTGTCACCGCCGGCCAGCAGCCGCGGACGCTCCCCTCGGGTGTCCACGGCAACCGAGTAGATCGCCTGCGCGTTGAAACAGGGACTCCCGTCGAACTCCCAGGTGCCACCGCGCCGGCGCCCGATGAACAGGCCTTTGCGTGTGCCCACGGCGAGCAGTACTTCCGTCATGCCGATCACCTCCGCGACGTCGTTGTCCGGACGTCTCACTCACGGACTCGGGCCAGTCTGCACCCGGCCACTGACAGCCACCCCTCGGCCGGGCGTCACCGCAGGTCGATGCGGCGATTGCGGCAGAGGAGGGCGATGTGCGGAGCAGCTTCGCGACAACGGGTGCGCGGTCGGCGCCCCCGTGCGACCGTCGAGGCGGAGGACTCGTCATGAGCATCCCCCGCCCGCCGCCCGTATGGGAGGACGCCCGGGATGTTCGCGTGCTCACGAGGAGGAACCCTTCGATGGCGTTCCGAGGTCCGAAGGTGTGGCTGTGGCGCTGGCGGCGCAATCCCCTCAAGCGCCGCGCCGACAAGGTGGAGGCCTGGGTGCTGCTGGGCACCTGGACGGTCACCGTCCTCGTCGGGGTGCTCGCGGGCCTGGCGACCGCGCGGACCGTCGAGCAGGGGCTCACGCGGGAACGGGCCGAGGCGCGACTCGTCACCGCCCACCTCACGTCGCAGGCGCCCGGCCGGCCGGCCGCGCAGGACGGGGACTCCGGTGGCGAGCGGGTCTGGGCGAAGGTGTCCTGGACCGCTCCGAACGGCTCCGCCCACTCCGGACAGGTCCGGGTCGCACCCGGTACCGCCGCCGGTACCCCGGTCGCCCTGTGGACGGACCCCCGGGGCCGCCTGGTGACCAAGCCCGCCACCGCCGAGCAGGCCCGGCTCCGCTCCGGTCTCGTCGGCGCCCTGGGCGGCCTCAGCGCGGCAGCCGTGCCGTGCGCCGCGGGCCACGCCCTGCGCCGGCGCCTGGAGTGGCGGCGTCTGGACCAGTGGGACGTGGCATGGGCGCGCTTCGATCCCCTGTGGCGGGGGCGCACGGGCTGACGGCCGTCGCGGCCCCATCCGCCGGAGGGCCTGTGCGAGTTCCGGAGCCGCCTGCGCCTCCGCGCTGCGTGTCGTTCCCCGAAGCCGCCCGGCCGCCCGCCGCGGACACGGGTGACGCCGCTCCAGCGGGGAACTCGGCAGGCCCAGGAGCCGATCAGCTCGGGAGGCGAGTGAGCCATGGCACGTCAGGAGACTTCGTCCGGCCTTCCGCAGCCACTGCGGGCCACGGCCTCGGTGCTGCGCAGGATTCCGGGGGCCGGAACGGCCGGCCGGGCGGCCGGGGGAGCCCTGGCCGCGGTCGAGCGTGTGTCCCCGCGTCGGCGCAGGCTGGCGGTGTACACGGGCGCAGGGGTGCTGGGCGTCGCCGGGGTGGTGGAGTGGCCGGTGGCCCTGACCGGCGCGGCCGTGGCCTGGTTGACACAGGCACGGCCGCGGGAACACGGCACCGGTGACGAGGGCGCGGCCCCGTCGGCCACGGGCACCGCGGCCCGGTCCGCGGCCAGGGTGAAGCGGGCCGGGACCCGTGCGGCTCGCAGGACCAGTGCCGAGGCGATGGTGTCGACGGCAGGCGGCGGCAGCACGGCCAGAACCTCCACGGCCGCCGCCAGGAAGTCCGCCTCGGGCACGACCGGCGCCCCCAGGACCGCTTCGGGCAAGGCCGCCGCGAGCGGCACCGCGGCCGGAACCCGCACCGCGAGCGGGGAGACCACGCAAAGCGGCGGGCGTACGGCGGGCAGGGCGACCGCGGGGTCCGGGACAGGCTCGGCGGGCAGGGCGACCGCGGGGACCCCGACACGCAAGGCGACCAGGTCCACGAAGACCGCCAAGGCCACCGAGACCACCGAGTCCAGCGCGGGAACCGGCACGCGCACCGCCAGGAAGACCACCGCGGGAGCACGAGCGGCGAGCCGGTCGACCACCGGGGCGGGCACCACCACCGCCGGGACCGGGACGTCACGGTCCGCCGCGAGGAAGGGCACCGCGGCGGGCGGGTCCGCCACCGGGACGAAGAAGGCCACGTCCGCCACCTCGGCCAAGTCCACGGCCGCCGGGGCCCGCGCCGGGACCGCCGGGGCGAGGTCCACGGCAGCCCGCTCGTCCGGTTCCCGCGGCTGAGGCCGGCCGATGACACCGGGGTTGCCGAGGGAGGCCTCGGCCGCCGTGTCCGGGCTGGCCCTGGTGGGCCCCCGGCTGGTGGTGCGCGGCGTGGCGCCCGCCGTCGGAGCGGTCGCCGGTCTGGTGGCCGGGACCGCCAGGGCCGGGGTGCGGGGCGCCGACACCGTGATCAGGGTCGGCCGGGTCGCCCGCAGTGCGCTGCCGGGTGCGGGCGGCGACTGGCGGGCGGGCCGGCGGGCGCACCTCGCTCTGCAGCCGCAGGAGCGTGAGCAGGAGCGGGTGCGCCGGGAGGGCGGAACGGAGTCGGTGGCCCGACGGGTGGCCGCCACCCTGGACCGGCGGCCCGACGTCGCCTACGCCTACTGGGACGGCGGGCTCAGGCGGCTCGTGGTGTCCGCGGCCGACGACGAGGTCACGGACCGGATCCTCGACCGGGCCGCCGAACTCGCCCGCCGGCACGGGCTGGGGTCGACGGACGAGACGGTGGAGGAGTTCGCGCACCCCGGCGACGCGGCGGGTGTGCGCACCGCCGCGCTGGCGCTGCTCGCCGACGTGCTGGGCGCAGCCACCGCCCTCTCGGCGTACGGGCTGCGGATCCCGGCCTCCCCGCGGCTGGTGACCGCGGTCGTGACGCTGCTGCGGGAGAACCCCCGCTTCCGTTCCTGGCTGCGGTCCCGCGTCGGTCCCTCCCGCCGGGACCTGCTGCTGGCCGCCGCGAACGCCGCCGCCCACGGTGCCGGCCAGGCACCGACCGCCCTGCTGCTCGACGCGGTCCTGCGCGCGCTCCAACTGGCGGAGACCGTCGCCCGTGCCGCCGCCTTCGACGCGGACCACGACCTGCTGTGCGCGCCCGACCGCGAGGACGTCGCCGCGGACGTCCGACCGCGCCCGCCGCTGCGCACCAGCCCGGCCCAGGAGTACGCGGCCCACGCGGGCACCGGCAGCCTGCTCGGCGCCGCCGCGACCCTCCTGGTCAAGCACGACACGGAGGAGGCGGCCGAAGCGGTGCTGGCCGGCTCGCCCCGGGCCGCCCGCTACGGACCCGCCTCGTTCAACGCCGTCCTCGGCTGCGCGCTCGCCGGGACGGGCGTCCTCGTGCGCGACACCGACCGGCTCCGGCAGCTGGAGACGGCCGAGACGCTGGTCCTGCATCCGAGCGCGCTGTCCGGGCCGGGCACCGGCCCGGATCCGTGGGCCGAGGCGGTCCTGGACGCGGCGCGGCGGGCCGGGCTGCGCGTGGTGGTCGGCGAGCACCCCGCGCTGGAGGACCTGACCGGTCTGGCCGACCACGTCGTAGGCGCCGGGCGGCCGTTCGAGGAGGCGGTCACCGCCCTGCGCGGGCGCGGCGGGGTCGTCACGGTCGCCCGCCCCGGCTCGGCCGGTGACACCGGTGTCCTCGCCGGGCTGCTCGCGGGCGATCTGGCCGTGGACCTCGCCGACCGGCACGCCGCCGTGGTGTGGGGCGCGGACGTGGTGGCTCCGCACGGCCTCGTCGACGTGTGGCGGCTGCTGACGGCCGTGCCGGCGGCGCGCGAGGTGGGGCGCCGCTCGAAGACCCTGGCCCGTTCGGGCGCCGCCCTGTCCGGGCTGCTGGTCGCCGTCGGAACGGCCCGCAGGGGTCGCCGCCGCGGGCCGCTGCCGGCGCCGCGGCAGGCACCGGTCGACGCGAGCGTGGCGGTGGCCCTGGTGTCCGGTGCGCGGGCCGCCCTCGGTGTGGCCCTCGCCCGCCCGCCGCAGCCGCAGCCCCGGGTCGCCTGGCACGCCCTGGACACCGATGCCGTGCGGGATCGCATCGACCAAAGGCCCGAGGCGCATCCCGCGCCGCTGCTGGAGGCGGTCGGCCGGATGCGGCATGCGGCCGGGACCGCGGGCGGTCTCCCGCCGCTGGCCCCGGCGCGCTGGACGGTACGGCTGGCGCGGGCCGTGCGCCAAGAGCTGGACGACCCGCTCACACCGGTCCTCGCCGTCGGCTCGGCAGCGTCCGCGATGCTCGGCTCCGCCGTGGACGCCCTGCTGGTGCTCGGGGCGCTCGACCTCAACGCCCTGGTCGGCGGAGTGCAGCGGGTGCGGGCCGAGCGCGCGCTGGCCGGACTGCGGGCGGAGCAGAAGCGGAAGGCGCGCATCGCCGCCGGGCGGGGGACACGGACCGTCGACGCCGCCGGGCTGGCCCCGGGCGCCGTCATCGAGCTCAAGGTCGACGACGTCGTCCCCGCCGACGCTCGTCTGCTGTGGGCGGACGGCCTGGAGGTCGACGAGTCGGCCCTGACAGGAGAGTCCCTGCCGGTCGGCAAGCACGTCGACCCGGCGCCGCGCGCCCCGGTGGCCGAACGGCACTGCATGGTCTTCGAAGGCACCACGGTGGTGGCCGGGCAGGCCCGCGCCGTCGTCGTGGAGACCGGTGAGCGCACCGAGGCGGCGCGGGCCGTCTCCCTGGCAGCCCGCACCCCGCCCGCCGCCGGGGTGCAGGCGCGGCTGCGGGAACTGACGTCCGCGGCGGTCCCGTTGACACTGGCCGGGGGCGCCGCCGTGACCGGCCTCGCGCTGCTGCGCGGCACCCCGATCCGCCGGGCGGTGAGCGGGGGAGTGGCGGTGGCCGTGGCCGCCGTGCCCGAGGGGCTCCCGCTGGTGGCGACCGTGGCGCAGCTGGCGGCGGCCCGCCGGCTGAGCAGCCGAGGAGTACTGGTCCGGGCGCCGCGCACTCTGGAGGCCCTGGGCCGCATGGACACCGTCTGCTTCGACAAGACGGGCACGCTCACCGAGAACCGGCTGCGGCTGGTGCGGGCCACCGACGCCTACGGGGCCGAGGCGGACGGGACCGTGCTGCGCACCGCGGCGCGGGCCTGCCCCCGGCTGAACGGGGATACGGCCGGGACGACGCACGCGACCGACGAGGCGATCCTGGACGCCGCCGGCCGCGACCCGCAGTGGCGGCAGAGCGAGGGCCGTCCGTTCGAGGCGGGCCGCGGGTACGCCGCTGCCGTGGGCCGCACCCGGGACGGTGAGCGCCTGCTGGTGGTCAAGGGCGCCCCGGAGACCGTCCTGCCGGCCTGCCCGGGCCTGCCGGAACACGCCGGGCGGACCGCCCGGGACCTCGCCCGCGACGGGTTGCGCGTCCTGGCCGTCGCCCAGCGCCGCCCCGGCGCCGCGGAGGACGACCCGGACACCCTCGAACGGCCCCTGCACGACCTTGAGTTCACGGGTCTGGTCGCGCTGGCCGACGTGCCGCGGGAGACCTCCAAAGCACTTGTGCGCGGCCTGCGCGAGGCGGGTGTGCGACCCGTCATGCTGACCGGCGACCATCCGCAGACCGGGCGGGCGATCGCCGTCCAGCTGGGCTGGCCCGGGGACACCGGCGTCGTCACCGGTGACGACCTGGCCGCCGCCGACCGGGCAGCCCGCTCGGACATGCTCCGCGACGCCGGTGTCGTGGCCCGGGTCGCACCCGAGCAGAAGCTCCAGGTGGTGGAAGCGCTCCGGGACGCCGGCCGGGTGGTCGGGATGGTCGGCGACGGCGCCAACGACGCGGCGGCCATCCGCGCCGCGGACATCGGCGTCGGCATCAACGCACGCGGGTCCGCCGCCGCCCGCAACGCCGCCGACCTGGTGCTCACCGACGAGGACCTCGGAGCCCTGGTGGAGGCGGTGGGCGAGGGCCGTGCGCTGTGGCACAGCGTCGCCGACGCGATCGCCATCCTCATCGGCGGCAACGCGGGCGAGGTCGCCTTCGGCGTCCTCGGCACCCTCCTCGGCGGCGCGGCCCCCCTGTCGACCCGTCAGATGCTGCTGGTCAACCTGTTCACGGACCTGTTCCCGGCGATGGCGGTCGCCGTCACCCCGCGACAGGACCCCGTCGCCGCGCGGAGCGAGGCCCCGCCGGGAACCTCGCTGCTCGGCACGCCGCTGATGGCGCAGATCCGCCACCGGGCGCTGACCACCTGTCTGGGGGCGGTGGCGGCCTGGCTGTTCGGTCGTCTCACCCCGGGATCGCGACGCCGCTCCACCACGATGGCGCTGTGCGCGGTGGTGGGCACCCAGCTCGCTCAGACCCTCGCCGACCGCCGCGGCAGCAGGCTGGTCCGCGGCACCGTCCTCGGCTCGGCGGCGGCGCTCGTCCTGCTGGTGCAGACCCCGGGGGCGAGCCGCTTCTTCGGCTGCACGCCCCTGGGCCCGCTGGCCTGGGCGGGGGTCGCCGTCGCGATCGGCCTCGCCGTGACCGGTCAGCGGGCGCTGCCGCAGCTGGAACGGACGGTGCTCCGCCTCGGGCGGGCGGCGGCACCCGCCCGCTGACCCGCCGGATCGGCGAAGCCGCCGCCCGGACCCGCAGCCGAGCCTCGCGGACGGCCGCACGGGGCGTCGGCGACGAGCCCCGCCCGTCGACCCGCCCGCGCCGCCCCGCCGCGGCAGGCCCTTCGCGAGGCGCGTCCGGGGGAGGCCACGAGGTGTCCTCGGGGAGGAGCCCCACGCCGCCCGAGGCCGGGACCTAACCCCCGTAGCCGTCCCGGATGATCTGCTGCGCCAGCGTGCGCCGCGCGTCGGCGAGTTCGGCGGCGACACGGCGCTCGCGTGCGCCGTCGCTCACCACCGCCGCCGGCACGGCGGGCCCGGTCAGCAGGCAGGCACGCCTGAGGTGGGTCGGCGGGTGGGTCGAGTCGACGCTGTGCCCGCGCAGGGCGCCGGCGCGCCGCAGCCGCTCGTACTCGTGCTCGGGGACGGAGTCCATGTGCGCGGACAGCCGCTCCCACAGGACGTCGGCACGGGACTCGGCCAGCCGGGCACCGCTCCGCCCGCCCCGGGCCGCGTGGTTGGCCTCGCGGCGCAGCGCCGTGGCGGCCGAGTCCGCGACGAGGAGCCGGTCCATCAGCTCCATCGCGGCGTCGGTGGAGCCCGCCCGCGCCGCCTCCCGGTCGGCGAGGTACTCGGCGCGCTGGGCCGCCTGCAGCGTCAGCTGGTCGAGCAGCATCAGCACACCGTGGACGACCAGTCGGGGCGGCACGTACAGCAGGTTCACCACGAGCTGGATGCCGACCGGGTGGGGGATCGGGGCGAAGTAGTAGCGCCAGCGGGCCAGCGAACCGAGAGCCGTTCCCACAATGGTGTGGTGCCGGGTGTCGCCGTTGCCGTAGTGGCCGAGTTCGTGGCCGAGCAGGGCGATGCGCTGCTGCGGGGTGAGGACCTCCCACAGGGGCAGGCCGATCGTCAGCTGCCGGCGCCCCCGCATCCCGTAGGTGCTGACACCGGCGTTGACCTCCGTGTCGACGACGATCGCGTCCACCGTGCGGGTCCCGACCGATCCGGCGACGTCGTCGACGAGCGCGTGCAACTCGGGCGCGTCGGCGCGGCGCAGCACCGGCAGGTCCTCCGGCAGACGCGCGTACCGGGGCCGCAGCGCGACCGCCGTCGCCAGCAGGACCAGCCCCCCGACCATGCCGGGGCCGCCCCAGCCCCGGACGACGCCCCACACGCCGACGACGGCCAGCGCCAGGGTGACGGCGTGCACGGCCAGGGCGATCATGTGGGCGAGGACCGCGGAGGCGTCGCGCCGCGCCCGCAGGGCACCGCCGTTCCGCACCTGGTCGAGGAGCCGCTCGCCGTACCGGCGGGCCAGGGCGCGCCGGACCCGTTCCACCCGGCCGCGCTCCTGCTGTTCGCCGCCCGCGTCCACGTTCCAGTCGCAGGCGGCGCACCAGGCGGTGAACCGCGGGTCCGTCCGGACCTCGGTCCCGCACTCCGGACACGCCTGCACGATCTCTTCCGTTGTGCCCCTCATGTCGGCCCCCTCCCCTGGTGGATCCCCGCATCATTTGATCATGTTCAGGACATGGGTGCTCCGTGCGGGGTGGCGTGCGAGGGGTCGCGGACGGCTCAGCCGGCCCGGCCGTACTGCTCGGGCACCCGCATCGCGCCTCCGAGCAGTCGTGCGGCCTGCCGGGCCCAGAAGGGGTTGCGCAGCAGCTCACGGCCGATCAGGACGGCGTCGGCCTCGCCTCCCGAGACGATCTTCTCGGCCTGGTCCGGCTCGGTGATCAGGCCGACCGCGGCGACCGGCAGCGGTGTCTCGGCCTTGACCCGCGCCGCGAACGGGACCTGGTACCCGGGCCCGGTGCGGATGACCGCGCCGGAGGCGTTGCCGCCGGTGGAGACGTCCAGCAGATCGACGCCGCGTGCGTGCAGTTCCCGGGCGAAGCGCACGGTGTCGTCCGCGCTCCAGCCGCCCTCGGTCAGCCAGTCGGTCGCCGAGATGCGGAAGAACAGCGGCTTGTCCTTGGGCCACACCGCGCGGACGGCGTCGACGACCTCCAGCGGGAAGCGGGTGCGGTTCTCGTAGGAGCCGCCGTAGGCGTCGGTACGGTGGTTGGAGTGCGGTGAGAGGAACTCGTTGACGAGGTAGCCGTGGGCGCCGTGGATCTCGACCACCTCGAACCCGGCCGCCAGCGCCCGGCGCGCGGCGTCCGCGAACCGGTCGACGATCCGCCTCAGCCCCTCGACGGTCAGCTCGGTGGGCACCGGATGGCGCTCGTCGAAGGCGACGGGGCTCGGCGCCAGCGGCTGCCAGCCGTGCTCCTGCGGCCCGAGGGGGGCGCCGCCCTTCCACGGCCGGTCGGTGGAGGCCTTGCGGCCGCTGTGGGCGAGCTGGATCGCGGGCACGGTGCCGTGGTCCGCCAGGAAGCCGGTGATGCGGCGGAAGGCCTCGGCCTGGGTGTCGTTCCACAGCCCGAGGTCGTGGGGGGAGATCCTGCCCTCGGGCGACACGGCGGTGGCCTCGACGACGATCAGGCCGGTGCCGCCGGCCGCACGGGCCGCGTAGTGCGCGAAGTGCCAGTCGGTGGGGACGCCCGCCGCCGGACCCTGCGGGGCCGCCGAGTACTGGCACATCGGCGCCATCCACACGCGGTTGGGGATCGTCAGATCGCGCAGGGTGCAGGGCTCGAAGAGCGCACTCACGGCGGACTCCATTCGTCACGGGACCAGCGAACGTCTCGTACGATAGCCCTCGTACTACGACGAGTGTCAAACTACGATGCTTCTCGTACGATGGAGACTCCCGAGGAAGTGGAGCCACGCCGTGACCCCCGCCACCCCCGCCGCCGGCAGTCGCGGACTTCCGCACCCGGAGCCCGGGCAGATCCGGCTGGAGGCCGTGCTGCACGCGCTGGCAGACCCGGTACGGCTCAGCATCGTGCGGGAACTCGCCGCCGACGGCGACGAGTTCGCCTGCTCGCACTTCGACCTGCCGGTCACCAAGTCGACCACCACGCACCACTTCCGGGTGCTGCGCGAGGCCGGCGTGGTGCGGCAGGCCTACCGGGGCACCGCCAAGATGAACAGCCTGCGCCGGGAGGAGCTAGACCGCCTCTTCCCGGGCCTCCTGGACTGCCTCCTGCGGGCCGCCGCCGGCCAGGCCGTCCGCCTCGGTGACGGGTGAACCCGCCGTGCCGGGCAGGTGGTTGAAGAGCAGGTTCAGTGCGATCGCGGTCAGGCAGCCCGCGCTGATGCCGCTGTTCATCACCGTTTGGAACCAGTCGGGGAAGCGGTCGTAGACGGCCGGCACCCCGACCGGCAGCATGCCGACCGCCACCGACACGGCCACCACCGTCAGATTGTGGTTGTCCCGGAAATCGACCTGGGCCAGCGTCCGCAGGCCGCTCGCGGCGACCGTCCCGAACATCACCAGGCCCGCTCCGCCGAGCACCGGCGCCGGGACCGCCGCGACCAGCGCGCCCAGCTTCGGCAGCAGGCCCAGCAGGACGAGGATGCCGCCCGCGGCGGCGACCACCCACCGGCTGCGCACCCGGGTCAGGCCGACCAGGCCGACGTTCTGCGCGTACGCCGTGTACGGGAACGTGATGAAGACCCCGCCGAGGACGGTCGACAGCCCGTCAGCCCGCAACCCGTCGGACAGCGAGCGGGGCTCCACCTTCCGCCCCGTCATCTCCCCGACGGCGATCAGGTCACCGGTGGTCTCGGTCATCGTCACCAGGGCGACCACCAGCATGGACACGATCGCGGACACCTCGAAGACCGGCGCCCCGAAGTGGAACGGCGTGCTGACGCCGAGCCAGCCGGCGTCCGAGACGCCGCCGAAGTCGGTGAAGCCGAACGGGACCGCCACCGCGAGGCCGACCACGATGCCGATCAGCACCGCGATCCGGCTCAGGAACGCCGGTGCGAACCGCTGCACACCCAGCACCGCCGCGAGCACGAAGGCCGCGAGCGCGAGGTTCCTCGGCGCGCCGAAGTCCGCGGCGCCCACGCCGCCCGCCGCCCAGTTGCCCGCCACCGGCAGCAGGGAGACCCCGATGATCAGGATCACGGTGCCGGTGACCAGCGGCGGGAAGAAACGCAACAGTCTGCCGAAGGCCGGCGCCAGCAGCATGATCGCCAGCCCCGCGACGATCACCGCGCCGTAGATCGCGGGCAGTCCGCCGCCCGTCGTCCCGATCAGCACCATCGGGGAGACGGCCGCGAACGTGCAGCCCTGCATGATCGGCAGTCGCACTCCGAACCGCCAGAAGCCGACGCACTGGATCAGTGTGGCCATGCCGCACACCAGCAGGTCGGCGGTGATCAGATACGCCAGGTCGGCGGGCGGCAGCTTCATCGCCCCGCCCACGATCAGCGGAACGGCCACCGCGCCCGCGTACATCGCGAGCACGTGCTGCAGGCCGAAGGCGGCCAACTGCCGTACGGGCGGCACCTCGTCGACGGGATGAACGGGTGCGGTCACAGGCATGGGCACTCCAGGGCGGCCGGGAGGGGGTGGCGAGAAGAGAACAGCACGAGACCGTAGGCGACTTGAACAGTTTGTTGATTTCGGGGGCGTTGCCGCCGTGTGTCCTGCCCGCCGGGCACCGCCGACTGCGCTACGCGCCCGATCGTGCCGCCGCCAGCAGGGACGCCCAGTCGGGCAGCTTGACCACGCCGCGCCCCAGTGTGGCGCCCAGCCGCGCCTCGGCCCGTTCGATGGCGAGCCACCCCGCCCAGTCGACCGGCTCCGCACCCTCCGCTCGCAGCGCGCCGACCGGATCGCCGGGCAGCCCGCGCGCCGCGAGTGCGGGAGCGTCCGCCAGCAGCGAGGCCACCGTCTCCTTGGCGCAGGGGCGGTTGGTGCCGATGACGCCCGTCGGGCCGCGCTTGATCCAGCCGGCCACGTACCGGCCCGGAAGCGCCGCCCCCTCGAGCATCACCCGCCCGGCCAGGTGCGGGACCGTGCCGTGCTCGGCGTCGAAGGGCAGCCCCTCCTGCGGGACCCCGCGGTAGCCCACCGACCGCAGTACCAGCTCGGCATCGATCTCCTCGAACCGGCCGGTGCCGTGGACGCCGCCGTGCCCGTCCGGCGCCGTCCGCTCGAACCGCACCGCGCCCACGCGGGCGCTCCCGCACTCCCCGCGCGGCCCGCCGGGTGACGGAACCCCGCCGGGCAGCAGTTCGACCGGGCGCAGGAAGAACCGCAGCCGGATCCGCCGCGGGGCGCCCCGGCGCGGCCGGGCCGCCCACTCCCGCAGCACCTCCACGTTCCGGCGCTGCACGGCCGGCAGGCCGGACGGGTCGGTGTACTGCGGGTCCAGCGCCAACTCCCCCGGATCCACGATCACTTCGGCATCCGGCAGGGAACCGAGCTCACGCAGCTCCTTGGTGGTGAAACGAGCCTGGGACGGTCCGCGCCGGGCCACCATGTGGATGTCGGCGACCCGGCTCGCGGCCAGCGCGGTGAGCGCGGCCTGCGGCATGTCGGTGCCGCTCAGCTCGTCCGCGCCCCGCGCCAGGATCCGCGTCACGTCGAGGGCCACGTTCCCCGCGCCGATCACCACCGCCGCGCGGGCGCCGGCGACGAAGCCGCCGTCCGGGGCGTCCGGGTGGGCGCTGTACCAGGACACGAACCGCGTCGCCGACCAGCTGCCCGGCAGGTCCTCGCCCGGCACGCCCAGCCGGCGGTCGGTGGCCGCACCCACGCAGTAGACGACCGCGTGGTAGAGCTCCGCGAGCCGTCCCGCCGGGATCCCTCCGGCGCCGACGTGGATGCCGCCCAGGAACCGGACCCGCGGCTCCTGGAGGATCGTCCGCAGGTTGTTCTGCAGCGACTTGATCTTCTCGTGGTCCGGGGCAACGCCGTAGCGCACCAGCCCGTACGGGCACGGGAGCCGGTCCAGGACGTCGACGAGCACCTCGGAGTCCTGCTGGAGCAGGCTCTGGGCGGTGTAGACCCCGCTGGGCCCTGAGCCCACGACGGCGACACGGAGCACGGCACAACTCCTTACCCAGGGGCCGGGACGGCCCGGGAGGCCGGGGAAGAGCGCTGTCGCCTCCAGCATCGCACCGGGTGTGCTGCGCTGACAGGGTGCCGGGCGCGCCGGATGGTGCGTGTCCGTTCGTATGGAATGTGATCATGCGGTTACGTTGCGTGTGTGTTGGAAGCATCCTTTCTTAATCTTTCTGATCGGTCCGGGGCGGACGGTGCCGTGTCCGTGTGGCCCGCGTGGGAAGTGCAGGAGGACGGCGGTGTGACCTCGTGGTTCCAGGTCCGGCTGGCGTTCCCCGACGGCGCCCGGGTCGACGCCCTCGCCGTGGTGTCCGCCGGCTGCGTGCGGCTCGAGGACGTCCGTGCCCAGCCCGCGCTGTCCCTGGACGACCTGACCGTGCTCGCGGACTGGATCGAGGAGCCCCTGTTCGAGGCGTGCGGCGTCGACCCCGACCGCCCGGACGGAGCGGACGGAGCGGACGGACCGGAACCCGGCGACATCCAGGACCTGCGCCGGGGCGGCCCCACACGCGACGCGGGCGGCGCCGTCGGTGCCTTCGGGGCGGGCGACGCGTGCGCGGTGGACGGCGCCCCCGGTGAGCCCGGAGCCGGGCGCCGGGCCCGCCCGGCCTGGCCGCGTGGCATCGAGGGCCGCCGGCTGGTCGCCCAGGAGTACCGCGCGGCCCAGGAGGACGGTGTCGACCCGGTCCATGCGGTGATGTGCGTGACCGGCCACAGCCGCCGCAAGTCCCTGCGCCTGATCGCCCAGGCCCGCGACGCGGGCTTCCTCGCGCCACGTCACGCGCGGCGCTGACACGGCCGATCGCCCGCGGGTGCGGGGGGTGCCCGGCCCGCGGGCTCACCGCCCCGCCCGTCGCCTCAGCCCTCGGCCGTGCCGGGACCCTTCGGCTGCCCGCAGTTCTTCCCGCCGGTCGCGAAGAACCGGGAGAGGTCGGTACGGCACGCCCCGCCGGAGGCCGACGGAGGGGCCGGCGGGAGTCCCAGCCCGCAGTCGAGCCGATACCGCGCGAACAGCTCGGACCGCATCGCGGCGAACGGCATCGGCACCTTCGGCAGCACCATCGCGTACACCGCGCCCATGAGGTGCGAACGCAGCATCGGATAGTCGGCGTCGACGTCACCGGAGCCGTGCCGGGCGACGGTGTCCCGCAGCAGTTCGGCCAGTCGCTTCTGCTCAGGGCACTGCACGAACCCCTCGGCCTGCAGCAGCCCGGCCATGTGCTGGCGCATCAGCACGGTCCGGTCGCGGGCCAGCCCGAGGATCGCGTCGATGGCCCGCGCCATGCGCTCGCTGCCGTCGTCGGTGTGCGGTTCCCGTTCCAGTGCCTCTTCCAGCGTGCGGTGCATCAGCCGGTGCACGGCCGACTGCACGAGCTGACGCTTGCCGGGGAAGTAGTACGACACCAGGCCCCGCGCCGAACCCGCCCGGTCGGCGATGTCGCTCAGTGTGGTGGCCTCGTAGCCGCGCTCGTCGACCAGTTCGACCGCCGCCTGGAGCAGCCGCTCGCGGGAACGTCGCCGCAATTCTGCGTTGACCGAGGCGCTGCGCGGGGACATGCTGTAACTCCTGCGTTGACTGGCTGCCAGCCAACTATACTCAGCGCGTGTCGGCCGGCCCTTTCCTGGGCATGGTCGTTCTGCCGCCCGTCTCGGGCGACGCGGGGGATCGTCCGAGACGGGCTTTCGCTCCCCCCGATGGTGGCCTCGGGCTACGGACGGGGCCGCGTCCGTAGCCCTTCCGCCGTCCGGCGACGTCACTGCGGCAGCACGCCGCCCTCCTCGGCGCCGAGCTGGTGATCGGCCCACACATAGCTCTCGGGCAGCAGGTCGGTGACGCGCACGGTACGGATGCGCTCGCCCGCGCCGACGACGACCTTCAGGGCCGGAAAGTAGTCCAGGAGCACCTGACGGCATCGCCCGCACGGGGGTACGACGCCTCGGTCGCGGTCGCCCACGGCGACGATGGTGTCCAGCTCGTACACGCCCTGAGCGGCGGCGGCACCGATCAGGACCTGCTCCGCGCAGGGGCCGCCCGTGAAGTGGTAGGCGTTCACCGCGGTGACGATCAGACCGTCCCGGCTGCGGCCCGCCGCTGCCATGGTGTGGTTGTCGCCCCGGCAGCGGGTGCGTGCGACGTTCGCCGCGGCCCGGACGAGCTCGTGGTCGACGGGATGGGGGTGCGCGGTCATGTCTTCGACCTTCCTCGGCTTCTGCGGCTGCTGGGCTTCCTCGGATCTCTGCCGCCAGGCGACGGTGACGCGGGCGAGGAGCACACGCAACTGAAAACCACCGACCGCGCGGTGCGGGCCCGGGATCCGTCCCACCTCTCCGCCGTCCTCCACACCCGCTACCGGCACCACCGGGCGCGGAACGACCTCGACGAGGCCATCGATGTGGCCGGAGAGGCCGCCCGCCCTCACCCGTGGACTCCTTCCCGTCGTCACCTGGCGCGGGCTGGATCGGCGCAGTCAGGAGCACGTCCTGAAGCAGGCAGGGCCGGCGATCGCCGCGGACGCAGGACGGGCTACCTGGCTGTGATCCCGGCTCGCTCGGCCGCCTTGTTCAGCGACTGCAGGGCGGCGAGGAGGACGCCGATGTCGTCGAGGTAGACCGGATCGGGCAGCAGGTCGACCGGACAGATCGTGTAGGCGATCGCCGCCCAGAACGCGACCTTGTTCTGGAACGGCACTTCCTCACCGCCCAGCAACCGGAAGCTCTTCCTGAGTCTGAGAACGAGGGTGACGACCACGCCCAGCATCGCGATGACGGCCACACAGCCCGCGATGACGGCCAAGTAGAGCCAGTTCTCCACGAAATCTCCTGTGTCCCCATGGTTCGATCGCCGTGTCACCACGGTAGCGGGCGGCGTCCGGGTGTCGGCGAGGCCGGTCGCCGCCGTCGAGAAGGGGGAGGAGGGCGGCGACAGCGGGCGGCGGAGGCCGTCTCAGTCACGCCGCCTCGGACGGACGGCCACCGCCAGCGCCACGACGAGAGCCCCCAGCAGCCACCCGCCCACCACGTCCGACAGCCAGTGCACGCCCAGCCACACCCGGGTCGCACCGACACCCACGACCGAGACGACGGCGACTGCCGCCGCCGTACGGCGCACGCGGCGGCCCGCCCCGTACCGGTGCACCAGCCACAGCAGCAGCCCGCAGACGACCGTCGCCGTCATGGCGTGGCCGGACGGGTAGGCCGCGTAGTGCGCGGAGTCGACGGGGTCCGGCCAGACCGGTCGGGGCCGTCCCACCGCGGCCTTGACTCCCTGTTCGGCCAGGACCGCCAGCGCGCAGGTGCCCACCAGCCACACCGCCGTGAGCCAGGCGGCGTACCGCCGCACCAGCCACACCGCGGCGAGGGCGGCGAGGAGCCGCATCGTCCAGGGATCCCACACCCAGTCGGTGAGGATGCGGACGGCGTGCGTGAGCCCGGGGGCGTCCGTGGCCCAGCGGTGCGTGGTGCGGGCGACACGCGCGTCGGTGTCGACGAGCGGACGCCACTCGGTCGCGACCAGTGCCGTCAGCATGCCTGCACAGAGGGCCAGCGCGATTCCCGCTCTCAGCGCGGCGCGCCGTTCCTCGTCGCGGCGGGGCGGTGGGGCGGCGGGCGGGGTGTGCATGGGGCGATCCTCCCCGACCGGCGGGGGAGGAGGCCGACTACCGGCTCCGCCTCCGAGGGTCGGCTCCCACCCGCCGTGTCGGGCCGGCTTCCGTTCGCGGCGCCCGCGGCGTCCCGCAGTCGGGGCTCCGCGGCTCCGGGGCCCGGCGGCCCCGAAGTCGCGGTGGATCCGCGGTGGCTTCTCGGCGCCTGGCCCTGAGCCGCCGAGGCGGACCGCCGGTGCGGGCCGCTGTCAGCCGGTGGTGGAGAAGTAATGGCCGTCGTCGAGGTCGGCGATCAGGCCGGGCCGGAGGGGTTCCCAGCCCAGCAGCCGCCGGGTGTCCGCGGAGGGCATCGTGATGTCGAACGCCATGAACGGGAAGCCCTTGAAGTGGTCGGCGGCCTGCTCGGCCGGGATGCTCACGGCCGGGACATCCAGATGGCGGCCTATCGTCTCGGCGATCTCCCGCACCGTGACGCCCTCTTCGGCGGCGGCGTACACCTGCGAGCCCGCCGGGGCCTTCTCCAGCGCCAGCCGGAAGAGACGGCCGACGTCCAGGACGTGACCGGCGGGCCACCGGTTCGACCCGTCGCCGAGGTAGCCCGACACTCCCGTGTCGCGGGCGATCCTGATGAGTGTGGGCACGAAGCCGGCCCGGTCACGCGTGCTGTGCGTGACCGGAGGGACGCCGACGAGCACGGTCCGCACGTCCGCTTCGGAGTACGCGGCGATCGCGCGCGCCACGGCGGAGCGGGGGTTGGCGTCGATGGCCGCGTCCCGCCGCGGATCGCCGGTGGGGGTCAGACCCACGCCGATGAAGGCCTTGCCCGTGCCCTTCAGTGCCTCGCCGAAGGTCCGCACGACGGTCAGGTCGGCAGCCACGGCTTCGGCGAACCTCCCGTCGGCGATGGCCGCGTGGTCGAACGCGAGATGGACGACCGCGTCCGCTTCGGCCGCGGCCTCGTGCAGGCCGCCGAGGTCGGAGAGGTCGCCGCGGCGCACCTCGGCGCCCAGGGCCTGCACGACGGCGGTCGAGGAGGCGGACCGGGCCAGGCCGACGACCTCGTGTCCGGCTCGGATCAGTTCGGGCACGACGGCCGACGCGATGTGGCCGGCGGCGCCGGTGACGAAGACACGCATGAGGGAGCCTCCTGCTTCGGGCGCCCCGCAGAGCGGAGCGAAGTGATGTGACTTGGTACCGTCACCATAGCCCGAGTGACGGTACCAAGTCACATCACTATGCTGTCCGTATGGCCCGATGGGAACCGAACGCCAGGGTGCGGCTGGTGCGCGCCGCACTCGACCTGTTCGCCGAGCAGGGGTACGACGCCACCACCGTCAAGGAGATCGCCGACCGAGCCGGTCTGACCAAGACCACCTTTTTCCGGCACTTCCCCGACAAGCGCGAAGTGCTCTTCGCCGGCCAGGACCTGCACACCCGGCTTCTCGCCGAGGCGATCGCCGAAGCGCCCGACCGGGCCACCCCTCTCGAAGCCGTCGGCGCGGCCCTGGACGCGGTGACGGCCGCCTTCACCGAGGACCGCCGGGAGTTCAGCGCCGCGCTGCGGCCGGTCATCGCCGGGCACAGCGAACTTCAGGAGCGCTCGGCCCTGAAGCGGGCCAAGCTGGCCGAGGCCATGACGGGCGCGCTCCACGAGCGCGGTGTGCCGGAGCCGGCCGCGAGTCTCGCGGCCGAGATCGGACTCCGCGCCTTCGACCGGGCCTTCGAGCAGTGGGCCGACCCTGCGGGCCGGGAGGCGCTCACGGATCTCACCCGCCGCGCCTTCGACGAGCTCCGTGCGGCGATGGCCGCCCTCGACCAGGGGCGTCCAGCGCCTCGTGGGGAACGAACGCCGACCGCCTGAGCAGGCGATCACCGGGGCGCTGCACCTCTGGTGGCGTCACGGACCCCGGACCCTGCCCCCGCGGACCCCGTGTTCCCCGGGCCCGCTCCAGCGGCCGGCAAGGCCCCCGGGCCGGTTCGGGACCCGCTCCGGGCGGTGTCCGTCCGTCGCGGGTGCCGTTCGGTGTCGGCCTCGCGAGGGGGCCGGAGGAGAGAGAGCTCTGCTCGCCGGTGCGGTGCGGTGCGGTGCGGTGCGGTGCGGTGCGGTGCGGTGCGGCGCGTGGGTGTGCCGGGGTGTCGCGGTGGGAGGGTGCCGTCCGGCGTGGCTCCGGGGCGCGTCCCGATCCCTCCGGTGGGCTGCCGTCGGGTCCGCGCTCCTAGCCGAGGGCCCGCAGCCCCGGCACGAACGTCACCAGCAGCGGCACCACCGGCACCAACGCGGCCGCCGCCGTCAGACGTAGGCGGTGGGCCGCGGTGAGCCTGGCCGGCGGGGCGAGCAGCCGGTTCACCCGCTGCGGGACGTGCGCCTGCGGGGTCGGACAGGGGCCGAACACACCCCGGTCCTCGTTGAGTTCGACCAGTGCCAGGGCGGTGGTGAGTCGGCCGAAGCGGCGCGAGGCCATGTCGTCGGCGGCGAGTTCGACCAGCCGGTGCATCTCGTCGCGGAACGCCGCGAACACCGGCACCTGCGGGAATCCGCCGGCCAGCGCGGAGGAGCAGTGCAGCAGCCAGTCGTGCCGGGCCCGCGCATGCCCCTGCTCGTGGGCGAGTACGGCCTCCAGCTGCCGCCCCTTGAGCCGGGCGAGCGCGGCGGTGGTGATGACGAGCCGGGGTGACGTGCCCGGCAGCCACCACGCGTCGGGCCGTTCGCCCTCCAGGACGACCAGTCGTCCCGCACCCGGCTCCTCGCCGGGCAGCAGCGGTGCGCGCAGCCGGAGTTCGGCCCGGCGTGTCCGCCGCCCGGACCGGGTGCGGAGGACCTCGCGCACGAGCATGGCCGCGCTCCACATCCCGCCGCAGGCGAGCGCCACGGCGGTGCCCGCCGCCCACGGCCCGTGCGTGCCGAGGGCGTAGGCCTCCACGACCGCGCGCGGCGCCGGGGCGAAGAGATGGCCGCGTACCGCCTGCCATGCCGCGGCGGCGCTGAGCGTCATGGACAGTGCGCAGCACAGCAGGACGGCCGCGACGACGCACTGCCACATCCACAGGGCGACGACCGGTTCGCGGTCCGGCCAGTCGGCGCGGGCGAGCAGCCGGGGAGCCGTGACGGCGGTAAGGGCGCCGAGCAGCAGCAGGACCGCGGGGACCATCATGCCCAGCACCCTACGAGGGCCGGGCGCCCCGAGATACGGATTGTCACGCCAAGTGACACAGGCCACGACCCGGCGCAGCGGGGGCGGGCCCGCCCGCGTACCGCCCTCGGCGGCGGCCCGCTGCGCCGTGCCCGGACGGGCACGGCGCTGTGCGGCGCCGGCCGGCGACGGGCTCCCGCCCCGCACGGCCCGAACTCCTCGGGACCGGTGCGGAGGACGCCGTGCCCGCCCAACCCCTGCTCCGCGGCCTCGGCCCGATCGTCCCGGCGGCCACGCGCTGTTTCCTCGGCTGCGCCCCGGCCGGCTGCGCCTCCCTCGCCCTCGGCCGCCCGTACCGGGTGCTCGTCACCGCCGCCTCCCGGTACCGGGCCGACCGGCGCTCACCCGGAACCGGGCCGTCCGGCGCGTGGCCGGCAACCTCGCCGGCGTACTCGCCGTCGCCGCGGTCGTGCCGCTCGCCCACCTGCACCCGGCGGCCCTGGTCCTGCCCTGCCTCGCCTTCAACCTCGGCGCGGAGGCCCTGATCGGCCGCGACTACTGGCTGGGGACCGTGTGCGTGACCCCGATGGCGCCGCTGATCACCGGGTTCGCCCGGCACCAGGACGGCGGCGAACTGAGCACCGAGCCGGGCCGGCTCACCCGGGTCCCGCCCCGTCGGGGGGCGGGCAGTAGTGCTCAGACAGCAGTGCTCAGATCCCCGGACGGTGCCGCAGCGGATGGTCCGCCGGGACCTCCACCAGGACGATCCGCGTGCCGTCGGGGTCCGCGATCCACATCTCCACCAGGCCCCACGGTTCCCGCTGCGGGGGCCGGAGGATCTCCACGCCCCGGTCCACCAGCTCCGCGTGGGCCGCCGCCACGTCCTCGACCTGCAGCCACAGCCGCACGGCCGGGGAGGGCGGGGCGTCGGAGCGGCCGGAGAGCTCCAGGAAACCGCCGCCGAGGAAGTAGACCGTGCCGCGCTCGGGCCCCGTACCGAACTCCCGGTACACCGCGAGCCCGAGTCGCCCGCCGTAGAAGGCGCGGGAGCGCTCCGGGTCGGTGGGGCGCAGGAGTGTCCGGCTGCTGAGAACGTGCACCATACATACGGATCCTAGTGGCAGGGTTACCCTCGTCCCGGTCCGAGCCGCGCCCGAGAGAGGGAGAAGCACCCGATGGAGTCCCCTGCACTGACCTTCCGTGACGCCACCGACGCCGACGTGGACGGGCTTGTCGCGCTGATCGAGTCGGCCTACCGGGGCGACGCCAGCCGGGCCGGGTGGACCACCGAGGCCGACATACTCGACGGGCAGCGCACCGACCCGGAGGGTGTCCTGGAGGTCGTCAAGTCACCGGACAGCCGGCTTCTCACGGTCGAGCAGGACGGCGAGGTCGTCGCCTGCTGCCAGCTCGAACACCGCGGCGCCCACGCCTACTTCGGGATGTTCGCGGTACGGCCGTCCCTCCAGGGCGCCGGGCTCGGCAAGGCGATCATCGCGGAGGCGGAGCGGCAGGCCCGCGCCGCCTGGGGTGTGACGGAGATGCACATGACCGTGATCTCCCTCCGCGAGGACCTGATCGCCTGGTACGAGCGGCGCGGCTACCGCCGTACGGGCCGGACGAGTCCCTTCCCGTACGGCGACGAGCGTTTCGGTGTGCCGCTCCGCCCGGACCTTCGCTTCGAACTGCTGGTCAAGCCGCTGGGCTGACCTCGGCAGCCGCGCTCACGCGGTGAAACGGCCGGTGCGCTTGATGTCCGGGTAGTCCGTGGTCGCGCCGTCGAGCTCCAGGGCGCGGACGAGGCGCAGATGCTGCTGCGTGTTCACCACCCAGGCGCACACCCGCAGCTCCGCCTTGCGCGCCCGCTCCACCACTTCCAGTGTGAGGCGCTGGATGTCGAGGCAGACGGTCGCGGCGCCCGCCGCGACCGCGCGGTCGACCACCTCGGGCCCGTAGTGCTCGGCCACCAGCGCCGTGCGCGCTCCCGGCACGAGCCGGGTGATCTCCGCGATCGCCTCGTCGTGGAACGACAGCACCTCCACCCGGTCGGTCAGGTCCCGCTCCCGCATCACCGCGGCCAGGGTCCGCGCCGCGCGCACGTCCTTGATCTCGGCCTGGAGCGGTGTTCGCACGGTGTCCAGGACCTCCTCGAAGACGGGGATCCGCTCTCCGTGCCCCGCGTCCAGCGTGCGCAGCTCCTCCAGGGTCTTCTCGGCAATGGGGCCGCTGCCGTCCGTGGTGCGGTCCACGTCGGTGTCGTGCATGACGACCAGAGCGCCGTCCTTGCTCAGGTGCAGGTCGAGTTCGATGACGTCCAGCCCGCCCCGCTCGGCGGCGGCGAAGGAGCGCAAGGTGTTCTCGGGCTCGACGCCCATGACTCCGCGGTGACCGATGGTGAGGAAGTTCAAGGTGGCCTCGCTTCCGTCGACGGCAGTCGGGGCCGCAGCCTAGTCGCCCCTGCCCACGATGCACCCGGACGTGCGCGGGCGCGCGGAAGCATCCCTTCCCGGACCCTCTGACAGGAAAACCTGCGGTGAAGACCGGGGGTCCACAGGATATTTTCCCGAGACTCCTCTTGCTGGAAGAAACCGCATATGCCTACGGTGTCCTTACGCGAGCTTCTCCCGTGGAGGATGGGACATGACGGAAATTCTTGTGCAGGTGGGTTCGGGGGAGCAGGTTCCTCCGGTGAGCAGGGTGGTCGAGAACCCCGCCTGGCCCCGGCTCAAGGATGCCGTGGAGCGGATCCGGCCCTGGCAGTCGAAGGACGGCTCGATCGACTTCGAGGCCGACAGCGCTCCGGCCCGTGCCGACGTCGAGGCCGTCCTGCGTCAGGTGATCGAGGCCGTGCAGGAGCTGTCCCCGCTGCTGCCCCACGACGCCGCCTACCACGAGGCCCTGGCCAAGGACCTCCAGCGGTGGTCCGAGGGCGGTTTCGAGGTGCCCGACTTCCTGGACTCGCTGCTGGCCTTCCAGCCGGCCGCTCACCGCGCGGACGGCCTGCAGCACCTGGTCGTCTTCCCGATGTACACGCAGAACGGCAACCCCGATCGCAACCTCGAAGCGGTCGTGCTGCGCATGGTCTGGCCCGAGTGGCTGGCCGAGCTGGAGCGCACCCGCTACGACAACCCGCTGTTCTGCGGCATCACCTTCGAGGACTTCACCGCCGGCTACGACACCAACTCCGCCGTCCTCTTCCCCGAGACGATCGCGGTCCGCGAGGCGCCGGAACGCTTCTCCTGGGGCGGCATCTTCTGCGACCGCGAGGCCGCCCGCTTCCGCCGCGTCACCGACGCAGCCGTCGGCATCCTGGGCCTGGAGCTGCCCGAGGACATCGCCGCGATGGTCCACGACCAGAAGCGCTGCGAGGAGGCCTTCGTCCTGTGGGACATGGTCCACGACCGCACCCACAGCCATGGCGACCTGCCCTTCGACCCCTTCATGATCAAGCAGCGCCAGCCGTTCTGGATGTACGGCCTGGAGGAGCTGCGCTGTGACCTCACCGCCTTCAAGGAGGCGGTGAAGCTGGAGGCCGACGGCGTCCCGCAGGCCCGTGACGTGCAGTACGCCGTGCTGTTCGACCGCATGTTCCGCTTCCCGGTCACCGGCGACCGCGTGCGCAACTACGACGGCCTCGGCGGCCAGCTGCTCTTCGCCTACCTGCACAAGCACGACGTGGTGCGCTGGACCGACAACAAGCTGTTCATCGACTGGCAGCGCGCCCCGCAGGTCACCAACGAGCTGTGCGCCGAGATCGAGAAGCTCTACCGCGACGGCATCGACCGTCCCAAGCTCGTCCACTGGTTCGCCGGCTACGAGCTGGTCTCCACCTACCTCGCCCCGCACCCCGGCTCCAAGTGGGCCAAGGGTCCCGACGCCCTCGACCTGTCCCTGCCCCCGCGCAAGCTCGTCGATGACGTGCTTCCGGACGAGTTTCCGCTGAGCATGTTCTATGAGGCCCTGTCCAAGAAGCTGAAGAATGTGATCGCCCGGACGAAGGGCATCACGGCGGACAGCGCCGAGCAGGTCGCCGCGTGAGCGACCGGCCCAGCGAGAACACTGCTCAGGAGGCGAGGAACATGGGGAACGGGGCTCTCAGCGGTGCGGTGATCGCGGTCGCCGGCGCGGGCGGACCCGCAGGCCGGGCGACCCTGCTCCGGCTGGCGGAGGCCGGCGCCGTCGTCGTCGGTGCCGACAACGACCCGGAGCGGCTGGCGGAGGCCGTGGACGCGGCGCGCTACGCCTCCGGCGGCGCGACCGTCACCGGCGAGACCGTCGATCTGCTCGATCTGGAGGCCACCCGCGACTGGGCCAACCGCACCGAGAAGGAGTTCGGCCGCGTCGACGGCCTGGTCCACCTCGTCGGCGGCTGGCGCGGCAGCGAGACCTTCACCAAGACCAGCCTGGACGACTGGGACTTCCTGGAGCTGCTGCTCATCCGCACCGTCCAGCACACCTCCCTGGCCTTCCACGAGGCGATCCAGCGCAGCGACCGCGGCCGGTACCTGCTGATCAGCGCCGCGGGCGCGAGCCGGCCCACCGCGGGCAACGCCGCCTACGCCGCGGGCAAGGCCGCCGCCGAGGCGTGGACGCTGGCGATGGCCGACTACTTCCGCAAGGCCGGGGGTGAGCAGGGGCCGACGTCGGCGGCTGCCATCCTGGTGGTGAAGGCGTTGGTGCACGACGCGATGCGCGCCGACCGCCCCAACGCGAAGTTCGCGGGCTTCACTGACGTCAAGGACCTCGCCGAGGCCATCGTCGGCGTCTGGGACAAGCCCGCCGCGGAAGTGAACGGACAGCGTCTGTGGCTCACCGAGAAGCCGTGAACCCCCCGAAGACCGACGCCCGCCGCCACCACGACCCCGAGGTTCGCGGATTCGCCAGCGACAACTACGCCGGGGCGCACCCGGAGGTGATGGCGGCGCTGGCCGTGGCCAACGGTGGGCACCAGGTCGCGTACGGCGAGGACGACTACACGGAGAACCTCCAGCGGATCATCCGCAGCCATTTCGGTCCCACGGCGGAGGCCTTCCCGGTCTTCAACGGCACCGGCGCCAATGTCGTCGCGCTCCAGGCGGTCACCGACCGCTGGGGCGCGGTGATCTGTGCCGAGAGCGCCCACATCAACGTGGACGAGGGCGGCGCTCCCGAGCGGATGGGCGGTCTGAAGCTGCTCACCGTGCCCACGCCGGACGGCAAGCTCACCCCCGAGCTGATCGACCGTCAGGCCTGGGGCTGGGAGGACGAGCACCGTGCGATGCCTCAGGTGGTCTCGATCACCCAGAGCACCGAGCTGGGCACCCTCTACACGCCCGAGGAGATCCGCGCGATCTGCGAGCACGCCCACGCCCACGGCATGAAGGTGCACCTGGACGGCTCCCGGATAGCCAACGCGGCGGCCTCGCTGAACGTGCCGATGCGGACGTTCACCAACGCCGTCGGCGTCGACATCCTCTCCCTCGGCGGGACGAAGAACGGCGCGCTGTTCGGCGAGGCGGTCGTGGTCGTCAACCAGGACGCCGTGCGGCGGATGCGGCATCTGCGGAAGCTGTCGATGCAGCTGGCGTCCAAGATGCGCTTCGTCTCGGTCCAGCTGGAGGCGCTGCTCGCCAAGGACCTGTGGCTGCGCAACGCCCGCCACGCCAACGAGATGGCCCAGCGGCTGGCCGAGGGCGTCCGCTCCGTGCACGGCGTGGAGATCCTCTACCCGGTGCAGGCCAACGGCATCTTCGCCAAGCTCCCCAACGAGGTGAGCGAGCGCCTGCAGAAGCGATTCCGCTTCTACTTCTGGGACGAGGCGGCGGGCGTGGTCCGCTGGATGTGCGCCTTCGACACGACGGAGGACGACGTCGACGCGTTCGTGGCGGCGCTGAAGGAGGAGATGGCGCGCTGACGCTTTGTGCATGGATATGCGGTCACCCGTAAAGTCATTGACTCGCGGGTGATCGCGTTTCTATGCTCGCCGGCATGCAGCTGATCCAGGAAAACCCTGACCTCTCGGCCTACTTGGCGGCCGACGAGGTCATCGACCACACCCATCCGCTGGTGCGTCAACAAGCAGCACGGCTGGCCGGGGAAGCCGACGACTCGTATTCCTATGCGCGTCTGGCCTATGCATACGTCCGTGACGCCGTCCCGCACTCCCGGGACACCGGCGACCCCCGCGTCACCTGGCGCGCCTCCGACGTCCTGGAGCAGGGCACCGGCATCTGCCACGCCAAGGCCCACGCGCTCACCGCCCTGCTGCGGGCCGAGGGCATCCCGACCGCGCTCTGCTACCAGACGTTCGAGGCGGTGCACGGTCTGGTCGCCGTGCGCTTCCACGGGGCGTGGCACCGCCAGGATCCGCGCGGCGGCGAGCCGGGCGGCCGGGCCGAGTTCTCCCTGCGGGGCGAACGACTGGCCTTCGCCCCCGATCCCGCGCTCGGCGAGAGCGACCACCCGGTTCTGTACGCGGCACCTCATCCGGCCGTGCTGAGCGCCCTCAGGGCCGCTCCGGACCGGTCGCACCTCCTGGCGTCGCTCCCCGCCATCCTCTGACCAGGGCCGACGCAAGGGCGCCGCGATCCCGTTCCGGTCCGGCAGGGCCGCGCCGGCCTCGTCGGGCGGCAGGCGGATCTCCCGGGAGGGCCCGCCGAGCGGCCGGTCGGCGTGTGCCGCCGACCCGGGGCCTCCACGGATGCGCTCCCGAGCCGCGGGCGGTGCGGCGCTCAGCGGGCCGGGGTGCCGACGCGCGCCGTGAGGTGCCCAGGGGCCTCGATGCCCGCGCCAGCAGGGGGTCCGGCTCCAGGGCGCCCCAGATGGCGCGCAGCGGTAGAACGCCTGCCCACACGTCGAGTCGGGCGTCCTCGCCCTCGCCGTCGTCCGGAGCGCCGGTGCGGATCTTGACGGACGCCTCGTCCAGGGAGAGGGCGAGCAGGGCGGTCGCGGCGAGTTCCCTGCGGTCGGGGCGGCGCGCGTAGTCCCACTGGCCGGGCGCGGCGTGCTCGGCCAGGCGGCGCAGGCCGGCGAGCTTCTCGTCCGGGTCCGTGACGAGGCGGGGCGTGCCGTAGACCATGGCGCTGCGGTAGTCGACCCCGTGCTCGAAGACCGAGCGGGCGAGGACGAGTCCGTCGACGTGGGTGACCGTGACGCAGACCGCGGCGGCGGGCGACGCCAGCAGGCTGCGGCCGGCGACCGAGCCGTGGAAGTACAGGGTGCTGCCGTCAAAGCCGTAGACGGTCGGCACGACCATCGGGGTCCCATCGACGACGACGCCGAGGTGGCAGACGAAGCCCGCGCCGAGAATCGCGTCCAACTGGTCGCGATCCAGGCTGCCCTGTTCCCGCAGGCGGCGGTGGCGGGTGCGCTCGCTGACGCGCAGAGGCCGTGCCGGAGTGTCCGGATTCAAGGGGCTCCCTCCCTGAGTGCGGCCGGCACGATGCTCCTCCGGCAGGGCGCCACTCGGGAAGTTGCGGGTCCGGTCGCGCCCGTCGGTCACGGCCTCGGTTCGGGGCGAGCTCCGGTCAGCCCGACTCCGCCGCCCGCACCTGGTCCGGCGTGGGTGCCGTGCCCCCGAGGTGCGCGGGCATCCACCAGGTGTCGTCCTGGCCCTTGGGCCGGACGGGGTAGGCGCGCTGTGCGGCCTCCAGCAGCTCCTGCACCCGCTCGCGCAGCCGCCGCGTGATCGCCCCGGCGTACTGGTCGCGGGGGGCCTCCACGGGCTCGCCCACCCGGATGGTGACCGGGATGTGGCTGCGCTTGAAGTTGCGCGGGTGCCCCTTGGTCCACAGGCGCTGCGTGCCCCACACGGCCATCGGGATGAGCGGCACGCCTGCCTCCTGGGCCAGCCGGGCGGCCCCCGACTTGAAGCTCTTCAGCGTGAACGACTGCGAGATGGTGGCTTCCGGGAACACCCCGACGATCTCGCCCGACCGCAGGGAGTCCAGCGCGTGGGCGTAGGCCGCCTCACCCTGCTTGCGGTCCACCGGGATGTGCTTCATCCCGCGCATCAGCGGACCGGAGACCTTGTGCCGGAAGACGGACTCCTTGGCCATGAACCGCACGAGACGCTTCTGCGGGAGCGCCGCGAGCCCGTCGAAGACGAAGTCCAGGTAGCTGATGTGGTTGCTGACCAGTACGGCGCCGCCCGAGCGGGGGATGTTCTCCGAACCCCGACAGTCGATCTTGAGGTCCCACACCTTGAACAGCGTGCGGGCGAAACCGATGACGGGACGGTAGACGAACTCAGCCATGGGCGGGGCGGACCCTTCCTTCTTCTCTGCCATGCTTCTCTGCCAGGGGCCCTGTGCCAGGACCGGGTGCCGGGACTCCGTGCCAGGGGTTCTCTGCCAGGGAAGGGGACTCCCGGCGGGAAAGTTACGCAGCCGTAGGTTCACGGCATGTCGCAGATCGTGCCCCAAGAACGCGCCGGGAGCCAGTCCGCGTGCCCGCCGGCGGCGAGATCCTCGTCACGTCGTCCGCCGGTCCGCGGTGTGGCCCGCGGTCCCGGACCGCCGAACCCGGGCCGGACCGGGCCTCCTTGCCGTCCGCGGAGTCCGGTGCGGATGATGGACCGACGGCGGACGAGGGACCAAGGGAAGGACAGCGGTGCACGGGCGTGGCGAGGACGAGCGGCTGACCGCGGACGAGGTGGGCGCGCCCCTCGGCGAGCGCGCCAGCCTGGTGCAGTTCTCCAGCGCCTTCTGCGCCCCTTGCCGGGCCACGCGGCGGGTCCTGGGCGAGGTGGCAGGCCTGGTCCCGGGTGTGGCGCACATCGAGATCGACGCCGAGGCACGGCTGGAGCTGGTGCGCGACCTCGGCATCCTCAGGACGCCGACCGTGCTGGTCCTCGACGCCGACGGCCGCGTGGTGCGGCGTGCCGCCGGGCAGCCCCGCAAGGCCGACGTGATCGCGGCACTGGGCGAGGCCGTGTGATCCGGCGGACGCCCCCGAGTGAGTCATCTCCCACATCGCGGAACGTGCTTGACTGAGCACACTCACTATCGTCAGCCTGACCCTATGCCTTCGGAACTCCTTCTCCACGGTCGCCTCCACGTCGACCTCGCCCGCACCGCGAGCGCGTGCTGTCCGGGCTGCTGAGCAGTCACGCATCCGCTCGTCATCCCCGGCAGAAGGACAACTCCATGACGGCCACGCCCGAACTGGCCACCGCGCACACCGCCTCTCCCGACCTGCTGCGTTCCGTCTTCCGGCGGCATGCCGCGGGAGTCGCGGTGATCACCGCGCGCGGAGCCGACGGCCCGGTCGGTTTCACCGCCACCTCCCTCACCTCCGTCTCCGCGGACCCCCCGATGCTGTCGTTCGGCATCGGCACCACCGCCTCCAGCTGGCCGGCGATGTCGCAGGCCGAGCACGTGGGCGTCCACATACTCGGCGAGCACCAGCAGGAACTGGCGGCCACCTTCGCCCGCAGCGGCGCCGACCGCTTCGGCGCCCCCACCGACTGGCGCGAGGGCCCCGAGGGTGTGCCGGTCCTCGGCGGTGTGCTCGCCTGGCTGGTGTGCCGCGTCGCCGCACGGGTTCCCGCCGGCGACCACCGCGTGATGCTCGCCGAGGTCGTCCTGGGCGACCCCGGCGGCCCCGGCCGGCCCCTCCTCTACCACCAGGGGCGATTCACCGCGCTGCGCGATTGATCACCCTTCGGTCGTCCTGCGCTCTCGTCGAGTTCCGGTTACGCTGCGTTGCAAAGGTCACAGTTCAAAGCGCTTGCTTAGCGGGCAGGAACTGGGTGTACTGACGAGTAATATTTCGGCCGGAGCGCGGGTCGCCCCGGACCGGGATGGGCCGCTTACAGGCGCCTATGCTGCCTGAAGGCAGGCAGCCAGAAATGACGATGCAGTAGGAGAGCCGGCGTGAGCTTGAGGATCGTTGTCACTGTGAAGTACGTGCCCGACGCCACTGGCGACCGGCACTTCGCCGATGACCTGACCGTCGACCGGGACGACGTGGACGGTCTGCTCTCCGAGCTGGACGAGTACGCCGTCGAGCAGGCGCTGCAGATCGCCGAGAACTCCGACGACGACGTCGAGGTCACCGTCCTGACCGTGGGCCCGGAGGACGCCAAGGACGCGCTGCGCAAGGCGCTGTCCATGGGCGCCGACAAGGCGATCCACGTCGAGGACGACGACCTGCACGGCACGGACGCCATCGGTACCTCCCTGGTGCTGGCCAAGGCCGTCGAGAAGGCCGGCTACGACCTGGTCGTCTCCGGCATGGCCTCCACCGACGGCACCATGGGCGTCGTGCCGGCGCTGGTCGCCGAGCGTCTGGGTGTCCCGCAGGTCACGCTGCTGTCCGAGGTCTCCGTCGAGGACGGCGTCGTCAAGGGCCGCCGTGACGGCGACACCGCCTCCGAGCAGTTGGAGGCCTCCCTGCCGGCCGTCGTGTCGGTCACCGACCAGTCGGGTGAGGCCCGCTACCCGTCGTTCAAGGGCATCATGGCGGCCAAGAAGAAGCCGGTGGAGTCCTGGGACCTCTCCGACCTCGACATCGAGGCCGACGAGGTGGGCCTCGACGGCGCCTGGACCGCTGTCGACGCCGCGGCCGAGCGTCCCGCGCGCACCGCGGGCATGATCGTCAAGGACGAGGGCGAGGGCGGCAAGCAGCTCGCTGAGTTCCTCGCGAGCCAGAAGTTCATCTGAGGGATCGACTCCCTCACCGCCTCTCAGACTTCGCACTTTCCGCTAGGAGAACCATTCCCATGGCTGAAGTTCTCGTCTACGTCGACCACGTGGACGGCGCTGTCCGCAAGCCCACCCTGGAGCTGCTGACCCTGGCCCGCCGCATCGGCGAGCCGGTCGCCGTCGCGCTGGGCAGCGGCGCCGCCGCCACCGCTCAGACCCTCGCCGAGCACGGCGCGGTGAAGGTCCTCACCCACGAGGCCTCCGAGTACGCCGACTACCTGGTCGTCCCGAAGGTGGACGCCCTGCAGGCCGCCGTCGCCGCCGTGTCCCCGGCCGCCGTGCTGGTGCCGTCCTCCGCCGAGGGCAAGGAGGTCGCCGCCCGTCTGGCGCTGCGCATCGGTTCCGGCATCATCACCGACGCCGTCGACCTGGAGGCCGGCGACGAGGGCCCGGTGGCCACCCAGTCGGTGTTCGCGGCGTCGTTCACCACCAAGTCCCGCATCTCCAAGGGCACCCCGGTGATCACGGTCAAGCCGAACAGCGCGGCCGTCGAGGCCGCCCCGGCCGCCGGCGCGGTCGAGGCGCTGGAGGTGTCCTTCTCCGAGAAGGCGACCGGCACGAAGATCACCGGCCGCACCCCGCGCGAGTCGACCGGCCGTCCGGAGCTGACCGAGGCCGCGATCGTGGTCTCCGGTGGCCGCGGTGTCAACGGCGCGGAGAACTTCGCGATCATCGAGGCGCTCGCCGACTCCCTCGGCGCGGCCGTCGGTGCCTCCCGCGCCGCGGTGGACGCGGGCTGGTACCCGCACACCAACCAGGTCGGCCAGACCGGCAAGAGCGTGTCCCCGCAGCTGTACATCGCCTCCGGCATCTCCGGCGCGATCCAGCACCGCGCCGGCATGCAGACCTCGAAGACCATCGTGGCCATCAACAAGGACCCCGAGGCCCCGATCTTCGAGCTGGTCGACTACGGCGTCGTCGGCGACCTGTTCGACGTCGTCCCGCAGCTCACCGACGAGGTCAAGACCCGCAAGGGCTGATCGCCGCCCGGCTGTACGAGGCCCCCGTGACCCGCGCGGTCACGGGGGCCTCGGCGCATCCTGGAGTCGTGCTCCTCGAGTGGTGGGAGGTCCCGACCGTCCCGTGGACAGGGTGTTGACCTGCCGGAAGATCGGCAGATAACTTCATTCTACGGATTGTTGATTCCGTATAGCGGAAAATAGGAGGGTGCGGGATGGGTCAGGGTCAGCAGGAGACAGTGTCGACGAGCCTCGCGGGCACCGTCAGCGAGGAGATCAGCGCCTCCCTCGCCCCGGTCGACGCCGAACTGGAGCGCCGCTACCCCGGGGACCCCGGCACCCGTCAGCCCGTCCACACCGTCTACGTCCCCGGTGACGTCTTCGCCGCCGGCACCGTCCGCTCCTGGGGCGACCGGGCCCTGGCCGCCCTCGACGAACACGCCCCGGACGCCGCCTCCTTCGCCGCGGTCCTCGGCCTGCCCGACGACCTGGCCGAGCCGGTCCACACACGGGTCCGCGCCAAGCTGGAGCGCGAGCCGATCGAGGACCTGCGCATCGACTTCGAGGACGGCTACGGCCCCCGCCCCGACGCCGAGGAGGACGAGGCCGCCGCCCGCGCCGCCCGGCTCGTCGCCGAGGCGTACGGGAACGGCACCGCGGCGCCGTACATGGGCATCCGCATGAAGTGCATGGAAGCCGCCGTCCGCGACCGCGGCATCCGCACCCTCGACATCTTCCTCACCGGCCTGCTCGACCATGGCGGCCTGCCCGGCGGCCTGGTCCTCACCCTGCCCAAGGTGACCTACCCCGAGCAGGTCACCGCGATGGTCCGCCTGCTGGATGCCTTCGAGAAGACCCATGGCCTCGACGCCGGCCGGATCGGCTTCGAGATCCAGATCGAGACCAGCCAGGCCATTCTCGCCGCCGACGGCACCGCCACCGTCGCCCGCATGATCCAGGCCGCCGACGGCCGCGCCACCGGTCTGCACTACGGCACCTTCGACTACAGCGCCTGTCTCGGCGTCTCCGCCGCCCACCAGGCCAGCGACCACCCGGCGGCCGACCACGCCAAGGCGGTCATGCAGGTCGCCGCGGCCGGCACCGGCGTACGGGTCTCGGACGGCTCGACCAACGTCCTGCCCGTCGGCCCCACCGAGAAGGTCCACGACGCCTGGCGCCTGCACTACGGCCTCACCCGACGTGCCCTGGCCCGGGCCTACTACCAGGGCTGGGACATGCACCCCGGCCACATCCCCACCCGCTACGCCGCCGTCTTCGCCTTCTACCGCGAGGGCTTCCGCCAGGCGGCCGAGCGGCTCGCCCGGTACGCCAACCGCGCCGGCGGCGACGTCATGGACGAGCCCGCCACCGCCAAGGCCCTCAGCGGCTACCTGCTGCGCGGCCTGGACTGCGGCGCCCTGGACGACACCGAGGTGGCCGGGGCGACCGGCCTGAGCCGCACCGACCTGGAGGGCTTCGCGGCACCCCGGCGCGGCGACCTGACTGCCACCGGGCAGTAGAACCCGCTCCGCACCGCGGCCGGCCCGACCGCCACACCCGCGCACCGGTGCCACTCGGCGACGGCACCGCGTCAGCCCCGCGGGACGCGGCTACGGCCCGCCGGGGCCCGTGGCCCCGGTCTGCGGGCTGTCGGCGTACCGCTCCAGCCCGGACGCCGTCACCAGCTTCTCCTCGGCCAGCAGCCGCGTCCCCCGCGCGCACAGCGCCGCGTCCGCGCGCGCCCGCGCGCTGAACTCCTCGGGAGTGACACCGAACAGCTCCCTGAGGCGGGCGGAGTTCAGCAGCAGCTCGGCGAGCAGCTCCCGCTGTCCCGGATGACTGCGGGGTGCGCCGGAACCGTCGTGCAGCACGCCGTGCCGGTTGAGATACACGTACACGCCGGGCAGTGCCGCGCCGCCCTCCGGTGCGACGCGCACGTCCGGAGCAGGCAGCCAGGCGCGCCGGTAGTTGCCGTGCGGCAGGGGCGTCCCCTCGCTGGCGTCGACGACCGCGAGCTGCTCGGCGTCCAGCCAGATGACGAACAGGTCACGGACGGCCTCGGGGGCGCAGACCGGTGAGGCGGCGACGTAGCCCATGAGGCTGACGTGCGCGGACACCCCGACGTCGAGTCCGTGGACGCGGGACCGCACCATCGGCACCGGGGAGGAGACCCCGCACGCGGCCATCTTGTGCCGGAGCTGACCGGGGCAGGCGTTGGAACCGACGGCGAGCACGGGCACCCGGTCCGCGTGCACCGCACGCTCCAGCGGCAGCAGCCGGTCCCCGACGAGGAGCCCGGACTCGCGCGGCCAGGCGCCGGGATAGGACAGCGGATCGTCGCGCGGCACCCCGGCCAGCCCGAGCGCCGACAGGGTGCGGTCCTGCGCGTTCATCTCAGTCCGCCGGGGGGAGTTCGCCGGAGCCGCGGGCGATCAGCCGGGTCGGCAGTTCGAGGCGTTCGGGGCCGGCCAGGATGCCGTCCAGCCGCCGGAAGAGGCGCTCGGCGGCGGTGCGGCCGAGCGCTGCGGAGTCCTGGGCGACGACGGTGAGCCCCGGCCGGAGCAGATCGGCGAGCTCGATGTCGTCGAATCCGACGAGGGCGACCTGCCGGGAGTGCTCCGCCAGCACGCGGATCACGGTGACCGTCACCCGGTTGTTGCCGGTGAAGATCGCGGTGACCGGCTCCGGTCCGGACAGCATCTCCTCGGCGGCCGTGCGCACCCGCTCAGGCACGGTGACCCCGAGCGACATCCATGCGTCCGCCACGGATATCCCCGCGTCCTCCATGGCGGCCCGGTACCCGCGCAGCCGCTCGGCGGCGGTGTGGATGCGCGGCATGTCTCCGATGAAGCCGATCCGCCGGTGCCCGTGCGCGATGAGGTGGGCCACACCGGTCCGTGCCCCGCCGTAGTTGTCCGACAGGACGCAGTCGGCGTCGATCCGCCCCGCCGGGCGGTCCACGAACACCGTCGCCACTCCTGCCCTGATCTCCGGCTCCAGGTACCGGTGGTCGTCCCCGGCCGGGATCACCACGAGCCCGTCCACCCGCCGCGCGCACAGGGCCAGCCCCAGCTCCTGCTCCCGCTCGGCGTCCTCCGCGCTGGAACCGTTGATCAGGAGGGCGCCGTGGGCCCGGGCCACCTCTTCCACCGCGCGGCTGAGGGGGCCGTAGAACGGGTCGGCGAGGTCCTCCAGCACGAGTCCGATGCTGGCGGTGCGGCCCTTGCGCAGCACCCGGGCGCTGTCGTTGCGCCGGAAGCCCAGCGCGTCGATGGCCTCCTGCACCCGCTGCTCCGTCTCCGGCGTGACGCCCGGCTCGCCGTTGACGACCCGGGAGACGGTCTTCAGTCCCACACCGGCTCGCGCCGCGACGTCCTTCATGGTGGGACGGTTGCCATAACGGGTCGCGGAGTGGCGGTCTGTTCGGCGCGCGGTCTCGGGCACGGTGGCGGTGTCCTGTCCTGTCGTCGTCCGTGGTGGTGCGGCGATCCACGGTTTGTATGAGGATGTGGCGTCGAGCATAGAGCCTGGACAACGTTGTCACGAGCGGGAGAGACTGAGCACCGCGCTCTCCGGCCCGCGTCCCCACCGTCGGCCGGCCGGGCCCTTTTCGACGATGTGCCTTCCATTGCCTGCCTCGACGGGGAGATCCGACACTCATGCAGACCGACCTCGTGGCCGCGCTCGACATCGGCGGCACCAAGATCGCCGGAGGGCTGGTCGACGGCCGCGGCACGATCCTGGTGCGTGCTCAGCGACCGACGCCCGCTCAGGAGGACGGCGACACCGTGATGCGGGCCGTCGAGGAGGTGATCGGCGAGCTGGCCGCCTCGCCGCTGTGGGGGCGTGCCCGGGCGATCGGCATCGGCAGCGCGGGCCCGGTGGACGCCTCGGCCGGCACGGTGAGCCCGGTGAACGTGCCCGGCTGGCGCGGCTTCCCCCTGGTGGAGCGGGTGCGGGCCGCCGCCGGGGACCTGCCGGTGACGCTGATCGGCGACGGCGTGGCCATCACCGCGGCCGAGCACTGGCAGGGCGCGGCCCGCGGTCACGACAACGCGCTGTGCATGGTGGTCTCCACCGGTGTCGGCGGCGGCCTCGTGCTGGACGGCCGGCTGCGTCCCGGCCCCACCGGCAACGCGGGCCACATCGGGCACATCAGCGTCGACCTGGACGGCGACCCGTGCCCCTGTGGTTCGCGAGGTTGTGTGGAACGGCTGGCCAGCGGCCCCAACATCGCCCGCCGTGCGCTGGAGAACGGCTGGCGTCCCGGTCCCGACGGCGACGACTCCGCCGTCGCGGTGGCCGCCGCCGCCCGCGCCGGGGACCCGGTGGCCGTGGCCTCCTTCGAACGGGCCGCACAGGCCCTGGCCGCCGCGATCGCGTCCGCCGCGAGCCTCATGGAGATCGACATCGCGGTGATCGGCGGGGGAGTGGGCACCGCCGGGGAGGTCCTGTTCGGGCCGCTCCGCAAGATCCTCGACGAATACGCCACCCTCTCCTTCGTGCGGCGCCTGACCGTCGTGCCCGCCCGCATGGGCACGGACGCCGGGCTCGTGGGGGCCGCCGCGGCGGTGCTGGCCGGAGGAGCGGCCGCGGCCGGCGTCTGAACCCCCGGCAGCGGGCGGACGGCCGGAAGTGCCGTCCGCCCGCTGCCGCGCACCCCGTGGCCCGACCCGCCGACACGCCGACCTGCGTGCGCCGGCCGCTCGACGGAGTCCGGCGGCAGACGGGCCGGCCGGCGCGATCCTCCGCTTCGCCCCCCTGCCCGTGACCCCGGGCCGCCTGCCGCGTTGATCGTGGCATGAAGAAGCGCAGCATGCTCGCCATCGCCTCCCTCGCCACCGGGTTCGTCGTCGCGGCCGTCACGCCGTCCCACGGACTGGCCGACCACGACCTCGGCGACCTGAACGTGGGGGGCACCCTCAGCACCGTCGACCACACGGTCAGCAGCGGCAGCCTCGCCGCCGACGAGGGCTCCCTGGTGGAGGGCGACTGACGCCCACCGCCTCGCAGGCGCCGGACCCCACGGGTACCGGCGCCTTCCGCTTCTCGCGCCCTCAACTGGATCTGGTTTCCGTGGCAGGGTGGAGCGGGCAAGCCTCAGGGGGCCAACAGAAGAGGGGGACCCGTGATCGTCGTTTGGATCAACGGCGCGTTCGGTGCGGGGAAGACCACCACCGCACGGGAACTGATCGAGCTGATCCCGAACAGCACGCTCTTCGACCCGGGGGTCATCGGCGGAGCGCTCACCGACCTGCTTCCGCCCAAGCACCTCGCCGAGGTCGGCGACCTCCAGGAACTGCCGATCTGGCGGCGGCTCGTGATCGACACCGCGGCAGCGCTGCTCGCCGAGGTCGGTGGCACCCTCGTGGTCCCCATGACCCTGCTGCGCCAGGAGCACCGGGACGAGATCTTCGGCGGCCTCGCCGCCCGTCGTATTCCGGTCCGACACCTGGCTCTCACTCCGGCCGAAACGATCCTGCGCGCGCGTGCGGCGGCCCGGGAGACGCCCCTGGACCCGCCCGGCGGTGGCGGGGAGACCCCCGCACGGCAGTGGGACCGCGACCGCATCGAGCCGTACCGCGCCGCCCTGGCCGCCTGGCTCGCCGCCGACGCCCACCTGATCGACAACGGCGCGCTCACCCCGCACGAGACGGCCGCCCGCATCGCGGAGGCCGTCAGCAGCGGTACCGCGCCCGTCTGCGACATCGTGCAGACCCCGGAGCCCACCGCCGAGACCCTCGCCGCCGGAGTGCTCCTCTTCGACGAACAGGACCGCGTGCTGCTCGTGGACCCGACCTACAAGGCCGGCTGGGAGTTCCCCGGCGGCGTCGTCGAGCGCGGCGAGGCGCCCGCGCGGGCAGGGATGCGGGAGGTCGCCGAGGAGACGGGGCTGCAACTGGCCGAGGTGCCCCGCCTCCTCGTCGTCGACTGGGAGCGCCCCGCACCCCCCGCCTACGGCGGTCTGCGGCTGCTCTTCGACGGCGGGCGCCTGGACGCCGCCGAGACCGAACAACTGCTGCTGCCCGGCCCGGAGCTGCGTGGCTGCCGCTTCGTCACCGAGCAGGAGGCGGCCGACCTGCTCCCGCCGGTCCGCTACGAGCGCCTGCGCTGGGCCCTGCACGCCCGGGAGCGCGGTGCGGCCCTGTACCTGGAGGCGGGCGTGCCCGTCTGAGGTCTCGCAGGTGGGAGCACCGGATCCCAGCGCGGTGCCCGAGGGCGCAGGCCGTACCCGGGGCGGGGCGCCCGCCCGTCCGAGCGCCGTCGCCGCCCGCTCCACGACGCCACGCTCGTCCTCCCCGGGGCACCGGGACCGCGGGCCCGCCCGCCTCGCGCACGACGGACGCAGGCCCGTTGCCCCGGGTGGGTGTCCGGCTGCGGTGCGGGTCCGGAGCGGACCCCGGGGCGGACCCCGGGGCGGGAGGGCGCGCGGAGGGAGGCGGCGGTGGCCTCGGACCGGGGAAGTGGTGAACCCCGGGCCGGGGACGTGGTGGTCGCGGGCGGGACCGGGGGCGTTGGGTCTCAGGCCGTCAGGTGGGTCACGACCCGGTCCAGCGCGTGGTGGAAGGCATCCCGCCAGGCGTCGTCCGCGTCGACGGTCTCGAAGCCGTGCCGGCCGTCCGGCACGTCGACCACCTCGACATCCGTCCCGCCGTCCTTCGCCGCGGCCAGGAACTCCTCGACGGTCGCGGCGATCTCCGGCGCCTCCCGGCCGGCCCGGACGAGGACGACGGGCAGGGCACCGGCACCGCCCACCGCGGCCGCCGGGCGGAAACGGCTGCCGGCGATGCCCCAGTTCGGCATCGGCGCCAGGACCGGGTAGCTCGCCGCCACACAGCGCAGCCAGGCCGGCGGCGCGCCGAGCCAGTCCGCCGACAGCAGCCCGCCGCCGGAGAAGAACCACAGCGCGACCCGGTCGGCGTCCACCCGGGGATCGGCACGCACCAACTCGACCGCGGCGGCGACGTCGTCGGCGGCCCGCGCGTAGTCGGCCGTGTCGTGCAGACGGTGATCGAACGTGACGCCCACCACCCCCCGTGCCGCCGCCGACCGTGCGTACCCGACCTGGCCCGGCCACTCCCGCGGGGTGGGCCTGGCTCCGGCCGGCACCGGGCCGCCGTGCACGAACAGCACCGCGGGTCGCGGACCCTCGGCGTCCAGGGGCAGATGCAGGTCCACGTTGTCCCGCCGCTCCACGGGCACCTCGGGGACCTCCAGCGGGAACGGCCGCAGATGTGCCGGCGGTTCACCCCGACCCGCCGGCACCAGCCGGTGCCCCTGCCCGGCCGCGGCCCGCAGCAGGACGTCCGCCAGCTCGGCGGGCCGGGACAGCATCGGCCAGTGCCCGGTGGCGAGTTCGAAGAACGTCACCTCGGGCGCGGCCAGGATCTGGACTGCCGGGTCGCCGAAGTCCACCAACCGCTGTACGAATTCGATGCTCACACCGTTGCCGGTGCACAGCACCCCCGTGGTGGGCACCGCGGCCACCGCACCGGACAGCCGCAACGGCTGGAGCAGTGTGCCCAGCGGCTGCGGAGCCGCCAGAGCGGTGAGCCGGTCCAGGGTCCTGTCGTCGACGCCCGCGGTACTGCCCCAGCGCTGCCACCGGGCACGCCCGGCGGGCGGGGCCAGCACCCCGTCGCCGCCGTCCACACGGGCACGTTCGGCCACCTGCGTGCGGAGCGCCTCGTCGGGCACCGACGCCAGGGCCGGGACGCCGTCCCTCGGCATCCCCGCGTCCAGGTACACGATCCGTGCGACGCGTTCGGCCCGCCGGTCCGCGGCGCCGACGGCCGGGTGGATGCCGTAGTCGTGGCCGACCAGGACGATCTTGCGGCCCTGTGCCGCGCCGGCCGCGTCGATGGCCGCCATGACGTCGGCGATGTGCGTCTCCAGATCGGTACCCGGCGCGCCGCCGGACCCGTCGAGTCCGGTCAGTGCGACCGGGAGCACCTCGGCGCCGGCGGCGGTGAGCCGCGCGGCCGTCTCCTGCCACACGTGCGTCCCGGTGAACATGCCCGGGACGAGAACGAATACGGTCATGGCCCGCTCCTTGAGCACGGGGGTGCGTCGCCGAGCGCGGGCCGTCCCCCGTTCGCCCGGCCCGCGCTCGCCGGTACCGTAGGAACTCCCCCTGAGGGAGGTTCAACCGACCATGTCGCACGATGGCCTGTGGAGCATCGGCGAACTCGCCGAGCACGCCGACGTCACCGTCAAGACCGTCCGCTTCTACTCCGACCGCGGACTGCTGCCGGAGGCCTCCCGCAGCACTGGCGGACACCGCCGCTACGCTCCCGCGTCCCTGGACCGGCTGCGCCTGATCCGCTCCCTGCGCGCCCTCGACCTGCCGCTGCCCGCGGTGCACCGCGTCCTGGACGAACAGGACCCGGGCCGCGCCCTGGAGGACGCCGTCGCCGGACGGTTGAGCGAGGTCGGCTCCCGGCTGCGCGAGCTGCGCTGGCGGGAGGCGGCCCTGCGGCTCGTGCAGGAGTGCCCGCCAGAGGAGCGGGCCGAGCGGTTGCTCCTGCTCGGCGCGATGACGACCCCGCCGAGCACCGATGCGCCGGCCCGATTCTGGCGTGCCTGGCTGCCGGCCCGGATGCCGGCCCGGTCGGTCGCCGCGTTCCTGGAGGTGGCGGTCCCCGCGCCGCCCGACGACCCGGACCCCGCACAGGTGCTCGCCTTCGCCCGGCTGCACGCCCTCACCAGCGGGCCCTGCCCGGGCGGCGCCCGCCGGCCCCGCCCCGAGGCTCACCGGGTCGCGGGCGCCCGCGGAGCGGCCGTCCTGTACGCGGGCCTCGCCGAGGCGTACGAGCTGGCGGCGGCGCACCTGCGCCACGACCGCCCACCGCGCCCCGGCGACGCCCTGGACGGCTTCGTCGCGGCCTACGCACAGGCCTACGACCGCCGCGACACCCCCGGTTTCCGCCGCGCACTGGCCCGGGAGCTCGCCGCCGAGGCACGCCTGGACGCCTACTGGGACCTGGTCTCCGTCCTGACCACCGCACCGGGCGCCCGTCCCGAACCCACCCCCGGCTCGACACACGACTGGCTGCTCGCCGCGCTCGACACGGACGTCACCGCGACGGCCTGATCGAGTGTCGGATCCCGGCCGCCTGATCTCGCCTCGGCCACCGGATCCAGGCTCCCGGCTTCCGGTTGCGGGGCGTCCGGTGCCCCGCCCCGGTCACCGCTGCCTGCCCCTGCGGACCGGAACGGCGCCGACCGGCGGACGTACGAGCGCCGGAACCCCGTGCCGCACCGGTCCGACGGGGCCTGCCCACCCACCCCGGCTGCCCGGGCGGCCGCAGGCCCCGGGACGGACCTCACGGCACCCGGCCGACAGCATTGCGGCACCCGAGCCGGCGGTGCGCGCCGGGGACGCCGGACGGCGACACGGCACCGGTCGGAGCCGGGCGCCGGGACAGGGCCGCGCGGGCCCCCGCCGTGCGGCGCATTCGAGGGCCCTCGGCTGCGGGCGGGCGGGTCAGTTCGCCGCGTACTTGCGGAGGAACAGCGCCTCCGTGACCGACATGCGCTCCAGTTCCTCGGGGGAGACGCTCTCGTTCACGGCGTGGATCTGGGCCTCCGGCTCGCTCAGACCGATGAGGAGGATCTCCGCGTCCGGGTACAGGGCCGCGAGGGTGTTGCACAGCGGGATGGAGCCGCCCTGGCCGCTGTACTGCATCTCCTGGCCCGGGTACGCCTCCGCCATGGCCTCGCCCATGGCCCGGTAGGCGGGGCTGGCGGTGTCCGCGCGGAACGGCTGGCCCTGGCCGATCTGCTCGATCGCGACCCGGGCGCCCCACGGGGTGTGCGCCTCGATGTGGGCCTGCAGCAGCTTGGTCGCCCCTGCCACGTCCACGCCCGGCGGCACCCGCAGGCTGACCAGGGCCCGGGCGTTGGCCTGCACCGACGCGGTGGCGCCCACGACCGGCGGGCAGTCGATGCCGAGGACGGTGACGGCGGGGCGGGCCCAGATGCGGTCGGCGACCGTGCCCGAACCGATCAGACCGACGCCGTCGATCACCTTGGCGTCCGCGCGGAACTCCTCCTCGTCGTACTGGAGACCGTCCCACGACGCGTCCGAGGACAGGCCGTCGACCGTCGTCGAACCGTCCTCGGCACGCAGCGAGTCCAGGACGCGGATCAGCGCCGCGAGTGCGTCCGGGGCGGCACCGCCGAACTGGCCGGAGTGGAGATTGCCCTCCACGGTGTCGACCTGGACCCGGAGCAGCGTCATGCCGCGCAGGGTCGAGGTCACCGTCGGCAGGCCCACACGGAAGTTGCCCGTGTCGCCGATGACAACGGTGTCCGCCTCCAGCAGTTCCGGGTGCGCCTCGGCGTAGCGTTCCAGGCCGCCCGTGCCCTGCTCCTCCGAGCCCTCGACGATCACCTTCACGTGCACCGGCACCCCGCCGTCGGCCTTCAGCGCGCGCAGCGCGAGCAGGTGCATGATCACGCCGCCCTTGCAGTCGGCTGCACCGCGGCCGTACCAGCGGCCGTCGCGCTCGGTCAGCTCGAACGGCGGCGTGGCCCAGCCGGACTCGTCGAGCGGCGGCTGCACGTCGTAGTGGGCGTACAGCAGGACCGTCTTCGCGCCCCGGGGACCCGGCAGGTAGCCGTACACCGACTGGGTGCCGTCGGGGGTGTCGAGCAGGGCGACGTCCTGGAAGCCCTCGGCGGTCAGCGCGTCCGCCACCCAGCGCGCGGCGCCCTCGCTCTCGCTCTTGGGGAACTGGTCGAAGTCCGCCACCGATCTGAAGGCCACCAGCTCGGCGAGCTCCGCCTTCGCCCGGGGCATCAGCGAGGCGACGGTCTCGGCGACCGGATTCGACGACATGGGCACGCTCCTTGTGGGTGCGACGGTGTACCTGTACGCGTCCGTGCGTGAACGTCTGCGTACGTCTCGTACTTTCATCTGCCAACGGTTGACCGTGCGAGCGTACGCCCGCCCCGAGGGGCGAACCGCACCCCCCGCCGGTGCCGACTCGGCAGCCCGTGGCGATCTCCGCCTAGGATGCCGGGGACAGCAGCGTGAGCCGACTTGATCGGGAGCAGCAGACCATCGTGAGCAGCGAGAACTCTTCGGCGGACGACGTGCGGCAGGTGTGGGACGTGGTCGTGGTGGGTGCGGGCCCTGCGGGAGCGTCGGCCGCCTATGCGGCTGCGGTCGCCGGGCGGCGCGTGCTGCTGCTGGAGAAGGCGGACCTGCCGCGCTACAAGACGTGCGGCGGCGGCATCATCGGCCCGTCGCGCGACGCCCTGCCGCCCGGCTACGAGCTGCCGCTGCGCGACCGCGTGCACGCGGTGACGTTCTCCCACAACGGCCGCTTCTCCCGTACACGCCGCTCCAAGCAGATGCTGTTCGGGCTGATCAACCGGCCCGAGTTCGACCACCAGCTCGTCGAGCACGCGCAGAAGGCCGGTGCCGAACTGCGTACGGGGGCCGGTGTGCAGCGCGTCGAGCAGCACGGCTCGGCCGTGCCGGACCGCCGGACGGTCGCCGTGGTGCTCCAGGGCGGCGAGAAGGTGCTGGCCCGCGCGGTGGTCGGTGCCGACGGCAGTGCCAGCCGTATAGGAGCGCACGTCGGCGTCAAGGTCGACCAGGTCGACCTGGGCCTGGAAGCGGAGATCCCCGTCCCGGAGACCGTCGCCGAGGACTGGCAGGGGCGGGTGCTGATCGACTGGGGTCCGATGCCGGGGAGCTACGGCTGGGTGTTCCCCAAGGGCGACACGCTCACCGTCGGTGTGATCTCGGCGCGCGGCGAGGGTGCAGCCACCAAGCGGTACCTGGAGGACTTCATCGGCCGGCTCGGCCTCGCCGGGTTCGAACCCAGCCTCTCCTCCGGCCATCTGACCCGCTGTCGTGCCGACGACTCGCCGCTGTCGCGGGGCCGGGTGCTGGTGTGCGGGGACGCGGCGGGGCTGCTGGAGCCGTGGACCCGCGAGGGCATCTCCTTCGCCCTGCGCTCCGGGAGGCTCGCGGGGGAGTGGGCGGTGCGGATCGCCGAGGCGCACGACGCGGTGGACGCCCGCCGTCAGGCCCTGAACTACGCCTTCGCCGTCAAGGCGGGCCTCGGGGTGGAGATGGCCGTCGGGAAGCGGCTGCTGGCGGCCTTCGAGCGGCGGCCCGGCGTCTTCCACGCGGCGCTCACCGGGTTCCGCCCGGCGTGGAAGGCGTTCACGGACATCACCCGCGGCTCGACCTCGCTCGGCGAGCTCATCCGCAACCGGCCGATCGCCCAGCGTGCCCTGTCCGCGCTGGACCGGCGGCAGGCCACGGGCGAGGCCGGTTCCTGACCCGCGGGGTCAGCCGCCGACGGTGATGCGGAAGACCGGGTGGTCGGGCGCGATCCGGCGCAGCTCGGCGTCGGAGGAGTCCGGGCCGACGCCGTCGAAGAAGACGCCGACCTCCGCCTTCCACCGCTTGAGGTAGGCGCGCAGGATCGGGGCCTTGTCGTCGTCGGCGACCTCGGTGGCGGTGAACTCCTCGACGTTCTTGCCGAGGTGCAGTTCACCGCCGCCGGCCGCGCGCATGTTGCGGGTCCACTGGACGTGGCCGCGCGGTGCGACCAGGTACTGCCGGCCGTCGATCGCCAGCAGGTTGACGGGGGTGGTCCGCCACTGGCCGCTCTTGCGGCCGCGCACGGCGAGGACGCGGGAGCCCCAGACGCTGACGCCGCGGCGGGTGAGCCAGGCGACGAAGCGGTTGAGGACGTTGACGGTGAACCAGCCGGGCTTGCGGACGTGTGCGGACATGGGGACCCCCTGTACGTGTGGCTGCACTCGTGGCTGCAACCGTGAAGAGCGCCGCTCTTCTTGGTGAGCACTGCTCTCGATGCGTCCAGTGTGCATCAGCTCGGCACGGTTGGGCAAGAGCATTGCTCTCACTTGTGTGCGGTGCTCTCGATCCATGGGAGACTGCCTGCATGAGCAGCAACTCCGCACACGGCGGCGCCCGAGCCCGCGCCAGGATCGAAGTGACCGCGGCCATCAAGGACGCCGCCCGCAGACAACTCGCCGCCGACGGGGCCGCCAAGATCTCGCTGCGTGCCGTCTCCCGTGAACTGGGCATGGTCTCCTCCGCGCTCTACCGCTACTTCCCCAGCCGCGACGACCTGCTCACCGCGCTGATCATCGACGCCTACGACTCCCTCGGCGAGGCGGCGGAGTCGGCGCACGACGCGGTCGCCGACGCGGGCCCCGTCGAGCGCTGGACGGCGGTCTGCGCATCGGTACGGCACTGGGCCCTGGCCCATCCCCACGAGTACGCCCTGATCTACGGCTCGCCCGTGCCCGGCTACAGTGCCCCCGAGACGACGATCCCCGCCGCCTCCCGCGTCGGGCTGCTCCTCATCGCCGTCGTGCGCGACGCCCACCAGGCCGGCCGGCTGGCCGTGTCACCCGTGCCGGACGCCCTGCGCCCCGAGGCCGCGCGCATGGCCGCCGACCTCGCCCCCGATCTCCCGCCGCCCGTCGTCACCGCACTCGTCGCGGCCTGGGCCCAGCTGTACGGCCTGGTCGGCTTCGAGGTGTTCGGCCAGTTCCACCGCGTCGTGGAGGACCGCGAGCCCTTCTTCCGCCACGCGGCGACACGGCTGGCGCAGGGGGTGGGCCTGCCGGCCGGGCACGCCTGAACGGCCGGGCTCCTACCTCGGAGGTCATCGACCGGGTCCGGCGCGGGGTGCCACGATCGGCACCGCAGGCAGCCCGCTCCGACCTGGAGGAGACCATGACCGCCTACGCCGTGGCCCACCTGCGCGACGCCGCGCCGCACCCGGAGATCGCCGAGTACATCGAGCGCATCGGCGGCACCTTCGCCCCGTACGGGGGACGCTTCCTGGTGCACGCCGCACAGCACGAGGTGAAGGAGGGAGCCTGGCCCGGACACGTCGTGGTGATCGCCTTCCCCGGCATGCCCGAGGCCCGCGCCTGGTGGGACTCGCCCGCCTACCGTGCGATCGCACCGCTGCGCTCGCGACACGTCGAGGGTGACATCGTCCTCGTCCCGGGCGTCCCCGACGGCTACGACCCCGCCACCACCGCCCGCACGATGCGCGAGGCGCTCCCCTGACCGTCCCGTCCCGGTCGATCGCTCCTCGCCGGCCGGCCATCGTCCCGCCGGGGCGATCGGTGGGAAGGGGCCTGGGGGGAGAGGACCTGACGGGCCGTCGGCGCCCAAGCCCCCCGCATCCGCGGGGCCGTCCGCCTCGGTGCCCGGGCAGCGGACCGGCGCTCGGCTACGGCACCGGGCGGCGGTCACGGTGTCCGCCCGCCGGGTCGTTTCCCCCGCGCCGGGTACTTCCCCGGGAGTACACGCGGGCACCGCGCGCGGGGGACGTCGTCCGCGGGGCGCGGCGTCTAGCGTGGCCGTCATGGACGAGCAGCGCGTGCGCGGGGGCGGCCCGCCGCGGTGGGGGCATCCCGGCCCGCTGCCGCGGCCGGGTCGCGGGGGCGAGGCGGAGGGGGCTCCCCGGTGGCCCTGGCGGTCCACCCTGGTCGTCACCGTGATCGTGCTGGCCGGCTCGCACGTGGCCGCCGGCCGGCAGCACGGGGAGCGCGTCACGCTGGACCCCTTCGCCTACGGACTGCTGCTGGTGGCCTCGCTCCTGCTGCTGTGGCGCACCCGCCACCCGGTGGCGGTCGCCTTCGGCACGTCCGCCACGGCCCTGCTCCTCGTCGGAGCCGGGTACCCCTACGGCCCGGTGTTCCTCACCGTCGCCCTCGGCTGCTTCGGTGCCGTCGTCGCCGGCCACCGGTACGCGGCCTGGACGGCGGTCGGCATGCTCTGGGCCGGGCACCTGCTGGTGGCCCACTGGCTGTACCGGTGGCTGCCGCCGTCCGGGGACCTTGCCGCGTCCTGGGGGCAGGAGATCGCGGCCGCGGCGTGGGTCGTGGCGATCGCCGCCGTGTCGGAACTGGCCCGGGCCCGCCGCGAGCAGTGGGCGCGCGAGCGGGCCGAGCGGGCGCAGGCGGCCCGGCGCCGCGCGGACGACGAACGGCTGCGCATCGCCCGCGAACTGCACGACGTGCTGGCGCACAGCATCTCGGTCATCAACGTGCAGGCGGGCGTCGGCCTCGCCCTGCTCGACACCGACCCGGAGCAGACGAGGACGGCGCTGACCACCATCAAGGCCACGAGCAAGGAGGCGCTCGGCGAGGTCCGGCAGGTCCTCGACACCCTGCGCGCGCCCGGCACGGCACCGCGCACCCCGGCACCGGGCCTGGACCGGCTGCCGGAGCTGGTGCGGCAGGCGGCGGGCGCCGGTCTGGCCGTGGAGGTGCGGGGCGCGGCACCGCCGCTGCCGCCGGGTGCGGACCTCGCCGCCTTCCGGATCGTCCAGGAAGCCCTCACCAATGTCGTGCGCCACTCAGGATCGCGGCACGCGCGCGTGCGGCTCGCGACGGCGGACGGGGCGCTGCGGCTGCGGATCGACGACGACGGGCCCGCGACGGGCGCGGAAGCGGGCGGCGGCGGCAACGGCCTGGCCGGGATGCGGGAGCGGGCCGCGGCGCTCGGTGGCACGATCGAGGCGGGGCCGCGCGCGGACGGCGGCTTCCGCGTGCTCGCCGTACTGCCGCTCGGCCCGAAGGAGGATCACCGGTGATCCGCGTACTGCTCGCCGACGACCAGTCGCTGGTCCGGGCCGGGTTCCGGGCCCTGCTGGACGCGCAGCCGGACGTCGAGGTCGCCGGGGAGGCCGCCGACGGGGAGGAGGCGGTGCGCACGGTGCGCGAACTGCGGCCGGACGTCGTCCTGATGGACATCCGGATGCCCGTGCTCGACGGGCTGGCCGCCACCCGCCGCATCACCGCCGACCGGGCTCTGCGGGACGTCAGGGTGGTCATGCTGACCACCTTCGAGATCGACGAGTACGTCTTCGAGGCGATCCGCTCCGGCGCCTCCGGATTCCTGGTGAAGGACACCGAGCCGGACGAACTCCTGCGCGCGGTGCGGGCAGTGGTCGCCGGAGACGCCCTGCTGTCGCCGGGAGTGACACGTCGGCTGATCGAGGAGTTCGCCGCCCGTTCCAAGGAGCCTGCCGCCGCCGACGCCCTCGCGCGGCTCACCGAGCGGGAGCGGGAGGTGATGGCGCTGGTCGGAATCGGCCTGTCCAACGAGGAGATCGCGCGCCGCCTGGTGGTCAGCCCGCTCACCGCGAAGACGCACGTCAGCCGCACCATGGTGAAGCTCGGCGCCCGCGACCGGGCGCAACTGGTCGTCCTCGCCTACGAGTCGGGCCTGGTGCGTCCCGGCTGGCTGGGCTGATCGCCGCCGGGGCCGGTGCCCCGCTGGAAACGGATCAGCACGCTGGCCACGCGGACCAGGAACAGCACCGAGGCCAGGACCGCTCCCACGGTGACCAGCACGCCGCGGGTCCCCGCCGACAGAGGGAAGGCGAACGCCGGTCCGGCCACCGCCCCGAACAACAGCACGGCCGCGAACGCGGCGCTGAGCAACGCGTATCCGATCTCCACCGTGATGGCGTCCCGTTCGGCCTGACTGCGTCCCCCGCTCATGCCCCGAGTGAAACAGGCGAGCGCCCGGCCGGGCAAGTCGTCCCGGCCGGGCGCGCGCCTGAGCCCGATCCCGTTGCGATCGGGCGGAGCCGCCGGCCCGTGCCGCCCGCCTCGCCGCCCTGTCGCACGGCCCAGGCGCATCCCGCCCGCGGGCCGTGCTCGCCGTGCGATGCTTCCGCACCGCCCGGACGGTCGGTGAGGCGCCCCCGTGCCACCCGACGCCGCGAGTCGTCCGGCAGTCCTTCCCGGCGCCCACATGCCGGACAAGCTGCATGCATGTGCATGAGATGCAAACACATTAAATTCGGATGCAATTAAATTGGTTCTCTGCTACCGTCCGGCCATGGCTGCGAAGAAGGTCGAGCAGGCACTCGTGGAGCAGTGGCGGGACATCCTCGCGTTGCATGCCCGCACCCAGTGCGCACTCGACCGCGTCCTCGGTGGGCACGGCTTGTGCGCGAGCGACTTCGAAGTGCTCGACCTGCTGTCGGAAGGGCCCGCGGACGGCTCCGGCGCCTACCGCGTCCAGGAGATCTCCGAGCGCGTCCACCTCAGTCAGAGCGCGCTGTCGCGCCTCGTCGCCCGCCTGGAGAAGGACGGACTGGTCGAGCGGGGCATGTGCCCGGAGGACCGGCGCGGGGTGCGTGTCTCCCTCACGGCCAGGGGGCGCGCGCTGCACGACGAGGTGCGCCCGGTGCAACGCGCGGTGCTGACGCGGATGCTGGCCGACTGAGCCGGCCCTTCCCGCGGCCCCGGTCCGGTCAACCGATGGCGGACGCCTCCTGCCACAGCTCTGCCAGGGCGGCGTCCCCGGTCACCTGCGGCACCGGGATCCTGTTCCACAGTGCCAGGTACAGCTGCCCTGCCGGGCCTGCCAGTTCGGCGTCGGCCGACCCGGCGGCACCGGGTGCCGTGACGGGCGGCTCCGTCGACAGGCGCACCGTCCACACCGCGTCCGCGTCCGTCGTCCTGACCCTCAGCAGGCGCGGCTCGATGGTGCGCACCCGGCTCTTGGGGCGGCCGTGGAAGCCGCACAGCAGTTCGTCGATGCCGTCGACGGCGAACTCCACCGGGAGGCCGGCGGTGAACCCGGCGGCGGGTTCACCCGCCACAGGGTCGCCGTCGCGGGCGGTCTCCGCGTCGTAGCGGTGGACGGCCGTCTCGTGTGCCTGGCGGCGCGTCCAGAAGGCCAGGGGGGAGGGGGAGGGGGGGGGCGCCGGGAAGAAGGTCCAGGCGGTGATGTCGTGCGGGGCCGCGGCCAGGGTGCTCATGAGACGGCGGTGGCTGTCCCGGTACCACTCCAGCAGTTCGGCGCCGTCCAGCGCGGGGCCGTCCCCCAAGGGGCGGGGGGAGGGGTGCTGCTCGGCCACGTATCCGGCCGCCCAGAGGTGGACCGCGCCGGTGTGCCGCAGCAGATCCCGTACCTGCCAGTCGGGGCAGGTCGGCACCTTGGCGTCCGGCCCCGCGGCCTCGGCCGCGTCGGCCAGCAACCGGCCCTCCCGGTCGAGGATGTCAAGAAACTCGGCTGTCTCCATGGGGTGAGTGTGCAGGACGGGGTACGCCTCGACGCAAGTGCGTTCCGGCGCCGCCACCCGGTGGCGCCCCGACAGTTTGCCGCCGCGTCCCGCCGCCGGGTCCCGCCCTCCGGTGTCCCCCGGAGGGCGGAGCCCGCGACCTGCGCCTCGACGGCTGCGAGGGCCGTGCGCCCGGGCGGGCGGCCCCACCCCGGACGCGGCCCGACCGCGCCCCGGACGCGGCCCGACCGCGCCCCGGACGCGGCCCGACCGCGCCCCGGACGCGGCGTCACCGCTCGACGCGTCCTGGGCCATGCGCTGCCCCGTCTCCGGACCGCGCCCCCGGCTGCCCCACCACCCGGTCGGCCCATCCTGTGCTCGCCCCGCGGCCTCGCGGCCTCGCGGCCCCGCGGTCTGACGGCCCGGCGCCGCGCCCCCGGTTCGCCCCAGTCCCGGTCCTGCCCAACTCGCCACCGGAGGAAGAGGACATGCCACGGTGCGTCGGCGCGCGCCGGGGCTGTAGGTCGGTGCGTGCGACCGGAGGCGTTCGCCCCGCCGCGACCGTCCGGTCGCAGACGTCCGCCGGCCGGGGTGTCCGGCGCGCGAGTGTCGGTGCCGGGTGCCACGCTGAGGTGGGGGATGACCGAGGGGGCACTGCGGAAGGGAACACGGCATGATCACGACGGACCTCGCGCCCGGCTCACCTTGCTGGCTCGACCTCGGCGCCCCCGACGTCCCGGCCGCCGCGGCCTTCTACGGCGCGGTGCTCGGCTGGGAGTTCCAGCCGATGGGGGAGGAGGCCGGTGCCGAAGGCGGGATGTTCCGCAAGGACGGCAGGACCGTGGCCGGACTGGGCGCGCTCACCGAGCAGGGAGCGCGGTCGGCCTGGATGATCTACTACACCGTCACCGACGCGGACGCCACGACCCGGGCGGTCGAGGCCGCGGGCGGCACGGTGCGGGTTCCGCCGAGAGACCTCGGTGAATGGGGCCGGATGGCACAGTACAGCGACCCGCTGGGAGGCCAGTTCGCCGTGTGGCAGCCGGGGAAGCAGGCCGGCTTCGAACTGGCGGACGCGCCAGGCTCGCTGTCGTGGACCGAGCTGCACACGAGCGACGCCCGGGCGACCCGCGAGTTCTACGGCGCGGTCTTCGACTGGCAGTTCAGCGACATGCCGATGCCGGACGGCTCGGGGACGTACACCCTCATCACCCCCGCCGGCCTTCCCGAGGAGCGCATGCAGGGCGGCTTCCTGCAGGTGTCCACGGAGGCCCTGGCCCTGGCGGACGGCAAGCCGTACTGGCATCCCGTGTTCGGTGTCGACGACTGCGACGCTGCGGTCGCCAGGGTGACGGAGAACGGCGGCCGCGTGCAGATGGGGCCGGCCGACTCCGAGGGGGTCGGTCGGCTCGCCGTCTGCCTCGACCCGTCGAACGCCGACTTCGTCGTTCTGCGGCCGACCGGGAGCTGACGCCGCCGCTCGGCCGCCTTTGGGGCGGCGGCCGGAGGCACCCGCCGCGCCGTACCACCCGGGGGCCGCTGTGATGCCGTCGCCCGGGTACGCCGCATGCCCGCAGCCGGGGCGAGGCGGTCGCCCCGGAGGACGCGTACGCCCGTGGCCGGGGCGAGGCACGCGCTCCGGGGTGTCCACGCCCGCCGCCGGCACCACGCCCGCGGCGCACGGCACTCCGGTGACCGGCGCGGCGATGTGCGCGCCGGTCACGAAGGCCCGGTGGCCCGCTGTCACGACGGCAGCCCCGGGCCGGGCGGGCGTCCCGCCCCGGACGGGCCGCGACACGCACGGCCGCCGCATCCCGGCCCGCCCGGCCGCTCCGTCGCGGCCACGGGCGCCGGGGAGGCCGGTCGGCCCGTGAGGGGGCGCGCCCCTGGTGGAGCGGGGCGGCACCGGCGCGGAGGCACCCGGCGCCCCGCCGAGCTGCGGCGTGGCCGGTCTGCGGCGCGGTCGGCACGAGGCCTGCGGGGACGCCGCCGTCCCCGCCCGGGGCGTTGCCGGTGATCGCGTCGGAGAGCGGCGACATCGAGGTCCCCGCCCCCGGTCCGGGGTCGGTCGCACGGGGGGCTTACCCGGGCGGGGGACACAGCGTAGGATGAAGTCCCGAACGAATGGTCGGTTGGCAGAGCGGTTGGGCAAGGGAGACGGATGGACACGACACACTCCAGCTCCTCGGGTGCGGACGGTGCCGGACCCGAGCTCCAGGAGCACTTCGAGGCGACGATCGCGCGCGACCAGCGCGTCGAGCCGCGCGACTGGATGCCCGAGGGCTACCGCAGGACGTTGATCCGGCAGATCGCGCAGCACGCGCACTCGGAGATCATCGGCATGCAGCCGGAGGGCGAGTGGATCACGCGTGCGCCGTCGCTGCGCCGTAAGGCGATCCTGTTCGCCAAGGTGCAGGACGAGGCCGGGCACGGCCTGTACCTGTACTCGGCCGCCGAGACCCTCGGCGCCGACCGCGCGGATCTGACCGAGCGGCTCATCGAGGGGCGCCAGAAGTACTCGTCGATCTTCAACTACCCCACCGCGAACTTCGCCGACGTCGGGGTGATCGGCTGGTTCGTGGACGGCGCGGCGATCTGCAACCAGGTGCCGCTGTGCCGCTCCTCCTACGGGCCCTACGCCCGCTCGATGGTGCGGATCTGCAAGGAGGAGTCCTTCCACCAGCGGCAGGGCTACGAGCTGCTGATGACCATGATGCGGGGCACCGACGCTCAGCGGACCATGGTCCAGGACGCCGTGGACCGCTGGTGGTGGCCCTCGCTGATGATGTTCGGTCCGCCCGACAACGACTCGCCCAACTCCGCGCAGTCCATGGCCTGGAAGATCAAGCGGCACAGCAACGACGAGCTGCGCCAGCGCTTCGTCGACATGACCGTCCCGCAGGCCGAGCGGCTCGGCGTGACCCTGCCCGACCCGGAGCTGCGCTGGAACGAGGAGCGCGGGCACCACGACTTCGGCACCCCCGACTGGGCGGAGCTCAAGCGCGTCATCAGCGGTGACGGGCCGTGCAACGACCGGCGCGTGCAGCGCCGCCGGGAGGCCCACGAGGAGGGCGCATGGGTGCGCGAGGCGGCGACCGCCCACGCGGCGAAGCAGGCGGCACAGGCACGAGAGGGAGCAGTGGCATGACGGCCGACAAGCGGGGATGGCCTCTGTACGAGGTGTTCGTGCGCAGCAAGCGCGGGCTCAACCACGTCCACGTGGGTTCGCTGCACGCCGCCGACGACCGGATGGCGCTCACGCACGCGCGTGACCTCTACACCCGCCGCAACGAGGGCGTGTCGATCTGGGTGGTGCGTTCCGAGCACATCGCGGCGTCCACCCGGGACGAGAAGGACCCCTTCTTCGCCCCGAGCGCGGACAAGGTCTACCGCCACCCGACCTTCTACGACATCCCCGACGACGTCCCGCACATCTAGTCCCACCGAGGAATGGCATGAGTGACGACCACGTCTACATGACCCTCGCCGAGGGACACGAGGACGACACCCGCTGGGCCTACGGCACCGGCTTCGAGGACCCGCTGCACGGCGTCGACACCACCGTGCCCGAGGGCGTCGACCCCGCCGAACTCGCCGCCGAGTGCGTGGCCCTGGCCGACGACGCGCTGGTGAGCGCCCAGCGGCTCGCCGAGTGGACCACCCGCGCCCCCGAGCTGGAGGAGGAAGTGGCGCTGGCCAACATCGGCCTCGACCTGCTCGGACAGGCCCGCCTGCTCTACTCCCGCGCCGGCCAGGCCGACGGTACCGACCGCAGTGAGGACGCGTACGCCTACTTCCGCGACGCCGGCGACTTCCGCAACGTACGCCTGGCCGAACTGCCGTGCGGGGACTTCGCGTTCTCGATCGTGCGGATGCTCCTGCTGTCCAGCTGGCGTCTCGCCCGGTTCCAGCGGCTGACCGCGCACGCCGACCCGGTGCTCGCGGCGATCGCCACCAAGGGCGTCAAGGAACTCGCCTACCACCGGCAGTACGCCGCCGAGTGGGCGGTGCGCCTGGGCGACGGCACGCCGGAGTCCCACCGGCGGATGCGTACGGCGCTGGAGAAGGCCGCGCCGTATCTGGGCGAGTTGTTCACCGCCTGCGACGTGCGCGAAGAGGTCGTCGCCGACCTCCGCCAGGTCACCGCGGCGGCCGGCCTGCCCATGCCCGTGTACCGGCCGCTTTCCGGCTCCGGCCGCCACGGCGAGCACACCGAGCACCTCGCCCCCCTGCTCGCCGAGTTGCAGAGCGTGGCCCGCGCCCATCCGGAGGCGGCGTGGTGACGACCCTCCTCGACGCCCGGCACGCCCGGCACATCGCCGAGCAGGTGCCCGACCCCGAGCTGCCCATGCTGACCCTCGCCGATCTCGGCGTGCTGCGCGGGGTCGACCTGACCGACGACGGCACGGTGGTGGCGACCCTGACCCCCACCTACTCGGGCTGCCCGGCCATGGCCGAGATGCGCGCCGACGTCGCCGCCCGGCTGCGGGACGCCGGGTACGCCCACGTGGAGATCCGCACCGCGCTCGACCCGCCGTGGTCGAGCGACTGGATCACCCAGGAGGGCCGCCGCAAGCTCGCCGACCACGGCATCGCCCCGCCCGGTGCCGCACCCCGGCACGGCACGGCACCCGTGCCGCTGGTCCTGTCTCCGACACGGCACACGGTGCCCTGCCCCCGCTGCGGCTCGGCCGACACCGAGGAGACCTCCCGCTTCGCCGCCACGTCCTGCAAGGCACTGTGGCGCTGCCGCGCCTGCCGCGAGCCGTTCGAGTACGTCAAGGAGATCTGATGGCCACGTCCGTCTCCCCCGGGGCCGCCCGCCCGCAGACCCGCCGCCGTCCGGTCTTCCACCGGCTGCGCGTGTCCGCCGTGCAACCGCTGTGCGACGACGCGGCGGCCGTCGGCTTCGAGATCCCGGCGGAACTGGCCGAGGAGTTCGCCTTCGCACCGGGGCAGTCGCTCACCCTGCGGCGCGAGATCGACGGCCGGGACGAACGGCGGTCGTACTCCATCTGCTCGCCCGCCGGCTCCGCGCCCCGCATCGGGGTGCGTGTGGTGCCGGGAGGCCTGTTCTCCTCCTGGCTCGTGCACGACGTGCGCCCCGGCGACACGGTCGAGGTGATGGGCCCCACCGGCGCGTTCACCCCCGATCTCACCACCCCCGGCGACCACGTCCTGGTCGCGGCGGGTTCCGGCATCACACCCATGCTGTCGATCGCCGAGTCCGTCCTGGCCGCCGACTCCCGCTCGACCGTCACGCTCCTCTACGGCAACCGGCGCACCGGCACCGTGATGTTCGCGGACGAGCTCGCCGACCTGAAGGACCTGTACCCGGCCCGCTTCCAGCTCGCCCACGTGCTCTCCCGCGAACCCCGCGAGGCGGAGATGCTCTCCGGCCGCCTCGACGCCGAACGGCTCGCCCAACTCGTCGGCGCGCTCGTCGACGTCCCGGCCGCCGACCACTGGTGGCTGTGCGGGCCGCACGGCATGGTCCGCTCGGCGCAGCAGGTCCTGGTGGGGCTGGGCGTGCCCGCCGACCGCGTGCACCAGGAACTCTTCTACGCCGACGACGAACCGGTCCGCGAGGTCCGCCACACCGACGGCGAACCCTCCGGCCCGGTCAGCCAGGTGACCCTCGTCCTGGACGGCCGCACCAGCACGACCGCCCTGCCCCGGGAGCGGACCGTCCTCGACGGTGCCCAGAAGACCCGCCCCGACCTGCCCTTCGCCTGCAAGGGCGGTGTCTGCGGCACCTGCCGCGCCCTGGTCACCGACGGCACTGTGGACATGCGCCGCAATTTCGCCCTGGAGCCCGCCGAGGTCGACGCGGGCTACGTCCTGACCTGCCAGTCGTATCCGGTGTCGGAGACCCTGACGATCGACTTCGACTCCTGACCTGCGGTTCTTCCGGGCAGCCCCCTGTCCGCACGCGTACGCGGATCCGTCTGCCGCGCGCCGGTCCTCCGTCGCCGCCCCGCGTGTCCGGCCTGTCCTGCGGGCCTGTGCGGGCCTGTGCGGGGCGGCGCGGGGACGGCGGGAGCCCGCGGCCGCACCGGTCGGCGAGCATGAGCGGCTGGTCCCGCCGCAGGGTGCGCCGGACCGGGTCCGTCCGGCGCGCAGGGCGCCTCGCGTTGCAGGACGGCCGGAGTGCGGCGGAGACTGAAGGGGTGGGGGCGGCACGCCACACGTGACGTCGAAAGGCCTGGACCCATGGGCGACTACGTCGAGCTCCACGGTGTCAGGACGTGGTACGAGGCGGAGGGCGAGGGCGACCCGCTGCTCCTGCTGCACGGTGGCCTCTGCACGAACGAGACATGGTCACCCCAACGATCCGACCTCGCGGCGAGGTTCCGCGTCCACCTTCCCGAGCGCCGCGGCCACGGACACACACCCGACGTCGACGGGCCGATCTCCTACCAGGACATGGCCGAGGACACCGCGGCCTTCGTCGAGTCCGTCGTCGGCGGCCCCGCCCATCTCGTCGGATGGAGCGACGGCGGCATCGTCGCCCTGCTCCTGGCCCTCGCCCGCCCCGACCTGGTCCGCAAGGTCGTGGCCGTGGGAGTCAACTTCCGCCCGGCGCCCGAGAGCCAGGCGGTACCGGGCCTGCTGGACCACATGGCGCCCGACGCGCCCGAGCTCGCGGTGTTCCGCGACATGTACGCGGCCACCTCACCCGACGGCGCCGACCACTGGCCGGTCGTCGCGGGAAAGCTGATCGACATGTTCCGCACCCAGCCCACCCTCACTCCCGAGGACCTGGCGCGCATCGCCGCACCCACCCTCGTCCTGGTCGGCGACGACGACGTGATCAGCCTGGAGCACACCATCACGCTGTACCGGGCGCTCCCCGACGCCGAGCTCGCCGTCCTGCCCCGAAGCTCGCACGCCCTGCTGATGGAGAAGCCCGAGCAGGCCAACCGCCTCGTCATCGACTTCCTGACCCAGGCGCCCGCCCCGACGATGTTCCCCGTCCGTCGCGCCCGCGCGGTCCCGGCCGGCACCGGAGATGCCGGAACCACCCAGGCGTGACCGCACGGGGCCTGCCGTCGGCGCCCCGGCCGTGAGGGGCACGAGCCGCCAGGCCTGATCGTGCGCGCCCCGGCTCCGACCGCCCGTGCTTCCCCGACGCCGGGCGGCGCTGCACGCTCGCCGATTACCGGTCCGACGGTGTGTCTCCCGGCACCCGGGTGTCTGATGCGTCATCATTTGACCGTTCATGACGCCTATAGGGGAAGGTGGTGCGCATAAGGGAGAGGTTCTCCTGTCCCCGACCACGAAGACCCCGGCTCCGAGCCGGCTACCTCCGGAGTTTCGCAGCGGGCCGGTGCGCGCGGTGACACAGAGGTCCGGTGCGCAACCGCTCCACACGGGAGGCGGGAAGTGCCGAGGAACTCGATCCTGCTCGCCCGGGATTGCTGCGGCCCGACCGGCAGTGGCTGCCGAGCCCGCATCACCGCTGCACACTCCGGTCTCTCCGTGAGGGAGCCGTGCGAGGTCCAGCGCGACCGGTCCCCTCCCTTCCCACGGAGTGCCTCAGCCCATGCCGTCAGCCGTCGAATTCCTTGCAAGCCGCGCCAGATTGCTCAGTTGCACCGTCGTGACGTTGCTGTTGCTCTCCTCGGCGCTCGCCCCCGCCGCGACCGCCGCAGCCCGTGATGCCGACTCCGGGCCTCGGAGGCCGGCTCCCGAGGCGAGCATCACCGCGGTCAAGAAGATCGACAGGTACATGCAGGACCTCACTGTCGCTTCCCCGGCCATGGGAGCGTCGATTCCCGTCCGCGTCATCCTTCCCAGAAGCTGGTACAGCAAGAAGAGGGCGCGGTTCCCCGTGCTCTACATGCTGCACGGCGGGAACGACGACTACACGTCCTGGACGCGCGAGACGGACGTGGAGCAGCTTGCCGCAGGGTCCGACGTCCTGATCGTCATGCCTGACGGTGGAAAGACCGGCTACTACAGCAACTGGTTCGACGGCGGACCCCGCTGGGAGACCTTCCACACGAGCGAACTCGTTCGCCTCATGGAGGAGCGCTATCGCGCCAGTTCGTCCCGGGCCGTCATCGGTCTTTCCATGGGAGGGTTCGGCGCCCTCAACTACGCAGCTCACCACCAGGGGATGTTCCGGTACGTAGCCGCCATGAGTTCCTACGTCGACCTCGCCGATCCCGGAGTCTGGGTCGTCCTCGGCCTCGGCGCCGCTCGGGACGGCGTCGACATCAAGCGGGTCTGGGGTGATCCGGTCAGGAATGCCGATGTCTGGCAGGCTCACAATCCCGCCTCGATGCCGCGCGCCTTCCAGGGCACAAGAGTGCACCTGTCCGCAGGAGACGGTATGCCCGGTCCGCTGGACGCGGGCCGTGCGACGGACGTGTTGGTGATGGGCGCGGTGGGCGAGGCCCTGCTTCCGGAGCCGATCAGGAAATTTGCCGCGTCGCTGCGCTCGGTGGGCGTCGACGCCACGACTCATCTCTACAAGCCGGGCACCCACTCCTGGCCGTACTGGGAGCGTGAACTGCATGCGATCTGGCCTGACGTCATGGCATCGCTGGGGAAGCACGCCTGGGCAGGCCACCTCCGGCCCGATCATGATCCGCAGAAGGCGCGGCTCGTTCCGGCCGCGGGCTGAGAGAGGCCATGGGTACGGGCCGACAAGTAGTGATCTTCGCCGCGGGATCCCGTGGTGACGTCCAGCCCTGCGTGGCCCTCGGCCGAGCGCTGATGCGACGGGGCGACACGGTGCGCCTCCTCGCGAGCTCCCGGTACCAGGACCTCGTCGACGGCGCCGGACTGGAGTTCCACCTCCTCCCCGCCGACCCGAGCGAGATCATCCGGTCGGCAGAAGGCCAGGAGCTCCTTTCCGGCCCCACCAATCCCGTCGCCTTCGTCCGCGGCATCGGCAGGGTCCTGGAGCCGAGGATCGGCCCGATCCTCGCGGCAACTCGAGCGGGCGCCGAAGGCGCCGACCTGGTCCTGGCCCCCACCTTCAGTTTCATCGGCGTCCACCTGAGCCAGTACCTGCGTGTTCCGCACGCGGTCATCCACTTTCAGCCGAGCCATCCCACCAGAACGTTTCCGCACCCGCTCGCACCGTCTGCCCGCTTCCTGGGCTCTCTGGGCAACCGGCTCAGCTTCGAGGCGGTCGACCTGGGGTCCTGGCTCGTCACCCGTCGTTTCGTCAACTCCTGGCGCAGCAGGAGTCTTGGCCTCCCGGCATCGTCCCTGACCGGTCCCGTCCGCCGGATCCGCACGGCCCCGGTCCTGTGCGCGTTCAGCACCGCGGTCGTACCGCGCCCCACCGACTGGGGGCCGAACGTCCACATGACCGGCTTCTGGCACTACGAGCAGCCGCAGTGGCAGGCGCCACGGCGGCTGCTCGCCTTTCTGGACGACGGCCCCCCGCCCGTGTATGTCGGGTTCGGCAGCATGAGGACCAGGGATCCCGGGGCCACCGAGCGCCTGGTACGAACGGCGCTACGGCGTGCGGGGCTCCGAGGTGTTCTGGCCGGGGACCCTGCCACGAGCGAAGAGGACATGCTGGTGGTCGGCGACACCCCTCATGCGTGGCTGTTCTCCAGAATGGCCGCAGTCGTCCACCACGGTGGCGCAGGAACCACGGCCTCCGCACTCCGGGCCGGAGTGCCCTCCCTGGTCTGCCCGTTCTTCGGTGACCAGGCCTACTGGGCCGGCCGTGTCCGCGACCTGGGCGCGGGCCCGCGGCCGCTGCCTGCCCGCGACCTCACCGTCCCGGCTCTCACCCACCGCTTGCGTGCTCTCACCGCGGACACCGCCTACGCGGATGCGGCCCGCCGCATCGGCCGCTCTCTGCAGTCCGAGGACGGCACTGACCGCGCCTGTCGGGTCCTGGACAGACTCGTCCCGAGATGACGCAACGTCGGTCCTGCTCATGGGGAGGCGCGCCGCTGCCGTAGAAGGGGGCGGGCGCGCGGGGCGGCTGCGGCCCTGGAACGGCGGCCCGGGGGGTGCTGAGGCGGCATCTTTCATCCATCTGCGTCATCCTCTTTCCGGTCCTCGCTCGTTCGTACTCATGTGAATGCACTGCCCGGCCACGGCCCCGGCCCGTCCGATGGTGACGGCCCCACTGCGAGTTCCCGGCTTCCCGCCCGGGGGGCGACGCCTCCGGAGGAGCCCGACCTGGGCCTGGAGTACCAGGACTCGATCGGGCTGCTGCGTCAGCTCCTGAATGCCTACCAGGCCATCGAGACGGACTTCCGCGAACGCCGGCTCCCCGTGCGGCAGACGCCCGGCGAATGAACGAACGCCCGACACAGCAGCAGTTGCGCGGCACTCACCGGCGTCGCCACGGTCGCGCTGCCGCCGGTGGAGGCATTCACCCGCCTCCACCTCCGAGACGAGGGCGAGTCGAACAGGAGTGCATCGCGGGTAGCCCTTACGGGCGACGGCGTCTGACCCCGGCGGCGCCGAGACGACATACCTGACCTGCCTGTTTCCCGGACGGCGAGGTTCGCGCGCTCTCCTGCGGTTGCGCCTCGACGGGTGGTGGGTCTTGCTTGTTGCAGGCATCTCAGCAGCTCGGGCGGCAGGGGCACCGGCCGCCCTTTCTCCACTTGTGGACAAGCAGCAGGAGGTCGTGTCCCATGAGCAGCAGCATGTCCGAGGCCGTTGTGGCAGGTGCCGACGGGCCCACCCTCGCGTCCCTGCCCCTGCCTGACCACTTCAGCGCAGCGGTGGTGCACGCCCGGGACGTCGACATGTTCCAGCAAGTCAGCGACAAGGACGTGCGCAAGTCGCTGTCCGTCGACATGATCCCGATGCCGGAACTGGCTCCTGACGAGGCGCTGGTCGCCGTCATGGCGAGTGCGATCAACTACAACACGGTGTGGTCCGCCATGTTCGAACCAGTGCCGACGTTCCAGTTCCTGGAACAGATGGGCAGGGCCGGTGGATGGGAGGCCCGTCACCATCTCCCCTACCACGTCCTGGGTTCGGACGCCTCCGGCGTGGTCGTGCGGACCGGTTCCTCGGTCCGCAAGTGGAAGGTCGGGGACCGCGTCGTCGTCGCACCCGCGTACGTGGACGAGCAGGACCCCGACACCCACCGGGACGGGATGCTGGGAGACGGCCAGAAGGCCTGGGGCTTCGAGACGAACTTCGGCGCCCTGGCCCACTACGCCGTGGTACGGGCGAGCCAGCTGATGCCGAAACCGGCACTGCTGACGTGGGAGGAGGCGGCTGCCAACCCCCTGTGTGCCAGTACCGCCTACCGCATGCTGGTCAGCGACCGCGGTGCACAGATGAAGCAGGGGGACGTCGTTCTGATCTGGGGGGCGACGGGCGGCCTGGGCTCCTACGCGGTGCAGTTGGTGCGCAACGGCGGTGGCATTCCGGTCGGAGTGGTGAGTTCCGAGGAGAAAGCGGCCGTCCTGCGGTCGTTGGGTTGCGAGGCGGTCATCAACCGTTCCGAGATCGAGGACGGCGACCCCACCATGCTGGAGCAGCCGAAGGGGTGGAAGAGGCTCGGCGGTGCCATACGCAAGGCGGTGGGTGAGGATCCGCACATCGTGTTCGAGCATGTGGGGCGAAGGACATTCGCGGCCTCGGTCTTCGTGGCCCGGCGGGGTGGAACCGTCGTCACGTGCGGCTCCAGCACCGGCTACGACCACACCTACGACAACCGCTACCTGTGGATGCGACTGAAGCGGATCATCGGCAGCCACGGCGCCAATCTGCACGAACAGTGCGAGGTGAACAGGCTGTTCAGCCTGGGGCATCTCGTGCCGGCGTTGTCGACGACCTACCCCCTCGCCGAGGTGGGAGCGGCGACGAGGAGCGTGCAGACCAACGAGCACGTCGGCAAGGTCGGCGTCCTCTGCCTGGCCCCGCGCCCGGGACTGGGCGTGACGGACCCGCAGGCCCGGGCCAAGGTCGGAGAGGACCGCCTGCGGCTCTTCCAGCGGGCTGAGCACGACGCCGCCTGAACTGCGGGCCCGGCGGACATCTCCCCGCCCAGCGCTTCCGGTCCCCGCGAGCACGGCGAGGTGAGGCGGAACCGAAGGTCCGTCTCACCTCGCCTCCCGTTGCCGTCAGCCACCTGGAACGGTGAGGGATCTGGTGAGGTGCTCGGCGATGACGTCCACGTGCGGCGGATCGATCAGCGACAGGTGGTCGCCCGGTACGGGGACGACTTCGAGCCGGGGGCACAGCGGAGCCCATCCCAGGTCCCGCTCCGAGCGCAGGTAGCGGGGGTCGAGGGCTGTCGTCAGTGGCTGGGCCTCCTGCGCCCGGTACAGGACGACGTCCCCTTCGTACGGCCGTGGCTGGTAGCGCTCTCCCACGCGGGCGTCGATGTAGGAGGTCCGCTGGTGTTCCAGGATGCCGGGGCTCATACGCAGACCGGCTTCGGCCACCAAGCGCATGACCAGGTCGATCTGCTGGTCCTCGGAGGCCGCGGCGAGTTCCTCGTACGGTAGGTCCAGGCGGTGCCCGTACGTCTTTCCGATGTACTCGGCGAACCTGCTGAAGCGATTCAGCAGCAACTCCCGGGAGTCCAGTCCGGGCAGGGCGGCGGGGAGAATGGTGTCGATGAGACCGAGGAACCCCACCGACCGTCCCTCGTCGCGGAGCCTGCAGGCCACCTCGTAGGCCAGGCAACCGCCGAAGGACCAACCCAGCAGGTGGTAGGGCTCCTCCGGTTGGATCTCCGTGATGATGCGCAGATAGTGGGCGGCTTTCTCCTCCAGGGTCGCCACCGAGTCCAGACGCTCCAGCCCGAAGACGGCATGCGGGGTGGCCAGCCGCTGGACCAGAGGGTGGTAGACGGACGTCGGGCCGCCTGCGGGGTGGAAGGCGAACAGCGACGAGCCGACCGTCTTCGACCGTGCCGTGCGCAACGTGCGCACGATGGAGCCGCTGGTTCCGTTGACCGCGGGCCGGATCAGATCGGCGATGGCAGCGACCGTGCGGTTGCCGACGACCTCCTCCTCGGACAGGGCGACGTCCGCGTCCCCGAGGCGCCGGCGGATTCCCTCGACCAGGGCTCGGGCCGCCGTGTGGGCGTCGCCGGCCGCCTCGACGAGGTCGTCGTCGACGCTCGCGGGGCAGGTGCCGAGTACCTGGGTCCACACGCCCGCCACGAGGCGTTCGGCGGCGTCCCGGGGGCCGATCGAGGTGGGCAGGGGAGGGAAGGCGTCCTCGGCGGCCGGATGCCCGTGGGACGACGCGTGCTGACCCCGGTCCGGCTGCTCGAGCCCGAGTTCGTCCAGCACCGCATCCATGATCTGACGGAGGCCGGCTCCCCGGAGAAGCAGTTCGGCGGACAGGTCCACCGCGAAGTCATGCCGGGCCGCGTTCCTGATCCGCACCGTCATGAGCGAGTCGAGGCCCAGATCGGTGAGCGGGGTCGTCTCGTCCAGTTCCTGGGCCGCGAACCCCATGACCGCCGCGGTGCGTTTGGCCAGGCGCTCACAGACCTTCTCGGCGGCCGCGTCTCCGAGTGCCTCGATGCCGTCGGGGCCGACCCACTCACCGGCGAGCGTTGCATCGTCGGCCAGTACGTCGGCGAAGAACGGCACGGCTTCCATACCGGGAAACGCCGCCAGAGCTCGCTGGGCGTCCAGGTGCACGACACCCGTGTAGGTGCGTGCACGGGTGACGAGCGCCTGAAGGGCGTCCAGGCCCTCGGACAGCCGGATGGGCTCCATGGCCAGCGCCGGGTTGTCCGGCGCGGCTCCCACCTCGGCCCACGGGCCCCACGCGATGGACGTCGCGGGACGCCCGGCCGCGCGGCGCTGGTGCGCCATCGCGTCCAGCCAGGCGTTCGCAGCGGCATAGGCCGTCTGCCCAGGGGAGCCGAACAGCGCGGCCGCGGAACTGTAGACGAGCCACCAGTCGAGGTCGTGATCACGGCTGGCGTCGTCCAGCCGCAGCGCGCCGACGACCTTGGGTCGGAAGACCGCTGAGATGTCGGAAGGCTCCACGTCGGTGATGATGCGGTCGTGGAGCACGCCGGCCGCATGGGCGACACCGCGCAACGCGTGTCCTTCGGCCACGGCGGCTTCGACGAGACGTCGTGCCACGTCGGCGTCGGCGATGTCGCCCTGGACGACCGCGACGGACGCGCCCAGCTCGCCCAGTTCGGTCAGAGCCGTTCGGGTCCGGGGTCCCGGTTCCCTGCGCCCGTTGAGCACGATGCGGCCCGCTCCGGTCTCGGCCAGCCGGCGTGCCGTGGCAAGGCCCAGTCCGGTGAGCCCGCCGGTGATGATGTAGGCGCCGTCGGGCCGGGCGAACGGTACCTCGTCGGGCGGTTGCTCCATGTCCGCGGGTACCAGCTGGGCCACCAGGCGGGTTCCGGAACGCCAGGCGACCTCGTCGGCGTCCCCGTCGGCGACGAGTTCGCGGACCAGGTCGTCGACCGGCTCGGGCTGTGCGGCGATGTCCACGAGCGAGACCCGAAGATCCGGACGCTCCAGGGCCATGACACGAACGAGGCCGCGCAGGCAGGCCCGGTCGGGGTCGGGCACTTCGGTCGGGCCGGTGGCCAGGGCGTTGCTGGTCACAAGCCACAGGCGGGGGGCGGACGCACCGGGGGAGTCCATGGCGAGCCGGCGTGCCACCCGGGCCGCCGCGTCGAGTTCGCTGAAGCTCTCGGGGGGTGTGCGTCCGGGACCGAAGAGCATGACGACTGCGGCCCGGCTCTCGCCCGTCCGATCCCTCCAGTCGTCAAGGAGGTCGTCGGCCGAGTCACCCGGGTAGGACCCGACGGTGACGGTCACCCCCCGGCGCTCGAGGGCCGCGGCGAGGGGGCCGGTGAGCTGGTCGCCCTGGCCGGGGAAGGCGGTCAGCAGCAGGACGGAGTCGGGCGGACGCGGGACGCTCACGCCGGCTTTCCGCCACTCGATGTCGAATGCGATGTCCTCCAGGGGCGGGCGGACCTCCCCCGGCGCGACGGACCGTACCTGAACGCCCTGTGCCACGAGGTTCGCGCCTTCGGAGCCCCGGGCCCGGATGTCCCACCGCTCCGGTCGGGCGTCGGCAGAGGTCTCCTCGTCCACCGACGCGGAGCACGTGATCCGGTAGCTGTCGTCCACCGTGCTCCACTGCACCTGCAGCACTCGTACCGAGGCAGGGGCGCGCTCGGCGGTCGCCGAGGTGGACCCGGCGTTGCCCGGAACGGTCTCGGGCCGCTCGAGAGCGACCGGAGCGTAGAGCGTGGCGTCGAGCAGTTCGGCCAGGGCGAGCCGGCCCGTGGCCTGGAGGGAGTCGGCCGACCGCCGGTGGAGGGTTTCGATCAGCGGGGCGGCATCGCGGGACTGCTCGGGTTCCACGGTGTCCGGGGCGGTCAGGACCCGGGCCGAGGCATGGCAGACCCAGGTGCCCCCGGGGGAGCGTGAATGGATGCTGACGGCTGCCACATCGGCGCCGGACGGTTGCCACACGACGGTGATCGGTGAACTGGCGGACACCGGTAGCCAGTCGTGCACGGTCAGGTCCTCGATGCGGACGGTTTCCGGGTCCGTCCTGCGGATGTCCGCCGCGGCGGCGAGCACCAGCTCCGCGCAGGCGGGCAGGCCGAGCACCGGCAGGCCGAGCAGCTTGCGGGGCTGCTGCCCGCGAGCCGCGGTCCCCGCATCCCCCTGCCACAGAACGCGGCCGGTGAGCGGGTCCTGCGTGCGCAGGCCCAGCCCTCCCTGGCTGCCCAGGGCCCCACGCGTCGGTCTGCGGGCAGGGAACCAGTGTCGTACATGGCGCCATGGCGGGGTGGGCAGGGCGACGCGCCGCCCGCTCGGCCACAGGCTCCGCGCGGGCCCTGGGACGCCCGCGAGGTGGAGCCGGGTCAGGGAGGCGAACAGGTCGACGGTTTCGTCGCGCTTCTTGTGCAGGGTGGGTAGTGCGGTGGCAGCCGAGTCGCCGGGCACGTCGGCGAGGATCTCGCCGAGGGGGACGGCGGCGACGGGGTGGGGTGCGATCTCGAGGAACAGGTCGTGGCCGTCCGACGCGGCGGCGGCCACGGCCTGCTGGAACCGCACGGGCCGGCGCGCGTTGGCGCACCAGTACCCCGCATCCGGCAGTACGGTGCTCCGCGGGTCGTCGAGGACCGTGCTGTACCAGGGGAGGACGGGTGTGCGCGCCCGAACGGGGCGGAGCGCCTCGTTCAGCGCCGGGAGGATGGGATCGACCGCGGGAGAGTGGCCCGCTCCGCCCACGTCGAGGAGGCGGGCGAGTCGGCCTTCTGCCGTGAGGTCGTCGACCAGCCGGCCGACGGCTTCGGCGGGTCCGGCCACGGTGCACCGGTGTGGAGAGGAGTGCACCGCGACATCGACGTCGGGGTAGCGTGCGAGGACGTCACCGCGTGTCTCGGCCGACAGTTCCACGGCCGCCATGGCTCCGGCGTGTTCCTCGTCGATCCCGGCGAGCATCACCGAGCGGCGCAGGACCACCGTCAGACCGTCACGCAGGGTCAGGGCGCCTGCGACCACGGCCGCGGTGACTTCTCCCATCGAGTGCCCGACCACTGCGGCCGGTTCCACGCCATGGGCGCGCAAGGTGTCCGCGAGCGCGTACTGCAGACCGAACAGGAGCGGCTGGATCCGGTCCACGCCGCTGTTCTCGCCGGCTCGGATCAGCGTGCTCAGCGAGGTGCCCAGCTCGGCGCTGAACAACGGATCCAGCCGGTCCACGGCTTCCCTGAAGGCCGAACTGTCGCTCAACAGCCTGCGCCCCATTCCGGGCCACTGGGAACCGTAGCCGGAGAAGACGAAGACCGGCTGCCGCGGGCGCGGTGGGTCAGGCCTGACAGCGGGAGCGACGATGCCGGCCCCAAAGTCGTCACGCACAAGCGCGGCCAGTCTGTCGGCGAGTTCGTCTAGTGTCCGGGCCACGACGGCTGCGCTCGCCGGGCCGCGGCGGTGGTGGGCGAGGGTGTGGGCCACGTCGCTGAGAGGCGGAAGGCCGTCCTTGGAGGCCAGCCAGTGCGTCAGGCCGGTGGCCACGTCCCCCAGCCGGTCCGTGCTGCGGGCGGTGACGAGCAGAACGTGCGGCAGGCCGGTGACCGCCTCCTGCCCGGCGCCGGGGGGGCCGGGAGCGTGCGGGGCGGGCGTCGTGGGGGCCTGCTCGAGCACGACGTGCGCGTTGGTACCCCCGAAGCCGAAGGCCGACACCCCGGCGAGGGCCGGGCGGGCGGACCCCCCGGGCCACGGAGTCGCCCGGGTCACGACGCGCAGGCCGAGGGCAGTGAAGTCGATGTGCGGGTTCGGGTTGTGGAAGTGCAGGGACGGGGGGATCTCACCGTGGTGGAGCGACAGCACCGTCTTGATCAGACCCGTGATGCCCGCCGCACCCTCGAGGTGCCCCAGATTGCTCTTGACGGATCCGATGAGCAGCGGGCGCTCGGAGGGCCGGCCGGGGCCGAGGACGGCGCCGAGCGCACCGGCCTCGATGGGATCGCCCAGCAGCGTTCCGGTCCCGTGCGCCTCGACGTAGTCGATGTCGCCGGCCTGCACACCGGCGTCCCGCACGGCGGCCTCCAGCAGCGCCTGCTGCGCGACGGGGTTGGGCGCCATGAGGCCGGCCGAGCGGCCGTCGGAGTTGACGGCGGTGCCCCGGATGACGGCGAGGATCCTGTCACCGTCGCGCTGGGCGTCGGACAGCCGCCTGAGGATGACGACGCCGCATCCCTCGCCTCGCGTGATGCCGTCGGCGCTCGCGTCGAAGGGCTTGCATCGGCCGTCGGCCGCCAAGGCGTCGGCCTGGTCGAAGTTGACGGTGACGGCAGGGGACAGCAGGACATTGACCCCCGCTGCCAGCACGGTGTCGCTCTCACCGCTGCGCAGGCTGCGGCACGCCTGGTGGACCGCGACGAGGGACGAGGAGCACGCGGAGTCGACGGTCATGCTCGGACCACGGAGGTCCAGCAGGTAGGACAGCCGGTTCGCGGCGATGCTGCCCGCCGCCCCGGTGCTGGTCCAAGCTGTCACGCGGGTCAGGTCGGAGGTCGTCAGATGCCCGTACTCGAGTGCGCTGAGGCCGACGAACACGCCGGTGGCGGTTCCCTGGAGGGAAGGAGGGGCGATCCCCGCGTGATCGAGGGCTTCACAGCTCACCTCGAGGAGGAGGCGCTGCTGCGGGTCCATCACTTCGGCTTCACGAGGTGCGATGCCGAAGAAGTCGGCGTCGAACCCCTCGATGTCGTCGAGGAATCCACCCCACCGGGAGGTGCGGTCCAGGACGGCGGCCGTGTCAGCGCTCCCGTCGTCGAAGGCCCGCCAGCGTTTGGCAGGCACGTGGCCGATCGCGTCGGTGCCGGCCAGCAGGTGCTGCCAGAAGGCCCCGGGCCCGTTGATGTCGCCGGGCAGACGGCACCCCACCCCCACCACGGCGATCGGTGCGGCTCCGGCGTCGGGGGCGTCTCCCTCGGTTGCCGGCTCCGTCGCCCGGGTGGACTGCCCCTGCCCGGCGAGGCGGCGAGTGAGCAGCTCGATGGTCGGGTTCTCCCACAGCAGCGTGGCGGGGAGCGACACATCGAGGATCTGTTCCAGACGCCCGGAGAGGTCGACCGCGTCTCGTGACGTGAGCCCGTACTCGGGCAAGGGGCGTGTGTCGTCCAGTTCCTCCATCGACACGTCGCACGCATGTGCCACGAGTTCCCGCAGCACGCGGCGCAGCTCCGCGGCATCCGGCGCCGCCGTGCGCGGCGGAACACCGGCACGTGACTCCCCGGCGCCCGTCGGCCTCTCCGGTTGTCCTCCCGTCGCCGTCATGCCCCGTCGTTCCCCTTCTGCAGCGCATGCTTCGGCTTCGACCACCGGCCTGCCAGGTAGCTCTCGCGGCAGGCCGTACGGGAGACCTTGCCGCTGGTCGTGTAGGGGATGCTGTCGGGTTCGACGAGGACGAAGTCCTGGACTGCGATGGCGTGGGCCTCGGCGACTGCGCCACGCACGGCACGCTTCACCTCGTCACGTACCCTCTCCAGGTCGGGAACCTGCCGTACGTGCTCGGCCACGACGACGAGTCTCTCGCCGTTCTCCGTGTCCACGGCGAAAGCGGCCACGTGGTGGCGTCGAACGGCCGGATGGGCGTCCTGCACCGTCCCTTCGATGTCGTGCGGGTAGTGGTTGGTGCCGTCGACGATGACCAGGTCCTTGTCGCGCCCGGTGATGTAGAGCTGCTTGTCGAACCACATTCCCAGGTCGCCCGTGCGCAGCCAGTGCCGGGAGGGGTCCTGAGGGTCGTCCCCCTCCAGGACCGCGTGGAACGTGGCCTGGCTCTCCTGCGGACGGCGCCAGTAGCCACGCCCGACGTTGGGCCCCTTGACCCAGATCTCGGCGACCGTGCCGTCCTCCTGCCTCCGGCGCGTGGCCGGATCGACGACGGCGACCTCCTGGTTGGTCGGCCGGCCGCAGGCGACCAGTTCACTGACGGGCTCGCCGTCGGTGGGCTCCGCAACGCGGGCGGTGCCCTGTGCCAGCATGTCCCGGTCGAAGCAGGTGACCGTCGGCTCTTCCGCCTGGAGCGAGGCGGCTACGAACACAGTGGCTTCCGCCAGCCCGTACGAGGGACGCATCGTCGTCCTGCGCATGCCGCAGGAGGCGAAGGCGCTCTGGAAACGGGTCAGTGTCCGCGCTCGAATGGGCTCACTGCCGTTGACCATCGTGGCCACCGACTCCAGGGAGAGCGCGGCGCGCTCCTCGTCCGTCACCCGTTGGACGCAGTAGTCGTACGCGAAGTCCGGCGCCGCGGTGTGCGCGCCGCTGTGCCGTGTGAGCAGTTGCAGCCATCTCGCCGGCCTTTGCACGAAAGCCAGAGGGTCCATCAGGACCGAGGGGACACCAGCGACGACAGGCACCGCGATCGTCAACAGCAGGCCCATGTCGTGGTAGAGGGGGAGCCATCCCACGGTGCAGTCGCGCCCCCGGCGGATGTCGTACGCCTCCATAGCCTGGCGGGCGTTGGCAACGACATTGGCGTGAGTGATCTCCACTCCGGAGGGAACCCTCGTCGATCCCGACGTGTACTGCAGGTAGGCGCAGTCCGCCGGGTCGACGGGCACCAGCTCCGGGGGGCCCTCCGTGTCCGGCGTCCGGAGGTCCTCGAGGGTCGTGACCCGCATGCCTGAGCCGACCCGGCGCTCCGCACAGAAATCGGCCACCGATGCACGCTGCTCCCTGGTGGAAATGGCGAGCAGCGGATCGGCGTCCGCCAGGGAGGCCGCCAGTTTGTCACCGTGACTGCGCAGAACCGGAGGATACAGGGGGACCGCGATGGCGCCCGCGCAGGCGGCCGCCAGGAAACCGATGACGTAGTCCAGGCTCTGCGGCGCGACGATGGCGACCCGTTCACCCACTGCTCCGGCACGGCGGATACCTGCCGCGGCCACACGGACCCGATGCTCGAGTTGTCTCCAGGTCAGCTTGTGGGCGGTGCCGTCCTTGTCGGTGCTGAAGTCCACAAAGGTGAACGCGGCTTCGTCGGGCGCGTTCGATGCGGACCGGTCCAGATGGTAGGTGAGCGTGTCTCGCGCAGTTGACGGCACTGGGTCACCAAGCCTTCGTTATGTCGGGCAGATTCGAAGGAAAATTCCGCGACGGCCCGACGGAGACGATATCCACGGCGATACCACACAGCGTCCGACCACATCCCAGGGTGCGCGCCCCGGGTCCCGGGATCATCCGGACATGGGGAGCGCACCAATCAGAAGAACACAGTGCCGATCGTCGACCTGGGTGACACGCCGCAGTCGTCGAGGCCCTGACCGCCGGATTCACCATGTCGTGCAGATGCGGATGTTCAGTATGGTCGCCGCACAGGCGTGTCAAGGACTGCGGCGTGTCGGCTTTGAACCGCGCGTTGCACACTCCGACCATGGGGAGACCCGGTCGAACCCTGTGCCCTTGCGTGGTCCACATTGATGCCGAGCGAACTCATGAGGCTGGTCGATGAGCCGTCTGCGGATCCTTGGCATTCTGGTGGCCGTCATCCTTCCTGCCTTCATGACGGCTTTGGACGGCACCGTCGTCAACGTCGCCCTGCCCCAGATCCAGACAGAACTCGCTCTCGACGAAGCGGGACTGAAATGGGTGGCCGCAGTCTATCCGCTCACGCATTCCAGTTTCCTCCTTTTCGGCGGGCATCTGGCGGACAGCAAGGGCCGGCGTCTCACTCTTTCTCTCGGTGTGGCTGTCTTCGCGCTGTCGTCGATCCTGTGCAGCGTATCGACCCGGGCGCCGATGCTGATCACGGGGCGTGGCCTGCAGGGAGTGGGAGCGGCCCTGATCCTTCCTGCGGCCCTGGCCGTGCTCTCCCATGACCTGCCACCCCGGTCGAGGAATGCCGGCTTCACCGCACTCACGGTTGCGCTGGCGACCGCCCTGGCGGGCGGACCGGTCCTTTCCGGAGTGATCACGGAACACTGGGGATGGAATTGGCTGTTCGTGATCAATGCCCCCATCGGCTTGGTCTCCTTCCTGGCCTGTGCCGCGTTCGTGCCCCGTCCGCCGTCCCGTCCTGCAATGCGGGAGAGTGGCGTACCCGCCGCCCCGCTGAGTGCGATCTTTCTGGCGTGTATTGCCATCGGCGGGTTTGCGTACTGCCTTATCGAGGGGCCGCAGTACGGTTTCGTTGACTCTCGTGTCCTGCTTGTTGCTGCCGCATCTCTCGTCTCCCTGATCGCGCTCGCTGTGAGGTCATCGCTTCACGGTCGGGGGGTCTTCTCCACCCTTTTCGCAAGGCGTGCCTTCACCTGTGGACTGCTAACCCAGCTCCTGTGGGGACTCGGCGTCAGCGGGGTCTATTTCTTCACCGCTCTCTTCCTGCAGAATTACCTCCGCCTCAGCCCTACTTCTGCCGGGCTCATGTTCACGCCGGTGGCCGCCTCTCTTCTTGCCACTGCGCCCTTCGTCGCGAAACTGGCTCGTCTGCTGGGGGACGCGAAAGTGGCCGCGGCGGGAATGTTTCTGGTGGCGCTGGGTCTGCTGCTGGTGTCGCTGGGAAGCAGGCGCGGCGGTCTCGTCGGCCTTCTGCCGGGACTGGTGGCGATCGGCGTCGGCTCGGGCCTGGCGGTCCCACTGACCACGCGCGCCCTGGAGTCCGCACCCGACCGGCTCTCCGGTGTCGCAGCGGGACTGTTCAGTGCTACACGAGAAGCATCAGGCGTGTTCGGCATCGCCGTGATCGGCCTGATCGTGACCTCCGTGCAAAGCTCGGTCGCCGACAGGGGCGCCGGATCCGGACATGCCTTTCTCATCGGCTATCAGGCCGGCCTCTGCACTGCTGCCGCTCTGGTCGCCATCGGTGTGCCCGTGGCCCTGTGGGGACTGCGCGCACGTGTGCGCACCCGACAGGATCGCCGAGGTCCGGCCGAAGCCGAGGAGGCCTGAACGAGAGGCGGCCGTCCGGCGCGGACCGTGCCTGCGCGGGCCGGGAATCCGGACGCGGACCTGCACGAGACGTCCGTGGCCCGGCCCGAGTGCCTGGAGCGGCCGGCGTCGCCGACCCGAGCGGACCGGTCAGGCCCCACCCGTGGTTGCGAGGACGAGGTCACCGGCGCAGGAGCGGCCTGACCCCTGTTCGCGACCGACCTTCGGGTGTCCTGGCTGTCGGTCGCCGGTCACTTCCGCGGCGGGATCGATGCGGGTCGCCCGCCGGTCCCGCCCGCGAGGCCCACGGGATGGTCCGGCCCGACGGGAACCTGTCCCGGCGACTCGACGAACCGCGGGCGCGGCGACGCGCTGAAGTCCCTGGACTTCAGCCCGGGGAGCACGTCAAAGTGGTCTCACCATTTTCCGGCGACTCAGGACCTGTGAGGTAACCGCGTACCATGCCGACCGAAACGTTTGAGTTCCAGGTAGAGGCCCGTCAGCTGCTCCAGTTGATGATCCACTCGGTCTACTCGAACAAGGACGTCTTCCTTCGGGAGCTCGTCTCCAACGCCTCCGACGCACTGGACAAGCTGCGATTGGAGTCCTTGCGGGACGGCGCTGCCGACGCCGATGTGTCCGACCTGCACATCGAGATCGAGGCCGACGGTGACGCACGAACCCTCACCGTGCGGGACAACGGCATCGGCATGTCCTACGAGGAGGTCGGGCGGCTGATCGGCACCATCGCCAACTCCGGCACGGCCGGCTTCCTGCAGGAACTCCAGGAGGCCAAGGACGCGGACCGGGCCGAGGGCCTCATCGGGCAGTTCGGCGTCGGCTTCTACTCCGGGTTCATGGTCGCCGACGAGGTCACCCTGGTGACCCGCCGGGCCGGCGAGAAGCACGGCACCCGCTGGACCTCCCGCGGTGAGGGCACCTACACGCTCGACACCGTCGACGGCGCACCCCAGGGCACCTCCGTCACCCTGCACCTCAAGCCGGCCGACCCCGAGAACCAGCTCCACGACTACACCGACGAGTGGAAGATCCGGGAGATCGTCAAGCGGTACTCGGACTTCATCACCTGGCCCATCCGGTTCGTACCCAAGCCCGGCGGCGAGGGCGACAGCGACGGGAAGGGCGAGGGCGGGTCCGGGGCCGAGCCGCTGAACTCGATGAAGGCCCTGTGGGCGCGTTCGCGTGACGAGGTGTCCGACGACGAGTACCACGAGCTGTACAAGCACATCAGCCACGACTGGCGCGACCCGCTGGAGACCGTACGGCTCCAGGCGGAGGGCACGTTCGAGTACCAGGCCCTGCTGTTCCTGCCCGCCCACGCCCCGCACGACCTGTTCACCCAGGGGCACCAGCGCGGCGTGCAACTGTACGTCAAGCGCGTCTTCATCATGGACGACTGCGAGGAACTGCTCCCGCCCTACCTTCGTTTCGTCAAGGGCGTCGTCGACGCGGCCGACCTCTCGCTCAACGTCTCCCGCGAGATCCTCCAGCAGGACCGCCACATCCGGATGATCCAGCGCCGCCTGACGAAGAAGGTCCTGTCCTCCGTCAAGGAGATGATGGCCAAGGACGCCGAGCGCTACGCCACGTTCTGGCGGGAGTTCGGCGCCGTCGTGAAGGAGGGCCTGGTCACCGACGCGGAGAACCGCGACGCCCTCCTCGCCGTCTCGTCCTTCGCCAGCACGCACAGCGAGGACGGGCCGACCACGCTGAAGGCCTACGTGGAGCGGATGCAGGACGGCCAGGAGGACATCTACTACCTCACCGGCGACTCCCGGCAGAGCATCGAGAACTCCCCCCACATGGAGGCCTTCCGGGCCAAGGGCATCGAGGTCCTCCTGCTCACCGACCCCGTCGACGAGGTGTGGGCCGACACCGTCGGCGAGTACGAGGGCAAGCGGCTGCGGTCCGTCGCGAAGGGCGAGATCGACCTGGACGGCGAGGAGGGGGAGTCCACCGACAGCGCGCAGTCGCAGGAGTACGCCGGGCTGCTCGACTGGATGAAGGAACAGCTGGCGGAGGACATCAAGGAGGTGCGCCTGTCGTCCCGGCTCACCGTCTCCCCGGCCTGCCTCGTCTCCGACGCGAACGACCTGACCCCCGCTCTGGAGAACATGTACCGGGCGATGGGCCAGGAGGTGCCCTCCGCCAAGCGGATCCTCGAACTCAACCCGGACCACCCGCTCGTGAAGGGCCTCAACCAGGCACACCGGGACCGCGCGGACCACGCAGGGCTCGCCGAGACCGCCGAGCTGCTGCACACCCTCGCCGTGCTCGCCGAGGGCGGCCAGCCCAAGGAGCCGGCACGGTTCGTCAAGCTGGTCGCCGACCGCCTGGAGCGCACGCTGTAACGGCTCTCGCGTCACGCACCCTCGCAGGGGCGCCCGCACCACGGCGGGCGCCCCGGGATCCACCAGGTCCGATATCGGCCGCCGCGGCGCGGGCACGACCGTCGCACCCCTCTACGTCTTGACAGTGTGCGTACTGTTTCGCGACGTTTGATCCCTCATCGAGCCATGAGCAACGCGCGCAACGCGCCGTGGGGGGAGCGGTTCGCCGATGCACATCACCGTCCACAGAGTTGACGAACTGACCGAGTCGCAGCGCAAGATCTGGCACCAGGCCATGGAGGAGTCACCCGAGTTCGCCAACCCGTTCCTCGCCCCGGAGTTCGCGGCCGGAGTGGCCCGGCACCGCGCCGGGACACGGGTGGCCGTCCTGCACGACGGCGGCGACCCGGTCGGCTTCTTCCCCTACGAGCGCACTTCCCTCGGTGTCGGCCGGGCCCTCGGCCTCGGACTGTCCGACTGCCAGGCCCTCGTGCACCGCCCCGGCGTCGACTGGGACACACGAACGCTGTTGCGGGCCTGCGGCCTGGCCAGCTTCGAGTTCGACCATCTCGTCGAGCAGCAGAGGCCGTTCGGGCCCCACGTCACCGGGCTCTTCCCGTCCCCGGTGATCGACCTGGCGCACGGCGACGACGGCTACCCGGAGTGGCTGCGCGCCAGCTATCCGGGCCTGGCCCGGACGACCCTGAAGAAGGAGCGCCGCATGGGCCGGGACGTCGGCGAGATGCGGTTCGTCTTCGACGAGCGGGATCCGGGCGCGCTGCGGCAGCTGATGCGGTGGAAGTCGGCCCAGTACCGCAGGACCGGCCGGATGGACCGCTTCTCCCGGCCCTGGATAGTCGACCTGGTGAACGACCTCTTCGAGGTGCGCGAGGAGCACTTCACGGGGGTGCTCTCCGTCCTCTACGCCGGTGATCGTCCGGTGGCGGCGCACTTCGGGCCGAGGTCCCGCACCGTTCTCGCGGCGTGGTTCACGACCTACGACCCGGAGGTCCACCGCTACTCGCCCGGCCTGATGATGCACCTGAGGATGGCCGAGACGGGCCGCAGGCAGGGGCTGACGCTGCTGGACCTGGGGCGTGGCGACAAGGAGTACAAGGACTGGCTCAAGACCCGCGAACTCCGTGTGGCGGAGGGGTTCGCGACCCGTCCCCACCCGGTCGCGGCGGCCCACCGGATGGTGCGGCGGCCCGTGCGGGGCCTGAGGAACACGGTCCTCGCCCACCCTCGGCTGCGCGAGCCCGCCGACCGGCTGCTGAGGGCGGTCGGCAGCCTGCGCACCGCCCGCACCCCCTGAACCGGCCCCCGGACCGCGGGGCGGGGCTCGCGCCCGTCCCGCGGTCCGGGGGCTCCCCGCCGGCCGGGGGACGGCGGACTGCCGCACTCGGTCACGCCGGCCTCGTCTGCCCGGTGCCGGACCCGCCCACGGGACGTACCGACTCAGGTGTGGCCGCCCGGGCGGCCCCTCGTGTCGTCGAGCGGGGTGCGGCCGCGCCGGTGACGCGCCCGGAAGGAACGGCGGTGGCGGTGCATCGCCCCGGCCGTCGTCATCGCCAGGCCCAGGCAGAAGATCAGGGCCAGGGCGAACCCGGAGCAGAACAGGGCGAGCCCGTTCATCGTGGCGATGTCCTGGCCGAGCACGGTCACCGTGTACTCCGGGCCGCCCGACAGGTTGCCGGCGACGGCCAGCGCGGTGAAGGCACCGGTGGCCGTGAGGAGGAACAGTCCGAGGAACAGCATCCGATTCACCCTCCTCGGCAACGGGAACCGTGCCCTCGGGTACCCGCCCGTCGCTGCCCCTACCCTGGAGGGGTGGCTCGGTCCAACGACGAGGTCGCCGCCCTGTTCCAGGAGTACGCGGACCTGATCTCGCTCACCGGCGGGGACGCGTTCAGGGCACGTGCCCATGAGAAGGCCGCCCGGTCGATCGGCGGCTACCACGCCGATGTGGCCACGCTCGACGTCCAGGGCCTCCAGGAGATCCCCGACGTCGGCAGGTCCGTCGCCGAGAAGATCGTCGAGTACCTCCGTGACGGCCGCGTCGCCGCCGTCGAGGAGCTGCGCGCTCGTGTCCCGCCCGGGGTTCGCCGGCTCACCGCCGTCCCCACGCTCGGCCCCAGGAAGGCCCGCGTCCTCCACGAGGAGCTCGGTATCTCCTCCGTGGAGGAACTCGCCGACGCCGTCCGTGCCGAGCGGCTGCGGGACCTGAGGGGCTTCGGTCCGAAGACCGAGGAGAACATCCTCCACGGCATCGAACTCCTTCGGTCCGCAGGCGACCGCGTCCTCCTCGACGTGGCCGCGGACCTCGCCGAGGACATCGTCGGCCGGCTGGCCGAGGTGAGCGGCTGCTCCCGCTGCGCCTGCGCGGGCTCCCTGCGCCGCGTCCGCGAGACCATCGGCGACATCGACGTCCTCGCCGCCGCGGAGGACTCCGCGCCCCTCATGCGGGCGTTCACCGAACTTCCCTACGTCACCGAGGTCATCGCCCACGGCACCACCAAGACGTCGGTGCGCACCACCGAGGGGCTCGCCGTCGACCTGCGTGTCGTGCCGCCCGAGTCGTGGGGAGCCGCCCTGCAGTACTTCACCGGGTCCAGGGCGCACAACATCCGCCTCCGGGAACGGGCCGTCCACCTGGGGCTGAAACTGTCCGAGTACGGCCTCTTCGACGCCGAGACCGGAAGCAGGATCGCCTCCCGCACGGAGGAGGACGTGTACGCCGGGCTCGGGCTGCCGTGGATCCCGCCCCCGCTGCGCGAGGACCGAGGCGAGATCGAGGCGGGCCTGGCGGGCACGCTGCCCCGGCCGGTGACCGAGGCGGACCTGCGGGGCGACCTGCACACCCACACCGACCTCACCGACGGACTCGCCCCGCTCCAGGAGATGGTCGCCGCGGCGGCCGACCGCGGGTACGCCTACTACGCCGTCACCGACCACGGCCCCGCCCTGTCCATGCAGCGCATGACCGACGAGCGGATGCTGGACCAGCGGGCGCGGCTGCGCGCCCTGGACGGGCGCTACGGCAGGCGGCGCGGCGGCCTGCGACTGCTGCACGGTGCCGAGCTGAACATCGACCCCGACGGCGGGGTGGACTGGCCGGAGGACTTCCTCGCCGGGTTCGACCTGTGCGTGGCCTCCGTGCACTCCCACTTCCGTCAGGACCGCGCGGCGCTCACCCGGCGCCTGGTCCGGGCCTGCGAGCACCCCTGCGTCGACATCATCGGCCACCCCACCACCCGGCTCATCGGCAAGCGCCCCGGCATCGACGTCGACCTCGACGCGGTGTTCGAGGCCTGCGCCCGCACCGGCACGGTCCTGGAGATCAATGCCCGGCCGGAGCGGCTCGACCTGCGCGACGAGGACATCCTGCGCGCCCGCCGGTACGGGGTGCGGTTCGCCGTGAACAGCGACGCCCACTCCACGCGGCACCTGGCCACCCTGCGCTTCGGCATCGGCACGGCGCAGCGCGGCTGGCTCACCGCCGGTGACGTCGTCAACACCTGGCCACTGACCCGGCTGCGCCGCCACCTCGCCCGGGGACGCCCGAAGCGCCGCCCGGACTCCCGGTAGCGTCCCGCCCAGGGGACGCCCCGCCCCGCGGCGCGCCGGAACGGCGGCCTCCGGACGTCGGTCCTCTGGCCGCGGGCAACAGAGCGCGGGCGTCGGACACGGGGCCGAGGCGGGTGCCCGGGGCCGTTCCGGTCGCCGAGCGTGGCGGGCCTGCACGCAGCGTTCCGGTCGCCCGCCTTGCGCAGGGCCCCCGCGGGCCCGCACGGAGCGCGGCCGTACGCTGGGGCGAGCACTCGGACCGGGCACCGGCCGGGGAATCCGCGCCACCCGCGACGAGGAGGACGATGCACCCCGGTCCCACGGCCCCCGCCGCGCCCGCCACGGCGCTGCTGGAGGACTTCTCCCTGGAGATGACGGCCAAGGACGTCCCCGCCCTGGAGCGGGCGCGCCACACCATCCCCGTCGGTACCCGCGTCAACATCACCTTCCTCGGTAACGAGGACCCGGACATGCGGCTCGAGGCGGCCCGCGCCGTCAAGGGGTACGGCTTCGTGCCGGTGCCGCACATCTCCGCCCGCCGGCTCGGTTCGCGGGCCGCCCTGGAGGAGTTCCTTGCGGGCCTGCGGGACGAGGGCGCAGGTGAGCACGTGTTCGTCGTGGGCGGCGACCCGGCCGATCCGCACGGCCCCTACGACGACGCCCTCGCCGTCATCCGCACCGGACTGCTCCAGCGGTACGGGGTGCGCCGGGTCGGCATCAGCGGCTACCCGGAGGGCCACCCCGCCATCGACGACGCCGAGCTGTGGTCGGCGCTGCGGGACAAGAGCGCCGTGCTGGGCCGGCACGATCTGGCCGGCGACGTGATCACGCAGTTCGGCTTCGACGCCGACCCGGTGCTGGACTGGGTGGAGCGGGCCCGCGCCCACGGAGTGCAGGCGCCGGTCCGCATCGGCGTGCCCGGCCCGGCCGGGGTGCGCCGGCTGCTGTCCTACGCCACCCGCTTCGGCGTCGGCACCAGCGCCTCCATCGCCCGCAAGTACGGGCTGTCCCTCACCAACCTGATGGGCACCGCGGGCCCCGACCGCTTCCTGCACGCCCTCGCCCGTGGCTACGACGTCCGCCGCCACGGCGACGTCAAGGTGCACTTCTACACCTTCGGCGGGCTGGCGACGACCTCGGAATGGGTGGCGCGCTTCCGCGCCGAGCACCCGGCCGCCTGAGGCGCGTGTCCCCGGCCCGTTGCGCGGACCCGGCAGAGGGGCGGCGCAGCCGCCGCGCGGGGCCGGCGGCCGGAAGCCCGCCGCCGCGCCACCGCCGGTGCCCGGCCCCGTCCGCGGTGTCGCCGGCAGGCGTGGAGCACCGCACGCACTCCCGGAGCCGGGTCCGCCGCCGTCACCGCCGGCCGGCAGCCGCCGCGACGCCCGGCCTTCCGCGCGTGCCGGCGGTGGGCGCCGCCTGCAGCGCCGTCACACGGTCACGACCGTGAGGCCGGCCTCCTCGAACCGCCGGACCGCCTCGGGTTCGGCCGCCGCGTCGGTCACCAGTGTGTCGACCGCGTCGGTGGCGCAGATGCGGGCGAAGGCGCGCCGCCCGAGCTTGCTGGAGTCGGCGGCGACCAGCACTCGCTCCGCGCGCTCGCACAGAAGCCGGTTGACGGCGGCCTCCGCCTCGTCGTGCGCGGCGGCGCCGTGGACGGCGTCGAAGGAGACCACGCCCAGCACGGCCACGTCGAGGGTGATCTGGCCGAGCACGCCGTCCGCGAGCGGCCCGATGAGCTCGTACGACTGCGCCCGTGCCACCCCGCCGGTCACCACGATCTTGAACTGGGGGCGGACCGCCAGCTCGTTGGCGATGTTGAGGGCGTTGGTGACGACGGTCAGCGCCGGCGAGCCCGAGGAGAGATCGCCGCGCACCGCGAGCGCCCGCGCCACCTCGGTCGTGGTCGTGCCGCCGGTCAGCCCGACCGCTTCGCCCGGCGCGATCAGGTCGGCCACCGCCTTGGCGATGCGCTGCTTCTCCGGGGCGCGCCGGGCGTTCTTGTAGCGCAGCGGCAGTTCGTAGGACACCCCGTGCACCACCGCGCCGCCCCGGGTGCGCACCAACAACTGCTGCTCCGCGAGCTGGTCGAAGTCACGGCGGACGGTTGCGGCCGAGACCGCCAGCTCGGTGGCGGCCTCCTCGACGTCGAGCCTGCCCCGTTCGACGAGCAGTTCCAGCAGCGCCTTCCAGCGGGCGTCGCGCGACATCCGCACCTCCGTCCTCGGCCCACGCGTGATCCCCGGCGACCCTAGCGCACCGTCGATTCCCTCAGATGCTTGATGATGCTCGAAAGCTGGCTATATCTTGCATGAACAATCATCCCGTCTCGGGGAGGGCACGCATGAGCCATGTCGAGGACGAGTTGAACAGCCAGCCCGAGTGCTGGACGCGCGCCGCGGAGCAGGCCGCGGATCACGGGAAAGTGCTGCCGGCGCCCGGGGAGCGGGTCGCGGTCGTCGGCTGCGGGACCTCCTTCTTCATGGCGCAGGCGGTCGCGGGACTGCGCGAGGGGGCGGGCCTGGGCGAGACGGACGCCTTTGCCGCCTCCGAGTTCCCCCACGGCCGCCGCTACGACCGTGTCGTCGCACTCACCCGCTCCGGCACCACCACCGAGGTGCTGGAACTGCTCGGGCGGCTGCGCGGGCACATCCGGACGACCGCGCTCACCGCCGCCCCGCACACACCCGTGACGCGTGCCGCCGACGAGGTCGTCGTCCTCGACCACGCAGACGAACGCTCCGTCGTGCAGACCCGGTTCGCGACGAGCGCGCTGACCCTGCTGCGCGCCCACCTCGGCCTGCACTCCGAGGCGGCCGTCGCCGACGCCCGCACGGCACTGTCCCGTCCGCTGCCCCAAGGCCTCGTGGAATGCGGGCAGTTCACCTTCCTGGGCCGCGGCTGGACCGTGGGCCTGGCCAGTGAGGCCGCGCTGAAGATGCGCGAGGCCTCGCTGGCGTGGGCCGAGGCCTACCCGGCGATGGAGTACCGGCACGGACCCATCAGCGTCACCACGGCCGGCACGGCGACATGGATGTTCGGCGACGCCCCGCAGGGCCTGGCCGAACAGGTGCGGGCCACCGGCGGACTGTGGGTGGCGGGCGGCCTCGACCCGCTCGCCGAACTTGTCCGGGCGCAACGCCTCGCCGTGGCCGCGGCGGCCCGACGCGGCCTCGATCCGGACTGCCCCCGCCACCTCACCCGCTCGGTGATCCTCGCCCCCTGACGCCCCGGAAGGACCGCCCGTGTCCCTCGTCACCACCGGCGAGCTCCTGTCCGGGGCCGCCGCCGCGCGCTCCGCCGTCGCCGCCTTCAACATCATCACGCTCGAACACGTCGAGGCCGTCGTCGCCGGAGCCGAGGTGTGCCGTGAACCCGTCGTCCTCCAGGTCAGCGAGAACGCGGTCCGCTTCCGCCACGGCCGGCTCCTGCCCCTCGCCCGGGCCGCCGTCGCCGCCGCCGAGCGCGCCGCCGTGCCCGTCGCACTCCACCTCGACCACGTGCGCAGCGACGCCCTGCTGCGCCAGGCCCCGGAGGCCGGTTTCAGCTCTGTCATGTACGACGCCTCCCACCTGCCCTACGCCGACAATCTCGCAGCGACGCGGGCCGCCGCCGACTGGGCGCACGCCCAAGGCCTCTGGATCGAGGCGGAACTGGGTCAGGTCGGCGGCAAGGCAGGTGCCCCCGCCCTCGACGCCCACGCGCCGGGCGCGCGCACCGACCCCGCCCAGGCCCGCGCCTTCGTCGCCGACTCCGGCGTGGACGCCCTGGCCGTCGCCATAGGCAGTGCCCATGCCATGACCACCCGCACCGCGGCCCTCGACCACGGCCTCCTCGAGCGCCTTGCCGTCACCCTCGGCGTGCCACTCGTCCTGCACGGCTCCTCCGGCGTCCCCGACGGGGAGCTGACGGCCGCCGTCGCGGGCGGCATCACCAAGATCAACATCGGGACCGCGCTCAACATCGCCATGACCGGCGCGATCCGGGACTTCCTGGCGGCCCATCCCGATGCCGTCGACTCGCGCAGCTACCTCAGCGTGGGCCGAGAGGCGATGGCCCGGAGCGTGGAGCGGCTCATCGGGGTGCTCGCCGGTGGCCGGCCCACCGCACCCGCTGTCGCCGCACGCTGAACGCCACCGGTTGCCGGTGGTCGCTCGTTCCTCACGCGCGTCGCCCGCCTCGGCCGGAGCGGCACCGGTCCGGCCGCTTCCGGTCTCCTCAGGGCGGGAGGGCGCGCCCACCCGGGCGGGGGAGAGGCCGCCCGGGCGGGCGCGCCCGCGCAGGACGGGGGAGGCGACGCCGCCCACACCTGTGGGCCGGTGAACACCGGCCACCCGGCTCGCCCGGAGCGGGCGGGCTCGCGAAGGAGCCCGCCGGGCACCCCTCCCGGAACGTCGGGGCTTGGCCGTACGCGGCGCTAGCGATCGTGTTTGACCGCCTTCAGCACCACGAACTTCGGGTCGCCCGCGACGACCTGGCTGTTGCCGAACACACGCCGCAGCTTGACGTGGTAGCCGAGATGCCGGTTGCCGATCACCCACAGCTCGCCGCCGGGCCGCAGCGCACGCCGGGCGCCGGTGAACATCCGCCAGGCCGTGGCGTCCGTCGTGGCCTGGTGGGAGTGGAACGGCGGGTTGTTGAGGACGGTGTCCACACTGCCGGACGGCACTCCGCTCAGCCCGTCCCCGACCCGGAACTCCGCGTGCCCGGGCACGCCGTTCGCCCGGTACGTCGCCTCGGCCGACGACACCGCCTGGAACGACTCGTCCACGAACAGCACCTCGGCGTCAGGGTTGGCCAGCGCCACCGACGTCCCCACGACACCGTTTCCGCAGCCCAGGTCCACGACCCGCTGCGTGCCACGGGTGGTGGGCAGGTGCCGGAGGAAGAACCGCGTGCCGATGTCCAGGCGGTCGGCGCAGAACACCCCCGCGTGGTTGACGACCGTACCGCCGGAGGCAGGTCCGACGCCCTCCGGGAGGGCGTAGCGGTACGGCCACGGACTGGCTCCCGGCCTCAGCGCCGGGTCCGGTGTGCAGAAGATCAGGCGGGCCTTCTGCCGGGCCGGCGACGTCCGCGTCGGCCCCAGCACCCGCTCGAACAGCTTGAGCGTGGAGGTGTGGATCTCCTTCACCATGCCGGTGCCGACCACGACCGTGCCCTCGTGCACCGAGGGCGCAAGCCTGAGCAACTGGTCCTCCAGCAGTGCCGAACTCTTCGGCACCCGCACCAGCAGCACGTCGATCCGCTCCGGCGGCGGGTCCTGCGTCGTCAGCAGCCCCACCGTGCCGGGCACCACCCCCGCCCGCGCCAGGTTGGCCCGCGTCGCCTCCTGGGTCAGGAAGGAGTCCGTGATCTGCGTCGGCTCGCACGCCGCGAGCGCCGTGGCCAGCGCACCCCACCGGTCGCCGACGACCACGACCGTGCCGGTCAGCGGGACCCCCTGCTCGGCCAGATGCACGAGCAGGTAAGCGTCGGAGGCGTCCCAGGCGCGCAGCCGGTCGCGTGGGTCCTCGGGGAAACGGGTCAGCGCGAACTCGCCCCACGGGGTCGTCATACGGTCGTTCATCGCGACAAGGCTAGCCGAGCCGCAGCTCAGGGCCGGTGCGGGAGGAGGGACGAGAGGACGCGAGCTGCCACCAGGTACCGAGCCCGGATCGCGCCGGGTTCGGTGCCGGCCCCGCCCGGTACCCGCCCGCCCGTCCAGGGCCCCGCGCACGGGTCCGGCGGGTACGCGTCCGTCGGTCCAGGGCCCGCCCGGTACGCGTCGGACCGGCGCGGACACCCGGCGCACTCCGTGCCGCACCACCGGCAAGGCCCGCGCCGGCCGGGGTGCGCCCCGCGCGCCCCCGGGGGCCTCGGCGACCGCCGCGTCGTCGCTCCCGCGCCCCCGGAGACGCGTGCCCGCCCCGCGCAGGGGGTGCCGAGCCCGCGCAGCGGCGCCCTGTTCGTCCCCGGTGCCCGCTGGTGCCTCGCCCACCTCGGTGTTCCGCGGACCCGGCCGGGAGAACCGCTCCCCGTCCGGGGCCGACCGGCCGGCCGAACGCCGCCCCTCCGGTGGGCGGCTTCCCGGCCGCCGCCGGGCGAGCGGATCATGGGAGACTCGCCCTCATGAGCGGCAAGGCGGACCCCCGGCCGACGGGGGAAGTGAGCACCTCCAGGACACGGTTGGACCGGGGGCGCGGTGCGCTGGGGCCCGCGTTGGAGCTCGTGCACACCGGCCGGGCACCGACCAGAGCGGTCCTCACCGCCGAGCTCGGTGTCACCCGTGCCACGGCCGGGGCGGTCGCCGCGGAACTGGAGGCCCTGGGACTGATCCGGGTCGACGCCAGGCCGAGTGCCCCGGCCGGTTCCCAGGGCCGCCCCTCGCACCGGCTCAACGTGGCCGAGGAGGGCCCCGTAGCCCTCGCCGCACAGGTGCACGCCGACGGCTTCCGCGCCGCGCTCGTCGGCCTCGGCGGCCGCATCGTCGCCACCGCGCCCGGCTGCGAGACCGTCGACGCCGACCCGGCCAAGGTGCTCGGTTCCGTCGTGGACGCGGGCGCGCAGTTGCTGCGGGAGACCGGGAGACGGTGCGTGGGCGCCGGCCTGGCCGTGCCGTCGGCGGTCGCCGAACCGGAGGGGCTCGCCCTCAACCCACTGCACCTGGCCTGGCCGGTGGGAGCGCGGGTGCGCGAGATCTTCGCCGAGCGCGTGCACGCGGCCGGTGTCACCGGGCCCGCCTTCGCCGCGAACGACGTCAACCTCGCCGCCCTCGCCGAGCACCGCCACGGCGCCGGGCGCGGCGCCCGTGACCTGCTGTGCGTGGCCACCGGGCACCGGGGTGTGGGCGGTGCCCTCGTGCTGGACGGGCGGCTGCACACCGGCAGCGCCGGGCTCGCGCTGGAGGTGGGGCACCTCACCGTCAACCCCGAGGGCCGCCCCTGCCACTGCGGCGGCCGGGGCTGTCTCGACGTCGAGGCCGACCCGCTGGCCTTCCTCGCGACGGCGGGCCGGGCCCCCGGCCCGGAGGTGTCGCTGCTCCAGCAGGCCAAGGACCTGATCCGCGAGGAGTACGGCGACCCCGCCGTCCGCGCGGCCGTGGAGATCCTGATCGACCGGCTCGGCCTGGGCCTGGCCGGCCTGGTCAACATCCTCAACCCCGACCGGATCGTCCTCGGCGGCCTGCACCGCACGCTCCTCGACACCGACCCGGACCGCCTGCGCGCGGTCGTCGCCGATCGCAGCCTGTGGGGCCGCAGCGGCGGCGTCCCCATCCTCGCCTGCACCCTCGACCACAACAGCCTGGTCGGGGCGGCCGAGTTGGCGTGGCAGCCGGTGCTGGACGACCCGCTGGGCGCGCTGGCCGGGGGCTGAGGCGGCGGCGCGGCACACGCGCCTGTGCAATGGACCGACCGGTCCTGAAGGGAGGGGGCCGGTCGGGTGCTCGCCGGGGCGCCGGGCGTGTGTCAGTCCAGGAGGGTCAGGGCCTGTTCCGCGGCGTCGAGCACCCGTGCGGGGTCCGTGGAGGCCTTGCCGACGACCCCCAGGCCCTGCAGGAGCACCAGCAGCATCCGCGCGAGCGCCCGCGGATCGCGCTCCTCGGGCAACTCGCCCTGTGCCTGGGCGCGCAGGAGCGCCGAGTGCAACAGCGTCTCCAGGTGCGCCCAGTTCAGCTCCACGCGGCGAGCGGCCGCGCCGTCGTGCGGGGCCAGCTCGGCAGCCGTGTTGGTGACCAGGCAGCCGCGGGTGCGGCCGGGCTCCTCGGCGGCCTCCGCCGCCAAGCGGCGCACGGCCGCCCGGACGGCGGGCAGCGCCGGACCCGGCCGGGACAACTCGCGCGCCAGGGCCGTGTTGCGCGCCTCGCCGTACCGGTCCAGCGCCTTGAGGTACAGCGCGCGTTTGTTGCCGAAGGTGGCATAGATGCTCGCGCGCCCGATGCCCAGGTGATCGACCAGGTCGGCCATCGACGTCGCCTCGTAGCCCTTGCTCCAGAACAGTTCGAGAGCGGACTGCAGCGCGACCTGCGGATCGAATGCCTTGGTCCTGGCCATGCCGTGACGGTAGGTTATTCCGGAACGATCGGTCAACAAAAGACGAGGCCAAGGGAGCCGCCAGCATGACCGACAAGCTCACTGTGAGCGTCCTGGGCACCGGCATCATGGGCGCCGCGATGGCCCGCAACCTCGCCCGCGCCGGGCACGCCGTACGCGCGTGGAACCGCACCCGCGCCAAGGCCGAACCGCTCGCGGCCGACGGGGCGTTCGTGGCCGACACGCCCGCCGAGGCCGTCGAGGGGGCAGACGTCGTGCTGACGATGCTCCACGACGGGGACGCCGCCCTGGCCGTCGTGCGCGAGGCCGCTCCCGCCTTGAGTCCCGGGACGGCCTGGGTGCAGTCCACCACCGCCGGCATGGAGTCCGTACCCGAGTTGGCGGCCTTCGCCCGCGAGCACGGCCTGGTCTTCTACGACGCGCCCGTGCTCGGCACCCGAGAGCCGGCCGAGGCCGGACATCTGACCGTGCTGGCCGCCGGGCCCGCGGAGGGCCGCGAGAAGGTGACCCCGGTCCTCGACGCGGTCGGCGCCCGCACCGTGTGGTGCGGCGAGGACGGCGCCGCGGCCGACGCGACACGGCTGAAGCTGGTCGCCAACAGCTGGGTCGTCGCGGCGACCGCCGCGGCCGGGGAGGTGCTGGCCCTGTCGAAGGCCCTCGGCGTCGACCCCGACCGTTTCTTCGAGCTCATCGAGGGCGGCCCGCTCGACATGGGCTATCTGCGCGCCAAGTCGGCCCTCGTCCTCGACGGGCGGCTGTCCCCGCCCCAGTTCGCGGTGGCGACCGCCGCCAAGGACGCGCGCCTCATCGTCCGGGCCGGCGAGCGCAACGGCGTCCGCCTCGACGTGGCCGCCGCGAGCGCGGCCCGACTGGAACGCGCCGCCGCGCAGGGCCACGCCGACGAGGACATGGCCGCCGCCTACTACGCCAGCTTCGACGAACCCACCGACTGACGGAACGACGTCCGCTCCCTGCCCCGGCCGGGCGCGCCCGCGGCGGCGCCCCTGTCCCGGCCGGGCGCGCGCCGGTCGACGACGAAGGGCCGGCCCTTCGCCCCCTCCGGAGCGGAACCCGGCCGGGGCCATGGGGGTGCCGTAAATCCACCTGACCGGCACCGGCCCGCGCTGCTACGGTCTCCGCCATGACCGCGCCTTCCGCCCAGCACCGCACGATGCCCCGCCGACGGGGCTGCTGAGCACGGACGCGTACCGACGCCGAGGCCCCGGGAACGGGGTCTCACCGCTGTGCCGGTCAGGTCGCCCCGTCACCGGGCGAGGAGGACCGATGACGGCACGACGCCACTACCTGACCACGACCCTTCCCTACGTCAACGCCCGCCCGCACCTGGGCTTCGCCCTGGAGCTGGTCCAGGCCGACGCCCTGGCCCGCCACCACCGCAGCCGGGGAGCCGAGGTGCGGCTGCTCAGCGGCACCGACGACAACTCCCTCAAGAACGTCCTCGCCGCCGAGGCCGAGGGCGTACCCGTGCGCGCGTTCGTCGACCGCAACGCCGACGCCTTCGCCGCCCTGCGCGAACCTCTGGCACTCCGCCTCGACGACTTCCTCCGCACGAGCAGCGACCCCCGCCACCGTGTCGGCGTAGAACGCCTCTGGCGCGCCTGCGCCGCGGCCGGGGACCTGTACCGCAAGGAGTACGAGGGCCTGTACTGCGTGGGCTGCGAGGCATTCCGGGCCCCGGAGGAACTGACCGGCACGCGGTGCCCCGAGCACGGCACCGCGCCGCAGCGCGTCGCCGAGGAGAACTGGTTCTTCCGGCTCTCCCGCCATGCCGGCACGCTGCACCGGCTGATCTCGGACGGCACCGTGCGCATCGAGCCCGCCGTCCGCCGCAACGAGGTCCTCGCCCTCATCGCCGGCGGACTGCACGACTTCTCCGTCTCGCGCTCCCACGCCCGCGCCCGCGGCTGGGGAGTCCCCGTCCCCGACGACCCCACCCAGGTCGTGTACGTGTGGTGGGACGCCCTCAGCGCCTATGTCACCAGCCTGGGCCTCGGCACCGACGCCCCCGCCTACCGGCGCTGGTGGGCCTCCGGCGGGCGCCGCGTCCACCTCGCCGGGAAGGGCGTGCTGCGCTTCCACGCCGTGTACTGGCCGGCCGTCCTGCTCTCGGCGGGGCTGCCGCTGCCCACCGACGTCCTCGTCCACGACCACCTCACCGTGGGCGGCCGCAAGATCAGCAAGTCCGCCGGGACCACCGTCGACCCGGTCGCCCTCACCGAGGCCTACGGCACGGACCCGGTGCGCTGGTGGCTGCTGCGCGACGTACCGCGCGTCGGCGACGCCGACTTCACCGCGGACCGCCTCGTCGCCCGCGCCGACGCGGACTTCGCCGGCGGGCTGGGCAACCTCGTGCACCGCGTGGTGACGCTGCTGCACCGGCACCGGCACCGGGGCGGGACCGTCCCGTCCTTTCGCCCGGGGGACGAGGCGGCCGACACCCTGGCGGCCGTGTACCGCGCGGCTCCCGGCCGGGTCGACGCCGCCCTGGCCGCCTACGACTTCCGCCGCGCCCTGCGCGCGGTGTGGGAGATCGTCGAGGCAGCCGACCGCTGCCTCGCCGCGGCCCGCCCGTGGGAACTGGCCCGGGCCGAACGTCTCGGCGACCGGGCCGCCGCCGCCCGGCTGGACGCGGTGCTGGCCACGCTGATCGGAGCGTGCCGTGGACTCGCCGCGGAGCTGGAGCCCTTCGTCCCGGGTGCCGCTGCCTCCGTCGCCGCGCAGCTCACCCCCGGTCCGGACGGCCGGCTGCCGGACTCGGCCCCGCTCTTCCCCCGGTTGCGGGAACGGGCGTGACCGGCGGGGAGGGGCGCGGCCCGCGACCGGTGCGGCGGGCCGGGGCCACCCACCGGGCCCGGCCGCGCCGCACGGCACGCGGCCGGAAGGTTCCGCGACGGCTCGGTGCCGGCCCGGACGTGCGAGGTGAGGGCGGAGGCGGCCTCAGCGCCAGTCCGCCGCGAAGGCCCGCCGGGGATCGTCCGTCAGGACGCGCCGCATCAGATCCTCCCCCAGCGTCTCCGCCGGCCGGGGAGCCACCCGCCGCAGCAGGTACGGCATCCCCGGTCCGCCGTTCACCGACCGGGCCGACGCCGTCGTCGTGTCGCCGCCGAGCCGGAGTCGGTCGGCGAACCCGGCGTCGGCCAGGGCCCGCACGGCGTCCGGCACGGGCCCGTCGGTGGCGTGGTGGGCCCGTGAGGGCCCGTCGAAGGTCAGGAAGCAGCCCGACCGCGCGGCCCCTTCGGCACCCGTGCGTCGTAGTGCGCGGCCCGGTGCAGCCCCGTCGCGGCCACCACATGCACGCCCGACTGCCGGGACAGGGCCGGCAGATCGGCGGCCCGCCGCCCCATGCCGTAGGGAGTCCACTGCACGACGGCCCCGCCGCCCCGCTCGCGGAACGCCGCCGGCTCCGCGCGCGCCGCGGAGACGCTGCGCAACTCCTCGCCGGGCAGTCGGGGGCTGCCGAGGAACAGGTGGTCGTGCGCGTCGCACACCCCCAGGTGCTCGGGAGACATGTCCCCGAGCACCGTGCGGACCGCGCTCACCAGTGGCGGCCGCGCGGCAGCCGCCGGTGTCCCGGCGCCGACACGTGCAGTACCTGGAACACATCCCCCTCGGCCTTCGGCGTGTCGTGCCCCCACAGCGAGAAGTGGACGATCTCCCACCGCAGCGTGTCCACGGCCGCCGCCGCGAGCACCGCCCCGTCCTGCCGGGCGAGCCGGCCCGCCTCGGCGGCGGCCTCCTCCGTCGCCTGCGACAGGACCACGCCGTCCGGTACCTGCTCCCGGCGCCGTACGGCGGTCGTGGCGGGGGAGCCGGCCGCGCCTCCCGGCTCATGGGCGAGCCCGGTCCACTGCTGCACGGCCGGCCGTCCGAAGTCGTCGCACGGTCTCTGGAAGGCGCCGCCCCACAGGAAGGCGTTCATGCCCTCCACGGTGTTCCAGAGGTAGAACGGCGCGTACTGGTTGACGGGCGAGCCGTGCAGCCCGCGCTCGCGGATGAGGTACGCCTTGAGGCCCAGGCCCTCCCAGTCGTCCGTCAGGTGCCCGACCCGGGCCACGCGGGATCGTACGATCCCCATGTCGTAGTCGGCCGGCAAGGTCAGTTCGTACTGCATGGCGTGCATCCGTTGCCTCCTCGGGCGCGGTGGACGGCGGGCCGGACCGGACCGGGCGGGTGCCGCTCGTGGGGATCGACGGCCCTCACGCGGGCCGCAGCAGGGCGAGCAGGCCGCGCACGCCCGCGTCGAAGGCGGCGGGGGAGCCGGAGGCGCGGGCGAGGACATAGCCTCCCTGCACGGTCGCGACGACCGCCGACGCGATCTCCTCCGCGTCGAGGTCCGCCGCGAACTGCCCCTGCTGCCTGCCCTCCTCGACGACGTCCGCGAGACGCTGCCGGATCCGGGCGATGGTGGCGTCGACGGGGGCGCGCAGCGCGTCGCTGGCGATCACGTCCGGGTCCATGGTCAGCCGGCCCACCGGGCAGCCGCGCAGCACGTCGCGTTCACGCAGCAGGTAGGCCTCGATGCGCTCGTACGGCGTGCCCGGCCGGCTCAGGACGCTCTCGGCGGTGGCCGTCATCTCGTCGGCGGTGCGCCGGATGGCGGCCAGGGCGAGGTCCTGCTTGCCCTTGAAGTGGTGGTACATGCTGCCCTGCCCGGCGGCGGCCCGCTCCAGGATGGCCTTGGGGCTCGTGCCCACGTAGCCGCGCTCCCACAGCAGCTCGCGGGTTGACTCGACCAGTCGGTCCGCTGTGCTCATAGCCGCACTGTACATACTAGTAGTTACAGGCGTCGAGAGGGCCCGGGAGTTCGCAGGCCGCCCGCGCCGTACTCCCGGGGAAGCAGGCTCGTTGCCGCTGTGCGGACGACGACGCGGACCCCCTCGCGGCGTCAGTGTCGAAGTGTCACCACGCAACGACCGGCAAGGGAGATGACCCGACATGCTGACCCTCGCGCACGGGGGCGGCGGGCCCGGCCCGTGGCTCCTGTTCTTCCCGCTGATCTGGGCGGCCGTCGTGATCGGCGCCGTCACGCTCCTGCGACGCACCGGCCGGCGCGGCGGCCCCGGACGGCCCTCCACCGCACACGACTCGCCGATCGCCCTGCTCGGGCGCCGCTTCGCCGCCGGCGACATCGACGAGGACGAGTACTGGCGCCGCTTGTCCGTCCTGGACGAGCAGTTCGGCCGGGCGGACCGGGGCGGCACGCCATGACCACCGCCCGGGGCCCCTTCAGCTGAACGGCGGACACGTCGCCCCCGTCCCGGCCGTCGCGGCCCCTTGCCGACCAGGCTCCTCCTCGGTGCCGTGGGCCGGGACGGGGCCGTCCGGGGCGCGTGCCGGGACGGGAGCCGGAGGCGGTCGAGTGCCACCGAGGCGCCGTCGGGCTCCCCTCGTCCGGCCGGGTGCGTCGTCGCCGAGGAGCGGGGGAGCGGGGGAGCGGGGCACGGACGAGGCTTCGCCCGGGAACGCGGCTGGCGACCGCTGGGTGCGCCTGCTGTCGAAGGGCCGCAGCGCGCGGGATGAGGGGGGTGCCGGGACCCGACCGGTGCGGGCACCGGCGGTTCGGCCGCCGTGACCCGGCGGCGCCGAGGCGGTGCGGGCAGGGCTCCTGCCCGCACCAGCCGGTGACCCCCGCCGCTGGACGGCGCCGGGGCCGCCGACCTCCGTGGCCGGGGCATCGGTCGGACGTCCCTGCATCGGTGGGAGCGGCGAGTCGGCCGTAGGTGGAGCGCGGGACCCGGGAGCCGCAGCCCGCGCCCGAGGGGGCGTCGCCCGGGGCTCGAGGCCCGTCCGGTGCGCCACCGGGACCAGGGGAGCCGGGCATCGGTGGTCCGTTGCGCGTGGTCCGGGGCGTCGGCCCCGGCCGCGGCGCGTCGTCGACAGCCGGGCGAGAGCCGCTCGGCGCTGCCGTGACCGCGACAACGGCCGACGGCCGCCCCGCGGGCGGCCCGGCCGTCGATCGCCGTCAGCCGGCCACGCCGGACCGGGCGGGAGCGCGTGTCGGACCGCGGCCGTCGGCGACCTGGTCGACCGCGCCGAGTTCGGCGAACCGGAGCGCGGGCTGATCGAGGGGCGTCAAGCGCGGCACGCGCGTCGGCGCCGGTCGCGCCGTGGCGGCCGTGGGCAGTGTGAACCACACGACCTTGCCCTGGTCACCGTCCGGCTGCGCGCCCCAGCTCTCGCTCACGGCGGCGACCATCGCCAGGCCGCGGCCGCACGTGGCGAGCGGATCGGCCTCCTCCACCACGGGCAGGCGAGGATCGTGGTCGCGCACCGAGACCGTGAGCCGGTCCAGGAGCAGCTCCATCTCGACGGTGCATGTCTTGTCCGGCCGGGCATGCCGGTGGACATTGCTGAGGAGCTCCGTCACACCGAGCGACGCCCGGTCTATCAGGGGATCCAGATGCCAGTAGCGCAACTGCGCCGATACGATTCTGCGGACCTGGCCGATCCGCGACGGCAGGGCCTGAAGCTCCACCGTGCAGTGCCTGCGTGGGTTGCTGATCACGGCTGCGACTCCCCGACGTGAGGTCCGAGATGGACGTCCGGAAGAACACGAACAACGGATCGTCAGCAGGACGCCTGCGTGGAACTGCCGCCTGCTGTCGTGGCCGGCGGGCTGGTTCGCAGCGTTATCGCCGGTAAACCCTCAGTGACGTGAGAACAGCGTGACCCAGGGGGTGCGGTCCCGCAACTCGCGGCGCGCCCCGCCCCGGGGATTCAGTCGCCGCGTCCCGCCGCCCGGCGTACGGCCTCGATGAATCGGCGTGCCGCGGGCGGCCCCGGCTCGCCCGGGGCCGGGTCGTGCTCGCCCAGTGTCAGCAGGTACCGGTGGCCGTTGAGATCCGCCGTCGCCCGGTCCTCCGGAGCGAACCAGGGCCGCGAAGCGCGCACCGCCTGCACCGGCGCACTGTCGATCTCGCTGCCGTAGCTGTTGAGCAACTCCAGCCTGCCTCCGCTGATGCGGACCTTCCCGGCTCGGGTGAGCGAGCGCAGTCTCTTCTCGATCCGTACGCCCGTGGCCGTGAACTCCGGCTCCGCCATACCGCCCTGCCCCCTTGTGCGCGTGGGTGCGCCGGCCGGTGCTCGCGCCCGGGCGGCGTCCCGTTCGTGTCGTGACCCAGTGTGTGCGCCCCCGTCCGGGACACGCCGCCCTCGCGCCGGCCGCCGGACTGGCTTGTGACGCCCGGTGACGGGGGACCGGTCCCGTGCGGTGCAGTCTGCCCGCGTACGGCGTGGAGCACCAGTACGCGCGTCGTCCTCCCGGGGCGCGGCGGGGAGCATTCGTCCGAATGCGCCCCCCGTGGCCCAAGGCGCCTCCCCCAGGGGTGTCTTGGAGGCGCTCAAAGATGCGTTTATGCAGGTGAGGAGCGTGCGAAAGCTGCTTATCATCGGGGTGCCGGGCGTACGACGCGTCGTCGGCGCGCAAGTGTGAGGAGCCCTGCCGTGAGGACCACCCAGCAGCCCCGGACGGGCGTGACACTCGATGTCGACCGCAGCGACGCCGGCTACCGCGACTGGCTGAAAGACGCTGTGCGCAAGGTGCAGGCCGATGCCAACCGCTCGGCCGACACCCACCTCCTGCGCTTCCCGCTGCCCGAGCACTGGGGCATCGACCTGTACCTCAAGGACGAGTCGACCCACCCCACCGGCAGCCTCAAGCACCGCCTCGCCCGCTCCTTGTTCCTGTACGGCCTGTGCAACGGCTGGATCCGCCCGGACCGCCCGGTGATAGAGGCGTCCAGCGGCTCGACCGCCGTGTCCGAGGCGTACTTCGCCAAGCTGATCGGCGTGCCGTTCGTCGCGGTGATGCCGCGCACGACGAGCACCGAGAAGATCCGGCTGATCGAGTTCCACGGCGGGCGCTGCCACTTCGTGGACGACCCGCGCACGATGTACGAGGAGTCCGTCCGCCTCGCGACGGAGACCGGCGGCCACTACATGGACCAGTTCACCTACGCGGAACGGGCCACCGACTGGCGCGGCAACAACAACATCGCCGAATCGATCTTCCGCCAGCTGGAGCTGGAGCGGTACCCGGAACCGGCGTGGATCGTCGCCACGGCCGGTACCGGCGGCACCTCGGCGACTCTCGCCCGCTACGTCCACTACATGCAGCACGACACCCGCATCTGCGTCGCCGATCCGGAGAACTCCTGCTTCTTCGAGGGGTGGACGACCGGGGACGCGGACGTCACCTGCGACTGCGGCTCCCGCATCGAGGGCATCGGCCGGCCGCGGATGGAACCCAGCTTCGTGCCCGGTGCCGTCGACCGCATGATGAAGGTCCCCGACGCCGCCTCCGTCGCCGCCGTGCGCGCCCTGGAGGGGGCCATCGGCCGCAAAGCGGGCGGTTCGACCGGCACCGGACTGTGGAGCGCGCTGAAGATCGTCGCGGAGATGGTCGCCGAGGGCCGGCAGGGCAGCGTCGTCACGCTCCTGTGCGATCCCGGCGACCGCTACCTCGACAAGTACTACTCGGACGCCTGGCTCGCCCAGCAGGGCCTGGACATCGCCCCGTACAGCGCAGCGATCCGGACGCTGCTGGAGACCGGGGTGTGGCCGGGCTGAGTCGCGTCGCGGCCGGCACGCGCGGCCCGCGCTCCGCGGCCCGGCGCGCCGCGCCAGGTTCCGGCGCAGGCCGGACCGCCCGCCACGCCGGCCGGTACCCGGGCGCGCGTGCGTGCGGCGCACCCTGCAGCCGCACGGGGGCGGTGGGCGCCGAGCCGCGTGCGGCGGGACATGGGCGGCAGGACGCGGCGGGGATGGAACTCCCCGTCGGGCAACGGCACTTACGGGCACGAGGGCCCGATGCGCGGCGCCCGCACGCCCCGGTGTCCTGGACGGGAGAGCCACCGGGTGTCCACCCGGCCGACGTCCTTGCGCCGCCGCACCGGCCCCGGTGGGCACCCGTCAGGTGTCCGCGTCCTCCGCGTGCTCGCCCGCCAGCACCAGCTGCCGTACGTGCTCGGCGACCTCCGCTCGGGCCCGCTCGGGCAGCCCCGCGTCGGTGACCCAGGTGTCGATCTGCTCCAGCCTGGCGAACGAACTCAGGCCCACCGTGCCCCACTTGGTGTGGTCGGCCACGACGACGACCCGCCGCGCCGACTGCACCAGCCGCCGGTTGGTCTCCGCCTCCGCGAGGTTCGGCGTCGACAGCCCGGCCTCCGCCGATATCCCGTGCACCCCGAGGAACAGCACGTCGAAGTGGAGGGAGGCGATCGCCTGATCGGCCACGGGCCCCACCAGCGAGTCCGACGGCGTGCGCACCCCGCCGGTCAGTACCACCGTGGCTCCGCCCTGCCGCTGGCCCGAGGTGCGCTGCGCGACGTGGAAGACGTCCGCGACCCGCACCGAGTTCGTCACCACCGTGAGCTCCGGAACGTCCAGCAGTTGCTGCGCCAGCGCGTAGGTCGTGGTGCCGCCCGAGAGCGCGATCGCGCTGCCGGGCGCGACCAGCTCGGCCGCGGCGCGCGCGATGTCCTCCTTGGCCGTCAGCTCCAGTCCCGACTTCGCCTCGAACCCCGGCTCGTGCGTGCTGGCCTCGACCACGGGCACCGCGCCGCCGTGCACCTTCTCCAGGACACCCTGCCGGGCGAGCGCGTCCAGGTCCCGGCGGACCGTCATGTCCGACACGCCGAGCCTGCGGGTCAGCTCGTTGACGCGGACCCCGCCCCGGCGCCGGACCTCGTCCACGATCAGGGCGCGCCGCTGTTCCGCGAGGAGGTTCTGATTCTCACTCACGTACGCTCCGGTCCTTTCGCCTCAAGCCGTCTCAAAGCCGTCCGACACGCCCGGCACGCCGGTTGCGACGAGCATCTTCTCGCGTTCTCGGGGCGCGGACGTCCCATCCTTGCACGCCGCCCAGCGCACCGCGGCACCGCCGGCACCGACGCGCACATGCCACTCCACGGCCCGCCGTGCGCCGCACAGTCACACGGAACGGGGAAATTCCGTGACGGCAGGTGTACGACGCGCCCGGAGCGGAGATCCTGTGCCCGCACGGACACACGTCGAGGACGCGCCACAGGGAAGTGCGCGACACGTCACGGGGGAAGTGCAGAACAGTGGAACGTGCAGCCGAGGACCGTCCGGCCGGTGCCGCCGGACCCGCACAGCCCACGGTGGCCCTGGAACTCCTCGTCCACGGAGTCGGCGGCGCCACCGCCGAGAAGATGCTCAACGACCCGCGCACGGTACGGATCACCGGCGACGGCATCGCCGCCGTCTTCCGGCGCGCCGACGACGTCGACGCCGAGTCCCGTGGCGGCGACCCGCGCGGCCGGCCGGTGCCGGAGGCGTACGTCTGGTGCAACCTCACCTCGGGCAACGCCGGCCGTGCCCTGTGGTTGCTGCTGCTGCCGTTCATGGTGGTCAACCTCGCCCACTGGATGCGCCCCGGCGGTGACCACCGGCCCCGGACCGTCCGCCTGTACGGGCTGCTGGTGCGGCTCGCCGGCCTCACTCTGACGGTGCTGCTGGTGGCCGCCGCCTGCGAGGTCGCCCTGGACCTCGCGGCCTGGCAGTGCGCGGGCACACGCGCCTGCACCGACCGGCACACCTGGCTCGGCTTCCTCTCACCGGCCGCGCCGCACCCCGGCTGGTGGAGCCTGCCCGGCCGCCGACTCGCCCTGGCCGCCGTGGTGCCCGCCGCCCTCACCGGTCTGCTGTGGTACCTCTCCCACCGCACGTGGCGGGCGTACGAGTCCCAGTTGCCCCTCACGGTACCCGACCGGCGCGACGAGGGGAGCGGTCCGACGCCGCTGGCCCGGCCCGGCTTCTGGTACGGGCGCCGCCTCGTGGCGCGGCTGCGGGCCGCGCACACCGCGGCGGGCCTGCTGACCGTCGCCGCAGCCGTCGGCACCTCGGCGGCACGCTTCGACCGGGAGCCCGGTGGCCCGGTGGCACTCGACGTCGCCGGACGGCTGCTGGAAGCCGTCCTCGTGGCCGGTGCCGTCGCCGTGGTGTCGGTGGTGTGCCACCGGGGGCGCAGCGAGCAGCGCCTCGACCGCGAACTCGACGGCCACCTGATCAGATGGCTGCCGCTCGGCGCGCTCGCCGTGCTCGTCCTCGCTGTCGTCCACGCCGGCTGGGAGCGGCCGGGCTGGCACTCGTCGGGCCGGCTGCCCGGCGATGCCACCTTCGGGGGGATCGCCCTGGTCCAGGGCCTGATCGTGGTCGCCCTGGCGGTCGTCGCCCATCTGCTGCACCGCGCTCCCGCCGACGACGCCCGCAGGCAGGGCGCCTGCGGCACAGCGGGCTTCTCCGGCACAGCGGATGCCTCCGGAACAGTGGATACCTCGGGCATCACGGACACCTCCAGCACCGCGGGCCGCTCCGGCGCCCTCCGCATCCCAGGCACCTTCGGCCCTGCCCGTGCGCCCGGTGCGGCGGGCGCCTCCCGCACGGTCCTGCGGGGACTGGGTGGTCCGGCCGTGGCCATGCTGGCCTGTGCCCTGGGCGGCGTGATGTCGGGCGGCGTCGCGCAGCGCGTCGCGGACTGGCTGGACGGCACCCGCGCCGTCATCGACGGGCCGCCGGCCCTGCTGACCTGGCAGGCCTCCGTCATCCCCGCGCTGCTCCTGGTGCTGCTCGTCCCGTGCGTGCGGCTGGCCCGGGAGACCTGGCGGTTACGCCGCGCAGAGGTGGCCGCGGTCGACCGCGACTACCCGGACGAGCCGAAGGACCCCGCCCGCACCCGCCGCATCGCGACCGCACGGGCGATGGCCGCGCTCACCGACCGCACCCCCCTCCTCGTCGCGGTCACCTCCGCCACCACCCTGCTGCTGGGCACCGGAGCCCTCGCGGGCGCCCTCACCACCGGCAGGACCCCGAGCGGCGCAGCCGCCGGCACACCCCCCTTCGTCCACGGGGCCGCCCAGACCGCGCAGGCCCTCGGCTCCTGGCTGATCGGACTGGGCTTCCTGTTCTTCGTCACGTCGGGCCGGCGCGCGTACAAGGACGCCTCGGCGCGACGCACCATCGGCATCCTGTGGGACGTCGGCACCTTCTGGCCCCGCGCGGCCCACCCCTTCGCCCCGCCCTGCTACGCCGAGCGCGCCGTACCGGACCTGACCTGGCGCATGGCCACCTGGACCCGTGCCACCGGCGGGCGCCTCGTGCTGTCCGGACACTCCCAGGGCAGCGTGCTCGCCGCCGCAGCGGCCTGGCAGCTGCGCCCGGCCGAGCGCAGCAGGGTGGCGCTGCTGACGTACGGTTCCCCGCTGGAGCGGCTGTACGGCCGCTGGTTCCCGGCCCACTTCGGTCCGGCCGCGCTCGCCTCCCTGCACGCCGAGGTCGACTGCTGGCGCAACCTGTACCGCCCGACCGACCCGATCGGCGGACCGGTGCGGCTGCCCGGCGATCCGGCCGTCGACCGCGAGCCCCTGAGGGACCCGCTCGCCTACGGACGCACGGAGCGGACCCCGCTGCCGGCGCCGATCCTCGGCCACTCGGACTACCAGGCCGACCCCGCCTTCGCCGAGGAACGTCGCGCGCTCCTGGCCCGCCTGCGCCCGGACGTCCCCGCCCCGCGGCCGTCCGGCGGGGACGGGTGAGGGAGCCCCGGCATCGTGCCCGGTGCCCCGGGTCCGGCGCCGGAGGCCGGACGCGGAGATCCGTGACGGCCCGCGCACGGGGCGCCCGCCGTCGGGGTGGCGCCGGGACGGTCCACGCCCGTCATCGACCCGTCATCGACCCGCCCTCGGCACCGCTCCGACGGCGCCCGCCCCCGACGGGACCCGAGCGTTCGCCCTCGGTGCGGCACCGAGGGGTCGCGCCCCGACCGGAGCGTGCCGCGCTCCTCCCTCGGGGCGGGCCGGCCCGGTGCTCCGCGAGGGCCGGCGTGTCCGGCCGCTCACGGCAGGTCGGGCAGGTCCTCCGGATACAGCAGGGTCAGATCGTCCGTGCTCGGCTCCGCCACCTGGGCGACCCGGCCCGCGTGCCGCTCCACCATCGCCTCGAAGGTCTGCCGCGCGGTCCGGCCGTTGCCGAACGCGGGACCCTTCGGGATCGCCGTGAAGTACTTCAGCAGTGCCTCGCCCGTGCCCGGCGCCAGCCGGTACTCGTGCTCCTCGGCCTGCTGCTCCACGATCCGCAGCAGTTCCCCCGCACCGTAGTCGCCGAAGGTGATGGTCCGGGAGAAGCGGGACGCCACTCCCGGATTGACCTGAAGGAACCGCTCCATCTCGGCCGTGTAGCCGGCGACGATCACCACGACCGCGTCCCGGTGGTCCTCCATCAGCTTCACCAGGGTGTCGATGGCCTCCTTGCCGAAGTCGCGGCCCGCGTCCTCCGGCGACAGCGCGTACGCCTCGTCGATGAACAGCACACCCCCGCGGGCCCGTTCGAACGCCTCCTGGGTGCGGATCGCGGTGGAACCGATGTGCTCGCCGACCAGGTCGACACGGGAGACCTCGACCAGATGGCCCTTCTCCAGCACGCCGAGGGAGCGGAGGATCTCGCCGTACAGACGGGCGACCGTCGTCTTACCGGTGCCGGGGGAGCCGGTGAACACCAGGTGCCGCTTGACCGACGCAGCCTTCAGACCGGCCTGCTGCCGACGCCGGCCCACCTCGATCATGTCGATGAGGGCGCGTACCTCCCGCTTGACGCTCTCCAGACCGACCAGCGCGTCGAGTTCGGACAGCACCGCCTTGCCGGGGCGCGCCGGCCGCTCGTCGTCGGCGGGGGCCGGCGGCGGTGCCTGCACGTCGGGGCGCTGCTCGGGCACGGACCCGAGGAGGCCGGTCGTGGTGACCATCGCCTCCACGGCCGTCTCGCGCGCCGCCGGGGTCCTCGGGCCCCCGCTCTCGTCGCTCGTGCAGTCCTCCACCAGCGGACCACTCGTCGAGGACGCGTCCGGCCCGCTGTCCGCGAACTCGTAGCCGCCGCGCGCGCACCGCTCCGTGCGGCACTTGCGGAGCGTGGTACGGCAGCCGTCGATCACGTGGAAGCCGTAGCCCCCGCTGCCCATCACCCGGCAGTCCAGGAAACTGCCGCGGCCGCCCGCGGAGACGTAGAAGCCGGCTTCGGCGGGGGAGCCCACCGTGCACCGCTCGACGGTGGGGTCGGCGCCCTTGGTCACGATCACACCGGTCTGGGTGCCGTCCAGGGTGCAGTTGGCGAGCGTGCCGCCGCTGCCGTGGTCGCGGAACCAGGCGCCGGTCGCCGCGTCCCGGATCCGGCAGTCGTCGAGCTGGGCCGTGGCCCCGTCGCTCACCGACACGGCGGTGTTGCGGACCTGCCACAGGTCGCTGTCGACGACGTCCGCGCGGGAACCGCGGTCCAGGACGAACAGCGCGTCGGGCACGTCGTGCACCCGGCAGGAGTCCAGGACCGCGGTCGCCCCGTCGCTGACCCAGACGGCCGGGTAGTCTCCGGTGCTGTCGAAGATCTCGCACTGGTTGGCGTCGACGCGCGTGCCCGGGTCCCACACGGACAGGCCGTTGCGGCCGAACCGGCGCACGGTCGTCCGCGTCAGCGTCAGCACCGACCGCGAGCGCAGGTCGACGGCGTTCTCCGGAATGTCGTGGATGCGGCAGTCGGCCAGCGTCAGCACGGCGTCGGTGTCCAGGGTGACGCCGTCGGCGGCGGTGCGGTGCACGTCGCAGTCGGTGAGGTGGGCCGTGGCCCGTCCGGTGATCTGCACACCGCTGCCGCGCACCTCGTACACCTCGCAGCCCACCGCTTCCAGGGCCGAGTTCTCGCCCGTCGCGCTCAGACCCGCGCCCGAGGCGTGGTGCACCCGGCAGCGATCCAGCCGCGGGTGGGCACCGCCGCGGACGGCCACGCCCGACTGGCCGGCCGCGACGACCTCGCACTCCTCGAACACTCCGCCCCCGCCGTCGAGGACGGCGATGCCGATGCCCGCCGGGTTGTCGACGGTGCAGCGCCGCAGGGTCGGCCGTGCGGCACCGCGGACCTCGATCCCGGCGGCGGAACGGGTCACGACGCGTATGTCCCGCAGTTCTGCAGTGCCCTCCTCGACCAGCAGTGCGGGGGCCGTCGTGTCCTGCCCCTCCAGGTGGAGGTCGTGGACGACCGCGGAGGCCCGCACGGTCAGCGGCACCCCGTCCAGCGGGGCCACGCGCACGCTGCCCGAGGCCCCTTCCGGCCCCCGCAGGGTGACCGCCCGTTCGACGACGAGGTTCTCCCGGTAGGTGCCGGGTGCGATGGTGAGGACGTCACCGTCGGCCGCGGCCTCCAGGGCGGCGGCGAGCGACGCGTACTCACCCGTGCGGCGCCGCCACCGCGATGTGCCGGTGTGCGTCACCTGGACCGTGCCCTGTGCCATGCGTTGCTGTGCCCCCACCTCGTCGTACCTGATGGCTCGTCGCCCTCGGGGCGCCCTGGGGCTCCCTCACGCGCGGGATGTCGCCGAAGAGTCGGCCGGTCCACCGTAGCGTGCGCGGCGGCCCCGGGTTGACCAGAGTCGTGACGCCGTCAGCTGCCGGTACCGGTGCGGCCCCAGTCCGGACCTGCCCGGTCCCAGGCCTGGCCCCAGCGGTCGTACCGGCGGCGGACCATGCGCCGGACGGTCAGCTGCCTGCCGCCCTCGACGAGTCCGCCGGTCAGCATCGCCGTGCCGAATCCGGCGAGGACGGCGTGCGTGGTCGCCGTGGCCGAGTCCAGCGGGCGGGCGACCATGCCGCCGTGGACGTCGGTCCATATCGGGAAGTGGTCGCCTGGGTGCGGGGTGTTGAGGACCGCCAGGACGGGGCCCCGGTGCCGGGAGCCGTCCGGGGCGCGCCAGTCGGCGACGACCCGGCTGCGGGCGACGCGCCCGGCAGCGACCTGGGGGTCCGAGTCCCGGCCGGAGCGGTCCAGCTCCTGGACGACGGTGGCCGTCACCCGGTGCCGGTGCCGGTGCTGTTCGCGGACGGACTGTTGCAGCGCGTCGTCGGCGATGCCCCCGACGAGGACGCCGGCCACCGGGGCGGCGACGAGGAGCAGCACCAGCGCCGCCACCGCGAGCCAGGCCTCGGCGAGGTCGGTCCCGCGGCGCAGCGGGTTGTGCCGCCAGCGCCACAGTCCGCTGATCGCCCGCACCACAACCCCCTTCCCGCTCCGTGACAGCCGCTGGTGAGGTCTTCGACCCGAGGACGCGGTCGAGGAGAGAGCGACATCACCTCGAACGCTCGGGGCCTCTCACGAACGTCTCATGAAAGTCCCAACGTCGTTCCCCCACGGGAGCGTTCCCGGTTCCCGCCCCCTCGTTCCGGAGGAACAGCACCCGGGACGGGACCGGGAACCGGACGAGGGGGGAGGAAGAGGGGGGAAGGGGAACGCCGTGGGGCAGGAGAGGGGAGGCGGAAAGGGGTGGGGAGGCACGGGGAGGCGCCCGATGGCGGCGCGGTCGCCGGGCGGTGCGTCGGGGACGGCCTTCATCGGGCCCGGCACCTGGCACGGCGGTCCGGTCCCCGGCGGCCCGAAGCCCTGTGGGCAGGGCCTGTTGCGCAAACGGATCAAGGTCGTGGATGATCCGGGAATTCGACATCGAGGGGGCGACATGCGAGGTGCCGAGGGTCCGACCGTGCGCTGTGACGTGCGTGTCGAGGCACCCGTGCCGCGGGTCTGGGAACTGGTGACCGACATCCGCCTGCCGGTCCGGTTCAGCCCGGAGCTGCAGCGCGTCGCGTGGGTCGACGGCGCGGACCGGCCCCTGGTGGGTGCGCGCTTCGAGGGTTGCAACCGCCATCCGCAGATCGGCGAGTGGCGGACCGTTTCCCATGTGGTCGAGCTGGACGACCAACGGGTCTTCGCCTGGGTCGTCATGGATGCGGACGGCCGGTACGGGGAACCGACGCTGGATCCGGCCCGGTCCATGGCGTACTGGCGCTACGAACTCGAGGCCGAGGACGGGGGCACCCGGCTGCGCCAGTCGGCCCTCGTCGGGCCGGGCCGCAACGGAGTCACTCTGGCGATCGAGCGCCGGCCGGACCGGGAGGAGCAGATCGTCGCCTTCCGCCTGAAGGAGCTCAGGGCAGGGATGGAGGCCACGCTGCAGGGCATCAGGAAGCTTGCCGAGGAGGGCGGCTGAGGACCGGTTGCGCGGGTGGTAGGGGCCCGGCGTGGACGCCGGTGGCCGGACCGGCAGGTCTCGCCGCAGGCGTCCGTCGTGTCCGCGCGCAACCGCCTCGGCCGCAGCGCGGCCTGACCGGGCCGTGGGGTGCGACGCGTCCCAGTGCACGGGGCCGCGGTCGGGTGGGACCGGACCGATCGTCGTCGAACCCCGGGCCGTGCGATGAAGCAGGTGGTCGGGCCCGTCGTCGCGAACGGATCCCGCGCGCCGGTGCCTCGTGCCCGCACGCCCTTGCAAAGGCCCGTCTCTAGTGCCGCGGCAGGCAACGTTCGCCCGTCGAGGAGCGGCGTCCGGTGCGTGCTCCCGGTGTGCCGGCCGGAAGCCCTCGTACTGGATGTACTCGGGCTTTCGTCCGGTGCAGCGAGAGTGCGTGCCGGGCGTCGCGACGGGGCGAACGTTGCCTGATGCGGCACTAGGCGAGAACCCTGACCGGGTCGCCCACGCGCACCGTGCCGGGGCCGAGCGGGACCAGGTTCTGGCCGAAGACCAGGAGACTGCCGATGCGGCGGTGCCGGCCCAGGGTGCGCAGGGGTTCGCGGCCGCGCACGGCGCTGTGCTGATCGGTGGTGGTCACCAGGCACCGCCCGCACATCCCGGCGACACGGAACTCGACCTCGCCCACAGCGATGCGCGTCCAGTCGTCCTCGGCCCACGGGTCGGTGCCCGACACCACCAGGTTGGGCCGGAACCGGTTCATGGGCAGCGGTCCCTCGTGCGCGTTCTCCCCGTGAGCGATCAGGTCGTTCAGGGCCCCGAGCGAGGCGGTCGTGGTGACCAGCAGTGGGAAGCCGTCGGCGAACGAGACGGTCTCGCCCGGCAGTGCGTAGTCCGGGTCGACCGGGCGCCGCGTGGCCGGGTCGTCCATGTGCACCAGGCAGGTGTCCGCGCCGAGAAGGGCGCTGCACCAGGCGTGGGCCGCGGCGTCGGCGGGAACGCCCTCCACCTTGGTGCCGAAGATGTCCACCGTCACCGTGTCCAGCGGCTCGGGGACGGCCACCTCGACCGGGTCCGTGCCGGGCGCGGACAGCCGGACGCCGCCGGGCAGGAGTTCGGCGGCGGCCAGGGCCAGACGTGGCTGCTGGCGTTGTGTGACGACCTTCCCCCCGTCGTCGATCAGCACCCAGCGTCGGTCTCCGGCCAGCCCCCAGGGCTCCACGACGGCCTCCCGGACCGGCACGGCCCGGAACGCCTTGACCGGATGCACGTGAATCGATTGCAGTTCCGCATTCCCCATGCGGCCATCGTGCCAGGCGGCACCGGAGGCCGGGGACGGCGGTCCCGCGCCCGCGGTCGGGGTCAGTAGCCGCGGTACTGCTGGTTGTTGTACGGATCCTGGTAGGGAGCCGGAGCCGGCCGCGGGGCGGCGGGCCGCATGGCCTCGTACCCCATGGAGGGTGCGGCGGCGCGGGGCTGCTGCGGCTGCGGGCCGGGATAGCCGCGCGGGGCCGCCTGCTGCGGGATGTACGCCGTCGGCGCCTGCTGCAGCGGCGCCGGCTGCTGCGCCTGCGGGTAGCCGTAGGAGGGCTGGGACGGGGCCGCCGGAAGGGCGGGCAGTGCCGAGGGCAGCGCGGGGAGGTTGCCGCCCGGCGTGTCGTAGGCCGCGGGGACCCGGATCGGGGCGATCTGCGGGGTGCCCCGCTCGGCGACGAGCGAGTCGTAGATCGGGGTGTCCGGGAAGGAGGCGGAGTAGTAGCCGCCACCATAAGTGGAGCGGGGGGAGGTCATGGCCATAACTTAAGCCCACGATGTGCTGGTTGGGGAGACCGATAAGAGGGTTGTTTTCCGAGTCCGCAGTGACCCGGTATCCCCAATGAGAGCGAACGTGGGAAAAAGGGGCACCCTGACACGTTCAAATCTGGTAAAGCCCGAGTTCCCGGCGGGTTACCGGGGGTTGGACGGAGTCCTTCCCCGTGCCGATCATGGGGCTGTGCCACCCGCACGGAATAGGTTGTCCGGGTAGGCATCAGAAGTGAGTGCCGGGAGCGACCCGGCCCGGTGACGCGTGATGGGGGCGGACATGTCAATGTCGAAGGGGTCGAATGTGCCGGTGCCGACGACGGCACTGCGCGTCGAGCTGGGCTGGCGGTCCGGTCCCGGCGTGCCCGACGCCGACGCCTCGGCCCTGCTGCTGGTCGGCGGCAAGGTCCGCTCCGACGCGGACTTCGTCTTCTACAACCAGCCGGCGCACGGCTCCGGAGCCGTGCGCCACGAGGGCAAGCGGGACGCCGGCGGCAGGGTGACCGACACGCTGCTGGTGGACCTCGCGCGCGTGGAGGGCGCGATCGAGACCGTCGTGCTCGCCTCCTCCACCGACGGCGGCAGCTTCGGCCAGGTGCCCGACCTCTACATCGAGGTGCGCGATGCGGCGCAGGGCTCCGTCGTCGCCCGCTTCGACAGCACCGGCGCGAGCGTCGAGACCGCCTTCGTGCTCGGCGAGTTCTACCGCCGCCAGGGCGCCTGGAAGTTCCGTGCCGTCGGACAGGGCTACGGCAGCGGTCTGGAGGGCCTGGCCACCGACTTCGGCATCACGGTCGACGAGCCGCAGCACGCCGCCCCGCCGGCGCCGGCGCCGACGGCCACCGCCGCCGCACCGGCGGTCACACCTCCGCCCGTCGCGCACGTACCGCCGCCGCCCGCGGCCCCGCCCGCGCAGCAGCCGGTGAGCCTGTCCAAGGTGACGCTCACCAAGGCGTCCCCGAGCGTGTCGCTCGCCAAGCAGGGGGGCACGTCCGGCGCCCTGCGCGTCAACCTCAACTGGGAGGTGCGCAAGCAGTTCTCCGGCTGGGGCAGCAAGCGCGGCCGGGCCGTCGCCCTGCACGCCGACCTCGACCTCGACCTGTGCGCGCTGTACGAGCTCGCGGACGGCCGCAAGGGGGTCGTGCAGGCGCTCGGCAACGCGTTCGGCGCGCTGGACCGGCCGCCGTACGTCCATCTCGACGGCGACGACCGCACGGGCGCCGTCGCGGCGGGCGAGAACCTCACCGTCAACCTCGACCACAAGCAGGATCTCCGGCGCCTGCTCGTCTTCGTCACCATCTACGAAGGCGCCCGCTCCTTCGCGGACCTGCACGCCACGGTCACGCTCCAGCCCCAGCACGGCGCCCCCATCGAGTTCTCGCTCGACGAGTGCACCGTCCCCTCCCCGGTGTGCGCCCTGGCGCTGATCACCAACAACGGCGGCGACCTCGTGGTCCAGCGCGAGGCGCGCTACCTGGTCCCCGAACGCGGCGTCAGCCCCCAGCGGACCGTCGACCGCGCCTACGGCTGGGGCATGAACTGGACCCCCGGCCGCAAGTAGGCACGTTCCGGGACGTCAGCGCTCTTCGGACACCGCCTCCGGGCGGGCGTAGGTGCGGCCCTTCCAGGCCGCGCCGCGCCCCCGGTAGTGCTGCACCGCCGAGTCGACCGTCATCAGCAGGTACAGCGCCGCCGTGCAGGGCAGCAGGGGAGCGAGCCACAGCGGCTGCCGGTAGTACCGCAGCATCGGCACGTACGTCCCCGCCATCACCAGCCACGCCGCCGCGCCGGCCGCCACGGCCGCCGTGCCGCTCCCCGCCAGGCCCGCGGCGACGGCGATGGGCGGCACCAGGTACACCAGCGCCAGACCGGTGACCGTGCCGAGCAGGAGCAGCGGGTTGTGGCGCAGCTGCGCGTAGGCGCTGCGCGACACCATCCGCCACAGGTCGTGCAGACGGGGATAGGGGCGCACGCTGTCCACGGCCTCGGCCAGACCCAGCCAGATCCGGCCCCCGCTCCCCTTGACAGCGCGCGCGAGCGCGACGTCGTCGATGACCGCGTGCCGGATGGCCTCCGGGACCCTCGCCCGCTCCGCGGCTCCGGTCCGCAGCAGCACACAGCCGCCCGCCGCGGCCGCCGTCCGGGCCTCCGCCCGCCCGACCCGGCGGAACGGGTACAGCTGCGCGAAGAAGTAGACGAACGCCGGTACCACGAGCCGCTCCCACACGCTCTCCACCCGCAGCCGCGCCATCTGCGACACCACGTCGAACCCTCCGGTGTCCGCAGCGGCCACCAGGCGGCGCAGACTGTCCGGGGCGTGCGCGATGTCCGCGTCCGTGAGCAGCAGGTACTCGGGGTCGCGTGCACGTGCCAGGGCGATGCCGTGCCGCACCGCCCACAGCTTGCCGGTCCAGCCCGCCGGAGGCTCCCCCGGACCGTCCACGGTCAGCGGCAGCCCCCCGTTCCGCCGCGCCAGCTCGCGCGCCAGCTCACCGGTGCCGTCCGAGCTGCCGTCGTCGACGAGGAAGACCTCCGCCCGCCCCGGGTAGTCCTGGGCCAGCAGGGTCGGCAGGCTCAGCGGCAGCACGGCCGCCTCGTCGCGCGCCGGCACCACCACGCACACCGGTGGCCACACGCCGGGATCCCGGCGGGGCGGCAGCCGCACGTCGGTCCGCCAGAACATGCCCTGGGCGAGCAGCAGCCACAGCCAGGCCGCGAGGGACACGACAGCACTCCACACGATGGCGCTCACCCGGGCAGTCTGCCCCACCCGGCCGGAGGCACGGGGACCATCGTCTATCGTGGCCGGGTGAAGATCGCGCTCATGGACTCCGGAATCGGGCTGCTGGCGGCCACCGCCGCGGTACGGCGCCTGCGGCCCGACGCCGATCTCGTGCTCTCGCTCGACCCCGACGGCATGCCCTGGGGGCCGCGCACCCCCGAGGACCTCACCGGGCGCGCCCTGGCCGTCGCCCGGGCCGCGGCGGCCCACCGCCCCGACGCCCTGATCGTCGGCTGCAACACCGCCACCGTGCACGCGCTGCCCGCGCTGCGGGCGGCCCTCGAACCGGGGATCCCGGTCGTCGGCACCGTACCGGCGATCAAGCCGGCCGCGGCGGGCGGCGGCCACGTCGCGATCTGGGCCACGCCCGCCACCACCGGGAGCCCCTACCAGCGGAACCTGATCCGCGACTTCGCCGACGGCGTCCAGGTCACCGAAGTCCCCTGCTGGGGTCTGGCGGAGGCCGTGGAACGCGCGGACGAGGCGGCCGTCGACGCCGCCGTCACCGGCGCCGCGGCGCTGACCCCCGAGGACGTGACGACCGTCGTCCTGGGCTGCACGCACTACGAGCTGGTCGCCGAGCGCATCCGCGCCGCCGTCCAGCGCACCGGCCGGCCGCCGCTCGCCCTGCACGGCTCCGCCGGTGCGGTCGCCGCCCAGGCCCTGCGCCGCATCGGCGGCCACCCCACCCCCGACGCCGCCGCCGTCGGCACCGTCACCGTCCTCCTCAGCGGCCAGGAGGGCGAGCTGCCCGCACCCGCGCTGGCCTATGCCGAGGGCCGCCTGCTCACCGCAGCCAGCCCCGCCTCGTAGCCACCCCCGGGCCGCGCCCCCGTCCCGGGCGTGTCGGTCACTGTGCGCTACGCGGTACCCGCGCAGCGAAACATGAGTACCCTCGAAACATGAGGGACCACGCCCGCGAGGACGCCCCGCACGCCGACGTATGGACCGGACGCGCCACCAACCGGGTCCAGTGGCTCCTGGCGCTCGTCGGAGCGGCCTGCATGGCACTCGGCATCGAGCTGGCCGTCGACTCAGCCTGGACGACCGGGATCGCCCCCCTCGCGATGTCTGTGGTCGGCTGCATCGCCGCGGGGCTGCTGGTCCTCTTCGGCACCCTCGCCTTCGTCCACGTCGACCTCAGACTCGACAAGGACTCCGTGGAGGTGCGCTGCGGCCACATCGGCGTGCCCCGCCGCCGCATCCCCCTCACCCACGTGGCCGGGGCCGACTTCGCGCCGAACGTCACCCCGCGCCAGTGGGGCGGCTGGGGCTACCGCTGGCGGCCCGAGAAGGGCACCGCCGTCGTCGTACGCCGCGGCGAGGGTGTCGTACTGCGCCTGTGGGACGGCCACTCCTTCACGATCACCGTGGACAACGCCGAGGCCGCCGTCCGGGCCATCAGGGCACGCCTGCGGGCCGGGACCCCCGGCACCGCGCACTGAGCGGAGCGGGCGCACCGCGCGGGCCGCGCGCCCGGAGCCCGTCGGTGTTCGCCGGCGGTCGCCGTGGAAGAGCCGCTCCCGGCCCCGAGGGACGGGGCCGGCCGGTGTTCCCGCCCGACCGCGCGGGTTCGCTGCCCGTTCCTCTCACGGGGCCGGCCGGTCCTCACGCGCGCGTGGCCGGGCCGTACCCCGCGGCGACTCGTCGGCCAGCGGACGTGCCGTGGCCAGTCCCGTCAGCAGTCCCGCGCCGACGGACACGGCCGTGAAGCTGAGCGCGTTGCCGACGGCGGCGAGCACCGCCAGCGCCGTGACGGCGGCGCCCGCGGTGAGCGCCACCGGCGTGGGGCGGCGGGTGCGCCACAGCGCGACCAGCACCCAGGCGAAGACCGCCGCCAGCAGCACGACACCGATCACCCCCTGCTCGGCCGCCAGCTGGAGGGGCGCCGAGTGCGGCTTGCCGTCGGGCTGCAGCGCCTGGCCCGCCGTCGGACTCAGCTCCCCGAACCGGTCCGGGCCCACCCCCAGCGCGGCGTCGTGCCCGGCCAGGTGCAGGGCGTCGTGCCACAGCCCCACCCGGTGCGGTGTGAGCCGGCCCCGCAGGGCGTCGGTCAGCCCGCCCGGCAGCACGTCCGCCGCGACCGCCCACGTTCCCGCGGTGACCGTCGCCACGGCCAGCGCCAGCCCCGCGATCCCCACCCCGCGGTGCCGCATCCGGCCGGCGGCCAGCGAGCACAGCAGGACGGCGGCGCCGGCCACGGCACCCGCGGTCGAGCCCAGGACGGCCGCGAAGGCCACGATCGCCGCGGCCAGCAGCCGCAGCGCCAGCCGCACTCCGGACGCGGCGGCCGACCAGGCGGCGCAGCAGGCGGCACCGACGCACAACGTGAGCAGGGCGGCCGTGGCGCCCGCGTGGCCGAGCGGGGCGAGCACCCGGGGGCCCGGCGTGAGATCGGGGACGGTCACCACCAGAGCGAGCCCGGCAAGTGCCCCGAGGCACGGCGCGGCGACCGGCATCAGGGCCCCGGAGATCCTCCCGGCGGCATGGCCGGCGGTCACCGCCAGCACCGCGAGCAGCATGCCCTCGGGACGCCCGTCCTGGGCGGCCGCCGTGATCACGGACCAGGCGGCGCAGGCACCGAGGACGACGATGCCCGCCGCGTCCGAGACGTGCCGCCGCTCGCCGGCGGCCGACCCGGCACCGGACGCCCTCGCCGTGGAACCCACCAGACCCCCGAACCCGGTCGCCCCCCGACCTGTGCACCTTCCCGTCCCCGAGCGGCCAGGGACCGCAGGACGGGACTCGGCCACACCGTAACGGCTGATGGACGGTTTGTGGATGAGTTGCGCGCAGATGCGCAGGAACGATGCGCCGGCGGGGCGCCCGGGGTGGCCGTGCGGCTGCTGTGCATCCCGGTGCGGCAGCCCCGCTGCCGATCGGGCCGCAGTGTTCGTGGCGAGGTCACCCGCCGTACACTCCCGGAGTGACCGTCACCGCAACATCCGTGGGCCAGCCCGACCAGCTCCAGCCGCAGACCGCGCCCGGACGCGGTGCGCGCCTGCGGCGCCTGGCCCCGGCCGCCGCCGCGGCACTCGCCGGAGTACTGCTCTACGTCAGCTTCCCGCCGCGCACCCTGTGGTGGCTGGCGCTGCCGGCCTTCGCCGTGTTCGGCTGGGTGGTGCGCGGACGCAGCTGGAAGGCGGGACTCGGCCTCGGATACCTCTTCGGCCTCGGCTTCCTGCTGCCGCTGCTGGTGTGGACCGGTGTGGAGGTCGGCTCGGGGCCCTGGCTGGCCCTGGTCGCGGTGGAGGCCGTCTTCGTCGCGCTGGTCGGCGCCGGTGTCGCCACCGTGTCCCGGTTGCCCGCCTGGCCCGTGTGGGCGGCGGCGCTGTGGGTCGCCGGAGAGGCGGCACGCGCACGCGTGCCCTTCGGCGGATTCCCCTGGGGCAAGATCGCCTTCGGGCAGGCGGACGGCGTCTTCCTGCCGCTCGCCGCGGTAGGCGGCACCCCGGTGCTCGGATTCGCGGTCGTGCTGTGCGGCTTCGGTCTGTACGAGGCCGCCCGCCTGGTCGCCCAGGGGCGCCGCACACGCGCCGTGCGCCGCGGCGCCGCCGCCGCGGCGCTGTTGAGCGTCGCCGTGCCGGTGGCGGGCGCGGTGGCCGCGCGGCCGCTGGTCAGCGACAAGGCAGAGGACGGCACCGCGACGATCGCCGTCATCCAGGGGAACGTTCCCCGGCTGGGCCTGGACTTCAACTCGCAGCGCCGGGCCGTCCTCGACCACCACGCGCGCGAGACGGAGCGGCTGGCCGCCGAGGTCAAGGCCGGCAAGCAGCCCCGGCCCGACTTCGTGCTGTGGCCGGAGAACTCCTCCGACATCGACCCGTTCGCCAATCCCGACGCCGCAGCCGTCATCGAGTACGCAGCCCGGTCCATCGGCGCACCCGTCTCCGTCGGCGGCGTCGTGGAGCGCGACGGCAAGCTCCTCAACGAGCAGATCCTGTGGGACCCGGCCAAGGGCCCCACGCAGACCTACGACAAGCGGCAGGTGCAGCCGTTCGGCGAGTTCCTGCCGCTGCGCTCCCTCATCGGCGCCATCAACAGCGACTGGACCTCGATGGTCCGCCAGGACTTCAGCCGGGGCAGCGAGCCCGGAGTCTTCGACATCGACGGCACCAAGGTCGGCCTGGCGACCTGCTACGAGGCCGCCTTCGACTGGGCCGTGCGCGACACCGTCACCCACGGCGCACAGATGATCTCCGTGCCGAGCAACAACGCGACGTTCGACCGCAGCGAGATGACCTACCAGCAGCTCGCCATGTCGCGGGTCCGCGCCGTCGAGCACAGCCGGACCGTCACCGTCCCGGTGACCAGCGGCGTCAGCGCGATCATCATGCCCGACGGCACGATCACCCAGCGGACCGGCATGTTCGTCGCCGACTCCCTGGTGCAGAAGGTGCCGCTGCGTTCGTCCCGGACACCTGCCACGACGCTCGGCATCCTCCCCGAGGTGGCGCTGGTCCTGGTCGCCGCAGGCGGTCTCGGATGGGCGATCGGCGCGGGGATCCGCGGGCGGCGCCCCGGTGACGCCTAGCCGTACGCCCGGGGTGCGTCCGTCCAACCGGCGCGGGCGGGCAGGCGTCGCCGGTTAGGGTCGGTGCATGGCCATCCCCGACTTCATCCGCGCCCTCAGGGACTCCGCCGGCCGGCAGTTGCTGTGGCTTCCCGGAGTCACCGCGATCGTCTTCGACGACAGGGGCAGAGTGCTGCTGGGGCGCCGGGCCGACACCCTCAGGTGGTCGGTGATAGGCGGCATACCGGACCCCGGCGAGCAGCCCGCCGCCTGCGCCGTACGGGAGGTCCACGAGGAGACGGCCGTGCACTGCGTCGCCGAGCGGGTCGTCCTCGTCCAGGCCCTCGACCCCGTCACCTACGCCAACGGCGACGTCTGCCAGTACATGGACATCACGTTCCGCTGCCGGGCCGTCGGCGGTGAGGCACAGGTCAACGACGACGAGTCCGTGGAGGTGGGCTGGTTCGAGGCGGATGCCCTCCCGGAGCTCGACGAGGCGGATCTCTTCAGGATCAAGCAGGCGATGTCGGACGGCCCCACATGGTTCGACCCCATTGAACCCAGGTGAAGTATGGGGATTGACCATATGGGGTGAGGGGGGTGCCCTGCCTAGGGTCGAGCCATGACCGCGTCCCGCCGCCCCATGGATGCCCCTGCCGCCGCGCTCGACCTCGGCGGCCGTACCGCCCTCGTCACCGGTGCCGCCGGAGGCATCGGCCGCGCCTGCGTGCTGCGGCTGGCCGCCGCCGGAGCCGAGGTCAGAGCGGTGGACCGGGACGCCTCCGGCCTCCAGGAGCTGTCCGAACGGTCCGCCGGCCTCCCCGGCGGCGTCGAGCCGCACGTCCTCGACCTCACCGACCTGGACGCCGCCGAGCTCGCCGCGGCCGGCACCGACATCCTGGTCAACAACGCCGGGCTGCAGCTCGTACGCCCCATCGAGGCGTTCCCTCCCGAGGTCTTCCACACGGTGCTCACCGTGATGCTGGAGGCACCCTTCCGCCTCGTCCGGGGCGCCCTGCCGCACATGTACGGTCAGGGCTGGGGCCGTATCGTCAACATCTCCTCCGTGCACGGCCTGCGCGCCTCGGCCCACAAGTCGGCCTACGTGGCCGCCAAGCACGGGCTCGAGGGCCTGTCCAAGACCGCCGCCCTCGAAGGCGCCCCGCACGGCGTCACCTCCAACTGCGTCAGCCCCGGCTACGTCCGCACCCCGCTGGTGCAGAAGCAGCTCGCCGACCAGGCCCGCGCCCACGGCATCGCCGAGGAACGCGTCCTCGCCGAGGTGCTCCTCAAGGACAGTGCGGTCAAACGGCTGATCGAACCGGAGGAGGTGGCCGAGGCCGTCGCCTACCTGTGCGGCCCGCGGGCCTCCTTCGTGACCGGCACCTCCCTGGTCCTGGACGGCGGGTGGACGGCCCACTGAACCCGCCCGCCCCGGGGAGGGGGGCCACGCCACCGCGGAGCCCTTCGTCCACAGGCCGGCGGCCATCGTCCGGCCTACGACCGAGTTGTCCACAGGGCCCACCGGGCACCCGGCCCATGGGGAATCCTGTGACCATGCCCAGCGAACACATCCCGTCGCCGCAGCGCTCCGACACCTCCGTCGGAGCGCCGCCGGGCAGTGCCGAGGCGCCGTTCCTGGAGCTGCTGACCCGAGGCGCGGCGGCCGACGCCTACGAACAGCCGGCGCTGCGGGCACGCGCCGACGGACAGCCGGCCGAGCGGATCGCGGCCCTGGAACAGGCCAAGCTGCTCGGGCTGCGCGTCCGCGCCGAACTGGAGGGGCGGCGCAGACGGGAGGCGGAGCTGTCCGCGCTGTTCGAGACCGCCCACGACCTGGCGGGCCTGCGGGACGTCGACGCCGTTCTGCGGGCCATCGTCCACCGCGCCCGGTCCCTGCTGGGCACGGACGTCGCCTACCTCAGCCTCAACGATCCCGGGCACGGCGACACCTACATGCGGGTCACCGAGGGCTCGGTCGCCGCGCGCTTCCAGCAACTGCGACTGGGGATGGGGGAGGGGCTGGGCGGTCTGGTGGCCCAGACGGCCCGGCCGTACGTCACCGACGACTACTTCCACGACGAACGCTTCCAGCACACCGCCGGCATCGACGCGGGCGTGCGTGACGAGGGCCTGGTCGCCATCCTCGGGGTCCCCCTGATGCTCGGGCCGAACGTCATCGGCGTCCTGTTCGCGGCCGACCGCCGCGCCCGCGTCTTCGAACGGGAGCAGACCGCCCTCCTCGGTTCCTTCGCCGCGCTCGCCGCCTCCGCCATCGACACCGCCAACCTGCTCACCGAGACCCGCTCGGCCCTCACCGACCTGGAGCGGGCCAACGAGATCATCCGGGACCGCAGCGCCGTCATCGAACGCGCCTCGGACGTCCACGACCGGCTCGCCGAACTGGTCCTGCGGGGCGGCGGGGTGCACGACGTCGCCGCCGCGGTCTCCCAGGTCCTGGGCGGCACGGTGGAGTTCACCGACGCCGCCCCCGCGGTCGCACTGGAGGCCTCCCGTACCGAGGGCCACGCCGTGCGCCACGGGGACGACTGGATCGCCGCGGTGGCGGCCGGCGGCGAACTGCTCGGCGCGCTCGTCCTGCACGGCCACCCCGGCCTCGACCCCGTCGACCAGCGCACCCTTGAGCGTGCCGCGATGGTCACCTCCCTCCTGCTGCTGGCCCGACGCTCCGCCGCGGATGCCGAACAGCGCGTCCGCGGGGAGCTCCTGGACGACCTGCTCGACGCCCGCGACCGGGACCCCCGCCTGCTGCGCGAGCGTGCCTCCCGCCTGCACGCCGACCTCGACGCGGTGCACGTCGTGCTCGCCGCCCGGCTCGACGGCCCGGTCGCCGACGCCGAGCAGGAGGCCGACGCGCGCCGCCGCCTGTGGTCGGCGGCCTCCCACCTGGCCGCCACCGGGCACGGACTGGCCGCCGCACGTGACGGCGGCACCGTGCTGCTGCTGCCCCTCGCCCCCGGCGACACCGCCACACAGCTCGCGCGCCGCACCGCCCGGCATCTGGGCACCGCCGTCCACGAGCCGGTCACCGTCGGCGCCTCCGCTCCCGTCGAAGGGCTCGCCCCCCACCCCGATGCCGTCGCCGCCGGCTACGCCGAGGGCAGGCGCTGCCTGGACGCCCTCCGGCTGCTGGGCCGCAGCGGCGACGGAGCCGCCGCCGAGGACTTCGGCTTCCTGGGCCTGCTGCTCGCCGGGGACCGCGACATGGCGGGCTTCGTCGACCGCACCATCGGCGAGGTCGTGGCCTACGACAGCCGGCGCGGCACGGAACTGCTGCGCACCCTGGAGGCTTACTTCGCGTGCGGCATGAGCCCGGCCCGCACCAAGGACGAGCTGCACGTCCACGTCAACACGGTCGCCCAGCGCCTGGAGCGGGTCGGCCGCCTCCTCGGCGGCGACTGGCAGAGCCCGGCCCGCGCCCTGGAGATCCAGCTGGCGCTGCGCCTGTACCGGCTGTCCGCCGCGGCGCAGCCCTGACCCGCAGTAGCCGGGGAGCGGGGGGAGGCCGCGGCCGGGCCGGACCGCGGGGGCAGCCCGGCCGCGGCGCGAGCCGACGCCGGCTCCCGGCTGGTGGTGCGAAGCCGCGTCCCCGCCCCGTTCGCACAGCCGGGTCCTCCCCGGCCCGCCGAGGCCACCACCCTCGCCGCGGGCCGAGCGCCGGCCCGCAAGGAGCCGGGCCCTCGTGCGAGGTCCGGTGAGCGGAAGGCGAGGGCCGGCTGCGCTCTCGCCCCTGCGTCTCCCTACGCCGACCAGCGTGAGTCCCACGGCGCCATGGGGTTCCTCGCCGACGCGGCGCGGCAGAGCGGCCGGATGGGAGAGGCTGGCACGGCAGGGCTCCCGCAGACGTTTCCTCCGACTCCTCCAGAGTGGCGCGGCACCGGTGGTTCCCGCTCGAGCAAGGTGACTGTCTTCCAGTGGAGTGTGGCGACAGGTGGACGACACGCTCCACCGGCCGGCTCGGGCCCGTCGCCGGCCCCGAAGCCGGGGTTTCGCCCCCGCGGGCCGCATGGCCGCGGGCGGCGCGAGGAGGGTCGCCCTGCCACCGGCCGACGCGCAGTCGTTCAACTCGAGAAGCCGCACGGCACCCTCTGCCACACTGATCCAAAAGACATGAAATCGGGAGGTTCCGGTGAGGTGCCCGCACCACCCCCGCCGTCTCGCCCCGGCGGTGGGGCGACCGGTCGCGCGGACCGTCGCCACGGGGCCCCCGACCGGCGGCACGCCTGTCCCCGTCCACCGCCCCGCGCGCCTCGCACAACCGGCGTACGGCGCCGTGCCGCCCGCCGACGCTCCCGCCCCGGCGGCCCTCGACAGTCATGCAACGACCGGTCGCGGGGGCGCCCGGCCGGCCGCGGAAGCCACCCGTCGTCCACCCGAAGACGCTGTGACGTCCGAGACGTCACCAGGCCGTACGAAGCCATGACATCGGAGGAAGCCATGATCGAGATGCACGCCGTGCGAGCTCACCGCCGAGGAGGCCCCGAGCGGCTCGTCTACGGGTACGCGCCCGTGCCCGAACCCGGGCCCGGCGAGGTACTGGTCGCCGTCCGCTCGGCGTCGATCACGCGCGGGGAGCTCCGGTGGCCCGCCACCTGGACCACCGCCTTCGACGAAAGCGGCGAACCGCGCACACCGATCATCCCGTCGAAGGAGGTCTCCGGGACGGTCGACCAACTGGGACCCGGGACGTCCCGGTTCCGTGTCGGCGACGACGTCTACGGGCTCATTCCCTTCCTCCGCGACGGCGCGGCAGCCGAGTTCGTGGCCGTGCCCGAGGGGGTCCTCGCACTCAAGCCGCCGTCCCTGGACCACGACCGGTGCGCCGCCCTTCCGCTGGCCGGGCTCACCGCATGGCAGGGACTGGTGCGCCATGCCGGGCTCCGGGCCGGCCAGCGGGTCCTCGTCCACGGCGGCGCGGGCGGCGTGGGCTCCTTCGTGGTGCAGGTCGCGGCCGCACTGGGCGGCGCCGTGACCGCGACCGCCACCGGTGCCGACGCGGACTTCGTACGGGGGCTGGGCGCCGAGCGCGTCGTCGACTACACCGCCCGGCCCTTCGAGGAGGAGGTCCGGGACGTCGATGTCGTCTTCGACACCGTGGGCGGCGACACCGCCGCACGCTCCTGGCAGGTACTCAGGCCCGACGGAACCCTGGTCAGCATCGCCGCGCCGCCCCCGCCCGCGCCGGGACCGGAGGGCCGCGCCGTGTTCTTCGTCGTCGAGCCCGACCAGGAGGGGCTCAAGGAACTCGCCGCACTCGTCGAGTCCGGTCGGCTGACTCCGCGAGTGGACCGGGTCGTGCCCCTCCAGCACACCGCCGAGGCCTACACGGCGCTGGAGCAGGAGCACCACCAGGGCAAGATCGTCCTGCACATCGCCTGACCGCCCCGGACCGGCAGCCGGCCCGGATGCCGCTCCGCGCCCGACCGGCGCCCTCCGCCGCGAAAACAGGCATGCCCGCCACAGCTCCGCCGTGCCACGATGGCGTCGGGAAGCGAGGTCGTGTGGACGAGTTGAGGCGGTTCCGGCTGGCGCTGGGAGCATGGGCGGGGGGCGGGCCGCGGGCGGACACGGCCGCGGTGGCGGCCCGGGAACTGGCCGGCGGCGGTCTGCGCACGGCCGTCCTCGTCGAGGGTGGCAGCGATCTGGCCGCGCTCGAAACGCTGGCCGCGCGCCACGGTCGCGACCTCGGCGCGGAGGGCGTCGCGGTGATACCGCTCGGAGGCGCCACGAACATCGGGCGCTATCTGGACGTGTGCGGCCCGCCGGGGCTCGGCCTGTCGCTGGCGGGTCTGTGCGACGTCGCCGAGGAGCGGCACTTCCGGCGCCATCTGGAGCGCGTCGGGCTCGGCGCCGACCTCACGGGCGCCGGGCTGGAGTCCCTCGGTTTCCACGTCTGCGTCGCCGACCTGGAGGACGAGCTCATCCGCGCCCTCGGGGCGGAGGGGGTGCAGCAGGTGATCGAGGTGCAGGGCGAGATGCGTGCCTTCCGCACCTTCCAGAACCAGCCCGCGCAGCGGGAACGGCCTGTGGAGCACCAGCTGCGGCGTTTCCTGGGCACGCACAGCGGCCGGAAGGCGCTCTACGCGCAGGCACTCGTCGCGCACCTGGACCTCGACCGCGTGCCCCGGCCGCTGGAGCGGCTCCTGACCCGCGTGTGACCGGGTCTCGGTCCTGCCGGACCTGCGTCCGACCGGCGCCCGAGTACGGCCCGACCGGGGGCGTCCCGGGGCCGACGCCCTCCCGGCGACGGAGTGGTCACCGCCGGGCAGCGGGCTGCGGGAGTGCGCCGGCCAGGGAGAGCCAGGCCATCAGGCCGACCGGGTCGGTGGCGCCGCAGGTGTAGCCGACGTGGCCGTCCGGGCGGACGGCCAGCACGCCGCGGCCGGGGCTGCTGGCCAGGCGCAGGACGGTGACCCGGGACAGCGGCACCGCGTCCGGCAGAGGGGCGGCGTCGCGCTGGAGCAGGACGTGCACCCCCGGGCGGGCCAGCAGCCCGTGCAGCCGCTGAGGAGGCCCGCCGGTGCTGACCGTGGCGTCGGGCAGCCGGTCACCCGGGCGGGGCATCCCGCGCGGACGCGGGGAGCCCTCCACGGACACGGGGCTGTGCCGGTAGTTCACCCGCAGCTGCGAGAGGGTCCGGACGGCCTCGGCGACCAGCCGTCGCCGGTTGAGCAGGACGGGCACCGCCGGGGCCGCGTACGGAGCGGCCACCCCGCGCAGCCATGAGGGCAGCGGGCCGGTCGACGCCTCCGCCCAGAACGCCGTGTGGGTGAGGGCCAGCCTCCGCCGGGCTGCCGGCCTGCGCTCCGCCTCGTAGGAGTCCAGCAGCGGGTCGCCTCCCCGCCCGTTGGCCCGTTCACCGTCGAGGCGGTCCGCGGCGAAGGCGAGCTTCCAGCCGAGGTTCACCGCGTCCTGGACACCGGCGTTCATACCCTGGCCGGTGGCCGGGGAGTAGGTGTGTGCTGCGTCTCCGGCGAGGAAGAGCCGTCCCCGGCGGAACCTCGGGGCGAGGCTGCACCGCAAGGGCACGCGTGCGGACCAGGCGAGGCGCTCGATCCGCGCCCGCAGGCCCGCCTCGTCGAGGAGGCGCTGCAGCTCCACCGCCGGGACGGCGGGCCCGGGCTGGCCGTAGGCCCGCCCCGCTCCGCCGGGGGAGGCCCGCGTGGCCAGCAGCCGCCAGGGCGCCTGCTCCCCGAGCGGGAACAGGAACAGCAGTCCCGTCCGCGCCGCGAACACCTGGGCCCCCGTACCGGGTGCGAGGCCCTCCAGGTCGAGGTCGGCGAGGAGCACCTCCACGGCGTAGGGCCTGCCGTGCCACCCGATGTCCGCGCAGCGGCGCACCGTGCTGGCCGGACCGTCGCAACCGGCGACGACACGAGCCCCGAACTCCTCGTCGCCGCGCCGGGACCGGAGCACGGCCCGTGCGCTGCGCCCGTCGTCGCGGACGTCGACGAGTTCGGTGCCGCGCTCCACCGGCACCCCGCGCTCGGCGAGAGCCTGCGCCAGGACCTCCTCGACGTCCGTCTGGCGCACCAGCGACAGGTGAGGGAACGCCGTGTCGGGCAGGGCGAGATCCCCGAGGCCCGCCTCCACGACACGGGGGCCGAGATGCAGGCGGGCCGTCGGCGCGGTGTCCGCACGGTCCAGCACCGCCTCCGTGACGCCCAGCGGCCGCAGGACCTCCAGGGTGCGCGGATGCAGGATGAGCGCACGGGAGGGGCGGAACGGATCGGGACGCCGTTCGACGACCCGGACCCGGGCTCCGTGGTCGTGGGCCGTCAGCGCCAGGGTGAGGCCGGTGGGACCGGCTCCCACGACAAGGACGTCCACCATCGTTCTCACATCCCGCCCGCCGGGAGCCACCAGGCGCCCGCGTCCCGTCCCGCGCCGCGGTCTCCGGCCGGACCGGGGCCGGCGATCACGTCGTCGCGCCGCAGACGCGGCAGGACGGCGTACCCGATCGACCCGTGCTCGCTGACCAGGGCCAGTACCCGCCACAGCGAGCGCGCGTAGTGCTCGGCGCGTTCCGGGCCGTCCCACTCGTACACGCCCCGGTAGCGGCCGAGTTCGTCGTCGGCCAGCCACAGTTTCGACGTGAAACCGGGGAATCCCACGAACAGCGGGGTGTTCAGCAGGCTCTCCCGGCGGAACAGCGCGTGGGCCCGCCCGCGCACCCGGCGGAGCCGGAAGCAGACCACCAGCGTGCACGGGTCCTTCGCCAGGCCGCTGCCGAGGCAGGTCTCCCGGTACACGCGGGCCGAGGTGCCGTCCGCGAAGGTCAGCCGCATCCCGAGCCGGCCCGCCGGGAGGTGGACCCGGCCGCGCCCCAGCAGTACGAAGCTGGAGAGGATGCAGGCGGCCACCGACCGCCACGCGGCGCCCGGGGGGAGCGCCCGCTGCTCACCCGTGCCCGCCTCGTGGTCCATGGTGCCTCCCTCCGCGGGGCCTCCCGGCCCTCCCGCCGTCGGCTCCGCTCCGCCTCCCGGGCGTCGTGCCGCCCCGAGGTCCACCATGCAGCAGCGGGCCACGGTCCGCGAGGCCGCCGAGGTGCACCCGGCAGGGGGGATGCCGCCCCGTCTCCGGGACGCAGGGCGGCTCCGCAGGGACCTTCGGCCCCGTGACCGAGGCCCGGTGACGCTCGATGGTGGGACGAAAGGGACGCAACGGAACGGAGTGGGCGTACCGGTGGTACCACCCTCGCGCGGGGCCGGCGAGGGGCACCCGGAGCGGACGGGGACGAGGAGGTGACGGCGGTGTCCGATGCCCTGACCACCGACCTCTACGAGGTCACCATGGCCATGTCCTATCTGCGGGAGGGGATGACCGCCCCCGCGACGTTCAGTCTCTTCGTCCGTGAACTTCCCCCCGACCGGGGCTTCCTGGTGGCCGCCGGACTGGAATCGGCCCTGGCCCACCTGGCCGCCCTGCAGGTGGGCCCGGAGGACGTCGACGCCTTCGCCGCCGCGCTGCACCGGCCGCGACGGGACCTGGAACCCCTCCTCGGCCTGGAGTTCACCGGCTCGGTGCGGGCGGTTCCGGAAGGGCGAGTCGTCCTCGCGGGGGAGCCGCTGCTGGAGGTCACCGCGCCCCTGCCGCAGGCCCAGATCGTCGAGACGTACGTGCTCAACGTGCTCAGCCACCAGACCGCGATCGCCTCGAAGGCGGTGCGCTGCGTCCTCGCGGCGGCCGGGCACCCCGTCGTGGACTTCTCCCTCCGGCGCACCCACGGACCGCAGGCCGGCTTCCAGGCCGCCCGGCTCGGTGCGCTGACCGGTTTCGCCGGGACCAGCAACGTCGCCGCGGCCACGGCCCTCGGAACACCCGCCGTCGGCACGATGGCCCACTCCTACGTGGAGGCGTTCCGTACGGAGGAGCAGGCGTTCCGCGCCTTCGCACGGGCCCACCCCGGTCCGGTGACCCTCCTGGTGGACACCTACGACACCGAGGAGGGCGTCCGCACCGCGGCCCGTGTGCTGCGCGACCTCGACCGGGGCCCGGGCTCCGCGGTGCGCCTGGACAGCGGTGACCTCGGCGCCCTGGCGGAGCGGAGCCGCTTGCTCCTCGACACCGCAGGCCTGCCCGACGTCCGGATCGTCGTCAGCGGCGGGCTCGACGAGTTCGCCGTGGAGGACCTGGTCCGCTCCGGGGCACCGGTCGACACCTATGCCGTCGGCACCCGGGTCGGTGTCTCGGCCGACGCGCCGTATCTGGACTCGGCGTACAAGATGGTGGAGTACGACGGCCGTCCGGTGATGAAGCTCTCGTCCGGCAAGGTGACGGCACCGGGTGCCAAGCAGGTGTTCCGGCGCAGGCGGTGCGCCGACGTGATCGGCCTCGCCGACGAGCCGCCGCCCTCCGACGGTGTCCCCCTGCTGGAGACGGTGATGCGGGACGGGCAGCGTACTGGCGCGAGCCCCACCGTCGACGTGTGCCGGCAAAGACTCGCGGCGGATCTGGACCTGCTGCCCCCGGCGGCGCGCAGGATCCGGGCCCCGCGTGCGCCAGGGGCGACCGCGTCGGCGCGTCTCGGCGCGCTGACCGACCGCGTCCGGCGGGACGTCGCGCACGGTGCGGCCGTGTCGGCGATCCGTGAGGATCCATGACCGCACACGACAGGGTCCGCGACGGAGCCCGTGGCAGGGATCCGCATCGGGGACCGGCGGCGGAGGGCCGCGGCAGGGGTAGGCAACAGAGCGGACGGACCTGATCGGTCCGCAGCGAGGCGAGGTGGACAACGATGACGCACTCATCGGAATGGAAGGCACGTCTTCACCTCTTCGAGGACGAGCACGGGACGACACAGGCGCACGTGGTCCTGGACACGGGGACGACCGCGGTCACGGGCCACGGGACGGCCCACCGCAACCCCGCGGACCGCGACGACCCGGGCATCGGCGAGGAACTGGCGGCCGGCCGGGCCATGCGCGACCTCGCCGAGAAGCTGCTGAACGCCGCTGAACGCGACATCGAGCACGCGGGTTCGCCCCGGCCGGGCGCCCACCAGGTCGCCGGATGGCCGCTGTGACCGTACGCCGGGCACCGTCCCGCCGCGGCCGCGGCGGGACCTCGGCCACGCCCTGACAGCGACCGCCGTCGCGCACCGGCGGACCGGTACGCGGCCCCGAGCGGCTCCGGCGCGCTCGGGGAGGCGGAGTCCTGACCGCGACCTCGGCGACGGTCAGCCGAAGAACACTTCGAACTCGTCGTACAACGACGGGTCGACGAGCTTGGTCTTCGGCCTGCTGCCGTCCAGCGGCAGTAGAACGACGTCGGTGCCGCGCAGGGCGACCATCGTGCCGAAGTCGCCCTGCGCGACCGCGTCGATCGCGTGCAGTCCGAAGCGCGTGGCCAGCCACCGGTCGAAGGCACTCGGAGTCCCGCCGCGCTGGATGTGACCGAGCACCGTGGTGCGGGCGTCCGTGCCGGTGCGCCGCGCGATCTCCTGCGCCAGCCACTCGCCGATGCCGGACAGCCGCACATGGCCGTACTCGTCCAGCGAGCGGTCCTTGAGCACCATCTGTCCCTCCTTGGGTGCGGCACCCTCGGCGGCGACGACGATCGGCGCGTAGTTGATCTTGAATCGGCTCTGCACCCACGCGCAGACCTGGTCGATGTCGAACGGCCGCTCCGGGATGAGGATGACGTTCGCGCCGCCGGCCACGCCGGCGTGCAGCGCGATCCATCCCGAATGCCGGCCCATCACCTCCACCACCAGGGTGCGCATATGGGACTCGGCGGTGGTGTGGAGCCGGTCGATGGCCTCCGTCGCGATGCCGACGGCGGTGTCGAACCCGAAGGTGTAGTCGGTGCCGACCACGTCGTTGTCGATCGTCTTCGGCACGCCGACCAGCCGGATGCCCTCGCGGCTCAGCTCGGTGGCCGCACCGAGGGTGTCCTCGCCCCCGATCACGACCAGCGCGTCGACGCGGTACTCGGCCAGGGTGTCCCTGACGCGCTGCACCCCGTCCTCGTGCTTGTACGGATTCGTACGGGAGGAGCCGAGGATCGTTCCGCCGCGCGGAAGGATCCCCCGCACGTCGGAGACGGCCAGCGGCACCACTTTGCCCTCCAGCGCACCGCGCCAGCCGTCCCGCAGACCGACGAAGTCGAAGCCGTACTCCTGGACACCCTTGCGCACGACGCTGCGGATCACGGCGTTGAGACCGGGGCAGTCGCCGCCACCGGTCAGCACTCCGACCCTCATGACTCCCTCCTTCGCGCACGGTGTGACGTCGGCGGGTGCGGATCGGCCGCCGGTCGCACGGTCAGGGTCACACTGCCCGTCTCCGTCGAGGCGGACCCGGGGCCCGAAGGACCCTCCCCACCATCATGGGCGGCCGCGGCCCCACCGGCGAGCCGCCGGACCCGCCCCCGCACGCCCTCCGGCACGGGGCCCGGGCCGGAAGGCGCGAGCCTACGGACGCCGCCGACGGCGACGGGCTCGGGCCCGGGGCAACCCGTTGCCACCGACCGCGTCCGCCGTACTGCGGGCCACCAGTTCCAGCAGGAGCCGGTTGACCTCGGCCGGACGTTCCAGCGGCAGCAGGTGCGAGGCCCTCGGCACCACCGCGAGATCGGCGGAGGGGATTCCGGCGGCGAGGGTGGCGCTGTGCGAGGCGGGCGTGATCTGGTCCTGCGCGCCCACCGCGACGAGGACCGGGCACCGGGCCAGCACGGGAAGGGCCGCCAGCTGGTCGTGCGCCATGAGCGCCGGATAGCAGGCGGCGATGGTCATCGTGGGCACTCGGGTCATGGCCTGGATGGTGAGCCGGGCGGCGATGGGGTCCACCGGGTCCCCGTACAGCAGCGGCCGGCTCAGCAGGAAGGCGATCCGGCCGGTGTAGCGGCGCACGGTGTCCACGGCCCGCGGCACGCGGGCCAGCCGCGGCAGACCGGTGGCCAGGGCCAGGTGCAGGACCCGGGCCGCCGCGGGCGGCAGCCCCATCGGCGTGCCGTTCAGCTGCCCGGCCGACGTCGACAGCAGAGCCGTCCCCGCGACCCGGGTCCCGAACAGTTCGGGACACGCGGAGGCCAGGGCCATGATCGCCATACCGCCCATGGAATGGCCGACGAGCACCACCGGCCCGGTCGGGGCCGTTGCCCCCAGCACCTGGCGGAGGTCGTCGCCCAGGCGCTCGACGGTGACCGGGGCCGCGCCGAGCGTGGATCGGCCGTGGCCGCGCTGGTCGAACAGGACCAGGCGGGAGACCCGGCCGAGGTCGGGGACCTGGAACTGCCAGGCGGTGGCGTCGAGCATGTAGCCGTGGCAGAGCACCGCTGTCAGGGGTGCGTCCGGGTCACCGGCGACGGTGACGTGGAGACGTGCGCCGTCGTCCGTCGTGACCGTGGTGGCCTGCGCGGACATGCCCTCCATTGTCCCTGCCCGGTGCTCGTGTCTCACAACCTGCGGCGATCCGCGACGCCTCGGGAACGGCCCCGCGGGCCGGCCCGAGCGCGCGGCGCGAGCGGCGTCCCCACGGGGCGACGGCGGCTCCGGGCCTCCGGCCGCGGGACCCGGCGGTCCGGTGTCCGGCCGGAACCGTCGCCTTCCCCCGGACGGGTGATGCCACCGCCAGGGGACCGGTGATGCCACCGCCAGGGGACCCTCCGCGCCGTGCCGCCCGCTGGTGGCGGGCCGTCGAGCAGAAGGCGGACGTGGTGCTCGCGGCCACGCGAGGGACGGTGCGCGCGGGCACCCGAGGGGTACGGAGGCCTCGGCAGGCGGCACCAGCACCCGGGTGCCGGACGGCGAGGAGAGGGCGCGCCCGGCACACCCGGCGCGCCCCGGCGGTGCGCGCACGCCGGTCCGGGCCCGGGTGGGCAGGGCGACAGGACCGACCGGACACCGCTCATGACCGGCGAGGAGCGCGGGGCGGGATCGACCGGGCAGCCGGGCCGGCCGGTCGCAGGTCGGCACGGAGCCGGCGCGAGGCGGAACGGCCCGGGCGGGAGGCGGAACGGGCGTCCGGCACTGACCGGCCACGAGCCACCACGCGGCGGGTGGAGGCGGAAGCGCGGGGCGTCCGGGACCTGCCGCGAGGGCGCGGGACCGACCGGCCCCACCACGGGACCGACCGGCTCTCGCGCGAGCCGCCCCCGACCCGGTAAGCCGGGAGCAGGCGACCGGCTCCGCCGGCAGCCGGGTCCGCTCCCCGACGATCAGGGAGGACACCATGTCCCAGCAGCCCGAATGCGGGCGGCGGCGGGGAGCCCGCCTGCTGCCCCTCACGCTCTGCGCGGCGTCCGTACTGTATGCGCGGCGACTGCGGCCACGCCTGCTGAGCTGGGGTGCGACACCGGACGAGGCAGCGGCCGACTACCCCGGCGACGAACTGTTCCCCGACGCCGACACCGCCTCCACCATGGCCACCACCCTGCCCGCGCCGCCCGAGGAGGTCTGGCCCTGGCTGGCGCAGATGGGAGCCGATCGCGCGGGCTGGTACAGCTGGGACCGCCTCGACCACTGCGGGGAACCGAGCGCGGAGCGCATCGAGCCCGACTGGCAGCAACTGGAGGAGGGGCAGCGGCTGACCGCGACGCGTGACGGCAACGCCTGGTTCACCGTGGCCCGCCTGGAGCCGAACCGGACCCTTGTCCTGCGCTCCGACCTGCGTCTGCCCGGCGGCCGCTCCTTCGACCCGCAGTACGACGCCGTGCCGCGGGCGCGCGCGGACGGGATCTGGGGCTTCCACCTGCGGCCGACCCCCGACGGCGGAACCCGCCTGGTGGTGCGCACCCGCGGCCGGAGCCACCCGCATCCGCTCACCCGGCTGTTCGACGTCCTGTTCGGCGAGCCCGCGCACTTCGTCATGCAGACCCGCCAGTTCCACAACCTGCGCCACCGCGTCGGCGCCGCGGCCTGACGCGGGCGCATCCCCGGACCGGAAGGCGGCCGACACCCCATGAGCACCCGGGCCACCGACAGGGACGGCAGCACGCGCGTGCTCGTGGTCGAGGACGACCGGGGCATCGCGGAATCCCTCGTGCGCGGCCTGCGGCAGGCCGGATACGCCGTCGAGGGCGTCCGGACCGGCCGGGCGGCCCTGGCAGCCCCGTCGCCCGATGTGGTGCTGCTCGACCTGGGACTTCCCGACGTCGACGGCGTCGAGGTCTGCCGCCGGCTCCGCGCCCGCTCGGACGCCGCGATCATCGCCGTGACCGCCCGGGGCGAGGAGGCGGACCGCGTGGTGGCCCTGGACGAAGGCGCAGACGACTACCTCGTCAAACCGTTCGGGTTGGCCGAGCTGCTGGCCCGGATCCGAGCCGTGCTGCGCCGCCGGCGCCCGGCCGAGCCGGAGATCCTGCGCCACGGGCCGCTCGCGCTCGACCTGCGCACCCGGCACGTCGCAGTCGACGGACGCACGGTGACCCTGACCCCGAAGGAGTTCTCCATCCTGGAGTGCCTGGCCGCCGACCCGGGCCGGGTGGTCAGCCGGCAGCAGATCCTGGAACGGGCCTGGGACGCCCACTGGTACGGCCCGACCAAGGTGCTGGACGTCCATGTCGCCGCGCTGCGCCGCAAACTCGCCGCACCGGGCCTGATCGAGACGGTCTACGGGCACGGATTCCGGCTCGGCACGGTCCGCGCGGACCGGCAGCCGGAGGAGCGGCCGTGACCCGCCGCATCACCTGGACCCTCCTGACCCTCACCTGCGTGCTGCTCGTGCTGGCGGTCGTACCGCTGGCGGTGTCGATGACGGCGCGCGAGCGGGTCGCCTACCGCGACAGCCAGCGAGCGGCCACCCGCGTCATCGCCGCGGCGGCCGAGGAACACCTCTCCGACCACAAGTCCGCGACCACCATGCGGCGCGAGCTCACCGCCGCCGCCCGGGTCGGCGACTGCGCCGCCGTGTACGACGCCACCCGGCACCTGGTGGCCGCCACCCCCTGCACGGCGGCGCAGGGCGAGGAGGCGCAGGAACTCGTGGCGGAGGTGCTGGCCGGGCACGAACCGGAGCCGCCGGAGAACGAGGGCCGGCTGCTGGCGGCGGAACCCGCCGGCGAGGTGCGCCGGCCCGCCGGAGCCGTCGTGCTGGCCCGCTCCGCGTCCCCGCTCGACGCCCGCATCGCCGCGATCTGGGGCTGGTCCGCCGCGATCGGCACGGCCGGGCTGGCCGCGTCCGTGCTGCTGTCCGTCCGCCTCGCCCGCTGGGTCAGCCGCCCCCTGTCGACCCTGGACGCCAGCGCCCGGCGACTGGGCGAGGGCGCCCTCGGGGAACGGGCCGACGTCGGCGGAGGACCGCCTGAGGTGCGCCGGCTGGCCGCCACGTTCAACACCATGGCGGCGCGCACCGAGGCCTTGGTGCACGGCCACCGGGCCGTGATCGCCGATGTGTCCCACCAACTGCGCACCCCGCTGGCCGCGCTGCGGCTGCGGCTCGACGTCCTCGCCGCCGGGGCCGACCGCGACACCGCGGATGAACTCGCCGCCGCCCAGGAGGAGATCGCCCGGTTGTCCCGGCTCGTGGACGGACTCCTCGCGGTCGCCCGCGCCGAGCAGGCCACACCCCGCCCCACCGCCGTGCGGGTCGGGGAGGTGGTGACCGAGCGTTTGGCCGCCTGGACGCCCGTCGCCCAGGAACGCGGTGTCCGGCTGGCCGGCGTGTCCGGCGGGCCGACCCCGGCCGTCGCACTCGGCACCGGCCACTTGGAGCAGATCCTGGACAACCTGATCGCCAACGCCGTCGACGCCGTCCCCGCCGGCGGGACGGTCACCGTCGACCACCGCGCCGCGGGCGGCACCGCCCGGATACGGGTGCGGGACGACGGACCCGGGATGACGGACGGGGCGAAGGCGGTTGCCTTCCGCCGGTTCGGCAACCCCGAGGCCCGGGGCACCGGACTCGGGTTGGCCATCGTCCACCGGCTGGTCACGGCCAACGGCGGCACCGCACGGCTGGAGGACACCCCCGGCGGAGGGCTGACCGTCGTCCTGGATCTCCCGCTGTGGCCGCAGGACGGGCGGGGACGGGGCGCGCCGAGATCTTCACCGGTTCTGAAGAAGACGTGAGCGGGTTCCTGAGCACCCGCGGCACAGGCTGGAGAGTGCACGCAGCCGATCCGGGCCGCACGTCCACCAGGAGCGCTGCCATGACCTCCCCGCCCCACGACTTCGACCCGAGCGTCCCGCCGGCCCCCTCCGCACAGGCACGGCAACGCGGACTCCGCCGCAGCCGGCGGCTGACCCGGTGGATCGCCGTCACTGCCGCAGCCGGCGCCGCCGCGCTCGGCGGCCTGTACACCCACCTCCTGCCGGGCGGTTCGGCCGCCCCGGCACCGGCGCGGCAACCGGCGGCGTCCCCGGCCACGACCGCGGGGGACGACGACGGCGGGCACGGCGAACCGGGCGAGCACGACGACGACGGTGCCACCCCCGCGGCGCCCCAGCCCCCGGCCCAACCTCCCACCCCCACCGGGCAGCAGCCGCACACCACGACGGGGGCGTCATGACCACCCGCCCGCCGGCACCCCCGCCCGCACGCCTCGTCTTCCCTGCCCTGGGCACCACCGCCGACCTCCTCGTCACCGACCCGGACGCCCTGTCCACCGCCGAGTTCGTCCTGCGAGCCGAACTGGCCGCCGCCGACCTCACCTGCAGCCGCTTCCGCCCCGACTCGGAACTCACCCGCGTCAACCTGGGCGCGGGCACCACGACGACGGTCAGCGCCCGCTTCGCGGAGGCCCTGCACACCGCCCTGCGGGCCGCGCGGCTCACCGGCGGGGCCGTCGACCCGACGGTGGGCAGCGCCGTCATCGCGCTCGGCTACGACCGCACCTTCGCCTCCGTCCGCCCCGAGGACGCCCGCCCCGTGCCTGTGGCCCGCCCGGCGCCCGGCTGGCAGCGGATCGACTTCGACCGGCGCACCCGGCGACTCCGCCTGCCCCCGCACACCCGCCTCGACCTGGGCGCCACCGCCAAGGCCCTGGCCGCCGACCGGGCCGCCCGCCGCGCCGCCGCCACCACCGGCAGCGGAGTCCTGGTCAGCCTCGGCGGCGACCTTGCGGTCGCCGGAACCCCACCGCAAGGGGGCTGGCGGATCGCACTCGCCGACGACCACGCACGGCCCGGCACCCGGCCGGGACCCGCCGTCGCGGTGAACAGCGGAGCGATGGCCACCTCCGGCGTCCGGGTGCGCACCTGGCGGCGCGGCGGACGCACCCTGCACCACATCGTCGACCCGGCCAGCGGAGAGCCCGCCGCGCCCGTCTGGCGCACCGTCACCGTCGCCGCCTCCACCTGCGTGGACGCCAACGCCGCCAGCACGGCGGCCGTCGTGCTCGGCGACCGCGCCGTGCCATGGCTGCGCGACGCCGCCCTGCCCGCCCGGCTGACCGGCCTCGACGGCACCGTCGTCCGACTCGCCGGCTGGCCGCCCGACACCCGCGCCCCCGCCCCGGGAGGCCCGCGATGACGACCCTCGCCCTGAACGGCAGCCCTCTGTGGTACGCCGGCCGCGCCGGCGGCACCGTCGCGCTGATCCTGCTCACCGCCACCGTGGTGCTCGGCATCGCCTCCGGCGGGCGGGCGGCACCCCGGCGGATCGGCCGCTTCGAGATCGGTGTGCTCCACCGCAACCTGTCCCTGCTCACCCTGGCCTTCCTCGCCGTGCACGTGGCGACGGTGGTGCTCGATCCGTTCGTGCACCTGAGCTGGGCGGTGGCCGTGCTGCCGTTCGGGGCGTCGTACCGGCCGCTCTGGCTCGGCCTGGGCACCGCCGCCTCGGATCTGCTGCTGGCGGTGCTGGCGACCACCGCGCTGCGGCTGCGGCTGGGAGTGCGGCGCTGGAAGGCGGTGCACTGGACCGCGTACGCGGCGTGGCCGCTCGCCCTCTTCCACGGCGTCGGAACCGGCACCGACACCCGGCTCCCCCTCCAGCTGTGGCTGTACGCCGCGTGCCTGGCCGCGGTGGTCGCCGCCGTGTGGTGGCGGCTCGCCCGGTCCGGTCCGGGCCGGGTCACCGGACGCCTGGTGGCGGCCCTGTCCGCCGGCGCCGTCCCGGTGCTGCTGACCGCGTTCCTGGCGAGCGGAGCGCTGCAGCCCGGCTGGGCCCAGCGCGCCGCCGCGGCGGCGATCACTGCCGGAGGCGGACGGTGAACGGCCCGGCCCCGGCGCCCCTCGCTCCGAACGGCACCGCAGCCGGAGCCGACGATCCCGCGACGGACCGGCTGCTGGCCGGCTGGCGGGCCACCGGCCGTCCCGCCGACCTGACCGGCCACCTGCGGCGGCACGGGCCGCCCCCGAAGGCCGCACGGGCCGGCGCCGGCGTGGCGGCAACCCTGGCAGCGGTGGTCGAGGAGGCCGGGCTCACCGGGCGCGGCGGCGCCGGATTCCCCACCGCGCGGAAGCTGCGTGCCGTCGCGGCGGCCCGCGGCCGCGCGGTCGTCGTGGTCAACGCCATGGAGAGCGAGCCCGCCAGCCGCAAGGACCAGTTCCTGCTCGCCGTCGCGCCCCACCTCGTCCTCGACGGCGCCGTCCTCGCCGCGACCGCGGTCGGCGCCGACACCGTCCACGTATGCGTGCCCCGTCTCCGTCACGCCCAGTTCCAGCAACTGGGTGCGGCCGTCGAGGAACGCGCCCACGCCCGCCTCGACCCGGTGCGGATGCGCCTGCACGCCCTCCCGCACGCCTACGTCTCCAGCGAGTCGACCGCCCTGGCCCGCTGGCTCGACGGGGGACCGGCACGCCCCCGCGGCGGCACACCGCGCCTGCACGACCGCGGCGTGGCCGGGCGGCCCACCCTCGTCCACAACGCCGAGACCCTCGCCCATCTCGCCCTCGTCGCACGGCACGGACCCGCCTGGTTCCGGCAGGCCGGCACACCGCAGGAGCCCGGCACCACACTCGTCACGGTCTCCGGCGCCGTCGCCGTCCCGGCCGTCCTGGAGGTCGCGCTCGGCACACCGGTCGCCGCCGTCCTCGACCGTGCCGGCGGCCCCACCGAGCCGCTGCAGGCGGTCCTGCTCGGGGGCTTCGCCGGGACCTGGCTGCCGCCCGAGCACCTGCCCACCCCCCTCACCCGGCGCGACCTCGCCCCGCTGGGCGCAGCACCGGGGGCGGGCGTGCTCGTCGCACTGCCCGCCTCGGCCTGCGGGCCGTGCGAGACGGCCCGCATCCTCGCCTACCTGGCCGCCCACGGAGCCCGGCAGTGCGGTCCCTGCCGGTTCGGGCTGCCCGCCGTCGCCGCGGACTTCGCCACGCTGGCCGCAGGACGGGCCGACCCCGAGCTGCCCTCCCGGCTGCACCGCCGGACCGCCCTGCTGCCGGACCGCGGCGCCTGCCGCCACCCGGACGGAGCCGCCCGCCTCGCCGCCTCCGCGCTGCGCACCTTCGCCGAGGACATCGAACGGCACCTCACCCGCGGCGCCTGCCCCGCCGCCCACCGGACGCCCCGCATCCCCGTACCGCCCGCCACACCCCCGGAGACCTGGCGATGAACCGCGCCCGCGCCGGCACCCGCACCCTGCGCGTCGACCGCATCGCCTGCACCGGGCGGGGCCTGTGCGCCGAACTGCTCCCCGAGCTGATCGCCCTGGACGAATGGGGCTACCCCGTCGTCGCGGACCCGACCGTCCCCGGCCGGCTCCGCGGCCACGCCCGCCGCGCCGTCGCCGCCTGCCCGCGCCTGGCCCTGCGCCTCGACGACACCGGACGTCGCCCCGGGTGACCCTCCCGCGACCGCACCGGCTGTCCGGCCCTGGGAGCAGGGCCGGACGTCCCCTGCCGCCGGACCTCTCGCGCGCGTTGTATGGAGGGGGAGGCGACGGACGGGAACCGGCCCGCCGCCCGGAAGGACCGAGGTGCGCCATGGACCACACCACCCTCCGCGAGCGGCTGCGCCGCCCGGCCGCCGAGGGCGCCTCCCCCCGGTTCGAAACGGTGCTCCTGGCCGTCACGGCGGCAGCCCTGACCGCCGGAGTCGTCGCGTGGCTCCTCGGCGCCCCCGGCACGGCGGACCTGTTCTGGGCCCTGGGCACCGTGTCCGCCGTCGTACCCGCGATGGGCTGGGTACTGGCCGCCCTGCGGCACGGCCACGCGGGTGTGGACCTCATCGCCGTGCTCGCACTCGGCGGCACACTGGCCGTCGGCGAGTACCTGGCCGGTGCCCTGATCGCGCTGATGCTCGCCACCGGCCGCACCCTGGAAGCGGCCGCCCGCCGGCGCGCCTCCCACGATCTGCGAGCCTTGCTGGAACACGCGCCTCGCTCGGCGCGCCGCCGCACGGACGCCGGTGTTTCCACGATCCCCCTGGACGAGGTCGCCGTCGGCGACCTGCTCGTCGTCGGCTCCGGCGAAGTCGTCCCCGTCGACGGACGCGTCGAGAGCGCCGCCGCCGTCCTCGACGAGTCGGTGCTCACCGGCGAGCCCCTCCAGGCCGAGCGGAGCCGGGGCGAACGGGTACGCAGCGGCGCGGTCAACGCCGGTGCCGCCTTCGAACTGCGCGCCGACGCCACCGAGCAGGACAGCACCTACGCCGCGATCGTGCGGCTGGCCCGGCAGGCCGGGGCCGAGTCCGCGCCCGTCGTCCGGCTGGCCGACCGCTACGCGGCCTGGTTCCTGCCCCTGGCCCTCGCGGTGGCGGGACTGGCGTGGCTGCTCAGCGGCTCCGCCGTACGCGCCGTCGCCGTCCTGGTCGTCGCCACGCCCTGCCCGCTGCTGCTCGCCGCGCCGGTCGCCGTCGTCTCCGGCATCTCCCGCGCCTCCCGCCTCGGTGTCGTCGTCCGCGACGGCGGCGCCCTGGAGAACCTGGGGCGGGCCCGCACCCTCCTGCTCGACAAGACCGGCACCCTCACCCGCGGGCGGCCCCGCGTCCTCGACGTCACGGCCGCCCCCGACATCCGGCCCGCGGAGGTCCTCCGCCTGGCCGCATCGCTCGACCAGTACTCGCCCCACGTCCTGGCCCGGGCCATCGTCGACACCGCCCGCGAGCGGGGGCTGGAGCTGTCGCTCCCCGACGACGTCAGCGAGGAAGCCGGGCGGGGCGTCACCGGACGGGTGGACGGGCACCAGATCTCCGTCGGCCGGCCCGGTCCCGGGGGCGGCGCGCGGCCTGCCTGGGCCACGGCGGTGGACAACCGAGCCCTCCTCGACGGCGCGGCCGTCGCCTGGCTCAGCGTCGACGGGCACCTGGCCGGAGCCGTCCTGCTGCGCGACCCCCTGCGCCACGACGCCCCGCGCACCCTGCGCCACCTGCGCGCGGCGGGGATCCACCGGCTCGTGATGCTCACCGGCGACCGTGCCGCGCCCGCCCAGGAGGTCGCCGCCGTCCTCGGCCTCGACGCCGTGAGCGCCGAACTCGGCCCGGCCGACAAGGTCGCCGCCGTACGCACCGAACGCGAACGCGCGGTCACCGTGATGGTCGGCGACGGCGTCAACGACGCACCGGCGCTCGCCGCGGCGGACATCGGCGTCGCCATGGGGGCGCGCGGGTCCACCGCCTCCTCCGAGGCCGCCGACATCGTCCTGACCACCGACCGCGTGGACCGCCTGGCCGACGCCGTGTCCATCGCCCAGCGTGCCCGGCGGATCGCCGTGCAGAGCGCCCTGGGCGGCATGCTGATGTCGCTGGCCGCCATGGCGGCGGCCGCCGCCGGCCTGCTGCCGCCGGCCGTCGGCGCGCTGCTCCAGGAAGGCATCGACGTCGCCGTCATCCTCAACGCCCTGCGCGCCCTGCGGGTCGACCGGGCCGTGCGGCCGGCCCTCACCCCGGCGGCCGAGGCCCTCATCCACCGGTTCGCCGCCGAGCACGATGATCTGCAGGACGTCCTCGAAGCCGTGCGCGACGCCGCCGACCGCCTCTCCGGTACCCCCGGCCCGACCGCCCTGGCCGCCGTCGAGGACACCCACCGGCTGCTGACGGAGCGTCTCCTGCCGCACGAGTACGCAGAGGAGCACCAGCTCTACCCGGCCCTGGCCCCGACCCTCGGCGGACCCGAGGCCACCGCCACCATGAGCCGCGCCCACACCGAGATCGAGCGCCTGTCCCGACGTATCGCCACCCATCTGCAACTGGCCCACGCCGAGGGCGAACTGGCACCCGAGCAGCTCGACGACCTGCGCTCCTGCCTCTACGGCCTGAACACGGTCCTGCGCCTGCACTTCACGCAGGAGGAGGAGAACTACTTCTCGCTCGCTCCCTGACATGTGCCCCGTGGTGCTGCGGGACCGTCCACGGCGCGGAGTACCGGATGGTGTGCGGGCGCGGGGCGGGGTGGGACACACCGCGCCCCGGTCCGGGCGGCGGGTGGCTGGACGGTGGCTCGTGGCGGGTGGTCGGCGGCCGCCCGCTCAGCGTCGGATCAGGCCGAGGCCGGTCGCGGCTGCGACCGCGGCGGTGCGGGAGTCGACACCGAGCTTGGCGTAGACCCGGGCCAGATGGGACTTGACGGTGCCCTCCGTGAGGTGGAGCCGCCGGCCGATGGCCTGGTTGGACAGGCCGTCGGCAACCAGGGCCAGGACCTCCGTCTCCCGCCGGGTCAGGGAGGTGCCGGGCGACCGCAGCCGGTTCATGAGCCGGTCGGCGACCGCCGGGGCCAGGGTGGTGCGGCCGGCGGCAGCGGTGCGCACGGCGGCCGCCAGATCCTCGGGCGGTGCGTCCTTCAGAAGGTAGCCGGTGGCACCGGCCTCGATCGCGGGCAGGGTGTCCGCATCGGAGTCGTAGGTGGTGACGACGACGACCCGCGGGGCGGCCGGGCGGGCGGTGATCGCGGCCGTGGCCTCCGCCCCGCTCATCCCCCTGCCGAACTGCAGGTCCATCAGGACGACGTCGATGTCGCCCTCGGCGGCGCGCGCGACCGCATCCTCGGCGGTGGCCGCCTCGGCCACCACCTCCAGGCCCGGCTCGGTCTCCAGCACGGCACGCAGGCCGGCCCGCACCACCGGATGGTCGTCGGCGAGCAGGAGGCGGATGGGGGGCGCGGTCACGGGCGGTCCTCGGGGTCGTTCGCGGAGGAGGAGACAGCAGGAGCAGAAGGAGATGCGGAAGGAGATGCGGAAGGAGGAGTGGGAGGAGGAGTGGGAGGGGACGCCGGGAGAGCCGCGAGGGGCAGCCGGACGGTGAGGGCCGTGCCCTGGCCCGGGGACGACCGCAGGGTCAGGGTTCCGTCCAGATCGTGGATCCGCGCGCGCATCGCGGCCAGCCCGAATCCGCCGCTCGCCGGGTCCGGGGCGGGGAGCCGGCCGGGGTCGAACCCGACACCGTCGTCGACGACGTCCAGGGCGACGTGGTCCCCGAGGTGACGGAGGGCGACCTCGGCCGTGGTCGCGTGCGCGTGGCGGACGGTGTTCGCCAGAGCGGACTGGGCCACGCGCAACAGAGCCACCTCGACGGCCGTCGGCAGGGGCACCGCCGTGCCGGTCACGCGGAAGCGGGCGGCGATCCGGTGCCGCGCGCCGGTCGTGGCGCACAGGCGTTCCAGCGCGTCCGCGAGGGTGGTCCCTTCGAGCGCGGGCGGCGTGAGAGCGGCCACGAAGCGGCGGGCCTCGACGAGATTGTCCGCGGCGGCCTGGCGGGCCTGGGTGACATAGCGGGCGGCGTTTCCCGAGGTGTCGGGCAGGGTCCGCTCGGCGGCACTCAGCAGGAGCTGGATGCTGGAGAACCCCTGTGCGAGGGTGTCGTGGATCTCGCGGGCCAGACGTTCCCGTTCGGCCAGCACCCCGGCGGTGTGCTGGGCCTCGGCGAGATCGGCGCGGGTGGCGGTCAGTTCCTCGATCAGACGCCTGCGGTGCTCGCTCTCCCGGTACAGGGCCTGGTACCCCCACACCACGGCGACCGCGACCGCGGCGCCGAGCGCCGGGCCGATCGCCATGGCCGGGCTGAACGAGCCCTGGTGAGCGGCGAAGGCACCCGTCGCGGCCAGGGCGGTCGCGGCCACGGCGACCAGGCCGGAGCGCCGCGGCAGCAGATGGAGCTGGAGGAAGTACAGGGGGAAGGCCAACCACACGCCGTCCGCGGACAGCACCAGCAGCATCAGCCATGCGGCCCCCACCGCGGCCAGCCACCACACCGCGGCCCGGCGGGAGCGGCGGACACCGGGCAGGAGCGGTCCGGCCGCGTACACCAGACCGCACAGCGCCGCCGCGGCGACGATCGCCCCGGCGTGCTGCCGGCCGTCGACCACGGCCCGGGCGCCGGCGAGGGCGAGCAGCGCGACGATCAGCAGATGCAGGCACCAGGCCAGGGCACGGGTGGTCGGGGTGAGAGCGGGAGCGGTGGTGTTCACAGTCCTTCCAGCCTAAGGAAACGGAGCACGTGGGGGCCTCCATCGAAAGTTACAACCCCGGCGCTGCCTTTCGATCCGTGAAGTGCCATCCCCGGCCGGATGCCCGCGCGGGGGGCGAGCGGCGACGGTGGAGACACCCACCACCACCGTCGGAAAGGGCAGCCCGAACCGTGTACGTCGCCTGGAGAGACCTCAAGTTCGCCAAGGGGCGGTTCGCCCTGATGGGGACCGTCATCGTGCTGATCACCCTGCTGGTCGCCCTCCTCTCCGGACTCACCGCCGGGCTGGGACGGCAGAACGTCTCCGCGATCACCGGTCTGCCCGCCGACCGGATCGCCTTCGACGAGCCCGCAGACGGGCAGGACCTTTCGTTCTCCGACTCGACCGTCACCGAGGAGCAGTGGCGGCGCTGGTCCGCGAGTCCGGGCGTCACCCGCGCCGAACCGCTGGGCATCACCACGACGAAGGCCACCGCGGGTGATCACAGCGCAGGGGTGTCCGTCTTCGGCGTCCGCCCCGGCTCACCCCTCGCCCCGGACGGTGCCCGGATCGACGAGCGCTCCGTGGTGCTGTCCACCACGGCCGCGGAGGAACTCGGCGCCGAGCCCGGCGACACCGTCGGCCTCGCCGGGCGGCACCTGACCGTGGCCGTCATCGAGGGCGACGCCTCCTTCAGCCACACACCGGTCGTGTGGACCAGCCTCGACACCTGGCGGACCACCGCGCCGCCGGCCGGCGCGGGCGACACCCCGACCGCGACCGTGATCGCCCTGACCACGGGCGACGGCGCCGACGTGACGGCCGCCGACCGGGCCGCCGGGACCCGGACGGTCACCAAGGACGCGTCGCTGACCGCGATCGGCTCCTACACCTCCGAGAACGGTTCCCTGCAGCTGATGCGGGCCTTCCTCTTCGCCATCTCCGCCCTGGTCGTCGGCGCCTTCTTCACCGTCTGGACGATCCAGCGCAGCGGCGACATCGCCGTCCTCAAGGCCCTCGGCGCCTCGACCGGCGCCCTGCTCAAGGACGCCCTCGGCCAGGCCGTCGTCCTCCTGACCGGCGGCACCCTTCTCGGCAGCGGCATCGCCGCAGGCATCGGCGCCTCGCTCGGCGGCTCGGACGTGCCCTTCGTCCTCACTCCCGCCACGGTCCTCGTACCCGCCGCCGTGATGATCCTGCTCGGTGCGCTCGGGGCCGCGCTCTCCGTCCGCCGTATCACCTCCGTCGACCCCCTGACCGCCCTGGGAAGTGCCCGATGAGCCTGAACCTGACCGACATCACCCTGACCTATCCCGACGGTGACAGCCGCCTGACCGCCCTCGACCACGTCACCCTGCACGTGCCGAAGGGCAGCCTGACCGCCGTGGTCGGCCCCTCCGGATCAGGCAAGTCCAGCCTTCTCGCCGTCGCCGCCACACTCGTCACCCCCGATTCCGGCACCGTCTGCGTCGACGGCACGACCACCACCGGCATGACCCGCGGTGCGCTCGCCGCACTGCGCCGCCGCACGATCGGCATCGTCTTCCAGCAGCCCAACCTGCTGCCCTCCCTCACCGCGGCCGAACAGCTCCAGGTCATGGCCCGGATCGACGGCCGGTCCCCGGTCACGGCACGTCGCAGGGCCATGGAACTGCTGGACGCCGTCGGCCTCGCGGACCAGGCGCAGCGACGCCCCCACCAGCTCTCCGGTGGGCAGCGGCAGCGCGTCAACATCGCCCGTGCGCTGATGAACGACCCCACGGTGCTCCTCGTGGACGAACCCACCAGCGCCCTGGACCACGAACGCGGGGCCGCCGTCGTCGGCCTCGTCACCCGCCTCACCCACGAGCGAGCCACCGCCACCGTCCTGGTCACCCACGACCGCACGCACCTCACCGCCGCCGACCGGGTCGCCGAGGTCCACGACGGACGCCTCAGCCTCCCGGCCCCGGCCGCCTGACCCCGCCGTGTCCCGCCCCGCACCGGTCGGGACCCGAGCAGGCGCCGGCCGGGGCGCCGCGACTCCCCTGACGCGGAACCCCGCGAGGGCCCGTGACGGCGGTCGTGCCGCCGGTGCTGATCGGGCGACCGGCGCGTTCCCGTGCGGCCCCGGTGGCGGCCGGTCGTCCCGGGGGAAAGAGCCGACCGGCCCCGTCCCCGCCGCCGCTCCCCGGCCCACCATGGAGGTGGACAGCGAAGAAGGGGTGGGACACAGGTGTCGGGCAGGCAGGGAGGTGTGTCGTGAACTGCTACGACTGCGCGCTGGAGAAGAAGGTGACGCCCGCGATCGCCGTGTGTGCGCACTGCGGCTGCGGACTCTGCATGGAGCACGCGTGCGTGGTCGGTCAGGCCGTGCAGCGGCCGGCGGGCATGGGACCGAGTTCCAGCCGGACGCTCGCGCGTCGCGTGATCTGTTCGGTGTGTCACGAGGCCGAGGTGTTCGGCCCCGTGCAGCACGCCGCATGAAACGGCGCTGCCCGGCGGGGCCGCGCCGTCCGCCGACGGGGACGAGGTGCCCTGCCCAAGCCGTCGACACGGGCTCCGGCTCGGGCAGGGACGGAGAGCGAGGCGTGCGGTGAAGGAGACGCTGCCCCTGGGGCGGATCGCGGGAATCCGCGTCGGCCTGCACTGGAGCGTGCTGGTCATCATCGCCCTGGTGGCCGGCACGCTCGCCGTCGGCCGCTTCCCGGACGCCTATCCCGGACACTCCGCCTGGGCCTACTGGATCCTCGCCCTTCTGGCTGCCGTGGTGTTCCTCGGTTCGCTCCTGGCCCACGAACTGGCCCATGCCGTCGTCGCACGGCGCAACGGCGTCGCGGTAGACGACATCACCCTCTGGATGCTCGGCGGCGTCGCCCGTCTCCACAGCGAGGCCCGGACGCCCGGCGCGGAGCTGAGGATCGCTGCCGTGGGGCCGCTGACCAGCGCAGCCATCGGCGGAGCGTGCGCCGCGCTGGCCCTGTGGCTCGATGCCCTGCACGCCTCCGGGCTGGTCGTGGAGGCCGTGGCATGGCTCGCCGCCATCAACATCGTGCTGGCCGTCTTCAACGCCCTGCCCGCCGCCCCGCTCGACGGCGGGCGACTGCTGCGGGCCTGGCTGTGGCGTCGTACCGGCGACCGCATGCGGGCCACCCGCGGTGCTGCGGCCGCGGGCCGGGCCCTGGGCTGGTTCATGATCGTGACCGGTTTCGCGGCGGTACTCCTCGCCGGTGACCTGTCCGGGCTCTGGGCCGCCCTGATCGGTTGGTTCCTGGTCGCCACCGCGACGGCCGAGGAACGCCAGGCACAGCTGCGCGGCGTGCTCGCCGACCTGCCGGTCAGCCGGGTGATGACCCGTGACCCGGTCACTGTCCCGGCCGCCGTCACCCTCGCGTCGTTCCTGGCGGAGGGTCCTTTCGGGCACTACCGGCACTCCGCCTTCCCGGTCGTCGCCCCTGACGGCACGGTGGTCGGGCTGATCACGGTCCCGCTCGTCAACCGCACTCCCGTAGAGGCCAGGTCCGTCACCACGGTCGGCGCCGTGATGCTCCCACTGGCGGACGTGATCACCAGCGGCCCGGACGACCCGGTCGTGGACCTCGTGCCGCGGCTGGAAGCGAGCCATGCGCGCCGGGCTCTGGTCCTGGACGGTGATCGCCTGGTCGGCATCGTCACGCTCGCCGACATCTCCCGGGCACTGTCCTGGTTGACCGCGGCCACGCGCCCCGGCACCTGACACGCGCGGTCAGGGCGCCGGCAGGAGGGCGGTGGTCGTCGCGCCCGGACTCCCGGAAGGCGCCCGGTCGTCCCGCGGCGGCGCAGGCCTCTCCGAGCGGTGGCGCGTGCGGCACGGCCGCCGTCGCGCACCGGGCCCAGGCCGGGGAACCGGCGACAGTCGCCGACCCGGGGCCCGGCCCCGTGCGGTCCACCGCCGTACGACCGACTCCGGTGTCGGTCCGAAGGATTCCCCCGCCGCAGGAATGCACCCGCCCGGGACGGGGTACGCGAGGCGCGATCGCGCCCGTGAGCTGCACCGCTCGTGGGCGACACGCCCCCCGCGAACGAGGGAAGCCGTGATGGACACTTCCGCGAACGACAACCACGCCAGCCCGGCGCAGCGCGCGCTGGACGCCCTGGCCCGCGACACCGAGGACGCGGCGGCACTGGAGACGCTCGCCGGCTGCGACGTACTGGTGCCCGTGCCCGACGACGCCACCGACGCGGCCGCCGGGGACCCCTCCGCCGTGGCCCTGCCGGTGCTGGAACGGCCGGGCAGTGAGCCCGTGGTCCCGGTCTTCACCTCGGAACTGGAGATGGCCGGGCTGCTGCCGTACATCTCGCGCTACCGCCTGGTGCCCCTGGGCGCCCTGGCCGCGCAGTGGCCGACCGACGACGTCTCCCTGACCATCGACGCCGGCTCCTCGCATCCGCTGACCCTCACCTCCGAGGGGGTACGGACACTGCTGGCCCGGCCTTGAGGGCGGGCGTCGGCCGCAGGGCCGATCCGTGGGGTGCACCTCGTCCGCCGGCTCCGCCTGCGGCCGCCACCGGTCGCAGGCTCCGCGGCGGTGCGCCTACAACCGGTCCTCGTGCCGCTCGCCGAGCATCCGCTGCAGCACTCCCCGCTGGAGCGGCAGCACCTCGTCGTGCAGGCGGCGGCCCTTGCCGGTGAGGGCCACCCACACACCGCGGCGGTCCTCGGCGCAGATCGAACGCTGCACCAGACCGTCCTTCTCCAGGCGGCCGATCAGGCGGGACAGCGCGCTCTGGCTGAGGTGCACCCGCCCGACGAGGTTCTGCACCCGGCACAGGTCACCCTCCTCGGGGGCGGCCGCGGCGAGGACGTCGAGCACCTCGAAGTCGCTCGCGCCCAGGCCGTGCGGATGCAGGGCGCGGTCGATCTCGCACATGGTGCGCGCATGCACGGACAGGATGTCCCGCCAGCGTTCCTCGAGCCGGGTCTCGGCCGTCGTCAGTGCCATGTCTGCACGGTAACACCGGAACGGCCACCAGTTGAGTGTGCAACTAGTTCCGGGGCAGGGGACTCACGCGCCGTCCTGCAGCAGCCCCACCAGGTTGCCGTCCGGGTCCTTCACCGAGGCGATCAGCCGCCCGCCGCCGACGTCCTGCACGTCCTGCAGCAGCTCTGCGCCCGCCCGGAGCATCGCGGCCAGCCGGTCCCGGATGTCGTCCACGTGCCAGTAGGGCACCGGCCCCGTCATGCCCTTGGCGTGGCCGTTCGGGTCGAGCCCGACATCCTGTCCGGCGGCCTTGTACCCCACGTAGTACGCCTCGTCCGCGTACGGTTCCACCCCCAGCAGCGCGGCGAACAGGGGCTTCGCCCGCTCCAGGTCCTTGACCGGGTAGATGATCGTCTGGACGCCGGCGGTCATGGCACTCACTCCTTCTGGTGGTATCGCCCGACAGGTCGTCGTCGGTTCTCTCACGCTAGGCCCGGGGAGCCCGCCGGGGCTTCTTCGATCCTGACCGGTCGCGGGCTCCCGTCCCCGCCTCACTCGTTGTGCAGGACCTCGGAGACCGTGAGCCGGGCCGCCCGCCGGGCCGGGACCGCCGCCGCGCCCACGGCCGCGATCAGGACACCCGCCAGGGCCGGCAGCCCGACGGTGGGCGCATCCCGGACGTCCGTCATCGAATCAGGGCCTCGTCGTCGGAGCGCGCGATCACGTGGGCCGCGCCCGGCAGCCCCTCCAGCAGCGACTGGATCGCGCGGTCGCCGTGCGTCGGGAGAACCTCCTTGCCGTCGTGGTGGCTGCCCACGTACACCGTCACGTCGTAGGTGGTGCGACCGCCGTCGTAGCCGGCCGGCGTCATCGCCGGGCCCGACGCGAACACCACTGTCGACACCCCGAGGAGCACGGCCGACTTGCCCGCCGGCGTGCCCGACGGCGTGTCGAGCGGGCAACCGAGGGCGGCCCCGGGACGCAGATCATCGTTCAGGGCGACCGCCGACCACGACGGGGTTCGGCCACCGTCCACCCGGCGTGCGGTCCGGTCGCGTGAGGGGGTACGGCCGCGCCGCTCCCGAGGGCCCGGCCGTTTCGGCGACCCGACCCGAACGGGCTTTGCTCGCACGGCCGTTCGGTACCGGACAAAGGACCGGAAGGCCCGGACAGAGCGGCCCGGCATACGGAACAGTGGGAAGACGCGGTGTGAGGCAGCCCCGACGGAAGGGACGGAGGGGAGCGCGATGCTGAGGACTCCCGTCAGTGACCGGCGCCTGGACATCCTGGAGCGGCTCAAGGATCCCTGCGCACACTTCCCGCCGGAGTGGCGGGGCGACCCGGCCGAGGACGGCGTCACCGCGCAGGCGGTCGCCGCCGCGCTGGGCGTCCCCCGCCGCGTCGCCGAGAGCGATCTCACGCTGCTGGCGCGCATAGGTCTGCTGCGCACACGGCACGTCCGGCGCCGCACGCTGTACCGCCGGGACGAGATACGCATCGCCGAGGTGGCGAGGATGTTCGAAAAGGGCTGGTGAGCCTCCGACGGCGACCAACGGGGGCGCCAGAGCGACCGTGCCGCAGACGGCGAGGGGTCCACGGCTCGGCGCCCGTCACGCCACCGGCGAGCGCGGTTCATGGGCCACAGCGGCCGCGGCACGCCCCGCGGCCACCGGGGACGACCTCCCCGGACGGCTGTCTCGGACGGCCTGCCCGGACCGCAGCACGCCGGCAGGGCCACGGGACGTCGGCGCGGGTTCTCCCGCGCCTGCCTGTACCGGCCCGTCGACCGGCGTCGGCCGACGGCGTCCCTCGGCTCCCCCCGTTCCCTCCGGTCGGCCCTAAGGTGGGCGGCACACCCGGCGAAGGGCAGGCACCCATGGACCGACCTGAGGAACTCGTCCCGCTCCACTACCTCCGCCTCCCCGGCCGCGGCCCCGAGGACGTCGTCGCCGACGGGCAGGGAAGAATCCTCACCGGACTGGAGGACGGGCGCATCGTGCGCGTCTCCGGGCTCGCGGAGCCCGGAACACCGGTGCGCACCGAGGTGCTCGCCGAGACAGGGGGCCGGCCCCTCGGGCTCGAACTCCCCCCGGACGGCGACCTGCTGGTGTGCGACGCCGAGCGGGGGCTGCTGCGCGTCTCCCTCGGCGACGGCACCGTGCGGGTCCTCGCGGACACGGTGGAGGGCGAACGGATCCGGTTCGCCAGCAACGTCGTCGCCCTGCCCGACGGCAGCGCCTGCTTCACCGTCTCCAGCCGCCGCTACCCCCTGGACCAGTGGATCGGCGACCTCGTCGAACACACCGGCACCGGGCGGCTGCTGCGCCTTCGGCCCGGTCGGCACGAGCCCGAAGTACTGCTGGACGGGCTCCAGTTCGCCAACGGATGCGCAGTGGGCCCCGACGGCTCCTTCCTCGTCGTCGCGGAGACCGGCGCGTACCGACTCACCCGTTACTGGCTCACCGGCCCCCGCGCCGGGAACGCCGAGCCCTTCGCCGAGAACCTGCCAGGCATGCCGGACAACATCTGGCGCGCCGGACCCGACGGCCCGATCTGGGTCGCGCTGGCCGGGCCGCGCGTACCCCCGCTGGACCTGCTGCATCGCGCCGGCCCCGGAGTCCGTCGAGGCGCCGCCCGCGCGGCCGTGCACGCACCCTTCCGCCCCATGGGCGGTGTCGCCGTCCTCGCCGTCGGTGACGACGGCCGCATCCTGCACCACCTCGCCCGCCGCCGTTCCGGCTTCCGCATGGTCACCAGCGTCTGCGCGGTGGGGGAGCGGCTCGTCCTGGGCAGCCTGTGGGAGCCGGGCGTCGCCGTGTGCGCCGCCCCGGAAGCGAAGTGACCCCCGCCGGGGCCGCGGGATAGGGTGAGGACCGGCCATGATCACCCCCCCGGCGGTGCGGTCGGGGGGTCCAGTAGGAGACGTACGACGATGACAGCCCCGGGAGCCGAGAGCCTCCGCGTCCGGACGCGCGCGCCGTGGCGGTCCGCGTGGCGGGCGCAGATCCCCGTCCTCGCGGCGGTGGCGCTCGGCGGCGGTGCCGGTGCCGCCGCCCGGTACGGGGTCTCGCTCTGGGGGGCCTCGCCGGCCGGCGGGTTTCCCTGGCAGACCTTCTGGACCAACGTCGCCGGCTGCGCGGTGATAGGCGTGTTCATGGTCCTGATCACCGAGGCGCTCGCCGCCCACCGGCTCGTGCGGCCCTTCTTCGGCACCGGCGTCCTCGGAGGGTTCACCACCTTCTCCACCTACGCCGTCGACATCCAGAAACTGGTCGACACCGGCCATGCGCGCACCGCGCTGGCCTACCTGGCGGCGACCCCGCTCGCGGCGCTGGCCGCGGTCTGGGCCGCCGCCGCGGCGACCCGGCGCGTCCTGACCTGGAGGCAGCGATGACGAGGCTGACCGGCCGCGCCCTGCGCGTGACCGTCTTCATCGGCGAGAACGACACCTGGCACCACAAACCGCTCTACAGCGAGATCGTCCACCGCGCCCACGCCGCCGGCCTCGCCGGGGCCAGCGTCTTCCGCGGCATCGAGGGCTTCGGCGCCTCGTCCCTGATCCACACCCAGCGGCTGCTGTCGCTGAGCGAGGACCTGCCGGTGGCGGTCGTCGTCGTCGACACCGAGGAGCGCGTCCGGGCCTTCCTGCCGCAGCTCGACGAACTCGTCACGGAAGGCCTGGTGATCCTCGACGACTGCGAGGTCATCCGGTACGTCGGCCGCGGCACCGGCTCCGGCACGACGGACGCGAAGGGTGAGAACTCGTTGTGAACTGGCTGCTGGTCGTCGGCGGCGGCATGATCGGCGCCCCCCTGCGCTACCTCACCGACCGCGCGGTGCAGTCCCGCCACGATTCGGTCTTCCCCTGGGGCACCTTCGCCGTCAACGTCACCGGCTGCCTGCTCCTCGGCCTGTTGACCGGCGCCGCGGTCGCCGGCGCCGCCGGCTCCCACCTGCGGCTGTTGCTCGGCACGGGGCTGTGCGGCGCCCTGTCCACGTACTCGACCTTCTCCTACGAGACGCTGCGGCTGACCGAGACCGGAGCCCGGTTCTACGCGGTCCTCAACGTCGCGGCGAGCATCGCGGCCGGCCTGGGAGCGGCCTTCCTGGGCGTGACCCTCGCCCGCGGGCTGTGGGCCTGAGGGTCCTCCGGTCGCCCTGCTCGCAGAAGCGCGTCGCACCGGGCGGTTCGGCCGACCTCGCCGGACGCCGCTCGTCGGTGTCACCTCGTCACCAGGCCCGCTGCCGTGCGCGGCCCCGGCCGGCCCCCTGTCACACGCGTGTGAGCCTGGTTCCCGCGCGCCCGGAGCGCCTGCCGTGGCCCCCGTGTACGCCGGCTCGCCCGCGCACGTACAACTGCACCAGACCGCTCGCGGCAGCGCCACGGCGGTCGGACCGACCGGGCCGGTTCGCCGCAGGGGCCACAGCCCGGCGAGCCCGGCGAGCACCGCCACGGCCGTGAGCACCCGGAGGCCGGGGCCGACGAACTGCACGGCGAGAAGCCGGAGTCCCTCCGCCCCGGGCGGCTGGATCCATGAGGTCGGGTCGCCGGGTGCGAAGAGATCACGGCGAGCGACAGCACGGCACGGGTGCCGTGCCCACTGCTACCGCCCGGCACCGCCGGGCCCGCGGCCGGGACGGGCCCCCGCAGCCGCGCGGGCCGGTCCGGCCACGCGGATCGGGTGCCGTTCCCGACTCGGCGGTCCGGCGAGCCCCTGTCCCCGGCGGCGGGTGTGCCGTCGGCGAGCCCCCGGCGCGGGCGGACGGTGCCCTTCGGCGAGGCTGCCCGGGGCCCGCGCTCGGGCGGCCGGTGGCACGTCCGCCACGCGCGCGGGGGGTCGTGCGGACGTCCCCGCGCGCCTCGGGGCGCCGGGCACGCTCACCCGCCGCACGGTGCCCGGTCCGTTCGTTTCCGTCCGGGGCGGGTGCGGCCGTACGCCGTGTGTGCGCACCCGCACCGCACGCCCCGGCACCCGCCCTCCGGGCGCACGGCGCTACCGTCCGCCACGTACCCGGGGCGCGGTCTCTTGCCCCCGTGTAGTAAGACTGTCCCCGCCGCACCCGCCCCACCCTGAGAAGAACTGGATCCCATGAGCGCCATCAGCGTCGGTCAGGCCGTCGTCCTCGGAATCGTCGAGGGGGTGACCGAATTCCTGCCCGTCTCCTCCACCGGCCATCTCAAGATCGCCGAGGGGCTCATGGACATTCCCGTGGACGACGCCGCCGTGGTCGGATTCTCGGCCGTCATCCAGGTCGGGGCGATCGCCGCCGTGCTCCTGTACTTCTTCAAGGACATCGTGCGGATCGTCTCCGCCTGGTTCCGCGGGCTGCAGGACAAGGAGGAGCGCTACCACCACGACTACAAGTTCGCCTGGTGGGTGATCTACGCCACCCTCCCGATCGTCGTCGTGGGCCTCGCCGCGAAGCCGCTCATCGAGGGCCCGCTCGCCTCGCTGTGGGTGGTGGCCGGCTCGCTGATCCTCGGCAGCGGTGTGATGTGGGCGGCCGACCAGATGGGCCGCCACAAGCGCGGAGAGGACGACACCTCTCTGAAGGACGCGATGCTGGTCGGCAGCTCGCAGATCCTCGCCCTGCTCTTCCCCGGGTTCTCCCGCTCCGGCGCCACCATGTCCACCGCTCTCATGCTCGACCTGGACCGCGTCGCCGCCACCCGCCTGTCCTTCTTCCTGGGCATCCCCGCGCTCACCGGTGCCGGCCTGTACGAGCTGAAGGACGCCCTGGGTGCCGGGGTGGGCGCCGCACCACTGGCCGTGGGCACCGCGGTCTCCTTCGTCGTGGCCTACGCCTCCATCGCCTGGCTGCTGAAGTTCGTGGCCAAGCACTCCTTCAACGCCTTCGTGCTGTACCGCATCGTGATCGGCGTGGCGCTGTTCGGCCTGCTCGGCGCGGGCGTGCTCGACAGCTGAGCCGCGGTCGCGCCCTCGGGGGCGGGGAACCTGTTCGTCCAGGTTCCCCGCCCCCGGATTCTTGTTCGCATCCGTCTTGACACCGAGGTCCGGCCACCCGGAGTATCACTCCCGTGAACCTGTCAGACAGCCAGACAGCTGGTCAGGGTCCCCGGCGCGTCAGCGCCATGGAGGCCGTGCTGGCGCACCTGCGCCACGCCATCGAGCACGGCGAGTACGCGATCGGCGACAAACTGCCCTCCGAGGCCGAGCTGTGCCGCACCCTGGAGGTTTCCCGGCCGGTGCTGCGCGAGGCGCTGCGCGCCCTGCAGACCATGGGCCTGACCGTCTCCAGGACCGGCAAGGGCACCTTCGTGGTCGCCAACGCGGTGGAGGACCCCACCTTCGGCGACTACGCGGCCAGTGACCTGCTGGAGGTCCGCCGCCACATCGAGATCCCGGTCGCCGGATACGCCGCGGCGCGCCGCACCCGGGAGGACCTCGACCACATCGAGCATCTGCTGGACCGCATGGAGCACGAGTCCGACACCACCGCGTGGGTGGCCATGGACACCCTCTTCCATCTCGCGATCGCCGAAGCCTCCCAGAACCCCGTCTTCCGCCGGGTGATCGAGGAGATCAGGGATGCCCTGGCCCGCCAGTCCGCGTTCCTCAACGAGGTCGGCGGACGGCGTGACCGGGGCCACCGCGAGCACGTGGCGATCTACGAGGCCCTGCTGGACGGCAGCGAGAGCGACGCCGTGGAGGCCATGCGGTTCCACCTCGACGGCGTCGAGAACACCCTCACGACGATCGTGCGCTCCGCCCAGCAGGACGCCCCGGCGGACGGCGGGCCCCCGGTATGAGCGAGCAGTCGCGGCGGCCGGGCGTCCCCTGCGCCGGACCCGTGGCGCCGGCCCCGCCCGCCGCCGGCCCCGCGCCGGTCCCCGCCGCCGGCCGTGCCGGACCCACCACCGGGCCGTCCGCGCCGCCGCACGCGGGCGGCGCGGCCGCCGGCCGGACCGGCCTCCGCGGGCCCGTCTCCCGCACCTCTTCCAGGGCCGCCGCGCGCACCCCCGCGCCCGGCCACGACAACCCACCAGTGATCCAGGCAGTGATGTACAGCAGCTCTCCAGCGGACGCACCCCTTGTCCGTGAACCCCTCCACGCCCCCGTAGCCCACCTCGTCCGCGGCGGGGTGATCGAGGGCATCCACTACGGCTCGGTCGTCGTCCTCGGTACCGGCGGCGACGTCGAACTCCAGCTCGGCGACATCGAGGTGGCCTTCTACCCGCGCTCGGCGCTCAAGCCCGTCCAGGCCGTCGCCATGGTCCGGGCCGGGCTGCCGCTGGAGGGCGACCTGCTGTCGCTCGCCGCGGCCAGCCACTCCGGCGAGGAACGCCACCTCGCCGGGACCCGGCGGATCCTGGAGCTGGCCCGGCTCACCGAGGCCGACCTGCGCAACATCCCCGACCTGCCGTTCGACCCGGTGGTACGGGACGCGTGGATCCGCGAGGGGCGCATGCCCGGCCGGCTCGCGCAGAACTGCTCCGGCAAGCACGCCGCGATGCTGTACACCTGCCGGCTCAACGGCTGGTCCCTGCACGACTACCTCGACCCCGGCCACCCGCTGCAGAAGGCCGTCGCGGAGGTCGTCGAGGAACTCACCGGGCAGCGGGTCGCCCAGGTGACGGTCGACGGCTGCGGCGCGCCCCTGTTCTCCGTCTCCCTGCACGGCCTCGCCCGCGCCGCGGCCCGCATCACCGCCGCCCCGCCCGGCACGCCCGAGGCGAAGGTGGCCGACGCGATGCGCGAGCACGCCGAGATGGCGTCCGGCTCCGGCCGTGACGTGGCCGCGCTGATGCGGGCCGTGCCCGGACTGCTCGCCAAGGACGGCTTCGAGGGTGTGCAGGTCGCCGCGCTTCCCGACGGCCGCGCCGTCGCCGTCAAGATCGCCGACGGCGCCGACCGCGCCCGCATACCCGTGGCCGCCGCCGCCGTCGCCCGGGCAGGCGTCGAGCCCGGGCTGCTCACCGAGTTCGCGGGCGAGCCGCTGCTCGGCGGTGGGGTGCCGGTCGGCCGTGTCCACCCGGTGCGCGCCCTGGACCCGCTCGCCGCGCCGACCGGGGCCTGACCGCCGCCCCGCCCGCCCTCTCGTACTCCCCGCACCTCGGAAAGAGGACCCACACCGCCATGACCGCCGCCACCCGCAGCGAACACGACCTCCTGGGCGAGCGCGACGTCCCCGCCGGCGCGTACTGGGGCATCCACACCCTGCGCGCCACGGAGAACTTCCCGATCACCGGCACCCCCATCTCCGCCCACCCCCACCTGATCGACGCCCTCGCCGCCGTGAAGGAGGCCGCTGCCCTCGCCAACGAGGAACTCGGCCTGCTGGAGCCGGAGAAGGCCGCCGCGATCGTCGCCGCCTGCCGCGAGATCCGCGGGGGTGCCCTGCACGACCAGTTCGTCGTCGACGTCGTGCAGGGCGGCGCCGGTACCTCGACCAACATGAACGCCAACGAGGTGGTCGCCAACCGGGCGCTGGAACTGCTCGGCTCCGCCAAGGGCCAGTACGCCCGTCTGCACCCCAACGAGGACGTCAACCGCGGTCAGTCGACCAACGACGTGTACCCGACCGCCGTCAAGATCGCGACGGTGTTCGCGGTCCGGGGCCTGCTCAGGGCGATGTCCGTGCTGCAGGACGCCTTCGCCCGCAAGGCCGTCGAGTTCCGCGACGTGCTCAAGATGGGCCGCACCCAGTTGCAGGACGCGGTGCCGATGACCCTCGGCCAGGAGTTCTCCGCGTTCGCCGTCATGATCGAGGAGGACCGCAGCCGTCTCGCCGAGGCCGTCGAACTCATCCATGAGATCAACCTCGGTGCCACGGCCATCGGCACCGGCCTCAACGCGCCCGCCGGATACGCTGAGGCCGTCCGCCGCCATCTCGCCGACATCACCGGCCTCCCGCTGGTCACCGCCGCCAACCTGGTCGAGGCCACCCAGGACTGCGGGGCGTTCGTCCAGATGTCCGGCGTGCTCAAGCGCATAGCGGTCAAGCTCTCCAAGAGCTGCAACGACCTGCGCCTGCTGTCCTCCGGCCCCCGCGCGGGCCTCGGCGAGATCAACCTGCCGCCGGTGCAGGCCGGTTCGTCCATCATGCCCGGCAAGGTCAACCCGGTGATCCCCGAGGTCGTCAACCAGGTCGCCTTCCAGGTCATCGGCAACGACGTCACCATCACCATGGCCGCCGAGGCCGGACAGCTCCAGCTCAACGCCTTCGAGCCGGTCATCCTCCACTCCCTTTCCGAGTCCATCACCCATCTGCGCGCCGCCTGCCTCACCCTGGCCGAGCGCTGCGTGTCCGGCATCACCGCCAACACCGAGGTGCTGCGGGCGAGCGTGGAGAGCTCCATCGGCCTGGTCACGGCGCTCAACCCGCACATCGGGTACACGGCCGCCACCGACATCGCCAAGGAGGCACTCGTCACCGGTCGGGGCGTCGCCGAACTCGTCCTGGAGAAGGGGCTGCTGCCGGCCGACCGACTCGCCGCGCTGCTCCGTCCCGAAGTCGTCGCCGGCAGCGGCGCACGGCTTGCCTGACCTGCGAAAGCGCGCCAGAACCGGCCCGGAGGCAGAATAGTGATCATGACGTCGTCGATGACCTTCGAGCCGGTCCTGAAGCGCATCGCCAGGGAGGTCGAGCAGTTGCCCGGCCGCGGGCGTCCCGCCGACTACATCCCGGTCCTCGCCGCCCGTGACCCCCGCCGCTTCGGCATGGCCGTGGCGGAGCTGGACGGCACGGTGTACGGCGTCGGGGACTGGCGCGAGCCGTTCTCCGCGCAGTCCATCACCAAGGTCTTCACGCTCGCCCTCGACCTCGCCCGCGAGGGCGACGCCCTGTGGGAGCACGTGGGCCGCGAGCCCTCCGGCAACCCGTTCAACTCCCTGGTGCAGCTGGAGTACGAGAACGGCATCCCGCGGAATCCTTTCATCAACGCGGGCGCCCTCGTCGTCACCGACCGCCTGCACACCCGCACCGGCGACGCTGCCGGCGAGCTGCTGGCGTTCCTGCGCGCCGAGAGCGGCAACCCCGGCCTCGGCTTCGACACCCAGGTCGCCGCCTCCGAGAACGCCCACGGCGACCGGAACGCGGCCCTCGCCCATTTCATGGCCGCCTACGGCAACATCGGCAACCCCGTCCCCGAACTCCTCGACCAGTACTTCCGCCAGTGCTCGATCAGCGCCTCCTGCGCCGACCTGGCCCTGGCGACCGGCTTCCTGGCCCGGCACGGCATCCGCGCGGACGGCGGCCGGCTGCTCACCCGCAGCCAGGCCAAGCAGGTCAACGCCGTGATGCTGACCTGCGGGACCTACGACGCGGCGGGCGAATTCGCCTACCGCGTCGGCTTGCCCGGCAAGAGCGGCGTCGGCGGCGGCATCATCGCCGTCGTCCCCGGCCGCTGCACCCTGTGCGTATGGAGTCCCGGCCTCGACGAGCGCGGCAACTCGGTGGCGGGGGTGGCCGCTCTGGACCGGTTCACCACACTGACCGGCCTGTCCGTGTTCTGACCGGGACGCCGCCGCGACGGCCGCGTGCCGGCCCGCCCGCGCACCCTGGTGATCCGGTTGAGGACGAGGCGCCCCGTCCGTCCGTCGAGATCGTCTGCATGGTCCGGCGGAGGAAGCACCGGCCTGTGGGCCCAGGACCTGCCCAGGAGCCCATGGACCTGCCCGCGGGCCCCGGCCGCTCCGGCCCGACGGGGCCACCGGTCCCCGTCCTGTGAGCCGGCGGCCGACCCCGCCGGGTTTCCCGCTCTCCCGGACCTCCGCACCCCCTCGGGTGCCCGCGGCCCTCGTGTCCCGTCCCGGGCCCGCCGGCGATGCGGCCCGGCCCGGTTCGGCCGGCCGCCCCGGCAGACGGCGCCCGCCCCGGGCCCCGTTGAGGCGTCCCCGCCGATCAGTCCCCGCAGGGGGCTTCGCCGGCAGCGGAGCCGGAGGCGGGGAACGAGGGACCGGACCGTCACCGGGGTCCTCGCGCTCACCGTCCTCCCCGGCGGCGGCCCCGCGGACCTCGGCCGGTCGGTGCCGGCCGTGTCGGGCGGCGCGCTCGCCCTCGTCGTGCTGTGGCAGGCCCGTCAGGCGGTGCGGGCCCCGGCACCGGGACCGGCGGCGTGAGGGGCCCGCGCACCGACCGCGGCCGCCTGATGCTCGTCCTCGCCCTCGCCGCGGCCGTCCTCCCCGCCCAGGCCGCGCAAGCGGTACCAGTCCCTGCAGGGCGTCCTCGCCCGGCTCGGCGAACCGCACCGCCTCCTGTGGGCGGTCGCCGTGCTGGCCGTGCTCGGCGTGTGGGCCCGGCGGGCCCGCCGCGCGGTGGTGGCGGGTGACCGGCGGGCGGCCCTCGCGCTCACCGGGCTCGCCGCCTGCCTGGTCAGCCCGGTCACCTGGGTGCACCATCTGGTGTGGCTGCTCCCGGCCTTCGCGGTGCTGATCCGCGCCGGTCGCCCGCGGACCGCGGGCACCCTGTACGCGGTGCTGTGCAGCAGCGTGGTGTGGCTGTGGTTCGACGACGCCTCAGGGATCGGCGGCTTCCTGGGCGGAAGCACGTACACGTGGATCACGCTCGGCCTGCTCCTGCTCCTGCTCCTGCTCCTGCTCCTGCTCCTGCGGCTGCCGGCCGGTCACGTCCCCGCCGACGGGACGTACCGCGCGCCGCAGCGCCAATGCCGTGCCCGCCGCCCCCGCACCGGCTGCGCCCGCGATCGCCGCCATCGGACCCCAGCCCGCGCCGCTCTCCCCGTCGTCCGCCGTGGCCGCGGCGGCCGAGACCGGGTCCGCCGAGACCGGAGCCGCCGCCGGCCCGGCCTGCGGCCCGGCCCTCTCCCCGTCCAGCGAACCCACCGGATCCACCAGCCCGTCCGCGGCGAACCCCCAGTCCAGCAGGGCGCGCGCCTCCTCGTAGACGGCGAGCCCGCCGCCCTCCTGAGGGTTCATCACGGTGACCACCAGGGTCCGCCCGTCCCGGCGGGCCGCGGCGACGAGGGTGTTCCCCGCGTGGCTGGTGTAGCCGTTCTTGATGCCGATCAGCCCCGGGTACCGCCCCACGCCGTCGGCGCCGGTCAGCAGCCGGTTGGTGTTCGCGATGCCGTACGACCCCCCGTGGGCCCCCGGGAAGAGGGCCGAGACCGTGCCGCAGTAGCGGGCGAAGTCCGCGTTGCGCAGTCCGGCCCGGCCGAACACGGCGAGGTCGTACGCCGACGACACCTGGCCCGGCGCGTCGTACCCGTCGGGGGAGACCACGCGGGTGTCGCGGGCGCCGAGGGTGCGGGCCTCAGCCTGCATCTGGGCGGTGGTGGCCTCCCAGCCTCCGTTGAGCGCGGCGAGCACGTGCACCGCGTCGTTGCCCGAGTTGAGGAACACCCCGCGCCACAGGTCGGCGATGCTGTACGTCTGCCCCTCGGCCACGCCGACCAGGCTGCTGCCGGGGCCGATGCCCCGCAGTTCGTCCTCGCTGACGGTGTGCCGCAGTCCGGCCGGCAGCCTCGGCAGCACGGTGAGGGCGAACAGCGTCTTGAGGGTGCTGGCCGGTGGCAGCCTGCGGTGGGCGTCGTGCGCCGCGAGCACCTCCCCGGTGCCGGCGTCGGAGACCAGCCACGACAGCGCGGAGACGTCCGGCACTCGGGGCGCCCCGGCCCGCGGGCGGACCTGGGTGCCGGGCCGGTCGAGCGGCGACGGCTGCGGTCGGCCCGCCCTCGGTTGCCCCGGCGTCGGCTCCGCCGCGTCCCCGGCGGCCGCCGCGAGCGGCGCGAGCGCGAGCCCTCCGGTGAGGGTGAGGGCGCAGACCGACAGACACGTCCGAGAGCAAATCCCGTTGATCATATGAATCAACCTAGGAACTGACGCTCTGTCCGCCAGGCGGGACGGGCCGAACGCCGCGCGCGAGCACCCGGATGCCGCACCGCCCCCGCGTCGTCCGCCCGGCCGGAATCCGGCAGGCGGCGCGACGGGCGAACGCCTGTGCCCCGATGTGACGGTGCGACAGGGGGGGCGGAACAGGCCTGCCGGGGACGGAACAGGGCGCAACGGCCCGCACGGCCGGAACCGGCCCGAGCGGATCGAACGAGGGCGGGCGGGATACCGGAACCGGGACGGGCGCCGACACGGGGGTGGGGGAGGGCCGGATCACGATCGGCCCGCAGCACGCGACGCCCCGGTCGATCTCAGCGCCCTGCCGGTCACCCCCGGGGGGCCGGGTCCGCTCCGACGACGGCCTGGCCTTCCGCAAGCGTCGCTCCGCCGAGTCCGGGGCCGTCGTGCATGCCGACGGGACGATCCGGACGAATACCGGCCCCGTGGAGGCCGAGCGGCGCCGAGCCGGGGTGGGACCCTCACACCGATGGCAGAGCCGGCCGGATCCGGCGCAGGAAAACGGCGTTGTCGGGCGTCTCGCGCAGCTTCTCCAGCAGGGCCTCCGTGCGGGCGTGGCCGTCACGGGTCCGCAGAGCCCGCCGCAGTCCCGCCACGGCCGTCGACTCGGCGGCAGAGAGCAGGAGTTCCTCGCGGCGGGTGCCGGACCGCTCGACGTCGACGGCCGGGAACAGCCGCCGGGAGGCCAGTTCCCGGTCGAGGCGGAGCTCCATGTTCCCGGTGCTCTTCAGCTCCTCGAAGAAGAGGTCGTCGGCGCGGGACCCGGTCTCGACCAGGGCCGTGGCGAGGAGGGTGAGGGAGCCGCCCTCCTCGGCCGACCTGGCGGCACCGAAGAGCTTCTTCGGCCCGTGCAGTGCGGCGGCGTCGACGCCACCGCTGAGCGTGCGGCCCCCGGCGGCGGCAGCGTGGTTGTGCGCCCGGCACAGCCGGGTGAGGGAGTCGAGCAGGACGACGACGTCCTCGCCGTCCTCCACGAGCCTCCGCGCCCGCTCGATCACGAGCTCGGCCAGGGCGATGTGCTGCCGCGGCGCACGATCGAAGGTGGAGGCGTACACCTCGCCCCGCACGGAACGCCGCATGTCGGTGACCTCCTCGGGCCGCTCGTCGAGCAGCACCACCATCAGCCGGCACTCGGGGTGGTTGCCGGCGACGGCGGCCGCGATCTGCTGGAGCAGTACGGTCTTGCCGGTCTTCGGCGGCGCGACGATCAGCCCGCGCTGCCCCTTGCCGACGGGCGCGATCAGGTCGACGACCCGCCCGGTGAGTCCCGCGGCGGGGTGCTCCAGCCGCAGGCGCCGGTCGGGGTGCAACGGTGTCAGGTCGCCGAAACGGCGCCGCCCGCGCAGCGCGTCGGGCGTGCGGCCGCCCACGCGGACGATGTCGGTGACGCCCGCACGGCCGCCGTGCGGACCCTCGACGAGGTCGCCCGTGCGCAGGCCGTACCGGCGGATCAGCGCGGCCGGGACCTGGGGGTCGGCGGGGGAGGGCAGGCAGGTCGTGGCGGAGCGCAGATGGCCCTTGCCGCTGCCGTCGACGTCCAGGACACCGATGACGGGCCGTGCGGCGGAGGGCTGGTGCAGGGGCGGGTTGTCGAGTGTGGTGGTCACGGTGGTCGGTCGGTCCTTTCCCGGACTGGGGCACGAGGCAAGGGGGTGAAGGAGACGCCGCGCACGTCAGGACGGCGGGCAAGCGCGCCTTCGGCGGCGGGAACGGTCGCTCGGGCGCGACGGGTCGAGGCCGTCGCCACGGGAGCGATCCGGAAGATCCGCGGGGCTCGGCCGGACTCCGTGAGAGTCCGCGGGACTTCGCGACCGTCCGAGGGAACCGTGAGAACCCGAAGGGTCCGCGAGAATCCGGAAGAGCCCGTGAGAGGAGTGATGTGAAGAGACCGTGGACGGTCTGTCTGCACGTCGCCCGCGACGGGGCGTACAAACGTGCTGCCGTCACTGTACCACCGGCCGGCTGCGATCCGGCACGTCTCCTTTCGGCGCCCTCGCCTGCGGCGGGACCTCCCCCTGACGCGGCGGCGTTCCGGCGAGCGTCCCCAGGCCCCGTCGGCGCGGACGCGGGTACCCGGCACGGCAGGTGAGCGCGTGGCCGGAGCCCCGCTTCCCGGCCCTTCCCCGGGCTGGGTCGTACGGGCAGAATCGAACGGCGCTTTCCGTGTCACTCCGCTTCGCCGAGGAGCCCAGGTGGATCACCAGCCCGTCCCGCCCCACCGCATGGACGCCGCCGGCGGCTGTCCCCACGCCGCCAACGCGGCACTTCTGGAACGTGGTTCGGTCGTGCCGGTGGTGCTGCCCGGCAGGATCGAGGGGCGGGCCGTGGTCGGGCACGAGGCGCTCCGGGAGTTCCTCGCACACTCCGAGGTCGCCAAGGGCCCGGAGCACTTCACGGCTCTGCGCGAGGGGCGCATCCCGGCGGGTTGGCCGCTGATGACGTTCGCGACCGTGCCGGGCATGACCACGGCCGACGGCGACGACCACCGGCGGCTGCGCGGGCTGGTCAGCCGGGCCTTCACCCCCCGCCGTGTCGAGGAACTTCGGCCCCGGATAGTAGAGTTGACGGATCGTCTGCTGGAGGACCTGGCCCGTTCGGCGGAGGAGAGCGGCGGCGACGCCGACCTGCGCCGCCATGTCGCGCTGCCTCTGCCGATGGGAGTGATCGGTGAACTGCTCGGTGTGGGTGCCGAGTACCGCGACCGACTGCACCGCCTGTCCGGCCAGGTCGTAGCCACCGACATCGACCCCGCCGAGGCGATCACAGCCAACCGCGAACTCGTCGCCCTCCTGGGCGAGATCGCCGCCGCCAAGGCCGAGCACCCCGGGGACGACCTCACCAGTGCCCTGATCGCGGCCCGGGACGAGGGAGGCGACCGGCTCGACGGGCAGGAACTCATCGGCACCATGCTGCTGATGGTCATCGCCGGCCATGAGACCACCCTCAACCTCATCACCAACGCCGTGCGGGCCCTGTGCGCGCACCGCGACCAACTCGCACGGGTCCGCGAGGGCGAGGCGGGCTGGGACGACGTCGTCGAGGAGACGCTGCGCTGGGACGCCCCCGTCAGCTATTTCCCCTTCCGCTACCCCGTCCGGGACCTCACCCTCGACGGCACGGTCCTTCCGCGGGGTCTTCCCGTGCTCGCGGGGTACTCCGCCGCCGGGCGCGACCCGGCCGTGTACGGACCGGACGCCGACCGGTTCGACGTGACCCGCCCGTCCCGCGCCTCGGCGGCCCGCCACCTGTCCCTGGGGCACGGCACCCACTACTGCCTGGGCGCCCCCCTGGCCCGGCTGGAGGCCACGGTCGCCCTGGAACGCCTCTTCACCCGCTTCCCGGACCTGGACCTCGCCGTCCCCGACTCCGAACTGCCCCGGCTGCCGAGTTTCGTCGGCAACAGCGTCGGCGCGCTGCCCGTGCGGATCTGACCGCCCGGGCGACGCGCGGAAGGCCCGATGCCCCTCGCTGGTAGCGTGTCCAGGGATGTTCAGCCCCGAAGGCCCCACCTTGCGCGAACTCGCGGTGCAGGCGCTGTCGTCCGTCGAGCGCGGCTACGACCTGCTCGCGCCGAAGTTCGACCACACCCCGTTCCGGACGCCCCACGCCGTCCTCGACGCCGTCGCCGCGGCGCTGGAGGACGCCGGCCCCTTCGAGGACGGCCTGGACCTGTGCTGCGGCACGGGCGCCGGCGCGGACGTGCTGGCCCGCCTGTGCCGCACCAGCGTGACCGGCGTCGACTTCAGCGCCGGCATGCTGGAGGTGGCCCGCAGCCGTGCGCGGGGCGCGCACCCGCGCACGGCATGGGTGCGCGCCGACGCCCGCGCCCTGCCGTTCGCCGCCGCCTTCGACCTGGTGGTGAGCTTCGGTGCGTTCGGGCACTTCCTGCCCGGCGAACTGCCCGGCCTGTTCCGCCAGGTGCGCAGCGTGCTGCGTCCCGGCGGCCGGTTCGCCTTCCCGATCCTCGCCCCGCCCCGCCCGACCACGCCCGCCTACTGGATGCTGCTGGGCTTCGACACCGCGATGCGGGTGCGCAACGCGGTGTGGCGCCCGCCGTTCGTCATGTACTACCGCGCCTTCCGGCTCGGGGACGTGCGCCGCGAGCTGGAGCGTGCGGGGTTCGCCGTGGAACTGCGCCCGCTGACCGAGTTCGGGCGGCGCCGCGACGGCAGCCCTCGCGTGCGGATGGTCCTGGCCCGGCGCGAGGCATAGCGCCCGACACCCGCTTCCCCTCCGGCGCGCGGCTCATTCCGCGGGCACCGGGAGCCGCCCGTGGCTTTGACCGGGTGGACGGCGGGGACGGGCGCGGCCCGATCCGGAGCGCGGGCGCCGCACGGGCCGGCCGGGCCCGAGGACGTCGCACTCCGGCGGTGGCGACCCGGGCGGGCGGTCCGCGGGACGGCACCGCCGGTCGTGTCGTCAGCCGGCGGAGGGAAGGGTGAACTCGTAGACCAGCGCGTCGTCCTCCCGGATGTCCACGAACAGGTCGGTGATCTCCAGCGGACGGCCGTACTGGTCGTGCACGTGCCGGGTCACCCGCATCGACAGGGCGTCGTCGAGGCTCGTGATGGAGTCGCGGTGGTGCAGGCTGAGCCCGGCCCGGCGCATCCAGTCGTAGGCGCGCCGCAGCTGGGCCGAGGTGGTGCCGTCGGCCCGGCCCCGGTAGCGGGCCAGCTCCTCCACCTCCGACAGCGCGACGGTGGAGAAGGAGGTGACCGCCGTACGCCGCCCGCGCCCCGCGGCGGCGGCCGACTCGTAGCGGTGCACCAGAGTCGGCCGGTGCGGGGCCAGTCCGAGGGCCTGCGCGTGCTCCGGCGGCGGCGCCTCCCAGGCCACCGTGGTCCGGTCCGGTCCGTCCGGATGCGGGCTGCGCGCACCGACCGGGAACGTCAGTGCGGCGGGATGCTCGACGGGCGGCCCGGGCAGGGCGGCGTGGCTGCCGCGCCGGTCGGTGGCGACCAGCCCGCGGCGGCGCAGCACCTCCAGCGCCTGGCGGACGGTCTCCCGGCTGACGCCGAAGTGCTCGGCCAGCTGCCGTTCGCCCGGCAGCCGCTCGCCGGGCGGAACGGTGCCGTCCCGCAGCTCGCCGAGCAGCTCCGTCGCGACGCGCCAGTACAGCGGCGGCTCCTCACGCGGATGGTCGAGCCCGAGCCGCCGCGGGGCGGGGCGGTCGAGCGGAGGGCGGGCGTCGTACGGGGGCAGGGCGCCGAGCGGGTGCCGGCCTCCGAAGGAGTCCCGGTGATCGAGGGTGTGCGGGGGGTCGTACGGGGTGGTGCGGGCCATGCCGCGCCTCCTGTTGGTGACGTGCCGTGTCCGTGCGGGTTCGGTGCGCCACCAGATCTAGCATTGGTCTAAACCACTTGGGAAGAGAAGTCGCCCTGTTCGGCTGAAAGCGGACTGCCCGCAGCCGGACCTACAGCACGCTGTACAGGGCGTCGACCAGTGCCGTCTTCCTGGGGTCGTCGGCGATACGGGGCCCCATCGCGTTCATCGCGTACCCCAGGGACACGCCCGCCTCCGGGTCCGCCAGGCCGCACGAGCCGCCGAAGCCGTCGTGTCCGAAAGCGCGCGGGTTCGGTCCGTACGAGCCGTTGGCCCCGCTCAGCCACAGGCCGAGCCCGATCTCCGTCTCGTGCTCGAACCCGGCTCCCAGGACCAGGTCCCGGCAGCTGCCCTGCCCCTCACGCACCCGCTCGGCCGCCTCCGGCGACAGGATCCGGTGGCCGTCGTACGTCCCCCGGCCCGCGAGAATGCCGTACAGCGCCGCGATCGCGCGGGCGGTGCCGTGGCCGTTCGCGGCCGGGATCTCGGCGGCCCGCCACCGGGGCGTGCCGGCGTGGGCGGCACCCACCAGCGGATTGGCCAGGGCGGCGAGCGCGGCGGGTGGCAGCTGGCCGAACGACGCGGGGGTGCCCCCTCCGGCGGCCGCCGCCCGCGGGTGGACCAGTTCCGCCGCCCGGTCGGCGTCCTTCTCCGGCAGCCCGATGGTGAACTCGATGCCGAGCGGTCCGGTCACCTCCCGCTCCAGGAAGGCCCCCGGCAGCAGCCCCGCCACCCGCCGCACCACCTCCCCGACCAGGAAGCCGTAGGTGAGCGCGTGGTAGCCCGAACGGGAACCCGGCTCCCACCAGGGCTCGGTGGCGGCCAGCCGGGCCGTCGTCAGCTCCCAGTCGCACAGGTCCTCGAACGAGTGCGGTTCGCGCAGGCCGGCCAGGCCCGCGCGGTGGGAGAGCAGATGCCGCACCAGGACCTTCTCCTTGCCGGCCGCGGCGAACTCCGGCCAGTACGCGGCCACCGGGGCGTCCAGGTCGAGCAGCCCCCGGTCGGCCAGGATGTGCGCGCACAGCGCCACCGGTCCCTTCGTGGTCGACCACACGTTGACCACCGTGTCCTGCTCCCACGGCCGGGTGCGTGCCGCGTCGGCCCAGCCGCCCCACAGGTCGACGACCCGCCTGCCGTCCACGCTCACCGCCACGCCGGCACCCAGCTCGCCCCGGCCCCGGAAGTTCTCCTCGAACGCCGCGCGCACCGCACTGAAGCGCGGGTCGCAGTGGCCGTGGATCCGTGGTGCCTCGTGCTCGCTCATCGGTCCTCCGTGTCGACGGGAAGAGGCCGCTCCGTCGCGGCCCGTGACCCCTGAACATACCGACTGGTCGGACCAGAGAAAAGGGCTGCGGCGGGCCGTGCGGCACCCGCCCCGGCACTCAGGCGTACGAGCGCAGCCAGCGCAGCTTGGCCGCCTCGTGGTGAGGGCCGCCGCCCTCGTGGTCGTTGAAGTCGTACACCTCGACGGCCTTGTCCTCGTGCGCCCAGGCGTTGTATGCGGCGAAGACCGTGGAGGGCGGGCAGGTCTGGTCCTCCAGGCCCACCGAGAACAGGGCGGGGGCCCGGCCGCGGGCGGCGAAGTGCACCCCGTCGAAGTAGGAGAGGGTGCGCAGGGCCTCCCCGGAACGGCCCCGGTGCGTCCTGAGGTACAGGCCGATCTCCCGGTACGGATGCCGGTCCGTCAGGGTCGTGGCGCGCGGGAAGTCGCACAGGAACGGCACGTCCGGGGCGACCGCGACGAGGTCGGGAACCAGGCCGCCCACGGCCAGTGCGATACCGCCCCCCTGGCTGGCACCGACGGCGGCGGTCCGCGTCGCGTCGGTCTGCGGATGCGAGCGGGCCGCCTCGACCGCCCGCACGGCGTCCGTGAACACCCGCCGGTAGTAGTAGTTCTCGGGTGCGTCGATGCCCCGGGTCATGAAGCCCGGGTAGGCCGGCCCGCCGCCCAGCGGATCCGCGGTGCCCCCGCCGCCGCCCCAGGCGCTGCCCTGGCCGCGTGTGTCCATCACGAAGTGCGCGCGCCCGGCCGACGCCCACAGCAGATGCTCGTGCGGCAGCCCGCGCCCGCCGCCGTACCCGACGAACTCCACGACCAGCGGCAGCGGTTCCCCGGCGCCGGCCGGCAGGATCAACCAGCCCTTCACCGGGTGACCGCCGAAGCCGGCGAACGTCACGTCGTACACCGTCACCGTGGTCAGTCCCGTGTCGACCGGCTCGAACCGGGCATCCAGGTCGTGCTCCCGCGTCTCCTGCAGGGTCTTCGACCAGAACGCGTCGAAGTCCTCCGGCGCGACGGAGGTGCTGCGGTAGCCGCGGAGCTCGTCGAGCGGAAGGTCGAACAGGGCCATGCGGGACCGCCTTCACGTGCGGGGACATGCGGACGATCACACCGTAGGCGGTGGACGGGAGCGCCTTCCACCCCCACCGCCCGGCGGCGGAGACCCCGGCGCGCAGCCCTTGCGGCGCGCCGCCCCCCGCTTCCCGGGGCCGGCCGCCTCAGCGGAGTTCGCCCGCGTCCGAGCCGGTGTCGGGGCAGGCGGCGCCCGCCCGTCGAGGAGCGGCGTCCGGTGTGTGCTCCGGGGGTACCCCGTGCCCGAAGAGCCTGGCGGGAGAGCGGGCCGTAAGACCGGAAGTCCGCGTACGGGACACACTCGGGTGCTCGGCCGGCGAGGCGGGCGAGGTAGCCTCCGGCGTCCTTGGGGCAGCGGCGAAGGCATCTCCTGGGGCAGTGGTGGGGGTACCTCCCGCGCCTTGGGGCAGTGGGGGAGCGCGCCGGGTGTCGTGAGGGGGCGAACGCCGCCCGGCGGCACTAGATCTCGCCGCGGCTCCGCCGGGTCCACTCCGGCTCGGTCAGGGCCCAGTCCCGGTCCCACTCGGCCATCCGGCGCCGCATCGCCCCCCGGCGCACCGCGGACTGCGCGAGAAGGACCGTCGCCGCCGTGGCGCCGGCGGCGCAGATGCCCAAGGTGAACGCGTGCTGCCAGGCCGCCGTCGCACCGGGCGGTGGCGGTACGTTCCGCCCGGCGGAGTCGAACCACACGTCGACCGTGTCGCCGCTGCGCGTCCCGGCCGGGACGCGGACCTCGGACGTCCTTGTCCGCCCGCCCTCATCCGTCCAGCGCGCCTCGACACTGAAGGTCCGCGGGGTCGCGCCCTCCATCGCCGGCGGCCTGTCCGGCGTCGTGCCGACGACCTTCGCACTGACCCGGTGGCGATCCGCGCGCTGCTGTGCCGCCATGGCCTCCGCGTCGTCATGGGCCCACCAGCCGGTGACCACCCCGGCCAGGGGGGCGCCCAGCACCAGCAGGACGGTCACGGCCAGCGCCGTCCAGGCTTCCACGATGTCCGACCGGCGCCGCAGCGGGTTGCGCTGCCGGCGCCGGGCGCGCGCCCGGCTTCGCATGTCGACCTCCTCGCCGTCACGCCCGCGAGTGCCCACACGGTGTGTACTCCATCCAGAGGACAATGTTCACCGTACTCGCGCAAATGGGCGGGTCGAGCGCAAGACGGGGGTGGGCGGGGGCAGCGGTGCGGCGCGTCAGCCGAAGCGCTCGATGCGGATGCGGTCCACGGGCTGGCCGGCCCCGACGAGAAGGCGCGCCGCGTGCTCGGCGAAGGCGTTCGAGCCGCAGACGTAGGCCTCCCATCCGCCGTCGGGGGCATCCGCCACCACGGGCGCAACATGGGCGGCCGTGAGCCGTCCGATCGGCACACCGGGCGGCGCGCTGCGCGTGAACACGGGCGTCGTCTCAGCGCCGTACTCCCGCGCGTAGATCAGCTCCCGCGGGCTGCGCGCCGACACCAGCAGCCGCAGCGGGGCGGCGAGGGCACGCGCCCGGTGGTGCCGCACCATCGACATCAGCGGTACGACACCGGAGCCGGCGCCGAGGAGCAGTGCGGGCCGGTCACCGGGCCAGGCGAAGAAGCCGCTGAGCGGGCCGCGCACCTCCACCCGGTCGCCGACCTCGGCCACCGTGTGGAACCAGCCGGACACCTCGCCGCCTTCGACGTGGTCCAGGGTCAGCTCGATGTGCCCGGTGTCGTCGGGCGCGGAGGCGAGGGAGTAGTGGCGCTGGGCGGTGTATCCGTCGGCGGCCCGCAGCCGCAGCATCAGGTGCTGGCCGGGCAGATGACCCGCCCAGCCCGGCACGGCCAGCCGGAAGCTCGTCGCACGGGGGGTCTCGCGGCGGATCCCGCTGATCGTGGCGGTCTGCCACACGGAGGCCGCCCGGCCGCCGACCTCGATCCGGCCGGGCACCGCGAAACGCGTCGGGGGAGTGAAGGTCTCAGTCACCGGAGTACCGCTGCTCCTCCCAGGGGTTGCCGCGGGCGTGGTAGCCGTTCCGCTCCCAGAAGCCGGGCTGGTCGTGATCGAGGAGCTGCAGGCCGGCGATCCACTTGGCGCTCTTCCAGAAGTACAGGTGCGGCACCAGCAGGCGTGCCGGGCCGCCGTGCTCGGGAGCGAGGGGCCGCCCGTCCTGGGTGAAGGCGATCCAGGCCCGACCGCCGGTGAGGTCCGCCAGTGGCAGGTTCGCGGTATAGCCGGTGTGGGAGTACGCCACCGCGTGCGTGGCCGAGGGGTCGGGGCGGACCTCCGCCAGGAAGACGTCCAGGGGCACGCCCGAGAACCGCATCCCGAACTTCGACCAGCCCGTCACGCAGTGGACGGCACCCTCGTACACCGACCCGGGCAGCTCCTGCGCCTGGGCCCAGTCCCAGGTCCTCGGCCGGGTCACCAGCCCGTCGATCCGGAAGGTCCACTCCTCGGCCGTGAGCATGGGCGTGACCTCGGCGGACAGCACGGGCCAGTCGTCGCGGGCGTCGTACTGCCCGGGTGGGAGGACGGGGCCGGAGGCACCGCTCGCGCCCTGCGGTCGGGCGCGTCCGGTGAAGCCGCGGGTGACGTTCATGGTTCAACCGTACGGGGTCGCGGACGGTGCTCCGTTCCCTCCCCGGGGCGCGCCCGCGATCCGGTCCCGGGCTCCCTCCGGCCCGGCGGCGTCCGGGCGTTGCCGCACACGGATACTCCGCGAACCGGGCCGGATCCTCCCCGCCCGCCGGCCCGCCGGCCCGCCCGGCGGGGAAGGCGGCACGGCGGCCGTCCGCGACCTGTGTCAGGACACGGCGCTCGGCGTCGGCCGGGCGCAGGACCCGCACCCGGTGGCCGACGGGGTTCCCGCGGCCCCGATCGGCCCGCCGTGCGCCGTGCCCGCCGTGCCCGACGCACCGGCCCGCCCGCTTGCCGTGCCCACCGCGCACACGGAACCCCCACCGGAACGGGCCGGGACGGCCCCGGGGCCGGAGGCCGGGTCGAGGGCCGGGGCGGCAGCCGGCGTGACGGCCGGGGAGGAGATCGAGGGCGGGCCGGGGAGGCGGTCGGCGTCCTGTCGCCGGCCGGGGTAGGGTGGCGGTTCGTCCGCGGAGCGTCCGCGGCAGGCAAACGAGGAGGTGAGACCCATTCCCGCCATGTCAGGTCGGGTGCTCTCCCCTCGAATCCCCGTCAGCCGCTGACGACGAGAGCGCCCTTCGCCCACGAAAGGCCCTCGGCTCCCATGCCCGTCTCCTTCCCGTCCGCCGCCCCCTCCGACCGGTTCTCGGACGTCGTCGCCGCGCTGCGCGCCGCAGGCTGCGTCTTCGCCGAGGACGAGGCGCGCCTCCTCCTCGGCGCCGCCCGCACCCCCGCCGAACTCACCGCGATGGTGGAGCGCCGGGCGGCCGGACTGCCCCTGGAACACGTCCTCGGCTGGGCCGAGTTCCGCGGTCTGCGTATCGCCGTGGAACCAGGTGTGTTCGTCCCGCGCCGCCGTACCGAGTTCCTCGTCGAGCAGGCGCTGTCCCGCGTCCCGCACGCCGCCGTCGTGGTCGACCTGTGTTGCGGTTCGGGCGCGGTCGGCGCGGCGCTGGCCGCGGCCCTCGGGGTCGTGGAACTGCACGCCGCCGACGTCGACCCGGCCGCGGTGCGCTGCGCCCGCCGCAACACGGCCGGGCACGGCGGCCGGGTGCACACCGGCGACCTGTTCTCGGCGCTGCCCGTCGACCTGCGCGGCCGGATCCACATCCTCGCCGCGAACGTGCCCTACGTCCCCACGGCCGAGGTGGCCCTGCTCCCCGCCGAGGCGCGGGACCACGAACCGCTGACCGCGCTGGACGGCGGTTCCGACGGCCTCGACATCCTGCGGCGGGTCGCCGCCGAGGCGCCCCGCTGGCTCGCCCCCGGCGGCTGCCTCCTCGTCGAGACGAGTGAGCGGCAGGCCCCGGCCGCAGCCGAGGCCTTCGTCCGCGCCGGGCTCGCCGCCGACCCGGTGGTGTCCGCAGAACTGCACTCCCATGTCGTCGTGGGCACCCGGACCTGACGGCCCCTCAGGTCGTCGTTCCGCTCTCCGGCGTGCCCGGAGGCGCCGAGGGACGTCCGCCGTGGCCGCGCGGGCCGTGGAAGGAGTGCCGGTCGTGCCGGTCGCGCGGTGCCCTGTCCTTGAGGGCGTCCAGGTCGCCGGAGACCGCGTGGACGGCCGTCCGCGTACCGTCGTCGGCCCGGGTGCCGACCAGGACGGCCCGGTCCCCCTTCTTCAGGGCACCGGCCCCGGAGTCCTTCTCCGGGCTGCCGGACGACGAGTCGTCGAACCGGCGCACGGTGGTGTCTCCGCTCACCGTCCAGGTCCAGGACGTGCCGTCCTCGCTCTTCACGGTGACCTGGTCGCCGTCCGTCTTCTCGACAGTGCCGCGCTGCCAGACCCGGACGATCCACTCGCCGCTGTCGCGGTCCTTGACGGTCGCCTCGCCGTGCACCCCCGCACCGGCCCCGCCGAACCAGCGGCCGAGGTGGCCGTGCCTGCCGTCGGGCTCGCCGGGGGACGGTGACGCCGACGAGGACGCACCGGGGGAGGCGGTACCGGAGCCGTCCGAGGTCGCCGCGTAGGCGACGGTCCCGCCCAGGGCCAGTACGGCGACGGTGGTCCCGGCGATCACGGCCCTGCCGCGCACCGAGCGGCGCCTCCACAGCGCGGCCGGCCCCCGCCGCGGGCGGCCCCCACCCGGCTCGCCCAGCAGCTCGGGCCCGGTCCACCCGGTCGTGCGGTCTTCCCGGTCCGGATCGTGCATCACGGCTCACTCCTTCGGCCACGCCGTCCACCTGATGCTGCGATTGTGGGACGCGCGCGATAAGGAACCGGTAACGGCTTCCTGTGAATCCGGGCGCCGCCCCACAGCCGCCCCGGTACGCGAGCGCTCCGGCTCTCCGGCTCTCCGGCGCGTGATCGGCGGTGCGCGCGGCTCCGGCCGGCGTTCAGTGGTCGTCTACGGTGGCGTCACGCGGGCCCGTGCGATGAGCAGGGCCACGTCGTCGTGGTTGTCGGGGTGGTGCAGGGCGCGCAGCAGGAGGTCGCAGACCTCCTCCAGCGGGCGCGCGGGATCGTCGAGGAGGGACAGCAGCTCCTCCAGCCGCTCGTCCAGGGGCTGCCGGCGGGTCTCGACCAGGCCGTCGGTGTAGAGCACCAGCAGGTCACCGGGGGCGATGTCGACGGTGACCGTGGAGAAGGCCACCCCACCCACGCCCAGTGGCGCTCCGGTGGGCAGCTCCAGCAGCTCCGGCGGATGTCCGGGGCGTACCCGCGCCGGGGGAAGGTGCCCGGCGTTGGCGATCCGGCACCGGCCGAGCCGCGGGTCGTGGACGGCGTACACGCAGGTCGCGATGGCCTCGTCGAGGCCCGCCGTGATCCGGTCCAGGTGCTCCAGCAGCACCGCGGGGTCCAGGTCGAGAGTGGCGAGGGTGGTGGTCGCGGTGCGGAGCCGGCCCATCGTGGCGGCGGCGTTGATGCCGCTGCCCATCACGTCCCCCACGACCAGTGCCGTCTTGCCGTCCTCCAGCGGGATGACGTCGAACCAGTCGCCGCCGACCTCGGTGGTGGCGCCCGCGGGCTGGTAGCGCGAGGACACCTCCAGGCCCCCGGTGACCGGCGGATGGCTGGGCAGGAGGCTGCGCTGGAGGGTGAGGGCGGCGTTGCGGGCGTTCTGGTACCAGCGGGCGTTGTCGATCTGCACGGCCGCCCGCGCCGCCAGCTCCCGGGCCAGCACCAGGTCGTCCCGGCCGAACGGCAGGGGATTGCGGGTCCGCTTCAGGTCCAGGGACCCGAGCACCTCCCCGCGGGCGATCAGCGGCACGGCCAGATAGGAGTGCACGCCCGCGGCGGCCAGCAACTCGGCGGCCTCGGGGGAGCGGGCGATGCGCGGCAGGTCCGCCTCCTCGACGTGCTCCACGAGCACCGGCCGTCCCGTGCGCACGCACTGCGTGACGAGGCGGTCCGGTCCGTAGCGGGCGATCTTCCCAGGCGGGTCGGCCGCCCGCAGTGCCTCGGGAGCGGCGTCCGCCTGCACCGCCAGGGCACGGATCACCGCGGGCTCGGCGGGGCCGAGGCTGCTGCGGCGGCCCTCGACCACCGCCTCCAGCAGGTCGACGGCGGCCACGTCCGCCAGCTCCGGCACGGCGACGTCGGCGAGTTCGTGGGCGGTGCGCTCCAGCTCCAGCGTGGTGCCGATGCGGGTGGAGGCATCGGCGATCAGGGCCAGGCGCCGCCGGGCGGCCTCGGCCTCCAGCCCGGCCCGGTACTGGTCGGTGATGTCCGTGACCGAGGCGGCCACACCGAGCACGGTGCCCAGGGTGTCCTCCAGCCGGTACAGGGAGACCGACCAGGCCCGGTCCTGGTCCGGGTCGCCCGGGATGCGGCCCACGGCGGGCCGGTCCAGGATCGGCAACCCGGTGCCGAGCACCTGTCGGGCGGCGGCCTCCAGCCCCTCGGCGTCCATCTGCGGCAGCGCCTCCCGCACGGTGCGGCCCAGGTAGTCCTCGGTCGGCACGCCGCTGATCTGCTCCAGTGCGGGGTTCGCCGACAGGTAGCGCAGGCCCGTGTCCAGCACGGCCAGGCCCATCGGCGACTGCGACACCATCCGGGTCGACAGCGCCACGTCCCGCTCCAGGCGACGCAGCGTCGACCGGTCGGCGGCCAGCCCGAGGGCGTAGACGTCGCCCCGGTCGTCCAGCAGGCGCACGTTGCGGAACTCCACCAGCCGGGTGGAGCCGTCCTTGTGCCGCACCGGGAAGGCACCGGCCCAGCTCTGGCCGGTCTGCATCACATCGGTGAAGAGCTTCACGACCAGGTCGACGTGCTGCTCGTGCACCATGATCTCGGCCGCGGGCCGTCCCAGGGCTTCTCCTGCCGAGTACCCGAACAACTCCTCGGCCTGGGGGCTCCACAGCACCACCCGGCCCTGGTCGTCGAGGACCACGGAGGCCACGTTCAGCACGTCGAGCAAGCCGCTGGGCCGCACCGGCCCGCCTCCCTCGGCCACCGGAGATCCGGCTGTACTCATCCCGCGCACCGCCTCGCCTCCGCCCGTGTGTGCGGCCCGTCTTCCCCCGTGCCGACTGCCCCCGTCGTACCGCGCACAACCCTTTCTCCCACGCCTCCTGCACCCACCTCCACGATCCCTCAACACGGCCGGAAACGTACTCCCGACGCCCGCCCGGAGGGAATGGATCCGACGCGCGACCGCCCGCCGCGACACGGTCACCGGGGCGACCGATGCCGTTTCCTGTTTTGGTCTGTACATGACCATCTGATCGGGCCAGACTGAGCGCCGGACCGCCCCCGTGCGCCGCCCCACCCGAGGAGTCCGTTCCATGCCGCTGAACCCTGTCCGGCAACGTTGTCGGTCGGCCCTGACGGGCCTGGCCGCTCTCGCGACCGCCACCGTCCTCACCCTGTCCGCCGCACCGCCCGCGGCGGCCTCCGACACCTGGACCGAGGTCGGTTCCGACCGGGCCGCCCCGCTGACCGAGAGCCAGGGCCTGACCTCGGTGGAGATCCCTTCCGGCAGCCCCAACCACTACACCGGCATCGGCACGATCCCCTTCGGTGTCGCCCTGCGCGGCTGGAACCACGTCGGCGACCCCGACGCCTCGTACGACGGCCACTACATAGAGCCCTACCAGCGGGATTCGGGGGGCGCGAAGATGTTCCGCGTACAGGCGCCGGACGGCACCTGGTCGGAGTACGTCCACGCGCTCGGCCCCGGCGAGGCCCTGAACAACTCCTGGGTCGCCGTCTCACCCGACGGTCAGTGGATGCTGGCCGGCGAGTGGGGCACCATGAGCCGGCTGCTCGTCTTCCCCACGCCCGGCGTCAACGCGGCCACCTCGCCCTCGTCCGACCTGCCGCAGGCCTCGACCGTGCGGCTCGACCGCGCCGTGCGCGACGTGCAGGGCTGCGACTTCGTCACCGCCACCCGTCTGCTGTGCTCCTCCGACGACCCCGACGGGAGCCTGTTCGGCCTCACCAAGCCGCTCCTGCAGGTCGACCTGTCCGCGGCACCCGGCGGCTCCGACGTCGCCGGCCACGTCACGGCCCTGCGCCGGCTGCCCACGCGCTCCGGCTGCTCCGGCGGCTTCGAGACGGAGGGCATCGACTACGACCGCCGGACCGGGACCCTGCGCGTCATCGTGATGTCGCCGGGCTTCTGCGTCCTCACCGACAGCATGACCTACCGCTTCACCCGGGGCTGACCGCGGGGTGCCGGCCCGGCCCCGGCACCCCGAACCGGCCGCCGGTGGCCCCCACCGGCGGCCGGTGCTTTTCTTGGGGGTGCGGGAGCGGCGACGCGGAGAACCCGCACCGCCGCGCCGCGGTGAGGGAAGGAGCGATCACCATGGCCGGCAAGCGACTGCACGAGGAGCCCGTCTCCGTCGAGATCAGCGGCTGCAGCAAGGAGGACGCCCGCATCGTCTTCGACGCGCTGTGCGCGTGTTTCGAGTCCGACCGGGGCGCCGGGGACGTCCCCCAGCAGCTGCACGAGACCCGCCCCATGGTGTGGCTCGGCACCTTCGAGGTCACGGAGGCGCACACCTGCCCGCCGCCGGGCCGGCTGTCCTCCACCGTCGAGGCCGACGCGCAGGGCGGCTACTGGGCCATCGACCGGCTGCGCAGCACCCTGGACTCCCTCTTCGCCGTGCGGGACCTCTCCAGTGCCTCGGGCGACCAGGAGCGGGAACTGCACGTCCTGCTGGGCAGCCGATGACACCCGCGGGCGGCCCGCCGGGATGAGGGCCGTCCGCCGGCCGGGCCCTCCGTCATTGTGCAACTAGTTGCATAAAGGGGTGTCGGTCCTCTACAACAGGAGGACCGACACCGCGCACGGAGGGCCCGATGAGCCGCTACCCCCATCTGCTGAGCCCGCTCGACCTGGGCTTCACCACTCTGCCCAACCGCGTCCTGATGGGCTCGATGCACGTAGGCCTGGAGGAGGCCGAGCGCGGCTTCGCACGCATGGCTGCCTTCTACGCCGAGCGGGCCCGCGGGGGCGTGGGCCTGATCGTCACCGGCGGCATCGCACCCAACGACGAGGGCCGGCCCTATCCGGGCGGCGCCAAGATGACCACCGAGGCGGAGGCCGAGCAGCACCGGGAGATCACCGACGCGGTGCACCGCGAGGGCGGCCGCATCGCGATGCAGGTCCTGCACTTCGGGCGGTACGCCTACCACCCGGAGCTGGTCGGTCCGAGCCCGCTGCAGGCACCGATCAGCCCGTTCCCGCCGCGCGAGCTGACGGACGCCGAGGTCGAGCGGACCATCGACGACTACGCCCACGCCGCCCGGCTCGCCCGCTCGGCCGGCTACGACGGCGTCGAGATCATGGGGTCCGAGGGCTACCTGATCAACGAGTTCATCGCCGCGCGGACCAACCACCGCACCGACCGCTGGGGCGGCTCGTACGAGAACCGGATGCGCTTCCCGGTGGAGATCGTGCGGCGGGTGCGCGAGGCGGTCGGCGACGACTTCATCGTCATCTACCGGCTGTCCATGCTCGACCTCGTTCCCGGCGGCTCCACGCTCGACGAGGTGATCACCCTCGCCAAGGCGATCGAGGAGGCCGGGGCGACGATCATCAACACCGGCATCGGCTGGCACGAGGCCCGCATCCCCACCATCGCCACCTCCGTCCCCCGCGGCGCCTACACCTGGGTGACCGAGCGGCTGATGGGCGAGGTGTCGGTGCCCCTCGTCACGACCAACCGCATCAACACCCCCGAGCTGGCCGAGCAGCTGCTCGCCGACGGCGTCGCCGACATGGTGTCGATGGCCCGCCCCATGCTCGCCGACCCGGCGTTCGTGCAGAAGGCGGCCGAGGGACGCGCCGAGGCCATCAACACCTGCATCGGCTGCAACCAGGCCTGCCTCGACCACACCTTCAGCGGCCAGATCACCTCCTGCCTGGTCAACCCGCGCGCCTGCCACGAGACCGAGCTGGTGCTCTCGCCGACCCGGCTGCGCAAGCGCGTCGCCGTCGTCGGCGCCGGCCCCGCCGGACTCGCCTGCGCCGTCACCGCCGCCGAGCGCGGCCACGACGTCACCCTCTTCGACGCCGCGAGCGAGGTCGGCGGCCAGCTCAACGTGGCCCGCAAGGTCCCCGGCAAGCAGGAGTTCGACGAGACGCTGCGCTACTTCCGCCATCAGCTCGACACGCACGGCGTCGACGTCCGGCTCGGCGGCTGGATCACCGCCGGGGACCTGGACGGCTACGACGAGATCGTCGTCGCCACCGGCGTCACCCCCCGCACCCCGGACATCCCCGGTGTCGACCACCCCCGCGTCATCGGCTACCTCGACGTCCTGCAGGCCGGCGCCCCCGTCGGCGACCGCGTGGCCGTCCTCGGCGCCGGCGGCATCGGCTTCGACGTCGCCGAGTACCTCACCGACGGAGGCGACAAGGCGAGCGAGGACGCGACGACGTACTTCCGCCACTGGGGCGTCGACCAGGACTACCGCGGCCCCGGTGGACTCACCGCGCCCGAGCGGCCCGCCCCGCCGCGCTCCGTGCACCTGCTCCAGCGCAAGACCAGCAAGGTCGGCGCGGGCCTCGGCAAGACGACGGGCTGGATCCACCGCGCCGAACTCAAGCAGCGCGGCGTCACCATGATCCCCGGCGTGCGCTACGACGCCATCGACGACGCCGGGCTGCACATCACCGTCGACGGGCAGAGCACCGTCCTGGAGGTCGACACCGTCGTGCTGTGCACCGGTCAGGAGCCGCGCCGCGACCTGTACGAGGAACTGCGCGCCGCCGGCCGCAGCGTCCACCTGATCGGCGGCGCCGACGTGGCCGCCGAGCTGGACGCCAAGCGGGCCATCAAGCAGGGCACCGAGCTGGCGGCGGCGCTCTAGTGCCGCACCAGGCGACGTTCGCCCCGTCGCGACGCCCGGCACGCGCTCTCGCCGCACCGGACGAGAGCCCGAGTACATCCCGTACGAGGGCCTCCGGCCGGTACACCGGGAGCACGCACCGGACGCCGCTCCTCGACGGACGAACGTTGCCTGCCGCGGCACTGGTCTCCAGCGCTGTGACCGGAAGGGTTCACCGGCAGACCTTTCCGGTCCCGGCACCAGCCGTGTCGACGCGGGAGGCGGTGGCCCGGCACCGCCCTCCCCGACGGGCGGACGTCGCCGGGCCCCGCACCGCGACGGGTGCGGGGGTCGCCGCCCCCGTCCCTAGGATGAGTCCATGTCACTCCCGCACGCGATCCTCACCGCCCTGCTGGAAAGGCCGTCCTCGGGACTGGAGCTCACCCGCCGGTTCGACAAGTCGATCGGCTACTTCTGGTCCGCGACGCACCAGCAGATCTACCGTGAGCTGGGGAAGCTGGAGGCCGAGGGCCACATCCGCGCGCTGCCGCCGGAGCAGCCGGCCCGAGGGCAGCGCAAGAGCTACGAGGTCCTGCCCGCGGGCCGCGCCGAACTGGAACGGTGGACGGCCGCGGCGCAGGACCCCAAGCCCCTGCGCGACGCCCTGCTGCTGCGGCTGCGCGCCGCGGCCGTGGTCGGCACCGCCGGGCTGGAGGGCGATCTGCGGCGCCACCTCCAGCTGCACCGGCGGCAGCTGGAGGAGTACCGGGAGATCGAGCGGCGCGACTTCCCGCCCGGCAAGGACGGCCCGCAGGACCGGCTGCATCACCTGATCCTGCGGGCGGGTATCGACCTGGAGACCTTCTGGACGCAGTGGCTCGCCCAGGCCCTGGAGGAGCTGCCCGACCTGCCCGGCGGACCGGGCGGCGGCACGGACGTCACAGACGGTACGGCTTCGAGCGACGGCGCACGAACCACGCCGTCGCGATGACCCCGGCGCCGACCAGGGCCGCACCGACGCCCAAGGTGACCGGCCCGTAGTCACGGACGGCACCGCCCAGGCCGCCCGCCACCCCGCGTGAGGGCGAGGCCGTCGCCGAGATGGTCGGTGTGGAGGGCGCGGACACGATCACGGACTGGGTGCCCGCGGTCTGCTGGTTGGAGCAGACGACGACCACGGTGTACGTGCCGGGGTTGACGTCGGACCAGGCGGCCGACTGGCTCACCCCCGTCCCCGACAGTGCCACCTGGCGCCCCTGGGAGAAGTCGTCCTGGCTGCTGTTGAGCAGGGAGCCCGTGCCCCAACTGCCGTTGATCTGGGTACAGGCACTGGTCACCACCGACACGGTGGACCCGGTCGTGCTCACCGAGATGCCCGAGCCGCGGGCGTCGGCCGGTCCCGCGGCAGCCAGGGCGAGCGGGAACGCGGCGGCGGCTGCCACGGTCAGGCCGCCGCGGCGGAGAAGTCTCACGTTGCGCATGGGAGTGTCCTCCGGCGGCACGGTTGGCGGTACATCCCTTGCGCCGCCGAGGATCGGGAACGCCCGTGCTGCCTCAGACGCAGCCAACGTGCCCGCGGTGCCGCCCGCATGCGGACCGCATCCGGGCAGGTGACGGATTCCATCGGACGGCCCATGCGGGCCCCGCCCGGCGGCGCCGGCCGCGGCCTGCGACGGGGCGGTGTCAGTGCCCCGTGGTCACCGTCCGCTCCGGGGTGAAGCCGCCCCAGGTGCCGTCCGGCAGCTTCGCCCGCAGCCGCACCCGGTGCGTGACGCCGGCCTCCCGGCCCGCGTAGAAGCTGTACGACGCCCGCTCCTGCGGGGCGCTGCCGCCCCACACCAGTGACGTGGCGGTCCGGCCGTCGAGCTGGATCTCGTACTCCGTGACCACCCCGTCCGCGCCCGGCGGCACCCAGGACAGGTCCAGGTAGTAGGCGCCGCCCGCCCGGTGCGACCCGGCGCCGAAACCGGTCGGGGCGGTGGCCCGGCCGTCGTCGGAGCCTCCACGACCCTGCTGCCGCCCCGGTAGACCTCGTAGGCGCGCACGCCGTCGGCGGCGGACACCGCGTTCCACATCACGTGCACACCGGTGGCGCTGCCCGCCTCGGCGATGACACCGGTCGGCGCTCCGGGCATCCGGCCGCTCTCCCCGGTGGTCGCGCCCGCCCAGCCGCAGGCGGTCGCCGGCAGCAGGCACCCGTACAGCAGAACGCGTCGCACGACGTGACCTCCCGGTCCGACACGGGCATGTGTTGGTACGGACCAATATGCGCCCCGGGGTGAGGGTGCATCAAGGGGTCGGTCGCCGTACGGGCCGGCATTGGTGACCATCGGGAGAAGTTACGTATGCTGAACCCCCTTGCGGCTGAACTCCCGACGAGGGCTGGGAAGTTCATGCCGACGGCGCGGGCCGCTGTCGTCGCTGTCCCCGCGCCGGTGCAGGCGGCCCGGGGGCCGGAACCGAGGCAGGCTCGGCCCCCGGCCCCTGTCGGACCGTCAGGCGCCGTGCACCATACGGCCCCCTCGAAGTGGCCGCGCGCCGGGACCCGCGTCAGATTGGGCCGGGTGTCCGCCACCGTCCCCATGAGGGGGTCCCATCGTGCGTGTCCAGTCGCTGACGCTGGCCGCGGCAGGCCTCGCCCTGCTGGCCCCGACGATGCCACCCGCCGCCCCGCGGCCCGCGGCAGGTCCGGCCGGGGCCTCGGCGGCGGTGCGGCAGGAGGGCGTGGTCGGGGCGGCCGACCTGCTGGCGCGGGTGCGCACGTGCGACCAGATCTCCCGGGGCCGCTACCGCACCGACGACGGTGAGGAGCCGACGGTCGCGGTGTGCGGAACCCGGGACGCCGTCTTCTGGACCGCCGACATGGACATCGACTGCGACGGCCGGCCCGGCCCGGCCTGCAACCACCTCACGGATCCGCTGTACAACGGGACCACCGCCTCCGTGCAGTCCGACGGCCGCTACCCGAGCGCGGAGGACCTGCCCTATATCGTCGTGCCCGCCCCGAGCCGGATCTGGGACCCCCGCGGCGACGGTGTGCGCGGCGGCTCCGTCGCCGCCGTCGTCCACGAGAACCGGGTGGAGTACGCCGTCGTCGCCGACACCGGCCCCGCCGACATCATCGGCGAGGCCTCCTTTGCCACCGCCCGGGCCCTCGGCATCCGTGCCGACCCGCGCGGCGGCGGGGCGGCCTCCGGGGTGACGTACATCGTCTTCCGCCACTCCCAGGTGAAGCCGATCGAGGACCACACGGCGGCGGTGGCGGTGGGACAACGGCTGGCCCGGCTGTTCGTCGTCGGCGGCGACTGACCCGGGGCCCCCTCGCGCGACGCGGGCGACCGGGCGGGTCAGGGCCCGCGCACCGGCCGCCCGCCGGGCAGTGCCCCGGCCAGGCTCCCGGCGCCCCCGTCGGACCACCACGTCCGGCACCGGCACCGCCGGCCGCTCCCCGCCCCGGCCACCAGCACCCCGGAGCACCGTCGTCGGCGACCCGAGCGACTCCGCGGGCCCTGGCTCCCGCGTCGTCAGACCTTGCGGTAGCCGTACGCCTCCGCGGCCGCCGCCTCCACCGCGTCGAGGTCGGCGCCGGCGGCCGCCGTGACGACCGCGGCGACGGCACCCTCCACGAACGGGGCGTCCACCAGGCGCGTGTCCGGGGGCAGTTCGTCGCCCTCGGCCAGCAACGCCTTCACCGTCAGCACCGCACTGCCGAGGTCGGCGAGGACGGCGACCCCGGCACCGCGGTCCACCGAGGCGGCCGCCCCGGCGATCAGTTCCGCGCTGGTGCCCAGCCCGCCGCCCTCGGTGCCGCCGGCCGGCGCGACGGCCACCGACGCGCCGGCACCAGCGAGGCCCCGCGCCAGCTCGGCCACGGACGCCGCGACCTGCGCGCTGTGCGACACCAGGACGACCCCCACCCGCAGCGCGTCACTCACCGGCGGCCTCGCTCCCGGCCTCCGCGAGCGCGGCGATCAGCAGGGCCGACGAGGTCGCCCCCGGGTCCTGGTGCCCGATGCTGCGCTCCCCGAGGTAGCTGGCCCTGCCCTTGCGGGCCTGCATCGGCGTGGTGGCCAGGGCCCCCTGCTCGGCGGCGGCGCGGGCCGCGCCGAACCCGTCGGCGAGCGCGTCCACCGCCGGGACCAGGGCGTCGATCATGGTCTTGTCGCCGGGCGAGGCTCCGCCGAGCGCCATGACCGCGTCCACGCCGCTGCGCAACGCCGCCGCCAGTTCCGCCTCCCCGACCTCGGCGGCGTCGCCGAGGGACTTGCCGGTGCGGCGCAGCAGCGTTCCGTACAGCGGCCCCGACGCCCCTCCGACCGTCGAGATGAGCTGCCTGGCCGCCAGCAGCAGCACGGCACCCGGCGTGTTCGGGTCCTCCTTCTCCAGCGCGGCGGCGACCGCGGTGAAGCCCCGCTGGAGGTTGCTGCCGTGATCGGCGTCCCCGATCGGTGAGTCGAGAGCGGTGAGCCGTTCGGCTTCGCGGTCCACGGAGACGGCGGTCGCCGTCATCCAGCGGCGGAAGAAGTCGGCGTCGAGCACGGGATCTCCTAGCGTGAGAGGTGGCGCGGCATGGGGTGGGGCGGGACGGGGCGGACGGGTCGCCGCACCGGCCCCTGTCGTCTCGCGTACGCCGGTCACATGCCCCAGCGCAGCGCCGGCGTCCGCACCGGCGCGTCCCACAGCCGCAGCAGCTCCTCGTCGACCTGGCACAGCGTGACCGAGGCGCCCGCCATGTCGAGCGACGTCACGTAGTTGCCGACGAGGACGCGCGCGACGGCCACGCCCCGCTCGGTCAGCACGCGCTGCACCTCGGCGCTGAATCCGTACAGCTCCAGCAGGGGCGTCGCGCCCATGCCGTTGACCAGGAGCAGTACGGGGTTGCGCGGGCTCATGTCCTCCAGGATGGTGTGCACGGAGAAGTCGGCGATCTCAGCGGACGTCATCATCGGCCGCCGCTCGCGCCCCGGCTCGCCGTGGATGCCGATCCCCAACTCCAGCTCGCCCGGCGGAAGATCGAACGTGGGGCTGCCCTTGGCCGGCGTCGTGCACGCACCGAGCGCCACCCCGAAACTGCGCGATCCGGCGTTCACCTGCCGGGCGACCGACTCCACCCGCTCCAGTGGCTGCCCCTCCTCCGCCGCCGCGCCCGCGATCTTCTCCACGAACAACGTCGCCCCGGTGCCGCGCCGCCCGGCCGTGTAGAGGCTGTCGGTGACCGCCACGTCGTCGTCGACGAGGACCTTGGCGACCTGGATTCCCTCGTCCTCGGCCAGTTCCGCCGCCATGTCGAAGTTCAGCACGTCGCCTGTGTAGTTCTTCACGACGAACAGCACCCCGGCCCCGCTGTCCACGGCCGCCGCGGCCCGCACCATCTGGTCGGGCACCGGCGAGGTGAACACTTCACCGGGACACGCCGCCGACAGCATCCCGGGGCCCACGAAACCGCCGTGCAGCGGCTCGTGCCCCGAGCCGCCCCCGGACACCAGCGCCGCCTTGCCGGCCACGGGCGCGTCCCGTCGTACGATCACCCGTCGGTCGACGTCGACGGTCAGCTCCGGGTGGGCGGCGGCCAGGCCCCGCAGGGCGTCGGCGACGACGGTCTCCGGGACGTTGATGAGCATCCTCATGGGTACCTCCAAAGGAGCGGAGCAGCGACTCCCCGACCTGTGTTCCCACCGGTCGGAGCTGGTGTCTTCAGTTGGCGGCCGCGGCCGTCCGCGGCGGTCGGAAGAGTGTTCCGGCGGTACGGGCAACGGGGACGTGCCGACTTCGGTAACGGTGCGTCAGGCGGTCGTGGCTCGACGTACGTGCGGTGGCCCGGGGTCTTCTGGGGGCAGTATCGACCTTGAGGTGGCGAAGGTCACGCGCGCGTGCCGAAGGGGGCTCCGCGTCGCGGCCGACCCGCGCCCAGGCGACCGGGCGGCGTCCCGCCGAGGGGACGCGCGGACGCGCCGCTCACGGGGCCACTCCGTCAGGACGCCCCCGCCGGTAGACGCCCCCCGACCGCACGCCCGATCCGCCGCTCCTGCGCGGACCCGGGCGCGCGGTAGGCTCCGGACATGCGGATCTCCGTCTACTCCGACATGGACGCACCCGTGGCCCGCGCCCTGATCGCGGAGCTGGAGCAGCGCGGCCACGAGGTGGCGGCGTACGGAGCACTGCGGCCCGGTGACGACCCGCAGTGGGCGGCCTGCTCCGCGGCGGCGGCCCGCGAGGTCGCCGCGGGCCGCGCCGACCAGGCCGTCGTGTGCTGCTGGACCGGCACCGGCGCCTCGATCGCCGCCAACAAGGTGCCCGGTGTCCGCGCGGCCCTGTGCACGGACGCCTATACGGCGGACGGGGCGCGCCGCTGGAACGACGCCAACGTACTCGCCCTGAGCCTGAGGCTGACCTCCGAGCCGCTGCTCAAGGAGATCCTCGACGCGTGGTTCGCCGGCGCGGCCGGTGACGAGGCTGACGACCGGGAGAACCTGGCCCGGGTGGCACGCCTGGACCGGGCCCGGACTCCCGCACAGGCGCCGTAGGGACCCGCCGCCGCACGGGCGGCGTCAGCCGGTCGACCGTAGGGATGCGCCACCTACCGCGGCATCAGCCGGTCCGGTGGCCCCAGCGGGGTTCCACCACGTCCCACTCCCTGCCCCAGGCCTCGATGCGCCGCCGGTCCAGACGCCACCGCACCACGGCACCGCAGCCGAGCGCCAGACCCGCCAGGCCGAGCGCGGCGGCGCCGCCGAACAGGGCCGACTCGAGGGCGGCCTCCGCCGGGCTCGGCGGCTCGTGGGCGAGCGCCCCACGCGCGTCCAGCCACACCACGACGTGCGCGCCGGCCTTCTGCCCGGAGTCCACCAGGGCGTAGCCGGTGCGGGTGGCGCCGTCCGGCGCCGTCCAGCGCACCTTCGCCGTGACCCGGTCCCCGGAGCTGGAGTCCCCGATGGCCGGTCGCGATGAGTCGGTCACCAGGACGGCCTGGACGGGATACCGCTCGGTGCGCTGCCGGGCGAGGGCCTGGTCCGTGGCGTGTGCCGCCATCAGACCGACGAGCGTTCCGCCCACGGTGATCACCAGCCAGACGACCAGGACCACCCAGGCCTCGACGACGTCGTCGTGCCGCCGCAGCGGATTGCTGCGCCACCGCCACAGGCGTCGCTTCACACGCGTGCCGCTCATCGGTGCGCACCTCCTCGTCGCCGTCCGCTTCGCCTCTTCGCCTCCATGCCGCCACGATGACGGTGGGAGCCGGTCCGTCGGCAGAGGCCGACCGGCCGTGGCAGGGGACCGTTGGGTCCCCTTCGAAGGCCGGCCGAGGGGCCGTTCAGCCCCGTAGGTCCCCGGCCGGCGCCGCGGCGCGCCCGGCCCCCGCGACAGCGAGGGTCTCCGGGAGCCGCGGCATGATGTCGAAGACGCCGTCGAGGCCCACGTGGCGCACGATGCGCAGGAAGTGGGCGTTGTCCGCGACGAGCCGCAGCCGCCCCTGGCGGGCCAGGGCCCGGTTGCGGGCACGACACAGCACCCCGAGTCCGGCGCAGTCGATGAAGGACACCGCCCGCAGATCCAGCACGACGTCCGGTCGCGGCCCGGCGGTGAGTGTGTCGAGCCGCGCGGACAGCGGCGGCGCACTGAGCAGGTCCAGGTCGCCGCGCGGGGCCACGACCGTCGTCCCGGTGGCGGAACCCTTGCTGTCGGCCGGTGCGGGGTCGGCGGATGGTTCGGACATACGGACAGACAATCGGGCTGGACGGTGCGTGCGGAAGGGCCGACCGGCCCAAGCATTGCGTCCCGGCCGGGCCCAGTCTGGAGGTGCCGGACGGACACAGGGCGGCCGAGCCCTGCCGGCCCGGTTCCCCATCGCTCCGGGCCGCCGCCCGCACGGCCCGAACTCAGGAGGTGACCGCCATGGCCGGACAGGCTCTGCCGAAGACGGCGAAGGAGACTCCGACCGGCGACCTGGGGCGCCGGATCGCCCTGCGGCGCGCGCAGCTGGGGCTCACCCGGGAGGAAGCGGCAGCCCGCGCCGGGATGCCCGGCTCCTACCTGCGCCACTTGGAGGAGCACCCGGGGGCCGCGCCCGGTTCCGGCGCCCTGCGGAGGGTGGCCGCGGCGCTCCAGACCAGTCTGGCCGAGCTGATGGGCGCCGGCGCCGACCGGCCACCCGGTCCGGGCCGGGCCCTGCGCGGTGCCTCCTTCACCGAACTGGACGCCGAGGAGTGCCGTGCCCTGCTGGCCGAGCACGGCGTCGGGAGGCTTGCCCTGCTCACCGTCGAGGGCATCGTCGTCGTCCCCGTCAACTACAGCGTCGTCGACGGCGCTGTCGTCTACCGCACCGACCCGCGGGCGACACCCGCTCGGGCGGCCGGCCGCCGGGTGGCCTTCGAGGTCGACCGCATCGACGACGCCTTCAGCACCGGCTGGAGCGTCCTGGTCAGGGGACCGGCGCAGGCCGTGACCGATCCGGCCGCCGTGCGCCGGCTGGCGGACCGCGCTTCCGGCGAGCCCTGGGCCGGCGGACTGCGCCCCCTGTGGATCCGTATCGATCCCGCCGCCATCTCCGGACGTCGCATTTCGGCCTGAAAGGGTCCGTTGTCCGACTCGGCCGGGACTCATGGCCCCTCCGTTCCCGGCGCTGCCCGGCGGAGGCTGGTCCGGTACCACACCGCCCATCGCATCCGGTGAAAGACGAACGCCCATGTATCCCAACGACGGATTCCGCGAACTCGACCGGCAGGAGTGCCTGCGCCTGATGGCCAAGGTCCCGGTCGGGCGGGTCGTCTTCACGCGCCAGGCCCTGCCCGCGGTGCTGCCGGTCAACTTCCGCGTCGACGCCGACGGCGCCGTCCTGCTGTGCACCTCCGCCGCCTCCGACCTGGTGCGCGCCGTCGACGGCGCCGTCGTCGCCTTCGAGGCCGACGAGATCGACAGCGCCCGGTTCAGCGGCTGGAGCGTCGTCGTCACCGGCCCCGCCGCGGTGATCACCGACCCCGCCGAGCACGAGCGCCTGGCCCGCACCGGCCCGCGCTCCTGGGCGCCGTCCCCGTGGGAGGTCTTCGTGCGCATCGAGCCCGACCTGGTGACGGGCCGGGAACTGGTCGCCGGCCACAGCCGGTACGGCCTCGATCCGTGACCGCCCCGGACGGCTTACCCGTTTCGGCCGGATGGGCCGATCGGCCCTGTCGGGTCCCCGGCACGGCGGACAGGGTGGTGAGGTGCGTACGGCCTGCACCGCCCCACCGCACCCGACCGGAAGGGACCCCCGACATGCCCGCCGATCCCCAGCAGGCGTCCCCTCGGCTCGACGCCGACGAACTGAGGACCCTGGACGCCCATTGGCGCGCCGCGAACTACCTGGCCGTCGGCCAGATCTACCTCATGGCCAACCCCCTGCTGACCGAGCCGCTGCGCCCCGAGCACGTCAAACCGCGCCTGCTCGGGCACTGGGGCACGTCACCCGGCCTGAACCTCGTGTACACCCACCTCAACCGCGTCATCAGGGCCCGGGACCTGAACGCCCTGTGCATCTGGGGGCCCGGGCACGGAGGCCCCGCGGTCGTCGCCAACTCCTGGCTGGAGGGCTCGTACACCGAGACCTACCCGGACGTCACCCAGGACGCGCCCGGCATGGCCCGCCTGTTCAAGCAGTTCTCCTTCCCCGGCGGCATTCCCAGCCACGTCGCCCCCGAGACACCGGGCTCCATCCACGAGGGCGGAGAACTCGGCTACGCGCTCTCGCACGCCTACGGCGCCGCCCTGGACAACCCCGACCTGGTGGTGACCTGCGTCATCGGCGACGGCGAGGCGGAGACCGGGCCGCTGGCCGCCTCCTGGCACTCCAACAAGTTCCTCGACCCCGTCCACGACGGAGCGGTCCTGCCGGTCCTCCACCTCAACGGCTACAAGATCGCCAACCCGACGGTACTGGCCCGCCTTCCCGAGCCGGAGCTCGACGACCTGCTCCGGGGCTACGGCCACGACCCGATCCACGTCACCGGCGACGACCCCGCCGCCGTCCACCGCGCCATGGCCGAGGCCTTCGACACCGCCCTGGACCGCATCGCCGCCCTGCAGCGCGCCGCACGCGAGGACAGCGCCACCGAACGCCCGCGCTGGCCCATGATCGTGCTGCGCACCCCGAAGGGCTGGACCGGCCCCGCCGAGGTCGACGGCCTGCCCGTCGCCGGCACCTGGCGCGCCCACCAGGTGCCGCTGTCCGCCGTCCGCGACAACCCCGATCATCTCCGGCAGCTGGAGGCGTGGCTGCGCTCCTACCGCCCCGAGGAACTGTTCGACGAGGACGGCCGCCCTCGGCCGGAGGTCCTCGCCTGCGTCCCCGACGGCACCCGCCGCCTGGGCTCCACCCCGCACGCCAACGGCGGCCTGCTGCTGCGCGAACTGCCCCTGCCGGACCTGGACACCTACGCCGTCCCCGTCGACAAACCCGGCGCGACGATGCACGAACCCACCCGTGTGCTGGGCGAGTTGCTCCGGCACGTCATGCAGGCCACGGCGGACCGGCGAGACTTCCGCCTCGTCGGCCCCGACGAGACCGCCTCCAACCGGCTCCAGGCCGTGTACGAGGCCTCCGGCAAGGCCTGGCAGGCGCAGACGCTCCAGGTCGACGAACACCTCGACCGGCACGGCCGGGTCATGGAGATCCTCTCCGAGCACACCTGCCAGGGCTGGCTGGAGGGCTACCTGCTGACGGGCCGGCACGGGCTGTTCTCCTGCTACGAGGCGTTCGTGCACATCGTCGACTCGATGGTCAACCAGCACGTCAAGTGGCTGCGCGTCACACGCCCGATGAGCTGGCGCGCCCCCATCGCCTCCCTCAACTACCTGCTCACCTCACACGTGTGGCGGCAGGACCACAACGGCTTCTCCCACCAGGACCCCGGCTTCGTCGACCACATCCTCAACAAGAGTCCCGAGGCCGTACGCGTCTACCTGCCGCCGGACGCCAACACCCTGCTGTCCGTGGCCGATCACGCCCTGCGCAGCCGTGACTACGTCAACGTCGTCGTCGCCGGCAAGCAGCCCTGCTTCGACTGGCTCACCATGGACCAGGCCCGCGTCCACTGCGCCCGCGGCGCCGGCGTGTGGGACTGGGCCGGCACCGAGGACGGTACCCGGGACCCCGACGTCGTCCTCGGCTGCGCCGGCGACGTGCCCACCCAGGAGGTCCTGGCCGCCGCGCAGCTGCTGCGCCGGCACCTGCCCGAGCTGGCGGTACGCGTGGTCAACGTCGTCGACATCGCCCGCCTCATGCCCAGTGAGGAACACCCCCACGGCATGACCGACTTCGAGTACGACGGACTGTTCACCACCGACAGGCCCGTCATCTTCGCCTACCACGGCTACCCGTGGCTGGTCCACCGGCTCGCCTACCGCCGCAGCGGTCACCGCAACCTGCACGTGCGCGGCTACAAGGAGATCGGCACCACCACCACGCCCTTCGACATGGTCGTCAAGAACGACCTCGACCGTTACCGGCTCGTGATGGACGTCATCGACCGCGTGCCGGGCCTCGCGGTGCGCGCCGCGTCCGTACGGCAGCGGATGGAGGACGCGCGGCTGCGCCACCACGACTGGATCCGGATCCACGGCACCGACCTTCCCGAGGTCGCCGACTGGGCCTGGGACGGCTGACAGGGGGCCCGCCGGGCCCGGCCCACGGGACGTTCGGTCCTCCGGCCGGGCCCCGCGGCCCCCTGTGGCACGACCGCCCCACGCGGGACATTGAAGGCGCAACGACAGGCGCGACCCAGCGCCTGCCGGTCTCGGAGGGGATGAGCACCATGGCAGTTCACGAACACCCGCACCGCCGCTTCGGCTTCCACTTCCGGTCCACCGACCGGGCCGGGACCGCACCGGAGGCCGCCGGCACCGCGGAGGCGACCGCGATCCGCGCCTACGCGTTCGCCGGACTGCGTCTGCTCACCGGCTTCGTCTTCCTGTGGGCGTTCCTCGACAAGACGTTCGGCCTCGGCTACGCCACCCAGTCCGGCAAGGGATGGATCGACGGCGGCTCGCCCACCAAGGGCTTCCTCAGCCACGTCGCCGCCGGACCGATGGAGTCCACCTTCCACTCCTGGGCGGGCGCCGCCTGGGCGGACTGGCTGTTCATGCTCGGCCTGCTGGGCATCGGCGTCGCGCTCATGGCCGGCATAGCCCTGCGGCTCGCCGCCGCGGCGGGCACCGTGATGATGGCGCTGATGTGGATGGCGGAGTGGCCACCGGCCAAGCACCTGTCGGACGGCTCGCCCAGCATGTCGACGAACCCGTTCGCCGACTACCACCTCGTCTACGCCGTGGTCCTGATCGCGCTGGCCGTGGCGGGCGCGGGCGCCACCTGGGGCCTCGGCCGCCTGTGGGCCCGGCTGCCGATCGTCGACCGCAACCGCTGGCTGCGCTGACGGCCACACCGGCACCGCCCGGCGCGGGAGTTCTCCCCGCCGGGCGGTGCGCTGCCGTGGGCCGGGGCCCGCTGCGGCAGGGCGCACGCACGGGGGCGGACGGCGCAGGGCCCGGAGCGGGAGGGACAGGGGAATGCGCCCTGTCATGACCTGGCGCCCGGCGCCTACGGTGGTGGCGCCACAGCGCTGTGACACCGATCCGGCAGGGCGGAGACCGACCGCCCGTACGACAGGCACCACCCTTCCCGTGAATCCGCTCGGGCCGCGCGCCGAGAGCGTGCGGAACCGTGCACGTCGTAAGTCGCTGGAGGCTGCTGTGTCCCGACCCCGCGTCGCCCTGATCGCCGACCCCACCTCCCCCGAGGGGTGCAGCGCGTACCTCGCCGAAGCGGTCGCCCTGCTCACCGGTGCCCCGCCGGTCCGTATCGACTCCCGGCACTTCGGCACCGGCGGTACCGGCCGCGGCATCCGCGACGGGCACCGGTTACGCCTGCAAGCCCCGTCCCAGAGCGTCGACTTCACGCCCGACATCGTCGTCCTCTACGAGATCCCGCCGCACCGGCGCCCTGAACTCGCCGCCTTTCAGCGGCTGCTGGAACGGCACGACGTGGTCACCCTCGGCACCGGCACGGCCGCCTGGCGCACCGCGACCGAGAAGAACCTCACCGTCGAGCGCTTCCGCAGGGACGGCGTCGCCCACATGGAGACCCTGGTCCTGTCCCGGCCCACCGCCCAGGAGGCGACGGCCGCCTTCGACAAGCTCGGCCGCGACACCTGGGCCCGGCCCGTCGTCGGCACCGGGGGCGACGACACCTTCCACATCACGACCGACGGCCGGCTCCGCGAGGTCGCCGCCTTCTACGCCGAGCGCGGCACCGACTGGCTGCTCTCGCGGGACGCCGGGAACATCACCGCCGACGGACAGCGGCACCAGTTCCGCGTGTTCGTGCTGGGCGGCCGGGTCGTCCACGCCCGGGAGCACTTCCAGCCCGCCCCCGACACGCCCTGCAACACCTGCCAGGGGGCGACGCCCGTCCCCGTCGCCGCCGGCGACCTGCCCGCCCGCCTCACCGAACTCGCCGTCGCCGCCACGGCGTCCGTCGGACTGCCCTTCGCCGGCGTGGACCTCGCGGTCGAGAACGGCGGCGTCGTCTTCGAGGTCAACGTTCAACCCGCCTTCGTCGACGGCGAGCTCGGCAGCGTGGCCGTTCCCTACGTCCGCGCCCACCTCGACGCGCTCGTCAGGGCCAGGGGCGGGCACCGCGGCTTCGGCGCGTCGCGGCAGACTCGGCCGGTTCCGGCGGCCGGCAGCTGAGGGACCGCCTCGGGCTGGAGCAGCTCCGGGAGAACGGCAGCCCTACCGCCACCGAACCGCGATCCCCGGGCCGGCGCGGCGCCCCGCGACATCCCCCGCCGGTCCGCGCCGTCACCTCGGGGGCGGGGAGGGAGCGCGAGGTCCGGGCGCGGGCCCGTTCCCGGACGCGCCGTACTCCGGTGACGGCGTGCCCCTAGACGGGGGTGAGCCGGATCCCGGTGACCAGGTCGGGGCGGATGCGCACCGCGTAGTCCATCGTGCGGTCCACCCAGGGGCGCAACATCGCCCGGTAGTGGGCCAGTTCCCAGGCGTTGGTGATCAGGTGGGCGTAGCCGGTGACGACCACGCTCCAGCCGAGGTGGGTGTCCGGATCGATGAGGTCCGCCTCGTAGGCCACCACGACGCCGGGGGCGCCTGCCTGCCGGGTCCGGGTGGTCAGGGCCGCTCCCTCGTGCGTGCGGATGACGATGTCGCCGTCGTCCAGGACGTGGTTGACCGGACGGATCGTCGGCAGCGCGTGCTGGGTGAAGACGATCCGCCCGAAGGAGACGCTGCCCAGCAGCCGCAGAGCCTCCCGGCTGTCGAGCTCGACGCTGCGGCGGGGCCCCGCCGGGACCGGCGAGGCGTTGTCGATGGCCATGGCGGGGATTCCGTACGTGTGAGGAGGCAGGTCCGGGCGGGACGCGGTCAGGACATTCGAACGCGGCCGTCCGGGGCCGGACTAGGGCCGTTCGGCCCTGCAACGGTGCCCGGCCGACCCCCGTTCGCTCCCGGTGTGCCGTGGTGGGGTGCCCGGTTCCGTCGTCATCCGCGGGCCGGAGCGGGCGCCGGCAGCGCGACGGCGCCCCGCCCGGGAAGGCGGGGCGCCGCGGGTGTTGCGGAACGCGGACTTCAGTCCGTGCCGGGCGGTACCGGCGTGGCGTGGTGGTAGTACATCCGCCATGTCGTGTCTCCCTCGCGCCTGCGCCAGATCGAACTGCGCCGCGTCCTCACCTCACCGAGCCTCGTCTCGAACGTCAGATGCACCACGCCGGGGGCGAGGCACACCCCTTCCATTCGCGACGGCTCGTAGCGGGGCCCGTCCGGTGAACTGCCCGCGGCGTCCGCGAGCCGCGCCAGCATCGTCTCGTGGGTCCACCGCCGCCCCGACCCGCCGACCTCGACGAACTCGGGGTCGAGGAGCCGGCCGGTGAGCTCCCGGGAGGAACGCACCCGGGGGTCCATGAGCCGCAGCTCGCCGGCGATGGCCTGCTGTACGTCGTCCGTCGTGTCATCCATGGCGCCACCTCATCCGGCACGCGGGGCACGCCGCAAACGATTTCCCGCGCGGCCGGCGGCGCCCGCCTACGAGCCGGGGGAGGCCTCAGCAGACTGTGCGCCGCCCGGGCCGCCGCGCCACGGCGGCGGCGCCGAGGTCCGGCGGGCCGTCTCGCCCCGGTGCACCACCCGCTCCACCTGTCCTCGCAGCCGGTCGTGCAGCCGGTCGGCGAGCCGGTACGCGGTCGCCTCCTGTGCGTGCACGACGACCAGGTCGGCGCCCACCCGGATCTCGCCGCCCGCCGACCAGGGCTGCTCGGTGTGGCGCGCCGCGGCGCGGGTGATCCGCACCTCGCCGCCGAGCGGCGGCAGCCCCGGCCGGTCCAGGGCCGCGAGCACCTTGGCCCGGATGCGGGCCAGCGACGTTTCGTCCACGTCGCCCTCGGCCGCCCTCACCCGCACGGCGGCGGTGGGGGTGTCCTGGACGCCGGTGTCCCTCGGAGTCATGTGCTCCGCTCCCTTGTCTCATCGTTCCGCGTCGTACTGCTGCGTACGGCTGCGATGTCCGCGCCGTACTGCTGCGCTCGGTCGATCGGCCCGGCCCTGCCGCGCCTGCTGCGTTCTGCCCGTTCCGCACGCTGTGCTCCGTGACGCGTCGTCGTCGTGCGCCGACCGATGCCTCCACGCTCGCGCCGCCACCGCACGCGCCCCAAGGGCCACCCGGCCCTCCGGTACGGGCCGGCAGTCCCCGCCGTCCCGGGTCGGAGCGGGTGAAGGGGCGGTAGATCGAAAATAGGGCCGACCGGCCCTGGCCGTTCGGCCCTGAAGGGCGAATGATCCCCGCAGGGGACCGGACGCGACCGGACGTGATCGGATGTGACGGGAAACGAATCCGGGCCGGAACCGGTTTCCGGGCGGCATCACGGGCGACAATGACCAGGACCCCGACCCGGCGGCGCCCCGCCGCCGGAAACTGAGAACGAGCACACGAGAAGGAGCAACCGATGGCGGACAGCCAGCGGCCCGGCCCCGGCGAACCCATCCGGGTCTTCCTGCTGGACGACCACGAGGTGGTGCGGCGAGGCGTGCACGACCTGCTCAACGACGAGCCGGACATCACCGTGGTCGGTGAGGCCGCCAACGTCGCTCAGGCGCTGGTACGGGTGCCCGCGCTGCGTCCGCAGGTGGCCGTTCTGGACGTGCGCCTCCCGGACGGCGACGGTGTGACCGTCTGCCGCGAGCTGCGCTCGCGCATGCCGGAGCTGGCGTGCCTGATGCTCACCTCGTTCGACGACGAGGAGGCGCTGCTGGACTCGATCATGGCGGGTGCCTCCGGTTACGTGCTCAAGCAGATCCAGGGCTCCGACCTGGTCTCGGCCGTGCGCACGGTCGCCGCCGGCCAGTCCCTGCTCGACCCGAGCGCCACCTCGCGTCTGATGGCCCGGCTCCGCCAGGACCAGCAGGAGGAGGAGCAGCCGGACGTGCTGCCGGGCCTCACCGAGCGCGAGCGCGAGATCCTCGCCCTGATCGGCGAGGGGCTGACCAACCGGCAGATCGGGCAGCGGCTCTTCCTCGCCGAGAAGACGGTGAAGAACCACATCTCCCGGCTGCTGGCCAAGCTCGGTGTGGAGCGGCGCATCCAGGCCGCCGTCATCGCCACCCAGGCACAGGATCGGCTCCGGCAGCAGGAGCACTGAAATTCCCGTCTCCTCGACCACCCGGCTGCCCGCCACCGCTCGGGACCGTTAACGTGGCCTATGAACGGCGTGTACGGCGCTCGGTGGCGTGACGGAGCGGAGAGGAACGCGGGGTGGCAGGTTCCCACGGGACCAAGGATGGCGAAGGCCGGGAAGAGCCTCGCGTACGGCTGCCGCAGCTGCGGTTGGACGAGTTGCTGGAGGAGCTCCAGGCCCGGATCGACGCGGCGCGCGGTACCCGGGACCGGGTGCACAGTCTGCTGGAGGCGGTGCTGTCGGTCGGGCGTGAGCTGGACCTGGAGCAGGCCCTGCACAGCATCGTGGAGGCGGCGGCGGCCCTGGTGGACGCCGAGTACGCGGCGCTGGGTGTGATCGGCCCGGACGGCAAGCGGCTGTCGGCGTTCCACACGGTGGGGGTGAGCGAGGAGCAGATCGCGCGGATCGGGCCGTATCCGGAGGGGCACGGCATCCTGGGCGAGCTGATCCGGCATCCGGAGCCGTTGCGGCTGGCGAAGCTGTCGCAGCACCCGGCGTCCTACGGGTTCCCGCCGCACCATCCGCCGATGAACAGCTTCCTCGGTGTTCCCATCCGGGTGCGCGAGCAGGTGTTCGGGAATCTGTACCTGACGGAGAAGCGCGGCGGGGCGGAGTTCGACGAGGAGGACGAGTCGGTCCTGTCCACGCTCGCCGTGGCGGCGGGTGTCGCGATCGACAACGCCCGCCTGTACGAGGAGTCGCGGCTGCGCGAGCGGTGGCTGCGGGCCAACGCGGAGATCACCCACAGCCTGATGTCCGGCGTCGAGCGCTCCGAGGTCCTCGGCCTGCTCGCCGACCGGGCCCGGGAGATCACCCAGGCGTCCCTCGTCGCGGTCGCGATGCCGGTGGAGGACACCGGGTCCCTGACCGTGGAACTCGCCACCGGCGCCGACGCCGACCGCCACCGGGGCCAGGTGCTGCCCGTGGAGGGCACCCTCGTCGGCGAGGCCTATGCCTCCGCCGCCCCGGTCACCAGTCTGGACGTCCTGGCGGACGACCGGGTCGCGCTCCTGTCCGGCAGGCTGTCCGGGCTCGGCCCGGCCGTCGCCGTTCCCATCGGCACCGGCGTCGAAGGCGTACGCGGTGTCGTGCTGCTGGTCCGTGAGGCCGGCGAGACGGTGTTCTCCGAGAAGGACATCGAACCGCTGAAGGGCTTCGCCGCCCAGGCCGCGGTCGCCATGGAGCTGGCCGAACGACGGCAGGACGCCGAGCAGATCGCGGTCCTCCAGGACCGTGACCGCATCGCGCGCGACCTGCACGACCTGGCCATCCAGCGGCTGTTCGCCACGGGGATGACCCTCCAGAGCGCCGGACGCTTCATCGAGCACCGGGAGGCCGCCGAGCGCGTCGTCCGGGCCGTGGACGACCTGGACGAGACCATCAAGATCATCCGCTCGACCATCTTCGGCCTGCGTTCCCGGGAGGACGGCAGCGCCGGCGCGGGGCTGCGCGCCCGCGTGGTCCGCGCGGTCGGCGAGGTCGCCCCGGTGCTGGGCTTCGCGCCCAGCGTCCGCATGGAGGGCCTGCTCGACACCGACGTACCGCGGGAGACCGCCGACCACGTGGTGGCCGTGCTCTCCGAGGCTCTCACGAACGTCGCCCGGCACGCCCGCGCGGACCGCACCGACGTCGTCCTGGCCACCGACGGGCACGAGGTGCGCCTGACGGTGACCGACAACGGCGTCGGACTGCCGGAGGGGGGCCGCCGCAGCGGCCTGCGGAACATGGCGGAGCGGGCCGAGCAGCTGGGCGGCGAGCTGGAGACCCTGACCCCGGCGCACGGCGGGACCACGCTGGTGTGGCGGGTGCCGGTGGGGCAGCAGTGACTTCCCGGACGCCGCGGACCCCGCCCGGGCAGCGCCCCGTACGGGGGCTCGGCTGGACGTCGATCCGCCGCCGGCACGCGACCGCGCCGCTCCGTCGGGAAGGGAACGACGGTTGCCGGCCGGCACCGGCCACGGGGTGACACGACCGCACCGGCCGGGCCGGGGGGCGGCACCGCCCCACCCCGGCCCTCGCCCCACGGCGCAGTACTCGACGTCCGCCCCGACGGCGCCGTTCACACGGCGGCGTCCGGCAGCCACAGGTCGGGGCCGAACACCTCGTAGCGGATCCGGCGGGCCGGGACACCGCGCCGCAGCAGCTCGGCCCGCACCGCGCGCATGAACGGCAGTGGACCGCACAGGTACACGGTCGCGTCGGCGGGCAGCTCTGCCGCGTCGAGATCGAGCAGGCCGGACTGCGCGTCCGGCTCGGCCGCGCCGGGACGCTCGTACCAGAAGCGTGCCCGGCCGTGCGGCAGCCGATCGGTCAGCCTCCGGGTCTCCGCGCGCAGCGCATGGTCCTCGGGGGTGGTGTCGGCGTGCAGCACCAGCACCGGGCGGGTGGACCCGGTCCCCGCGAGACGGTCGAGCATGCCGACCATCGGCGTGCAGCCGATGCCCGCCGAGATCAGCACCAGAGGGGTGTCCGCCTCGTCGAGGGCGATGTCGCCGAACGGCGCGGACAGCGTCAGCTCGTCGCCGACGCGTACCGTTCGGTGCAGCAGCTCCGACACCTCGCCGTCGGGCGCGCCGTCGGTGCCGGCCACCTGCTTGACGGTGATGCGGCGCAGGTCGCGTCCCGGATCGCCGGACAGGCTGTACTGGCGCACCTGGTGGACCCCGTCCGGCATGAGGGCGCGGACGCTGACGTACTGCCCGGCACGCGCGGCCGGGGCCGGCCCGCCGTCGGCGGGACGCAGCACGAACGACACCACGTCAGCGGTCTCCTGGCGCCGCTCCACCACCGTCCACGGCCGCCAGATCTCGCCCGGCTCCACCCCCGCCTCCTGGTAGAGGCGCGCCTCTTGGGCGATGAGCGCACCGGCCATCAGCCAGTACACCTCGTCCCAGGCGGCGGCCACCTCCGGTGTCACCGCGTCGCCGAGCACCTCGGCGATCGCACCGAACAGGTACTTGTGGACGATCGTGTACTGGTCGTCGGTGACCCCGACCGCCGTGTGCTTGTGGGCGATGCGCGACAGCAGCGCGTCCGGCCGTTCGTCGGGCCGTGCCAGCAGGGCCCGGGCGAAGCCGGCGATCGATCCGGCGAGTGCCCGGCGCTGGGCCCCGCTGGCCTGGTTGCCGCGGTTGAACATGCCGTCCAGCAGCTCGGGGCGGTCGTGGAACATCGCCCCGTAGAAGCGCGTGGTGATCTCGTCGAGCGCACCGGCCACGGCGGGCAGCGTTGCCCTGACGACGGATGCGGACTCTGCGGACAGCATGAAGCCTCCCGAGGGTGGGACGAAGGAGTTGGATCGGGGCGGGAGCCGGACGTGTGGTGCAGCGTGAGTGGAGCCGGGTCCGGCGGACGCGGCCCATCCCTTTGTAGAAGGTGAGCCGCTTGCGGTCACAGGGCCGGACAGGGCCCGGGCAGGGACGTTCGGCCCAGAGCGGCCCGACACCTCGCCGCCTAGCGTTCCCGTCGTGGAGAACGGCCTTCGCCCCTCGAAGGGGGGCGTCGCCCGGTCCCGTCCGCTCCCGGACCGATGGGTGACGACCTGTCGGATCAGGTGGCGGACACGTCTGTTCGGGTACAGGGAGCGTCGGCGGTCCTGGGGATGGGATTCCGTGCGCGTGTTCCCACCGGACCCGGTGCCGTACTCCTGGGGTGGCGCGACAAGGCTCACGGGCCTGCCCGGAGCCGCCCGGGTGCTCCCTTCCCGCGGGGCGGGACCGGCAGCGACCCGGTGCGGACTCCGGCCGCCTTCCGGGAGCCTTCGTCCTGCCCCGCCGGGGGACGGGTACGTGTGCGCCGGAACACCCCGTGGACGGGCCGCCGGTGAACCGGTGACCCCCGGCGGCTCGCTCGGCTTGCGGTGGGGAGAGGCCGGGCGAGGCCGCCGGAACCCTCGCCCTGTCGCCCTGTCGCCCTGTCGCCCCCGGCCCGCTCGTCGGCGGTCGTCCGGAGCCCGGAGGCTGCCGGCTTCCGTCGAGGTCCGGCTCACAGCCCGAGGGTGAACCAGGTCGTCTTCCCGTCGTCGGTGGGTCGCACCCCCCAGCTTCCCGCCAGCGTCCGCACCAGGATCAGCCCGCGACCCGACTCCTCGTCCCCGGCCGCGAGACGCGGCTGCGGCAGATGCGGGCTGCGGTCGCTGACCTCGACGGTGAGCTCGGTGGCGGTGCGGCGCAGCCGCAGCGCGATGGGCCCCTCGGCGTGCTGGACGGCGTTGGTGAGGATCTCCGACAGCAGGAGCAGGGCGTCGTCGGGGTCCATGGCGCAGTTCCACGCGGTGAGGGCCTTGCGCAGGAACGCACGCCCCTCCGGCACGGACTCCGCCACGGCCGGAAGCTCCGTGTTGCGCGCCGCCAGCGGGGCCGGCGGCAACTGGGCGAGCAGCAGCGTCACATCGTCGTTGTGGCTGTCGGCGTCCGGCAGCAGGCTCGTCAGGACCTGGTCGGCGGCGGTCTCCAGACAGGCTGCGCCGGTGAAGAACTCCGCCAGGACGACGGAGAGTTCACGTATCCGTTCCTCGATGTCGCTCCCCGGCGTCTCGATCAGCCCGTCGGTGTAGAGCACGAGGGTGGCGCCCGGTGGGATCTCCGTGCACGACTGCTCGTAGATCACGTCGCCGACCCCGAGCGGGGCATTGACCGGCGTCCGCAGCGGGCTGACGCCGGCGCCGGCGCCGGCGACCAGGACCGGCAGATGACCGGCCGAGCACACCGTCACCGTCCCCGCGTCGGGCGCGATCACCAGATAGCAGCAGGTCACCAGCTGATCGGGCACGTCCAGGTCGGCCACGCAGCTGTCCAGGGCCTGCATCAGCCGGTTCGGCTCCATGCCGGTCTTCGCCAGAGCGTGCGCCGCCGAGCGCAGCTGCCCCATCACGGCCGCCGCTTCCAGGCCGCGGCCCATCACGTCACCGATCAGCACCCCGACCCGGTCGGCGCCCAGCGGCACCAGGTCGAACCAGTCGCCGCCCACACCCGCGCCCTGCGTGGCGGGCCGGTAGCGGCTCGCCGTGGCCAGCCCCGGCAGCGCGGGCGGCGTGCCCATGAGGCTGCGCTGCAGCGTCAGCGCGATGTGCCGTTGCTGCTCGTAGAGTGCGGTGAGTTCGGCCTCGGCACGCTTGCGGTCGCTGATGTCCCGCACGATGGCGCAGGCCCCGACCACCGCGCCGGACGGGTCGCGTGTCGGCCACAGGGTCACGTCGACGTCCAGCATGCCGCCCGTCTTGGTCATCCGCAGCGTCTCGAAGTGCTCGACCTTCGCGCCGTCCCGCAGCTGCTCCAGCAGCATGCCGACCTCCCCGCGCCGTTCCGTCGGGGCGAGCACGCCGACGTGGCTGCCGATCGCCTCCTCGGCCGTGTAGCCGTACAGGCGCTGGGCCGCGGCGTTCCAGTACGTGATGTACCCGTCGAGCGTCTTGGCCAGGATCGCGTCCTGCGAGGACTCCACGATCCCCGCCAGCTCGTTGATGCGGGCCTCGACCGCCTTGCGGTCGCTGACGTCGCGCACGGCGGCGGAGACCAGCAGCCCGTCAGCCGTCTCCAGCGGGCTCAGGCTGATCTCGACGGGGAACTCGGTGCCGTCCTTGCGCAGCCCGTGCAGTTCCAGACCCGCGCCCATCGGGCGGACCTGCCGGTTGGCCGCGTACCCGTCGCGGTGTCCGGTGTGCTGAGCGCGGAAACGGTACGGCATCAGCAACTCGACCGGATGGCCGAGAAGTTCCTCGCGCCGATAGCCGAACATCGCCTCGGTCTGGGCGTTGACGAGCTTGATGACTCCCGTGTCGTCGACGATGACCATTGCGTCCGGTGCGGCCTCCAGCAAACCGCGGAACACCATGTCGGCCATTTGGCGGCCCCCTCCCGTGCGAGGAATCAGGCCATCACAGCGCGTCCGGGGTGAGCCCGCCCCGGAATGTCGTTTACTAGCCGTTTCCTGCTCAAAGATGATCGTCGGGAGTTCGACCTGGATGACCACGGAACCCGGGTTCGTGCCTGGCCGGGGTCGGCATCCTCACCGTGGTGAGGGCCCGCGGCGGCGGAACCGGATCCTCCGCCGCTCGTACCGCGTCCGGTGCCGCGTGCGGCGCCGGCGGCACGGCGCCCCGTTCGCCGCAGGTCCGCGACAGGGCGGGAAGGACCATCCGCTTCTTGCGGATCCTCATTGCGCGGTGCACGGCACGCGGCCGCTTCTCCGCGTCTCGATGCGGTCCTTCCCGCCGCCCTCAGCACAGCACAGCGGCCGCACATCCGCCAGGGCCGACCGGCCCCACCCTCGCGCCGGGCCCGGCCGCAGCCCGTCCCTGAAGGGCGGTCCAGCCCGGTGCGGGGGGCCGGTCGGCTCAAGCGCGGCGGGCCGCCCCTGCGGTTGGCTCGAGGTGAGCACCACGACACGACCGAAGGGGCGAGAACCGTGGGAACCACCCTCACACCGGACTCCTGGGAAGGCGCGGCCCTGCTCCTGGCCGCCGCGGCGGGCCTGGGCTTCGCCGCCACCGCGGCCCACGACGCCCGCGCCCTGCGCCGCGCGCGCCGCGCCCCGCAGCGGCGGCCCCCGCGTCCGGCGCACGAGACGCACCCGGCGCGCCCGGCCCGCCGCCACCGCAGGCCCGCTCTGCGCTGAGGGCGCGAAGGCACCCCGGGGGCGTGGAACGGGCCGGGACGGGGGACTCGGGGCGGCAGGACCGAAGACACGGGCGCCCCCACCGCCGCGTGGGCGGCGAGCAGGAGACCGAGGACCACTGACGTGAGGAGCGTCGAGGTGACGGGCTGGAGCTGGACGTACGAGGGATACGCGCCCGCCGACGAGAGGCTGCGCGAGTCGCTGTGCACGCTGGGCAACGGCTACTTCGCCACCCGGGGGGCGCTGCCGGAGTGCGCCGCGGACGACGTGCACTATCCGGGCACCTACGTCGCCGGCTGCTACAACCGGCTGACCTCGCCGGTGGCCGGCCGACAGGTCGAGAACGAGGACATGGTCAACGTCCCCAACTGGCTGCCGCTGCGCTTCCGCCCGGCCGGAGGCTCCTGGCTGAGCCCCGACACCGCCCCCGTGCTCGACCACCACGTCCGGCTCGTCCTGTGCTCGGGGCTGCTGGACCGGCGCACCCGGTTCGACATCGGCAAGGGCCGGGCCCTGGTCGTGCACCAGCAGCGCCTGGCGCACATGGCCGACCCGCATCTCGCCGTCATGCGCACCGAGTTCACCCCCGAGGGCTGGTCCGGCACCCTGGAGGTCGAGGCGGCCCTGGAGGGCGGCGTCAGCAACGCGGGCGTGTCCCGCTACCGCGACCTGGACGGCCACCACCTCACCCACGGGCACACCGGCGACGCCGCTCCCGACGTCGTCTGGCTGCGCTGCCGCACCCGCACCTCCGACATCCGCATCGGCATGGCCTCCCGCCTCACCGCCGACGCGCCGATCGAGGTCCGCCACCAGGACCCGCGCGCGGTCCAGCGCGTGCGGCTGGAGCTCGCGCCCGGCCGTACCGCCGTCGTCGACAAGACGGTCGCCCTGCACACCTCGCGCGACCCGGCGATCAGCGACCCCCTGTACGCCGCAGTGGCCCGGGTCCGCCGCGCCCCCGGCTACGACGACCTGCTGGAGGCGCACCTGACGGCCTGGGACCAGCTGTGGCGGCGCGCCGACCTCGACGTGCCCGGGGAGTCGGGCCGCATCCTGCGGCTGCACCTCTTCCACGTGCTGCAGACGCTCTCCCCGCACACCGCCGACCTCGATGTCGGCGTGCCCGCCCGGGGCCTGCACGGCGAGGCCTACCGCGGCCACGTCTTCTGGGACGAGCTGTTCGTGCTGCCCTACCTCAACCTGCACTTCCCCGAGGTCTCCCGGGCTCTGCTGCGCTACCGCCACCGGCGCCTGGAGCAGGCCTGCACCGCTGCCCGCGACGTGGGCCGCCGGGGCGCCCTGTACCCCTGGCAGAGCGGCAGCGACGGCCGCGAGGAGACCCAGCAGGTGCACCTCAACCCGCGCTCGGGACGCTGGCTGCCGGACCACTCGCGGCTCCAGCACCACGTGGGCTCGGCCATCGCGTACAACGTGTGGCAGTACTGCCAGGCCTCCGACGACGCGGAGTTCCTGCACACCAAGGGCGCCGAGATGCTGCTCCAGATCGCCCGCTTCTGGGCGGACTCGGCCGTCTGGGACGAACAGCTCGGCCGGCACCGCATCAGGGGCGTCGTCGGCCCGGACGAGTACCACGAGGCCTATCCCGGAGCCACCGCGCCCGGCCTCGACGACAACGCCTACACCAACGTCACCGCCGCCTGGGTGCTCGCCCGCGCCCTGGAGCTGCTGGACGTCCTGCCCGAGCCCCGGCGCCGCGAACTCGTCGAGCGCATCGGCCTGGACGGCGGCGAACGCGAGCAGTGGGAGGACGTCTCCCGCACTCTGCACGTGCCCTTCCACGAGGGCGTCATCAGCCAGTTCGCCGGGTACGGCGACCTCGCCGAACTGGACTGGGACGGCTACCGCGAGCGGTACGGCGACATCCGCCGCCTGGACCGGATCCTGGAGGCCGAGGGCGACACCGTCAACCGGTACCAGGCGTCCAAACAGGCCGACGTGCTCATGCTGGGCTACCTCTTCTCCCCGGCGGAGCTCCAAGGCCTCTTCCGCAGGCTGGGACTGCGCCTGGACGACGAGACCTGGCAGCGCACCGTCGACTACTACCTCCACCGCACCAGCCACGGCTCCACCCTCAGCGGCCTGGTCCACGGCTGGGTGCTGGCCCGGGCCCGGCGCGCCGAGGCCTGGAAGTTCTGCCAGGAGGCACTCCAGGGCGACATCGCCGACATCCAGGGCGGCACCACCGCCGAGGGCATCCATCTCGGGGCCATGGCCGGCACCCTCGACCTCGTCCAGCGCGGACTGCCCGGTCTGGAGACGCGCGAGGGCGCCCTCTGGCTGGATCCGGTGCCGCTGCCCGAACTGTCGTCGTACGGCTTCTCCCTGCGCTACCAGGGCCACTGGGGCGTCCGCCTGCGCCTGGAACGAGGTCTGCTGGAGATCGCAGTACCGTCCTCCGACGCCTCCCCGATCGACGTGCGCCTCCCGGACCGCGCGGTGTCCCTGGAACCGGGGGAGACCGGCAGGCTGCTCCTCGCCGACTGACGCGCCGCCTCCACCGGCGGCCGCCACCCCGGTGGGGCCGGACGGACCCCGCGGGAAGGACCCGGCGGCCCTACCCGGCACCGTGCCGCGGGGGCAGGCTGATCGTACGGGCAGCCGGAGTCATCGGATGCGTACCGCACGCAGGCGGCCGGCTCCGGAGGGAGTGACCCGCCGATGCACCGGGACCACCACGGCACGACCGCCGCGCCCCGAGGCAGGGCCCGGTCCCGCACGCCCCGGTCCGCTGTCCGCCCGGCCGGTCCCGCTCCGGCGCGCTCCACCGCGGCCCCGCTCCCGGTGCGCCGCGACGGCGCCGTCCCGCCGTCGATCCCGACGGTGCCGGGACGCCCGCCCGGTGCGTCCGCCCCGTCCGTCCGCCCGGCCGCCCGTCGGGCACGGCGCCCCGGCGCACCGGGCCCGGAACACGGTGCCGCGCACCCGCCCACGCCCGGCGTCCGGCCGGACACGACCGTGCGCGACCGTGCGCAGTGCGGCCCGCCGGGCGCGGGAAGGGCGCTTGCGAACGCCGGCGACGCCCGGCCGTCCCGCGCGCCGAGGGCCGTTCCGCACCGCACCGCACCGACTGCCCTTCCGCCCGCCACGTCCCGCCCGCACCCCGAGGAGGCGCCGTCATGCCGGCCCCAGCACTCGACCACGAGGCGGTGACGTCGCTGGTACGCGCCGCCACGGCCGCCCCGTCCCTGCACAACGCCCAGCCCTGGCAGTTCCGTTGGCACTCCGGCACCGGCGTGCTGGCACTGCGGGCGGATCCGGAGCGGACGATGCCGCGTCTGGACCCCGGCCACCGCGCCCTGCACCTCGGCTGCGGGGCGGCACTGTTCAACCTGCGGGTCGCCGCCGCGGACGCCGGCCGGCCCACGGACGTACGCCTGGTGCCCGACCCGGCCGACCCCTGGCTGCTCGCCACCGTCGGCCTCACCGGCACCGGACGGCCGGACGACGAACTGGCCCGGCTGTACCCGGCGATCCCACGGCGCCACACCAGCCGCCACCCCTTCGAGGAGAAGCCCATCCCGCCCGACGTCCAGCAGGCGCTCGCCGAGGCGGCCCGCCAGGAGGGCGCCCAGCTCGTCTTCCCCGGGCCCTGGCACACCGAGGCGTTGCTCGACCACGTCCGGGACGCCGAGGAACGCGACACCCTGGAACCCGAGCGTCTGGCTGACGTCCGCCGGTGGGTCCGCGTGGGCGACCGGGACGGCGGACCCGCCCTCGACGGGATTCCCGAGTACGCCCTCGGACCCCGCAAGCGCGGCGGTCGCGCCCCGGTACGCGACTTCGCCGGCCGCGAGCGGGTACCGGGCCGGGCGGCGGCGGTCTTCGAGTCCGTGCCGAACCTGGTCCTGCTGGGCACGGAGAACGACCGGCAGGCCGACTGGCTGCGCGCCGGGCAGGCCCTGGAGCGGGTACTGCTCCTCGCGACCCTGGCCGGGCTGGCCACCGCCCTGACCTCGCACTCCCTGGAGCGGCCCGACCTGCGGGAGCTGGCCCGGGACCCGGAGTCCTCCCTCGGCTTCGTCCAGATGGTCCTGCGCCTCGGCTACGGCACACCGGGAACCGTGTCCCCGCGGCGGCCGGTCGAGGACGTCCTGGACATGAGCTGAGGCCGCGGCCGGGCCGTCCCGCGACGGTCCCCTCCGGGCAGGGCCGTACGGGTTCCGCCGGGGCCGTACGGCCCCGTGTCGCGGCGGTGCGGTGGACGGGACTCTGGGCACCCACGGGACGCCGGCTCGCCGGTCACGGGACCGTCGGTCTGCGGTGGCCCGGTGCCGGTCCACGCCGTCGGCAGCGGCAGTCGACGGCTGCGGTCACCGGCCACCGGCAGCGTCGGCCGTTCGACGAGGGCCGGCGGCATCGTTCGCGGGCGGCCGGTCGGCGGCCGCGGTCGATGGCCGCCGGTCGAGGATCCGTTGAGGGGAGGCACGCCATGCTCGGTCCTGTCGTGGTGGGAGTGGACGGAACGCCGTCGAGCCTGGTCGCGGTGGAGGTCGCGGCCCGCGAGGCGGAGCGGCGGGGCGTGGGCCTGCGACTGGCCCACGCCCTCGGCCGCGGTGCGGGGGACACGCCGCCCGGCGTGGCGCCCTGGGACCCCGACGGGGCCGCGGGACGCGCCCGGATGAACTGCGTGCTGCGTGCTGCCGAGGGCCGGGCCCGACGCGAGGTGCCCGGGCTGGCGATCAGCTGGGACGTGCTGGTGGGAGAACCCGCGGCCGTGCTGGAGTGCGCGGGGCGGGACGCCGCACTCACCGTGGTAGGGAGCAGCCCGATCCGGCGCAGGGGAGTGCCGCGCCCTTCCGTGGGCCGTCTGCTCGGCGCTCGCGGTCGCGGCCCGGTGCTGGTGGTGCGCGGGCGCCTCGTCGCCGGGGGCCCGGTCGTCCTGGTCGACGGCGGTGCGCCGGCGGACCGAGCCGCGGCCGAGTTCGCCTTCCTCGAGGCCGCCGGGCGGGGCACCGACCTCGTCGTGCTGACCCCGCGCCGCGGTCATCCCCGCGACGGCGAGGCGCTGGCGCCGGATCTGCGCACCGCCCACCCGGACGTCGCGGTCCGCCCGCGGCGGGTGCGTGGCGGCACGCGGCGGGCCCTGGCCGAGGCGAGCGCGGGCGCCCAGCTCGTCGTCGTCTCCGCCCGGCCCCGGTCCGGCGCGCTGGGCGCCGCCCTGAACGCCGCGTCCGGCTGGTCGGCCCTGCGACACGCCCGCTGCCCCGTCGCTCTCGTCCCGGCAGCCGCCCGCTGAAGCCCACCTCGTCACCGCCTGCGGGGCCCTTGCCCCGGAGCGGTGCAGCGAACGGGCCGTCGCGCGAGCCTCGCGACGGCCCGTCCCGGACCGGCACGGCCCCCCGCGACGCGGAAGGCGCCCCCGGGGCCGTTCCGCGTCAGCCCGATGCTCCCGCCGCGTCCGCACGCCTGCATGGCTGAATGCTGCACGCCCGCGTCGCTCGATGGCTGCACCCGTACGCCGGGCGACTCGTACCCCGGTGCGGGTCTCGGGCGTCGGCGTGAGCCTCGTAGGCCGGCGGCGGCCGTGGGCGCCGGTGCGGACAGCGCGGCCGGCGGGGCCCGAGCGGCCCAGTGCCGCAACAGGCGACCTCGCCCCGTCGCGACGCCCGGCACGCACTCTCGCCGCACCGGACGAAAGCCCGAGTACATCCAGTACGCCCGAGTACATCCAGTACGAGGGCTTTTGGCCGGCATGCCGGGAGCACGCACCGGACGCCGCTCCTTGACGGGCGAACGTCGCCTGCCGCAGCTACGGCATGCCGACGGCCTCCTGCCGCGTGCCGGTCGGCCGGCACGCGGCAGGAGGCCGTCTGTGAGTCGCGCGGGCACCGGAGCGGCGGGCCGCGCGACACGGGCACCCCGTGGGTCAGCGCATGCCGCCGCTGCCGTAGGGCGCGTACAGGTCCAGCAGGCGGGTGCGGGCCGCGCGCAGTCGCTGGGCCAGGACATCGCCCACCCACTGGGTGACGTTCAGACCGAACTCGGGATCGGCCTTGCACAGGGCGCGCACCTCGGCTGCGTCGAACTCGTACGCCCTCAGCGGGGTCGCCGCCTCCGCACCCAGGTGCCAGATGTGCGGGGCGAACAGCCAGGACCAGCCGACGAGTTCGTTGTGGCCGAGGGAGTCGATCACGGCGGGCCGGCGACCGGGCACCCGCATGTCCAGATCGACCGTGCCGGTACGGATGACCCAGAACCGCTCGGCCCTGCCACCCTCGTCGAAGAGGCGCGTGCCTTGGGGAAAGGCCACTTCATGGGCCAACGCCATCAGCCGCTGCCGGTGTTCGGCGGGCAGCGCCCGCGGCATGCTCGTGGTGACGGGTGCGTTCATGACGCGCCTCCAACAGCAGGTGCGGACCGATCACCTCCAGGGTGGGCGGGCGCCGGCCCGCGGGCCAGGGGCCACTCGGCCCCCTCGAACAGGCCGACCGGCGCTGCCGCGGCGGCCCATGGGCACCCTGCGCGCGCCGTACGGCGGTTGTTCGATGGGAGTGCGGGGGCGCAGACGCCCGCCCCGGACCCCATGCGTGAAGGACCCGGCCATGCGCATCGTCATCGCTCTAGGAAACAACGCCCTCCTGCGTCGCGGGCAGCGGCCCGACGCCGAGCTCCAGCGCGCGAACGTCGTCAGAGTGGCCACCGCGATCGCCCCGCTCGCCCACGAGCACGACCTGGTCGTCACCCACGGCGGCGACCCCCGGCCCGGAGCAGCGGCCGGGCACGAGCCGACGGCCGGCGCCCGCGTCGACCCGCTCGTCGCGCAGAACCAGGGCCGGATCGGCTCGCTGCTCGTCTGCGCGCTCCACGACGTGCTGCCGGGCCGCCGGGTGGCCGCGGTGCTCACCCACACCCTGGTCCGCGCCGACGACCCCGCCTTCACCCGGCCCTCCGCGCCCGGCGCCCGGTCCGCGGTGCCCACGCCCGGCCCGGAACGCATCCTGGAGACGGACACCGTCCGTACCCTGCTGGACTCGGGAACCGTGACCGTCTGCGCGGGCGGCGGCGGTGTGCCCGTCCTGACGGACCGGACCGGCGCCCTGCGCGGCGTGCCGGCGGTCGTCGACAAGGACCTCGCCGCCGCCCTGCTCGCCGAGGACCTCAAGGCCGACTTCCTGCTGCTGCTCACCGACGTGCCCAACCTCTACGCCGACCGCGGCACCGGGCGGCAGCGGCCCGTGCTGGACGCGACCCCGGCCGAGCTGCGGCGCGGGCACTACCCGCCCGACACCATGGGCCCCAAGGCCGAGGCCGCCGCCCGGTTCGTCGAGCGCACCGGCGGGCTCGCCGCCATCGGCCACCTCGACGCCGCCCACGAGATCGTGCACGGCCTGTCGGGCACCCTGGTGCGCCCCGCCCTGCCCGGCGCCTGACGGATCCGGGAGCCGGTCCGATCCCCGGTCGGCGGAAGAGGTTTCCCGGGCCGCCGGTCGATCCGCGCCCGCCCGTCCCCCGGCCGGTCGGTGCCCGGCCGTCTCCCGCGCCCGTGCCCCGCCGTCGTTCGTCCGTCACCCGGTGTCGCGGCCGGCCGTTCCTCCGCCACCCGCGCTTTCACCGTCCCGCCCATGCTGCCCATGCTGCCCAGCCGCCAGCCGCCAGCCGCCAGCCGCGCCGCTCCCGTCCCCCGGCCCGCCTGCGGCGTGGGGCCGGTCGGCCCCCGCCGGGGACCTGCGGCCCCTGCACCGGCCGCCGTCGGATCACCACGCTGTAAGCAGATCCCCGACCAGGAGGCACACACCATGGACCGCACCGTTGTCGCAGCTCTGGACGGCTCGCCGGAGAGCCGCGCCGCGGCGGAGTGGGCGGCACGCGAGGCGAAGCTGCGCGGCCTGCCCTTGAAGATCGTGCACGTGTGGGAACCGGTTCCCGAGCCGATGGCCCAGGCGCCGATGCTCGGTGCGGAGACGCAGGCCCACTGGACCGAGCGGATCCCGCGCGAGGCGGCAGAGGGCCTGCGGCTGCGGCACCCCGGCGTCGAGGTCACCGCCGACCAGCTGAGCGGCCGGCCCGCCGAGGTCCTGCCGAAGGCGGCCGAGGACGCCGAGCTGCTCGTGCTCGGCTCCCGCGGCATGAGCGGGTTCGGCGGCTTCCTGGTCGGTTCCGTGGGCCAGTCCGTGATCGCGCACACCGAGGTCCCCGTGGTCCTCGTCAGGGCGGGTGAGCAGGCCGCCGACGAGCACGAGACCGATCCCGCGGGGATCCCCTCCGCGGGCACGGCGTTCCGCCCCGTGGCCCTCGGTCTCGACGTCGACAACCCGGCCGACGCCGTCGTGGCCTTCGCCTTCGAGGAGGCGGCCCGCCGGCACACCACCCTGCGGGTCGTGCACGCCTGGAATCTGCCGCCGTACTACGTCTACGGCCTCTCCGCCGACGCCGGCTTCCACGACGAGGTGATCCGCGAGAAGACCGACGAGCTCACCGAGGCACTCCGGCGCTGGCGCAAGGAGTACCCGTCCGTGGAGGTCGTCGAGGTGTCCCGGTCCGGCAGTGCCGCCCAGCAGCTGGTCGACGCCTCCCGCGGGGCATCCCTGGTCGTCGTCGGGCGGAAGATCCGCCGGGGTCGGCTCGGCACCCACATCGGGTCCGTCGCGCACGCCGTCCTGCACCACGCCACCGCCCCCGTCGCCGTCGTCGCACACGGCTGACCCGTTCCGGTCCGCGAGGATCCGCGAGGAGTTGCACCATGAAGGCAGCGGTCGTACGAGCCTTCGGCGAGCCCCTGGTCGTCGAGGAGCGCCCCGACCCCGAGCCCGGTCCCGGACAGGTCCGCATCCGTGTCGAGGCCTGCGGGCTGTGCCACACCGACATCCACGCCGCCCACGGCGACTGGCCCGTCAAGCCCGACCCGCCGTTCGTCCCCGGCCACGAGGGTGTCGGGGTCGTCGAGGAAGTCGGTGAAGGCGTCGACGGGCCGGCGGTCGGTCAGCGCGTGGCGGTGCCGTGGCTCGGCCGGGCGTGCGGGCGGTGCGAGCACTGCCTGTCGGGCCGGGAGACGCTGTGCGAGCAGCAGGTCAACACCGGGTACGGCTGCGACGGGGGCTACGCCGAGAAGATGCTCGCCTGGGCCGACTTCGCCCAGCCGGTGCCCGACGGTGTCTCCCCGTTCGACGCCGCCCCCCTCACCTGCGCCGGCGTCACCACCTACAAGGCGCTCAAGGTGGCCGGCGTCCGCCCGGCGCAGTTGGTCGCGGTCTCCGGAGTCGGCGGGCTCGGACATCTCGCCGTCCAGTACGCCAAGATCGCCGGGGCCACCGTCGCCGCGGTCGACGTGACCGACGACAAGCTCGGCCTCGCCGCGGAACTGGGCGCCGATCTCGTCATCGACGCCCGGCACGAGGACGTCGGCGCTGTGCTGCGGCAGCACGGAGGTGCGCACGCGGCACTCGCGCTCGCGGTGGACGACGCGGCGTTCACCGCCGTCAACTCCGGCCTGCGGCGGGGCGGGAAGCTCGTGATGGTGGCCCTGCCCGCCCACGGCACCGTACAACTGCCGATCTTCGACACGGTGCTGAACGGCACCTCGGTCATCGGCTCCATCGTCGGCACGCGGCAGGATCTCGCCGAGGTCTTCCAGCTGCACGCCGCGGGCCGCACCCGGGTCGTCCAGGAGACCCGCCCGCTGGCCGCGGTCAACGACTGCATCGACGCCGTGCTGCGCGGTGAGGTCAAGGCCCGCATCGTCTTCGATCTCGGAGCGGAAGGGTGACAACCATGGAACTCCCCGTCGTGGTGGGCGTGGACGGCTCCGAGCCGAGCCTGCGCGCCGTGGACTGGGCGGCCGACGAGGCCGTGCTGCGCGGCCTGCCGCTGCGCGTGGTGTACGCCTCCCTGTGGGAGCGCTACGAGGGCACATCCCTCGCCCGGGACCTGCACAAGCCGTCCGAGGAGGTGCGGGCCGCCGACATCGTCGACGGGGCCGTCCGCCGGGCCGAACGGCGGCAGCCGGACGTCAAGGTCTCCGGCGACGTACTCCCCGAGGAGGCCGAGTACGCACTCGTGCGCGAGGGCCGCAACGCCACCGCGCTGGTGCTCGGCACCCGGGGGCGCAGCGGGGTGGCGGAGGCGCTCCTGGGGTCGGTGAGCCTGACCGTGGCCGGTCACGCCGACTGCCCCGTGGTCGTGGTGCGCGGCAACCACGACAACCAGGCGGCCACGGCGGTCCACGGCCGGGTCGTCGTCGGAGTCGGTGAGGACCAGGGCGAGGGCGCCGTCGTCCGGTTCGCCGTGGAGGAGGCACGTCGCCGCGGAGTGCCCCTGGAGGCCCTGCGGGCCTGGCGGTGCCCGGCGCACGAGAGCGCCGACCACCCTCTCCTCGCGGGCGGCCCCGCCCGGGTGCACGAGGAGCGGGCCGCCGAGGTGCTGGAGGCCGCCCTCGCGGACGTGCCCGAGGACGTGCGGGTGCGGAGACTCACCGTCGAGGGGAACGCCCGCCGGACCCTGGTGGACGTCTCGCACGACGCCGATCTGCTGATCGTCGGCGCCCGGCGCCGTCACGGCAGCCACGGGCTCCAGCTCGGCCGGGTCGCCCACGCGGTGCTGCACCACTCCGCCTGCCCCGTCGCCGTGGTGCCGCACGCCTGACGCCACCTGTCACAGACGCGCCGCGTGATCGGGGACGTAGGTCTGCAGATCGCGCGGCGGCCGCTGGTAGCCCGTCGACGGCGGGCGCTCGGGCAGTTCCAGCACCGGCGGGGGCACGTCGTGGTAGGGCACGGAGTCGAGCAGGTGGGCGATCATGTTCAGCCGGGCCCGCCGCTTGTCGTCGCTCTCGACGACGTACCACGGCGCCTCGCGGATGTCGGTGTGCACCATCATCTCGTCCTTGGCCCGCGAGTAGGCCTCCCACCGGGTGATCGACTCCAGGTCCATCGCCGACAGCTTCCAGCGCCGCAGCGGGTCCTCCAGCCGGCGCCGGAAGCGCTCCTGCTGCTCGGCGTCGCTGACGGAGAACCAGTACTTGCGCAGCAGGATGCCGTCCTCGATCAGCATCCGCTCGAAGATCGGGCACTGGCGCAGGAAGAGCTGGTACTCCTCCCTGGTGCAGAAACCCATCACGTGCTCCACCCCGGCCCGGTTGTACCAGGACCGGTCGAACAGCACGACCTCGCCGGCGGCCGGGAGATGCTCGACGTACCGCTGGAAGTACCACTGTGTGCGCTGCCGTTCGGTCGGCGTCGGGAGCGCCGCGATCCGGGCCACGCGCGGGTTGAGGTGCTCGGCGACCCGCTTGATCGTGCCGCCCTTCCCGGCGGCGTCCCGCCCCTCGAAGACCACCACCAGCCGGGCGCGCTCCGCCCGCACCCACTCCTGGAGTTTCACCAACTCGGCCTGCAGCCGCAGTAGTTCGCTCTCGTACACCTTGCGCGGCAGCTTCGCCGCCTGCTTCTCGGCCATGCCGCCTCTTCCCCTCGCCGCGGTGCCGGACCACCCGAGCAGAACCGTAGTGACCGGCCGTTCCGTGTGCACCTCGAATCGCTGCGGATCCCGGGCCCGGCGCACCCGGGCCGGGTGAACGGCCACCGGTTTCCCGCCGCCCCCGCGCCGGTCCGGCGCCCCGTCGGACCGGCGCGGGGGCGTCGGACCGGCGCCCCGTCGGCGCGACGCCGACGCCCCACATCCCTCGGCGGGCGGGGGAGGGCAGGCGAGCGCGCCCGCCGACGGGAGGTACGCGTGCGCCCGACGCAACCGCGCCGCCGGCGGCGCGGGGCGCACGCCCAAAGGCGCATGCACCCGTCCGGATCGTGACAGCCCGTAAAAGGCGACAAATGGTGATCCATGAGAGAAGCTGCCGCTGGAGCCGCTCACCGGGCGGCCGACCAGCCCGTCCCGCACGGTCCGTCAAGGAGTCCGCCATGGCCGTCCCGTCCTCCGCGCCGACCGACGGCGCGTACCGCTTCGACGATCTCACCGCCCTGTTCATCAACTGCACCCTCAAGCCGTCGCCGCAGCTCAGCCATACCCAAGGGCTGGTCGACAAGAGCAGGGCGATCATGGACGCGCACGGGGTGACCACGGACGTCGTCCGCGCCGTGGACCACGACATCGCGACCGGCGTCTACCCGGACATGACCGAGCACGGCTCCGCCACCGACACCTGGCCCGCGCTCTACGAGCAGGTCATGGCCGCCGACATCCTCGTCCTCGCCGGCCCCATCTGGCTGGGCGACAACAGCTCGGTCACGAAGAAGGTCATCGAGCGGCTCTACAGCTGCTCGGGCCAGCTGAACGAGCAGGGCCAGTACGCCTACTACGGCCGTGCGGGCGGCTGCCTGATCACCGGCAACGAGGACGGCGTCAAGCACTGCGCGATGAACATCCTCTACAGCCTCCAGCACCTCGGCTACACCATCCCGCCCCAGGCGGACGCGGGGTGGATCGGCGCGGCGGGGCCGGGCCCCTCGTACCTGGACCCCGGCTCCGGCGGTCCGGAGAACGACTTCACCAACCGCAACACGACGTTCATGACCTGGAACCTGATGCACGTGGCCGCGCTGCTGAAGCGCAACGGGGGCATTCCCGCCCACGGCAACCAGCGCTCCGAATGGGACGCCGGCTGCCGCTTCGACGCACCGAACCCCGACTACCGCTGACCCGGAACCGCGGCACGGCCGCCCCTTCGGGTCAGCGGCCCGCGAGCTCCAGACGGACGTCCACGACGCCTTCCACGGCGCGGGCCGCCCGGGCGATCACCGGGACCAGGAGCCGGTCGGCGAGGGTGCCTCCGAGCGTGACCACCCCCTCGTCGACCGCCACCGTCACCGCGGCGGCGGCCTCGACCGGCTCCAGGACCTCCCGGCGCACGTCCTCGGCGATGTCCGCGTCGGGCCGCAGGAACACCTTCAGCAGGTCGGCGCGGCTGACCACGCCCTGGAGCACGCCCACGCCGTCCACCACGGGAAGCCGCTTGACATGCCGGCGCGCCATGATGCGCGCCGCCTCGGAGACCGGCGCGTCCGCGTGCACGGTCACGGCGGGGCTGCTCATCAGCTCGCCCGCGGTGATCGCGCCGGCCTTCACCCGGTGCTCGGACGCGCCCTCGTCGGTGTCGCGGAACTCCTCCTTCGCCAGCAGGTCCGCCTCCGAGACCACGCCGATCACCCGCCCCTCGCCGGCCAGGACCGGCAGGGCACTGACCTTCCACTGATCCAGCAGCTCGACGACCTCCTTGAACGGCGCCTCACTGCCGACGGCGACGACGGTCTGCGTCATCACGTCGCTGACCGTGTGCGGAGATTCAGACATCTCGGCCTCCCAGGGCAGGGACGGCCATCCCGGCGGTCGCGTCCCCTGATCCGACCCTGCCCCCGCCCACCGGCGCCCGGCAGGGGCCGAACGGCCCGCCCTGCCGGCCGACCCGCCCCGCCTGCGACCGGACCGCCTCCGGCCCGGCCGTACCCTGGCGCCGTGCGCAATTCCTCCGACGGGTCCCCCGACGGCGGCCCGGCCGCCGCGGCGGCCCGGTTCACCGGATCGGCGGTGACCGGTGCACGGCACCGGTCCGCGACGCTCACCGAAGTGACCGTGGACGGCGGCCGTGCGGTGATGGTCAAGCACGGCGACGCCGGCGCGGTACGGGCCGAGGCGGCCGGGCTGCGCTGGCTGGCCGACGCCGGTGCGGTTCCGGTGCCCGTGGTGCACGGGCACGACGAACGGTGGCTGGTCACCGACCGCGTCCCAGCCGGCAGGCCCGGCCCCGACGCAGCGGTCCGCTTCGGGCGCTCCCTGGCGGCTCTGCACGCCGCGGGCGCCCCGGCGTTCGGTGCTCCGCCGCCTGGCGGGCCCGAGGACGCGTGGATCGGGCTCGCCCCCATGCGCAACACCGCCGTCGACGACGACTGGCCGCACTGGTACGCCGAGCACCGCGTACTGCCCTATCTGCGCCGCGCGGTCGACGACGGCACTCTGCGGGCCGCGGAGGCGTCCGTCGTCGAGCAGGTCTGCGCGCGCCTGCCGGAGCTGGCGGGGCCGGCCGAGCCGCCGGCCCGGCTGCACGGGGACCTGTGGAACGGCAACGTGCTGTGGGGCGCGGACGGGCGGGTCTGGCTCATCGACCCCGCCGCGCACGGCGGCCATCGGGAGACCGACCTGGCGATGCTGGAGCTGTTCGGCTGTCCTCACCTGGACCGGATCCTGGAAGGCTACGGAGAGACGCACCCGCCCGCAGCGGGCCGGCGTGACCGCATCGGGGTGCACCAGCTCTTCCCGCTGCTCGTGCACGCCGTGCTGTTCGGCCGCGGCTATGCCGAACAGGCCCTGTCGGCGGCCCGCGGCGCCCTGGCACTGTGACTCCCCTGTCCGGCTCGCGGGCCGGGCTCGGGCACGACCGCGACCGGGCAGCGCGCCTCGCGCAGGACGAGGCGGATGGTGAGCCCCGGCAGGTCCGCGGCGCCTCTTCGGCCCACGACGAGCAGTCCGCTGCCCTCCGCGGCGTGCACCAGGGCGTCCGCGGGCGGCAGCAGCACGACGTCCGTCAGCACCTCCACGTCCGGGTACGTCCTCCGCCAGGGCCGCAACGCGTCCGACAGCGACTGCACCTGCTCGTCCTCCCAGGCGGCGCGGTCCTCCTCGGGCACGGCCAGCGGGGAGCGGGCCGCCTCGGCCGGCAGGGCCCAGGCGGACACCGCGTGCAGCCGTACGCCGCGCAGCCGTGCCTCCTCGAACGCGAAGCCGATCGCTGCGCCGGGCGGATCCCCTGGGGTCACGCCGACGGCCACCGCGTCCGACCCGGCCGGCCTGAACGCCCGCGCGGGCACCAGCACCACCGGTCCCGCGGATCCGCCGGCCACGGCCGACGCGGTCCCGCCGACACCGAGCACCGTCAGTCCGGCCCGTGTGCCGAGGGACCGCAGCACCGGGACCGCGTCACCGGCGGGCGCCTCGCAGCTCACCGTCAAGGCCGGAAGGCTCTGGGCCAGTTCGGCGGCGATCCGCTCCGCATCCGCCGACGCCCCACCCGCCGGAGACACCTGGACCACGTGCAGCGGGACTCCACGCCGCAGAGCCTCCCCGGCCGCCCAGTCGGCGGCGGCGCGGCCGCGGGCCGACGCACCGGCTCCGACGACGATCACCTGTTGCTCCACGGCCGCTCCTCCGTCGACTCGGGCAGCCCCAGCCTGCCCGGCCCCGCCCGCCGCACGCACGGGGCCGAACGGGCCGGAGACGGATCGGGAGGGCGGGCCCTTCCGCGGGCGGGGACGGGCCGCACGGGCGGCATCGGTGACGCGGGGGGCGTGCCGGGCACCCGGGTGTGCACCGGCCCGGCGGCGGACGCCGCACCGTCCGGTCGGGCCGCTACGAGTGCTCGCTCCTCGGCTTGCCCCGTCGGTCGGGTGTACCGTGCGGCGGCGGGCTGAAGGGGCGCGGCGAGGTCGCCGGGGCCGTCGACGGACGCGCCGCGCCCGCGCGGGGCTCGGAGCGCTCGGGGCGCAGGGCGGTCGGGTCGCCCGAGGTGGGCTCGGCGCCGGCCCGCAGCTGGTTCAGCCGCGACATGAGCACCTCGGTGACCGGGAGACGGTGCCCGTGGGCCCGCTCGTAGGCGAGCAGCTCCTCGACCCCCTCCGCCGTCAGCGACCGCACGCGGCTCTCCAGACCGCCGAGCGGCAGGTGGTCGTAGTCCGGCAGAGGCAGGACGGAGCGGCCGGGACCGAAATGGACCCACACTCCTCTGGGGCCGGGCCACCGCCGCAGTGACGGCCGGGCGGCGTTCCGCCCGGCTCGCCGTACGGTCCCGGCCCGCCTTTCGGCAAACCGGGCCGACGTTCAGTGGGCTCCCAGACCCCCGCCACCGAACGATCCGCTGCTGCCCTTGCTCCACCGCGGGCGTTCCGTGGACTCGCTCGGCCGGGTGCCGAGGTTGCCGAACTCGGACGGCAGCCTGCGGCGGCCGTCCTGCGGTACCTCCTCCGGTTCCCGGTTCTCCCTGGCCTCGTGCACCGCGCCCTCCGGCGGCAGGTGCGGCTGCTCCTCCGGACGTGGAGGAGCCGGCTCACGGCTCTTGAGGATGTCGCCCCGCCAGAACGCGCCGATCAGCAGGGCCACGAGCGCGACCCCGATGACGATCGGCCCGATGACGAGGGCGCCGCTCCGCTCCGCCAGCTGCATCGCTACGGTACTCATATCTCATGAATACCCCCCAAACGGGTGCTTTACCACCGTCTCGAAGAGCGTGACGCACGCGTCCGGGGCGCGCGTGGCGCCGCGGATGACCTCCAGCAGCTCGCCCTTCGGCATCCGCGAGCGACCGTCGATGTCCAGTCGCTGGGCGATCGCGGTGGAGATGCTCCTTCTCGGCGTGCTCGTCCACGCCCTCCCCGCTGCGCCCGCCCTGCTGCCGGAGCCGGGCCGACCGCGGGCCCGCGGGCCCCTTCCGGCCGCCCTCCTTGCGCTCCCGGTCGTAGCCCGCCTTCTCGTGCGTGTGCTTGAGGGCGCTGTACGCCACGCTGTGCGGGCGTTCCCCCGCCGTACGGGTCGACCGCCGAGTCGTGCGCCTCGACCCAGGTCCGCCGGGCGTCCGGGGAGGAGCGCTCCAGGGTCGGCGGCGGTTCGCTTCGTCCCGGCACCGGTGCCACCTGCGTCGTCCGCGTTCTCGTGGGGGTACGGCGAGTGCCCGCACCGCGGCGAGGGTGACGGCCGCGCCGGGGTTTGACGGCCCGGCCCCGGGGCTACCCGCGCAGGGTGACTTCCACATCGCAGCAGGATCTCGTCCGGTTCCTGGAGGACCGCTTCGCCTGCGCGCAGGCCTGCACGGAGTGCGCCCGGGCCTGCGCCCTGCGGGCGAGCCTGGTGGACCCCGGTGGCGCGGACGAGCAGGAACTCCTACGCCGCAAGGGCATCATGTGCGCGGAGGTCTGCGACGCGACCTGCCGGGTGCTGGCGGAGCAGAACACGCTGGACGAGGACGGTGTCCGCATCCAGCTGGACTGGTGCCGCGCCGTCTGCCTGGAGACCGCCCACGTGTTCGACGGGCAGCAGGGCGCGCAGGATGCGGCGGACCACTGCCGGGCGTGCGCCCGTGCCTGCACCGCCTTCCTGCACACGCTCGGCTGACGGCATTTCGGGACGCCGAAGCCGGGAAACCGGCCGTCGGCCGTCCGGCCTCCGCGGCCGGGCGCCCACCGGCGCACGTCGCCTCGGCCGGACGGGGTACGGCCATGCCGGGCCCCCGGGCGCGCCGGATGCCGACCGCGGTCAGCGCAGGAGGCGAGGTGGTCGTCGGCCCTCGGCGAGCGACCGCATCCCCTCCCGGTACGCCGCGGCTCCGATGCGCCCGCGCATCCGGCGGCCCACCAGCCTCCGTTCGGCGCCCTCCAGGGCACGGAGGCGACGGCGCCCGGCCGGCCGCAGCAGGCGCGTCGAGTCGTACAGGGCGCCGGCCAGGATCAGCACGTCGAGGAGAGCGGCGGCGACGAGCACGGCGGTGCCGGTGTCAGTCGTGCGGGACGACCGCGACGGGGGCCTTGGCGTGGTGCAGCACCGCGTGCGCGACCGGACCGATGCGCGGCCCGAGCGGCGCTCGCCGGATGCGCCGGCCCACGACGACCAGCGAGGCGTCGGCCGCTGCGTCCACCAGGTGGCCGGCCGCGCTGCCGATGGCGGTCTGCTCGACGACCTGGACGCCCGGGAACTTCTCGTGCCACGGCGCCAGCACCCGGTCGACGGCGTTCGCCTCCTGCTGGGCGAGGTCGGCGTTGAGCTGCGGGTCCATACCGAGCCCATAGGCGTAGTAGGGCGGCAGACCCCAGCCGTGCACCACCCGCAGCCGGGCCCCGCGCCGGGCGGCGGCGTCGAACGCGAAGGCGAGCACGGCGTCGTCGGGGTGCTCGTGGTCCAGACCCAGGACGACGTCGCGGTAGGGAGTCGTCGCCGACGGCAGACCGTCCGCGTCCGGCTGGTGCTCGTCCTCGATCGCGGCCCCGGCACGCACCAGCACGATGGGCCGTTCGGCCTGTGCGACGACGGCGAAGCCGATGGAACCGATCAGGAAACCGGTGACGCCGCTCAGCCCCCGGGAGCCGATGGCGAGCGGTTCGGCGTCGGCGGCAGCGGCGAGCAGCGCGGTGGCCGGGGGCCGCGTGACCTGCTCGGAGGTGATCGTCAGAACCGGGTGGCGTTGCCGCAGCCGCTCGATGGTCTCCCGCAGCACCCGCTCGGCCCAGTGGCGCGGCCCGTCACCCTCCGGTGCCGGCCAGGCCTGCGGCTGCCACCCCCAGGCGTGGACCAGGTGCAGCGGCAGATCCCGCAGCTCCGCCTCGCGGGCTGCCCACTCGGCGGCTGCGAGGCTCTCGGGCGAGCCGTCCACTCCGACGGTGACGGTACGGGGCATGGCGATGGCCTCCTAGAGATGTACGGGCCCGGTGCGGCCTGTTCCCACGCTGTCAGCGCAGGCCACCGCGGCAGCAGGGCCGATCGGCCCCATGTCGCGGCGACGGACGGCCTCAACGGGCGGGCGGACCGGACCGGTTCGGTCCGCCCCGCCGGCCCGCCCCGGCCGTACGCCCCCGACCGGCCCCGACGGATCCCGCGTGCCGGGGGCACGCCGTCCCGGGACCAGGGAACGCCCCGGTGTCCTGTCCGGAGCTCAACTCCGCCGTCGGCGGCGGCCGGACGCCCGCGTGCGGGAACGCCCGTCCCGGCGCGCCGGGACCGGTGCCGATGGTCGAGTCCCCGCCGCCGTCCGCCCAAGATGGGTACGCGGAGGGCCCGTGCCGCGGCAAGGCGCCGAGGGGCCTCCCGCAGGTTCCCGAGGCACGACGGACAGGGTGGTGTGTGCGTGGACGTCAACGAGGTGCTCCTGCCGGGTGTGGGGCTGCGATACGAATTCGTCAACCAGGACGGCGACCGGATCGGCGTGGTGGTCCGCCGGTCGGGCGACTTCGAGCTCGTGGTCTACGAGGGCGCGGATCCGGACGAGGCGCGGGCCGTGCTGAGGCTGACCGAGGAGGAGGCGGACACCCTCGCCGAGATCCTGGGCGCCCCGCGCATCGCCGAGCGGTTCGCCGACCTCACCAAGGAGGTTCCCGGACTGAGTGCCGGACAGATCGAGGTGCGCGCCGGCACACCGTTCGCCGGCCGCCCGCTCGGGGACACCCGGGCCAGGACACGCACCGGTGCGTCGATCGTGGCCGTCGTCCGCGGCGAACAGGTGATCCCGTCGCCGGGGCCGGAGCGGGTGCTGCATCCCGGGGACGTGCTCGTGGTGATCGGAACCCACGACGGGATCGCCGCGGTGGAACAGATCGTGCGGGGCTGAGCCGGTGGAGATCTCGGTCGCCCTGCTGCTGGAACTGGGCATCATCCTGACCGTGCTGAGCGTGCTCGGGGCAATGGCGCGGCGCTATGCGCTCTCGCCCGTCCCGCTGTACCTCCTGGCGGGGCTGGTGCTCGGCGAAGGGGGGATCGCCCCGGTTCCGGCAGCCGGCGCGTTCGTGGAGACCGGGGCGGGCATCGGAGTGGTCCTGCTGCTTCTGGTGCTCGGGCTGGAGTTCACGGTGCCGGAGTTCACCGTCAGCCTGCGCCGCCACCTGCCCTCGGCCGTGGTCGACCTGGTGCTGAACGCGACCCCGGGAGCCGTGGCGGGCTGGCTGTTCGGGCTGGACGGCGCCGGGATCCTGGCGTTGGCGGGCGTCACGTACATCTCCTCCTCCGGCATCGTCGCCCGGTTGCTGAGCGATCTGCGCCGGATGGGCAACCGCGAGACTCCGGCGGTGCTGTCCGTGCTGGTGCTGGAGGACTTCGCGATGGCCGCGTACCTCCCGCTGCTCGCCGTCATCGCCGCAGGCGGCACCTGGCGGCAGGCGCTGCTCGGCGTACTGCTGGCACTCGGCGCGGTCCTGGCCGCGTTCACCGTGTCGTACTGGTGGGGCCAGCACCTGGGACGGCTGCTGTCGCACCCGGAGGCGGAGCAACTCCTGCTGCGCGTCCTCGGCGTGACGCTGATCGTCGCGGCCCTCGCCGAGGCCGTCCATGTCTCCGCGGCGGTCGGGGCGTTCCTCGTCGGCCTGTCGCTCACCGGCGAGACGGCGCAGCGGGCCCGCAAGGTGCTGAGCCCGCTGAGGGATCTGTTCGCCGCGGTCTTCTTCCTCGCCATCGGCCTGGCCGTGAGCCCGGCCGCCCTGGTCCCGGCACTTCCCGTCGCCCTGCTGCTGGCTCTGGTCACCGGCCTGACGAAGGTGGCCTCCGGCTGGTACGCCGCGCGGCGGGACGGCGCGGGGCGCCGGGGCCGTGTGCGGGCCGGGACCGCGCTCATCGCCCGGGGGGAGTTCTCCATCGTCATCATCGGCCTGGTGGGGGTGCGCCACGACCGGCTCGGTGCCCTCGTGGCCGCCTACGTGCTCCTGCTCGCCGTGACCGGCCCGGTGATCACCCGCTTCGCCGGCGCCAGGCCGCGGGGAACGGTACGCCGCCGACGGCGGGGCGGCACCGTGCCCCGCGCTCCCCGACCGGCACCTCACCGGCCCTCGCCGGGCGGACCGGCTCCGTGACCGGGTCTTCCCGCCACCCGCCACCCGCCACCCGCCGCCCGTATCCGCCGCCCTGGTGGAAACTCCTCCCGGCACAGGCGGTCGGAGGAACCCGGTCTCGCGGCCACCGGGGGCCGGCTCCTTGACGGGAGAGGGTGCCGCGTGGATGCATGGCAGGGAAGAGCGGTGACGGCACTGCGGACGGAGGTGACCACTCGTGGCCGTGACCCCGTCCGCCGCAGCGGACCGCGCGCCCAGGGGCGACCCGGGGCTGTTCGGCCCCGACTCGGTGACGTGGCAGGTGCACGGAGACCCCGTCATGTGGATCGCGGGGGTGCGCGCGCTGTACCTCCAGGCGCTGCATCCGCGGGCCGTGCGCGGGGTCATGCACAACAGCGACTTCCGGCAGGACGCCTGGGGCCGGCTGATGCGCACCGCGAACTTCGTCGGCACCCTCACCTACGGCACCGCCGACGCCGCCGAGAAGGCCGGCGCCCGGGTGCGGAGGATCCACGGCATGCTGTCGGCGACCGACCCGGACACGGGCGAGCGGTACCGCATCGACGAACCCGGGCTGCTTCTGTGGGTGCACTGCGCCGAGGTCGACTCCTACCTGAACGTGCTGCGCCGCTCCGGCCTCCCGCTCGACGGCGCCACCGCCGACCGCTACCTCGCCGAACAGCGCACCGCGGCCCGGCTGGTGGGCCTCGACCCGGCGAGCGTGCTCGCCGACCGCGCGGACCTGGCCGCCTACGTCGAGGGGGTGCGGCCCGAACTCGCCGCGGGAGCCGACGCGCAGGCCGTCGACGACTTCCTCCTCCGCCCTCCGACGCACCCCCTGCTGATCCCGGCGCGCGAGGTGCTGTGGCGGCGCGTGGCCGAACTGGCCTACGCCTCCCTGCCGTCGTACGCCCACGAGCTCTACGGCAGACCGGTGCCGGAACCCGCGACCGTCACCCGACGGCTGCGCGCCGCCGGCGCCCTGCTGCGCCACATCCCCGCACATCTGCGCTGGCAACTGCCGCCCCGGCACATCCTGCGCGCCATGGCCCGCCTGGGCCCCGACGCGCGCCCGGCCCCGTACAAAGCCGGGCGATTGCCCGCCATACTGGACGAGCCAGGGGAGGGCGGGACGAACGGTGACGGGGGCGAGCGCGGGAGATGGGGGACAGCAGACTGATCCACGGCCGGTACCGGCTGCTCGACCTGATCGGGCGCGGCGGCATGGGCGAGGTGTGGCGGGCCCGCGACGAGTCCCTCGCCCGGCACGTCGCCGTCAAGTGCCTCAAGCCGCTCGGACCGCAGCACGACCAGAGCGTCGCCCGGGTCGTCCGGGAACGCTTCCGGCGCGAGGCCCGGGTGGCCGCCGCCCTCCAGCACCGCGGCGTCACCGTCGTCCACGACTTCGGGGAGAGCGACGGTGTCCTGTTCCTGGTCATGGAACTGCTCCAGGGCCGCAACCTCAGCCAGCTCCTGGAGGACAACCGGCAGCACCCGCTGACCGTGCCCGACGTCGTCGACGTCGCCGAACAGGTCGCCGCCGCGCTCGCCTGCACGCACCGGCAGGGGATCGTGCACCGGGACCTGAAGCCCGCGAACATCGTGCGGCTCACCGACGGCACCGTGAAGATCTGCGACTTCGGCATCGCCCGCCTCGGCCACGACATCGGCCTCACCTCCCGCCTGACCGGCACCGGGATCGCCATGGGCACCCCGCACTACATGTCCCCGGAGCAGATCAGCGGCGACGAGGTCGACCAGCGCAGCGACCTGTACTCGCTGGGCTGCGTGCTCTACGAGATCGCCACCGGCGTGCCGCCCTTCGACCTCGACGACCCCTGGGCGATCCTCATCGGCCACCGCGACACCCCGCCCCGCCCGCCCCGCAGCCACCGCGCCGACCTGCCCGAGTACCTCGACCGGATCATCCTGGACCTCCTGGCGAAGCGGCCCGAGGAACGCCCGTACGACGCCCGCGAACTCGGGCGCCGCCTCGACCTCGGCCGCACCACCCCGGCGTACGTGCCGACCGTGGTCACCCCGCGGCCCGAGACGGTCCCGCCTCCCGCCGCCGCCCCGAGCGAGCGGCGCCTGCCGTCCTGGACCCGGGGGATGACCACCGGCCACAAGGCGACCGGAGCCGGCCTGCGCAGCACACCCCCCGACCCCTCGGCGGGCCTGAGCGGCGAGTGGGTCCCGCGCGACCGCACCGGCCGTCCCGGTCCACCGCATCGCGTTCCCTCCCGTACCACGGACCCCGCACTGCTCACCGCGCTGGCCGGCCGGCACGACGCGGGCCTCAGCCTCGGCCGGCTGGGCCGGTGGGCGGAGGCGGGAGAGGTGCACCGCGCGGTCGCCGCCGAGCGCGAGCACCTGCTCGGCCCGGACCACCCCGACACCCTCGCCAGCCGCTACGAGGTCGCCTTCACCCTCAGTCGCACCGGTCGCGCCGCCGACGCGCTGCGCGCCTACAAGCACGTCGCCGCGGCCCGTAGGAGGCTCCTCGGCGCCGACCACCCCGACACCCTCGCCGCCCGCCAGGAGATGGCGTACGTGCTCGGCCAGCTGGGCCGTCACCCGGACGCCCACCGGGTGTACCTGTCGGTGCTGGCCGACCGGGAGCGCACGATGGGCGCCGAACACCCCGACACCCTGCGCTGCCGCCACAACCTCGCGTTCAACCTCAGCCGGCTCGGCCGGCCGGAGGACTCGTACCTGATGGCCCGGGAGGTGGCCGACGCCCGGGCGAGGGTGCTCGGGCCGGCGCATCCCGACACCCTGGTCACCCGTTACGAGGTCGCCTACGCGCTCGGCCAACTGGGCCGCTGGGCCGACGCCCTGCAGACCTACCGCGAGGTCGCGGAGGCCCGCGCCCGCGCCCTCGGCGCCGACCATCCCGACACCCTCGCCGCCCGCTACGAGACCGGCATCAGCCTCGGCCGTCTGGGCCGCAGCGCGGAGGCCTACCAGCTCTACCGCGAACTCGTCGAGGACCGGGCCCGGATCAGCGGACCCGCCCATCCGGAGACCCTCCGCGCCCGGCACGGCCTCGGCGTCAACCTCGGCCGTCTGGGCCGCTGGGAGGAGGCACTGGCCGAGTCCCGCGACGTGTGCGCCATCCGGGAGCGCGTCCTCGGCCCCGACCACCCCGACACCCTGGTCAGCCGCCGGGAGGTCGCCGTGGGCCTCGGCTGGCTCGGGCGCTGGGCCGACGCCCTCACCGAGTACCGGCGCGTGGCCGCGGCCAGGGAACGCGTCCTGGGCGCCGACCACCCCGACAGCCTCTCCAGCCGCAACGACGAGGCGCACTGTCTGGAACAGCTCGGCCGGGCCGCCGAGGCCGCCGCCCTGTACCGCAGAGCGGCGGCCCTGCGGCAGCAGCGAGCGGGAGGCCGCTGACCGGCCCCCTCGGCGCTTCCCCGGGCTCGCCCGGACCGCGGAGTGCCCGGGCACGCACGGAGCCGGGCCGGCGGTACGGCCGACGGACCGGTGTCGCCGGGACGTCGTCTCCGGGCGCCGTGCTGTCGCGGGGGAGGGGCGGCGGCCGACCGCCACCAGCAGCCGGTCCGTGCCGACCTGGGGCCCAGGAGACCTCGGCGGCCAAGTCGCCGTGCGCAACTCCCCGTTGCCCCGCCGCCGAAGCAGCGCCCCGGTTCCCCGGGCGCGACGAGACCGGCGTCGGCCCCGGACCCGCACCGGGACCGGGGCCGTGCGGCAGGCGACACGCTCGGCGGGTACGGCGTGCGCGGCGGGAGAGGGCTCACCTCGCGCGTCCCTCGAACCGGAGGCCGAGCCGCCGGGCCCCGGAGTCCCTCTGGTCGCCCCAGGGGCATCCGTGTTACCAAGAACCATGCCCGCACCCCGGACGCACCGCAGCTATGACGCCGTCATCGTCGGCGGAGGACACAACGGCCTCGTCGCCGCCGCCTACCTGGCCCGCGCCGGGCGGTCGGTGCTGCTGCTGGAGCGGCTGCCGGGCACCGGCGGTGCCGCGGTGTCCACGCGGCCGTTCGCCGGTGTCGACGCACGCCTGTCCCGGTACTCCTACCTGGTGAGCCTGCTTCCGGGGAAGATCGTGCGGGATCTCGGCCTCGACTTCCGGGTGCGGAAGCGCACGGTGTCGTCGTACACGCCCGTGGAGCGGGCCGGACGGCCGACGGGGCTGCTGGTCGGCGGCGGGGAGGAGCGCACCCGGGACGCGTTCGCGCGGCTGACCGGGGGCGAAGGGGAGTACGAGTCCTGGCGCCGTTTCCACGCCATGACCCGCTCCGTCGCCGAACGCGTCTTCCCCACGCTCACGCAACCGCTGCCCACCCGGTCGGAACTGCGCCGCCGTGTCGACGACGAGGAGGCCTGGCGGACGCTGTTCGAGGAGCCGATCGGCGCGGCGATCGAGGAGCGCTTCCACGACGACCTGGTGCGCGGCGTCGTCCTCACCGACGCCCTCATCGGCACCTTCGCCGACGCCCACGACGCGTCGCTGAAGCAGAACCGCTGCTTCCTGTACCACGTCATCGGCGGTGGCACCGGCGACTGGGACGTCCCGGTCGGCGGCATGGGTGCCTTCACCGACGCCCTCGCCGACGCGGCCCGCTCTGCCGGCGCGGTCCTCGCCACGGGGCACGAGGCGGTGCGGATCGACACCGACGGCCGCCACGCCGAGGTGACCTACCGGACCGCAGACGGCGAGGACACCGTCGCCGCGCGGCACGTCCTGGTCGGCGCGTCGCCCCAGCGACTGGCCGAGCTGACCGGCGACACCGCGCCCGACCCCGCCGAGGGCGCCCAGCTGAAGGTGAACATGCTGCTCGAACGGCTGCCCCGGCTGCGGGACACGTCCGTCGATCCCCGCGAGGCCTTCGCCGGCACCTTCCACATCGCCGAGGGCTACGACCAGCTCGCGGCCGCCCACGCCCGGGCCGCGGCCGGAGAGCTGCCGGCGGCACCGCCCTCCGAGATCTACTGCCACTCGCTGACGGACCCCTCCATCCTCGGACCCGACCTGGCCGAACGGGGGTTCCAGACGCTCACCCTCTTCGGCCTGCACACCCCCGCACGGCTCTTCGCCCGCGACAACGACTCCGTGCGGGAGGAACTGCTCAAGGCGACCCTCGCCCAGCTCGACGCCCACCTCGCCGAGCCGATCACCGACTGCCTGGCCACCGACGCGGACGGCCGTCCCTGTCTGGAGGCCAAGAGCCCGCTGGACCTGGAGCGCGATCTCGGGCTGCCCGGCGGCAACATCTTCCACCGGGAGCTGGCCTGGCCCCACGCCCAGGACGGCACCGGCCGGTGGGGCGTGGAGACCCGGCACGCCAACGTCCTGCTGTGCGGGGCGGGTGCCGTGCGCGGCGGAGGGGTCAGCGGGGTACCGGGGCACAACGCCGCCATGGCGGTCCTGGAGACGGAACCGGCCTGAGCGTCCGAACGGCGGCATGCGCGGCCTGCCCGCGACACGACCGGCCTCGTACTTGCGGAGACCGGGCGGCTCCCGCTCTGCACGACCCGCTACTCGCTGCCGGGATGCTGCCCTTCGAGGGGCCTGCCTCCGCCCCTGCCGGTCCGTTGTCCCGGCACCTTCCCTCCGGCCTGTGCCAGGTGGCCACTTTCCGGGACAGCTGGGTCGAGCCCACCGCACAATGGCGTCGGGTGGCGGCGAGGGGGAGCGGGTGATGTGGTCGGGTGCGGATCACGGGGGCGCGCCCGGTGAAACCGAGCACAGGCACTCGTTCAGGATCGGGGCGTGGCCGGTCCGCTCCCGGCAGCACGACGGCGTACCACGGTCCGCGTCCACTCGCGGCCTCGGCGACGGGTCGCATCAAACGCCCAGGGGTACCGACCGTACAGACCCCTGCCGCAGCGGGTGCCGGCCCACCGGACGCACGACGCGGGTGCCGATCGGCGACCTGACGCGGGGAAACGGGGGAGCGACGTGGCGCAGACGTGGTTACCACTCCTGGTGGCGGTTGTCGGCGTGATCGGTACCTTGAGCGCGGCGCTCATGACCCAGATCAGGGCGGACCGCGTCAAGCTGCTCGAGATCGACTCCCTGCGCGGGCAGCACGCTGAGGACCGGGCACACGACGAGCGGATGCGCGCACTGGAGCTGGCGGACGCCCGAGAGCAGCGGGCCGCCGCGCACCGGGCTGAGGCGCACGCCCGGCTGCGCGCCTGCTGCATCGCCTTCAACACCGCGGCCCGGCACTACCAGACCGCACAGATCAGCGTGTTGCACGGACTGCGTGCCGGCGTGGGCGTGAATGAGTGCGTCGAGGCTCTGGAAGAGGCTCGCACGGCCTTCCGCGCGAGCTACGCGGAGGCACAGATGCTCCTGCCGGACCCGGTCCTCGCCGCGGCGTCGGAGGTGAGCCGCAGGCTGAACGACGACTATGGCGCGCTGAAGCGGTCACTGACCGACGCGCCCCGGAACCCGGCCCCGCCCGAGTGCGAGCAACGGGTCCAATCCGCCTGGACCGTGCTGACCGACCTGCGGAGGACGATGCGCCGCGACCTCCGCATCGACGACCCGGCGCCCTGACCATGCCGGGCAGGGCTACTGCCCGTGGTGCGCGAAGGCGGACCACACCTCCAGCTCGTCCGGACCGCGTCGCTCCGCCTCTGTGAACACATCGATGTACGCCTCGAGTTCGTCCGGCACGGTTCGATGCGGGTCCAGCATCCACAACTGGGCGGCCCGCAACGCCTCTCCGGCCGGCTCCCCGGTGCGCAGCCGGTGATGGAGGACGAGCATCAGAGCGGTGGTGCGCGGATCGTCGGCCACATCCCAGCGTGACCCGATCACCGCGGTGGCGCCGGCGCTGAGGAAGGCCGTGGCCAGGGTGAGCGCCTCGTCGTGGTCGCTCACGGTCAGGTCGCTGGTGCAGTTCGCGAGGACGACGGTCCCCCCGGGGGTCCCGGGGGCGCGGTCGGCGGCCCCCGCGAGCACGTCCGCCACCGTGACGCTGTGCCCGGCACCCAGCCGGAGCACCGAGTCCGCAGGGGAACTCCCCGTGTCCGCGTGGCAGTTGACATGCAGCAGGGCAGCCGGAGTCCGGGCCTGACCGGGCAGGAGCCCGTGGAGGGACTCGGGCACGGGAGGCAGCGGAGGAGGCGCGTCGGCGGGGGCGTGCGTACCGAGGCCCCCGACGACCCGTGTCCCCTCGTACATCGAGCCGACCAGTGCTGCCTCCCGGTGCATCCGCCAGGAGCCCTGCGGGTCGGCGACCACCGCCACGGACCCCGCGCCGATCCGGGCACGGGGCCGGTCGGCCACCTCCATGAGCTGGCGGGCGGTGGCACAGTACTGCAGTACCGCCCGCTGGCAGGCGTACGCCGCACCGGCCGGGCCGTCCGCACAGCGGGCGGCGTGCCACGGCACCGCGCCGAGCGCCCCCACCGGCGCCAGCACCAGCCGGGGCGTCCGGCGGAGCCGGCTGCGGGAGGCGGACAACACCGGGCCCATCGCCACCTCGCCCGCCCAGGAGCACAGTGCGTCGAGGGCGTCCCGCCACTGCCGCTCCAAGCGCGCGAGCCGGCGTTCGTGATTGGTGTGCATCACCTCCGGGTCGCCCGGAGCGGGGCGGTCGTCGGCACGGGCGGCGCTGCGGAACGCCTCGGCGGCACGGTCGTAGGCGCCGAGCGGACTGTCGGCGGAGACGACGAGACCCGGCAGCGCGAGCGCTTCCACCACGCCGGTGGCGCCGACGACCACCGCGTGCCCGGTGGCGGCCCGGCCGCCGCTGTACCCGCCGGCCTCCGCATGCTCGCCGGGCACGAGGTAGACGAGTGCGTCCCGCCCGAGACGGCGCAGCGCCTGGCCCACCCGGCCGGCGTTCGGCGCGGACACGAGCCGCCTCTCGGCAGTGCTTCCGGCGAGCGCCTCCAGGACCTGGCGGCGCAACCCGTCGGGCACGGCGTGCTGTTCGCCGCCGCTCGCGGTGTCCTCCCAATGCCGGGCCAGCTCGTCGTGCCCGCCCTCGCGCAGCAGTTCGGGCACCGTGACACCGACGGTGGCGGCGTTGAGGACCAGCCCGCGTCCGAGTTCCAGCGCCTCGTACGCCGTCCCGGGTTCCCCGTCCTCCAGGCTCCAGCGGACGAGGCGGAGCATGTCGGATGCGACGGCGCGGGCCACCTCGAGGGCGTGTCCCGTGCCGGACTGGAGCAGGACCGCACGGCCGTGTGCGTTCAGCAGAGACCGGGCCGTGTCCCGGGCGTCCCGGCGATGCCCGGCATCAGCGGGACCATGGGCGCGGTGGGCGTCGGCGAGCGCCCGGAGGACAGCCCGGGCGAGCGGGTCGCCGGGGGCGGTGTGCAGCACCGCCCAACGGTCACGCAGTACCCGTAGCGCACGGTCGAGGTCCGTGGCGTCACCGCCGCGCCCGTAGCGGGTCAGCAGCAGGACGCCCAGACCGTACGCGCAGCGGCTGCGGGAACCGTGGTACCCGTGTGATCCGTGTTCGGTTTCGGTTCCGAGCACGGTGACGGCACGGTCCAGCAGGGTGTCGACGGCGCGGTCGTGGACGTCGTGCAGGTCGCCGGCGCCCGCCCCGCGGGCGCCCTGCACCCGGTACAGGTCGCAGAGCGTCGCCGCCGCCCTGAGCAGCAGGCTCGGCCGCTGCATGCCCTCCTCGGGGCAGGCGATGGCAACATCGAGGAGTTCCCCGGCGGCGGACCGTGCGGCCGCCAGGTCGCCCGCGGCGACGGCCCGCTCGAGTTCGCGTCTGATCAGCTCCCCGCGAAGGGCCGGGCGCCGGGGGTGCCCGTCCGGAAGCACGCGGAGCGCGTGCGCGGCCTCCTCGGTCGAGACCGCGGAGCCGTTCACGGAGGACCGAGCCGCCGGACCCGTCCAGGCGACGGCGAGCAGTTCGGCACGGAAGGGTGCCGTCCACTGCGTGGGAACCGGCCGGAAGAGGCGCGCGGGCACGCGGGGGTCGCCCGAGTCCGCGAGGAGTTCGCACAGCGGCGGCAGGACCACGTCGCCGGAACTGCGCCCCAGGAGTTCCGCGTAGGCGCGGGCGGCTGCGTCGAGGTCGGTTCGGTCGCCGAGGATGAGGTGCCGGTCGAGGAGCAGCCGGGCCAGGAACTCGGCGCAGCGGTCCGCGAGGGCGGTGTCGGCTGAGACCGGCGCGCCGACTGTGCCGAGAGCGGCCACCGCGCTGCGCGCGAGTGCGACGGCTGTCTCCAGGTCCCGGCCGTCGCGGTCCCGCAGCCAGCGGTGGTGGTGCAGCACGGCCAGGGTCGCCGTGGCCGGCGCGCTCATCGGCTCATGGGCTCCGACCAGTTCGGCGACCCGGGTGGCCGGTACCGCGAAGGGGTCGGGCGTGCCGTCACCGAGCAGAACGGCCGCGTCGAGGTCGAGCACCGGGGCTCCGTCCGGAGCTGCCGGGCCGCCGGGCGGGCCCGGCCTGCTGCCGCCGGGGGCCGGGCTCCCGCTCCGTGGCCCGGGGATGCCGCCCGTGCGGAGCGAATCTCCGGTCCCGGACGTCCGGCTTGTTTCGGAGGGGACCCCGTCCCGCGGCGCTTCCTTTGCCGGGTCCTGTTCCGCTCCGTACGGCTCCGCCTGCGTCGAGACGTTCAGGAAGAGCCCGAGCAACCGCCGTGCGTCGCCCGTGCCGAGCCGGTTGAGAGCAGCCACGACCGGCGGACGCAGCGGCGAATCCGGAGGGAGAAGGGAGAGCGCCTCCCTGAGCGCCGCCCGGGCGGCCTTCCTCTCGACGTCGGTGGCCTCGCCCTCCTCCTCGACCCGGAGCCCGAGGACGCCCGCGACGCCCAGCATGATCACCCGCAGGCCTGCCGCCCGGGCATCGAGTCGGGGGACGGCCCGCCGCAGCCGTTCCGACCAGGCACGGGAATCCGCCACGGAGGGCGGTCCCGCCGGGGACCGCAGCAGCCGCACCATGACGAAGAGAAAGGCGAGCAGGGGTTCCTCCTCCTCGCCGTCGGACGAGCCCAGTACCGCGTCGAGCAGCTGCACGTCGTCCTCGACGGTCGGGAATCCGGACACGTCGGGCACCGCAGGGCTGTTGTGGTCGGCCGACGCGCGCAGGAAGGGCTCCGTGTACCAGACCTGGTACATCAGGGCGATGAGGAACGCGCCCCTGAAGTCGGCGTCCCCCAGCCCGTCGCGCTCGGGCAGGCGTTCCATCGCCACCCGCATGCAGCGGAGTCCCTCCCGCAGCACTGTGTGTTCGGGCACGGGCAGCCGGCAGGCGAAGTCCAGCAGCAGCGCGACGCCCAGGAATCCCTGTGCGTAGAGGTGGAGTTCGTCGTCGTGCGGATAGAGTCCCGTCCCCGTGCGCAGCAGGTCGATGGCCTCGCGGACATCCGCCACCACGTGTGGCGCGGTGCGTTCGAGGGCCATGGAGGGACTCTGCCGCCCGTTCATGACGGCTTGATCGGCGAGACCGTGGGCCAGGGGGAGCCCACGTCGCACGGCCCGCTGCCCGAGCACGATCGCGGCCTTGAGCACGGTGGCGGCCCGGTCGTCGTCCTCGGGCCCGATCAGCGGTACGAGCTGTCGCGCGCACACGGCGAGCCGGTCGTGCCCCCGGTCCCCCAGCACCCCTTCCGACAGGTCCAGCCAGAGCAGTTGCACGAGGCTGTCGAAGTGCGCCACGAACCCGTCGTCCGCCAGCAGACCGTGAGCCGCCGGGTTCTCGGTGGTGCCGACGGCGGACTCCCCCGGATCGCGCGGATCCGCCGGCTGCATGGCGGGATGCGCTGCCAGCATCTCCTCCAACAGTTCGACGGCGATCGCGCGGTCCTGCGCCGGGGCGGGGTCGCCGGGGCGCTGCGCGTGCCGGTTCTCCTCGGAGCGCAGGCACAGGGCGTGGACCAGTCCCCCTTTCAGCCCGAGCAGGGTCTCGTCCGGCATGCCGGGACGGGCGAGAGCGGCCCGGTACCAGTCGATGGCCCGCCCCTGATGCTGTGGCGCGGTGGAGATCTCCAGCAGCAGGTCGCACAGGAGAGTGCCCAGTTCCGCCGGACTCGCCGGGTCGTCGCCGTCGAGCAGCCGCGGCATCAGGTCGAGGAGGGCGACCGCGTCCTCGGCCCCCGCTCTTGCCGTGTCGGGAGACGGGTCGGCGCGGACGCGGTCGTCGAGTTCCAGAACGGAGAGCTGCACGAAGTCGAAGGTCACGGCCGGCTCCAGCAAGGGATCGAGATCGTCGGCGGTCCTCGCGGCGTCCAGCAGGGCGAGGGCGGTCCGACGATCGGCGAGCCGTTCCGGACTGCGGAATTCCGCACAACGCGACCGGTCCGACAGCACGAGGCCGAGGACGGCCCGGGCGCGAGCGGGTTCGGAGACGAGGTCCCGGTCAGGTCCGTGCAGAAGATCCCCCAGCAGACAGACGATCAGGTCCGCGTCCGCCTCGCCCGGCGCGCCGGGCGAGGCACGGCTCCAACGGTCGGCCACGAGGAACGCCCAGGCGCAGGTCAGGTCCACCTTCGCGAGACGCTCGGGGTCCGGGCCGCCGGCGCCGCACTGGTCGGCCGCGAGGGTGTACAGGGTGGCGAACCGCTCCCGAAGGCGGACGAGCCGGTGTCCGGCCGGTTCCAGCATGCAGCGGACGGCCGCGGCGGCCAAGGACATCTCGTACAACGCGAGGCGTCGATCGACGTCCGTCACCGTGTCGCACAGCCTGGCAAGAAGGGCCTCGGCCTCGTGCAGTTCCACGGGGGCCGGCCCCGCGGGCACCGGGCCGGCGGCCGTCACCCGCCCCGACCCCACTGCCACGGAATGCTCGGCCGCCTCGAGCAGTCGGGCCACCCGCTCCAGCGGTTGCTCCCGGCTCATGCCACTTCTTTCGACCTCGGCCATTCCCCACCCCGATTCGATGCATGCCCATTCCGCGGCGCGGTCGCGGTCCGCGGGACGCGGCGTGTCCGCCGGATTCCGCGCCCTCGGGCGTGCTTCCCGAATTCCGCACGCGGGTCCCGGCGAATGCTATACATTCGCTCGATTCCCGAGACCGGCCAATTGCCAAAATTACGGTACCTCACTACCGTACGGATCCATCCCGATTGCCGAGGGGGGCGCATGGACGAGTACGAGGCGCGACTCATCAGGGCGTTGACGAGGGATCGGCAGGCGATACGAGAAAAACTCGCCCCGGAGGACCGGAACCAGCTCGACGCGTTGCTCGACCTGGCCGCCGAAGGGGGTGACGAGCGGCGTCGGCGGGCGGTGGCCCGTGCCGTCGCGGCGCACCTGCGTGCCGCCCTGCCGGAACAGGAGGTCCAGGCTGCCGAGAGGCGGTTCGCCGGCACGACGTCGCCTCCGCCGCACGAACTGCTCGCGTCGTTCGCCTCGTTCCGCGGCCGGCCGGCGCACGTGTACGGAACCGGCGCCCGGGCTCCGGTGCGCGGTGAGGAGGCTCCACCCTCGCCGTACGAACGGCTGCTGGCGGCACCCTCCCTCTCCGCGGACGACTTGAGGGAGAACTTCGGTGTGGAGGCGACCGCTCCCGAGCTGATCCGCCTGCGCCGCCGCGACGGCACGGAGGGACTGCCGGCCTTCCAGTTCGACGGCGACGGCCGGCCCCGGGACGTGGTCGTCGCGGTCAATCGCATGTTGGGCGCCGCGGAGGACCCCTGGGGAGTGGCCGACTGGTGGCTCGGCCCCAATCCTTGGCTGGCCGCAGCCCCGGCGTCGCTGCTCGGTGCGGGCCTGGACGGGCAACTGCTCGCTGCGGCCGGCGTGGTGGGAGAGGAGGACTGAGATGGCCCGAGGCGCACGACTGCCCGATGCCGGCATGGCCGAACCGAGGCGGGTCGACTGGGAGAGGGGCCGGGTCCTGCACAGGGTGCACTCGCGCAAGCGGGAGGCGGTGGAGTTCAACCCCACGCCCCAGGATCACCACTTCGGCGGCGGACGGTTCGACAGCACTCCCAATGACCTCTACTCCTACCTGTATGCGGCGCCCGAACCGACGACGGCGCTGGCCGAGCGGCTGCTGCGCGACATCGGATTCGACGGTGACAATCCCACCCGTGTGCTGCCGCACAGGGAGCTGGAGGGCAAACGGCTCTCGCAGGTTCGGCTGGCTCGTGACGTGGCGCTGCTCTCGCTGCGCAGCCTGTTCGACCTCAACGCCGTTCAGCAGGAGGACGACTGGCTGGTGCGGTCCAAGCCCACGGACTACGCCTTCACCCGCCGCTGGGCGCACTGGTTGCGTGCCGAGGCCCCCTGGGCGCAGGGCTTCCTCTACGAGTCGCGGCTCGCGTTCCCGGAGGTCTCGCTGGTGCTGTTCGACCGCTGTGCGCACAGCGATCTGTTGGAGGCCGCCGAGGAACCCGCCCGCGATCTCGACGAGTCGGAGAACGTGCGGTGGGTCGACGAGCAACTGAGGCGGTTCAGGGTCAGGGTCGGGCCCCCCGACACCGCGGAAGGCGCCGGGGGCTGACGCCGGCGGTCCTGGCGGCCGGCCTGCGTTCGGCCTTCGCCTCCGGCCCCGGCGCGGTCGCCCCCCGAGGTCGGGCGGGCGCGACCCGGGCGAAAGCCGGGCGTCTTCCGGGTTCTTCAAGGGCATTTGGATGAAACCGCAGACCGATCGTGCACACACGTGCATACTTTTCTCTCAGTAGTTGCCGGATGCCCAGGGCTTCATCCTCCGGCGCTTTGTGTGCGAACGCGCCGACATGTATTCGATTTCCGAACGGTCGACCATGTCGATGCGTCCAGCCGTGCAGTGAAAAGGGCCGCGGGGGCCGCACTGTTTCCCGGCAAGGCAATGCTCGGCCTCTTTCTCACTTCGATCACCGAATCACGTCAGGACAGGAATGTCTGAATTCTCGAACGTCGAGCTTCCCGCTGTTTTCCCGGTGTGCCTCTGCATCGATGTCTCCTACTCGATGACGGGACCGCCGATGACAGCCGTCAACAACGCACTCCCCGAGATCAAGTCGGCGATCAAGGGGGATCCGGCCACCGGTGAGATCGCGCGACTCGCCGTCGTGACCTTCTCCGACCGGGCCGAGATCCTTCTGCCCCTGACCGACATCGGCTACGCCGACATGCCCACGCTGTCACCGCAGGGCGGCACGAACTTCGATGTGGGGCTGCGCGCCTCCGGTGACGCGCTGCGCGACGGCATCAAGGGCCTCGGCAAGGGCAGCCCCTACCACCAACCGGTGATCTTCTTCATCAGCGACGGCGAGCACAACGCGGCCGTCGACTGGACCCACACTCACGGACAGATCACCTCCAGGGACGACAAGTACGGAGCGCAGATCGTCAGCTTCGGCTTCGGCCAGGCGAACCGGGACGCCATCCGACAGGTCTCGACGGGCCTCGCCTTCTTCACCGACGAGAGCGACCCAGGTGCGGCCGTGCGCGAGATCCTGCGCACGGTGATCAGGAGTATCCGGACCACATCCAGTAGCTTCTCCTCCGCTTCCGGGGGTGCGGTCTCGGTGCCTGTCGACGGAACGAAACTCACGCAGCTCCCGCTGGCCCAGCGCACGGTGAGTTGAGCGTGAACATGTTCAAGCGGCGTCGGGGCCGGCACGCGGCCCCGGAGGAGGGCGACGGCGGCGAGGCGGGGGCGGAGGGGACCCACGGGGCCGCCGTACCGGACGTGTTCCCGGAGGCGGCCGGCACCGGCCCGGCTCCGTCGGACGTGCCGGAGCCGCTCGCGGCCGACTCCACCGGACCCCCCGCACGGGGCGCCCGTGCCACTGCCTCCCGGCAGGGCGACCCCGGTCATCCGCATGAGGAGAACCTGGTCCTCAGGGCCGCACCCGGGACGACCCAGCCCACAGGCTCCCTGGCGGCAGGCCCGACGACGGCGAGCCCACCGGCTGCGGATGCTCCGCAGCCGGTGCCGACCGCCGGCCCCGGGCGGCCCGCGCAGGAGCCCGAGGCCGCCGTGGACAGCGCCCCGGCCCCGGACGGCGCTGTCACCTGCAACGCTCCCGGTGCCACGGCCGGCAGCGGCGCCCGGGCTCGCGGATCCGTCCCCGAGTTCTCGGCGGCCACCGCACGCCCGGCAGCCGCGCCGCCCCGTACCCTGCCCACGGACGCCCCGCGCGTGGGCGATCCCCTGCCACCGCTGCCGCTTCCGCGTCTCGCGTCCCCGACGACCTCGCTGCCCGGGCTGCGGGCCGATGGGGGGCTGCTGGGCGACCGATGGCTCGGGGCGGCAAGCCTTGCCGGGCAGTCCCACCTGAACAGCGGCACCACGGCCCAGGACGCCTACCAGTTCACCCTCTCCGACGACGGCTCCCTGCTGGTCGCGGCGGTCTGTGACGGCCTGGGCTCGCGTCCGCGGACCGCCCAGCTCGGCGCGACCCTCTTGGCCACCCTGCTGTGCGAAGCAGGCGGCAGGGCCACCGCCGAACAGCTCGCGGCCGACCCCCGCGCCGTGCTGGGCGATGTCCTCGCCGCGGCATGCGCGCGGACGGCGAGGTTGCGCGCGGCGGGAATGCCCGGCCTGACGGACAAGGACCTCTCCTGCACGGCCGCCCTGGTCCTGCTCCCGGCCGCGGGCCCCGGCTGGGCCGCCCGGGTCGGGGACTGCGCCGTGATGCGGCTGGCCGGCGAGGCGTGGGAAACCGTCTTCCAGCGCGACGGGGGACCGCTCAACAAGGTCTCCGCCGTGCTGCCCCACCCTGTTCCCGCAGAGATCGCCGAGTACGCCCCGCTGGCCGAGGAGAGCCCTGGCGACCGTCTGATCCTGGCATCGGACGGGCTGGCGGAGGACGCCTTCGGCTCTCCCGCAGTGCGGGCCTGGCTCGCCGAACGCTGGTCCCAACCGTGTGACGCGGCCGCGATGGCGGACTCCCTGCGATACCGGCGCCGTGGCTCGCACGACGACCGGACGGCTGTGGTGGTGTGGTCACGGCCGCTGCGGGACGGGTGAGCCATGCGCACGGTCACCAGCAGGCTCGGCCGCAGGTACCAGGTCGAGGCGCACCCCTTCAACGACAAAGGCGGCCAGGGCCTGCTGTACCGCTGTGTGGACCAGGACGGAGTGGGGCGCGTCTACAAGGAGTACAAGACCCCCGTGTCCGCGTCGTCCGAGGTCCACCGGCTGCACGGACTGGCCGTTCTCGGTCGGGACATCGTCCACCGTGCCGAGAACGGCCGCGGCGTACCGGGGCGCGGAGAGCTCGCCACGACCGCCGAGTCGTCCATCAACTGGCCCATCGACGTGATCCACGGCAGGAACGGCGGCGTGGTGGGCGTCGTACTGCCCTTCATCCCGCCGTCGTTCATGTTCACGGACTCGAACCGTCGTCTGTCTGCCCGCACGCTGGCCTTCCTCTACCTGGCCCGCGCCGAGCCACCGCCACCGGCGGCGCAGGTACGTGTGGGCGTATTGCTGCGCGTGTGCGACATCTTCAAGGAGTTGGAGGACCTCAGACTCACTCACGGGGACCTGTCCGCCGACAACCTGGTATGGCGGGAGCATGACACACACGCCTACCTCATCGACTGCGACGGGCTGACCCCGTGGAGCGCCCCGCCCGCGCACGGGGTCACCACGCAGGAGTGGACGGATCCGCGGTGTGTCGCCGGGAAGATCCCGGCACACGACCGGTTCAGCGACCGGTACGCCCTCGCACTGGTGCTCTACCGCGGGCTGTTCCTCAACCCGGGCGGTCCTCGCTGGGATCGCGGACATGAGAACGGGCGGTGGATCAAGCCCGCGCAATTCCCCGGCCGACTGGACCCGGAGCTGCGGCGGATGTTCAGCCGCGCGCTCGACGACCCGTTCGCGACAACCACACGACCCGGTGCGGCCGACTGGCATCGCGCACTGCACAGGGCCTTCCTCACCGGTGGCCGCCCGCCGTCCTACCGTGCTGACGCACTGCGTGTCCTGGACGACTACGCCCTCCCGCGTCGCCAGGAGGTCCAGCGGAAGCAAGCTGCCCAGCGACCGGGCGCGACCCCTGCGACCGGTCTCACGGTGCAGGCACCCAGAGTCCAGCCGCAGCCGCGGCCGCAGCCTCGGGTGAACGTGCGGCCTCAGGTCACGCCGCCCGCGCAGCAGGGGTGGTCCCCCGGACCACCCCTGCAACGACGGCCGGCGCCGGCACCCGTGCCTGCCCGCCGCCGCAACAGGACGTGGGGCATCGTCGCGGCGGCGGTGGCGGTCCTGGCGGTGGGGGGGACCAGTGCCTATGTGTTCACGCACGACTCCGCCGCTCCCACCACCGGGGTGCCTCTGCGGGCAGGGGAACGCTGCCCCGCCCCGGTGGCCGCCCGCATTCCCGACGGCACCGGAGCGACGCTGCTGCACGCGTACACGACGGAGGCGCACCGCATCAGCCTGTGTCAGACCGTGAGCGGCAAGATCTACTACGACGGCTCCTGGCTTCACCCGGACACCGCTCAGAAGCGGTCCGAAGAGATCACCGTCCCTGCCGAGCGCACCGCGGACGGCTACCGGGCGCGCAACGGGTCGTACCAGTACATCATCCGGGGGAGGTACGTCTTCGTCGTCCCGCCCGAGGGCGGGACGACGAAGTACCTCCTCACCGAGACGAGCTGAGCGTGCCGTACCGACCGTCGCGTCCCGGTGCCGCTGTCGGGCTGCTGCCGGGGCTCACCGCCGCCTCGCGGCGAGCGCGTCCAGCACGACACCCGCGCTGACCGGATTGCGGGTCACCAGGTGCACCGACCAGGCAGGGTCGGCTGCAAGGGCGATCTCCAGCGCTCCGAGGACGGCCTCCGCGCTCCTCCACGCGGCGAGGCCGCCGCGCCCCGCGCCGAACAGGGGCAGTGCCACGGACCGCAGCGGGACTTCGCCGGAATCCCGCTCCTCGCCCGCCAGCTCGAAAACGCGCCGGACCGCCAGTGCGACCGCTTCCGGTGCCGTCTCGTAGCCGTTCCCGGTCGCACGGGGAGTGGTGACCGCCGCATGGAAGATCCTGTGCACCCCGCGCGTCGCCAGTGCACCCGCCGAGGTCACCGCCACGGTGCCGGGGGCCACGGGAAGCCCGGACGGCGCCGAGCGCTCGCTCCAGGACCTCAGTTGATGCGCGATCACGTCGTCGACGATCCGCCCGCCGGCGTCCTTCGTCGCGCCCGCCCGGCGCAAGCTCCCGGAGATCGTGCGACGGAACGTCTTGGACATCTCGAAGTAGACGTTCTCCGACGACACCAGCACATCGACATCCTCGATCAGCTCGATGGGCGCAACATGCAGTGTGATCGTCACCTCGCCGTGCGGAAAGGGCGTGTCCACCCGGTGCCGCCCCGCCCGCACGGACTTCGGCGGTCGCGACGTCCCGGACACCGCGGACGCTTCAGGCGTCTCGGATGCCGGCGACGACGCCGCGGCGGTCGCGACGGGCCCTGGCCCGGTCGCGTTGCCGTGCGTCATCGGCGCACCGGTTCCGGCCGCTGCCATGATCGCCGCGGCGACCTGACGGATGAGCAGTTTCTCCTGGTGTTTGCGGAAACGGTCGACGCCGATGTCGGCCAGTTCGGCAGCCATGCTTCGGCGCGCCTTGCCCGGCAACGCGCGTGTACCCGGCAGCAGGCCGAAGGTGATCCGCCCCACATCGCGCTGCCCGGGGTCGAGCCCGTCGACCGCACGGCGCAGCGCCTCCTCCACCGCGGCCGTGTCCACCTCGCCCGGCCCGGGCCCCCGGCGCCCGTCCGTACCGGTGGACCGCGCGAGCAATCCGGGCAACTCGACGAGTGCTGCCTCGTGCAACCGCATCAGCCCGAGCACCCGAATTCTGTGCAACTCCTGACCCAACACGTCCAGCATCGCCGGGTGTTGCCCCGGCTTGTCCCCCAGATCCATGTCAGAAAGCATGGTGGTATGCCTCACGCCCGGCAACGCAATCCGCCGAACCCGCGTGCACCAGCACGCGGCCGGAGGCTGCATGGCCGGCCGTGGAGTTCGGGAGAACCGCCACCGGCGCCCGCGCCCGTGCCGATCCGGGGTGGGACCGCCCCCCGGACCGCGCGCACGACTTGACCACCGGGTGGCCGCAGGCCGAGGATCACACGGCATGACGCCCGGACACGGCAGCACCGTCGACGGGGTGCTGCGTCGCAGCGCCCGCCGGACCCCCGCGCGCGTCGCCGTCGAGTACGGCGACCGCTCCTGGACCTACCAGGAACTCGACGACGCGGTCTCCCGCGCGGCGGGTGTCCTGCTCGGTGAGGGCCTCACCCCGGGGGACCGGGTGGGGGCCTACGGCCACAACTCCGACGCCTACCTCGTCGCCTTCCTCGCCTGCGCCCGCGCCGGCCTGGTGCACGTCCCCGTCAACCAGAACCTGACCGGCGGCGACCTCGCCTACATCGTCGGCCAGTCGGGCAGCTCGCTGGTACTGGCCGACCCGGACCTCGCGGACCGCCTGCCGGACGGCACACGCACCCTCCCGCTGCGCGACGCCGACGGCTCGCTGCTCGACGCCCTCGCGTCGGCGGCACCGTACGACGGACCCGAACCGCGCAGCGAGGACCTCGTGCAGCTGCTGTACACCTCGGGTACGACCGCGCTGCCCAAGGGTGCGATGATGACCCACCGCGCCCTCGTCCACGCCTACCTCAGCGCCATCACCGCCCTGGACCTGAGCGCCGGGGACCGCCCGGTGCACGCGCTGCCGCTGTACCACTCGGCCCAGATGCACGTCTTCCTGCTGCCCGGCCTGGCGGTCGGCGCCACCAACATCATCCTCGACGCACCCGAGGGCGACCGTCTGTTCGATCTGATCGAATCCGGCCGCGCGGACAGCCTGTTCGCCCCGCCCACGGTGTGGATCGGCCTGGCCGGCCGTCCCGACTTCGCCACCCGCGATCTGAGCGGACTGCGCAAGGCGTACTACGGCGCCTCCGTCATGCCGGTGCCGGTCCTGGAACGGCTGCGCGCCCGCCTGCCGCGGCTCGCCTTCTACAACTGCTTCGGCCAGAGCGAGATCGGCCCGCTCGCCACCGTCCTCGGCCCCGACGAGCACGAGGGCCGCATGGACTCCTGCGGGCGCCCGGTGCTGTTCGTGGACGCCCGGCTCGTCGACGACGACGGCCGGGACGTCCCCGACGGCACCCCGGGTGAAGTCGTCTACCGCTCACCGCAGTTGTGCGAGGGCTACTGGGACAAGCCGCAGGAGACCGCCGAGGCGTTCCGCGGCGGCTGGTTCCACTCGGGCGATCTCGCGGTACGCGACGCCGACGGCTACTTCACGATCGTCGACCGGCTGAAGGACGTCATCAACTCCGGTGGCGTGCTGGTCGCCTCACGCCAGGTCGAGGACGCCCTGTACACGCATCAGGGGGTCGCCGAGGCCGCGGTCATCGGCCTGCCCGACGACAAGTGGATCGAGGCGGTGACCGCGGTCGTCGTCCCGCGCGGTCAGGTCACCGAGGCGGAGCTCGTGGCCCACGCCCGCGACCGGCTCGCCGCCTTCAAGACGCCCAAACGGGTCGTGTTCGTCGACGCGCTGCCGCGCAATGCCAGCGGCAAGATCCTCAAGCGTGAGCTCCGGGAACGGCTCGGCACGGTGCCGCCTCCACCAGCCGGCTGATCCCCGGGCCCGCCACGCCCGCGCGATCAGTCGCGGGGCCGCAGGTCGACGATGCGCCTGATCTTGCCCACCGAGCGTTCCAGCGACTCCGGTTCCACGATCTCCACCGCCACCGACACGCCGACGCCGTCCTTGACGGCCGCCGCGATGGACCGGGCGGCCTCCTCACGCACCTCGGGTCCGGCGCCGGGACGCGCCTCGGCGCGGACGGTGAGGGCGTCGAGGCGGCCCTCCCGGGTCAGACGCAGCTGGAAGTGGGGCGCCACACCCTCGGTGCGCAGGACGATCTCCTCGACCTGGGTCGGGAAGAGGTTCACGCCGCGCAGGATCACCATGTCGTCGCTGCGGCCGGTGATCTTCTGGATCCGCCGGAACGAGCGGGCCGTGCCCGGCAGCAGCCGGGTCAGGTCCCGCGTCCGGTAGCGGATCACCGGCATGGCCTCCTTGGTCAGCGAGGTGAACACCAGTTCGCCCTCCTCGCCCTCCGGCAGCACCTCACCGGTGATCGGGTCGACGACCTCCGGGAAGAAGTGGTCCTCCCAGACATGGAGGCCGTCCTTGGTCTCGGCGCACTCCTGGGCGACGCCCGGCCCGATCACCTCCGACAGGCCGTAGATGTCCACCGCGTCGATGCCGAACCGCTCCTCGATCTCGCGGCGCATCTCCTCCGTCCAGGGCTCCGCGCCGAAGATGCCCACCTGAAGGGACGTGCCGCGCGGATCGACGCCCTGGCGTTCGAACTCGTCCAGGAGTGTCAGCATGTACGACGGTGTGACCATGATGATCCGCGGTTCGAGATCCTGGATCAGCTGCACCTGCCGGGCGGTCATGCCGCCGGAGGCGGGGACGACCGTGCAGCCCAGGCGCTCGGCACCGTAGTGCGCTCCGAGCCCCCCGGTGAACAAGCCGTACCCGTACGCCACATGCACGGTGTCACCGGGGCGGCCCCCGGCCGCCCTGATCGAGCGGGCCACCATGTCGGCCCACATCCCCAGATCGGCATCGGTGTACCCGACGACGGTCGGGCGCCCCGTGGTGCCGCTGGAGGCGTGGATGCGCCGGATGCGCTCCCGCGGCACGGCGAACATGCCGTACGGGTAGTTCTCGCGCAGGTCCGCCTTCGTGGTGAACGGGAATCGGGCCAGGTCGTCCAGGGAACGGCAGTCCTCGGGGCGTACGCCGGCCTTGTCGAAGGACTCCCGGTAGAACGGCACATGCGTGTAGGCGTGCCGGAGCGACGCGCGCAGCCGCTCCAGCTGCAGCTCCCGCAGCGCCTCGACGCCCAGCCGCTCCCCGTCGTCCAGCAGGTCCGCCGTCGCATCCGCCATGGGGACTTCTCCCTCACCCACCACGTCGATCCGGGCGACCGATCATTCGGTCGAGTGCTCAGGATCAGTTATTCAGTCCGCCGGGACGATCGCAAGGGGTCGGCCTGCACTTTCTCGCCGCGTCGCGTCGCACCGTCCGCCATGGGCAAACCCGTTGAGGCCGGCCGCCGGGTGCCGCGATGATCGGCCCATGCCGATCCTGACCGCTCCCGACGGAACCGAACTCGCTCACCACGTCCGCGGCGACGGCCCGCCCCTCGTCGTCCTGCCCGGCGGCCCCATGCGCGCGTCCCGCTACCTCGGGGACCTCGGCGGGCTCGCCGCGCACCGGCGACTGCACCTGCTCGACCTGCGCGGCACCGGTGACTCCGCTCCCGCCGCCGATCCGGGAACCTACCGCTGCGACCGGCTGGTCGAGGACGTGGAGGCACTCCGCGTCCACCTCGGCCTGGAGCGCATGGACCTGCTCGCGCACTCCGCGGGCGGATCCCTCGCGACGCTCTACGCCGCCCGGTACCCGCACCGGGTGGCCCGGCTGGCGCTCATCACCGCGGCCGTGCGGCCCCTCGGCCTGCCGGCCACGCCGGAGGACCGGCTGGCGGCGGCGGAGCTGCGCACCGGCGAGCCGTGGTTCGACAAGGCCCGCCCCGCACTGGAGGCGTGGCTGGCCGGGGCGGCCGAGTACGACGACGCCTTCACGCCCTTCTTCTACGGCCGCTGGGACGCCGCCGCCCGCTCCCACGCGGCGGCGGAGCCGGACGAGACGAACGAGGAGGCCTGCGACCGCTACTACGCCGGCATCGACGCCGTCTGCGACCCGGCCGGGATCCGTGCCGCCCTGGCCCGGCTCACCGCCGCGGTACTGGTCCTCGCCGGCGAGCTCGACGGTGGCCCCCGCCCCGGACTGGCGCGCCGCACCGCCGAGTCCTTCCCCGACGCCGTCCTCGCCGTCCAGCCCGGTGCCGGGCACTATCCGTGGCTCGACGACGCCGAGTGGTTCCTGCGCAGGGTGCTCACCTTCCTCGACGGCGACGGCGACGGCGACGGCGACGGCGACGGCGACGGCGACGGTGACGGTGACCGCGCGGCACGCTGAGCCCGCCGTACGCCCCTCGCGCGGCGTATCCGTGTCCGTGACGACCACCCGCGCCCGCCGGAGTGATCGCGGTCGACACGAACGGCGCTCCAGACGCAGGAACGAGCGTGTTCGCGGGAGCCGGCGGCGGCCTCTGCGACGGCATCGTCCGCAGGGCCCCAAGCGACGGCGGCACGGGCGACGGCGGCACGGGCGGTTCCTCTCCACGCGGCTGAGGGGATCCGCGCGTCCCGGCCGCCGAGTGTCCACCTTGCGTGGCCTGTCGGCGGTGGGACCCGATCGCTAGTCTGGCCGCGGACGACGGATTCGGGAGGAGCACGGACGTGGCCGAGAGCACCACCCAGCAGCAGTTGGTCATGGGCTGGGACAAGCCGGAACTGGATCTGAGCAATGCCGAATGGCAGTCCAGCAGCCGAGGGCTGGGGGATGTCCAGATCGCCTTTGTCGAGGGTTTCATCGCGATGCGCAACAGCGGCCGCCCGGAGGGCCCGTCCCTGATCTTCACACCGGCGGAGTGGGGTGCGTTCGTGTCGGGCGCGAGGGACGGCGAGTTCGACCTGACCTGATGCGGGGGCGACAGGACGCGACCTGCCGGTGTTCCCCGCCCCGCTGAACCTCTGGGCCACGCGTTCGACTGCGACTCGCGGTCGGACGGATGTCGCACGCGGGTGTCCGGCGGCCAGGTCCGAGAGGTCGGCACGGGCCGGCAGCCGAACGCCCGGGGGTTCCACACCTTGTGGCCTGTGCGGGGACCCGCCGCCCTCGCCCCTGGTGCCCTCCGGTGCACCTCCGGCGCCTTCCGGGTCGGCGGCGAGCTCGTCCAAGGAGGACGACGGCACCGGGGCGGACCGTCTGTGCGACGCCGCCGGCCCGCGTGTGCAGCGGCTGACACGCGAGGTCGACGACTGGTACGGGGAAGACCGGGCCGTCCCGCACCCGGTCGGTACGCACCATTACCGAGGGTGCTTGGTCGCGGCGGTCCCGGCCGGGGCGGACGCCGACGAGGGAGCTGTGAGCGCGCCGCTAATGGCAAGCGGCTTGCCTATCATTAGGGATATGCAGGACACCCCCAGTGAGGACGCCCGGCTCGCCCTCGATCTCGCATCGACCATCCGGCACGACGGGAACGGCGGCGTCGCCGACGACCTCGCCGGCCCCGCCGGGCTCACCGCCTGGGTGCGGGCCCATCCGGGAGTCGTGCCCGACGCGGCCCGGTTCGTCGCCGACGAGGAGACACCGGGGTGTGTCCGGGAGCTGCGGGCCGCCGTCCGGGCCCTGTTCGCCCGCGCCGTGCGTCCCGGCGCGCCCAGCCGCGCCGACGCCGATCGCCTCGTGCCCGTACCGGAGGCCCTGCGGCGCCTGAACGCCGCAGCCGCCCGCACCCCCACGGTCCCCGTCCTGCACTGGACCGACGAGGCGGACCCCGTGCTGCGGCAGCAGCCCGCCGCGGCGGACGACCTCGTCGCCGCCCTCGCGCGGGCGGCATCCGCCTTCCTCGCCGGACCGGAGCGGCAGCGCCTGCGGGCCTGCCACGCCCCCCGCTGCGTGCGCTACTTCCTCAAGGAGCACCCACGCCAGGAGTGGTGCAAACCCTCCTGCGGCAATCGCGCCCGTGTCGCCCGCCACCACGCCCGGCACCGCAACACGGCCTGAGCCTGCGCGGACGGCCCGCCCGGGGGCGGCGTCACGGATCCGGCCACCCGGCATGGACCGGACCGGGGCACGTACCATGGCGGCATGTCGTTCCTCCGCCGCCGCAGCGCCACTCCCGCCGGGCCCGACTTCGACGTACTGGCCATGGATCCGGGCGACTGGCCCGGCAATCTCGGTGCCGGGCTGCTGCCCGCGCCCGACGGCAGCTGCCAGGGCGTCTTCCTGCGCTACGACCTCTTCGGCGGCCGCGGCCCCGCGATGATCATCGGCAACCTTCCCGAGGGCTCCCCGGCCCGCGAGACCGACGACGGCGAGATCCCCTTCGAGGTCGCCCAGCTGCTGCTGGCCCTGGAGAACGACGAGGAGGTGACCGTCGTCGGCGCCGAGGACGTGCCGGTCATGCAGGGCGACAACCTCCTCATCGTGCGTAGGCTGAAGCTGTCGGAGTCCCGCATCTCCTGCGTCCAGTTCGACCGCAGCGACAACGTCCTGGTCACCATCGCCGCCTGGGACCGGCCCATCACCGACGACCTGTACGCCCTGCTGAAGCCGCTGCCCGCGGAACTGTTCCAGCAGGGCTGAGGCCCACGGCCCGCGTCACCCGGCCGACGGCTCCACCTGCACGTCGGCGGCGCGCACGAACGCGACGCGGCGGCCGAACTGGATCTCGTAGTACAGGTCCTCGCCGACCACCACCCGGTGCGAGTCGACGGCGAAGGTGACCGCGTAGTAGTACTCGCCCGGCACCTCGTCACCGACCACGTACTTCTGTCCCGCGAGCAGCCTGTACGGCAGCGGGGACACCGGTTGCGCGGGCACCCCCGCCGGGTATGCCGAGGCCTCCGGATAGGCGCGGCCGTACACCGGGACGCTCGTGGCACCGGGTTTCGGCGTCACGACCCGCCCTGTCGCGGGCACGGCCGTCGGCTGCTCCCCGGGGTTGCGGAACCAGGCCTTCTGCCCCAGGTACCAGATCGCCGTCCAGTCCCCCCAGCGATCCGCCACCGCGAACCGCTGGCCCGTCGAGACCCGGGAGGACAGGTCGTTCACGCCCGTCGTCGGCGTGGTGCCCAGGCCGATGTCCTCGATCAGGGCGGAGTCCTCGTCGTGGTCGGAGTACAGCCGCACCTCGCTCGACCCGTGCGCGGGGCAGCGCTTCCCGCCCGCGGAGCAGCCGGTGTACACCGGCCGGTTCGCGGCGTACTCGGGGAGGATCGTCACCATGCCGGCGCCGTTGCGCGGCCCGGTGCGCTGCAGGGGGTGGCCCAGCAGTTCGAAGTAGTGCCGCCAGTCCCAGTACGGGCCCGGATCGGTGTGCATGCCGGGGACGGTGCCGGCGGTCGGGCCGGGCACGGTGTCGTGGCCCAGGATGTGCTGCCGGTCCAGCGGGATGCCGTACTTCGTCGCCAGGTACGTCACCAGCCGGGCCGACGAGCGGTACATCGCCTCCGTGTACCAGGAGTCCGGGTCTGCCAGGAATCCCTCGTGCTCCAGGCCGATCGACTTCGCGTTGACGTACCAGTTGCCCGCGTGCCAGGCCACGTCCTTCGCCTTCACGTGCTGCGCCACGTGCCCGTCGGTGGAGCGCAGCGTGTAGTTCCAGGAGACGTAGGCCGGGTCCTGCACCAGGTCGAGGACGCCGCCCCAGCGGCCCTCCGTGTCGTGGACGACGATGTACCTGATGCTCTGCGACGCCGGACGGTCGCCGAGGTCGTGGTTGCCGTAGTCGTCGCCCCCGAACTCCTCGTACGGAGCCGGAACCCACTCGCACGCCACCGACGTCGGGCACTCGGTGCCCGCCGAGGAGGAGGCGCGCAGGCCCGTGCGGCCCAGCTGGGCCGTGTCGGGCACCAGGTCCGGCCGGGCGGCCAGAGCCACCCGCTGCCCACCGTCCGTGATCCGCTCCTCGCCGGTGCGCAGCACCTCGAACACGTCGTCCGCGTACGCGGCGGCCGTGGCGCTGTCGTCGGCGCCGGAGAAGCGCGCCACCGCCCCGTACCACTGCGCCGGGTCGTCGCTCGGCGGTTCGCCCAGCGCGCGCTGCGCGGCAGCCAGCAGGGCCGCACCGCCCGCGATGTTCGCGGCCTCGTCCGTGCGCAGCTCGGCGGCCGCGATCCCGGTCAGCTCCGCGGCCCGCGGCAGCGTCCGCAGCCGGGCCGGGAGGTCGGCCCGCCCGGTGATCCGGGCCGTGGGGGCCGACGCGTGGCGTGCCGCGTCGCCGCGGGCGTCCTCGGTGCCCTCGCTGTGGTGCGACGCCGCGCGGAGTGCGGTGCGGGCGTCCGTCAGGTGCATCGGGCCGTAGCCGCCGGTGACGCTCGGTGCGCCCCCGTGCCCGTCCCACCGGGACTGCAGATAGGAGACGCCGAGCAGGACACTCTGCGGCACGTGGTACTCGGCGGCAGCGGCGGCGAACGCACGCTGCAGACGGTCCGCGGCGGACGGCGTGGGGGCGGGCGCGGCGCCCAGCAGCGGCAGCAGCAGAGCCGCCGCGGCGAGGGTGCCGGCGGCTCTGCGCGTGCGTCTGCGACCGGGCGCGGACAGGGGGTCGGTGGCGGATCCTCGCAATGCTGCCTCCTGGGACGGTGGGGCGTGGCGGGGCGCGCGGGGGCCGAACCCGGTCAGTGGTACCGGCTCTCCGACGTTCCGTCAATCGTGCCCACAACAGGCCGATTTCCCATGTCAGCAGGGGGCCGGGCGAGATTCACGGCGCCGCACCGCGGGCCTGCGGCGCGTCACCGGACTACAGCAATGGGGCTCCCGGCGGGCGGGGGTCGGCACCCCCGCGGGGGGACCCTCGGTCCGGTGCCCGGTGCCCGGTGCCCGGTGCCCGGTGCCCGGTGCCCGGTGCCCGGTGCCCTGTCTCGCGTGGCGCGGGCATGCGAAGGCCCGCGGTGCCGCCGCACACAGCGGCACCGCGGGCGGGGCCTTCTTCTCCCTCAGCGGGTCCCGACCGCCGCCCGCACGGCCCGGCGGGCCAGCTGGCAGTCGTCGTGCAGCCGCCGGAGCAGCAGCCGCTGCTCCTCACCGGACGGCACGGCACCCTGGGGAGCCGCACCGGAGGCCGTCGGGGCCGCGTCGATCATCGAGCGCTGCACGGCCGTCTCGTAGGTGCGGATCTCACGCGTGAGGACGAGCATCAGGTTCACCAGGAAGGCGTCCCGCGCCGCCGGGCCGGCCCCCTGCGCGAGCTGGCTGATCTGCCGGCGGGCGACCGGTGCGTCGCCGAGCACCGACCACAGCGTCGCCAGGTCGTAGCCCGGCAGGTACCAGCCCGCGTGCTCCCAGTCCACCAGCACGGGGCCGGCCGGCGACAGGAGCATGTTCGACAGCAGGGCGTCGCCGTGGCAGAACTGGCCCATGCCGCCCCGGCCCGCGGCGTGCGCGATGCCGTGCAGCAGCTTCTGCAGGTCGCCCAGGTCCCGGTCGGTGAGGAGGCCCAGCTCGTGGTAGCGGGAGATGCGCGCCGCGTAGTCCAGCGGGGCGTCGAACGTGCCCACCGGAGGCCGCCAGGCGTTCAGCCGGCAGATCGCGGACAGCGCCGCCCGGATGTCCGCCCGCGGCGGCGCCTCCACCGGGTGCCGCTGCAGAGCCGCCACGCGTCCCGGCATCCGCTCCACCACGAGGATGCAGTTGTCCGGGTCCGCCGCGACCAGCCGGGGCGCCCGCACCGGAGGCCGGTGCCGGACGAACGTGCGATAAGCAGCTATCTCGTGCCGGTAGCGCTCCGCCCACGCGGGGGAGTGGTCGAGTAAGCACTTCGCCACGGCCGTGGTCCGACCGGTCGTCCCGACCAGGAGCACGGACCGTCCGCTGCGGCGCAGCACCTGCACCGGGGCGAACTCGGGGCAGATGCGGTGCACGGAGGCGATCGCCGCGCGCAGCTGGGAGCCCTGAGGGCCGGACAGGTCGAGCCTTCCGCTGAGCGGTTGGGCACCGAGCCCGGCGGGACGCCGGCCGAGGCCGGCACCGAGAACAGCGGTCGCGGGACGCCCGGGCTCCAGGTAGGGGCCGGTGGCCGCGGGACGCGGGCGCAGTGGACGAGGCGGGGCGGACACGGAGGACGATGCTGCGTACATGGGCGAGACAGATCCCTTCGTGTGCCGGACGTCGAAACGCTGCCCCGGCCCGGCCGCCGGGTGCACCCTGGGGAATGCGCCCGTCGGATCGGGTGGCGGCCGGGTCGGGGTGGCGCATTCCTACCTGACACCCGATGCCCGGTGGCACACCATCTGGCGCACCCTGGCGAACCCTGGCGAATAGTCGCCCGGCAACTTTCCCCGGGCTAGTGTCAACTCAGCCGAGAACCTGGGGGCTTGACGTGAGCGGACAACCCAACACCCGCCTGGCGGACCTGTTCGGCCTGGCCGGCTGGTCCAAGGGCGAGCTCGCGAGGCTGGTCAACAAGCAGGCGGCGGCCATGGGCCACCCCCAGCTGTCGACCGACACCTCGCGGGTGCGGCGGTGGATCGACACGGGAGAGATCCCGCGCGATCCGGTGCCGCGGGTGCTGGCGGCTCTGTTCACCGAGCGACTCGGCCGTGTCGTGACCATCGAGGACCTCGGTCTGGTACGGCGCGGGCGTGCGGGGAAACGGCAGGGCGGCGGGAGCACGGAGCATCCCGACGGCGTGCCGTGGGCGCCTGAGCGGACTGCCGCGGTCCTCACCGAATTCACGGGAATGGACCTCATGCTCAACCGACGCGGCTTGGTGGGCGCGGGTGCCGCGCTCGCCGCGGGCTCAGCACTCAGCAGCGCCATGTACGACTGGCTCCACACCGATCCTGCCCTGACCGCCGACGCCCCCGTCATCGACCGTCCCCTCCATGCCGACTCCGCCGGGTTCGACCGCTACGAGGCCGCCCCCATCGGGTACGAGGAGATCGAGGAACTGGAGCGTTCCGTCGAGGTGTTCCGCGCCTGGGACGCGGCCCGCGGCGGTGGGCTGCAGCGCAAGGCGGTGGTGGGACAGCTCAACGAGGTGGGCGGCATGCTCGCCTACCGGCACCCTCCCCATCTCCAGCGGCGCCTGTGGGGCGTCGCCGCCAACCTCGCCGTCCTCGCGGGCTGGATGTCCCACGACGTCGGCCTCGAACCCACGGCCCAGAAGTACTTCGTCATCGCCGCGCACGCCGCGCGGGAGGGCGGCGACCGGCCCCGCGCCGGCGAGGCCCTCTCCCGCGCGGCCCGCCAGATGGTGCATCTGGGCCGGCCCGACGAGGCGCTGGACCTGATGAAGCTCGCCCAGTCCGGCTCGGGCGAGCAGGTGCTGCCGCGCACCCGGGCGATGTTCCACACCATCGAGGCCTGGGCACAGGCGTCGATGGGCAAGGGCCAGGCGATGCGCCGCACCCTGGGCCGGGCGGAGGACCTCTTCGTCTCCGACCGCAACGACCTCGAACCGCCCGACTGGATGCAGACCTTCAAGGACGAGGATCTGTACGGCATGCAGGCCCTGGCCTACCGCACCCTGGCGGAGTTCGAACCGGGTGCCGCCGCACACGCGCAGTACTACGCGGAGAAGGCGCTGGCGCTGCGCATCGACGGACGGGAGCGGTCGAAGATCTTCGACCATCTCTCCATGGCGTCCGCCTGCTTCATCGCCGACGACCCCGAGCAGGCGGATCGGTACGCCCGGCTGGCACTGATGTCGATGGGGGCGAACTCCTCCCGCCGCACCTGGGACCGGCTCCGCCAGATGTACCGGCTCACGGCCGAGTACGCCGGCTATCCGAGGATCCAGCAGCTGCGCGACGAAATCATGCAGGCGCTGCCCAAGGGGAGGGGGGACCGCGGCGGCGCCGGGAGCGCGCGGGCCTAGGAACGCACCGCGACCGAACCGATCGCGGCCGAGCACGCGGAGAAGCGGCACCGCTGCCGCACCGGCACACTGCTACCGCACAGGCGGCGGAGACGCGGCCGCGCGCGTGTGAACGAGGGAGGGCAGTGCGAGCGTACGGGCGATGAGGCCCGCACGCTCAGCAGGTCACGGTGTCACCCTCGCCACCAGCACGCAGGCGTCGTCGTCCCGTTCGCCCGCGCCGAACTCCTCGACCACCACGCGGACACAGTCCTGCGCGGTGCGTGCCCCTGCCATCCGGGACGCCAGGTCCAGGAGGCGGGGAGCCGCGGTCGCCGGGCCGTGGCGCGGCACCAGCCCGTCGGTGTGCAGGAGCAGCAGATCGCCGGGCCGAAGGGTGGCCTCGGTCTGGCCGTAGGAGGCGCCGGGCGTCGCGCCGAGCAGGACGCCGTCCGGCGCCTCCAGCCGGCGCCCCGTGCCGTCGCGGAAGAGCAGCGGGCCGGGGTGTCCGGCCTGCGCCCACACCAGCGTGCGGGTGTCCGGCCGGTAGCGGCAGCACAGCGCGCTGCCCAGGGTCGGCTGGACGGTGGCGTCCAGCAGCTGGTTGAGCAGAGTCATCAGCGGCCCCGGCTGGGTGCCGGCCATCGCCATACCGCGGACGGCGCCCAGCAGCGCCGCCATGTTCGAGGTCGCGGCGGGGCCGTGACCGGCCAGGTCGCCGACGCTGAGCAGGGTCTCGCCGCCGGTCACCTCCAGCGCGTCGTACCAGTCCCCGCCGATCAGCGTGTCCGTCGATGCGGGCAGGTAGTGAGCGGCGACGTCGAGGGCACCCGGACCCTGACGGGGGAGCCGCAGGGAGCCTCGCCACGGGGGCAGTACCGTCTCCTGGAGCTCGACCGCGACGCGGTGCTCCGTCTGCGCGCGGTGCTCGTGGACCCGGAGCGAGTCGCAGGTCTCGCTCACCGCCCGCTGGCTGCGCCGCAGCTCACTGACGTCGCGCAGCACGGCCCACATGGAGGTGGTGCTGCCGTCGGCGTCCAGCACGGGCTCGCCCATCATGTGTACGGTGCGTGCCTCGCCGTCCGGGCGGACGATGCGGAACTCCCCGTCGATCGGCTTGGCGTCGATCAGGCAGTCGGTGACCATCGCGCCCAGCTTCGGCCGGTCCTCGTCGAACACGAGAGACGGCAGCTCGTCCAGGGTGAGCGGGGGAGCCGACGGTGAGCGGCCGAGGATGCGGTACAACTCCCCGGACCAGGTGGCCTCGTCGGTGAGCAGGTTCCACTCGGCGCTGCCGACCCGGCTCAGCAGCCCCTCGGGGGGTGGCGCCGCGAGGGGTGGCTCGGGGGCGGGCTCGACGTCGGGGTCGGGGGGCGGCCCTTCCTGCAGCTGCGCCAAGTGCACGTCGAGGTCTTCCAGTTGGTGCAGCGCCAGGTCGTACAGTGCGCGCTGCCACCGTCCCCGGGGGTCCGAGTCGTCGCCGCGGGCGTCCCGCCGTACGGCGACCACGTCACCCTTGAGCCGCCGCGTCTGCGATATCAAGGCGTCCACCGAGCCGCGACCGGGCGGCTGCGCGGCTGGGCGATCCGCAGAGAGATGGGACGGCATGACGCACTCCGATGCGGGGACGGTACGGCCAGGGCCGAGTGGACCGTTACGACTGTTGCACAGGCCGCGATGCCGTGTAAGGGATTTGGCAACACACGATACGGTGATGCTTCTGGCATATGTCAGAGTCTTTGCGGGTCGGCTGCGGAGCACCCTCGGTGATGGGTCTCAGCGCATCAAGTCGTAGTCCCAGTAAGGAATATGACGGAACGTCGGCAACGGTGGGGGGCGCTCGCTCGGGCGTTCGTCGGTCGTGTGTTCAGGCGATGTGGGGTCCCGGGCGCGGCGCCAGATCGACCGTCGCCCGTCTGCCGTCCTCCAGCGACCGCACCCCGGCCTCGGCGACCGCCGCGGCGGCATAGCCGTCCCAGGCCGAGGGGCCGGTGACGGCACCGCGCCGGGTGGCGTCGACCCAGTCCTGGACCTGACGGTCGTAGGCGTCGGCGAAGCGGACGAGGTAGTCCTGCGGGACCTCCCGGCAGGTGTCGCCGCCACCGGTCACCTGCATGCCGTGGTCCTCGCCGATGCGCGCGGAGCCCGATTCGCCCACCGCCTCGCAGCGCACCTGGTAACCGAAGCCGCAGTTGACGAACACCTCGACGTCGGCCAGGGCGCCCTGCTCGGACTCGAACAGCACGAACTGCGGGTCGATCAGCCCCTGCGGGGCGGCTGCCGAGGAGCGCGGGCGCAGCACCGTCACCGCGGTCAGCTCCTGGCCGAGCAGCCAGCGGGCCGCGTCGATCTCGTGCGAGACAGAGCTGTCGACCAGCATCGCACTGGTGAATCCGGGCGGCGAGGACACGTTGCGGTGCGTGCAGTGCAGCATCAGCGGGCGCCCCAGCCGGCCGCTGTCCAGCAGGGCCTTCAGCCGCCGGTACTCGGCGTCGTAGCGGCGCATGAAACCGATCTGTGCCAGCCGCCGCCCGAGCCGAGCCTCCGCCTCCACCACCCGCAGGGCGCCCTCGGGGTCCGGCACCATCGGCTTCTCGCAGAGCACCGGCAGCCCGCGCGCGAAGGCCGCGAGCAGTGCCTCCTCGTGCGCCGGGCCGGGTGAGGCGACGAGGACGGCGCCCACGCCCGGGGCGTCGAGCGCGGCCTCCACGTCCGCGTGCACCCGGACCCCCTCGATCCCGGCCGCCGCCGCCTCGGCGCGGCGGGTGTCGGGGTCGGCGACCGCGGCGACCCGCGCCCCGCTCACCCCGCGGTCCAGACGGCGGATGTGGTCGGCGCCCATGTGGCCGGCGCCCAGCACGGCCACCCCCAGCAGTTCGGACACGTTCTGTCGGCCCCTTCCCCGGTGTCGCGCACACCCCCGGCCGTGCCCCCTCCCTGGCGGCTGCCGGGGAGGGGGCACGCAGGTGCGGCTCGCACGAATGTACGGCCACCAGGGTTCCACGGCCGTCGAGAGGGGGGACCGCGCCCTCGGCTCAGTAGCGCAGGACGCCCGCGATCCCCGTCGCGTCGCCCAGGGTGCCGTCCGGCACGAACCGGACCTCTGCACCCGTCTCCAGGCACTGCTCGACGATCTCGTCGACGATGTCCTCGCGCGCGTCCAACTCGCCGCTCGTCGCCGGTTCGAGGTGGTCGCCGACGTCGCGGACGATCATGCTGAAGTTCTCCTCCACCGCGAGCAGCCTGATGCGGCCCTCCCGGGCGCTCTGCCACACCTCGTCGACGCCGGCAGCGAACGTGCGGTGGCCGCGCGCGGAGGTCAGCTCGCGGGCCACCTCGGCGGCCTGCTTGCGCTGCTCGGCCTCGTGCACGGGGTGCACAGCCTGCCACACCGCCTCCGGCGTGCCGTGGGCGAGGCCGCCGTGCGGGACGTGCACCGCGCACTTGGCCACGCTGCCCACCTCGTCCAGGAGGGACAGGGCCGCCTGCTCGCCGGTGACGTACACCGGGCGGGGCTCGTCGCGCAGGACGCCGGTCATCGCCGCGTCGGCCTCCCGCAGGAACTGCCGGGTGTTCTCGTCGCGGAAGATGCTCGGCTGGTCGCCGATCCGCTCCTGCCGTTCGGCGTCGAAGTTCTGCCGGCTGCGGGTCAGCGGGAAGCCGCCGACGTGCTTCTCCGTGACCCGGTCGACCCCGCCGCTCCACAGGGTGACGCGGTCGGCGGAGACGGAGAGGGCCCAGAAGGGCCGCTCGGAGACCTGCGCGGAGACCAGGTTGCGGGTCAGGAAGGTGTCCGACAGCACCACACGCTCCGGGACGCTCCTGGCGAGCGACCAGACCTGGTGCTCGCCCGGAGCGGCGAAGATCACCAGACCGTCCTCGGCGTGGGCCAGATCGATCTCCGCCAGGGCGCGGTCAAGCTCCTGCACCACGTCCGCCCGGCGTTCCCGGGTGACCGCCGGATCGGAGTCCAGCTGCCGCTTGGCCTGCGCCACGGCGTTGCGCAGCCGGACGCGGTCCTGGGTGTTCAAGGGGGCCCGGCGGTGGGTCGGCGTCAGCACGGAGACCGCCGGATAGGGCCGCGGACGGCGCAGCTCGGCGAGGGTCGCGGGACTGAGTGCGTGCTCCATAACAGCACCATAGGACCGATCGGACCGATCCGCCGTTCGGGCGTTCGGGGCCGCCGCGCACCGCTGCCCCGGCCGCTCGCAGACGCTCCGCAGCCGGTTCTCCGGCCGTCCGGACCGGCCTGGCGACGGCGCACGTGTGGCGGGTCAACTCGCTCGGACACACAGGGTTTACCTGCGTTCGACGCGTCGTACGCACGGACTTGCTAGGGTTCTACCCGTTGGTAGCAAGCCGAGCGGGGTGGGGAACGGGCATGCGTGCCACGGCAGTTCCCCGGACGGTTCGCCGAGACGGGCGGTTCGGCAAGGGGGCCGGGCCCGGAAGGGGCACACGCCCCCACACGACCCGAATGTCGAACTCCAGTTCCCTCGCTGACCCATTCAGACAGGTGAGACTCGTCCTATGGCTCGATCCCTGATCGATCTGCTGACCGCACATGCCTCGGAGCATCCCGACCGCATCGCTTACCGCTACCTCGTCACGGGTGACAGCGACGGAGAGATCCAGTACATGTCCTACGCGCGGCTGGCCCTGCGGTCCCGCGCCGTCGCCGCCTGGCTCCAGGACCGCCTGCCGACCGGCGCCCGGGCCCTGCTGCTCCATCCACCGGGCCTGGAGTTCGTCTGCGGCTACCTGGGCTGCCTCGCGGCCGGCGTCGTCGCCGTACCGGGTGTCCCGCCGCAGGGCCGCGCACACAACCACCGCGCACTGATCAGGATGCGGCGCCTGATCGCCGATTCCGACGCCAAGGTGATCCTCGGCGGGCGCGAGGTGATCGCCTCCCTCGCCGCCCAGGCGGAGCAACTGCCGGAGACCGCAGGCCTCACCTGGATCGCGACCGAGGACATACCCGACGACGCGGCCGACGCGTGGCGCGAACCCGGCCTCACCGCCGACACGGTCGCCTTCCTCCAGTACACCTCCGGCTCCACGTCGGCCCCCAAGGGCGTCGCCGTCACGCACGGCAACCTCCTGGACAACCAGCACGTCATCACCGAGCGCATGGGCCACACCCCGGAGGCGATCGCCGAGCACGGCGGCGAGATGTTCGTCAGCTGGCTGCCGATGTACCACGACATGGGCCTCATCGGCCCGGTCCTCAACACGGTCCACCTCGGCGTCACCGCCACTCTCTTCTCCCCGCTCCACTTCCTCCAGCAGCCGCAGCGCTGGCTCACCGCCGTCGACCGCTACCGCCCGCACACCAGCGGCGGCCCCAACTTCGCCTACGAACTCGCCCTCAAGCACGCCACCCCGGAATTCGTCGACAGCCTCGACCTGAGCTCCTGGCGGGTCGCCTTCAACGGCGCCGAACCCGTGCGGGCCGCCACCCTGCGCCGCTTCACCGACACCTTCGCCCCGGCCGGCCTGCGCCGCGAGGCCCTCTACCCCTGCTACGGCCTGGCCGAGGCCACCCTCATGGTCACCGGCGGCTCCAAGACCGCCCCGGCGACCCGCCTCGCCACCGACCCCGCCGGCGAGGCGGACGCCGCGGCCGTCGGCTGCGGCCGGCCCGGCCCCGGCGTCACCGTCGCCGTCGTCGACCCCGACCACGGCACGGAGCTGCCCGACGGCGAGACCGGCGAGATCTGGGTCGGCGGCGCGAGCGTCGCCAAGGGCTACTGGCGCAACGCCCTCGCCACCCGCGAGACCTTCCGGGCCACCCTTCCCGGCCGCGCGGGCCGCTTCCTGCGCACCGGCGACCTCGGCTTCCTGCACGACGACGAACTCTTCGTCACCGGCCGGCTGAAGGACCTGATGGTCATCGACGGACGCAACCACTATCCCCAGGACCTGGAACTGGCGGCCGAACTCGCCCACCCGGCGCTGCGCCCCGGCTGCACCGCCGCGTTCTCCGCGGACACCGGCGCCGACGGGGAACAGCCGGTGCTCGTGGCCGAGGCGGACCCGGACGCGGCCGGCGAGATCGAGAAGATCACCGACCTGGTGCGCGCCGCGATCGGCGACGCCCACGGCCTGCACCTGCAGGAGGTCGTCCTCGTCCACGCCGGCACCATCCCGAAGACCTCCAGCGGCAAGATCCAGCGCCGTGCCACCCGCGCGGCCCATCTCGACGGCACGCTCGCCCGGATCGACGCGCCGGCCACACGCTGACGCCGCGGGCCGCCCGCCGTGCGCGCCGCGGCCGGCCGGCCGACCGTCCGGTGGGCCGGCCGGCCGAGCCCCGCGGGCCGCCCGCCGTCACATGCCGCGGGCTGCCCGCCGAACACGCCACCCCCCTTCCTGAGGACACCCCTGCCCCGATGTCTGCGCACGAGTCCCCGCAACCGTCCCCCGGACGGCCGACCGAACCCTCCTCCGAGCAGCTGCGCGAACAGTCCCGCGCAGGGTCCTCCGGGCCGTCCGCCGCGTCCCCCGCGGACATCCGGGCCTGGCTCGCGTCGGCCGTCGCCGAAGCGGCCGGAACCGACCCGGCGACCCTCGACCCGCACCGCCCCCTCGCCGAGTACGGCCTGGGATCACGGCACTTGGTCGCCCTGGGGGCCGAGCTGTCCCGGCGTACCGGCCGCGCTCTCGAACCGACGCTGCTGTTCGACCATCCCACTCTCGCCGCCGTGGCCGACGCCGTACTGAGCCCCCCGCGCGCACCGGCCGCCCCGCCGTCCGGCACGGCGGTGGCGCGCACCGCCGCCGACGACGTCGCGATCATCTCGCTGGCCTGCCGCTTCCCCGGCGGCGCGGACGACCCCGACGCGCTGTGGCGGCTGCTCACCTCCGGCGAGGACGCCATCGGCGAGGTGCCCGCCGGCCGTTGGGACACCCGCGGCCTGTACGATTCCGACCCCGAGGCCACCGGCACCGCCTACACCCTGCGCGGCGGATACCTCGACGCCATCGACCGCTTCGACGCGGCCTTCTTCGGCATCTCGCCCCGCGAGGCCGCCGCCATGGACCCCCAGCAGCGCCTGCTCCTCCAGACCGCCTGGGAGGCCTTCGAACGCGCCGGCATCGTGCCGGGCACGCTCGACGGCAGCTCCACCGGTGTCTACGTCGGCCTGTACGACAGCGGCTACCTCGCCTCCGCGCCCCTCGACCGGCTCGACGGCCATGTGGGCACCGGCTCCGCCCCGAGCGTCGCCTCCGGCCGCATCGCCTACACCCTCGGCCTGGGCGGCCCGGCCGTCACCGTCGACACCGCCTGCTCCTCCTCCCTCGTCGCCCTGCACCTGGCGGCACGCGCCCTGGCCGCCGGCGAGTGCGACCTCGCCCTCGCGGGCGGCGCGACACTGCTGGTGACTCCCCGCGGACACGTGGAGTTCAGCAGGCTGCGGGCGCTGTCCCCCACCGGCACGTGCCGCCCGTTCTCCACCGACGCCGACGGCGTGGTGTGGGCCGAGGGCTGCGGGCTGGTGCTCCTCAAGCGGCTCGCCGACGCCCGCCGGGACGGCGACACCGTCCTCGCGGTGGTCAAGGGATCCGCGATCAACCAGGACGGCCGCAGCCAGGGACTGAGCGCACCCAACGGGCCGGCCCAGCAGCGGGTCCTGCGCGCCGCCCTGGACGATGCCGGACTCGCCCCGGCCGACCTGGAGTACGTCGAGGCGCACGGCACCGGGACCCGGCTCGGCGACCCCGTCGAGGGCAACGCGCTCGCCGCCGTCTTCGGTCCCGGACGCCCTGCCGACCGGCCCCTCGGCGTCGGCAGCCTGAAGTCCGTCGTCGGCCACACCCAGGCCGCTGCGGGCATCGGTGGCGTCATCAAGACCGTCCTGGCCCTGCGTCATGAACTGATCCCCGCCTCCCTGCACGCCGGCACCCCCACCGAGCACATCGACTGGCACACCGGTGGACTGCGCCTGCTCGACAGCCCACAGCCGTGGCCGCGCCGCGCCGACCGGATCCGCCGGGCCGGGGTGAGCGCCTTCGGTATCAGCGGCACCAACGCCCACGTCGTCCTGGAGGAGGCCCCCGACACCGGCCGGCCGTCCCCCGTACGGTCCGGCGGGCCCTTTGAGCCCGCCGCGGAGCCGACCGCTGAGTCCGGCGAGGCCGCCGGGGAACGGGTCCACGAGCCGATCGCCCCCGCGGGGGATCGACCCGCCGAAGCCGAAGCCGAAGCCGAAGCCGAAGCCGAAGCCGAAGCCGAAGCCGAAGCCGAAGCGGACCGGGCCACCGCGCCCGCCGGCTCCGCAGCGCAGGACACGGCCGCGCCCGCCGAGCCTGCGGCGGGGGACTCCTCCGGACCCGCCGGGTCCGCGGCGGACGGGCGCGCCGTGCCGTTCCCGCTCTCCGCGCGCACCCTGACCGCCCTCCAGGGGCAGGCCGCCCGCCTGCACGCGACGCTGAAGGCCGACCCGCAGCTTCCGCTGCCCGCCGTCTCCGCCACCCTGGCCCACCACCGTACCCACTTCGAGCAGCGCGCCGTCCTGCACGCCGACGGCCGTGACGACCTGCTCGCCGCCCTGCACGCCCTCGCCGAGGGCCGACCCGACCCCGACCGCACCACCGGCCCGCACCCCGTGCGGCCCGCGGGCAAAGTGGCGTTCGTCTTCCCCGGCCAGGGCGCACAGTGGGCCGGCATGGCCCGCGACCTCCTGGAACGCGACGCGGTGTTCGCCGACGAACTCGACCGCTGCGACGCGGCGCTGCGCCCGTTCACCGGCTGGTCGGTGACCTCCGTGCTGCGCGGCGATCCGAACGCCCCCACCACGGACCGCGTCGACGTCGTCCAGCCCGTCCTGTTCGCCGTGATGGTGTCCCTGGCCGCCGTGTGGCGCGCCCGCGGTGTCCGCCCGGACGGCGTCCTCGGGCACAGCCAGGGCGAGGTCGCCGCCGCCTGCGTCGCCGGGGCCCTCAGCCTCAACGACGCCGCCGCCGTGGTCGCCCTGCGCAGCCAGGCCCTGACGGAGCTGTCCGGCACCGGAACCATGGCCGTCGTCGCCCTCCCGCACACCGCACTGGAACCCCGACTCGCCGCCTACGGCGGGCGGATGTCGGTCGCCGCCGTCAACAGCGCCCGCGCCACCGTCGTCGCCGGTGACACCGCGGCCGTCGACGCCCTCGTCGCCGACCTCGACCGCGAGCAGGTCTTCGCCCGCCGCCTCGACGTCGACTACGCGTCGCACACGGCCCACGTCGAACCGATCCGCACCCGGATCGGCGAGGAACTCGACGGTGTCGTCGCCGGCCCCGCTTCCGTCGCCTGGTACTCCACGGTGACCGGGGAGCCGGTCACCGCCGAACTGGACGCCGGCTACTGGTACACCAACCTCCGCGAGCCGGTCCGATTCGCCCCCGCGGCGGCGCGCATGATGGCCGACGGCTACCGCTGGTTCGTCGAGCTCAGCCCCCACCCCTCCCTGCTCACCGCCGTGCGCACGATCGCCGAGGAGGCCGGCTGCGACCCGGTCGCCGTCGGCTCGTTGCGCCGCGCCGAGGACGGGCCGGCCTGCCTGGACCGGGCCGCCGCCGAACTCCACGCCCACGGCCGGGACATCGACTGGCGCCGCCTCGTGGCCGACCGTGATCCGGCCGGTCTGCCGACCTACGCCTGGGACGCGCAGCGCCACTGGACCGAACCGGAAGCCACCTCCGCGGCCCCGGGCCTGTTCGACCGGGCCGCCAACCCGCTGCTCGGCATCCTGCTCCGGTCGGCGGACGCCACGCGCTGGACCTTCCGCTCGGAATGGTCCGCGGCCACCGCCGACTGGCTGTCCGACCACACCGTGTTCGGCCGGACCGTCGTCTCCGGCACGACCCTGCTCGAACTGTGCCGCGCCGCCCTCGCCGAGGCCCGCCCGCACACCCCCGCCGACCTCACCGGCCTGCTGGTGCTCACCCCCCTCGTCCTGCCCTCCCCGGTGTCGCAGGCGGCGCCCGGCCGGGCGGGAGCCCCCGCCGCCACGGTCGAGGTGTCCGTCGAGGTCGTCGGCGACGGCCCCACCCCCGAGATCACCGTGCACAGTCGCCCGCGGGGCGCCGAGCCCGGCGACTGGACCCTGCACGCCACCGCGACCGCAGCCGAGCCCGCGCCGCAGCCCGCGGCACAGCAGCCGCCGGCCTGGCCGCACGACGCCGAACCCGCCTGGCATCCCGGCACCTACGACCGGCTGGCGGAGCACGGCCTGACCTACGGCCCCGCCTTCCGCGGCGTACGGCAGGCGGTGCGCATCGGCGACGACGCGCTGCTGGCCCGACTCACCCTGCCGGCCGCCGGCCGCGACACGGCCGACGCCCACCCCGTCCACCCGGCGCTCCTCGATGCCGCCCTGCACGTCGCCGCCGGCCTCCACACCACCGGTGACCGGGTGCTGCTGCCGGTCGCGATCGGCAGCAGCGTCCTGCCGCCCGGCGACGGCACCGAGCTGACCGCGCTCGTGCGGCGCACCACGCAAACCACCACCGACCTCACGTTGGACGTCACCCTGTGGGACGGTGACGGCTTCTTCGCCGGCCGCCTCCAGGACGTGCGGCTGCGAACCGTCCACCCGGGCGACCTGGGCAGCGGCTCGCCGAACGCACGCCACCTGTACGAGGTGGCCTGGACCGCCGTCGCGGCAGCGGCGGCGGGCGGGCTGACCGAGGACGCCATGACCGTCCTCGGCGACCCCACCGATCCGCAGGTCGCCGACGCCCTGCGCGCGGGGGAGCCGACGAGCCCCGGCGACACCGGTCGGCGGGCGCGGACGATCGTACGCTTCTGGCCCCTCCCGGTCGGTCGACCGGACGCCGCCGCACAGGAACTGGCGGCCACCGCGCTCGCCGAGCTGCAGGCCCTCCTCGCGCGGCCGGCGGACGAGGCACCGGAGCAGACCTTGTGGGTGACCCGCGGCGCGCTCGCCGCCGCCGACGGCGACACGGTTCCGCACCTCGCCCAGTCCGTGCTGTGGGGACTGGCCCGCACCGCCCGCGCCGAGCACCCGGACCTCGGCCTGACCCTCCTCGATCTCGACGGCCCGGCCCCCGCGGACCTGCTGCGCGCCGCCGCCGCTCAGCGCGACGAACCCGAACTCGCCCTGCGGGACGGCAGTTTGCTCGCCCCCCGGCTGGTGCGCGCCCGGCCGGGCGGGACCGCCCCGCTCGCCGCCGACGGCACCGTCCTGGTCACCGGCGGCCTGGGCGCCGTCGGACGGGCGATCGCCCGGCTCCTCGCCGAACAGGGAGCGCCCCGGCTGCTGCTGACGTCCCGTAGGGGACCCGGCGATCCCCGCGCCGCCGACGTCACCGCCGAGCTCACCGCGCTCGGCACCGAGGTCGAGATCGCGGCCTGCGACGTCTCCGACGGAGCCGCCCTCACGGCCCTGCTGGACCCCGTCGACGACCTGCGCGGTGTCGTCCACTGCGCCGGCGTCCTGGACGACGGCGTGCTCGGCGACCTCACCCCCGAGCGTCTCGCCCGGGTGCTGCGCCCCAAGACCGACGGGGCCGCCCACCTGCACCGGCTCACCGCCGACCGGGAACTCGACCTCTTCCTGCTCGTCTCCTCGGCCGCCGGCGTCGTCGGCAGCGCCGGCCAGGCCAACTACGCGGCCGCCAACGCCTTCCTCGACCAACTCGCCCACCACCGCCGCGCCCTCGGCCTGCCCGCCGTGTCCATCGCCTTCGGAGCCTGGGCCGGGGAGGGCCTCGCCGCCGACCACGCCGACCTCGCACGCATGGCCCGCCACGGGCACCGCGCCCTCACCCCCGAGCAGGGCCGCGACCTGGTCGAGCTGTCCCTGCGGCGCAACGCGCCGCACACCGTGGCCTGGGCACTGGACACGGCCCGGCTGCGGGAGACCGCCACGGGCGCCCTCTGGCGCTCCCTGCTGCCCGCGCCCCCCGCCGCGGCCGGCCGGCCGGGCGCCCTGGCGGACCGGCTCGCTGCGCTGCCCGAGACCGACCGCGGCGACCGCGTCCTGGCCCTGGTGCGCGAGGAGACCGCCCGCGTCCTCGGCCTGCGCGCGGCGGAGTCGGTCCGTCCCGAGCAGCCTTTGCGGGAGATCGGCATGGACTCGGTCACGGCCGTGGAACTGCGCAACCGCCTCGCCGACCGCCTCGGCGTCCGGCTGCCCGCCACCCTCCTGTTCGACCACCCCACCCCGGCCCGCCTCACCGGCCACCTGCTGACCGGTGTCCTCGCCGCACGGGACCCCGCGCCCGCCGCACGACCGCAGAACGCGGCGAGCGCCGCGAGCGCCGCCGGCACCTCGTCCGCCCCCGCGCCCGACGAGCCGATCGCCGTCGTCGCCATGGCGTGCCGCCTGCCCGGAGGCGTCGACGGTCCCGAGGACCTGTGGCGCCTGGTCGCCGAGGGCCGCGACGCGGTGGGCCCCTTCCCGGCCGACCGCTGGGGCGACATCGACGCCCTGTACGATTCCGACCCGGACCGGCCGGGCACGTCCTACGCGCGCGAGGGCGGCTTCCTCGACGGCATCGACTCCTTCGACGCGGGATTCTTCGGCATCACCCCGAAGGAGGCCGCCGCCATGGACCCGCAGCAGCGCCTGCTGCTGGAGACCGCCTGGGAGGCCCTGGAGCGCGCCGGAACCGTCCCCGCCGACCTGACCGGCAGCACCACGGGCGTCTACGTCGGCATGTTCGGCAGCGACTACCTCGCCGGAACCCGCCTGGACCAGTTGGACGGCTACGTCGGCACCGGCTCCGCGCCCAGCGTCGCCTCCGGACGCCTCGCCTACACGCTCGGCCTGCACGGCCCGGCGATGACCGTGGACACCGCCTGCTCGTCCTCGCTCGTCGCCACCCACCTGGCCGCCCAGGCACTGCGCGCGGGGGAGTGCGACCTCGCCCTCGCCGGCGGTGTGACGCTGATGGTGACCCCGCAGACCTTCGTGGAGTTCAGCCGCCTGCGTGGGCTCTCACCGACGGGTCGCTGCCGCTCCTTCTCCGACGACGCCGACGGGGCGATCTGGTCGGAGGGTGCCGGGATGCTCGTCCTGAAACGGCTCGCCGACGCCCGCCGTGACGGCGACGAGGTGCTTGCCGTGCTGCGCGGCACCGCCGTCAACCAGGACGGCCGCAGCCAGGGCCTGTCCGCGCCCAACGGCCCGGCTCAGGAGCAGGTCCTCCGCCGCGCCCTGGAACGGTCCGGTCTGGGGCCCGACGCCATCGACTACGTCGAGGCGCACGGCACCGGCACGACCTTGGGCGATCCGATCGAGGCGGGCGCCCTCACCGCGGTGTTCGGCGCCGACCGCCCGCTGGACCGGCCGCTGTACCTGGGTTCGCTGAAGTCCAACATCGGCCACACGCAGGCGGCGTCGGGCGTGGCCGGACTCGTCAAGGTCGTCGAGGCCCTGCGCCACGGCACCCTTCCGGCCACCCTGCACGCCGCCACCCCCAGCCGCCACGTCGACTGGGAGAGCAGCGGGCTGAGGCTGCTGCACGAGCCCGCGAGCTGGCCCGCCTCACCCGGCCGCGTCCGGCGCGCCGGCGTGAGCGCCTTCGGCATCAGCGGCACCAACGCCCACGTCGTGGTGGAGGAGGCTCCGCCCGCCGACGTTCCGACGGAGCGTCATGTCCTGTCCGGGCCAGAGTTGTTCGTGGTGTCCGGACGCAGCGAGGCGGCCGTACGCGGTCAGGCGGCACGCCTGGCACGGCACCTGGCCACGGACGCCGGCCCGGCCGGACCGGAGCCGACCGTCGCGCCCGGCACGGAGTCCGGGCCGGCCGACGACGACGGTGCCCCCGTCGTGTCCGACGCCGGACCGGCGGGCGCACCAGGGGGAGCCGCCGCGGCAGGTGCCGGCGTCACGGGTGCCGGACCGGAGGACGCGCGGGCGGCGGAGTCCCCGGAGACGGACGCCGCACCGGAGTCCGCGGCCGAGGGCGATGCCGGACCGACGGCCGTTCCGTCGGCCGACGCGAACGTCGCGGTGGCCGACGACATACCGACGGAGGTCGCGGCGGCCGGAGCCGGGCGGCCGGACGGTTCCGGCCCCGGTGCCCACCCGGAGGGCCCGGAGGCCGACGCCGCGCCGGCGCGCGGCCCCGGCCGCGATCCCGCACCGAAGGACTCCCCGGCGGACGACTCCGGAACCGTGATCCCCGCACCGGCCGTCGCCGTACCGGGCACGACCGCACCGGCCGCCGGGCCGGCCGGCGACAGCTCTCTGGTGGACGTCGCCCACACCCTGGCCCGGCACCGCAGCCACTTCGAGCGCCGGGCGGCGATCGTGGCGGGCGACCGGGACGAACTGCGCGCCGCCCTGGAGGCGCTCGCCTCCGGCCGGGCACCCCTGGCACCGGCCCGCGAGGAGCACGCCGGCAAGGTCGCCTTCGTGTTCGCCGGTCACGGCGGCCAGTGGCCCGGCATGGGCCTCGACCTGCTCGCCGGCACGGAGGCATTCCGCAGCGAGCTGTCCCGCATCGACGAGGCCCTGCGGGGGCACGTCGGCTGGTCCGTCCTGACGGCCCTGCGCGCTCCGGAGGAGTTCTCCCCGCTGGAACGCACCGAGTACCTGCAACCCGCGCTGTTCGCGGTCAACGCGGCCCTCGCCGCCGCCTGGCGTTCCCTCGGCGTGGTTCCGGACGCCGTCGTCGGCCACAGCCTCGGCGAGATCGCCGCCGCCCACGCCGCCGGTGCCCTGACGCTGGACGAGGCCGCGGCCGTGGTGGCCGGACGGGCCGCCTCGGTCGCACCCCTGGTCGGTCGGGGCGGCATGCTCGCCGTGGAACTGCCGCAGGCCCAGGTCGAGGAACTCCTCGAGCCCTACACCGGACGCCTGTTCGTCGGCGCCGTGAACAGCGCCGCGGCCACCGCGGTCTCCGGCGAGGCCGAGGCACTGGCCGAGCTGGGCCGCCGGCTGGCGGACCGAGGGGTGCCCACCCGCCCGCTGTCGACGCCGTTCGCCTCCCACAGCCCCCTGATGGAACCGCTGCGCGCCGCCTTCACCGGCCGCCTCGCCGACGTGCACGGCAGGAGCACCGCGACCCCGGTGTACTCGACGGTCCTGGCCGAGCGCGTACCCGGCGAGCGGCTGGACGCCGCGCACTGGTTCGACAACCTCCGCCGGCCCGTCCGCTTCGCGGACACCGTGCGCCGGATGCTCGACGACGGTTACCGCTACTTCGTCGAACTCAGCCCGCACCCCTCGCTGACCGCCGCCGTCGAGGCGGTGGCCGCGGAGGCGGGCGTCGACGCGGTCGCGGTCTGCTCCCTGCGCCGGCGGCGCGACGGCCGCCGCCAACTGCTGCGCGGCGTGGGGGAGCTGTACACCGCGGGGCACACCCCCGACTGGACCGCCCTGCACCCGCAGGGCCGCCGCGTCGACCTGCCCACCTACGCCTTCGACCGCGACCGCCACTGGCTCGCCCCGGCCCCCGCGACCGCCCCCGGCGCCTCCCCGCTGCTCGCCACCCATGTCGAGGCCAGCGACGAACCGGACCGGCACCTGTTCCAGACCGAGATCGACCTGCGCGACAGCCGGTTCGCCTACCTGATGGACCATCAGGTCAACGGCGAGACCTGGCTGCCCGGCGCCGCCTTCCTCGACATGGCGCTGGAGGCAGCGTCCGCCGTCGGGCACAGCACCGAAGTGCACCTGGCCGACATCCGTTTCGTCCGGCCGCTGCGCCTCGACCCCGACCGTCCCGCACGGCTGCAGCTGGTCCTGCGGCCCGCCGCCGAGGGCCGGCGCGCCTTCACCGTCGCCTCCACCACCGCAGGCGGCACCCGCTGGGAGCGGCACGTCACCGGACACGTCCTCACCGACGAGGCCTCGGCCCCGGAGCCGGAGCGCACGGGCGAGCCGTACGGAGACCCGGCCGACCTGCCGGCCATGTACGCCGCACTCGCCTCCCTCGGCATCGACTACGGTCCCGCCTTCCGCGCCCTGGAGGCCGGCCGGCGCACGGCCACCGCCGCGGAGGGCCGGCTCGCCGAGCGGCCCGCCGCCGGGCACCTGCTCCACCCCGCCGTCCTCGACGCCGCCTTCCACGCCGCGGCCCTGCCGGGCGAAGCCCCCCGGGGACGGGCGTTCGTCCCGGCCGGCGCCGCCCGGCTCCGGTTCACCGGGCGGCGCACCACGCCCGCCCGGGTGACCTGCGACCTGCGGTCGGTCGCCGGCGACAGGGCCGTGTTCGACCTCCGGCTGTGGGACGCCGACGACCGGCTGCTCCTCACGATCGAGGGCTTCGAGCTGGCCGCGCTCTCCCCGCTGGACGGCGCTCTGTACGAGACCCGCTGGCAGCCCCGCCCGCCCGCGTCCGGCACGCCGGCCGGGGGCGCCTGGCTCGTCCTCGCCGACGGCACCGGCGTCGGCGCCGAACTCGCCGCGAGGCTGCCGGAGTCCGTGCCGTGCGTCCTCGCCCGGCCCGGCCGGGCGTACGCCGCCGAGGGCCCCGGCCGGTACGTGCTCGACCCGGCCGACCCGCAGCAGTTGGCCCGCCTGCTCGACGACGCCTTCCCCGACGCACCGCCCGCCCGCGTGGTGCAACTGTCGGCACTGGACGCCCCTGCGGTCACCGACGCGGTCACGGCCCGGGAAGCGGCACGACTGTGCTGCCTGAGCACCCTGCACCTGGTCCGTGCGTTCACCGAGCGGCAGCAGCCCGCGCCCCGGCTCTTCGTCGTCGTCCGCGGCACGCAGGCGGCCGGCGACAGCACCCGGGTGACGCACCCTCAGCAGGCGCTCGCCTGGGGCTTCACGCTCTCCCTGGCGCAGGAGCACCCGGAGCTGGCGGCCACCCTGGTCGACCTGCCTCCGCAAGGCGGCCTGGACGCGCTGTGGACCCAGCTGTGGCACGCCGACGACGAACGGCTCGTCGCGCTGCGCGACTCCGGCCGCATGGTGCCCCGGCTGGCCCGCACCCGGCCGGACGGCGACGGTCCCGGCGACACCGCCACCGGCGGCGTCCACCTGATCACCGGAGGTCTCGGCGGCCTCGGCCGGGTCGTCGCCGAGCGCCTGGTGCGACGCGGCGTCCGCAGTCTGGCGCTCCTCGGCCGGGGAACCCCGGACCCGGAGACCGCACGCTGGATCGGCGGCCTGCGGCAGCGCGGGGTGCACGTCCACCTCGCCCGCGCCGACGTCGCCGACCGCGCCGGACTGGCCGCCGCGCTGGACGGCGTGCGCCGGGCGGCCGGCCCGATCGACCGCATCGTGCACGCCGCCGGCGTCCTCGACGACGCCACGGCGGCGAACCTGACCCCCGAACGCGTCCTGCGCGTCCTGGACCCCAAGGTGCTCGGGACCGCCCACCTCACCGAACTCGTCCCGGAGGCACGGCAGACGGTGCTGTTCGCCTCGGCGGCCGGACTGCTCGGCTCCGCCGGGCAGAGCGCCTACGCGGCCGCCAACGCCTTCCTCGACGCCTGGGCCCACCACCTGTCCCGCACCGGACGGCCCGCGCTCAGCCTCGACTGGGGAGCCTGGGCGGGCGTCGGCATGGTCGCCGCCTCCGGCACCCGGTCCGCCGAGACCGGCAGATCGGGCCTGATCGCCTTCACCCCCGAGGAGGGCGGCGAACTCTTCGACCGCGTCCTGGGCACCGGGCGCCGCCAACTGGCGCCCCTGGCCCTGGACCGCGAACTGCTCGCCCTCGCCCCCGACGCTGCGCGCACCCGCCCGATCCTCGCCGGCCTCATACCCGCCCCGGCCGGAGGACCGGCCGCCGACGGGCTGGTGCAGAAGGTGTTCGCAGCCTCGTCCGGCGAGGAACGGACCACCTGGCTGGAGGCCTACGTCCGCGCCCGCGTCGGCGAGGTCTCCGGCGGCACCGTGGACGCCTCCGTCACCACAGCCCTGAACGAACTGGGCCTGGACTCCCTCATGCTGGTGCGGCTGCGCAACACCTTCGCCCGCGAACTCGGCGCCGAACTCCCCGCCGCGGACGTCTTCGCCGCTGCAGACATCCGCGGCCTGGCCCGCACGCTGACGGACGCCCTTCCCGACCGGCCCCTCCCGGTGGCGGAGCCGTCACCGGCCGACCCCGGAGACACGGTCCCGGAGGCCGCCGTGTTCCCCGCCACCCGCGACGTCGTACGGCTGCTGCGCAGCGCCCGGCCCGGCATGCCGGGCGCCGCCCACGGCGTCGGCCTGGCCGTCCGGCTCACCACCCCGACCACCCGCGAGGAGCTCACCGCCGTCCTCGACCGCCTCACCGCACGGCACGCCGCCCTGCGCACCGCGGTCGTCACCGGCAGCGAGGACGGGCAGCGGTTCCTGCGCGTGGACCGCGCACCGCAGCAGCCGGTGCTGCGGTGGACGGTCCTGCACGGCGACGTGCCGCCGGACGCCGCCGGGCGGCTGCGCGCGCTGCTGGAGGAACCCTTCGACCTGACCCGGACCTCGCTGTGGCGGTTCGAACTCCTCGACGCCGGCCCGCACGGTCAGCTCCTCGTGTACGGCGCCCACCACGCCGTCTCCGACCTGCAGTCCCTGCTGCTGGTGGCGGGGGAGATCGACGCCGAACTGTCCGGCGCGGAACTCGACGGCACGGCCACCAACCGCGACGTCGCCGCTCTCGTCGAGGCCCAGCGGGACGGCGCGGGCGGCCCGGACGACGCCTGGCGCGCCGCCTTCCACGGCAGCGAGCGGCTCGACCTGGAGCTGTCCCGGCCCCGCCCGCCGGCCCGGACGTACCGCGCCGGCAGCGTCACCGTCGCGATCCCCGACGGGCTCATGGACCGGGTGACCGCCGCCGCGACCCGGCTCGCCGTCACCCCGGCCGCGTTCTGCCTCGGCACCCTGACCGTGCTGCTCGCCCGGAAACGGCACAGGGAACGGTTCGCGCTCGCCGTGCCCGTGGACACCCGCATCCACGCCGACGCCCACGACGCGGTCGGCTTCTACGGCGTCCCGGTGCCGTTCCCGGCCGAGGCCCGGCCCGGCGAACAGGTGGCGGAGGTGCTGCGCCGCACCGGTGACCGCCTCCAGCGGATCCTGGACCGGGGCGCCGCGTTCACCGACGTTCTCGCCACCCTGACCCGTCAGGGACTGCACCGGCAGGACGCACCGCTCGTCGAGGTGTACTTCAACTACGTACGCTCCGCCCACCGCACGACCCGCCTGGAGGTGCTGCCCGCCGGAACGGGCTGGTCCGACCTCGACCTGATGGTCACCATGACCCCCGACGCGGGCCGGATCCGCCTGGACCACAATCTGGACATCCTCGACGCGGACGCCGCGGCCGGGCTGGGCGAGGACTTCCTGCGCCTGCTCGGGGAGACGGCCGAGGACCCGGCCGTCCCGGTCCGCCCGGCCGGCGGCCACCTCGCCGTCGCCGCCACCTTCGCCCTCGGCAACCTGCCGCTGATGTGCCGGACCGCGGTGAACGAGGGCACCGGCGAGGCACCGCTGACCGTCACCGAGGCGCCGTACCACCAGGTCCTTGCGACCCTTCAGGACCCCACGTCGGTCTTCTGCGACCCCGCGACCGCCGTCGGCGTCGTCCTGCTGCGCGCGGCGGACCTGGAGCGCTTCGGCCCCGTCGACGACGCCCTCCTCGCCGAGACGCGCACTGCCTACCCGGCCGCGCTGCGCTCCCTCGCCGAACGGACCCGCAGGCCGCTGCTGGTCGGGTTCCTGCCCTGCGCCCGCCCCGACGACCGCTTCACCCGGTGGGAGGAGGGGGTCGCAGCGGACCTCGCCGGCACTCCCGGCATCGGGGTCCTCGGCCATGGCGAGTGGACCCGCCGCCACCCGGTCGACGAGCCCTTCGACGAGCGGACCGAGCGCCTGGCCCACCTGCCCTTCACACCGTCCTTCCAGGCGGCGGTGGCGCTGCGGCTGGCCGAGGCCGTCCACGCGGTGCGCCGGCCCGCGCCGAAGGTCATCGCGGTGGACGGCGACGAGACCCTGTGGGCAGGGGTGGCCGGGGAGACCGGCCCCGGGTCCGTCGACCTCACCGGGCCCCGCGAACTGCTCGCCCGCCGGCTGCTGCAGTGGCGGGCGGCAGGGGCCCTGCTCGTCCTCGTCAGCAACAACGACGAGGCCACCGTCCGGGCCGTCCTGGACCGCCCGGACAGCCTGCTCGAGGCGGAGCACTTCAGCGTCGTCTCCGCCGCCTGGGAGCCGAAGCCCGACCGCCTCGCACAGGCGGCCCGCACCCTCAACCTGGGTCTGGACAGTTTCCTCTTCCTGGACGACAACCCGGCGGAGATCGCCCGGATGCGGGCCGCGCTGCCCCAGGTCCTCTCCGTCACCTGCCCGCCCGCGGACCGGATGGAGGAGTTCCTCGATCGCCTGTGGCCGCTCGTCCCGGCCGCCGCGACGGCCGAGGACGCGCTGCGCGCCCGCTTCTACGCGCAGGAGCGGGAACGGGACGCGGTACGGGAGACGAGCGGCTTCGAGGAGTTCCTCCAGCGGCTGGAGCTTGAGGTCGATGTCCGGCCCCTGACCGAGGGCGATGTGCAGCGGGCCGAGCAACTCGTCCGCCGCACCAACCAGTTCACCCTGCGGTCCCGGTCGGCCGACGGGGGGGACCTGGCCCGCTGGCGCGAGCGGGGCGAGGTGTGGACGGCCGCCGCCCGGGACCGGTTCGGCGACTACGGGCAGATCGGGCTGCTCGCCGTGGAGGCCGAGGGCGACCGGCTCGACGTCCTCGCCTGGTTGATGAGCTGCCGGGCGCTGGGCCGCGGGGTGGAGGAGCGCCTCTTGGGCCGACTGGCCGACCGCGCCGACGAACTCGGCTGCACCAAGGTCCGGTTGAGGGCGGAGCGCACCCAGCGCAACGCACCCGCCCGGCGCCTGCTCGCCTCGCTCGGCGGTGCCGACCCGGACGACGAACGCCTGGAGATCGTCACGACGCCCGAACACCTCAGGGCGTTCCGCTCCTGGCAGCACTGAGACGACCCGACAGCACCGACAGCACCGAGAGGAACACACCGTGCACACCACGAAGGGCGCCCATGCCTGAGACGAACGAGGCCGCCGGGCAGCGGGCCGTCGCCGAGCAGATCGAGCACGGCGGCACCGGCCTGGGCCTGAACGACCTGCTGGCGAAGGTCGGCGCCGCAGGCACACCTACCGGGCAGGACCCCCCCGCCGCGCCCGCCGACACAGGTGATGCGCCCGCCGAGCGGGACGAGGCGGCCCTGACGGCGGAGATCGCCGCCGTCGCGGGCCGCCACCTGCCGTCGGGGCGTCTCGCGCCGGACGCGGACTTCTTCGACGCGGGCGGGACGTCCGTGGCGGCCGTGGAGCTGGTGGCCGAACTGGAGGAGCTGCTGGGACGCGAGATCGACCTGGACGAGGTCTTCGCCGACGCCCGCCCGGCGAGCCTGGCCCGCCGGTGGCTGGCCTCCGGGCACGTCCCGCCGACCGGCGCGACGGTTCCGGGCGGGCCGCGGGCCGCCGACGCTCCGGCACCCGTCGCGGCGGACCCGGCCACGGTGCTCCCACCCGGCGCTGCGGCGCCCGCCGCGGCCGGTGGAACCCCGCCCGGGAACACGCCGCTCCCGCCGGCGTCCCCGCCCGGCGCCGTCGCCCCGGCCGGGCCGGTCCCCCTGGCCGCGTCCCCGTCCGGCGCCGCCCGCCCGGCCGCGCTCCTGCCGCACGCCGCCGCACCCCTGGCTGTTCCGGGTCCCGCGGGGCCGATCGGCGGCGACCTCGCTCCCCGGGCACGGCGCGAGGACCTCGACCAGATCCTGGCCGACCTCGCGCTCGCCGACCGGCTGCCCTTCACGGACCTGCCCGAGCCGGTGCCGCCCCGGCGCATCCTGCTCACCGGCGCCACCGGCTTCCTGGGCAGTCATCTGCTGCTCGACCTGCTGCGGCACAGCGACGCCCATGTGTACTGCCTGGTCCGCGCCGCCGACGAGGACGCGGCGCTCGCCCGCCTCGGCGAGGCGCTCCGGTCGTACCGGCTGCCCTGGTCGTCCGAGGTGCGCCGGCGCATCACCGTACTGCCCGGCGACCTCCGCCACCCCCGGCTCGGCCTGTCCGAGGAGACGTGGCACACCCTCGCCCGCGAAGTCGACAGCGTCGTCGGCGTCGCCGCCGCCGTGGACTTCCTGCGCGGATACCGGTCTCTGCGGGCCAGCAACGTCCTCGGTGCGCTCACCCTGGCCGAACTCGCCGCCACCGGACGGCCCAAACCCCTGCATCACATCTCCTCCGTCGCCGTCTTCAACGAGGTCGGCATCACCTCCATGGGCGAGGACGACCCGCTCGCCCACGTGGACCGCCTCGTCTCGGGCTACGACCAGTCCAAGTGGGCCGCCGAGACCGCTCTGCGCCGCGCCCGCGACCACGGCCTCGTCGTGACCGCTCTGCGGCCCGGCGGCATCGGTGGCCACACCACGACCGGCGCCTACAACCCGCTGGACCTCAGCAGCGGGCTGATCTCGGCCTTCGGCCGCCACCGCACCGTCCCGGCGTTCCGGTACCTCAACGTGGCACCGGTGGACCGGGTCAGCCGCGTCGCCGCCGCCGTCGTCTGCGAACCGGACGCCTGGGGCTTCGACTACCACCTCACCGGTGTGCCCAGCACGCTCGACGACGTCGTCCGCGACATGGCGCTCGGCGGGATGCACGTGCGCGTGCAGGACTGGGACGAGTGGCGCGCCGACACCCTGGCCCGCCTGGAGGCCGAACCCGTCCCCGAACTCGCCTTCCTCGGCCGGGTGCTGCGCAGCCCGACCGCGCTGAAGCTGTGCGAGGCGACCCTGACCGGCCCGGCCGCCGAGGACACCCGCACCGCCGCCCTCGTCGACGCGCTGGGACTGCCCCCGGCCGCCCGCTACGACTCCCGCGCCCAGCTGAGGACGTACCAGAAGCTGGCCGCCGACGGGCTGGCCCGGCTGCCGCACCGCGACGACCGGCCCTACCTGTGGTTCGACGAGAGGACCGAGGGCAGTGTCGGACCCGTCGGCGCGCCCGCCTCAGAGCCCTGCTCCATGGCGCTCACCCTCTCCCTGGCGAGCATGTACCAGCTGGTGGAGGAGCGCCGGATCGACGTCGCGGGCGAGGTGACCTGCCCGGCCGTGCACCCCGGGCCGCTGACCGTCGCCCACGGCGATGTCTGGGTCCGCCCGGACGAGGGCATCCCGCACCAGCACGGCCTGCGGCACCGGCTGCTGCGCTACCGGTTGGAGCTGACGGACCTCGACGGCGGCACCTGGTGGCTGGAGGGCCACAAGTACGCCCGGGCCCGCCGCGATGTGTGGCGTCAGACCCGGGCCCTCACCGTCGAGATCGGCCGCGCCGGCGAGTCGGCCTCCTTCGCCGGCGAGGTCGTCGTCCCCGCCGACACCTACGTCCGCGACCAGATCGACGGCATCCGGGTCGACCCGCGGCTGACCGGCCGCGAGAGGCGGGCCGCCAAGCTGACCTGGCTCGCCTGGTTCGGCCTGGAGATGGGCCGCGGACTCGCGGGCCCCTTCGCCCGCGCCGCCGCCGACCTGCTCGACCTGCGCCGCACCCCCGCCCCCACGGAGCGCCACCGATGATCTTCCGTACCACCCGTACGACCCGCCCACGACCCGCCCTGCGACGGGTGCGGACCACCCCGACGCCGCGCCCGCTCCGGCACCGCCTCGACGCGTCCCGGGTGGAGGAGATCCCCCTGCACGCCGCCGACGGCGTCCGTCTCGGCCTCACCCGCGTCGACCCCGGCGACCGGGGGAGGCCCGCCGTCCTGCTGCTGCACGGGCACACCGCGTCCGCCGACATGTTCCTGCTGCCCGAGACCCGCAACCTCGTCGACGTCCTCCTCGACGAGGGCTACGAGCCCTGGCTGCTGGACTGGCGCGGCAGCTGCCGACTGCCCTACAACGAGACCGGCCGGCGCTACACCTACGACGACGTCGCCCTGTACGACATCCCGGCAGCCGTCTCCCACATCCGCGAACGCATCGGCGACCGGCCGCTGTTCGCCGTCGCGCACTGCATCGGCTCGCTCACCCTGTCCCTGAGCATGACGGCCGGCCTGGTGCCCGGTCTGGCCGGCGTGGTCTCCCAGGGCGTCTTCCTGACCCCCAAGCTGGCCGGCCGCACCTCGCTGCGGATGACGGTCGCCGGCGAACTGCTCAGGACGCGCATCGACCACATCCCCGTCGACTTCCGCACCGTGGGCCTGTGGTCGAAGTACACGCCGCTGTTCGCCCTGGCCTCCCGCGGCGCGGACTGCCCCGACCCCACCTGCCAGATCCTGCACAACTCGGCGTGGGGGACCGGGGCCTCCCTCTTCGTCCACGAGAACCTGGCCGAGGCGACCCACGACCGGCTCGCCCAGCTGCTGGGCCCCGCCCCGCTGTGGATCCTGCCGCACCTGCGCCGTATCGAGCTGGCCCGCACCGTCGTCCGCTGGCACGACGGGGACCACCGCTACCGGGCCCTGCCGGCCAACGCCCTCGACGCCGCCGGGCGCATCGACACCCCGGTGCTGCTGCTCGCCGGAAGCGAGAACGGGCTGTGGCTGGACTCGCAGAAACTCTGCCGCGACGTCCTCGCCCACCGCAGGCCGGAGCTGGACGTCACCTACACGGAGATCCCGGGCTACGGGCACCTCGACACGTTCCTGGGCCGCGGGGCCGCGCTGGACGTGTACGGTCACATCCTCGATTTCCTCGGCGCTCACCGGTGACGGGCGGGCGCCCCGCCGACTACGCTACCGGCGAGTAACCGGTTCGCATTCCAGGAGGGCGCCCCATGCCGCAGTTCGAGGTCGACGGCGCGACGTTGACGTACGACGACGAGGGCCCTCGCGACGGCGGGGGCGTGCCCCTGGTGTTCGTCCACGGCTGGACCGCGAACCGGCACCGCTGGGACCACCAGACGGCGTACTTCTCCGTCCGCCGCCGCGTCGTCCGCCTCGACCTGCGGGGCCACGGTGACAGCACCGGGGCGGGAGTGCGCACGATCGAGGAGGTGGCCCGCGACGTCCTCGCCCTCCTCGACCACCTCGAGATCGAGCGGTGTGTGCTGATCGGTCACTCCATGGGCGGCATGACCGCCCAGACCGTCGCGCTCTCGCACCCCGAGCGGGTCGAGCGGCTCGTCCTGGTGAACTCCATCAGCCGTATGGCCTACAACCCCGGCCGGGCCCTGCTCATGGCGGCGTCGACGCTGGTGCCGTTCAAGCTGTTCATCGCGGCGAACATCCAGCGCGCCTTCGCCCCCGGCTACCCGCGCGAGGAGGTCAGGGCGTACGTCGAGGCGTCCGGGGGCATCTCGCGCGAGGTCGTCATGACCCTGTACGGCGCCATGCGGGACTTCGACGTGCTCGACCGGGTCGGCGAGATCCGCGTGCCCACCCTGCTGGTGCACGGCAGCCACGACGTGCAGTTGCCGGTGAAGCAGATGCTGCGCATGGCCACGGCCTATCCGGATGCCGTGGTGCGCATGGTCGACGCCGGTCACGAGCTGCCGGTGGAGAAGCCGGCCGAACTCACCGCCGCGATCGACCGGTTCCTGTCGGACGGCGCCTGAGACCCGGCCCTGCGGGAGCGCTCGCGGCTGCCGGAAGGGCTCACTCGTCCCTCTCGGCCCCGCAGGAGCTGCCGCTGGGCGGCAGGGTGCCGTACAGCAGGAACGCGTCGACCTTGCCGTGCACGCACTTGGAGGAGCCGTAGCCGGTGTGGCCCTCGCCGCGGTTGTCGAGGACGACCGCGGACGGGCCGAGCCGCTCGGCCGTCTCCACCGTCCAGCGGTACGGCGTCGCCGGGTCGCCCCGGGTGCCGACGAGCAGCAACTTCGGCGTGTCGAGGTCCTTGACCCGCTCGCGGATGAAGGCGGTGCCCTTCGGGCGGCCATAGCACATCAGCACCTGCATCAGCCGGTACTGCCCGAACACGGGGGAGGCGTGGTCGTAGGCGGACCGCAGCCGGCCGAGTTCGCGGGTGAGCCGGGCAGCGTCGGGACGATCGGGGTCGTCGGCGCAGTTGATCGCCATCAGCGCCGCCGGAAGGTTGTCCAGCGGTACGTCCTCGGGGTCCACCAGCCCGCTGTGCGGGACCCGCTGCTGCCGGAGCGGCAGGGCGTAACCGCCGGACGTGAACCCGACGACCCCACCGGGATCGCCGTCCTCGACCAGTTCGGCCAGGGCCCGCTCCAGCGACGGCCACAGTTCCCTGCTGTAGAGGGCCTGCCCGAAGGCGTCCACCAGGTCCTGGCCGGTGAACGCTTCGCCGAAGCCGGTCGGCACGGGATCCCGGTCGAGCGACCGCACGAGCCGGACGACGGCCTCCCGCCCCGAGCGCGCGTCCTGCCCGAGGGGGCAGGCGATGTCCTTCACGCACCAGGCGACGAAGTCCTCCAGCGCCACCTGCTGCCCCCGGGCACCCGCGAGGCCCTGCTCGGTCAGCGGCTCGGTGAGGGTGTCCACGCCGTCCAGGGCGATACGGCCCACCTTGCCGGGGAACTCGGCCGCGTAGACCGCGCCGAGCCGGCTGCCGTAGGAGAAGCCGAGGTAGTTGAGCCTCCGGTCGCCGAGCGCCTGCCGTATGACGTCGAGGTCCCGCGCCGCGTCGACCGTGCCGATGTGCTTCAGGACCGGCCCCGAATGCCTCTCGCACGCGGCGGCCGCAGTCCGCAGCTGCCGCAGAAGGGTCTCGGGGTGCTCGACGCCGTTGCTGCCGTCGACCGTGGCCAGGGCACTGTCCTGGCCGTCGCCGCAGCTGACCGGCGAGGAGCGGCCGACGCCCCGGGGGTCGAAGGAGACGACGTCGTAGTTGTCGGTCAGGTCCATGAAGTCCTTGCCGCCGGCCGCGAGCTGGTTCACTCCTGCGCCGCCGGGGCCGCCGAAGTTCAGTACCACCGAGCCGCGCCGGTGCCCCGTGGCGCGGTAGCGGGCGAGTGCCAGGTCGAGGGTGCCCGTGCCCGGGTCGGCGTAGTCGAGGGGGACGGTCACGTCGGCGCACTGCAGATCCTTCGGCATGCCCCCGCCCGGGCACGCCGACCAGGTCACCTTCTGCTGGTAGAACCGGCTCAGGTCGGGCCGCGTGCCGCCGTCCGCCCCGTCCTCCCCGTGCGCCGGCAGGGCCGGGGCGAGCAGGGCGAGCCCGGCGGCGGCAACGAGGGCACGGCGCGCCGGTGCGGCGCACCGCTTCGACAGCTCGGCCAGCATCGATGCCTCCACGGGCGCCCCGTCGCGGACCGGGTCCGGCGCCCTCGCTCACCATAGGCGGCACCCCAGGACCCCGCCTCCCGGCGGAGCGGTCCGGCGGTCGGCCCGCTGAGGTCCGGCTCCTATAGCCGCGTATCACCGGTTCTGTCCATAGTTCGACGGATGTGCGCCCGATGGGGGTGAACGACGGAGAAGCCATAACCCGGACGGTTCGGATGCGTTCTATCCGGTGCGGGCACGTGCCCGCGGTCCGGTGCGGGCGAGAGCCCGCGACGAAGTCTGGAAGGCAGGGAACCGATGAAACGGGCTACCCGAAACGGTGTGATCGCCGTGGCTGCAGCCTCCGGCGCGCTGGTGGCGGCGCCGGCCCACGCCGACTCCGCGGCCGACGGCGCCGCCGCGCAGTCGCCCGGTCTGATCTCCGGCAACACCGTCCAACTGCCCGTGCACCTCCCGGTGAACGCCTGCGGCAACACGGTGAGCGTGGTCGGGCTGCTCAACCCGGCCGCGGGCAACAGCTGCGCCGCCACCGGCACCCCGGCCGGCGAACGGGCCGACTACGGCGGCACCACGCCCGACGGCGCCGCCGGCGGTACGTCGGGCAGTCCGGAGGCCGTGAGCACGACGAAGGGATCCCCGGGCGTGCTCTCCGGCAACGGCCTCCAGCTGCCGGTGGACCTCCCGGTCCAGGCCAGCGGCAACACGGTGAACGCGGCCGGTGTCCTCAACCCGGCCATCGGCAACACCGCGACGACCGGCACCGGCGGCCGCCCCGAGGCCCCCGGGAGCCCCGACCTTCCCGAGACTCCCGCACCGCGGCCCACCGCACCGCCCCGGCAGCACCCGGTCACCGAGCCGGACGCCGTGACGACACCGCCGTCGCCGCGGTCGTCGGTGTCCCTCGCCCACACCGGCGCGGACCTCACCGTGCCGGCCGGGCTGGGCAGCGCCGCCCTGATCGTCAGCGGGGCCGCCCTGTACCGGCGCTTCCGGCCGGGCGCGCAGCGCTGACGCCGCCGACGGCGGGAGCCCCGCCCGACCCGTGGCGCAACAGCCCCACCGGGGCGCGTTCCCGCCCGGAGAGGGCCGGGGCGCACACCCGGGCCCGGCGGCGGGTGCCGACGGCGGACGGCGCCGGCCTCGTGCGGGCGTCGACGGCGGATGCCGTCGACCACCGACGGGCGGGCAGGGGGTGACGCCGGACGAGCCCGACCACGGACGGGCCGGCGGTCCTGACAATTCCGTTGCGTCCTCCAGGGCGTCCTGCTGAGGTGGGCCCATGGATCACGCCGAGGTGCTCGCCCGCTACGACCGTGAGATGCGTGCGGGTGCCCGCCCGGACGGTCCCGGTTCCCGGATCGAGCGCACCGGCCGCCTCGTCCGCCAGACCGGGCCCGCCCACGGCTGGAACGGCATCCTCTGGTCCGGCCTGGACGCGGACGGCGCCGACGAGGCGATCGAGGAGCAGAAGACCCACTTCACCGGCCTGGGTCTGGCGTTCGAGTGGAAGGTGTACGGCCACGACCGGCCGGCGGACCTCGCGCGGCGGCTCGTGGCAGCCGGGTTCACCCCGGAGGCCGAGGAGACGCTGATGGCGGCGGAGACCGCCGCCGTCCCGCTCGGCACCGGCGCACCCGAGGGAGTCCACATCCTCCCGGTCACGGACGCCGCCGGTGCCGGCCTCGTCGCCGACGTGCACGAGCAGGCCTTCGGCACGGACGGTACCCGGCTCCGGCAGCGCCTCCTCGACCAGCTCGCCGCCACCCCGGACACGGTCGTCGCCGTCCTCGCCCTGGCCGGCGGGACACCGGTCGCCGCGGCACGGATGGAGCTGGTGCCCGGCACGGCGTTCGCCGGGCTGTGGGGCGGTGGAACCGTGCCCGCCTGGCGGCGGCGTGGCGTCTACCGCGCCCTGGTCGCGCACCGCGCCCGCATCGCAGCCGACCGCGGATACCGCTACCTCCAGGTCGACGCCTCCGACGACAGCAGGCCTGTCCTGCAGCGCCTCGGGTTCGCCCCGCTCACCACCACGACGCCGTACGTCCACCTGCCGTAGCCGGTCTCCCCGGGGCCCCGGTCCCGAGGCCACGCAGGACACGGGAGCGGGGCCTGCCGTCCGTCAGCGGCGCGCCCGGCTGCGGTCCAGTGCGGCGACGCCGAGGGCGGCGAGAGCGATCTGGATGAGCCACTCGATCCAGTCGACGCCCTTGGTGTCGGCCACGCCGAAGCCGGCGGCGATCGCCGAACCGAGCAGCGCCGCCGCGATGCCGACGGCGATCGTCCACAGGACGCCGATGTGCTGGCGGCCGGGTACGACGAGGCGTCCCAGGACGCCGATGACGGCGCCGATGACGATGGCGCTGATGATGCCCGAGATCTCCATCTTCGCCCCCTCCTCGGGGAAACTCCGGTTGCCTGTCTCTCTGCCCACGCGGAGCCGGGACACTCCGTTCCGCCGGGTGTTCGCTCCGGGAGTCCGTGCGGCGGCGGGTGTCCGGATCCCGTCTCCGCCTTGTGCCGAGCGCCGCGTCCAGGGCTTTTGCGCTGGTCGGGCGCGTGTGACGGTACGCGGGCCGCCGGCGTGGCGCGGAGGGCGGCAGGCGGCAGATGGGCTGCGGGGTGCCGAACCCCGGACGGAGCCGCGAGAGGGGCCGATCCGCTCCGGACCCGGGAAAGGGCCGGAGCCGCGGGACGCGGCCCGGCCCTGTTCCCCTTCCCGTTCCCCTTCCTGGGCGGTTCCTGTCCTACGGCCGGGGTGTGCTCCTGGCCGCCGTGCCGGCGCACAGCAGCCCCAGGACCACGGCCAGGCCGCCGATGACGGCGTTGTTCCAGATGACTCCGGCGTCAGGGCTGTCGCCGACGATCCACGGGGCGACGATCATCCACACACCCAAGGCGCACATCGCCCAGCTCAGGCCGTACATGCGGGCCGGCGCCGCGGTGAACCCCAAGGCCAGCACGGTGATCGCCAGGCCGATGATCAGGTTGTGCACCACGAGCGTGGGCTGGCTGGTGGTGTAGTGGACGATCCACGGGGACGCGGCGCAGTAGACGCCGAGCAGGAACACCGGTCCGTCCACGAGCGCCACGTCGCGGCCACCGAGCATGCGGGCGTAGCGGGCCCGCATTTCCGAGACATCCGGGTGGGTGGTGATGTCACCCGTGCCGTGCGAGACGTTGGCCATGATTCGTCTCCTTCATGCAAGCCCGACCGCGTCTGATGCGGTACGCGGTAAGCGCCGCGTTACCTCCATCTTGCGCTTATTTCAGTCTTATGTGTAGTGGTCAGCCGCGGACGCGAACACTTCTCCGGGAAGCGACGACTCTTCCCGGGGAAGTGCGTGCGACACTCTTGCGGCACTGCACCGCTCCCGGATGCGCGGGCGGTCCTCGCACGGCTGCCCGCAGCCGCGGCGGCCCCGCCGGAGCGGGGACACCGGCGACGGCGACTCGCATCGTTCGTGCGTCGGTAGAGTCGGCCCCATGGATCGGACCGACGACGACCTCGGGGCGGAGCACCACCCCCCGGCCGATGGTCCCCACGGCGCTTCCGGACTCACCACCGGCGCCGTGGCGCGCCGCCTCGGCGTGTCGCCCACCACCCTGCGGTCCTGGGACCGCCGCTACGGCATCGGTCCCGCGGTCCGCGACGAGGGCCGGCACCGCCGTTGGTCGCCGGGCGACGTGGCGGTGCTGGAGACGCTGTGCCGCCTGACCGCAGAGGGCGTGCCCCCTGCCGAGGCCGCTCGCGTGGCCAAGGAGGCGGCGGCCGCACCCGTGCCCCCGGCACCGCGGCAGCAGTCACCGGCCGCCGACGCCGGCCCGGGCCCCCTGGCGCTGGGCGACGTCCGGCAGGAGTGCCGCGGTCTGGCCCGCGCGGCCGTGCGGCTGGACGCCCCCGTCGTCGAGGAACTCTTGACCGTGGCGGTCGAGGAGTACGGCGTCACCGTCGCCTGGCAGGAGGTGATGGTGCCCACCCTGCACGCCGTCGGCCGCACCTGGGAATCGTCCGGCGACCGGTACGTCGAGGTCGAGCACCTGCTGTCCTGGCACGTCTCCACGGCCCTGCGCCGCTGCACCCGCCCGCCCGCGCCGTACGGCGGCCCTACGCCCGGGCCCGTGATGCTGGCGTGCGTGCCCGGGGAGCAGCACACCCTGCCGCTGGAGGCGCTGAACGCCGGGCTCAGCGGGCTCGGCGTCCCGACGCGCATGCTCGGCGCCGCCGTGCCGGCCGAGGCCCTCACGGCCGCGGTCCGGCGACTGGGCCCGTCGGCCGTGGTGCTGTGGGCGCAGGCCCGCTCCAGCGCGAGCCTCCCGCTCGCCCGGCACGTCGCCGACACCCAGTGGGGCGTGCAGGGAGCGCGGCGACGGCCGCAGGTCGTGCTGGGCGGCCCCGGCTGGGCCGGACAGCCGGGCCACGGCATGCTCCGGCCGCCGACGCTCCAGGAGGCGCTGCGGATCCTGCAACGCGGGCACGGCGCGACGGGCGCCCGCTGAACGGCCCTGCCGCGCCGGTCAGCCCAGCCCGCGGGCCTGCTTGAAGCGGGCCAGCCCCTCCGGGAGGTCGACCACCGGGTCCGGGTAGGAGAGCGCGGTGCGCTGTGCGCCGGACAGCTTCCACGGCTCGTGCACCGCCGCGCCCGGTACGCCCGCCAGCTCGGGCACCCATCGGCGCACGTACGCGCCGTCCGGGTCGTACCGCTTGGCCTGCGCCAGGGGGTTGAGGACCCGGTTGGGGCGCGTGTCGGTGCCCGTGCCCGCCATCCACTGCCAGTTGAGCTGGTTGTTGGCGACGTCGCCGTCCACCAGCCAGTCCAGGAAGTGCCGGGCGCCCACGCGCCAGTCGACGTACAGCGTCTTGGTGAGGAAGCTCGCGGCCAGCAGGCGCCCCCGGTTGTGCATCCAGCCCTCGTGCAGCAGCTGCCGCATCGCGGCGTCCACGATCGGGTAGCCGGTCCGGCCCTCCCCCCAGGCCTCGGTGTCCGCCTCCGCCGACGGCCCGGACCGCCAGCGGTCGTGCCGGGTGCGGTAGTCGGAGCGTGCCGCGTCCTGCCGCGCCGCGAGGACCTGGCGGTGGAAGTCGCGCCAGGCGAGCTGGCGTACGAACGCCTCGGCGCCCGGACCTTCCGTCCGGCGCGCCCGGTGGACCAGTTCGACGGGTGACAGCGTCCCGAAGTGCAGATGCGGCGAGAGCCGGGAGGTCGCGTCGCCCGCCAGGTCGTCGTGGCGGTCCTCGTACGACTCCGCGCCCGAGCGCAGCCAGGCGGCCGCCCGCCGCCTGGCCTCGTTCTCGCCGCCCGCCGCGAGACCCGGCGACAGCCCCGCCGCACCGTTGCGGGAGGGGAGCTCCTCGGAACCGATCCCGTCCGGCACGCGCACCTCCCGCGGGGCGGCCAGGGTGTCCCGCAGCGGCTGCTGCGACCAGCGCCGGAAGTACGGCGTGAAGACGGCGAAGTGGTCGGAGGACGCGGGGGTGACCGCCCCGGGCGGCACCGCCGTCGTCACCGCGTCGTGGACGTGCAGTCGCCGCCCGTCCGTCTCCAGCGCGCGCCGCAGCCGCTGTTCGCGCCGGTGGGCGAAGGCACCCGCCTCGGCCGCCAGGTGCACCTCGTCGGCGTCCGCCTCGGCGGCCACCTTGCACACCTCCTCGACCGTGTCGCCGTGGCGGACCACCAGACGGCCGCCGCGCTCGCGCAGCCCGGTGTCCAGGTCGCGCAGGCAGTCGGCGAGGAACGCGAGCCGGTTGGGCGCGGCGAATCCGGCGCGGTCGACGGCCGGGTCCCGGACGAACACCGGCACCACCGGCCGCGAGCCGTCGAGGGCGGCGCGCAGCGGCGGATGGTCGTGCAGGCGCAGATCGGAGGTGAACACGACGACCGAGACGTTCATGGAGCGGCTCCGGAGCAGTTCGGGGAGAGGGCGACGGGACGGGGGGAGGGGGTCAGCGGGCGGGCGCGCCCGCCCGCCCCGGGGCGGCCGGTGCCCGGGCGGCGGCCCGCGCGATGTTGCGGGCCATGCCGCCGAACACCACGGCGTGGAACGGCGACACACTCCGCCAGTAGGCGTGCCCGAGCAGTCCGTGCGGGTGGAACAGCGCGCGCTGCCGGTAGCGCGTCCGCCCCTCGGCGTCGGTGCCGGCGAGCATCTCCAGCCAGCCCAGACCCGGCAGCCGCATCTCGGCACGCAGCCGCAGCAGGTGCCCCGGCTCGATCTCCTCCACCCGCCAGAAGTCCAGCGAGTCGCCGACCCGCAGCCGGTGCGCGTCGCGCCGCCCGCGGCGCAGCCCGACCCCGCCGACCAGGCGGTCCAGCCACCCCCGAACCGCCCACGCGAGCGGGAACGAGTACCAGCCGTTGTCGCCGCCGATGCCCTCGATCACCCGCCACAGTGCCTCGGGCGTGGCCTCGACGGAGAGTTCGCGCAGATCGGTGTAGAGGCTGCCGCCGGCCCAGTCGGGGTCGGTGGGCAGCGGGTCGCTGGGGGCACCCGGCACCGAGGCCGAGGACCACCTGGTGGCCACCTGGGCCTCGCGCACCCGCTCCAGGGCCAGCCGTACGGCATCGTCGAAACCGATCGGACACCCGGGGGGTTCGGGCAGGTGGTCCGCGATGTCGTGCTCGCGGCAGACCACTTCGTGGCGCAGGGACTCCGTGAGCGGGCGGGCGATCGACGCCGGCACCGGCGTGACCACCCCGACCCAGTGGCTGGACAGACGCGGTGTCAGGACGGGGACCGACAGGATCAGCCGGGGCGGAAGCCCCGCGAGCGTCGCGTAGCGGACCATCATCTCCCGGTACGTCAGGATGTCCGGGCCGCCGATGTCGAAGGCGCGGTTGACCTCCTCCGGCAGGCTGGCGCAGCCCACGAGGACGCGCAGGACGTCCCGGACCGCGACCGGCTGGATGCGGGTGTGCACCCAGCTCGGGGTCACCATCACCGGCAGCCGCTCGGTGAGGTAGCGCAGCATCTCGAACGAGGCCGAGCCCGAGCCGATGACCACGGCCGCCCGCAGCACGGCGGTCGGCACTCCCGAGTCCAGCAGGATGCGCCCCACCTCGGCGCGCGAGCGCAGATGGGGCGACAACTGCTCCTCCGGCACCCCCGCGGGGGCCAGGCCGCCGAGGTAGACGATGCGCCGTACCCCCGCGGCGCGCGCCTGCTCGCCGAAGATGCGGGCCGCCCGGCGGTCCGTCTCCTCGAAGTCCTTCCCGGTGCCCAGCGCGTGCACCAGGTAGTAGGCGACGTCGACGCCCCGCATCGCGTCGGCGACCGACGCCTCGTCCGTCACGTCGCCGCCCACCGCTTCGACCTCCCCGGCCCACGGGTGGTCCCGCAACCGTCCGGGGGAACGGGCCAGGCAGCGCACCTTGTGGCCCGCGTCGAGCAGCTCCGGCACGAGGCGGCCGCCGATGTAGCCGGTCGCCCCGGTCACCAGGCAGGTCGACCCTGTGTCCGGCACCTCGTAGCGCATCCGTCCCGCACCCTTCGTCTCGACGGCCTCGTGATGACTTCCGCACCACGGGCCGTGACGGATGCGGAAGGTGCTTCCGGCGGCGTTCTATACGCTGCTCGTGTGGCCACACGGGACGACACGCAGCAGCACGCAGCCGGCGGGGACCGCCAGGAGGCGCCGGCCGGCCTGTACACCCTCGCCGCGCACCTGCGGCGGATGAACGGAGAGATCAACCGTCTGGCGCACGCCTTCGCCGGCGAGCAGGGCCTGCACGCCACGGACGTCCAGGCGCTCGCCGCGATCCTGGACGCCGACGGCCCGATGACGCCCGGCGGGCTGCGCGAGCACCTGGGCCTGACCTCGGGTGCCGTCACCGCGTGCGTGGACCGGCTGGAACGGGCGGGCCACATCCGGCGGGTCCGGGAGAGCGCCGACCGGCGGGTCGTGCACCTGTACTACGCCGCCGACGCGCGGGAGACCGCCCGGACCCACTTCCGCCCGCTCGCCCAGGCGGCCGAGGCGGCCCGGTCCCGGTTCTCCGACGAGGAACTGGACGTCGTCCTGCGCTTCCTCGCCGCCATGAACGAGGAACTCTCCGCCCTGCGATAGCGCCCCGACGGTCCGGCGAGGGGGCTTGCCGGCGGGGGAGAGGCACGCCGGGCTCCAGGACGGGCCGGTCCGGGCCGCCCCCGCCTGCCCGGACGAAGAGACGTTCCGCGGGCCGCATCCGCAGGGGTCCCGACACCGGAACAGCAGACATCGGTTACGCTCACGCACCCGATCTAACTCAATCATTGAGATTGTTTTTCATCGAGATGGATCTGGACCGAGCCCGCAGACCACCCGGAGAACTGGAACAACATGTCCACCACCGCCCGCAGGGCCCGTTGGCTCATCCCCCTCTGCCTGCTCCTCGCCTGGTTCGGCATCGGAGGGATGCTGGGCCCCTACGCCGGACGCCTCGGCGAGGTCGCCACCAACGACCAGGCCGCCTTCCTGCCGCGCAGCGCCGAGTCGACCGAGGTCATCGCCGCCCAGCGGGCCTTCCGCCAGGACGAGACACTGCCGGCGATCGTCGTGTGGACCGGCGGCACGGACCTCGCCGACCGGCGTGCGGCGGCGACCGGTGCCCTCGCCTCCCTCGCCGGCACGCCGGGGGTGGCGGGGAGGCCGTCGCCGGCGCTGCTCTCCGAGGACGGCCGGGCGCTCGAAGGAGTGGTACCACTGCGTCCCGACCTCGGCGACGAACTCTCCGGCACGCTGGACCGCATCCGCGCGGCGGCCGGGCAGGTCCCCGGCACCACCGTCCAGCTCGCCGGGCCCGCCGCGACCCAGGCGGACCTCGCGGACGCCTTCGCCGGCATCGACGGCCTGCTCCTCGGTGTCGCCCTCGCCGCGGTCCTGATCATCCTGCTGCTGGTCTACCGCAGTGTCCTGCTCCCCCTGGTGATCATCCTGGGCGCGGTCTTCGCCCTCGGGCTCGCGTGCGCCGTCGTGTACGTGCTCGCCGACCACCAGGTCGTCCGCGTCGACGGACAGGTGCAGGGCATCCTGTCCATCCTGGTGATCGGCGCCGCCACCGACTACGCGCTGCTCCTGACCGCCCGCTGCCGCGAGGAACTCGCCCGGCACCACGACCGGTTCACGGCCGTGCGGGCCGCCCTGCGCCAGTCCTGGGGCGCGATCACGGCCAGCGCCGCGACCGTCGCCCTCGGCCTGCTGGCCCTGCTGTTCAGCGACCTCACCAACAACCGCGCGCTCGGACCGGTCGGCGCGATCGGCATCGTCTGCGCTGTGCTCAGCTCGCTGACCTTCCTGCCGGCCGTCCTGGTCGCCCTCGGCCGCTCCGCCTACTGGCCCGCCCGGCCCCGCGCGGGCGAGGAGCAGGGCACCGGCGCCGGCGTGTGGCGCCGTGTCGCCGCCCTGGTCGACCGCGCACCCCGCAAGGTGTGGGCCGTCACCCTGGCCGGACTGCTGGCCTGTGCCGCCCTCGCGCCGACCCTCACCTCCCGGGGGGTGCCCCTGAACGAGATCTTCGTCGACCGCGCCCCCTCCGTCGCGGCGCAGGAGACGCTCGCCCGGCACTTCCCCGGCGGTTCCGGCAACCCCACCGTCGTCATCGCCGACGCCGCGAGCGTGGGACCCGTCCTGGAGACCGCCCGCGGCACCGACGGCGTCGCCTCGGCGGACGCGGTGGCCGCGTCCGGCCGCCCCGGCGGCGAACCGCTCGTGGCGGACGGGCGGGTCCGGGTCGACGCCACGCTCTCCGACGCGGCCGACAGCGACGCCGCCAAGGACACCGTCGCCCGGCTGCGCACCGCCCTGCACGCCGTCCCCGGCGCGGACGCCCTCGTCGGCGGCTACACGGCCCAGCAGTACGACACCGTCCGCACCGCCGAACGCGACCGCTCCGTCATCGTGCCCGTGGTGCTCGCCGTCATCTTCCTGATCCTGACGGCGCTGCTGCGCTCGCTGCTGATGCCCGCGCTCCTGGTCGCCACCGTCGCCCTCAGCTTCCTCGCGACCCTCGGCGTCTCGTCACTGGTCTTCCAGCACGTGTTCGGATTCCACGGCACCGACGCGTCCGTCCCCCTGTACGGCTTCGTGTTCCTGGTCGCCCTCGGCGTCGACTACAACATCTTCCTGATGTCCCGCGTCCGGGAGGAGTCACTGCGCCACGGTGTGCGCCGCGGCATCCTCGTGGGCCTCGTCAGCACCGGCGGGGTCATCACCTCCGCCGGTGTCGTCCTCGCCGCCACCTTCGCCGCCCTCGGGGTGATCCCCCTGGCCTTTTTGGCGCAGATCGCCTTCATCGTCGCCTTCGGCGTCCTGCTCGACACCCTCGTCGTGCGCTCCCTCCTCGTGCCGGCCCTGGTCCGCGACATCGGGCCCGCCGCCTGGTGGCCGGGACGGCTGAGCCGTACGGAGGCCCGGGTCCCGGCCGAGGTCTGACCGGGCCCGCGCCCCGGTGCGCGGAAAGATTTCCGGGATCCCGCCGGGCGGGGTGTCGATCCGCGGCCGCGCCGTTCGTGTAGGAGGTGAGAGAACACCCGCGACGCCCGGGAGGCCGTCATGACGTACTACCTGCTCAGTGTGGTCCAGCCCACCGGCGGCGAACCGCCCGCCCCCGACGATCTCGCCGAGATCACTCGGCGCGTCGAGGCCTACAACCAGGAACTGCGCGACGCCGGGGCCTGGGTCTTCGCGGGCGGTCTGCACGGCCCCGAGACGGCGACCATGCTCCGCCCCGACGAGGGCGACGTGCTCGTCACGGACGGGCCCTACGCCGAGGGCAAGGAGTACCTGGCCGGTCTCTGCCTGATCCGGGCCGCCGATCTGGACGAGGCGATGGAATGGGGCCGCAAGGCCGCCGCGGCCACCACCCTCCCCATCGAGGTGCGGCCCTTCGCGGACCCCCGGTGACACCACCACCGAACCGATGACCGACACCGCCGCCGTCGAGGCCGTCTTCCGCGCGGAGTACGGCCGGGCCGTCGCCGTCCTCGTCCGCTTCCTCGGCGACATCGATCTCGCCGAGGAGGCGGTGCAGGACGCCTTCACCACGGCCGTGCGGACCTGGCCGCGCAGCGGCGTGCCGCCCAGCCCCGCCGGGTGGATCATCACCACCGCCCGCCACCGCGCCGTCGACCGGCTGCGCCGCGAGTCGACACGGGACGCTCGCCACGCCGAGGCCGCCCTGCTGCTCGCCCCCGGCCCGCCCGGTGAGGAGGGACCCGTGCGCGACGACCGGCTCCGACTGATCTTCACCTGCTGCCATCCCGCACTCGCCCCGCAGGCCCAGGTCGCCCTGACCCTGCGCCTGCTCGGCGGCCTCACCACGGCCCAGATCGCCCGCGCCTTCCTGGTGCCCGAGCCCACCATGGCCCAGCGGCTGGTCCGTGCCAAGGCGAAGATCCGCAAGGCCGGCATCCCGTACCGGGTGCCGCGCGACGCCGATCTGCCCGACCGCCTCAAGGGCGTGCTGGCGGTCGTGTACCTGATCTTCAACGAGGGTTGCACCGGTGATCCGGACCTGTGCGACGAAGCCGTGCGCCTCGGCCGGCTCCTGGTGGAGCTCATGCCGGACGAGCCGGAGGCCGTCGGCCTGCTGGCGCTGATGCTGCTGAACCAGTCCCGCCGCCCGGCCCGCACGGACGCGCACGGCGCGCTGGTACCGCTGCCCGAGCAGGACCGCACCCGCTGGGACCCGGCCCTGATGGCCGAGGGACGCGACCTCGTCCGCCGGTGCCTGCGCCGCAACCGGCCGGGACCGTACCAGGTGCAGGCGGCGATCAACGCCGTGCACAGCGACGCATCCACCCCCGAGGCCACCGACTGGGCGCAGATCCTGCAGCTGTACGACCTGCTGATGGCCCTCGCGCCCAGCCCCGTCGTCGCACTGAACCGGGCCGTCGCCGTCGCCGAGACCGAGGGGCCGGCGGCCGCCCTGGGCCTGGTCGACGCCCTGGATCTCGACCGGTACCACGTCTTCCACGCCGTCCGGGCCGACCTGCTGCGCCGCCTCGGCCGCGACGCGGAGGCGGCGCGGGCCTACGCGTCGGCCGTCGCGCTCACCGACAGCGCCGCGGAGCGAGCCGTCCTGGAACGCAGGGCCCGCGGGCTGGCCCGGGGACAGTAGGTGCCGAGCCCGGACCTACAGGGCGAAGACGCGGCGGGCGTTGCCGGACAGGAACAGCTCACGTGCTTCCCCGTCGAGTCCCAGCCGGTCCAGGTGTTCCAGGGCCTGGGCGGGGGTGATCATCGGGTAGTTCGTGCCGAAGAGGACTTTGCGGCGGCCTCGGCCGCGCAGGTAGTCCACGAGTTCGGGCGGGTAGCGGCGGGCGGTGTAGGCGCTGGTGTCGATGTAGACGTTCTCGTGCTTGTCCGCGACCGCGATCATCTCCGTCGTCCACGGGTAGCCGATGTGCCCGCAGACGATGGTCAGCTCCGGGAAGTCCAGCGCTACCTGGTCGATGTACGGGATCGGCCGCCCGGTCTCCGACGGCTTGAGCGGGCCGGTGTGCCCGACCTGGGTGCAGAAGGGGACACCGAGTTCCACGCATGCCGCGTACAGCGGGTAGTACAGCCGGTCGGTGGGCGGCAGCTCCCAGAGCCACGGCGTCACCCGCAGGGCCACGAACCCCAGCTCCTGAACCGCCCGCCGCAGCTCCCGCACCGCCTCCATGGGCCGGGCCAGGTCGGCGCCCGCCACCCCGCGCAGTCGGCCGCCCGCCTCGGCGACGAACCCGGCCACCTCATCGTTGCTGATCAGCGCACCCTGCGGCCCGTACCAGGCAGCCGACAGACCGATCTCCACGTCCGCCGCCCTCAGCGCGGCCACCGTCAGTTCCACCGGCAGCGCCTGCTCCAGGAGCCCGCGCCCGGTCCACCTCCGCAAGGAGTCGAACATCTCGTGATTGGAGTGGCGCAACGTCGGATGCTGCATCCACGCATCGATGACCGGCACGGTTCTGGCCCCTTCTCCCGGGCGCTGCGGTGAACAGTCCCCACCAGTGACTGAGCGATCGCTTACCCAGACTCTAACGGGAACCCGGCTGGTGGGCTACCAATCAGTAGAGAGGTGGCGGTACCGGCTGGCCGGGCTCTGCAAGAGCCTGCCACCAGGTCCTCCAGTGACCGACGACACCGACCCGCGAAGGCTGCGCCATGATCGGCCGGGACCGAGGCGCCGGAGAGGACCTTGAGGTCCTGGCCCACGATCCGACAAGGATGTTCCTCACCCCGGGAGCCGTCCCCACCCCCGTCGCCACGTGCTCCGGATGCCCGCCGTGCCCCGGATCGCGAGGGGCCCGCGCGGCCGCCGGGGCCGGTGCGGCGCCCCGCCCCGACCGGCAGGGTGCTCACACGCTGAGCGCCTCCCGCACGGTGCGCTCCGCACCCTGGCCGCCTTCGCCGGACGACGTGACGCGTCCGGCCTCCAGCACGTAGTAGCGCCCGGCCGCCCGCACGGCGAAACCGACGTGCTGCTCGACCAGCAGCACCGACAGCCCGCCGCGGGCCCCCAGGGAGAGGACGGTCTCCTCGATCTCGGCGACCACGGACGGCTGGATGCCCTCGGTCGGCTCGTCCAGCAGCAGTACCCGGGGCTCCGTCACCAGGGCACGGGCGATGGCCAGTTGCTGCCGCTGGCCGCCGGAGAGCAGCCCCGCGCGACGGCCCGCGAGCGCCCGCAGCGCGGGGAACAGGTCGAGCGCTTCGGCGATGGCCTCCCTGCCCCGCCTGCGCCCGTCGGCGACCAGCTGGAGGTTCTCGGCCGTGGTCAGGTGGGGGAACGACTGCTGGCCCTGCGGCACGTAGGCCATGCCGCGCGCGACCCGTTCGTGCGGGCGCCGCCGGGTGATGTCCTCGCCGTCCAGCAGGACGCGCCCGGAGGCGGGCGGGAGCAGGCCGACGGCGGCCCGCAGCAGGGTGCTCTTGCCCGCACCGTTGTGGCCGAGGACCGCGGCCACGCCGTCGCGCGGCACCCGCACGGAGACGCCGTGCAGCACGGTGCTGCGGTGGTAGCCGACCCGGACGTCGTCGATCTGCAGCATCACGCCTCCTGAACGGCCGCGTCCGCGGCCGTGTCGCCCGCCGACGCGGCACCTGCGCCGACCGCCGCCCCGCCGTCTCCGTCGTCCGGCCCGTCGTCCGCTCCGCGGGACGGTACCTCGGGGGCGTGCCCGAGGTAGACCTCCTGCACCCGCGGATCGGCCTGCACCTCGGTCACCGTCCCCTCGCTCAGCACTCGGCCCGCGTGCAGCACGCTGACGCTGCGCGCGAAGGAGCGCAGGAAGTCCATGTCGTGCTCGATCACCACGACCGTGCGTTCCTCGCTGATGCGCTCCAGCAGCTCGCCGGTGGCCTGCCGCTCGTCGTGGCTCATACCGGCCACCGGTTCGTCGAGCAGCAGCAGCCGTACGTCCTGCACGAGCAGCATGCCGATCTCCAGCCACTGCTTCTGGCCGTGCGCGAGCGTCCCGGCGGGGGAGTCGGCCACATCGGTCAGCCCGATCGTCTCCAGTGCCCGGGCCACGGGCACGGGCACGTCCCGGCGACGCCGCAGCATGGTCCACATGCTGCGGCCGGCCCCCGCGGCGATGTCCAGGTTCTGCAGCACCGTCAGCTCCTCGAAGACGGTGGCCGTCTGGAACGTGCGCCCGATACCCGACCGGGCGATGCGGTGCACGCTCCGGCCGAGCAGCTCCTCGCCGCCGAACCGCACCGAGCCCTCGGCCCGGACCAGGCCGGTGACGGCGTCCACCAGGGTGGTCTTGCCGGCGCCGTTGGGCCCGATGAGGAACCTCAGGTCGCCGGGGCGGACGTCGAGGTCCACCCCGTCCACGGCGGTGAAGCCGTCGAACACCACCCGCAGGCCCCGTATCTCCAGTCCGCCGCTCACGCCGCCTCCCCGACCGCGACGGGCGCCGCCGCCCTGCGCCTGCGGACGACGGCCGGCAGCGAGGCGAGGCCGCCGGGCAGGAACGCCAGCGCCACGACGAACAGCAGACCCTGGAAGTACGTCCAGGCCGCCGGGAACTCCTCCGACAGCGCCGTCCTGGCCCAGGCGACCGCGACGGCGCCGAGCACCGCGCCGGCCAGGCTGGCGCGCCCGCCCACCGCGGCGCCGATCACGAACTCGATCGACGGCACGATGCCGACCAGTGCCGGTGAGATGATGCCGACCGCCGGCACGAACAGCGCGCCCGCCAGACCGGCCGTGCCCGCGGCCACCACGTAGGCGACGAGCTTGACGTTCGCCGGGTTGTAGCCGAGGAAGCGCACCCGCTCCTCCGCGTCCCGTACGGCCACCAGGAGTTCCCCGTAGCGGCTGTGGATCAGCTGCCGGGCGAGCAGGACCACCAGCAGCAGCACGGCGGCGATGACGAAGTAGACCATGCGCTGGTTGACCGGGTCGTGGAGGTCGTAGCCGAAGAATCCCTGGATGTCGGTGAGTCCGTTGGTGCCGCCGGTCGTGGCCTGCTGGCCCACCAGCCAGATCGCGAACGCGGCGGCGAGGGCCTGGCCGAGGATCGCGAAGTAGGCGCCCTTGACCCGGCGGCGGAAGACGAGCAGGCCGAGCAGTGCCGCGACCGCCACGGGCAGCAGGACGGTCGCCGCGAGCGCGACGGCCGGGTTCGCGAACGGACGCCACCACCAAGGCAGTTCGGTGGCGGTGCCGTACAGCTGCATGAAGTCGGGCAGGTTGCCAGGGCCGGCGTCGGCGAGCTTCAGGTGCATCGCCATCGCGTAGCCGCCGAGGCCGAAGAAGACACCCTGGCCGAGGGTGAGCAGCCCGCCGCGGCCCCAGGCGAGGCAGATGCCGACCGCGACCATCGCCATGCACAGGTACTTGGCGAACAGGCCCAGCCGGAAGTCGGACAGGGCCGCCGGCGCGACGGCGAACAGCAGGACCGCCCCGGCGGCGAAGCCGTACCAGGCACGCGCCGCACGCCCTTTCAGCGCATTCACACCAGACTCCTCGTCCGCAGCGTGTACAGCCCCTGGGGCCGCCACTGGAGGAACGCCACGATGGCGACCAGGACCAGCACCTTCGCCACACTGACGGTGGTGGAGTACTCCAGCACCGACTGCAGCACGCCGAGCGCGAAGGCGACCATCACGCTGCCCTTGAGCTGCCCGATGCCGCCGACGACGATCACCAGGAAGGCGTCGATGATGATGTTGGTGCCCATCGTCGGCCCGATCGGCCCGACCAGGGTGAGGGCCACTCCGGCGACGCCGGCGAGGCCGGAGCCGAGGAAGAAGGCCGTACGGTCCACCCGCGAGGTGGAGATGCCCGACACCTCGGCGAGGTCCCGGTTCTGCACCACGGCCCTGATCCGGCGGCCCAGCGGCGTCAGCCGCAGCGTCAGCGACAGCGCCGCCACGGCCGCGACCGCCAGGCCCAGGATGAACAGGCGGTTGTCGGCGACGGTGAGCGGATCGTCGCCGCCGACGAGGGTGATGTGGCCGGTGAGCCAGTCGGGTGCCCGGGTCTGCACATTGGGTGCGCCGAAGATGTCCCGGGCGAGTTGCTGGAGCATCAGCGAGACGCCCCAGGTGACCAGGAGTGTGTCCAGCGGCCGCAGATACAGACGGCGAATCAGCAGCCGTTCCAGCAAAGCTCCGAGAACGCCCGACACGCAAAAGGCGACGGGAAGTGCGACCAGAAGCGAAATTCCTGCGTCGGAAATGGACTTCTGCAGTACGTAGGTGGTGTAGGCGCCCGCCATGATGAACTCGCCGTGTGCCATGTTGATGACGTTCATCTGGCCGAAGGTCAGCGACAGGCCCAGGGCGATGAGCAGCAGCACGGCGCCGATGCTGATGCCGGTGAAGGTCTGGCCGAGGATCACACTCATGCGGTGTCCCCTCAGGACAGGCCGGAGGCCCAGGAGTAGCCCTTGAGGTACGGGTCGGGCCCGATGGGCTCGCCGGAGTCCCACACCTGCTTGATCAGACCGTCGGAGCCGATCCTGCCGATGCGCGCGGTCTTGTAGATGTGCTGGGTGGCTCCGTCGACGGTGACCGTGCCCTCGGGGGCGGCGAAGGTGATGCCGTCGGCGGCCGCCCTGACCTTCTCCGGGTCGAAGGACTTCGCCTTCTCCACCATCGCCTTCCACAGGTGGACGGAGGTGTAGGCGGCTTCCATCGGGTCGCTGGTCGGCTTGTCCGCGCCGTACTCGGCCTTGTACGCCGCGACGAAGGTGTCGTTGGCCGCGCCCGGCGTGGTCTGGTAGTAGTTCCAGGCCGTCAGTTGGCCCGCCAGGTACTGTGGGCCGATCGACTTGACCTCCTCCTCGGCGATCGACACCGACACGACCGGCATCTTCGCCGCGGTCAGGCCGGCCGACTTGTACTCCTTGAAGAAGGCCACGTTGGAGTCGCCGTTGAGGGTGTTGAAGACGGCGTCCGCCTTCGACGCCTTGACCTTGTTGGCGATCGTGCCGAACTCGGTGGAGCCCAGCGGCGCGTAGTCCTCGCCGAGTATCTGCAGGCCGTTCGCCGCGGCGTACGCCTTGATGATCTTGTTGGCGGTGCGGGGGAAGACGTAGTCGCTGCCGACCAGGTAGATCTTCTTCTTGCCCTGGGCCTTGAGGTAGTCGAGGGCGGGGACGATCTGCTGGTTGGTGGTCGCCCCGGTGTAGAAGATGTACGGCGACTGCTCCAGGCCCTCGTACTGCACCGGGTAGAACAGCAGCGACTTGTTCTTCTCGAAGACCGGCTTGACGGCCTTGCGGCTGGCGGAGGTCCAGCAGCCGAAGGTGGCCGCGACGCCGTCCTCCTCGATGAGCTTCTGCGCCTTCTCCGCGAACGTCGGCCAGTCGGAGGCGCCGTCCTCGCTGATCGGCTTGATCTTCTTGCCGAGCACTCCGCCGGAGGCGTTGATCTCCTCGATCGCCAACTGCAGCGAGTTGCGTACGGTCACCTCGCTGATCGCCATGGTGCCGGACAGCGAGTTGAGCAGGCCGACCTTGACGGTGTCGCCGCTGACGTCGATCTTCGCGGCCTTGTCGGACGCGCCGGCCGTGTCCGTCTTGGCGCCGCACGCCGACAGCGCCACGACGGCGGTGAGCGCCGCGCCTCCCGCCAGCAGCCGGCGGCGGTGCGGTCGGGGCGCGCCGGGACCGGTGGACCGCAGGGACCTGATGAGCCTGATGGACAAGGAGAACCCCCTCGGGTGCGCCGGGGGCAAGGACCCCCTGGAGTGCGGTCCACAGCTTCAAGTCGCCCTGTTTCCAAGGTGTTTCGCGCGACTTTCCCCGAGGCAACAAAAGACGCCCCGGCGGGCCCTGGTGCGCATTCCAAGAGCGCATTCGCAATTCGCCCGGGGCATTCCCCTTACTTTCCGTGGGAAGTAACGCGGCAGTACTGACGGACCGTCAGGGCAGGCGGATGCCCGGCGCCAGTTCGGTGAGCACGTCGAAGTCGAGCCCGTCGGCCCGGGCCAGGTAGATCCGCTGGCGCACATGGCCGCCGCGCAGCCGCAGCAGCCCCCGCGGACCCTCGTAGGACACCTGGTCGGCCGTGGCGCCGATCGCCGCCACGTCCACGGTCCCCGCCCGCCGCAGCAGCGCGGCGAGGAGCAGAACGCCCTCGTAGCAGGACTCCCCGAGACTGCCCGGGGCCGGCGCCTCGACGCCGTACCGGTCCGCGTACCGGCCGTGGAAGTCGAGGGTGTCCCGGTTGGCGAGCGAGGCGAAGAACCCCGCGGTGCTGTAGAGGTCGTGCGTGGCCGCAGGGCCGCTGGCCAGCAGCATGTTCTCGTCCATCAGGGTGCTGAGCCGCAGGCAGCGGGCGTGCAGGCCGAACTCGGCGAACGCCCGGTTGAAGCGGACCGCGTCGCTGCCCACCAGCAGCATCAGCACCGCGTCGGCGTCGGACCGCTCGATACGGCGCAGCACCGGCTCGAAGTCGTGCGAACCCAGGGGGAGATACACCTCCCCGCCGATCCTGCCCCCGCACTCGCGCGCGTAGGCGTGCGCCGCACGCGCCGTACGGCGCGGCCACACGTAGTCGTTGCCCACCACGAACCAGCGCCGCACCCGGCGTTCGTGCGCCAGCAGGACCATCGCCGGGCGGAGTTGGTCGCGGGGCGTCTCGCTCGTCAGGAACACGCCGGCGGTGTGCTCGCCGCCCTCGTACAGGGCCGTGTAGACATACGGGACCCGATGGGCGACCCTCGGCGCCAGGGCCTGCCGCACCGAGGAGATGTGCCAGCCCGTGACGCCCTGCACGACGCCCAGCTCCACCAGCGCCTCGACGTGCTCGGCGACCTCCCGCGGCGGTGCGCCGCCGTCTACGGGCAGCAGTCTCAGTTCCCGGCCGAGCACCCCGCCCGCCCGGTTGACCTCCTCCGCCGCGAGCCGCGCGCACAACTCGCACGCCGGACCGAAGATCCCGGCCGGGCCCTGCAGCGGGAAGACCAGGGCGACGCCGAGCACGGAGTCGTCGGCGGTGAACCACTCGGCTGAGCGGGGATCGTGCCGGAACATGGCGTCATGATTCCGGGTCCACGGACCGAACTCCAGCCTGTCTCCTAAGATGTACGCACCCCGTGACCCCGCGCGGCGACCGGGAGGGCCCACCGGCCCGCGGCGCCCGGCACGTGTCTGCCGGCCCTCCGGCCGGGGTACCCCCGCTCCGCGTCGCCGCACGGCCCGGGCACGTCCGGTGTCGCGGGTCGTGCACCTCCGTACGACGCACCCCCGGACGCCGCCGACCACCCGGCCACCCCTTCCCGGTCACCGACCTAGGAGCGCGATGTCCACCTCCGCAACCGGCCGCAGGCCCCACGACCTGGTGCAGCTGCTGACGCGGGCCGAACGGCTGGCCGCCCGCCGGATCCAGGCCGCCCTGGACGCGGAGGGCTGCTCCCTCGACGCCTGGCGGGTCCTCGCCCTGCTCTCCGACGGGGCGGGGCACCATATGACGGCGATCGCCGAGGCGGCCTTCCTGCCCCCGCCGACGCTGACCAAACTCGTCGACCACCTGGTCGACCGGAACCTCGTGCACCGCCGCGTCGACCCCGTGGACCGGCGTCGCATCCTGGCCCACCTCACCCCGCGAGGCCTCGAGTACTGGCGGCGGGTCGACCGCGCGGTGCGTGCGGACTGGCCGGCGGCCGGGGACGGCGACGCGGACCTGCTGCGCGCCCTGCTGGGCCGGCTGGCGGTGGTGCTGGAGGCGGACGGCCGGCAGGTGACGGCCTCCTGACGGCAGGACGCCCGGTGTCCGGACGGGGCGCGCCGGGTGCTCACCTGGCAGGCCCGGCGAGCCATGACACACTGCGCCGATGACCACGCAGACGATCACCGCGGACAGCGCGGGCACCTGGCGGCTCGGCGACCTCACCGTGCACCGTGTCGGCTTCGGCGCGATGCGCCTCACGGGCAGCGCCGCCTTCCACCTCGGTGCGCCCAGCGACCGGGAGCGGTCGATCGCGGTCCTGCGCAGGGCCGTCGAGCTCGGCGTCGACCACATCGACACGGCGGCCTTCTACTTCTCCCAGCTGCGCTCCGCCAACGAGCTGATCAACAGCGCCCTGTCGCCGTACCCCGACGACCTGGTGATCGCCACGAAAGTGGGCCCCTTCCGGGACTGGGCGGGGGAGTGGGCGACCGCCGCCCGGCCGGAGGACCTGCGCGGCCATGTCGAGGAGAACCTGCGCCAGCTGGGCCGCGACCACCTCGACCTCGTGTATCTGCGCCGCATGGGTCAGGACCGGGTCGCCGAGCACTTCGGGGCACTGGCCGAACTCCGCGACGCCGGCCTGATCCGGCACCTCGGCCTCTCCGACGTCGGGCCCGGACACCTCGCGGAGGCGCAGGCCGTCGCGCCGGTGGTGGCCGTGCAGAACCGGTACGGACTCGACGCGCGGCGGCCCGCCACCGAGGAACTGCTGCGGTTGTGCGGTGAGCAGGGCATCGCGTTCGTGCCCTTCTTCGCCGTCGCGGGGGACGGCGCCGAGCGGGGCGCCACGGCGGACCACGGCGAGGCGGTCCACGCCGTGGCCCGCGCCCACGGTGCGAGCCCGGCGCAGGTCCGCCTCGCCTGGACCCTGCACCGGGGGCCCCATGTGCTCGCGATCCCCGGCACCGGGAACCCCGGCCACCTCGCGGAGAACGTGGCCGCGGGCGCGCTGCGGCTCACCGCCGAGGAACTCCGGCAGCTGGACTCGGTGCACACCGTGGGGAGCTGACCGCCCGCCACGGCCGACGGAGAGGCCCGCCGGCGTGGCACGCCCCGTGTCGCCCGGCGGCCCCCGGCCGGGGCACTAGCCGGTGTAGCCGGTCACCGGGTAGTGGTCGGAGAGGTTCGTGTAGGTGTAGTCGGTGCCCCAACTGGTCACCGTCCAGGGCGCCGACTCCTCCTTCACCACCTCGTTCTTCCACACCGTGGGGCGGACATGGCCCGCCCGGTGCAGCACGTAGTCCAGGTCCTCGCGCGGGTCGTCGGGGTAGCGGTAGCGCGCGATGGAGTTCTCCTTCGTGTCGAAGGAGTACGGGTGTCCGGTGCGGGTGTCGGCGCCGACGAGCCCCGCGTCGGCCAGCATCGACGCGTACTCGGCGGTGCGCGAGTCCACGTTCATGTCGCCGGCGACCAGCACCTCCTCGTCGGCCGGTATGTTCTCGGCGTCGAGGAAGGCGTCGATCGCCCGGAACTGCCGGCTGCGCATCGCCGCCGCCTCACCCGGGTCGCAGCCGGGGTCGGTGGACTGGGCATGGGTGCCGACCACGTGGACCCTGGTGCCGTTCACGTCGAGCACGACGTAGGCGAACCCTTTGTTGGACCACCAGTCGGCGCCGCACGCGTCCTTGTACACGTACTGCTCCTTGTGCAGGATCGGCCACTTGCTGAGCACGGTGACGCCGCCGTCCTCGGGCGTCAGGGCCGAGTAGGCGCCGCTCGTGGCGTCCCAGCCGCTCCTGCTGCGGCCCACCACCGGCGTCTGGTAGGGGTACTCGGTCGCCGCGGCGCTCTTCAGCGAGTCGGAGGAGGAGTTGTCGAAGGCCTCCTGGAGTACGACGACGTCGTTGCCGTGGAGGAAGGACGCCTTGGCGATCTGGGCGGCCCGGTGCTCCTGACCCCAGTTCGGGTACAGGTTCGTGCTCATGAGGAAGACGTTGTACGTCAGCACGCGCAGCGCGGGCGGCTGCCCCGCTGCTGCGGCGGGCGCCGGGGCGGCCAGGGGCGCCGCGGCGAGAGCGAGGGCGAGCCCGACGGCGCCCCGGGTGCGGCGCGATGCGAAGAGCGTCACTGGATCTCCCTGTGGGTGAAGGGGGTTTGAGTGGCGCCGCACATCAAACCACCAGGGATTACTCCGGGGTAACACCCGTGCGGCATCGATATGGCATGAACCTGACTGATAGATCGGACCGCTGTGGGTGGAGGTCGCTGGCGCGGATGAAGTTTTACGTATAACCTCTTCGGTCAGCCCTCCCGAAAGGTCCCGATGAGACGCATTGCCCTGGTCACCCTCGTCGTCGACGACTACGACGAGGCGATCCGCTTCTACACCGAGGCGCTCGGCTTCCGTCTCGCCGAGGACGCGCCCCGCCCCGACGGCTCCCGCTGGGTCGTCGTGGAGCCGGGTGCCCCCGGCCCCGCCACCGCGCTGCTGCTGGCCCGCGCCAAGGGTGGGGCCCAGGCCGCCCGGGTCGGCGACCAGACCGGCGGACGCGTCGGCTTCTTCCTGCACACCGACGACTTCGCCCGCGATCACGCCCGTATGCTGGCGGCCGGTGTGGCCTTCCTGGAGGAGCCCCGGCGTGAGCCCTACGGCACCGTCGCCGTCTTCCGGGACCTCTACGGCAACCGCTGGGACCTTCTGCAACCCGCGGGCTGATCGCCCCGCCCCCCGGCTGCCGCTCGCCCGGCTCCTCCTTTCGTCCTCCGCGCCCCCTTCTTCCCGGTTCCCTCCGCAGTCCCCCCCCCCTCGCGGTCCACTCTGCATCGCACCACCCCGCTCGCCCGCTCAAGGAGACACCCACCGATGAACGCTACGCGTGTAGACCCCACCCTTCTCCGCCGCCTGCCCAAGGCCGTCCTCCACGACCACCTCGACGGCGGTCTGCGCCCCGCCACCGTCGTGGAACTGGCCGCCGAGATCGGGCACACCCTGCCCACCACCGACCCCGACGAGCTGGCCGCCTGGTACGTCGAGGCCGCCGACTCCGGTGACCTGGTCCGCTACATAGCCACCTTCGAGCACACCCTGGCCGTCATGCAGACCCGTGAGGGCCTGCTGCGCACCGCCGAGGAGTACGTCCTCGACCTCGCCGCCGACGGCGTCGTCTACGCCGAGGTGCGCTACGCCCCCGAGCTGATGCAGCGGGCCGGCCTCGGCCTGGACGAGGTGGTCGAGACCGTCCAGGAGGGCCTTGCCGCGGGCATGGCCAAGGCGGCCGCAGCCGGCACCCCCGTCCGTGTGGGCACCCTGCTGTGCGGCATGCGGATGTTCGACCGCGTCCGCGAGGCCGCCGATCTGGCCGTCGCCTTCCGCGACGCCGGTGTGGTCGGCTTCGACATCGCCGGCGCCGAGGACGGCTTCCCGCCCGCCGACCACCTGGACGCCTTCGAGCACCTGCGTCGCGAGAGCGTGCCGTTCACCATCCACGCCGGTGAGGCGCACGGCCTGCCCAGCATCCACCAGGCCCTGCAGGTGTGCGGCGCACAGCGCATCGGGCACGGGGTGCGGATCACCGAGGACATCGTGGACGGCAAGCTCGGCCGCCTCGCGGGCTGGGTGCGCGACCGCCGGATCGCGCTGGAGATGTGCCCGACCTCCAACCTGCAGACCGGCTGCGCGACCTCCATCGCCGAGCACCCGATCACCGCGCTGAAGGACCTCGGTTTCCGGGTCACGCTGAACACCGACAACCGGCTGGTGTCCGGGACCACGATGACCCGCGAGATGGAACTGCTGGTCGAGCAGGCCGGCTGGACCGTGGAGGACCTGCGCACCGTCACGCTGAACGCCGTGAAGAGCGCGTTCCTGCCCTTCGACGAGCGCAAGGCCCTCATCGAGGACGTGGTCCTGCCGGGTTACGCCGCCGCGCTCTGAAGCAGACCGCGGACGTAGGCGGCCTGTCCGACGTGCTGGAGGTCGTCGGACAGGACGCTCACGAGCCGGACACCGAGGCTGACCGGAGGGTCCCAGCGCTCGTCCACGACGCGTTCCAGATCCGCCGCGGTCATGTCGCGCAGGGCCCGCAGCGACTGCGCGTGGACCGCGTCGTGGTACCCGGTCAGCAGGTCGGGTGAGTCGACCCGCACCTTCGCCACCGTCGCCGCGCTGTGCCCGTACCCGGTGTCGCGGGGCGGCACGTCCAGGCCGAAGCGCTTCTCCCAGTCCTGCACGAGCCACACCTGGTCGAGGCCGAAGGCATCGGCGACGTGGTCGTCCTGGATGCGGGTCAGGTGCCAGACCAGCCACGTGATCGAGTTGGTGCCGGTGGTCGGGCGGACGTTCAGGCCCTCGGGCCCGAGCCCCGCGACCGCGGCGTGGACTTCTTCCCGGATGCGGCCGAAGCCGTCGATGAGGATGTCCTTGGCATGCATACGTCCACCATCGCGCATCGCCTCCCGCTCCGCCCCCGGAATCCCGTTCCCGTCCCGGCCGGAGCGCCTCACCTGTCCGGATCCCGCTCCCGCGGGACCGGTCGGCCCCGCGTTCGCGGTCCTCGGCGAACGGCGCCCGCCCGGGTGCGCTGCCGGTGCCGCAGGGCCCGCCCGACCCGCGCGGGGCGCGGGAGGGTCCGGTCGGACCTCCGGCCGGCGAGGGTGACGGTTCCCCTCGGTCACGGATCCATGGCGGGGCGCAGCCGGCTCAGGCCGGCGGCGACGCGCCCTCCGGCGGCCGCGGGTCGTCCCCCTCCCCGGAGAGGAGACCCATCAGCGCCCGTGCCGCCGGGCTGGTGGCCTGTGCCGGGGGCAGCAGCGCGACCGTCTCGTACACCGTCTCCTCCACCCCCTTGAGCGGCAGCGCGGTGAGCGAGGCCCGCTTATGGCGGAAGTGGCGCGGTACGACGGCGATGCCGAGGTCCTGGTCGACCAGGTCCAGCAGGCCGTGCACGTCGTTCACCTCCAGGGCGACCGTGCGCCGCACCCGCGCGGCGGCGAAGGCGGCGTCGGTGGCCCGGCGCGGCCCCCAGTCCTGCTGGAAGTCGACGAAGACCTCGGCGCCCAGGTCGTCCGGTGCCACCGCCGCGCCCGCCCGCGCCAGACGGTGGCCGGGATGGCACAGGACCGTCATCGGTTCCCCCGCCAGAGCGACGGAGCGCAGCTGGTCGGTGTCGGCCTGGGTGCGGTAGGCGAACGCCAGGTCCAGCCGCCCGGCCGCGACCTCCTCGGCCAGTGCGGCGGAGTCGGACTGCCGCAGCCGGATCTCCACCTCCGGGTGCCGGCGCCGGAACGCCGCCAGCACCGCCGCCACGTCGACTCCGGCGATGCACTGCTCGGTACCGAGCGAGAGCGTGCCGCGCATTACGCCCTGTACCGCGGCCACCGCCTCGTACGCGGCCCGTACCCCGGCCAGGATCCGCTCGGCCTCCCGCAGCAGCGCCCGCCCGGCCTCGGTGAGCGTCACCCGGCGCGTGGTGCGGACGAACAGCGCGGCCTGCAGCTCGCGTTCGAGGGCGCGGACCGACGCCGACAGACCCGACTGGGACACCCGCAGTCGCTCGGCCGCCCGGGTGAAGTGCTGGTCCTCGGCGACCGCGACGAAGTGTTCGAGCTGGCGCAATTCCACGGTGAAGCAGTCTACCCGCATTCAGCAGTTCGCTCGCTGAATACCATCGGATTCTTCGGTTGGACGTATCGCCGCAGGTCGGGCCAGAGTGGTAGCGGTTCTCCGGAACCGCATCCCCGGCGCCCACCTTTCATGGAGTCGCGTTGTACACCGCACATCCCGACCGCTACACGGACATGCCCTACCGCCGCACCGGACGCAGCGGCCTGAAGCTCCCCGCGCTCTCGCTCGGACTGTGGCACAACTTCGGTCCCGACCGGCCGGTCGAGACCCAGCGGGCCGTCCTGCGCCGCGCCTTCGACCTCGGCATCACCCACTTCGACCTGGCCAACAACTACGGTCCGCCGCCCGGCGCCGCCGAGGGCGCGCTGGGCGGGTTCCTGCGGACCGACTTCGCGCGCTACCGCGACGAACTGGTGATCTCCACCAAGGCCGGCTATCTGATGTGGCCCGGTCCGTACGGCGAGTGGGGGTCCCGCAAGTATCTGCTGTCCTCGCTCGACCGGAGCCTGCAGCGGCTGGGCCTCGACCACGTCGACGTCTTCTACTCGCACCGCCCGGACCCGGACACTCCGCTGGAGGAGACGATGGGGGCGCTGCACTCCGCGGTGCAGCAGGGCAAGGCGCTCTACGTCGGCGTCTCCAACTACTCGGCGGAGCAGACCCGCGAGGCCGCCCGCATCCTCGGTGAGCTGGGCACCCCCCTGCTGATCCACCAGCCGCGCTACTCGATGCTCGACCGGCGCCCCGAGGAGGGCGGCCTGCTGGACGCGCTCGATGAACTGCAGGTCGGCTCCATCGCCTACTCCCCGCTGGAGCAGGGCCTGCTGACCGCCCGCTACCTGGACGGGATCCCGGAGGACTCCCGTGCGGCGAGCGACAGTCCGTTCCTGAACACGGACGCGGTCACCGGTGAGCTGGTGGCCCGGCTGCGCACCCTGCACGAGATCGCCCGGGAGCGCGGCCAGAGCCTGGCCCAGATGGCCCTGACCTGGGTGCTGCGCGGCGGCCGGGTGACCTCCGCGCTGGTCGGCGCGAGCAGCCCGGCGCAGTTGGAGGACAGTGTCGCCGCCGTGCGCAACCTGGACTTCACCGGGGACGAACTGGCGCGCATCGACGCGGCGATCAAGGGATAGCGCGCCCGACGGATCCCGTGTGCGGCGCCACGCCCGTCCGCTCGCCCGCTGTGCGGCGTACGGCTCGCACGGTATGGGCTCGCACGGTATGGGCTCGCACGGGATGGGCTCGCACGGGATGGGCTCGGACGGGATGGGCTCGGACGGGGGCGGGCGTCGGGGAGGGGGCGCCGCGTCACCGCCGTTCCGGGCGCCGGGAGCGGGGACCGGGACTTCGACCGGCTTGAGGGCATCGCCGGCGAAGCTCTGCTCACCTCCACACGCTGGGCGCTGATGCAGATTCCGCTGAGTCCCTTGCCTGCGGAGCAGCAGGTCTGGGAGTGCCGCAGCTGGGGCCGGTGGGGTCCACCCGGGTCGGCCGGCGCGGGGTGGTGACGTCCGGCCCGGTCGGTGCGTCGGATTCCTCGGCGTCCGCGAGCGCGCGGTAGGCAGAGGCGACGCAGGGGTGCTGTCCGGCGTTCTTTCCGGTCTTGATCGTCAGCTTCTGGCGAGATCGGGAACGGGCACGCCCGGGGCTGTCGCCCAGATCGCCACGACGGCCTTCGCGAACGCTTGCGGGCAGTGACACCACGTGCGCGATGCCGAGACCGTCAGCGACCGCCTGGCGGCGGCAATGGACGCCCTCTGAGCGCCATGGCGACCTGATCACGCGGGGCCGTGGGGCGGGCGCGCACTGGCTCGGGTTTCGCGTGTTGCGGTCGCCTATCCCGCATCGGCGCATGCCTCCGCCTCAGCCAGGTAGCGCGCCACCGGGCCCAGGGTCAGCATTCCGCTGGCGGCGCCGGCGTGTTCGGCACGGGCATTGCGCAGGGCGGCCTCGGCGCGTGCGGCGATTCCGCGCTCGCCGAGGCGTACGGCGGCGCGGGCGGTCAGGCACCACAGCGCTTCCTGCATGTGGTCACGCGGTGGTTCGGGCACCGCGGCGAGGGTGGCACGAGCCTCCTCGACTCGGTCCTGGGCGAGCAGCACGAGGGGGCGCGCCCAGGGTCGGTACGGGCCCCAGTCGAGGTGCGGGTCGGTGGGCGCGGGCCGGTCGTGCAGCAGGCGCAGCCCCAGCAGCGCGAGCGGGAACAGGCCCTGGTGCAGCCCCGGCATTCCGGCCGTCTGGAGGGCATCCTCGGCAGCGCGGTAGTGCGCTGCGGCCGTGGCGGCGGCCGGTCCGCCGGATTCGGCGCTGCGGGCGGCCGCGGCCCGGGCCCTGAACCACCCGGTGAGGACGGAGACGAGGGGTGCTTCGGTGGTAGCGGCGAGCTGTTCGGCTGCCTCGGCGTGCGAGGTTGCGGCGTCGAGGTCGCCGAGGGCCGAGGCGGATTGGAGGCGGACGAGTCGCCCGAGTACGGCGAAGTTCGGCAGCTCGTGCCGGGTGGCCAGGTCGAGGATCTCGGCGCCTGTCCGGTCTCGTACCGCCGCGAGCCCGGGGCGGGTGAAGGACTGCAGGAACACCCCGTTGAGGGCGAAGAGCAGCAGGGCGGGATCGGCCAGGTCCCGTGCCAGTGCCACGGCCTGCAGTGCCGCCTGCTGCGCGCGCTTCAGCTCGGACCTGGACAGATCGGCGCTGCGGCTCTCGACGGCGATCGTGGCCAGGAGGCGGGCGGGCAGGTCGGCGGGGCCGTCGGGGCCGAGCGCGGTGAGCGTGCGCTCGGCAGCCGCGACGACGGCGCGGGACTGCTCGGGGTCGTCGGCCCGGCTCCAGATGGCAGGCACGTCGTAGGCGCCGATGATCCGGGCGGTCAGGGAGAGGTCTCCCGTGCTCTCCGCCGCCTGGACGGCGGCGAGGCGGTCGCGCCGCGAGCGGACGAGGGCGTCGCCACCCGCCAGGGCGAGGGTGCGGGCCAGATCCACGGTGGTGCGCGGGCCGAGACGGACGCCATGGCCGGTCCACGCGGTACGCGCGCCTTCGGAGGGCACGGACCCGTTGAGGATGTCCGTCTCCAGGCGTTGGAGGTTGGCACCCGGGTCGAGCCCGAGTTGATCAACGAGCATCGTGCGGGCGCGACGGAGGACGGCCAGCGCGTCGGCCTGCCGGCCCGCGCGGTACAGCGCGCGGGCGAGGAGCCCCCAGGCAGGCTCGCGCCACGGATGTTCGGCGACGTGGGCACCCAGTTCGGCGACGAGGTCGGCCCCTTCCCCGGAGTCGAGGAGGATGCGGGCGCGCAGTTCCGCCCCCTCCAACCTCAGCTCCTCCAGTCGAGTCCGCTCGCGCTGTGCCCATGGGGAGCCGGTCACGTCGGCGTAGGCGGGTCCACGCCAGTCCGCGAGCACCGTGCCGAGGTCGGTCACCGTGCCGGGGTCGCGGCGGGCGCGGGCCAGGGTGTCCTGGAACCGATGGACGTCCACGTCCTCGCGCGGCAGGCACAGCGCGTAGCCGGGACCTTCGGTGACGAGTACGCGCGGCGGATTGCGGGGCGGCCGGTCGGGTTCGAGGGCGCGGCGCAGCGCGGCGACGAACGTACGCAAGGCGCCCACGGCGCGGGCCGGCGGATCGGTCCACAGGTCGTCGACAAGGCCGTCGGTGGTGACCATCCGTCCCTCGGCGGCGACGAGCCGGGCGAGTACCTCGCGATGGCGGGGTCCGCCCAGGTCAACCGGACTGCCGTCGGCGCGGAAGGCCCGCACGGCACCGAGCACGTCGATTCGCATGGCCTCATCCTCCGTGCCAGGGGCCGGCTGCGCCCAACCGTACTGATCGGCTGCTGATCGCCGTCGCTCAGGCTGATCCGGTCAGTCCCCCACCCGAAAGACGGCCTTCATGACGCTCACCCTTCCCGGCTTCGATCACATCCGCCTGCCCGGTGCGGACGGTGTGGAGCTGGCTGCCGCCGTCGGCGGCAGCGGCAGTCCGGTCGTGCTGTTGCACGGTTTCCCCCAGACCCACCTGATGTGGCGACACGTCGCCGAGCGGCTCGCCGACAAGCACACGGTGATCTGTCCTGACCTGCGGGGCTACGGCGCCAGCGACAAGCCGACGGTCACCGACCCCGATGTGTACGCCAAGCGCACCATGGCTGCCGACGTCGTGACCCTGGCGGCGGCCCTCGGCCACGAGCGCTTCGCCCTCGTCGGCCACGACCGGGGCGCCCTGGTCGCCTTCCGGGCGGGGCTGGACCACCCCGAGACCATCACCCACCTGGGCATCCTCGACATCGTGCCGACGCTCGACATGTGGAACGTCCTGCGCGGTGCCTCGGCGGTGGTCGGCTACCACCTCTTCCTCATGGCGCAGCCGCCAGGCCTGCCGGAGGCGATGATCGCAGGCAGCGCGGACGCGTTCTTCGGCTCGTTCCTCGACGCCTGGGCCGACGACCCGACCGCCATGCCGGAGGATGTGCGTGCCGAATACCTGCGCGCGAGCGCCGCGGCGGTGACATCGATCGTCGCGGACTACCGGGCCTCGGCGGGCATCGACGTCACGCACGACCAAGCGGACCTGGACGCCGGGTCGCAGCTGGCCATGCCCGTGACGGTCGTCCAGCAGGACTGGGGCGCGCAGCTGGGCTATGACGCTGCCGCGGTGTGGAAGGCGTGGGCGCCGAACCTGGACCACCGGCTGACCCGAGCGGGGCACCTCATGGCCGAGGAGGCGCCCGACGAGATCGCCGAGGCGATCCAGGACCTGCTGGCCCGCTGAGCCTCCTGTTCCCGGCTCGCCGGCTGGGCCACGGTGGGTCGGCGAGCCCTGGGTTTCGGCAATGGACCGGTCCCGGGCTCTGCGAGAGGCCAGGAACAGCTCCAGTCCCGGGTGTGGACGCACTCCCTGGCCATGCCCGATCCCCCGCTCCCCCAACATTCTCGAGGCCCGGCTCCACCCCGAGCCGGTCACCGACCCGGTGATCCTCCACGCCGAACAGACGCTGTGGCCTGGACCGTCCACCGCAGCCCGGGCACCGCGGCGGTGGGACGTCGGACGGTGCCTGCCGGACGGCGGGTTCATCGAGGAGGGCGGCGCGGTCGAAGCGACGCACGCGGCCGCGACGTTCGCGGTCGAACAGACCGTCGCCGCGTACCTGCGGGACGCCCCCGCTGTGCGGCAGCGCTGCACCGCGCGGCTCCTGGTGCCTGGCCCCGAGGGGTACGCCCGCGCTGCACCGGCATGCCGGAGCCGCTGTCCCCGGCCGTAGGCCACCGGGTCCGCGTCCCCCGCCGCCGGAACCGTTCACGAGCCGCCCGCGCCCCGGTCGCCGTGTTTCGGCCAGTCGGCCTCGCGCATATGCCAGGAGACTGGCTGGAAAAGCGTGGTGACAGTGATTCAGGAGTGAACATACTCGAACACGAGGGGTAGTGCACCGCACACGAGCCGCACGGAATGCCGGGCCGATCCGGCCGGCGAACGACGCGTCACGGGGGAGTGAGACGTGCACGACGAGTTCCTGTGCCATGTCACGGCGTACGGCGTCTGCGACGGCCGGCGCGTCGGTGTACCGCTCGGCACCTACCGGGCTCCCACGCTGGCGCTCGCGCTGTGGTGGCTGCGCGACCGGGCCTCCTGGATCGCCGAGCGGCTGGACCCCGGCCCCGACAGCGCACACGTGCCGACCGCCGCACTCGTGCCGGTCGCCGACGGGGTGCCCGACGTCCCGGGCGTGCTGCGCGCCTGGTGCGCCGACGCCGGCGAGCAGGAGCTGGTGGCCGAGGAACTGGCCGACGGCCGGCTGGTGCGCGTCGCCGCCAGCGACGACACCACCGAGTACGAACTGCTCGCCGAGTCCGTCGACGCCCTGCGCATGCAGCGGATGGCCGCGTCGCTGGCCATGCCCGTGGGCTGAGGTCCCGGTCTGCGGGGCGCGCCGACCGCCAAATCGGTAGAATCCTGGCATGGCGGAGCGGCCGGCCCTGTCCACCGCGCCCGAACTCGTGCTCCAGACCGAGACGGGCTCCCTGGTGATGACCCCGGGCCGCGACTACCACGTCGGCCGGGACCCGCTGAGCGACATCTTCCTCGACGACGCCCGCGTCTCCTGGCACCACGCCGTCCTGCACCCCGAGGCCGGCAGATGGGTCCTGCACGACGACGACAGCACCAACGGCACCTACACCGAGGGCCACCGCGTCCAGGACCGGTACGTCGGCTCCGGCAGTGTCATCCGCTTCGGCAACCCCGCCGACGGCCCCTGCGTGGTCCTCGTGAGCCCCCCGGAGCCGGAACCGGTGCCCGAGCGTCCGTCGGAGGTCTCCATGCCGGCGCTGACCGGCACCTTCCGGCAGCCCACCACCGTCCGCCCGCTGCCCGCCCGCAGCGTGCGCATCGGCCGTGCCGCCGACAACGACCTCGTCGTCGACGACCTGACCGTCTCCCGCCGCCACGCCGAACTGCGCTTCGCGCCCGGGGCCGGCTACGAGATCGCCGACGTCGGCAGCCACAACGGCACGTTCCTCAACGGCCGCCGCGTCACCAGCGCCCCGCTCGCCCCCGGCGACATCGTCGGCATCGGCCACTCCGCCTTCTGCCTCGTGGGCGACCAGCTCCAGGAGTACGTCGACACCGGAGAGGTCTCCCTCGACGTCCAGGACCTCACGGTCGTCGTCGACCGGGGCCGCAAGACCCTGCTGGAACAGGTGTCCTTCCCCGTCGGGGCCAAGTGCCTGCTCGCCGTCGTCGGACCCAGCGGCGCGGGCAAGTCCACGCTGCTGGGCGCCCTGACCGGGCAGCGCCCCGCCGACCACGGCACCGTCCTGTACGACGGGCGCGACCTCTACCACGACTACGCCGAACTGCGGCAGCGCATCGGCCTCGTCCCGCAGGACGACATCCTGCACTCCCAGCTCACCGTCCGCAGCGCCCTCGGCTACGCCGCCGAACTGCGCTTCCCGCAGGACGCCGCCCGGGACGAGCGGCGCACCCGCGTCGACGAGGTCGTCCGCGAACTCGGCCTGGACCAGCGCGCCGCGCAGCCCGTGCACAGCCTCTCGGGCGGCCAGCGCAAACGCGTCAGTGTGGCGCTGGAGCTGCTGACCAAACCCTCGCTGCTCTTCCTGGACGAGCCGACCTCGGGTCTGGACCCGGGCATGGACCGCTCGGTGATGCACATGCTGCGCGGGCTCGCTGACGACGGCCGCACCGTCATCGTCGTCACCCACAGCGTGCTCAGCCTCGACGTCTGCGACCGGCTGCTGGTGCTCGCCCCCGGCGGGCGGATCGCCTACTACGGGCCGCCCCGGGAAGCCCTGCCCTACTTCGGGTTCGAGGAGTGGCCCGAGGCCTTCGAGTCGTTCGAACGGGACCGCGAACGCGACTGGGCAGGCGACTACCGCCTCTCCGTCCAGTACCGCAGATACGTCTCCGACGCCGGAGTGCAGCCCCACCGGCCCCGCGAGGGCCCGGTGATCATGACTCCGCCGTCCCCGCCGCGCAGCTGGGGCGCCCAGCTCGGCACGCTCGTGCGCCGTTACACCGCGGCTCTCAGCGCCGACCGCACCTTCCTCGCCATCATGATCGCGCTGCCGTTCGTGATGGGCGCCATGGCCCGCGCGCTCGCCGGCAGCGAGCTCACCCGGGAGACCGCGATGAACGCGCTGCTGATCCTGTGCGTCGGCGGCGTGCTCACCGGCGCCGCCAACGCCGTGCGCGAGCTGGTCAAGGAACGCGTGATCTACCAGCGGGAGCGGGCCGTCGGCCTGCCCAGATCGGCGTACCTGATGTCCAAGGTGGTGGTGCTGGGCACGGTCACGATCCTCCAAGCCGTGGTCCTCACCCTCGTCGCCCTGCTCGGCGTCGACCTCAACGCGCCCGGGGGCGAGGGCGTGCTGATGCCCCCGCTCGTCGAGATCACCATCGCCGTCGCCCTGCTCGCGTTCACCGCGATGATGCTCGGCCTGCTGATCTCCGCGCTGGTGCGCAAGGAGGAGGTGACGATGCCGCTGCTGGTGCTGCTGGCGATCGTCCAGGTCGTCTTCTGCGGTGCCCTGCTGCCGCTCGACGGGGTGCCGGGCCTGAACCAGCTGTCCTGGCTGGTGCCCTCCCGATGGGCGTTCGGCGCGATGGCCGGCACCCTCGACCTGGCCCGCATCGTGCCCGGCGACCTCACCGGCGACCCCCTCTTCGCCCACGACACCGGGACCTGGCTGCTCGACATCGGCATGCTGCTCGTGCTGTCTCTGCTCTTCGGGCTGCTGGTGGCCCGGCTGCTGCGCCGCCACGAGCCCGCCGTGATGCGGAGGTAGGCGAGAGCGATGACCCTGCCGACGCCCGGCTTCCGGCCCTCGCACGTGGTCCCCCCGGACGGCATGCCCGCCTGGGAGTCCCCCGACCCGACCCGGCCCACCGTCTCCCTGGATCCGCTGCTGCCCGTCCAGCTCACCGAGCGGCGCGGCGACTGGGGGCACGTGCTGTGCGCCAACGGCTGGTCCGCCTGGGTCGACGGCCGCCTCCTGGTCGCCGTACCCCAGGACCCACCCACCGCGGACGGCTCCCTGGAGGCCGCCGGCGACCCCCTCGCGCTGCTCTCCGGCGTCGAGACCGTCCTCGCCCGCTACCGCGCCGCCGCCCAGGAGCTCGCCGCCGGCGGGCTCGACGGCGCCGCCTTCCGGCAGCGCACCGAGGGGCTGCGGATCGGAGTGGTGGTGGACGGGGAGGACATGTGGCTGTACGACGCCGAGCGCGACCGGTGGCTCTACGGGGACGGCACCCGGGTGACCACGTACGCGGCCGAGGGGGAACCGCGCCCACCCGGGCAGGGCGCCGGACACGCCCCGACGCGCGTAGTGGCGCCCGACGGTGACGGCTGATGGGCGGTGACACGAGCCTGTTCTCCGGTCGCCCCTCCGAGCTGATCGGCCGCCGGGTCGCGGGCTACCGCATCGAGCAGGAGATCGGCCGCGGCGGCATGGCCGTCGTCTACCGCGCGCGCGACCTGAGGCTGGACCGCACGGTGGCGCTGAAGCTGCTGGCACCGGAGCTGGCACGCAACGACACCTTCCGCAAGCGCTTCGTCCACGAGTCCCGGACGGCCGCCGCCATCGACCACCCGCACATCGTGCCGGTCTTCGAGGCGGGCGAGACCGACGGCGTGCTCTACATCGCCATGCGCTACGTCGCCGGCAGCGATCTGCGGCACCTGCTCGACCGGCAGGGGCCCCTGCCGCTGGCCACCGCCGTGCGCATCGCCACACAGGTCGCCTCGGCGCTCGACGCCGCACACGATCACGGGCTGGTCCACCGGGACGTCAAGCCGGGCAACATCCTGGTGGCCCGCGGCACCGACAGCGACCATCCCGAGCACGTCTACCTCACCGACTTCGGGCTGACCAAGAAGTCGCTGTCGCTGACCGGGTTCACCACCGTCGGCCAGTTCGTGGGCACCCTCGACTACGTCGCCCCCGAACAGATCTCCGGCCGACCCGTCGACGGCCGCTGCGACGTCTACGGCCTCGCCTGCGTCGTGCACGAGACCCTGGCCGGCCGTCCGCCGTTCCGCCGCGACGACGACATGGCTCTGCTGTGGGCCCACCAGTACGACGAGCCCCCGCCGCTCACCGAGGCACGCCCGGACCTGCCGCCCGAGGTCGACGCGGTCTTCGCCCGGGCCCTGGCCAAGAGCCCCGACGAACGCTACGACTCCTGCCTGGCGTTCGTCTCGGCGCTGCGCGACGCCGGTACCGGCGGCCCCGCGGCCGGGCACGCGCCGACCGAGGTCGACGTGGCGGTGGCCCCCGCACCCGCCGGCGGGACCGCGAAACCGCCCCCCGCCTGGGCGGAGCCCGTCATGCGTCGCCGGGGGTGACGCCGCGCCGCCGCACCGGCCGGGCGGCCAGGGCCCCGAGGAAGCCGGCCACCAGCCCCCACAGCAGGGCCAGGCCCAGCGCGGGCCACACGTCGGCGCGCAGGAACAGCCGCGCGGACAGGGCGCCGCCGAGGTCGCCGATGCCGAACAGGGACAGGCCGAGGTGCGCCGAGATCCGGCAGACGAGGCAGATCATCAGCACGGTCAGCGCCAGCGCCACGGCCAGGTGCACCGCGTGCTGCCACGTCCGCATGCGGGCCGGTGACCGGACCGCCGTCAGGAACCCCGCCGCGAGCAGCAGGACGGCCTCGACGACCACGAGCCACCACCACCGGTTGTCGTAGTCGGCCAGCGCTTGCAGGTTCAGAGTGGAGACGTCCGGCGTGCGCAGCACCTCGTCCAGCACATGCGGCATCGGCAGGTCGAACGGGCCTTGCACCCGGCCGTGCCAGTCGGCGCCCAGGCCGATGGTCAGGGCCGGCCACACCACGTTGGGCAGCCCGAGCAGCGCCACGGCGAGCGTCTCGGCCGGGTGCCCGCGGGTCGCCGCGACGACCACGGCGACGACCAGGCCCGCCACGACGTGCACGAGCAGCAGCACCACCATGGCGTACGCGGCGGGGCGCACCGATGTCTGGAAGGGCAGCAACCTGCCCGGCAGCGGCGCCCGCCGTGACACGGCCAGCGCCAGCAGCAGGGTCCCGGCCAGCCACACCAGGCCGACGACCACGGTCAGCGGCACGTTCGCGCGGAACCCGACCTCCGGAGAGACGCCGAACAGGTCGCCCAGGTCGCTGATGGTCTCGTCGCCCAGCGGGACGGCGAAGGTGTGCCGGGCCGCCAGCGCCAGGCCGATCAGTCCGAGCAGCCAGACCACGGCGATGCGGCCGGCCCAGCCGGCCAGTTCGCCGGCGCTCGCGACCGCCCGGTGTCGCAACGGCCGCAGGAATCCGGCCGCGACGACGAGCACCCCGGCCAGCGTGACCGACAGCGGCATCACCGTCAGCCCGGCCGCGGTGTCGGCGAGACCCCCGGCGTTCCCGGACACCTCCACGGTGCCGCCGACGGCCGTGACCACGGTCGCCGCGACCACGGGTGCGAAGCCGCCGCCCGGAAGATCGGCGGCGCCCGCCGCCCACAGGCCCAGCGCAGCGGTGACCCCCATGGCGACCAGGCCGGCCAGCGCGGTGGCGACGGCCTGCACCCAGCCGTGCGGGGCGACGGTCCGGCCGGAAGGGTTCGACGGGCTCACACCGCCACGCTAAGCAGCCCCGGGGCCGCGCGCCCGCCGAGAGACCCGTCCGCGTCCCGCTTGCGGCGCGGGAGCGAGCGATGCACACAATAGGGTGTTGTGGATCGAATGGGCTGAATTCGGGTTATTCCGATGGGGCCCCACGCGGGAAGAAGTGCTCGTGAGCGTCGAACCGCCGTCGTCCGGCCGCCCCACAGGGCCGCCGTCCGGCCCCCTGTCGGGGCCCTCCCAGCCGCCCTCGGGCCCGCCCTCCCAGCCGCCCGGCACGGGCGGGGGAGACGGCGGACCCGAACCCCACCACCCCTGGTGGCGGTCCGCGCCGCGGGTGGCCGCTGCCGCCGCCGCGGTGGTCGCCGTCGTGGCTCTGGTCGTCGTCCTCACCCGGCCCGACGGCGGCTCGGGCGGCGGCGGAGGCGGCGAGATCTTCGCCCAGCCGGCGGCCAACACCGGACCCGACCCGTTCACCGCGTCCACCGCGGAGGACAGCTCCGCCCCGCCCGTCTCGCCCCCCGCGCCCGGCGAGTCCGCACCCGCCAACGAGGTGCGCGGGGTCAGCGGCGGCGCCCCCGGCCTGTACGGCGGCACCCGCAACACCTCCAGCTGCGACGTGGAGAAGCAGATCAAGTTCCTCCAGTCCGACCCGGACAAGAACCAGGCCTTCGCGTCGGTCGCGGGCGTCCAGCCCTCCAAGGTGCCCGGCTACCTGCGCGCCCTCACCCCCGTCCAGCTGCGCATGGACACCCGGGTGACCAACCACGGCTACCGTGACGGTTCCGCCACCACGTACCAGGCTGTCCTCCAGGCGGGCACCGCCGTCCTCGTCGACGGCCACGGCGTGCCCCGGGTGCGCTGTGCCTGCGGCAACCCGCTCACGCAGCCCGTCGCCCAGCAGGGAACCCCGAAGGTCACCGGCGACACCTGGCCGTCGTACAACCCCGCGAACGTCGTGGTGGTCCAGCCGACGACGACGATCATCAACATCTTCGTCCTCTACGACCCGGACGACCACGACTGGTTCGCCCGCCAGCGCGGTGACACCGGCCACCACGACAAGCCGACCCCGCCGCCGGCCACGCCCACCCCGAGTGTCACGCCCACCAGCCCCACGCCGTGCCCCTCCGGTGACGAGACACCGCCGACCGGCTGCCCGTCGACGTCGACCAGCCCCTCCACGCCGTCCTCGGACTCGCAGTCGCCCGGCTCGGAGTCCCCGGGCTCCACACCGCCGAGCCAGTCGCCGTCGTCCGAGCCGCCGCCCAGCCAGACGTCGTAGGGCGGTGGGACGTCCACCACCTCGGCGCCCGCGACCGGCGCGTCGCCGGCGACGACGTCCACCTCGGCCTCGGCCCCGATGTCCCGGTCGCCGGGCGCCGCCGCCACGGGCGCCGGGCCGTCCGCGCGGACGACCGCCGGCGCACCGGCACTCACGCTGTAACCAACAGCACTCCCCGACGCACCAGCCCCGGGGAGTGCACCGCCGTGCTCGGGGTACGAGGACTGGTGCAGCACGATCCGGCCAGTCCGGCTATCCAGAAAGACCACGCATGACCGAACACCTGGGCGGGGCAGTGATACCCACTGGTTTCGACGTGCCCGTGGAACCACTCAGACGGGCCGCCCACTACACCGGCGAACCGGGGAGCATCGCCGCTGCGCGGGCGTTCACCGCGCAGTTCGTCGATCAGCTCAGGACCGAGTGGTGCGCCATGATCGGCGACCGGGCACGCGACGAGCTCATGCTCGTCGTGAGCGAACTCGTGACCAACGCCGACCGGCACAGCAACGGCCCCTACGTCCTGGACCTGGAGGGCACCGACACGGCTGTGACGGTCTGCGTCTACGACAGCAGCGTCGCTCTTCCCCTGCGTTTCCCGCGCGACCCCACACGGATCGGCCGCCACGGTCTGGAGATCGTCCACGCCCTGGCGACCGAGGTGAGGTGCGAGGTGGTGCCGGTCGGAAAGCGCGTCCGGGCCGTGGTGCCGCTGCAGGCGCGGTGAGCCGGCCCGGACCGCGCACGACGTGAGCCGATCCGGACGTGGGGAGCGGGCCGTCCCCGACGGCCCGCTCCCCACGCTTGTTCAGGCGTGGTCCAGCTCGCCCAGCATGCCCTCCCGCAGCCGTGTGATGATCCGCTTGATCAGCCGCGAGACGTGCATCTGCGAGCATCCCAGCCGCGCGCCGATCTCGGCCTGTGTCGCCTCTTCCACGAATCGCAGATGCAGGATCTGCCGGTCGCGTTCGTCGAGGTCCGCCATCAGCGGGGCCAGCGACTGGAAGTCCTCCACGAGCCGCAGCCCGTCCTCCTCGACGCCGATGAAGTCCGCGAGGACGGCCTCTCCCTGCTCCGGCCCGTCGCCGGTGAGCGCCGCGTCCAGCGAGGAGGAGTTGTACCCGTTGGCGGCGATCTGCGCCTCTACGACCTGGTTCTCCGAGAGGTTCATCAGCGTGGCCAGCTCCGACACCGTCGGCTCCCGGTCCAGCCGGCCCGACAGTTCGTCCCGCGCCTTGGCCAGTTCCACCCGCAGCTCCTGCAGTCGCCGAGGAACGTGTACCGCCCACGTCGTGTCCCGGAAGAACCGCTTGATCTCACCGACGATGTACGGCAGCGCGAACGAGGTGAACTCCACCTCGCGGGACAGCTCGAACCGGTCGATGGCCTTGATCAGGCCGATCATCCCGGTCTGGACGATGTCCTCCATGTCGTCCCCGCGACCCCGGAAACGCCCCGCGGCGAATCGCACCAAGGACATGTTCATCTCGATGAGGGTGTTGCGGGCGTACTGGTACTCGTGCGTGCCCTCCTCGAGCTCTGCCAGGCGCCTGAAGAACTGACGCGACAGCTGCCGCGCGTCGCGCGGTGCCACACTCCGTGCGTCGACGACGTCCGGCAGGGCTCCCTCACCCGTGCTGGTCCCGGTGCTCTTCTCCACGACCTCTGTCTCCTGCCGGATCACGGCGGTGGACATCGGCTTCCCCTCCTGCAAGTCGAATGAGACGGACGTCGGCATCGTGCTCACCGAGGGTCCGACTACCCCGGTACCCGTCATGCATGCCAACTGCCGTGCCGCGAAGGGACTTCTCGCAGGGCGGAACGCCGATGCCCCCCGCCGGGCGGCCGTCGCTCCTAGGCTGGCCGGGTGAGCCATCAGACGTGGAATCAGGTGAGCAGCCGTACGCCGGACGAGGCCCGGGCCGTCCCGTTGCGGACCCCCGCCGCCCGGCCCGAACGCCGATCCGGGCATCGCCCCGAGGATCGGCCCGCGACCGGCCCCGGACCCCGCTCCGCGGAACGGGCTCCGGGGCCCGGGCCCCGCCCCGCCGGCCAGGAACCGCTCTGGCGCGATCTGGTCGGCGACATCCTGCGGCGCGAACGCCTGGCGCAGGAGCGCACGCTCAAGGACGTCGCCGAGGCCGCCAAGATCTCCATGCCCTACCTCTCGGAGGTCGAGCGGGGCCGCAAGGAGGCCTCCTCCGAGGTCCTCGCGGCCGCCGCCCACGCACTCGGCCTCGGCCTCGGCGACCTGCTGGCCCGAGCCCACACGCAGCTCACCCGGCCCGTGCACCGCAGCCGCCCGAGGTCGACCACGGCGTCGTTCGACGGACTGTGCCTGGCTGCCTGAGCGGCGGGGTCACCCGCCCGGGAGCCGCCTGACGAGCACCTCGTCGGCGAGCCCGTAGGCCACCGCCTCGTGCGCGGTGAACACCTTGTCCCGGTCCATGTCCGCGCGCAGCGTGGCCACGTCGTGGTGCGTGTGCCGGGACAGCACCTCCTCCACCTGCGCCCGGACACGCACCATCTCCTTGGCCTCCAGGGCGAGGTCGGAGACGGTGCCCTGCCGGCCGCCGGAGGCGGGCTGCCCCAGCAGCACGCGCGCGTGCTCCAGCACGAACCGCCGCCCCGGATCCCCGCCCGCCAGCAGCACTGCCGCCGTGGACGCCGCCTGCCCGACGCAGAACGTCGAGATCGGCGCCTGCACGAACGTCATCGCGTCGTAGATCGCGGTCAGCGAAGTGAACGAACCACCCGGCGAGTTGATGTAGAGGGCGATCTCCCGCTCCGGGGCCGCCGACTCCAGATGCAGCAGCTGCGCGATGACGACGTTGGCGACGCCGTCGTCGATCTCCGTGCCGAGGAAGACGATCCGCTCGTCGAGCAGCCTGCTGAACACGTCGAAGGACCGTTCCCCCTGCGGGGTGCGCTCGATCACCTGCGGAATGGTGTAGGTGCCCATGCTCACAGCCCCGTCCGTCGCCGGCCGGCCGCCGGGCGGATGTCCACGAAGGACTCCACGACCCGATCCACCATGCCGTACTCCCTGGCCTCCTCGGCCGTGAACCAGCGGTCGCGGTCGCCGTCCCGGGAGATGGTCTCCGGGCTCTGACCGGTGTGCTCGGCGGTGATCCGCTCGATGGTCCGCTTGGTGAACTCCAGGTTCTCCGCCTGGATCTCGATGTCGGCGGTGGTGCCGCCGATCCCCGCCGACGGCTGGTGCATCATGATCCGCGCGTGGGGCAGCGCGTACCGCTTGCCGGGCGCGCCGACGCTCAGCAGGAACTGCCCCATGCTGGCGGCGAATCCCATCGCGAGTGTCGAGACGTCGTTCGGGATCAGCCGCATCGTGTCGTACACGGCCAGGCCCGCGTGGACCGAGCCGCCGGGAGAGTTGATGAACAGGCCGATGTCGGTGCGCGGATCCTCCGCCGACAGGATCAGCAGCTGGGCGCAGACCCGGTTCGCCGAGACCTCGTCGACCTGCGTGCCCAGCAGCACGATCCGCTGCCCGAGCAACTGGGCGGCGAGCTGGTCGTCGAACCGGGTCACGGGGGTGTCGCCCTCCTGGGCGCGGGGCGTCGGGGCCGGCGCGGGGCCGGCGCTCAGTGGGGGCATCGGTGCTCCTCGTCGTCACGTGCGGTGCGGTGGACGAGACCCACTGTCGGCCGGGACCCCGCTCTGCGGGGGATTCCTCTGCCCGCGGCGAATTCGCCACGGGCAGAGCCCTCACTCCACGTCCTCGGCCCGCAGCCCCCGGAAGAACGCCCGTACGTCGCCGACCAGCAGGTCCGGCTCCTCCATCGCCGCGAAGTGCCCACCGCGGTCGAACTCCGTCCAGCGCACCAGGTTCTCGGTGCGCTCGGCGTTCCGCCGCATGGGGATCTGCGGCTCGGCCGGGAACAGCGCCAGCGCCGTCGGCGCGGTCGACGGCTCTGCCGGCGCCGCCACGCGGCCGGAGGTGGTGTGCAGGCGTTCGTAGTAGATCCGGGCCGAGGAACCGGCCGTCCCGGTCAGCCAGTACAGCATCACGTTCGTCAGCAGCCGGTCCCGGTCGACGGCTTCCTCGGGAACCTGGCGGCAGTCCGTCCACTCCCTGAACTTCTCGACGATCCAGGCGAGTTGACCAACGGGCGAGTCGGTGAGTCCGTACGCGAGCGTCTGCGGCCGGGTGGCCTGCTGGTGGAAGTAGCCCGTCCCCTCGGCCGAGAACGCCTGCCACCGCCGCCACGAGCGGAGCGCGCGGTCCCGCTCCCCGGCCGGCAGTTCCCGGAGCTCCTGCTCCGTCGGCTCGGTGGCCTGCTGCGCCCCGGGCAGCAGGGTGAGGTGCACGCCGATCACCCGCCCGGGGTGGGCGCGCCCCACCTCGCGGGAGATCGCCGCGCCCCAGTCCCCGCCCTGCACGCCGAACCGGTCGTGGCCGAGCCGTGTCATCAACTCCGCCCACGCGTCCGCGACGCGGCCCGCCTCCCAGCCCGCCTCGGTGGTGGGCCCGGACAGCCCGAATCCGGGAATGCTCGGGACGACGACGTGGAAGGCGTCGCCCGGGTCCCCGCCGTGGGCCACGGGGTCCGTGAGCGGCCCCACCACGTCGAGGAACTCCGCGATCGACCCAGGCCAGCCGTGGGTGAGGATCAGCGCGGTGGCGTCCGGCTCGGGGGAGCGGACCCGCGCGAAGTGGACGTTCTGCCTGTCGATGGTCGTGGTGAACTGCGGCCACTGGTTGAGCTGTGCCTCGGCGGCACGCCAGTCGTAGTCGTGACGCCAGTACCGGACGAGGTCGCGCAGGTAGTCGAGCGGGACGCCGTGCGCCCAGTCCGGGCCCGGTGGCCGGTCCGGCCACCGGGCCCGGTCGAGGCGGTCGTGCAGGTCGTCGAGAACACGCTGCGGAACGGCCAGGCGGAGGGGGCGGATGCCGCTGTCGGCAGGTGAGGCGGTCATGACCGTGATGCTAGTGCCGCGGCAGGCAACGTTCGCCCGTCGAGGAGCGGCGTCCGGTGCGTGCTCCCGGTGTGCCGGCCGGAAGCCCTCGTACGGGATGTACTCGGGCTTTCGTCCGGTGCAGCGAGAGTGCGTGCCGGGCGTCGCGACGGGGCGAACGTTGCCTGGTGCGGCGACTAGTTGTCGCGTCCCGGGCGACGTCGGCCCGTCGTGATGCCCGGGACGGCGTCCCCGCCGTGCCTCGAACGGGCGGTAGTCGCCCGCGACGGTCCGCGTGCCGCGCCGTCACCGGGCCGCCCGGCGTGGCACGGGCGGCCCGGTGACAGGGCCGTCCGGGTGCATTCCGGCCGACTCCGCGGCGAGCGATGAGTTTCGGGGACCGTCCCGGTCCATACACATGACCGGCGTCCCGTTCCCCCAGGAGGTACTCATGACCGCCGACGGATTCATCACCTGCCTCTGGTTCGACGATCAGGCGGAGGAGGCCGCCCACCACTACGTCTCGATCTTCAAGAACTCCAGCCTCGGCGAGGTCACCCGCTACACGGAGGGGGCCCCGCGCCCCGCCGGTACCGTGCTGACGGTCGAGTTCACGGCCAACGGGCAGAAGTTCGTAGGTCTCAACGGCGGCCCCGAGTTCACCTTCAACGAGGCCGTCTCCTTCCAGATCCTGTGCGACGACCAGGAGGAGATCGACTACTACTGGTCGAAGCTCACCGAGGGTGGTGAGCCGGGCCCCTGCGGCTGGCTGAAGGACAAGTACGGCGTCTCCTGGCAGGTCGTCCCCAAGGTCCTCATGGAGATGATCGGCTCGGCGGATGCGGACAGGGCGACCCGCGCCATGGGGGCCATGCTCGCGATGGGCAAGCTCGACATCGCCGCGCTGCAGAAGGCGTACGCGGGGGAGTAGCTGCAGCCGCGCCGCGCGGGTCCCGCCCCGGTCCGCAGCGCCTCCGGGGCCCTCGCGTCGCGCCCGACCGCGATCGGCCCCGCACACGCGAGGGCGGGCGGGCCCGCCGGCCGGGGGCAGGCCCGCGCGGATCTCGCGGGGCGCCGTCGAACACCTCGACGTATGCCGGAAATCCAACCGAGTGATCACGTTCGAGGCGCTGGTCGGGCGCCGGACCTCAGAGATCGTGCCCGGATCCGCTCCGGGCGGACTCCGCGAGGATCTCCCGGATCACGTGCCGCGAGTTGTCGGCGAGCGGCGGGTTCGTCCGCCAGTAGTACGGCAGGGCGATCAGCGCGATGGACAGCGCCCAGCCGCGGCCCCGCGCCCACTCGGCGTCGTCGCAGCCCACGGCCTTGCGGAAGGTACCGCGCGCCGCGGCGGGCAGCAGGTTCCAGGCGACGATCAGGTCCACGGCCGGGTCGCCGACGCCGGCCGTGGCGAAGTCGATCACGGCGCCCAGTCGGCCGTGCTCGACCAGGACGTTCCCGGGCGACAGGTCGCCGTGTGCCCAGACCGGCGGCCCGTCGTGGGCGGGAGCCCGCAGCGCTTCCTCCCACAGGGCCGTCACCGCGTCGGCGTCGACCCGTTCCCCCAACTCGGCGACGGCCGCGCGGGTGGGCTCGTCGCGCCGGGCCAGCGGCACGCCCCGGGAACCGCGCGGTGCTCCGGACGTGTCCACCCCACGCAGCGCGGTGACGAAGGCACCCAGGTCCTCGGCCAGCGGGCGCGGCTCCTCGACCGCCCCGGCCTCCGGATTGCGGCCGTCCAGCCAGCGGTAGACCGACCACGGCCGGGGGAAGGCACCGTCGGGCCGGCCGTGCCCGATCGGCTCGGGTACGGCGGCCGGCAGCAGCGGTGCCAGCCGGGGCAGCCAGCGCTGCTCGTGCGCCACGTCCTGGACGGCACCGGGACGCCGCGGCAGCCGCACCACCAGGTCCGCTCCCAGCCGGAACATGGCGTTCTCGGTCCCCGAGGAGGGAACACGCTGCACGGGCAGCGGTCCCCAGTGCGGGAACCGGTCGGCGATCAGCCGGGAGACGAGGGCGGCGTCGAGTTCGATCTCATCCGGATGCATTCTCTGTGCGCACACACCCTTCATGACACCGGATCAAACCGCCCGCGTCGAAGCGCTTTCCGCCGCCGGGCCCGGCAAGCCCCGCGCTCCGCGCCCTCTGTCACGTCACGTCGTCCACCAGCACCGCGGCCCCGTCGAACCGCCCCTCCTTCAGGTCGGTGAGGGCCTGTACGGCATCGGAGAGGGGGTAGGGGTGCGTGGTGGCGCGGACCCCGTGGCGGGCGGCGAGGGAGAGGAAGTCGCGCGCGTCCTCCCGGGTGTTGGAGGTGACGCTGCGGATCTCCTTCTCGTAGAAGAGGTCGCTCTCGTAGTGCAGGGGCGGCACATCGCTCAGATGGATCCCGGCGATCGCGAGCACCCCGCCCCGGTCCAGGGCCCGCATCGCCACGGGGACCAGATCGCCCACCGGTGCGAAGAGGATCGCGCTGTCCAGCGGCTCGGGCGGCATGTCCCGCGCGCCGCCGGCCGAGGCGGCACCCAGGTCCAGCGCGAGCCGCCGTGCCGCCGCGCCCCGGGTCAGCACGTGCACCGTGGCGCCCTCGGCCAACGCGACCTGTGCGCACAGGTGCGCGCTGCCCCCGAAGCCGTACAGCCCCAGCCGTCCGCCCGGCGGCACAGCGGCCCGGCGCAGCGCCCGGTAGCCGATGATGCCCGCGCACAGCAGCGGTGCCGCGGCCACGTCGTCCAGGCCCTCGGGCAGCCGGTGGGCGTACGCCGCGGGGACGGTCGTGTACTCGGCGTACCCGCCGTCGGCGTCCCAGCCCGTGTACCGCGAGGCGGGGCAGAGGTTCTCGGCGCCGCGCGTGCAGTAGGCGCAGGCGCCGCAGGTGTGCCGCAGCCAGGCCACGCCCACCCGGTCGCCCGGCGCGAAACCGGTCACCGCGGCCCCGAGCTCCGCCACCTCGCCCACCACCTCGTGGCCGGGTGTGACACGCTGCCGGTGCACCGGCAGGTCGCCCTCGACCACGTGCAGGTCGGTCCGGCACACCCCGCACGCCCGCACCCGTACGAGCAGCTCGCCGTCGGCCGGCTGCGGGACCGGTTTCTCCACGAACTCCAGGGCACCCTCCGCCACCGGCCCCGGGGACGCCACCGTCCACGCCCGCATCGTCCTGTCCGCCATACCGTGCCTCGCTTCCCCGGAGAACCGCCGAGAGCCGTCGCCCTCCGCCCTTCAAGTCTGGAACGCACCGGCGCCCTCGGCGCGCGCTTCGTGCCGCTCCTGGCTAGCGTGAGGGAGGGGGACGACCCACCGCACCGGAAGAGGTTCGCAGTCATGGCCGCACCATCTGAGGGAACCCCCTGCTGGGCCGACGCGATGTTCACCGACCTGGAGGCTGCCAAGGACTTCTACGGCGAGGTACTGGGCTGGACCTTCGGCGAGGCTTCGTCGCAGTACGGCAATTACACCCAGGCCTACGCGGACGGCAAGGCCGCCGCCGCCGTCGTCCCGCCGATGCCCGGCCAGGAAGGCCAGTCGCAGTGGTGCCTGTACTTCGCCGCCACCGACGCCGCCGCCGTCGCGGGCCGCATCCGGGAGAACGGTGGCGAGGTCCTGATGGAGCCGATGCAGGTCGGCGAGTTCGGGACGATGTGCCTGGCTCGCGAGCCCAGCGGCGCCGTCTTCGGCGTGTGGCAGGCGGGTACCCACGAGGGCTTCGAGGCCCCTGTGCAGACGCCGGGCGCGTACTGCTGGGCCGAGGTCTTCACCCGCGATCCGGACCGGACCGACGCCTTCCTGTCCGCCGTCTTCCCGTACACGGCGAAGCAGATGCAGGACGACGGGATGGACTTCCGGCTCTACGACCTGGACGGCAGCACCGTCCTCGGCCGGATGAGGATGACCGACGACTTCCCGCCCGAGGTCCCTTCCTACATCAACGTCTACTTCACCGTCCCCGACTGCGACGAGGCGGTCGCGACGGCGACGAAGCTGGGTGCCGTGCTGCGCTTCGGCCCCATGGACAGCCCCTTCGGCCGGTTCGCCGCGCTCAGCGACCCGCAGGGCGCCAACTTCTCCGTGATCGACGTCACGACCACGGCCGGAGAGATGCCGCAGACCACCGACGTCCCCTGACCGCCGGGCGGCGGGACCGCCCGGCGGCGGGACCGCCCGGCCATGGCATGATCGAGTCCATGCGTGAACAAGTGGTGGCCGCGTGCGACGGGGCATCGAAGGGCAACCCCGGACCGGCGGGCTGGGCGTGGGTCGTCGCGGACGAGGCGGGGAGCGCGGAGCGCTGGGAGGCGGGGCCGCTCGGCCGCACCACCAACAACGTCGCCGAACTCACCGCCCTGGAACAGCTGCTGGCGGCCACCGACCCGCAGGTGCCGCTGGAGATCCGCATGGACTCGCAGTACGCCATGAAGGCCGTGACCACCTGGCTTCCCGGCTGGAAGCGCAACGGATGGAAGACCGCCGCGGGCAAGCCGGTCGCCCATCAGGAGCTCGTCGTCCGCATCGACGAGCTGCTCGCCGGCCGCTCGGTGGAGTTCCGCTACGTGCCCGCGCACCAGGTCGACGGAGACCCGCTCAACGACTTCGCGGACCGGGCCGCCAGCCGGGCCGCGAGCGTCCAGGAGGCCGCGGGCAGCGCGCTCGGTTCCCCCGAACCGCCGCCCGCCCCCGATGCCCCGGCGTCCCGGCCCGCTCGCCGCAGGGCCCCCGGCAAGCGGGCGGGCACGGCCTCCGGATCCGCGCAGTCCGCCGGGGCCACGCGCACGATCAAGGCCAAGTTCCCCGGCCGCTGCCAGTGCGGCCGCGCTTACGCGGCCGGCGAGTCCATCGCGAAGAACGCCCAGGGCTGGGGCCACCCGGAGTGCCGCACGGCCGGCGCCTGAGCCCGCCGCCCGTCCCGGCGCGGCCCGCGCGCCGTCAGTCGGTGTCGAACGTGTAGTGCGGCGTGTGGTCCAGCAGGTCCGCGGGGCGCACGTCGTTCCACGGCTTCATCGTCTCGTACAGGTCGACGACGTCCCGCGTCCCCCCGTCCGGCACGTACCCCGACCCCGGGTGGCGTCGCTGCCACTGCGCCCACAGCTTGTCGACGAAGGCGTGGTGCAGCCAGAACACCGGATCGTTGGGGGAGGCCCCGGTCGCCATCTGCCCGCCGACCCACACGTGGACCCGGTTGTGCAGGTTCACCCCGCGCCAGCCCTCCAGGTGGTTGCGGAAGCCGTCCGAGGCGCTGTTCCACGGGGCCATGTCGTACGTCCGGATGCCCAGCACCGACTCCACCTCCGCCCGGGTCGGCAGCCCCCACCCGCCGGCTCCCAGGGACCGGCGCAGATAGGTGCGGCCGTCCACCCGCACGTTGATCTGCCAGTTGCCGGCCGCGGCGGCGAACGGGCCGTCCGTCACCCGCCCGTCGCGGCTGCGTCCGTCACCGCCGAGGAAGTCCGGTGCCCACAGCGAGGAACGCGCGGTGCGGTCCGCCGTCCAGTCCCAGTACGGCAGCGCGACCGAGGCGTCCACCGACTGCAGCGCCCGCTCGAACTCCAGCAGGAACCTGCGGTGCCAGGGCAGGAACGACGGCGAGCGGTGTCCGGTGCGCTCGCCGTAGTCGGTGTCGGACATGACGAAGTGGTTGTGCGTGGTGACGAAGGCGTCGTAACGCCCGCTGCGCTTCAGCTCCAGGACGGCGGCGACGAAGCGGCGCCTCTCGTCGGCGGTCAGGGTGGCCTGGTTCTTGCGGACGGTCATGGCTGGTCGGCTCCAGGGATGCGTGGGTGCTGGTCAGTTGACGGGAAGCGGCAGCAACTGCGCGCCCTGCAGCTCGTCGACCGCGGCGCGGGCGGCGGCGCGCGGGGTGGCCACCGGGTCGTAGTGGCTGACGACGCTGATCCAGCTGCCGTCGGCGTTGCGCATCACATGCAGCTCCACCTCGTCGACGAACACGGCGTAGCCGCCGCCGTGGTGGTGGCCGCCCCCGGCCACCGGCCGGCCCGCTATGCGGCGGCCCCGGTAGACCTCGTCGAAGGGGGCGGGGGAGTCGTGCGGGTGCTCGGTGGCGTGCGCGGGCGGCGCGGCGAGGGTCTGCGCACCCGCCGCCGTGGCGGCGAGGGCGGCTGCGGCGGTGAGCGCGCGGCGACGGCTGAGTTCCGGCATACGGGACCTCCGGGGGACGTGGTCGACAGGTGATGCCGCATGCCTATCGAGACCACCGGGACCGGGAGAAATCGCCCCCGTCCGGATCGCTGCGATCAGGACAATTGAGTACATGTCATACAGAGTTGAACCAAGGTGATCTTGCTTCGGCCGTCGGTCCGAGGCTGCCGGAAGGGGCAATTCCTTCCCTGTACGGCGACGTTCGGGGTGGACCTTCGCCGCCGGGCCCCGCCCTCGTGACGCGGCTCACGCCGCGGAAATGACGCGAAACGGGAGGCGGATGCATCGGCCCCGCCGCTGATACCCTGCGTTTCCGTACGACCGCGTTCTGTGACCATTGGGGGTGTCTGTGAAGGTCGCCTGCGTCGGAGGCGGACCCGCCGGCCTGTACCTGTCCATCCTGCTGAAGCGGCAGGATCCGTCCCGCGACATCACCGTCCACGAGCGCGGCCCCGAGGGGTCGACCTACGGATGGGGCGTCACCTACTGGCAGGGACTGCTCGACCGGCTCCGCGCCCACGACCCCGAGTCCGCCCGCGCGATCGCCGAGGCCTCCGTGTGCTGGAACGAGGGCGTCGCGCACGTCCGCGACCTGAGCACCCGGCACCAGGGCGACCAGGGTTTCGGCATCGGCCGCCACCGGCTCCTGCAGATCCTCGCCGAACGCGCCCGCTCGCTCGGCGTGCGGCTGGAGTTCGAGCACGAGATCACCGAACGCAACGTCCCGGCCGCGGACCTCGTCGTCGCCGCCGACGGCGTCCGCAGCGCCCTGCGCACCCGGCACGCCGACCACTTCGGCACCGATGTGCGAGCCGGCCGCAACTCCTACATCTGGCTCGGCACCGGCAAGGTCTTCGACGCCTTCACGTTCGCCTTCGTCGAGACCGAGCACGGCTGGATCTGGTGCTACGGCTACGGCTACGGCCCCGACCGCAGCACCTGCGTCGTCGAATGCGCCCCCGAGACCTTCACCGGCCTCGGCCTGGACCGGGCGAGCGAGGCCGACGCCCTGGCCCTGCTGGAGAAGCTGTTCGCCCACGTCCTGGACGGCCGTTCCCTCATCGGCCGCTCCCCGGCCGACGGCAGCGCCCCCTGGCTGACCTTCCGCACCCTCACCAACCGCACCTGGCACCGCGGCAACCTCGTCCTGCTCGGTGACGCCGCCCACACCACCCACTACTCCATCGGCGCCGGGACCACCCTCGCCCTGGAGGACGCCATGGCCCTGGCCGGGGCGCTGCGCGAGCACGGCGACCTCTCCCGGGCGCTGCCCGCCTACGAGCAGGAGCGCAGGGCCGCACTGCTGCCGGTGCAGAGCGCCGCCCGCTACAGCGCCCAGTGGTACGAGAACCTGCCCCGCTACATCGAGCTCCCCCCGGAGCAGATGTTCGCCCTGCTCGGCCAGCGCCACTCGCCCCTGCTGCCGTACGTGCCGCCCCAGCTGTACCACCGGCTCGACCGGGCGGCCGGGAGGCTGGAGGCACTGCGCCGGCTCAAGCGCTGGCTGGGCCCGAAGGTCGCCCGAACGGCCCACGCCCGCGCGCTCACTTCCCGCAGATGAATCCGGCCGTCCCGGCGAACGCGCGGAACGGCCCCTTCCGCTGCGCGGCCGGGCCGGGTGTCAGACTGGGCGCATGGAAGAGCGCGCATTCGACAGGTGGGGTCAGCACGCCTCCGTCGTCGGTCTCGGCACGTGGCAGCTGGGAGCCGACTGGGGAGACGTCGACGACAAGGCGGCCCTCTCGGTGCTGGAGGCGGCGGCCGAGTCGGGGGTGACCTTCTTCGACACCGCCGACGTGTACGGCGACGGCCGCAGCGAGCAGGCCATCGCCACCTTCCAGAGCAGCAGGCCCGACCTGCACGTCCTGGTCGCGACCAAGATGGGCCGCCGCGTCGACCAGATCCCGCAGAACTACGTCCTGGACAACTTCCGCGCCTGGAACGACCGCTCCCGCCGCAACCTGGGCGTCGACCGCGTCGACCTGGTCCAGCTGCACTGCCCGCCCACCCCCGTCTACTCCTCGGACGAGGTGTACGACGCCCTCGACACCCTGGTGGCCGAGGAGCGTGTCGCGGCCTACGGAGTCAGCGTCGAGACCTGCGCGGAGGCGCTCACGGCGATCGCCCGGCCGAACGTGGCGAGCGTGCAGATCATCCTCAACCCCTTCCGCATGAAGCCGCTGCGGGAGGTGCTTCCGGCAGCCCGCGCGGCGGGGGTCGGCGTCATCGCCCGCGTCCCCCTCGCCTCCGGCCTGCTGTCCGGCAAGTACACCAAGGACACCGTCTTCGCCGCCGACGACCACCGCACCTACAACCGGCACGGCGAGGCCTTCGACGTCGGCGAGACCTTCTCCGGCGTCGACTACACCACCGGCGTCGACGCGGCGGCCGAGTTCTCCGCCCTCGCCCCCCGCGGATACGCCCCCGCCCAGCTCGCCCTGCGGTGGATCATCCAGCAGCCCGGTGTCACCACCGTCATCCCCGGTGCCCGCACCCCCGGGCAGGCCCGAGCCAATGCCGCCGCCGCCCGGCTGCCGGAACTGGACGAGGCCACGCTGGCCGCCGTCCGGAACCTCTACGAGCGGCGGATCAAGGACCAGGTCGAGAGCCGCTGGTAGAACGGAGGAACTCCGATGCCCGGCGACGATCGGAACCCGCCCGGACGGGGAACCCGTCCGGGGGAGGAGACGTCGCCGGCGCCATCAGGAGGAGACGTGTCGGCCACCGGAGCACGGCCGGGCAGGCGCACCGGACGCGACGAGACCGAAGAGGAACGCGCGGACCGGATGTGGGTCGAGCTGATCCAGGAGGTCCGGGTCGCCCAGACCGGCGTGCAGATCCTCTTCGGCTTCCTGCTCACCGTGGTCTTCACGCCGCGCTTCCTCCAGCTGGAGGACGCCGAACGGTCGATCTACATCGTCACCGTGGTCCTCGGCGCCTGCGCGACCGGGGCCCTGATCGGCCCCGTCTCCCTGCACCGGCTGGTCGCCGGGCGCCGCGTCAAACCGCAGGCCGTGCGCTGGGCCGCCAAGCTGACCGTGGTCGGCCTGGTGCTGCTGCTGGCCACCATGGCGTCCTCGCTGCTGCTCATCCTGCGGGTGGCCACGCACGGCGCCTTCGTGCCGTGGCTGGTGTCCGCAGTCGTCGCCTGGTACCTGCTGTGCTGGTTCGCTCTGCCCCTGTGGGCGCGGCGCCGCCACACCACCCGGTGACGCGGCGCGCGCCCCTCGCACGTGGTAGCCGGCCACACGTCCGCGTCCGGCAGTTCGACCTCCTGACCGGGGGCGAGTTCCTCGAACTGCGGGACGAGACCGTCGTCCGCGGCCCGGTCCCACGCCCGGTGGTGGCGCACGACCCGCTCGGCCGAGCACCCGTCCGGCTCCGCGCACTCCTTCGCCGAGACCTTCGCCGTCTCCTGCGCACCCGGCCCGCCCGGGCGCACGCTGCGCGCCACCCTCAGCACGAAGACGCAGCCGCCGGTGCGCGCCTGGGCCCCGAACGCGCGCGTCCGGCGCGACGCTCGGGACTCGGGGCGCGGGGACGGGAGACGTCTCGGACGGGACGGTCGCCAGGGTCGCGGCGGACTCTCCCCGGAACTGGTCGGGATGCCGGGGCGCACGCGCGCAGCGGTGCGTACGGCAGCGGGTACGGCGGTGCGGTGCAGAAGCCCATATCGGCACAACCGGGACAACCCGCGTTCCGGCGGCGACGCCGTCGGCCCGGTCCCCGAACGCCGCACCCGCACAGGACGCCCGGCCTCGGGCGCACTCGGCGGTCCGGTCCTGGAACGCGGGCGCGAACTGCTCGACGGACGGCGGTGGACGACCGCCTCCCCTTCGCGGATCTCCGCCCACCCCAGGCCGGAACTGCTCGCGGTCCTGACGGGCATGGACATCGCGTCAGCCCTGCGTGCGCGACAGGCGAGCAGGCGACCTCACCTGCCGCGGACCCCGAGTCCACCGAGCCCGGCGGGCCGCACACCCACGGCCGGACGACCGCGGTGCCCCGGGCCGGAATCCGATCGCTCTCCCGCGGTGCCGCAGGGGAGGGTGGACGCATGACCGCGCGCCCGCTGCCCGAGAGCACGCCCGCCGCCGAGGGAGTGGACGCCCTCGGTGTGCACGCCTTCCTCGACGCCCTCGAAGCCGACCCGCAGATCGCGCCGCACGGCCTCCTCGTCCTCCGCCACGACCGGGTCGTGGCCGCCGGCTGGTGGGCGCCGTACACCCCCGGCCGTGTCCAGCTGCTGTACTCCCTCAGCAAGAGTTTCACCGGCTCGGCCGCCGGCCTGGCTCAGGCCGAGGGGCTGATCGACCTCGACGCTCCGGTGGTCTCGTACTTCCCGGAGTTCGCGGCGGACATCACCGACCTGCGCAGCCGCGCCGTGCGCGTCCGGCACGTCGCGTCGATGGCCGCCGGGCACACCTCCGAGACCCTCCAGCGGGCGCTGGCGCTCGATCCGCGGGACCTCGTCCGGGGTTTCCTGCTGCTGCCGCCGGACCGCGACCCGGGCGCCGTCTTCGCCTACAGCCAGCCCGCCACCTACGCCCTCGCCGCGATCGTGCAGCGCGTCACGGGACAGTCCCTGACCGAGTACCTGCGGCCCCGGCTGCTGGAACCGCTCGGCATCGCCCAGGCGTTCTGGCAGCGCGACCGGGCCGGGCGCGAACAGGGCTTCAGCGGACTGCACGCCACCACCGACGCCGTGGCCCGGCTGGGCCAGCTGTACCTCAGGGGCGGCCGGTGGCAGGGACGGCAGCTGCTGCCGCGGGAGTGGGTGTCCGAGGCGACCCGCGAGCAGATCCCCACCGCACCCCACCTCGCCGAGCAGGAACGCCGGGACTGGGACCGCGGCTACGGCTTCCAGTTCTGGATGTCCCGTCACGGCTGGCGCGGCGACGGCGCGTTCGGCCAGTTCTGCCTGGTCCTGCCCGAGCACGACGCGGTCGTCGCACTCACCTCCGAGACCGTCGGCATGCAGGCGGTGCTCGACCTCGTCTGGGAGCATCTCCTGCCCGCGTTCGGCCCCGCTCCCCTGACGGGCCGCGCGAAGGCGGACACCGCACTGCGGGAACGGCTCGCCGCTCTCGCCCTGTCCGCGGCGCCCGGCAGGCACGCCCCGCCCGGGCGCGGGGACGACTGGTCCGGCACCCCCTTCACGCCGCGCGGCGGCACCTGCCCGGACCTGCCCGGCCTCACCGGTGCCGCACTCACCGGGGACGGGCGGGGCTGGACACTCACCCTCACCGAGGACGGTCACCGGCTGCCGTTGCGGATCGGGCCGGACGACTGGACCGTCACCGAGGACCCCCTGCCGGTCGCGGTGAGCGGCGGGTGGACCGACGCCGGCACCCTCACCCTGGACGTCGCCGTCCTGGAGACCCCGCACCGTCTGGAGGTCACCTGCTCCCTGCCGGAGCGCACCTTCACGGCGCGCTGGCGAACGGCCCCGCTCGGCCCCGGCCCGCTCCGCTCCCGGCGCGCACCCCGGGCAGCCTCAGCCTGACGGCGGGCGGAAGGTCCGCAGAGCCGTGTCCAGGGCCTGCCGTTCGGCGGCCCCGGTCCACTCGGCGGCCGGGGCGGTGAAGCGCAGCGAGTAGCCGCGTCCACCGCCGACCAGGAAGCCCCTCCCGAAGGTCCGCACCTGCTCGCCGTCGACGGAGGCGATCCACTGCATGTCGGCGGCAGCATGGTCCTGGTACGTCGTGGCGCGGATCTCGCCGATCCGCCGGTAGCCGCCCGCCTTCTTCAGCCCCGGCTCGACGTCCTCCCGCCATACGGCGACCGGGTCGGGGCCGACCCGTTCGCTGTAGGTCACGGCGAGGGTGCGGGGGTCGTCGTCGGCACCGAACACCACCCGGTAGGCGAGATCGGACACGCGCGTGGTGCGCAGCCGCCGCCATGTGTCGGGCAGCGCCACCGAGAAGCCCTCCGGCGCGGCGTAGGTGCGGAACCCGGCCGGAGGCGTGGTGGGCGAGGCCGGGGACTTCGTGCTCGGCCGGACCGGGGCCGACGGCGCTGCGGGCCGGCGGGGCGGCGGTTCGGCCACCGTGCCGCCGGGTGTGTGGACGGTGGCGGCCAGGACGGCGGCGGCGACGGTCACGACGGCCAGTGCCGTCCCGAACGCCATGGCCCGCCCGCGCCCCGTGCGTCCCGGCCGGGTCACGGCGCGGTAGGCGCGACGCAGCCGGGGCACGGGTGCCTCGGGCGGGGCCTCGTCCTCGTTCAGCACCCGGGTGAGGGCCTCGCGCACCGCCGTACGGGTCAGCCGCTCCCGCGAGTTCTTGCGCAGCAGCCCCCGCACGGTCTGCGTGAGCGGCCCGGCCCGCACCGGAGCGCGCAGCGGCAGCCGGTCCACGCCCCTCAGAGTGGTCTCCGGCCGGTCCCGGTCGCGGAACGGCGGTCGGCCCTCGACCATCGTGTACAGGATCGCGCCCAGCGCCCACAGATCGGCGGCGGGACCGATCCGCTCGTCCCGCGCCTGCTCCGGAGAGGCGTACGAGGGCGCCGCCATGCGCGGTGCCAGCGTGGCGCCCGCCAGTCCGAAGCCCGCCACGAGCACCGGGCCGTGTTCCCGCACGAACACCTGGCCGGGGCTGAGCTCGCCGTGCGTGATGCCCTCGTCGTGCGCGGCCTGCAGCACGTCGAGGATCTCCAGACCGATGCGGGCGGCCCGCACGGGGTGGAACCCGACCCGCTCGCCGAGGATCTCCCCCAGTGCGGGCCCGTCGACGGCCTCCGTGACGGTCCACAGGCCTCCCTCCGCCACGATCGCGTCGACGACCACGGGGATCCGGCCCGGGCACAGGCGCACCATCGTCTCCGCCATGCGGAGCACCCGGCCGGTGATGCGGCGCGCCCCCTCCTCGTGGGGTGTGTCGGGCCCCGTCGGCAGGCCTGTCCGCGTCACCAGGCAGGGCCGCCCGGCCTCGACGTCCTCGCCGGACCAGCAGACGCGGTTGGTCTCCCGGTGCACGACGCGCAGCAGCCGGTATCTGCCCGCGATCAACTCGTCTGCGGGAACGGGCACGTCGGCCATGGCCACCTCTCGCTGAACCCCCGGCTCTTTGCCATGGGTACGGGGAGCGCGGCGGCCGGTGTTCAACGAGCGATACGTAACCGTGGGTAAGCTCCTGGCCGGTCGGCGGGTTTCCGCCACCACGGAGCACCGCCGCGGCGTCAGGCGCCGAAGAGCTGTGTCCAGTACGTGCCGGACGGCCCGCCGCCGGCGAAGCCCACACCGATGTGGGTGAACGCCGGGCGGAGGATGTTGGCGCGGTGGCCGGGGCTGTCCATCCAGCCCGCCACCACCTCGGCGGGGGACCGCTGGCCGCACGCGATGTTCTCGCCGATCGTGCCCCGCGTGGAGCCCGCCGCCGCGGCCCGGTCCCTGGGGCGCGTCCCGTCCGGAGAGGTGTGCGCGTGGTACGCCCGGGCGGCCATGTCCGCGCTGTGGGCCCGCGCGGCGGCGGCGAGCCGAGGATCGGCACTCAAGGGCCGCAGGCCCGCACGCGACCGCTCCCGGTTGGTGAGGTCGGCGACCTCGGCCTCGGTCCGCGCCAGCCCGTCCGGTGTGAGCGGCGCCGCCCACACCGCCGTCCAGTAGACGTCGCCACCTGCGGCGCACCGGCCCAGACCGACGTGTGTGAAGGCCGGATCGTGCAGTGCACGGCGGGACTCCTCGCCGCGCAGGCAGTACGCGACGAACTCCTGCGCCGTGCGCGGACCGGAGACCAGATGCTCGCCGACCGTGAGGTAGGCGTAGCCGGCCGCGGTCACCCGCTGGTGGACAAAGACCCCGTCCGCCCCCTCGGCGCAGAGCCGTCCGGCCCTCGCCATCGCGCGGGAGTGCGCCCGGGCGGCCGTGGCGAGCCGCGTGTCGGTGAGAACCGGCCGGGACCCGGCCGTGGCGCGGGCCGCGTTGACCGGGACGAGGAAGTCGTCCCGGACGGACGAGCCGGCGGGTGCGGGCGAGGTGCCGCTCTTGCGTGCCGACGGCGCCGCAGGTGCGGCGGCGGGGGCCGGGCCGGTGTCCTCGACCACGTCCACGCCGAAGTCCCGTGCGAGCCCCGCCAGTCCGTCGGCGTACCCCTGGCCCAGTGCGCGCAAGCGCCATGCGGTGCCCCGCCGGTAGATCTCCGCCAGCAGCAGCACCGTCTCCGGGCCGGGCGACGGGGGAGCGAACCGCGCGAGACCGCACCCGCGCGCGTCCGTGATGCTCAGCACGGGTATCGGCAGCCGTCCGAGCGGTGTGCCCGGCCGGGCGGAGCCGACCGCCACCGTCACCCGGCCGGCACCGGCACGCAGCCGCGCCGGTTCGATCCGCAGGGTCTCCCCGGCCAGCCGGGCTCCCGGGGCGGACGGCTGGTTGTAGAAGACGAAGTCCCGGTCGCCGCTGACCTTGCGCCCGTCGCCGGTGACGAGCGCGCAGATGTCGAAGGGGCCGGGCACCCGGAGTACCAGGACACCGCCCGGGAGGGGCACATGGGCCCCGGGGACCAGCTCGCTCATCCTGCCGCCCTGGTGCAGATCGGAATCCTGTCCCGACAACGGCCGGCGGAACGCACCGGTTCCCCCTGGGAGCACCGGGGGTGGCGCCGGGGCGTGCCTCCGGGCGCGCAGCATTGTGGTGTGCACGCGCGTTGCCGGAGGTGGCGGTCAGTGCGGTGGATGCGGCGGCCGTCCTCGGAGGGAAACGCGTAGGTGCGGCGGCCCGGCAGGCGCCCGTGTGCCCGAACACCGGGACCCCGCAGGGCAGGTCGCGCCGGCGCAGCCCGAGCCCGAACACCGTGGTGGGTCCCGGCGGGCACCCGGCGGCGCATCTCGGCCAGGCGCGCGGGCGAGGTCGGCCGGCCGCGGAGCAGGGCCGGGGAAGGTGTTCAGGCCCCGGGCGCTGGAGATGACGTCGCCGCGCTCCGCGCCGAGGACGCCGTCCGACGGGTCGCGTCGACCAGGATCCCGTCGGCAGCGCACCCGTGGCGTCGGGTCGCTGGATCAGAAGTCGGGGCACAGGTCGGCGTGCACGGCGTCCACGATCCGTGCGGCCTTGGCCTGCCCGAAGCCGTCCGGGTGCCCGGGGGAGACGAACCGCTTCTCCGCCTCGGCGATCTGCCGGTTCCGGTCGTCCGGGTGGTCGTGGAGGGAGCGGCACTGTGCGCGGCCCCGGTCCACGGCCCCGTCCTCGTCGTCGTGCACGATGTCCGGGTCGATCGCGGTCAGGGCCCGGACGTAGGCGGCCTCGCCGTTGGCGTCGGGACGCGGCGGCAGTCCGGCCGCCGTCTCCCGGCCCGCGTCCGAACCGGACTCACGGCCGGTCGGCGTCCCGGTCGCCTTCCGCGTGGAGTCCGCCCCGCCCGCCGGGCGGGCGGCGGGAGAGCCGGAGGCCGTGGCGGACGCGGACGCCGATTCCGGCGCGCGGGAGGTGGTCGCCGCGGGGGCCGCGGCGGGGTCGTTCGATCCGCAGGCGGTCAGTGCGGCGAGAGCGAGGGCGCAGGACGCGAGCGTCACTGCGGTGGAGCGGTGGTTCACGGGTCTCCTGGGACGGTCCTGGTCGGGGCACGAGTGCCGAGATCCGTGAGCGTATGAGGTGCTTGTATGCCCATGGGGTGGCTCATGCCTCCATGAGGGGGCGCACGGGAGCGAAATCGGCGTGCGTATCACCCGGGCGCGCTCGGCGGGTCCGTCAGCAGTCCTTCCCGGTGCGCGACGGCCACCGCCTCCGTACGACTCGCCGCCCCCAGCTTGGCCAGAATGTTGGACACGTGGACGCTGGCCGTCTTGCCGCTGATGAACAGCTCCTCGCCGATGCGGCGGTTGCTGTGGCCCAGTGCCAGCAGCCGCAGCACCTCCCGCTCACGCGGCGTCAGCACCGAGGCGTCCCGCTCGGCGGAACGGTCCCCGAGCCGGCCGTGCCGGACCAGGGCGTCGACCCGCTCCCTCAACGGTGCCGCACCGAGGCGCTCGGCCGTCTCCCGCACCGCACGGGCCGCCTCGGCCGCCTCCGCCCGCCGCCCGGCGACGGTCAGCGCCTCGGCCAGCCCCAGCCGGCAGCGCGCCTGCTCGTAGACGTCCCCGAAGTCGAACGCCGCCACCGCCTTCTCCCAGGCTCCCGTGTCCGGTCCGGACACCGCTCGCACCCACTCCGCCTCCGCCCGCGCCAGCCACGCCTGCCCCTCGGGCCCCTGCGGCGGACCCGCCGTGCTGTGCCCGGCCGCGTCCCGGGCCAGCTCCACCAGCTCGGACGCGGTCTCCACCCACCGGTCCGCCGCCCCGTCCCCGGACCGGCGCAACGCGGCAGCCCGGTCCGCGACCGCCGTCAGCGCGAGTGCGGCCAGCCGCACCGAGACGTCCGGGCGCCGGCCTCCCTCGTCCGACAGCGCCGCGACCGTGGACCGCAACCGCTCCACCGCCGCCCCGGCATCGCCCCGCAACGCCGCGGCATCCGTCAGCACGATCCCCGCCACCATCGTGGCCAGCCAGTCGAACGGCCCCGCCAGCAGGGCCCGAGCCCGCTCCTCGGCCGTCGTCTCCCCCCGCGCCAGCGCCACGTACAGCGCCGGCCCCGCCGTGAAGCCGCCCGACGCGGGCAGCGCCGCGGCATCGGCCTCCGCCGTCCCCGCGCACTCGTCCCACCGGCCCAGCGTGTACAGCACCAGCAACCGCAGGTACCGCATCTCCAGCGGATACGGCGACGACAGCAGGCCGGCCCGGCGGGCCCGCTCCAGCCCCTCGGCCAGCCACGGCAGGCACTCCGGTAGATCCCCCGACTCGAAACAGCCGATCGCGATCTGGAACAGCCCCCGCATCTCCACCGGCGCGTTCCCCGCCCGCCGGGCCAACTCCCGTGCCTCCCGCAGCCGCTCGCGTCCCTCCGGTGTGCGCCGCGAACCGCCCTGAAGTCCCGTCAGCGAGATCAGCAGATCCGCCTCCGCGTCGAACACCCCCAGCTCCTGAGCGGCACGCAACGCCTGACGGGCCACCCGGAGCGCCGCCTCGTTCTCCCCGACCTGGCGGGCCGCCAGCACATGCGTCGCCGCCGCCCACAGCCACGTCCTGGTCGGCGGCTCGGCGGGGATCAGCTCCAGCGCCTCGCTGCTGTGCCGGAAGGCGGCGGCGAGCGAGTCGACGCCCAGCAGGTTCCCGGCCAGTGTGTACCGCACCCGCGCGGCGAGCTCCGAGTCCGCGTCCGCGCCGATCCCCGCCAGCGCCGCCCGGGTCAGCGCCACCGCGCGATGCCCGTCCCCGGCATGCGCGGCCGCCGCCGAGGCCCGCAGTGTCAGCGTCACCCGGTCCAGCCCCGCGTCGGTCGGACGCCGGTCGGCCGGTACCACCGACCACAGGTCCAGCACGGCCTCCAGGTGCCGCAGCTCCTCCGCCGGCGCCCCCACGCTCCGGGCATGACCGGCCGCCGCCAGCGACGCGGCGAGCGCCTGCGGCAGGTCGTGGCTCTCCCGGTAGTGGTGTGCCCGCTCCGCCGCGTACTCCGCCGTGCCGCCCCGCTCGCCGAGCAGCCGCGCGAAGGTCCCGTGCAGCCGCGCGCGTTCACCAGGGAGCAGATCGGCGTAGACCGCCTCCCGGGCCAGCGCGTGCCGGAAGGCGTACGTGCCCTGCCCGCCGGCGACCAGCAACTGCCGCCCGACCGCCTCCCGCAGCGCCGACTCGAGCTCCTCCTCCGGCAGGCCCACCGCCGCGCGCAGCAGATCGTGCTCCACCCGCCGCCCCGCCACCGCCGCCGTACGCACCACCTGCTGAGCGGTCTGCGGAAGCTGCTCGAACCGGATGAGCAGAACGTCCGCCAGCCCACTGGGCAGGCCCCCGGCCTCCGCGCCGGCCGCGAGGAGCTCCTGCGCGTAGAAGGCGTTGCCCTCGGCGCGCTCCACGATCCCGCGCACCGTCGCCTCCGGCAGCGGCCTCTCCTCCAGCGCGCACACCAGCCGCGTCACCTCCGCATCCGCCAGCGGACGCAGCTGAAGCCGCTCCACCGCCGGCAGCCGGACCAGCTCGGCGAGGACCGGCCGCAGCGGATGCCGGCGGTGCAGGTCGTCCGAGCGGTACGACGCGATCACGGCCAGCCGGCGCCCCGGCCCGCCCGCCGCCGGCTGCAGAACACCCCGGCTGAGCAGGAAGCGCAGCAGATCGCGCGAGGACTGGTCGGCCCAGTGCAGGTCCTCCAGGACCAGCAGCAGCGGCATCACGTCCGCCGCCCCGGCCAGTAGCCCCGCCACGCCTTCGAACAGCCGCAGCCGGCCACCCGGGTCGCCGCCCGGTTCCGCGCCACCGCCCAGCAGCCGCTCCACGACCGGGTGCGCGGCGCGGACCTCCATGAAACGCTCGTCGGCGGCGACCTGACCGAGGATCTCCGTGAACGGCAGGTACGGCAGACCCACGTCGCCGAGATCGACGCAGTGACCGGTCAGCACCGCCATGCCGGACTGCCCGGCCAGTCCCGCCGTCTCGTCCAGCAGCCGTGTCTTGCCGACACCGGCGTCGCCCGACAGCAGCACGGCACGGGGGTCGGCGGAGCGGGCGCGGGCGAGGACGTCGGCGAGGTGGGCGAGCTCCTCGGCGCGGCCTATCAGGGGCGGTGTGAAAGCGGTGTGCGGCACATGACCATTCTCAGGGGTCCGCCGCCCCCGCGGCCCCCGGAGCCGCGTCCGCGGCCGGGCGGCAGGTGCCGTTCGGCACACGGCACCGGGCACGGCGGTACGGACGTCTCCTCCGGCCGGCCGCGCGGGGCCGCGCCCCCCTGGGCGCCCCGTACGACGGTCGGCGATCCGCGGCACCGGACGCCCCGGGCCCGGCACGGCCGTCCGCGCGCGCCGGCGGCTCCGCACCGCTCAGCGCAGGGTGCGCGCCCAGTCCGCCGGTACGCGGCCCGCCGGCCCCGGGGCGGGCTGGTCCGCGGGGCGGCTGTCGGGCGGTGCCAGTTGCGGGCCGCTCTCGTACAGCTCGTTCGTCGCGTAGTCCCAGAACCAGGCCTCGCCCGGCTCGAAGCTCTGCACCAGGGGATGTCCGGTGCTCGTGTAGTGCGCGGTGGCGTGCCGGGCGGGGGAGCTGTCGCAGCAGCCGACATGGCCGCACTGCGCGCAGCGCCGCAGGTGGAACCACCATCCTCCGGCCGCCTCGCACTCCAGGCAGCCGGTGCCGCTCGGTGCGACGGTGGGGTCGATCGCCTCGGCGTCGGTCATACGGCCTCCTCGGGCGGGCTGTCGGGATCCGCGGCCGTCAGGGGGAGCAGGACCCGGAAGCGGGTGTCACCGGGTTCGGACTCGACCTCGATGCCGCCGTGATGCTTGTCGACCACGATCCGCCAGGAGATGTCGAGCCCGAGGCCGGTGCCCTCGCCCACGGGTTTGGTGGTGAAGAACGGGTCGAAGATGCGGCTGCGGATCTCGGGTGCCACACCCGGGCCGGTGTCACCGAACTCCACCACGAGCCGGTCGCCGTCGAAGGCGGTGCGGACGGTCAGGGTGCCCTCGCCGCCCGCGTCGTCGATGGCGGCGACCGCGTTGTCGATCAGGTTCGTCCAGACCTGGTTCAGCTCCGCCGGGTAGGCCGGCACCTTCGGGAGGGTGCGGTCGTACTCCTTGACGACCACGATGCGTCGTCCGATCTTGCCCGACAGCATCAGCAAGGTGCTGTCGAGGAGTTCGTGCACGTCGGCGACCTGGTAGGGGGCCCGATCGAGCTGCGAGTACTGCTTGGCCGCGTCGACGAGGTGGGAGATGCGGGCGGTGGAGTCCTCGATCTCGTCCATGAGGAGCTCGGTCTCGACGGTGTAGTTCAGCCAGCCGATCGCGCCGGGCAGCATGTCATCGTCCACGGCCGCCGCCACCTGTTCGAGCCAGTCGACGTCGAGTCCTGCCTGCACGAAGGTCGGGGCGAGCCGCCAGCCCTCCGCAAGACCGTGGTCGTCGAGCCAGTCGGTGAGCAGGTCCTCCCGGTCGGAGGCCTCCAGCGGGCTCAGCGCGGGGGCCTTGCCGACCCGGTCGGCAGTGCGCTCCTGGATCTCGATGAGGTCCGCGAGGCACTCCCGGTCGTAGGTGCCGGAGGAGATCACCGCGAGTTTGTGCCGCATCTTGGCCACGCGTTCGCGCAGGGTCGCCGTGGCGCGGACGGCCGCCGCGGCGGGGTTGTTGAGTTCATGGGTCAGGCCCGCCGACAGCGAGCCCAGGGCCAGCAGGCGCTCGCGCTGGCCGATGGCCCGCTGGGTGTTCTTCGTGCCGAAGAACAGGCCCTCCAGCAGGTGGACCGCCATCGGGAACCACTCCTGCATCACGGACGCGAAGGTGTCGGCGGGCAGCACGAAGAACCGGGTCGGTTCCGTCACGCGCATCGAGCTGTTGTACACCTGCCGGACCCGGTCGCCGAGATAGGCCTGCATGGCACCGGCGTACACGCCGGGCTGCGAGGTGCGGTTGACCTCGACGTCGTCGCCGCCGACCCGCCGGGACAGCACCACCGTGCCCTCGATCATGACGTAGAAGCAGGTGGCGGGGTCCCCCTCGGCGTACACCGGACCGGGGTCGAACATCTCGACCCGTCCCTCGCCGCACAGCCGCCCCAGCTGCTCGGGCGCCAGTTTCTCGAAGAGGAACAGCGACCCGATCTCCGCGGGGCTGCACGGCGCCGGACGGCCGCTCACGACTGCTCCAGGTACCGGTGCACCAGCATCACGGCCATGGCTCCCTCTCCTACGGCGGACGCCACCCGCTTGGCGGACGCGGCGCGCGCGTCGCCGGCGACGAACACGCCGGGCACGCTGGTCTCCAGGTGGTACGGCGGGCGGTCCAGCTCCCAGTCGGCCGGCGGGCGTCCGTCGGCCGTGAGATCGGGGCCGGCGAGGATGAACCCGCGCTCGTCGCGCAGAACCGTCCCGCCCAGCCACTCCGTCAGCGGGGCCGCGCCGATGAACACGAACATCCAGCCCGCGTCGACCCGTTCGTCCCGGCCCGACGCCACGTCCCGCAGGGTCAGCTGCTCCAGGTGGTCCGTGCCGTGCGCCGCCTGCACCACGGTGCCCGCGCGGACGGTGATGTTGGAGGCCTCCTCGATCTGCTGGACCAGGTAGTGCGACATCGACGCCGACAGCGAGGTTCCGCGCACCAGCAGCGTCACCGACTTCGCGACCCGGGACAGGTACATCGCGGCCTGGCCCGCGGAGTTGGCGCCCCCGACGATGTACACGTCCTGGTCCTGGCAGGACGCCGCCTCGGTCAGCGCCGACCCGTAGAACACCCCGCAGCCGGTCAGGTCGGCGCAGCCCACGGCCTCCAGCTGCCGGTACTGCACACCGGTCGCGAGGATCACGCTGTGCGCGGAGACCGCGGAGCCGTCGGAGAAGCGGACCGTGCGGGCGGCGCCGCCGACCTCCAGGCCGGTCACCTCGCGCGCGGTGAGGATCTCCGCGCCGAACCTCGTCGCCTGCCGCCGCGCGCGGTCGGTGAGCTGCGCGCCGGAGACGCCGTCGGGGAAGCCGAGGTAGTTCTCGATGCGGGAGCTCTGGCCTGCCTGGCCGCCCGTGGCGGACCGTTCCACCAGCACGGTGCGCAGACCCTCGGAGGCTCCGTAGACCGCCGCGCCCAGCCCGGCCGGGCCGCCGCCGATGACGACCAGGTCGTAGAAGTCGGCGGTGGGGGTCGTGGCCAGACCGACGCGGGCGGCCAGTTCGGGGGCGTCCGGTTCGATCAGCGTGCCGCCCTCGGGCGTGATCACGAGTGGCAGCCGCTGCCCGTCCTGCCCGGCCGCGGCCAGCAGCCGCCTGCCCTCCGGCTCCTCGGACGAGTACCAGCGGTACGGCACCTGGTTGCGCGCCAGGAACTCGCGCACCTGCGACGAGCGCGCCGACCAGCGGTGGCCCACGACCTTGGTGCTGGGCACCGGCCGGAAGTCGCTGCACCGCCAGGCCCGGAGCAGATCGTCCAGGACCGGGTACAGCTTCTCCTCGGGCGGGTCCCAGGGCTTGAGCAGGTAGTGGTCGAGATCGACGACGTTGATCGCGTCGATCGCCGCGTTCGTGTCCGCGTACGCGGTCAGCAGGATCCGGCGGGCGCCGGGATACACGTCCATGGCCTGTTCGAGGAACTCGATGCCGTTCATCTGCGGCATCCGGTAGTCGGCCAGGATCACGGCCACCAGGTCGCCGCGCAGCTTCAGTTCGCGCAGCGCCTGGAGTGCGGACTCGCCGGACTCCGCCCGCACCACCCGGTACGACTCCCCGTAACGACGCCGGAGATCACGAGCCACGGCGCGGGAGACCCCCGGGTCGTCGTCCACGGTCAGGATGACGACCCGCGCTGTGTCGGCGGCCTGTGGCATGTGTCTCCCACCCCGGGCGGTCCGGCGGCGCGGCAGGTCTGCCGCGGCTTCCGCCGACGCCGTGCCGGCTCGTGGACCATCGTATGTTCGATCCTCCCGCTCCGCTCGGGTATGCCCGGGCCCGTCCGGCCGTGGCGCGGTGCCCGCGCCGGACCTGTCGCCGGGGTGTCCCGAGGGCGCGGACGCGACGTCGGCGCCTCCTGCGGTGCCCCGTCGCCGTCGCGGCGGCGGCGTGGTGAAGACTGGGGCCGACGGATGTGATCACGAGACGAGGGAGGCGGCCTCATGACCGGGCCGATCACCGCAGGGGTCGACGGAACCGACGAGAGCCTGGCCGCTCTGGACTGGGCGGGGCGCGAGGCCGTACGGCGGGGGCGGGCGCTGCGCGTGGTGCACGCCTGGGAGTTCCAGCCGAACGCGGCGCCGGACGTGGCCGGCCGTGAGGCGCAGGAGCAGTGGGTGCGGGACTCCGTCGAGGCGGCCGTGCGCCGCGTCGCCGACCGGCACCCCGGTCTGGAGGTGTCCACGGAGGTGGTCGAGGGGCCGGCGGTGCCGACGCTGGTCGGCGCCGCGGCCGAGGCGGAGCTGCTGACGCTGGGTTCGCGCGGGCACGGCCCGCTCGTCGGATTCCTGCTGGGATCCGTCGGCCAGCAGGTGATCGCGGAGGCGGAGCGCCCCGTCGTCCTGGTCCGGGCCGGCGACGAGGCCAGCGCCGAGGCCTCCGGGCGGGAGATCGTCGTGGGCCAGCAGGGCGAGCCCGAGGACAGCGCCGAGGTGCTGCGGTTCGCCTTCGAGACGGCCGCGGCGCGCGGGGCCACCGTGCGTGCCGTGCGGGCGTGGACGCTGCCGCCGGTGTTCGCCTACAGCCCCGCCTCGCTGCAGCTCCTCGACGACGCCGGCGGTCTGGAGCCGTACGAGAAGCAGGCGCTCGCCGCCGCCCTGCGGCCCGTGCGCGAGCGCTTCCCCGACGTGCCCGTCGTGGAGCACGTGGAGATCGGCAGCGCCGGACAGGTGCTGCTGTCGGTGGCCGGGCGGGCTCAGCTGATGGTGGTCGGCCGCCGTGCCCACCGCACGGCCGTCGGCGCCCGCATCGGCTCCGTCGCCCACGGGGTGCTGCACCACGCGAGCTGCCCGGTCGCCGTGGTGCCGCACGCCTGACGGCTCAGTCCGCGACGACCGGCGCGAGCGATTCGCGCGCCGTGGGCAGGACGTGCCTGATGTAGTCCTGCACGGCCGTGCCCAGTCCTATGTCGTGCTGCGCCCGCTCCGACAGGTACCAGCGGTGCTCCAGCAGTTCGTGGTAGATCTCCGCGGAGTCCATGGAGCCGCGCAGTTCGACGGGGACGGCGCGCACGGTGGGGCGGAAGACGTCCCGCACCCACCGGTGCGCCAGCACCTCGGGACGGGCGGCGAGGGGGTCGCCGGGCGCGTAGTCCTCCTGGGTGGCCATCCACGACTCCAGGTCGTTGAGCAGTCGCCGGGCCTGGTTCTCCTCGGCGTCCAGGCCCGTCAGGCGCAGCAGCTGCCGCTGGTGGTGCCCGGCGTCCACGACCTTGGGCACGAAGGTGACGGAGTCGCCGTTGGAGGAGTGCTCGATCTGCATCTCGGCCACGTCGAAGCCGAGCTCGTTGAGGCGGCGTATGCGGCGTTCTATGTAGTGGTACTCGCCCGCCGGGTAGACGGAGGTGCGGGTCAGCTCCTGCCACAGGCCGTGGTAGCGGGCGCAGATCTCCGTCCCGAACTCGATGGGGTCGACGGAGGGGTGCAGGGCACCCGAGGCCTCAAGGTCCAGCAGCTCGCCGCTGATGTTGACGCGGGCGAGGTCGAGGTCGTAGTCGCGCTGGCCGGTGCTGAGCTCGGGGTGCAGGTCACCGGTCTCGGCGTCGACCAGGTAGGCGGCGTAGGCGCCCGCGTCCCGCCGGAAGAGCGTGTTGGACAGCGAGCAGTCGCCCCACGCGAACCCGGCCAGGTGCAGCCGGACCAGCAGGACCGCCAGAGCGTCCATGAGGCGGTGCATCGTCGCCGGGCGCAGCGTCGTCTCGAACATCGAGCGGTACGGCTGCGAGCCGCGCAGATGGCGCGTGATCAGCACCGGCTCCAGGGGGGCACCAAAGACGTCGGTGCGGCCGGTGACCACCCCGAGGGCGTCCACCGCGGGGATCCCTAGCCGGTCGAGGTCGCGCAGCAGCGTGTACTCGCGCAGTGCGGGACGCTCGGCCAGCTCCTTGACGGCGATGACCTCGTCCCCGGCCCGCGCGTAGCGGACGACGTGCCGGGAGATGCCCCGGGGGAGCGGCACCAGGTACTCCTCCGGCCACTCCTCCAGCGGCAGTTGCCACGGCAGCTCCAGCAGGAGGGCCGGATGCTCCGGGTTGGTGGCGTTGATCTGCAGGGCCATGACTGAAGCCTAAGCGCTCTGCGGGATGTGCCGCGGTTCGACGGCGGTCGATCGCAGTGCGGTCGTGGCTGGTCGCGGACTTCCCCGCGCCTTCGAGGGGCGCTGCCGGAGCGCAGGGTCCTGCGCCCGACATGCGTGGCGCGGTGGCCGGATGGGTTCACCGGCCGGGGCCCGCGGGGAGGCACATTCGACGTACGTGGTCTGGGAGACGTCAGCCCACGGTGAAGGTGCCCTTCATACCCTTGTCGGCGTGGGCGCCGATGCCGCACTTGTAGGTGTAGGTGCCGGGCTCGGCCAGGGTGACGACCGCCTCGCCGGTCGCGCCGGGCTCGACCGGGCCGACCTCGCCGACCTCCTCGCCGTCGGGGCCGAAGATCTCCAGCTCGTGCTCGGTCGTGCCCGCGTTCTCCAACGTGAACTCGATCTTCTCGCCGGCCTCGGCCGTGAAGCCGCCGAGGCCGGCGAGTTCGTGCTCCCGGGCCTCGACCTCGACCTCGCGGTCGTAGGCCGCCTGGGCCCCCTCGTCCGCCTCGGCGCCCTCGACGGTGATCCGCCGGCGGATGCCGTCGCCCGCCTGGCCGGGCTTGCAGGCGATCTCGTACGTGCCACCGCCCAGCTCGGCCTCCATGCGGCGGGTGGTACCGGGGCCGATGTTCTCGACCTCGGTCACGATGCGGGTGTAGGCGCCGTCGTGCTCGCCGTAGACGTAGACCTCGGTGGTCCGGTCGCCCTTGTTGGTGACGGTGAAGGAGGTCTCACCCGCCTTCAGTTCGGTCCTGGCGACCTCGCAGGCCGTGTCGGTCGCGGTGATGGCGACCCTGTCGCCGCCGGAGCCGGTGGAGTCCTTGCTGCCGCAGGCGGCCAGGAGCGGAAGAGCGAGCAGGGCGGCGCCGAGGACGGGCAGCGTGCGGGGCGTGCGCATGGGGTGATCTCCGGGAGCGGTGGGAGGGACGACGTGGCGCCGATACGGGGGAGTCGGCCGGCGGCCGGTGCGGGGGCCGGGGCCGAGGTCCTGACTCGGCGGGGAGGACGGAACAGGGGGCATCACCGGCAGGGTGTGGGCCGGCCGGCGGCGACGCCGCGTACCAGGTGGGGGCCGGTGGTTGGCGAACACCGGGACAGTAGATGAGGTAAGCCTTGCCTATCAAGTTCCTGTGCGTCAGATCTCGGCCGGATGCCGGGGCGGTCACGTTGATCCCCCACCCCGGGGGGTCGACCTCCCGAGGTCTTGATCCCTGCCGGTGAAGAAGATGAGCCGTGCCGGATTCGGCCCTGGTTCACCGGCCCAGCCGCGCGCTGCGGACTCTCGTCGCCGCTGGGCTGCTCACGTCCTGCGGGAGATTCCGGCGCAGGCTGCGCACCGGCAGGTCCGGCGCCGACGTGAGGCGGCGGTCCTCACCGTCGCGGGGGATTCAGGCGCAGTCGGTCGATCTCGGCGCGTACGCGATCCACGTGCGGACGCACCTGAGCCCGCAGTGCCCCACTCCAGCTCTCCTCGGAGTAGGGGCAGTCGAGGTAGAGCTGTCTGGCGTGTTCGAGAACGGGACGGTGCTCGGGCGGAAGATGAGCCAGGGCCCAGTCGGCGGCGGCGTCCTTCGACGCGATCCGGCCGGTGGCGAGCGTGGTCCAGATGCGCGCGAAGGTCAGCACGACGTTGCGGGTGTCGCTGTCCAGGCCGTCGCGCAGGCCGGGGACGCCCGCCACGCTCGCCCGGACCAGGTCGGCCTGCGGGACCGGGTCGAGGACCTGCGCCGGGCGCGGGCCGGTGAGGGGCCGGTCCCCGGTCAGCGCCATGGTGATCAGCAGGGCCAGGTCGGGCATCGGCTCCGGTCGGGGGAGGTTCCCGGCCTCGTAGTCGGCGCGCAGCCACTCGCCGTAGAGGAAGTCGCAGGTCGGCGGATATCTCCACGGCCGGACGTCGGACTGGACGACCACGGTGAGTTCGACCGGGCGGGCCTTGTTGCGGGAGCCGGATATCCGGAGCAGTCCACCGAGGAGGGCCCGCCGACCCTGCTCGTCCATACGCCGCCGCGACACGACCAGCACGTCCACGTCGCTGGCCGGCCGGAGTCCGCCCATCACGGAGGAGCCGTGGAGGTAGACGCCGATCGCATCCCGGCCCAGTACCCCGCCGACCAGCTCCGTGATCTCCTCGACCTGATGCACCGCATCAGCATCTCGCGCCGGCCGTCCGCGTGCACGACAGTGCGTCTCCTGCGTGGGCGGGCCGCGTCGACCGGCGCGGCGGAAGCGGACGGCCGTGAGGGAGTCCCCGGTATCCCCCGGGGCGGGGCGGCCGACCCGGAGGGGGAGGGCTCCGTCCGGGCGGCGGTGCCGGAGCCGGGGCCTCAGGACTCGGGCTCGGCCAGGCGGCCGAGCAGGGCCACGGCGTCGTCATGGTCCACCGGCTGGAAGAAGCGTGCGTCGACGGTTTCGACGGCCGTGATCGCGCGCGGGGCCAGTTCGGCACCGGCGACGGTGACGCGCAGTCGCTTGGCGCGGGAGTCGGCGGGGTCGACCTCGCGCTCGATCAGGCCTTTGGCCTCCAGAGCGCGCAGGACCTGGGAGGTCATCTTGACGTCCGTGCCGGCCTGGCGGGCCAGGGCCAGCTGGTTGGGGTGTTCGCCGCGGGTGTTCAACCACCAGGCGCAGGCGAGAAGAACGAACTGGACGTGGGTGAGGTCCATGGGGCCCAGTGCCGCGGCGATGTCGCGCTGCCAGCGCAGCGTGGCGTGCCAGAGCAGGAAGCCGGGGCTGTCCCCGGGGCCGAGTGCCATCAGTCCTGGGCCAGTTCGACCAGGGCGGCCATGGTCTCCGGCCAGTCCGCGGTGATGGCCGGACCGATCTGCGGGCCGAGGCGGTCGGCGCCGGAGCCGGTGATCTCCATCCGGTAGGTCACCCGAGTGCGGCCTCCCTCGCCCCGGTCGAGCCGGTGGGCGGTGCGCAGGAGCAGTCCGTCGAACCGGGCCTCGTCCACGAACAGTTCGTTGACCGTCGCCTCGGCCACGCGCAGGTGCACCGGGTCCTGGTCGGCCGGGGTCATCACGATCTCGGCGCCCGCCTCGAACGGGCCGCTGATCCGGATGCTCGCGACGTCTGCGTTCCAGGCCCCCCAGTTGCCGACATCGGCCCACAGGTCCCAGATCGCCTCGGGTGCGGCGCTCGTCTCGATGGTGTGCTCATACGTCCACATCGGTGACCTCCCGGTCCGGGAAAACTGTCTTCGCAAAGATTATCTGTGCGCAGATTATCTGTCCATGCGCCCCTCGACGCCCGTCTTCGGTTCGGGCCGGCCCTACCGGGGCACCGCCGCCGCGTCGACCGTCGAAGGACTTCGGGAGCCGTTCGCGGGGGCGGCGGAGGCGTGTTGTCCGGCTGCGGTGGGTCAGGGGGCGCCGGGTGTGGCGGGCGGCGCGCAGCCGGGTGGGAGCCGAGCCGCGCGGCCATCGGTTCGGCCGGCACCCGCACGGCAGATCTGTCCGGCACGTCGGCAGGCGTCACCCGCCGGCCGACGTCACCGGGCGGCGGCCCGCTCCCGTGCCTGCTGCGCCGCCGTCCGTACCGAGCCCCGGTGCACGGCCCCGTGGCCGGGCAGCATCACGTCGGCGTCCAGGGTCTCGATGACGTCCAGCGAGGCCAGCGCACGCTCGCGCTCGTGGTGGAACATGTCGGGCAGCAGCTGCGGCCCCGCGCCCCGCGCGGTGGGGTGGCCGCTGGCCAGGGCGTCTCCGGAGATCAGCACCCCGGACTGCGGGAGGTGGAAGACGCAGTGCCCCAGGGTGTGGCCGGGGGTGTGGACGGGCACCGGCCGGCCGGGCACGTCCAGAGGGACCGACGGCTCGAACGCCTCGGGCGAGGCGACCGGGACGCGGGTGGTGCCGCCGGAGCGGATCGCGTGCACGGCCCAGGGCAGGACCCCCGGGCGCCAGGAGTTGGCCAGGACGGTCCCCACGGACACCTGGTGCAGGAACTCCCGTCGCGCGTGCGGCACTTCGGCCTCGTGCAGGCGCACCGGCGTGCCGTACACGCTGCGCAGGTGCTCCGCCGAGCCCAAGTGGTCGTTGTGGGCGTGGGTGATGAGTACGGCCGTGACCGCCTCCGGTGAACTGCCCACCTGTGTCAGCGAGTCCAGGACCAGCTGCCGGTCCCCGGGATACCCGGTGTCGACGAGGGTGGCGGCGTCCCCCTCGGTGAGGATCACCCAGTTGGTGTTGCTGCCGTGCACCAGATAGGTGCCGTCGTCGACTTGCTGCACTTCTGCCCGCATGATCGTCCCGAGAGGTGAGGTGGTCCGAGCCCGACGGACCAAGGAAAGCAGATCGTGGCGGACGCCGCTGCGCCTCGCCCCCGGGTCGCGCCGCCCCGGGGCGGGCCGAGTCCGCCCCGGCGTTGCCCGCGCCGCTCGGCGCGGGCCGGATCCGCCTCCGCGCAGGGTGTGCCGCCTCGGCGCGGGCCGAGTGCGCCCCGGTCTGCGCCATGCCGCCTCAGCGCACGCCGTGCGGGCGGAACTGCACGCTGATGCGCGGTCCCGCGGCCCGCGCGGTCTTCGGGATGCAGTGCTCCCAGGTCCGCTGGCAGGAGCCCCCCATCACGACGAGGTCCCCGTGGCCCAGCGGGTGGCGCACCGTCGTGCCACCGCCCACCGGGCGCAGCAGCAGGTCGCGCGGCGCGCCCACCGAGAGGATGGCGACCAGGGTGTCCTCGCGGGCGCCCCGCCCGATCCGGTCGCCGTGCCAGGCCACGCTGTCCCGGCCGTCGCGGTAGTAGCACAGCCCGGCGGTGGTGAACGGCTCTCCCAGCTCGGCGGCGTAGTGGGCGGACAGTGCGTCCCGCGCCTCGGCCAGTACCGGGTGGGGCAGCGGTGTACCGGCGGCGTAGTGCGCCAGCAGTCGCGGTACGTCCACCATCTGGTCGTACATCGTGCGCCGTTCCGCACGCCACGGAACCTCGGCCGCCAACCGCTCGAACAGGGCGTCTGCCCCGGCCAGCCAGCCGGGCAGCAGGTCGATCCAGGCGCCCGAGCCCAGCGCGGTCCGTTCGGTGCCGCCCAGAGAGCTGAGCCGCAGCCGGTCGGTCTGGTCGAACAGAGAGGCCTGGAGGTGCGTGGTCATGACGCCAGCGTACTCCTGAATCGAAAATGTGTTCCATATGGAGCGGGTCGGTGACACCTCTTTCGATACATCGATGTATCGGATACATTCGCGTATCGAACGGAGGGCAGGGACATGATGACCGAGGAATCGGCGGCCCCGCGGGTCACCCGGCGGCGGCTGCGGACGCGGGCCAACCTGCTCGACGCCGCGTTCACCGTCTTCGCCGCCCGGGGCTTCGGCCGCGTCTCCATCGAGGAGGTCTGCGAGGCCGCCGGCTACAGCAGGGGCGCCTTCTACTCCAACTTCGCCAGCCTCGACGAACTCTTCTTCGCGCTCTACCGGCAGCGCGCCGACCTGATCGCCGAGCAGGTCGCGGGCGCGCTCGCCGTGGACGGCCCCGACCTCGACGTGACCGCGTCGGTGGACCGCGTCACCGAGGTACTCCTGCTGGACGTGGACTGGCTGCTGGTCAAGACCGACTTCCTGGTCCACGCCGCCAGGGCCCCCGAGGTCGCCCGGACCCTGCTGGGGCACCGCGACCGGTTGCGGCGGGCCATCGCCGACCGGCTCGCCCGCCTCGCCGGGCACACCGAGCTGCCCGCCGTGCTCGGCGGCGCCGACGGCGCCGCCCACGCCGTGGTGGCCGCCTACGACGGGGTCACCACCCAACTGCTGCTGGACAAGGACGTCGAGCACGCGCGTGCCTGGCTCAAGCAGCTGCTCACCGCCCTGCTGACGGACGGCAGCGGCACCTCAGAACAGTGAAGGGAGCGGACGCATGGACGCGGACGTCATCGTCGTCGGAGCGGGCCTGGCCGGCCTGGTCGCCGCACACGAACTGACCAGCAGGGGCCACAGGGTCGCCCTCGTCGACCAGGAGAACGCCGCCAACCTCGGCGGCCAGGCCTTCTGGTCCTTCGGCGGGCTCTTCCTCGTCGACTCCCCCGAGCAGCGGCGCCTGGGCGTCAAGGACTCCTTCGACCTGGCCTGGAACGACTGGCAGGGCAGTGCGCAGTTCGACCGGCTCGACGACGAGGACTCCTGGGCGGTGCGCTGGGCCCGCGCCTACGTGGAGTGGGCGGCCGGCGAGAAGCGGACCTGGCTGGACGGGCAGGGCATCAAGCTGCTGCCCACCGTGGGCTGGGCCGAACGGGGCGACCTGCGCGCCGACGGCCATGGCAACTCGGTGCCCCGCTTCCACATCGCCTGGGGGACCGGCACCGGCGTCGTCGAGCCGTTCGCCGAGCGGGCCCTCCAGGCCGCACGCGACGGGCTGCTGACCTTCCACCACCGTCACCGCGTCGACGGACTCGTCGTCGAGGGCGGCACCGCCCGCGGCGTCCGCGGCACCGTGCTCGCCGCCGACGACGCACCGCGCGGAGCCGCTTCCAACCGGGACGCGGTCGGCGAGTTCGAGCTCACCGCCCAGGCCGTGATCGTCACCACCGGCGGAATCGGCGCCGACCACGACATCGTCCGCCGCCATTGGCCGGAACGGCTGGGCACCCCGCCCGCCCGGATGGTCACCGGCGTGCCCGCCTACGTCGACGGCCGCATGCTCGACATCAGCGCGGAAGCCGGTGCCCGGCTCGTCAACCGCGACCGCATGTGGCACTACACCGAGGGCCTGCAGAACTGGAACCCCATCTGGCCGGGCCACGGCATCCGCATCCTGCCCGGTCCGTCCTCCCTGTGGTTCGACGCACTCGGGCGCCGTCTGCCCGACCCCTGCCTGCCCGGCTACGACACCCTGAACACGCTCAGGTACCTGCGCACCACCGAGGACATCGCCGGATACGACCACTCCTGGTTCATCCTCACCCGGAAGATCGTCGAGAAGGAGTTCGCCCTCTCCGGATCCGAGCAGAACCCCGACATCACCGCCAAGGACCGCAAGGCCGTGCTGCGCGACCGGCTCCTGGGCAAGGGCGCTCCCCGCCCCGTCGCCGACTTCCTCCGGCACGGCGCCGACTTCGTCGTGGCCGACACGCTGGAACGGCTGGTGGAGAAGATGAACGAGCTGACGGACAAGCCGCTGCTGGACGCGGCCGAGGTGCGCCGCCAGATCGAGGCGCGCGACCTGCAGATGGCGAACCCCTACAGCAAGGACGCCCAGGTCCAGGGCATCCGCAACGCCCGCCGCTACCTCGGTGACCGTCTCGGCCGGGTCGCCGGCCCGCACCGCATCCTCGATCCGGACGCCGGTCCGCTCATCGGCGTCAGGATGCACGTCCTCACCCGCAAGACCCTCGGCGGCATCCAGACCGACCTGGACTCGCGCGTCCTCGGCGCGGACGGCACCCCCGTCGACGGGCTGTACGCGGCGGGGGAGGTCGCCGGCTTCGGCGGTGGCGGCGTGCACGGGTACAACGCCCTGGAGGGCACCTTCCTCGGCGGCTGCCTCTTCTCGGGCCGCGCGGCGGGCCGGGCCGCGGCGGCGCAGACCGCCTGAGCCCTACCTCCCCCGCAGCAGGCCGGCCAGCACCGCCGCATGGCTTCGTTCCGGCTCCTTGGAGGCGGTCACCAGCGTCACCGGCCCCGAGCCGACCGATGCCCGGAGGCTGTCGAGGAGCTCGGCCGCCTCCCCGGTGGCCAGCTCCGCCCCGTACCGCTCCCGGAACTCCTCGAACGACCCCTCGCCCGCGTGGTACCAGCGCCGCAGCTCGGTCGAGGGGGTGAGGGCCTTCGGCCATGCGTCGACCCGGGCCGCGTCCTTGGACAGCCCGCGCGGCCACAGCCGGTCGACGAGGACGCGCGTTCCGTCGTCCGGTTCGACGGGATCGTAGACGCGGCGCACACGGACACTCATGGCACGGCCCTTCGACGGCTTGCGGAACACCGTCGAGCCTAGGGCCGGACGCGGTGGTCCCGCCTGCCGGGTGGCCCCGTGGGCGCACTCCCGCCGTACCGCACGGCGCCGGGCACCGCTCCGGCGCACCCGCGGGAGCGGTAGGGGCCGAACCACCGGGAGCCCGCCCGCCGCCCGGCCCGCCTCCGGGCCGGCGAGGGGACGCCCGGACGCCTCTTCGACGCCAACACCCCTCAGCCTCGGACGACTTGACCAGAACGTGTGGAGACTGCCGCTGCCCGACGCTCGTACGCTGTGGGCCTTCGATCACCCTCCACCCCCCGAGGAGAACCACGTGGCGCACTCCCGGCGGCAGCCCGCCAGACGCACCACCGTCCTCGACCGCACGGTCGTGGGGGCCATCGTCCCCGTCGCCGTCGCGGCCCTTCTCGCCGCCGCCGGACCCGCGGCGGCCGGCACGACGGGCGGGTCCGGTGCGGGCGATCCCTACTTCCCGCTCGCCGGCAACAGTGGATACGACGTCCGGCACTACGGCCTGACACTCCGCTACGACCCCGGCAGCCGCCGCCTCGACGGCAGGGCGGTGCTCACCGCGCGCGCCACCCGGGACCTGACCCGCTTCGACCTCGACCTGCGGGGACTGACCGTCACGGCCCTCACCGTCGACCACGTGAAGGCCGGCTTCCGCCGCCGGGGCCAGGAACTCGTCGTCACCCCGCGCCGCCCCGTCCACCGGGGCCGCACCTTCCGCGTCACCGTCGCCTACGCCGGCACTCCCGGGCCGGTCACCGACCCGGACGGCTCCCCGGACGGCTGGATCCCCACCGACGACGGGGCGTTCGTCGCGGGGGAGCCGCAGGGCGCCATGACCTGGTTCCCCGGCAACAACCACCCGCGGGACAAGGCGTCGTACGACTTCACGCTCACCGTTCCCGAGGGCCGCACCGCCGTCGCCAACGGCGTCCTGCTCGGCAGCCGCACCGCGCGCGGGTGGACGACGTTCCGCTGGCGGCAGACCGAGCCCATGGCCACCTACCTCGCCACCGCCACGATCGGGACGTTCCGGGTGCACCGATACACCACCCGCGACGGCATCACGGTGTACGACGCCGTCGACCCGCGCGAGGCAAAGGCCGCCGCACCCGTGGTGAGGCAACTGCCGTCCGTCCTGGAGTGGGAGAGCCGGATGTTCGGCCCCTACCCCTTCCGCGCGGCCGGTTCCGTCGTCGACCACGCCCCGAACGTCGGCTACGCCCTGGAGACGCAGACGCGGCCCCTGTACGACTCCGCCCCGGACCTGAGCACCCTCGTCCACGAGACGGCCCACCAGTGGTTCGGGGACTCCGTCTCCCTCACCTCCTGGAAGGACATCTGGCTCAACGAGGGCTTCGCCACCTACGCCGAGTGGCTCTACGCCGAGCAGCACGGCGGCCGGAGCGCGCAGGCCGAGTTCGACGCGCTCCTCGCCCGGCCCGCGAGCGACGCCCTGTGGGAGTTCCCGCCCGGCGACCCCGGCAGCGGCGCGCACCTCTTCGGCACTCCCGTCTACGCCCGCGGGGCCATGGCCCTGCACGCACTGCGCCGGGCCGTCGGCGACCGCACCTTCCGACGGATCCTGCGCGCCTGGGCGACCGGACACCGCACCGGCCACGGCACCACCGCGCAGTTCGTGCGCCTCGCCGAGCGCGAGTCGGGCCGGCACCTGCGCGGCCTGTTCCGCACCTGGCTGTACACGCCCGGCAGACCGCACCTGTCCTGATCGTCCGGGCCGGCGCCGTCCGGCGTCACCCCGCACTCCCCGGGCTCCGTCGGGGTCCCCCGCCCACCCGGCGGAAGGGACCGGTGCCGAGTGGACACGGCCCGGTCGACGCCCAGGCGCGCCACCCGCCCCCCTGCGCCGGCTCCGGCACCGACCGGCGCGGCCCGCGCCGGGGCCGGCCACCGGGACGACGACCCGGGGGCGGCGGCGCCGCGCGGGATGCGGTGGGCGGGGCGGGGGGACGTGCGGGACCGAGCGCCCGCGGTGGGGGTGCTGCGGTCCGGGCGGTTGCGTTCAGCGGCGCAGGGCCTGTGCGGCCGTGTCCGCCACCGCCTCGGCGAGCGCCGCCAGCGCCGGCGAGTCCAGCTTCCACTGCTGCCAGTGCAGGGTGAGGTCCACCGGCATCCCGGGCGCCAGCTCCACCAGTCGGCCCGCGCGCAACGGGGCAGCCGCCTGGGCCTCGGGCACCAGGCCCCAGCCCAGGCCGGCGGCCACGGCCTCGGCGAAGCCCTCCGACGTCGGAACGTAGTGCCGCCGCGGGCTCGCGCTGCCGCGGCCCTGCCACAGGGAGCGGACGAATCCGTCCTGGAAGTCGTCGCGCCGGTCGAACACCACGACCGGGGCCACGGCCAGCGCCTCGCGCAGCTCACCGCCCAGATGCCGCTCGGTGAACGCCGGGGTCGCCACCGGCAGGTACCGCATCCGACCCAGCACCCGCACCGAGCACCCCGGCACGGGCACCGCGGACGAGGTCACCGCGGCCATCACCCGGCCCTCCCGCAGCAGCGCCGCCGTGTGGTCCTCGTCCTCGCGGTGCAGTTCGAAGCAGAGCCGCAGCTCGTCGGGAACCCGGGTGAGGGCGTCCAGGAACCAGGTCGCCAGCGAGTCCGCGTTCACCGCGACGGAGACGCGCGTCGACTCGCCGTCTCCGCTGAGCCCCAGCTCGGTGCGGGCGTCCCGCTCCAGCCGGGCCAGCTGGCGGGCGAGCCGCACCAGCACCCGGCCCGACTCGGTCGGCCGCACCGGCTTGGTGCGCAACAGCAGCACCCGCCCCGTCCGCTGCTCCAGGGCCTTCACCCGCTGGCTCACCGCCGACGGCGTCACGTGCAGTACGGTCGCCGCCGCGTCGAAAGTGCCCTCGTCCACCACCGCGAGCAGGGTCCGCACCTGGTCCAGGGGGAGTTCCGCCGTCATGTTGTCATCACGATCGCTCATGATAGGTAAGAATCTTTAGCTGTACGCACAGTGATCGATTCCGTAGCGTCGCCGCCATGCCCAGCACTCTCGCCGCCGCGGCCGCAGGATTCGGCACCGGCCTGTCGCTCATCGTCGCCATCGGCGCCCAGAACGCCTTCGTCCTGCGCCAGGGGATCCGCCGGCACGCGGTCCTCGCCGTCGTCGGCATCTGCGCCTTGTCCGACGCGGTCCTCATCACCCTCGGCGTCGGCGGGGTCGGTGCCGTGGTCGTGGCGTGGCCGGGCGCGCTGACGGCGGTCGGCTGGATCGGCGGTGCCTTCCTGATCTGCTACGGAGTCCTCGCAGCGCGCCGAGTTCTCCGGCCCGGCGGGGCACTGCGGGCCGAGGGGGAGGCCACCGGTTCGCGCCGCCGCGCCGTCCTGACCTGCCTGGCGATGACCTGGCTCAACCCGCATGTGTACCTCGACACCGTCTTCCTGCTCGGCTCCGTCGCCGCCGGCCACGGCGCGCTGCGCTGGACCTTCGGCATCGGCGCCGCGCTCGCCAGCCTGTGCTGGTTCGCGGCGCTCGGCTTCGGCGCCCGGCTGCTCGGACGGTTCCTCTCCCGGCCCGCGGCCTGGCGAGTGCTGGACGGCCTGGTGGCCGCGACGATGATCGGCCTCGGCGTCGCACTGGTCGCGGGAGGCGCAGGCACTGCCTGAGCGGGAGCGGACGGCGCGTGACGACCGGCCGGACCGGCGCGGTGGCGTGGCGATCACGGTGAGCCGGTGCCTGCGCCCGGTGGGGGGTGCGGGACACCGAGGCGGTGGCGGAGCCGCGTGCCGTCTGCCGGCCGTCACGCCATGCCCGCCCTGGTCGCGACCGGCCGTGCCCGCACGGCGCGGTACCGGATCCGAGGCGCGCGGGAGCGGTGGCCCTCACAGGACCCGGCGGTGGATCGCGTACTGCTCCATGAGCTTGTTGCGGGTGGCCTCCAGGCGGTGGGCCAGGATCTCGGAGACGATCCTCATCAGCGTCAGCCCGAGCGCCGGATCCTCCTCGCACAGTCGCAGCACCGGCTGGGCCTGGAACTCGTAGGTGCGCACCGGGCTGAAGGCCTCCGCGCCGAAGTCCCACCGGTACGGCGGGAACAGCCACGACCAGCCGAGCAGGTCGCCCGCTCCGAGGCTGGCGACGGTGACCCGTTGGATCGAAGTCACCTGCTGGGTCAGGGACACGGCCCCGGAGCGGACCACCCAGAAGCGGTCGGCCGTGCCGCCCGCCTCGAAGATGCGGGCGTCCTCCGGGAAGGACACCTCCTGCGCGAGCTCCATCAGGCGCCGGCGCTGGGGTGGGGGAAGAGCGTTGAGCAGTTTCGTCGCTTTGGTCATGGCGCGGGGCTCCTCGCCGGGCGATCGGTTCGGGTGCTGTCCCTACGCCCATTTCAGCCGCTGACCGCCCGGAGAGCACCTCGGCGGAACGGGCAACTGCCCGTCCTCGCCGCCAGGGCATGAAAAAGCCCTGGCTGGACGGGGGAAACCAGCCAGGGCCGTACGCGGTGGTCACGGAGGACGGTTCCGGTCGACCCCGTCACCACGTATGGATGAACGGTAAATCATCTCGGGTGTCGGCGCGAAATCGAAAGCAGGTCGAGTGACCTGTTTCACTTGGGCCGCCGGCACGGCCGCTCAACCCCGAGCGCCCCGAGCGTCCCGGGCCCCGGGAGTCAGGATCTCGTCCAGGACCCGCACCACCACCTCGTAGGCCACCGCCCGCACCGCCGCCTCGTCCTCCCCGAGGCCCCCCGAACCCCGCCCGCCCCCCGCCCGCGCCTCCTGCTCGGCACGGGCCCGGGCGCGCTGCATCCGGCGCATCAGCTCGTCTGCGTCCACGACATCGGTCATCTCCTCCGACTACCCGCCACGGACCGGTGGACGACCCGCGCGGCGCAACGTATCGAGGTTTGCCACGGCTGCGAGGGGTCAGCCGAACCACAGGACCCGCTGCGGGAGACCGGCCGGACGACGGGGCCAGGCCGGACCGGTACCGGAAGACGCGGTACGCGATCACGCGCCAGGTGCGGCAGAGGGGTCCGGCACTTCTACGGACACCCATGGAACGAGACCCACGCAACCAGTCAGGGAGCGAAAGGATGCGCGCGAAGCACCGGACCGCCCGATCGGCCGAACCGTCCACAGCCCGGGGCCGACGCCCCGTGTGCCCCGCCGACGTCCGCAGGGCCGTGCGGCGCGCCGCGGCCCGAAGGAGCCTGCAGACGGGAACGCCGTACGACGAGGACGCCCTCTCCGACGCCCTGCTCGTCGCGTCGGAACTCGCGGGCAACGCCCTCCTGCACGCAGGGGGCGTCGCCGACTTCGCGGTCGACGTCGTCGAGGAGGGCATCCGCATCAGCGTCGACGACCACAGCGACCGCCTCCCCGTGATCACACCCCGTTACGACGCCCAGGGACGCCGACGGAACGGCGGCCGGGGCTGGCCCATCGTCTGCTGGCTCTCCCACGACGTCCGGATCCGCGCGCTGCCCTCGGGAGGCAAGCGCATCACCGCCGTCGTACCGGCCCTGTGAGAACCCCGTCCGCCCGCCGGCGTTTGCCCCGGCAGGGGAGGGGCACACGCACTGTCGTGCTTCGGACCGGAGGCGCGCCAGCGGGAGCCGGCAGCCGCTCCGTCCCTCGTGGCGCTCGGCGTGGCGCCGCTCCCGCGGTCATTTGCTGACACCACCGCTGCTCAGGAGCGATCCGCATGCGCATCGACCTGCCGACCCGCCCCACCGCACCGACCCGCCCCACCCCACGTCCAGTTCGGAGCCACGACGACGCCCCCGACACCGCCACCCGGTTCGCCCGGTTGGCCGTCATGCCGCAGGGACCCGACCGCGAGGCCCTGCGCGACGAGCTCGTCACGGCGTGGCTGCCCATGGCCCACCGCATCGCCGGCCGGTTCCGCGACCGCGGCGAGTCGCTGGAGGACCTGCGCCAGGTCGCCGCCCTCGGACTGGTCAAGGCCGTGGACCGCTACGACCCCGCCCGCGGTGCCTTCGAGAGTTACGCCGTACCCACCGTCACCGGCGAGGTGAAGCGCCACTTCAGGGACCGGATGTGGGCCTTGCGCGTCCCCCGCCGGGTGCAGGAGCTGCGCAACAAGGTCCGCGTGGCCCGCCGCGACCTCATCCAGCTCCCGGGCGCCTGTGAACCCTCGGCCGCCGACATCGCCGCCCACAGCGGTCTCACCGAGGACGAGGTCGCCGCCGGGCTGGAGGCACTCGACAGCTTCAGCACCCTCTCCCTGGACGCCGAGGTCGCCCCCGACGACGACGGCTACAGCCTCGCCGACACCCTGGGCGTCGCCGATGCCTCCTACGACGTGGTCGTCGACCGCGAGTCCGCCAAGGAGGGCCTGCGGCATCTGCCCGAACGTGAACGCGCCATCCTCTACATGCGCTTCTTCGAGGACATGACCCAGAGCCGGATAGCCGACCGCCTCGGCATCTCACAGATGCACGTCTCCCGCCTGATCAGCCGCAGCTGCGCCCGCGTCCGCGCCGAGGCCCTCGGCCGCGCCCCCGCCGCGGGGCCCGCGGCGGGGGAGTCCCCGACCGCCTGATCGGCCGCCGCCCGGCACGGTGCTCCTGCCGTCCGCCCGGTCTGAGCGTCCGGCACAGGGGAACACGGAGAACATGGACGAATCAGAGCTTCCGCCGGAGGAACGTCCCGTCGACGTCTACCTCGACCTGCTGCGTCTGCGCATGGAGAGCGACGACTTCCGGTTGCTGCTCGACGTGGTCGAGCCTGTGCTGCGGGCGCTCGACGAGCAGCGCCCGGCCGATGTCGACCTGGTCCTGGAGAGCGGCGCGCCCGAAGGCCTGCCCCAGGAGATCCGCGACGAGGCCGCCCTGGTCATCGCCACCGCCGTGACCGGCCGCCTGGACAACCAGGTCATCGAGATCGAGGTCGACGGCGCCGACGTCCGCGTGGTCACCGACGCCGTGACCGCCTCGGACCCGGAGAGCCTGGACCGGATCGCCGAGCACCTGCGCAGGCGGCAGCACGACACCGAGCAGCTGCGGGGCATCGCCGAGGCCAGCGGACTGCCCACCGACTTCTGACCGCGACCCCGGCCCGGTCACTCACCGGGCTCCCGGCGCGGTACACCCAGGGGCCGAGCCAGACCGACCACAGCCTCGTCCAGCCGTTGCAGGTGCCTCAGCACCCGGTCCGTGACCCGGCCGTAGCGCGGCGTACCCGGATCGCCGGGTTGCAGCAGCGCGGCGATGCTCTGCCCCGTGACCACCCGGGCCCCGCTGCGCTCGTCCGCCACGTGCTCCGCGATCGCCCGGATGTTGCCCACGATGCGCAGGCCCGCCCGCTGCAGCCGGGGATCCGCCGCGATCGACGGATGCGTCTGCAGCACCTCCGCCGTCGCCGCCAGAGTCCGCGCGTGATACGCGCACGTCTCCAGCAGCGCCACCACGTACCGCGCGGTGGTGCGCCGTGTCCGCAGCGGGGTGACCGGATGGGTCAGCGGCTGCGTGGCCGCGCCCAGGTCGGCCAGCGCCTGGTCCAGCTCCCGCGCCCGGTCCAGCAGTTCCTCCGGGGGGCCGCCGCTGAGCTGCCCGACGGCGGCCCCGGTGACCTCCGCCAGCCGGTCCAGCACCGTACCCAGCAGATCGTCGGTGCGGTGGCCCGTGCGGACCGGCAGTACCAGTGCCGCGGCGATCACCCCGCAGGCCGCACCCAGCGCCGTCTCCTCCACCCGCAGCACCAGCACGGACAGGCTGTAGGTGTGCAGCAGCGTGTACAGCAGCCCCAGCGCCGCGGTGACGAAGAAGGACATCAGCGTGTACGACAGCGGCGCCGTGTAGAACATCGCGAACACCAGCAGCAGAACCAGCGCGAACGCCGTCCATGTGTGGTGCCCGACCAGCCCCGCCAGCGCGATGCCCGCCACCACCCCGAACACGGTGCCCACCAGCCGCCGATAGCCCTTGACCACGATCTCACCGGTGGAGGAGGTGTTGACGAACACGATCCAGCAGGTCAGCACCGCCCAGTACCAGCGCTGGGAGGACAGCAGCTCCCCGCCGGCGATCGCGAGCGCTGAGCCCACCGCCACCTGCACCGCGGCCCGCGTGGTGGGCCGGCGCAGCCCCGTCAGCTGCTTCTCCTCCTCCTGTTCGGCCTCCTCGGCCCCGCCGATCGCCGCGTCCTCGGCCTGGATCTCCTCGCGGGAGCTGGCCGTGGCGGGCGAGTCGTCGGACTCGTCCTGCGGCCCCTCCAGCACCGTCCTGATCCCCAGCACCGACCGTGCCGTCTCACCGATCCCGCGGAAGACGTCCTGGACGGTGGGCGCGGCCGGGGGCAGGTTCTCCTCGTCGCGGTAGCCGAGCAGCCGGTTGCGGACGTGGGCGAGCGCCGTGCCGCCGCCCGCGACCGGGTGCAGCACCAGCAGCCGCAGCGCCAGCAGGTCGCGGCGCAGCAGGTCGGTCGCCTCGTCCCGCACCGGCAGCAGGCCCGCCGACGGCACGGGCGCATCCGGCAGGTGCAGTGCCAGGGTGTCCGCCCGTTCGGTGCCCCGCGCCCTGAGCAGCAGCAGGCAGAGCCGCTCCGCGGCGATCTCGGCGTCCGCGATGCGCCGCTGCACCAGCCGGGCCGTGGCCTCGTCGGAGGTGCCCTCCTCCAGCCGACCCTGGATCATCAGCGCCGTCTCGTGCAGCCGCGCGGTGCCCTCGCGCACGCCCGCCAGGGCCTTGTCCGCGTCCGGCGGCCCCGCGTCCACCAGCTCCACCTGCGCCTCCAGCAGCCGGGCCAGCCGCGCCCGGAAGGCCTCCCGCAGCCGGTCCAGGGTCCGCGAGGGCGTCGCGGGCACGATCGCGAACCGCATCAGCGCGCTGCACACGAAGGCGACGACGACCACGCCGCACAGCCCCGGCAGATCGGAGACGGTGGCGCCGACGAAGAGGGACAGGAAGTAGACCTGAAAGGCGATCAGCCCCAGCGCCGTGCCCCGGTCGCCGAAGCGGCGTCCGTAGACGGCGCAGAAGATCAGCACGACGAAGAACGCACCGCTGACGACCATGTGGGTGTGGAGCAGCGCGCCCAGGGACAGGGAGACGATCGCCACCGGAAGTCCCGCCACGAGGGTGACGGCCTGCCCGCCGAGCTGCTTCTCCCGCACGGCGAAGGTGGCGACCATCGCCGTCAGGGCCCCTGCCACCAGGAGCCCCAACGGCAGCCCCAGCGGAGCGAGCACCGCGAGCGTCAGGGCGATGGAGCCCACCGTCCGCAGCCCGGCGACCAGCCGTAGCAGCCCCGGGTCGGACGCCGCGAGCCGATCGCGCAGGCGCGCCCGGAGCGATCGCTGAGCTGCCCTCACGCCGCCGTGGCTCTCCCGTTCATGTCAGGGGCGCCTGCTGCCCGGCGGACCGCGGAGCACGGACCCGGCCGCGTCCCCTGCGGCGCATCACGACGCGACCGGCCCGGTGCCCTCCACGCGGGCCCGCACCTGTTCGGGCGTCATGTAGGCATCGGTGTACTCGAAGTCCTTCAGCTTGGCGGGCCTGCGTGCCTGGAACCCGGTCCGGACGAAGTCGTCGCCCGCGACCGCGTTCAGCGTCCAGTTGGTCAGCACGCGTGTCTTGGCCACGCCCGTGCGCAGTGCCGACCAGTGGTAGCCGCGGGCCACGACCTGCGCCGGCAGGCCGTGCAGCTCCAGGCCCAGCGGCCTGGACACCGCGTCCCTGCCGCCAAGGTCGACGACGAGACCGAGGTCCCGGTGCTCGTAGGGCCGCAAGTCCTGGCCCCGGAGCGTGGCGATGACGTTCTCGGCGACCACCTTGCCCTGGCGCATCGCGTGCTGAGCGGTCGGCGGGCAGACCGCGTCGCCGCTCTTGGCCAGGTCCGGCACGGCCGCGGCGTCGCCGAGGGCGAACACCCCGTCGTGACCGGGCACACTCATCTCGGAGGTGACCGCCAGGCGCCCGCGGACGGTCTCCGCGCCGAGCGTGGCGATCAGCGGACTCGCGACCACGCCCGCGGTCCAGATCAGGGTGCGCGTGGGCACCACCCGGCCGTCGGTGAAGGTGACCTCGGTCGGGCCGGCCTTCTCGACGGACACGCCGAGGGAGATGTCGATGCCGCGCCGGCGCAGGATCTCCTGGGCGCTGCGACCCAGCTTGTCGCCCAGTTCGGGCATCAGCTTCGGCGCGATGTCGATCAGGTGCCACTTGATCAGGGACGGGTCCAGCCGCGGGTACCGCTTGACCGCGGCGTGGGTCAGGCGCTGCAGGCAGGCGGCCGACTCGGTGCCCGCGTAGCCGCCGCCGACCACCACGAACTGCAGCCGGGCGGCCCGTTCGGCCGGATCCCCGCTGGCGTCGGCGAGGTCGAGCTGGGAGATGACGTGGTCGCGGATGTAGGCCGCCTCGGCGAGCGTCTTCATGCCGAACGCGTTGTCCGTCAGGCCGGGGATGTCGAACGTGCGGGTCACACTGCCCGGTGCCAGCACCAGGTAGTCGTACCGCTCGTTGACGTCCTGGTCCGTGATCGTGCGGATCACGCACACCTTCGAGTCGAGGTCCACACCGATCGCGCCGCCCGGGATGATCCGGGTGCGGTACTTCCTGCTGCGGCGCAGTGACAGCGCGATCGACTGGGGTGTCAGCACTCCGGAGGCGACCTGGGGCAGCAGCGGCAGATAGAGCTGGTAGGCGAACGGGGTCACCAGGGTGAGATCGGCTTCGCCGGGCGAGAGCCTGCGCTCCAGTCGCCGCACGCACTCCACTCCGGCGAAGCCCGCGCCCACCACCAGGATCCTGGGTCGTGTCACGATGATCTTCCCTTCTGCGGCTCCAGGCGGTCCGGTTCGCGTCCGGGCGCACGCGGGTACGCAGCCCCAGTCTGCCCCCTGGACAGCCGCCCGTCCTGCCCACTGCTCCGACAGGGCCGACCGGGGCCCGAGCCGTCGCTCAGGACCCCTCGTCCTGACGGACGACCAGGGCGAGGGCGTCGTCGACACCGGCCGACACGGGCACCATCTGGCTGACACCGGTCAGGTCCAGGATGCGCCGGACGGGCGGTGCGGGGGCGATCACGTGCAAGCTTCCCGGCAGGTCCCGGGTCTCGCGGTGCACCCGCAGGACGGCGTTCATCCCGGACGAGTCCATGAACGGCACCGCGGCCAGGTCCAGCAGGATGTGCCGCCGACCGTGCGCGAGCTGGTCGGCGAGGTGCAGGCGGAACTCCGGCGCCGTCTCGTGGTCCAGCGGGCCCGAGAACGTCAGCAGGGCGACGCCCTCCCGGGGCACGGTGATCTTCACGGACAGGGGCTCGGGGGTCAGGGACACGACTACCTCCGGCGGGTGGGGTCGGCCAGCCTGCGTCCCACCGCGCCGTGCCACACCTGAACGGGGGTGGACATGCGCGGCGGCCGGGACGCCTCACCAGGGCAGGAAGACGTGGACGTCCTTGCCGTTCCCGGCCGACACCACGCTGACCTGCGTACACAGCGTCTCTATCAGGTACCAGCCTATGCCCCCCTCGCTCCGGCTCGGCCGGAAGGGGCGCGGCGCCGGACGCTCGCTGCTGGAGTCGTGGACCGTCACGTGCACGCCGTCGAACGTGCGCCGCATCCGCAGCTCGAACGGCCCCGGCGCGTACTGGACAGCGTTCGCGGCGAGTTCACCGACGATCAGCAGGACGTCGTGGTAGCACTCCGAGGCGCGCGGCGGGGTCACGCGCGCCAGGTCACGGAGGTACTCCTCCGCGGCGAGCCGAGCCCCCGTCACGTCGTGCGGCTCACCCGAGAAGCAGGTGGTGCGGCTCGGGACCTCCTGGAACGCCAGCGGTTCGTCCCCACGCGGCTCGTGTGCCATGGTGTCTTTCCGGCTCGGGCGGGAGCAGGGTCGTCCTACCGCTCCCAGGGTTCCCCGGCCCGGGCAACCTACGCCCGGCCCTCGCCGCGGCACCCCCGGCGCACGGCGCGGTGCACGGGCCGCACACCTCCAACGGCGGACCGATGCCCGTGCACCCCGGGGCCGGTCGGCGATTCCGCCCGGCGCCCTGCGAACGCGGCCCCGTCAGCGGAAGACGTCGTCCCCGTCGTCCCAGGCGAGGACCTCCTCCTGCGGGGCGGGCGGCGCCGGCCGCGCGCGGGCGGCGTACATCGCCTCGATCTCGGCGGCGTAGTGCCGTACGACCGCGTCGCGGCGCACCTTCATCGACGGCGTGAGCAGTTCCCCCACGTGGTCGAAGGGTTCCGGGAGCACCCGGAAGACGCGGATGGACTCCGCGCGGGACACCGCACTGTTGGCGGCGGCGACGGCGCGCCCGATCTCGTCGCGCAGCGCGTTCTCCTCGCGTGCCTGCCGGGTCGGCGCGTCGCCGTGCAGGGCGAGTCCGGCGCGCCAGTACGACAGGAACTCCGGATCCAGGGTGATCAGCGCCCCCACGCACGGCCGGTTGTCGCCGACCAGGACCGCCTCGTGGATGAGCGGATGCATCCGCAGCCGCTGCTCCAGCGCGGCGGGGGCCACGCTCTTGCCGCCGCTGGTGATCACGACGTCCTTCTTGCGGCCGGTGATCGTCAGGTACCCCTCCTCATCGAGGTGCCCCAGGTCGCCGGTGGCCAGCCAGCCGCCGCGCAGGGCGGCCCGCGTCGCCGCCTCGTTGCCGATGTACCCCTGGAACACCGACGGCCCGCTGACCCAGATCTCCCCGTCCTCGGCCACCCGGATCTCCGTGCCCGGCAGCGGCTGCCCGACCGTTCCGGACTTCTCCCGGCCCAGCGGCTGAGCGGTGATGCCGCCGCTGGTCTCCGTCAGCCCGTACCCGTCGTTGACGTAGATGCCGATGCCCTCGAAGAACAGCGCGAGGTCGCGGCCCAGCGGCGAGCCGCCCGACGTCGCACGCAGCACCCGACCGCCGACCGCGGCCCGGAGCCTGCGGTACACCGTGCGTTCGTACAGGGCGTGCTGGAGACGCAGGTCCAGGCCCGGCCCCGAGCCGCGGCCCGTCCGATGCCGCTCCACGGCCTCCGCGAAGTCCCGCGCCGTCTGCGCCGCCCGCTCGAACAGCGCGCCGCGCCCGGTCTCCTGGGACATGCGCAGGAACCTCTTGTACAGCTTCTCCATGAACGAGGGCACGGTGCACAGGTACGTCGGCCGGAAGCTCTGCAGGGCGGACGACAGCGCCGGCTGGCTCAGCTCGGGCTCGTGGCCCATCAGCAGGCCGCCGCGGATGCACAGGGTCTGCACCAGCAGGCCGTACACGTGGGACAGGGGCAGGAAGGCGAGCACGGACCCCTGCTCGTCGGGCGGCACCACCGTGTGCCGCCAGCCCGCCAGCAGCGTGTCGCACGGGTTGGCCAGCCCGCGGTGGCTGAGCGCGCACCCCAGGGGGCGGCCGGTGGTGCCGGACGTGTAGGCGACGACCGCGGTGGAGTCCGGCAGCACGATGCGGCGCAGCGACTCCACCGTCGTCAGCGGGATGACCGCTCCCCGCTCCACCAACTCCTCCAGGGCACCGGTGTCCAGCTGCCACACGTGCCGCAGCTTCGGCAGCGACGCGCACACGGAGCCGACCGTCATCACGCTCTGCTCGTCCTCGACGGCCACGGCGACGCACTCGGAGTCGCGCAGGATGAACTGCACCTGATCGCGTGAGGACGTCGGGTGGATCGGCACCACCTCGGCGCCCACCGTCCACAGCGCGTGGCAGAGCAGCGTCCACTCGTACCGGGTGCGTGCCATGATCGCCACGCGGTGGCCGGGCGAGATGCCGGCCGCGACCAGGCCCTTGGCCAGGTCGGCCACCTGGTCGCGGACTTCGACCGCGGTCACTTCGTCCCAGCCGCCGCCGACCGGGTCGCGGCGGGCGAGCATGGGCAGCACGGGATGGCGGTCCGCCGCCTCGAAGATGCTGTCGGCGAGCCCGCCGGTCAGGGGGGAGGCGGCCGGGGGAGCGAGGGCGAAGTCGCGCATGCGCTGCTCCTGATGTGTACGGGGTGTGACGCCGCCGTTGAGTTCCGTTGTCGACGGCTGTCGAATGTAGCCCAGGAACAGCCGATCGGTATCGGGTTGAGGAGAACTGGTATCGCCCGTTGATCGAGTCGGACCCTTCCGCTGTGTTCCGGCCGGTGCCCCACCCGCGGATCCGACCTGTGAACTGCGTGTTCAACACCTCGTTCAACCGGTCGGCGGGCGGGCCCAGGCCACCGTCCGTCGAGGTGACTCCGCAGGCAGGGGCGGCGCCGGTCGCGCGCCGAGCCCCACGTCACGACCGCGCCGGGACCGGCAGCCGGCGTTCCGCCGGCGAGCCCGCCGCACGGGGAGAGCGGCCGGCCCGAAGCGACCGGCGACCCCGAGGGGGGAAGACGCCTTTGGGGCGGGCGGTCCGCGGCGGCGCGAGCGGCTGCGGACCTCGCCCGGCCGGTCCCGTCCCGCCGTCCCTTTCGTGCGGCGGCTGGGGGCACGACGGCGCAGCAGCCCTCATGCCTGCGTGCGGCGCACGCACTCGCCCACGACTGCCCGCAGGCTGCCGGTCCGCTCCAGCATCCCGCGCTGCACACGGGCCCCGTTTCCGGCGCACAGCAGCCGCGCGCAGGTCGACCGCGCCGGCTCCAGGTCGCCGCTGTCGGCCAGGGCCGGACCGACGTGTTCCAGCAGACACCCGTGTCCGGGTCCACCAGGAGAAGTTCCTCCTCCACTCCGACAGTGCGCACGCGAGGCACCCTTCCGCTGGGACGGTGGCGCCCACCGGGTACCCCCGGTGGGTGCCACCGCACACACGGCCGGGTGGCCGGCGGACTCGCCTACGGCGTCAGCCAGACCGTCGCGAGCGGCGGCAGGGTGATCCGGATCGCCCCGTCCTCGGGCTCGACGGGGGCGGTGCGGACGACGCCGCCGCCGCCGTAGCGTGCGGCGTCGGTGTTCAGCACCTCGAACCAGGCGGGCACGTCGTCCGGGACGGCGAGGCGGTAGTCGTGTCGCACCACGGGCGAGAAGTTCGACACCGCGAGCAACGGGGCGCCCTCGGCGTCGAAGCGTAGGAAGGCGAAGACGTTGTCGTCGGCGGCGTCCCCGATCACCCAGCGGAAGCCGTCGGGTGTGGTGTCCCGCTGCCACAGCGCCGGCGTCCGGCCGTACACCGCGTTGAGATCCCGCACCAGGTCCTGCACACCCCGGTGGTCGCCCTGTGCGCAGTACCCGGGGTCCAGCAGCCACCACTCCGGCCCGTGCGCCTCCGACCACTCGGCGCCCTGCGCGAACTCCTGCCCCATGAACAGGAGTTGCTTGCCGGGGTGGGCCCACATGAAGCCGAGGTAGGCGCGGTGGTCGGCACGCCGCTGCCACCAGTCGCCCGGCATCTTCGACACCAGTGCCTGCTTGCCGTGGACGACCTCGTCGTGGGAGATCGGCAGCACGTAGTTCTCGCTGTAGGCGTACATCATCGAGAACGTCATCTCGTTGTGGTGGTACTTGCGGTGCACCGGCTCCTTGGAGATGTACTGCAGGGAGTCGTGCATCCACCCCATGTTCCACTTCAGCCCGAACCCGAGGCCGCCGCCCTCGGTGGGCCGCGTCACCCCGTCCCAGGCCGTGGACTCCTCCGCGATGGTCACCACGCCCGGCACCCGCCGGTAGACGGTGGCGTTCATCTCCTGCAGGAACGCCTTCGCGGCGAGGTCCTCGTTGCCGCCGAAGACGTTGGGCGCCCATTGGCCGGAGTCCCGCGAGTAGTCGAGGTAGAGCATCGAGGCCACCGCGTCCACCCGCAGGCCGTCGATGTGGAACTCCTCGCACCAGTAGACGGCGTTGGCGACGAGGAAGTTGCGCACCTCGGTGCGGCCGTAGTCGAACTCGTAGGTGCCCCAGTCCGGATGCTCCGCCCGCTGCGCGTTCCCGGGCTCGTACAGCGGGTCCCCGTCGAACCGGGCCAGAGCCCAGTCGTCCTTCGGGAAGTGCGCCGGCACCCAGTCCATGATCACGCCGATGCCGGCCCGGTGGCAGGCGTCGACGAAGTACCGGAAGTCGTCCGGGGAACCGAGCCGTGCCGCCGGCGCGTAGAAGCCGGTGACCTGGTAGCCCCAGGAGCCGCTGAAGGGGTGCTGGGCGACCGGCATCAGCTCGACGTGGGTGAAGCCCATCTCCTTGACGTACGGCGGGAGCTGCTCGGCGAGCTCACGGTAGGTCAGCCCGGGGCGCCAGGACGGCAGATGCACCTCGTACACGGAGAACGGCGCCTCGTGCACCGGCACGTCGCCGCGGTGCGCCATCCACGCGTCGTCGCCCCATGTGTAGTGCGAGGCGGTGACGATCGACGCCGTGTCCGGCGGCACCTCGGCGCGCCGCGCCATCGGGTCGGCCTTGAGGAAGCGGTGGCCGTACCGGGACGTGATCTCGAACTTGTACCGGGCACCCTCTCCGATGCCGGGCAGGAAGAGCTCCCAGACGCCGGAGGAGCCGAGCGAGCGCATCGGGTACTGCGTGCCGTCCCAGTAGGTGAAGTCCCCGGCGACCCGCACCCCCTGCGCGTTCGGCGCCCACACCGTGAACCGGGTACCGGCCACACCCTGGTGCGTCATCGGCTCGGCACCGAGCGCCTTCCACAACTGCTCGTGCCGTCCCTCGCTGATCAGGTGCAGATCGAACTCGCCGAGCGCGGGCAGGAACCGGTAGGGGTCCTCGACCTCGTACTCGGCCTCCTCGTACGCCACCCGCAGGGTGTACGCCGGGACCGCCTTCAGCGGCAGAACGGCGCTGAAGAGGCCGTCGCCCTCGGAGGTCAGTGCCATGGGCTCGCCGCCGATCACGACGCTCACCGAGCGAGCGAACGGCCTCAGCGCCCGGAACAGGAACCCACCCGGCACCGGGTGGGCACCCAGCAGCGCGTGTGGATCGTGGTGGGATCCCGCCAGCAGGCGCCCCCGGTCGGACGGATCGACCGCGGTGGCCGACCCGGCGGACGGACTGGACGACTCGGGCAGCTTCAGGTCTCGCAGGGCCACGGAGTCTCATTCTCCTCTCACGGCGAGACGCTCGATCGCCGCCATCGGTACGGGAAGCCAGGCCGGGCGGTGCCGGGCCTCGTAGAGCACTTCGTAGACCGCCCTGTCGGTCTCGTAGGCACGCAGCAGGGCGTGTTTCTTGCGCGGGTCCCAGCCCGCGCGTCCGGCGTAGCCGGCGCAGTAGGCCTCGCGGCAGCGGCGTGCCCACTGCGGGCGCCACGGGCGCCGCTGCCGGGCGGCGTAGTCGAAGGAGCGCAGCATTCCGGCGATGTCCCGCACCGGCGAGTGGGTGCTGCGGCGCTCGGCCAGCGGCCGGGACGGTTCACCCTCGAAGTCGATGACGAACCACTCCCGGCCCGCCCGCAGCACCTGCCCCAGGTGCAGGTCGCCGTGGATGCGTTGGGCGGGTGGTCCGGGGTCGCAGCCGACGAGCGCGCCGAACGCCGCCCGCAGCCCCGGAACATGCGGCCCCAGCGCCGTCACCTGGTGCGCGGCGGCGTCGAGCCGCTCGGTCATGGCCGCCGCCATCCGCGCGTTGTCCGCGTGCCCGGTGGACGGGAAGGCCGCGGCGAGCGCGAGATGCACGTCCGCGGTGGCCTGTCCCAGCGCATGGGCCTCGGCGGTGAAGTCCCCGCCGCGGGCCAGCGCCTGGAGCGCGAGCGTCCAGCCGTCGGAGGCGTCGGGCAGGAACGGCTGGAGGACTCCGAGAGTGGCCTCCTGCGGGCGCATCGTACGGAACCACGCCGCCGGGGCCGGTACCCGGCTGCACCCCTGCTCCGCCAGCGCGACCGGCACCTCCAGATCGGGGTTGATCCCCGGCTGGACGCGCCGGAACACCTTCAGGATGAACGCGTCGCCGTACACCAGGGAGGTGTTGGACTGCTCCGCATCCAGCAGCCGGGGTGCCAGCCCGGAGGGGATCCGCACCGACGGATCGGAGTCGAACAGCAGCGGGCCGAGCGTGCCGGAGTGCCGCATCCGTTCCAGCAGCAGGTGCGCCGAGCGGGGGTCCTGGAGCGCGTCGTAGACCGTGAGGCCGGCCATCGGACCGGACTGTGCACGTCCGATCAGTGCCCGCCCCAGGCGCGGGGAGAGATGCTCCTGGAAACCGAGCAGCAGCTGGTAGCAGTCGCCGCCGGCCGGGGGGGTCCCACCGGGCGCGGGCACGTTCGCGTGCGGTGGATGACCGGCGTGCGCTGCGTGCACGAGCAGGTGCAGACAGCCCGGGAACAGCTCGGTCATCGACAGCAGACGCAGGTCCGTGACCGGCCGGTCCTTTCCGGCGAACCAGCGCTGCCGAGGCAGCCATTCGCGCAGCAGATCCGCGAGCGAGTCCAGATGCAGGGAGCCGCCGGTGCTGCTCGGCTGGAGGGGGGCGGTCTTCGGCATGGTGACGCGTCCTTTCCTCGGCGCGCTTAGGAGCGGCGGCCGATGCGGGATGCGACTCGGGCGAGCCGGAACCAGTAGAAGCCGTGGCCTGCGAGGGTGAGCAGGTAGGGCAGATCGCCGATGGCGGGGAACCGCACTCCGCCGAAGAGTTCGACCGGGTGGCGGCCGTTGAAGGTGCGCAGGTCGAGTTCGGTGGGTTGGGCGAAGCGGGAGAAGTTGTGGACGCACAGGACGAGGTCGTCCTCGTACTCGCGCAGGAAGGCGAGGACGGCGGGGTTGGAGGAGTTGAGTTCGGTGTAGGTGCCGAGTCCGAAGGCGGGGTTCTGTTTGCGGATCTCGATCATGCGGCGGGTCCAGTGGAGCAGGCTGGAGGGCGAGGACATGGAGGCCTCGACGTTGGTGACCTGGTAGCCGTGGACGGGGTCCATGATCGTGGGGAGGTAGAGGCGGCCGGGGTCGCTGGAGGAGAATCCGGCGTTGCGGTCGGGGGTCCATTGCATGGGGGTGCGGACGCTGTCGCGGTCGCCGAGCCAGATGTTGTCGCCCATGCCGATCTCGTCGCCGTAGTAGAGGATGGGCGAGCCGGGCAGGGAGAGCAGGAGTGCGGTGAAGAGTTCGATCTGGTTGCGGTCGTTGTCGAGGAGGGGGGCCAGGCGGCGGCGGATGCCGATGTTGGCGCGCATCCGGGGGTCCTTGGCGTACTCCGCGTACATGTAGTCGCGTTCTTCGTCGGTGACCATTTCGAGGGTGAGCTCGTCGTGGTTGCGCAGGAAGATGCCCCATTGGCAGCCGGAGGGGATGGCGGGGGTCTTGGCGAGGATCTCGGAGACGGGGTAGCGGGACTCGC
>NZ_JAFFZS010000030.1 GCF_016921115.1 Streptomyces actuosus
TCCGCCGCGAAGGTCTCCAACTCACCACGCACCACAGCAATCTCGTCCGGAGTCACGCAGACTCAACGCCACGCCGGGCCCACAGGACACGCACCGCCACAACCAACCTGACCAAGCACTACTAGGAGCCGGCGGCCTCGGCCAGGACGCGGGCGAGTTCCCGGGGGCGACTGGCCATCGGCCAGTGGCCCGAATCGAGGTCCACGTACCTCAGGTCGGCAACGCGGGCGAGGTCGGGACTCTCGCCTGCGGCGATCCACTTTTGGGCCTCGGCCGGGGTGAACTCGGGGCAGACGAGCACGACGGGGACGCCGAGTCGGCGCTCGTCGGTCAACCGCACGACCCCTCTGGCGACCGCCTCGGGCACCGGGACCGCGTGCGCGGCGATGCGGTCCCGGGTCGCCGCGTCCAGATCCGCGGAGTCCGCCCCTTCGAACGGCGCCCAGCCGGGGAAGGGCATGACGCCGTCCTCGACCGCGAAGAAGTCGGCGTACGCGCGACCGTCCGCGGCGGGGAAGCCGCCGATCATGGCGACCCCGGCTACGTTCCCCGGTCGCGCGTCGGCGGCCAACCAGGCCAGCGTCGCCGCGGCCGAGTGCCCCACCACCAGCGGCTTGCCGGGCGAGGCGTCCACGGCGGCGAGCACGGCCGCCAGCTGGTCGTCGAGCGTCGCGGAGGCGGCGCCGTCGCCCTGGCCGGGCAGGGTGATCGGTACGGGGCGGTGGCCGAGGGCGGTGAGTTCGGGCACGACGTCGTCCCAGGCCGATGCGTCGAGCCACAGTCCGGCGATGAGCAGAATGTCCACGCGGCTTCTCCCGGGGAAGGGTCGGATCAGACTCCCCGCACGTTATCGGGAGCCTCTGACAACGCTCTTGGACCAGCGGTGGAGCCCCTCAACCCCACCGGGCGGGACGCTCGGCAGCGGGGAGGGCTTCCGTGACGGGCCCCGGCTCGTGGCAGCAGGGGAGAGGCTGTCGACCACGGTGCCCCGGGTCCGGGGGGAGAATCTCCGCGCCACAGGTTGCCCCGCGCCGGCGCCTGAAGCACACGCGCCGTGAGCGCTCCCGTCCGGTCCTGCGCCTGATCGGAGGCCGGCGCCCGATCAGCGGTTGATCGCCCCCGCCGGTCCGGTCGTCCGCGGGCCGTCCGAGGGCGATCGGCGGCGACCGGTCACGACCGGGAGCGGCGGTGCCCGGTGCAACGGCCGCGGCTCACCCGAGTGAGCACACCACACGCGGCGCGGACCGCGGACGGAGCGGCCGGCGGCAAGCCGTACGCGCCGGGTGGGAAACGCTGAGCGGCATCCCCCACCCGGAAGCGCCCGTCAGTCGTCCTGCGCCGTGTCCTTCTCCGCCGAGGCTGCGGCGGACTCGGCCGCGTTCACCTTCTGCAGCATCTGCTCATAGCCCGAGGGCGTGGCCGACGAGGACGGCGAGGAGGTCGTCGGGGACGCGGTGTCCTGGGGCGCACAGCCCACGGCGAGCGCAGTGAGCAGCGCCGCCGCGGGGAGCACGCAGGCGGCGGCCCGGCGAGCCCGCATCAGCTCGCCGCCTTGCCGCCGCTGTTGTCCTTGCACCAGGTCCGCACCTCCGACAGGTCCTTCTTCCGCTGCGGGAGGGAGGCCGCCAGCGACTTGCGGAAGGCGAGCCGGTCCTTCAGAAAGGTGGCGATCTCGTCGTGGCCGGCCTTCTCGGCGCTGTCCACGCGCTGCTGCAGCCGCGCCACCGAACCGCGCGCGTCGGCACCGGCCTCCAGCCGCTTCAGGGCCCGGTCGATCCGCCGTTCCAGCTTGGGCACCCGCTTGCACAGCGCTGCGGCCCCGTCGCCGGTGGGCGCCGGAGCGGGGGTGCCGTCGGCCGCGGCCACGCCCGTGGTGCCCGCCAGCACCGCCGCCGCGGCGAGCCCGACCAGCAGGGTGCGCCGTCGTCGTACCAACATCTGTGCCTCCGTTTCCCGGGCGGCCGCACGGTCCGTCCGATGGTCCGCCGGACGGCCTCGTGGTCCGTCCGGCGCGACGGATGCTAGGAAGCGTCTTTGTGGGAACTCTGTGACCGGTTCGTCCCGGCCGTTCCGATCAGCCAGTCACGCCGCTCGGGCGGAGCAGCGCCGCCCGATGGCAGCCGTACCTCGAAGCGCGCCCCGACGCCGTGCGGGCCGTCCGCCACTGTGACGGTCCCCCGATGCAGCGCCGACTGCTGGGCCACGAGCGTGAGGCCGAGCCCGGAGCCCTCGCTGTCCGGCCCCCGCCGGAACCGGTCGAACACGTGCTGCCGCATCTCGGGTGGGACGCCCGGTCCGCCGTCGTCCACCGTGACGGCGGTCTGCTCTCCCACGCGCCGCACCGCGACCGAGACGGCCGCCCGGCCCCGGGCGTCCCGGCCGTGGGCCAGGGCGTTGGCCAGCAGGTTGTCGAGCAGCAGGCGCAGGCCCGGCTCCCAGCCGTGCACCGTCAGTCCCGGGGCCGCGTCCAGGGTGATCCGGGCGTCGGGGGCGCGGCGCCGGGCCTCGGCTACCGCCGCGTCCGCGATCTCGGTGAGGTCGACGGTCCGGAACGCCTCCGCCTCCACCAGGTCCCCGCGCCCCAGTTCGCGCAGCATCACCAGGAGCCCCAGCAGACGAGCGTGTTCACGGCGCAGGTCGGTGAGCACCTCGGTGTGGTCCGGGTCCGGGAGGTCGGGGTGTGCGGCGAGGATGTCGAGGTTGGTGCCCAGGCTCATCAGCGGCGTGCGCAGTTCGTGCGCGGCGGCCGCCGAGAACGAGCGTGCCGTCTCCAGTGCTTCGGCGGTGCGGCCGGCCTGCTCGTCGTAGCGGGCGAGCACGGTGCTCACGGTGGCCGCGAGGTCGTCGACCTCGGTGACGCCGGTCGGCCGGTGGTACGGCCGGGCGGTGCTGGTGCGGGGGTCGAGTCCCGCGGTACGCCGGGTGAGGCGGCGCAGGGGCCCGGTGGCGCCGGTCGCTATGCCCCAGGCCATGAGGCCGGACACCGGGGCGGCCAGCAGTGTGTTCACCAGCACGCGGCGGCCCACGAGCCGCAGCTGGCCGCGATCGGCGCTGTCCGGCGAGAAGACCCACAGGGTGCCCGAGGCGCCGGCGGTGCGGACCGGCCGGGACAGCGCCCGCCAGCCGGTGCCGCCCGCCCGGACGGTGACCGGGCCGGTGGCGTTCGCGGGCAGCGGCACCGAGGCCGCGGGCTGCGGGCCGCCACTGAAGGTGCCGTCCGGTCCTATGACGCGGATGCCCACGTCGAGCGCGGCGCTGTAGAGCCGGCGCTCCCTGGTGTCGGCCGCCTTGGGCCGGTCGGCGGTGGTGGCGCGCAGCAGCGCGCGGGCGTCCGGGGCGAGGGCCGCCGCGCGCTGGCGGAGGTGCTGGTCCTCGGCGCTGTGCAGGTCGCGGGCCACCAGGTGCAGCAGCAGCCAGCCGAAGGCGAGCACCAGGAGGGGCACGGTGCAGCCCACCGCGAGTCCGATGCGTGTCGACAGTCTCACGGCTCGTCCCGCAGGACGAAGCCCACACCACGCACGGTGTGGATGAGCCGACGCCGGCCGCCCACCTCCAGCTTGCGCCGCAGATAGCTGACGAACGTGTCGACGGCGTCGGTGCGCACGTCGAAGCCGTAGCCCCACACGCGGTCCAGCAACTGGTCGCGGGTGAGGACGATCCCGGAGTTGCGGGCGAAGGTCTCGAGCAGTTCGAACTCCCTGCGGGTCAGTTCCAGCGGCTGTCCGTCCCGCTCGGCGGTGCGCGCCGCCGGGTCGATCACCAGGCCCGCCGTCCGCAGCACCTCCCCTCCGCTCGGCGGCCGGCGGCGCAGCAGCGCGCGCAGCCGCAGCACCAGTTCCTGCAGGGCGAAGGGTTTGACCAGGTAGTCGTCGCCGCCCGCCTGCAGGCCGGCGATGCGGTCGGCGGTCTCGTCGAGCGCGGAGAGCATCAGCACCGGCAGGTCCCGGCCGGCGTCACGGAGCCGGGTGCACACCTCGATGCCGCTCATCCCGGGCATCGACACGTCCAGGACGAGCACGTCGGGCGGTGCGTCCGCGACAGCGGTGAGCGCCTCGGGACCACTGCCCGCCGTGCGAACCGCGAAGCCGCTCAGCCGGAGCCCGCGCTCCAGCGAACGACGGATCGCCGCGTCGTCGTCGACGACCAGGACAGCTCCCTGACCTGCCGTACCCCCCATGCGTCCCTCCTCGTCGTCGGGCAAGGGTACGACCCTCCCCGATCGAGGACAGCCGCGGTGCGGTATCCCCGGCGGGGGCACCGCCTCGTGCGGCAGCGGATGAGGGTCCTGCGCGACGATCTGCGACACGGGTACCGCCGTGCCCAGGCCCGGAGAACTCACTGGCCGTCACTGTTGCAGTGCTCCGGCGTGCACCCTTTGCCGTGCTCGGGGACCCTCACCGCGGCGGGCCGTCTGTGGGCCGTGGACGGGGTGCGGCGTCCTGTCGACCTGAGCGGAGACCTCCCGGGGTCGTGTCCATGCACGTGAGAATGGCCTCGTGGATGCAGCAGTGTGGGTCGGTGCCATCTCTGGTCTGTCGGGGGCGGCTTTGGGGGCAGCGGGCGCAATAGCGTCGACGTTGATCTCGCAACGTCATCAACGGTCTGTCGCCCGTGACGAACGGCGTTCGCAGCTCGCGCGAGAGGCCGTCGACATGTTGACGGCCGAGTTCGTGGCTCTGCGGAACCTGGCGAGAGGATTCCCGGAGGAGGGTGCCGGTGAGGACGAGATGCGCCCTTTCCGCTTGGAGGCACTCGACCATCACCTGCGTATCGACCAAGCACTCGTCAGACTTCCGGATGAGAAGCTCAGGACGCGCATCGGGGACGTCTTGTTGGCTAGTCAGCGTGCCTTTCAAGGCGTCGAAGACGACCGTCGGACAAAGTTCACGGCAGCCTTCAGCGTGACGGCGGAAGCACTCGGTTGCTTGGGCGCAAGCCTGAGGGAAGAGGAACTGCCGCCCCCTGGCCCGCATACGGCTGAGGCCCGGCGGCGACGCCTCGCGTATGAGGCTCAGCGCCGCGCGAGTGCTGCCGACTCGCCCTGAGTCTCAGGTCGGCCGAGTGAGTCGCCGTCGCCATCACGCTGTTCGGTCAGGACAGTGTCCACTGCTCTGCGGGTCCGCTCTCCGGCCGGACGGCATCAGGTCCGCGTACGCTCGCAGCGTCGACGCCGGGTCGGAGTCCGTCACGGCATGACCGGCTCGACGGGCCGGGTCGGTGCGGCGGGACACCATGGCGCGATGGAAGGCTTCTTCGCGCTGCTCGCCCCGCTGTCGGGGTGGCATGACGGGACAGTACGTGCAGGTGCCGTCGCCCTCGTTGCAGTCGGCCGACCATCCGTGGTCGACGGTGCGTCGTGTCGTCTTCGGCGACTGGTGCCAGGGGGTGTCCACGCGGGTCGCCCCAGGAACGGTGGCGTGCGTGGCCGGTGCGGCTCCCAGCGTCAGCAGGAGTGCCCCGGCGGCGGTGGCGGTGCGTCCTCTCGCGAGTAATGTCGTGGCCATGGACCCCAGGGAGCCGACAGGGACATTCCCGAGCGCTCTATTGCGCGAGGTGCGGGGATCCGGTCACCCCTCGGAGGTCCGTGAGCTGCATCGACCTGGAGGGGCCTGGTGGGACGGGTCACTGCTCGACCGGGACCTTCCCGCCATCCGGTGATGCGGTAGCACTCGACCGCTTGGACGCTCTGTTCCGCGTGAGCGGACCGGCACGATGAACAGTGGCCGCTCAGCCAGGGTGCACGGCCTCATCGGCTGGGCCGTCTCCGGGCCGTCCGATGCGGGCGGGCGGCGACCGGTGGCGACCATGGGCGACCGTCGTAGCGGGCGACAGCCGCAGGTCACCTGAGACGATCTGCGACACTGGTACCGCCATGCCTAAGCCCGGAGAACTCACCTTTGTCGCGCCGCGCGGAGCCAAGAAGCCGCCGCGGCATCTCGCCGATCTCTCGCCCGCCGAGCGCAAGGAGGCGGTGGCTGCGGTCGGCGAGAAGCCGTTCCGCGCCAAGCAGCTGTCGCAGCACTACTTCGCGCGGTTCGCGCACGACCCGGCGGAGTGGACCGACGTTCCCGCCGGGTCGCGCGAGAAGCTGCGGGAGGCGCTCTTCCCGGACCTGATGACCGTCGTGCGGCATCTGTCGACCGACCAGGGCACCACCCGCAAGACGCTGTGGCGGCTGTTCGACGGGACGCTCGTGGAGTCGGTCCTCATGCGCTACCCCGACCGGGTGACCATGTGCATCAGCTCGCAGGCCGGGTGCGGCATGAACTGCCCCTTCTGCGCCACCGGGCAGGCCGGGCTCGACCGGAACCTGTCGACGGCCGAGATCGTGCACCAGATCGTGGACGGCATGCGCGCGCTCAGGGACGGGGAGGTCCCCGGCGGCCCGGCCCGGCTGTCGAACATCGTCTTCATGGGCATGGGCGAGCCGCTCGCCAACTACAAGCGGGTCGTCGGCGCCGTCCGAGCCCTCACCGATCCCGCGCCGGACGGGCTCGGGCTGTCGCAGCGCGGGATCACCGTGTCGACGGTCGGGCTCGTGCCCGCCATCCACCGGTTCGCGGACGAGGGCTTCAAGTGCCGGCTCGCGATCTCCTTGCACGCGCCCGACGACGAGCTGCGCGACACCCTGGTGCCGGTGAACACGCGCTGGAAGGTGCGCGAGGTCCTCGACGCGGGTTTCGACTACGTCGAGAAGTCCGGCCGCCGGCTGTCCATCGAGTACGCCCTGATCAGGGACATCAACGACCAGGCCTGGCGTGGCGACCGGCTGGGCCGCCTGCTGCGGGGCAAGCCGGTGCACGTCAACCTCATCCCGCTCAACCCGACGCCCGGGTCCAAGTGGACCGCCTCCCGGCCGGAGGACGAGAAGGCGTTCGTCGAGGCGATCGCCGCGCACGGGGTGCCGGTGACCGTCCGGGACACCCGCGGTCAGGAGATCGACGGGGCGTGTGGTCAGCTCGCGGCCACCGAGCGGTAGTCTGAGGACCGTCCACATCTTCATATTCCGACAGGGGAGCGCCACAGCGCTGAGAGTGCGGCGATCGGGCCGCAGACCCTCTGAACCTCGCCCAGGTCATTCTGGGTAGGAAGTTCGGTCATCACTCAAGCTGTTGCGCCCCGCCCGGACACGTCCGGGCGGGGCCGCGTCTCTTCCTGGTCACTCCAGGAGGAATCCAGTGCACACCAAGACGTTCGTGGCCGCGGCCGTCGGCCTCGGCCTCGTCACGCTGTCCGCGTGCGGCTCGTCGTCGTCCGGCGGCAGCGGCACCGCCTCCGGCGGCTCCAGGACCGTCACTCTCGTCAGCCACGACTCCTGGGCGGCCTCCAAGAGCGTCATCGCCGCGTTCGAGAGGCAGTCCGGCTACAAGGCCAAGGTCCTGTCCAGCGGCGACGCCGGCCAGGCCGTCAACAAGGCCATCCTCACCAAGGACAACCCCCAGGGCGACGTCCTCTTCGGCGTCGACAACACGCTGCTCTCCCGCGCGCTCGACAACGGCCTCTTCCAGTCGTACCAGGCCAAGGGGCTCGATCGGGTCGACGCGGCCTACCAGCTCGATGCGGACCGGCACCGGGTCACGCCGATCGACCACGGCGACATCTGCGTCAACTACGACAAGAAGTACTTCGCCGACCACAAGCTGACCCCGCCGGCCTCCTTCGACGACCTGATCAAGCCCGAGTACAAGGACCTCCTGGTCACGGAGAACGCCTCCACCTCCTCCCCGGGCCTCGGCTTCCTGCTGGGCACCGCCGCGAAGTACGGCGACGGCGGCGCCTCCGGCTCGAGCGGAGCCGACGGCGGGGGAGGCTGGCAGGACTACTGGAAGAAGCTCAAGGCCAACGGCGTGAAGGTCGTCAACGGCTGGGAGCAGGCCTACAACGAGGAGTTCTCCGGATCGGCCGGAGGCAAGAAGGCCAAGGGCGACCGGCCCCTGGTCGTGTCGTACGCCTCCTCCCCGCCCGCCGAGGTCATCTACGGCGACCCGAAGCCGACGACCGCGCCGACCGGCGTGGCCATGGGCACCTGCTTCCGGCAGATCGAGTTCGCCGGGCTGCTCAGCAACGCCCACAACAGCGCGGGCGGCAAGGCCCTCATCGACTTCCTGATCTCGCGGCAGTTCCAGGAGGACATGCCGCTGAACATGTTCGTCTACCCCGTGGTCGGGGACGCGAAGGTGCCGGCCGAGTTCACCCGGTACGGCCCTCCGGCGAAGAACCCCGAGACCATGGCCCCCGGCAGGATCGCCGACCACCGTGACCAGTGGGTCAAGTCGTGGACCTCGCTCGTACTGCAGTAGCGCGGCGCCGGCGCCGGAACGTGGCGCGGCCGGCCCTGATGGCCGTGCCCGTCGCGTTCTTCGCCGTCTTCTTCGTCTACCCCGTCGCCGCCATCGTCGCGCGCGGCCTGCACGTCGACGGGCGCTGGCGACTCGGGCGCATCGTGGAGGTGGCCGCCCAGCCGGACATCCGGCACGTGCTGTGGTTCACCACCTGGCAGGCGGTCGCCTCCACCGCACTCACGCTGCTCGTCGCACTGCCCGGCGCCTACGTCTTCGCCCGCCTCGACTTTCCCGGCAAGCAGGTGCTGCGGGCGGTGGTGACCGTGCCGTTCGTGCTGCCCACGGTCGTCGTCGGCACGGCGTTCCTCGCGCTGGTCGGACGCGGCGGCCTCCTCGACGAGCTGTGGGGCGTCCGGCTCGACAGCACGGTGTGGGCGATCCTGCTCGCGCACGTCTTCTTCAACTACGCGGTCGTCGTCCGCACGGTCGGCGGCCTGTGGGCGCAGCTCGACCCACGCCAGGAGGACGCGGCGCGGATGCTCGGCGCGTCCCGCCTGCGGGCCTGGCGCACGGTCACCCTGCCGGCCCTCGCCCCCGCGGTCGCCGCGGCCGCGCTGATGGTGTTCCTGTTCACCTTCACCTCCTTCGGCGTCGTCCAGATCCTCGGCGGACCGACCTTCTCCACGCTGGAGGTGGAGATCTACCGGCAGACGTCCGAGATGTTCGACCTGGCCACGGCCGCCGTGCTCACCCTGGTCCAGTTCACGGCGGTCGGCGCGATCCTCGCCGTGCACGCGTGGACCGTACGGCGCAGGGAGAGCGCCCTGACGCTGGTGGACGCCGCCACCACCGCCCGCCGGCCGCGCGGCGCCGCGCAGTGGACCCTGTTCGCCGGTGTCCTCGCCACGGTCGCCGTGCTTGTGCTGCTGCCGCTGGGCGTCCTGGTGCGGCGGTCGCTGGACGCCCCCCGCTTCGCCTACTACCGGGCGCTGACCAGCGAGGACGGCGGCATGTTCCTGGTGCCGCCGATCGAGGCGATCGGCAACTCGCTGCGGTATGCGGTGGCCGCCACCGTCGTCGCCGTCGCCGTCGGCTCGCTTGCCGCGGCCGCGCTGGCCCGGCGGGACGCCGGCCGGCTCGTGCGCGGGTTCGACGCGCTGCTGATGCTGCCGCTCGGCGTCTCGGCGGTGACCGTCGGCTTCGGTTTCCTGATCGCGCTGGACGAGCCGCCCCTCGACCTGCGGGCCTCGTGGATCATCGTGCCGCTGGCCCAGGCACTGGTCGGTGCCCCCTTCGTGGTGCGCACCATGCTGCCCGTGCTGCGCGCCGTGGACGTACGGCTGCGGGAGGCGGCGGCCGTACTGGGGGCGTCGCCGTGGCGGGTGTGGCGGGAGGTGGACCTGCCACTGGTGAGGCGGGCGCTGCTGATCGCAGCGGGCTTCGCCTTCGCGGTGTCGCTGGGCGAGTTCGGCGCGACGGTCTTCCTCGCCCGGCCGGACCACCCCACCCTGCCCGTTGCCGTGGCCCGGCTGCTGTCCCGGCCCGGGGAGCTCAACTACGGCCAGGCGATGGCTCTTTCGACGATTCTCATGCTGGTGTGCGCCGCGTCGCTGCTGCTGCTGGAGCGGCTGCGGGGCGCGGACCGGACGGGGGAGTTCTAGATGCTGCTGAGCCTTGACGCCGCGACCGTCCGCTTCGGTGAGCGGGTGGTGCTCGACGCGGTCGGTCTGGACGTCGCCGAGCACGAGGTGGTGTGCGTGCTCGGGCCCAGCGGCAGTGGCAAGTCGACGCTGCTGCGGGCGGTGGCGGGGCTGCAGCCGCTCGCCTCGGGACGCGTGCTGCTGGACGGCCTGGACCAGTCGGGGGTGCCCGCGCACCGGCGGGGGGTGGGGCTCATGTTCCAGGACCATCAGCTCTTCCCGCAGCGGGACGTGGCCGGGAACGTGGCCTTCGGGCTGCGCGTGCGGCGCGCCCCGAGGGCCGAGCAGGCCGAGCGCGTGGAGGAACTGCTGAAGCTGGTCGGGCTCCCGGGGGCCGGCCCTCGGGCGGTGTCCGCCCTCTCCGGGGGCGAGCAGCAGCGCGTGGCGCTGGCCCGGGCACTCGCGCCCCGGCCGCGACTGCTGATGCTCGACGAGCCCCTGGGGCAGCTCGACCGCTCCCTGCGGGAGCGGCTCGTCGTCGAACTGCGCGAAGTGTTCGGCCGGTTGGGTACGACGGTGCTCGCGGTCACCCACGACCAGGGCGAGGCCTTCGCGCTCGCCGACCGGGTGGTGGTGATGCGGGACGGGCGGATCGCACAGTCCGGCACGCCGCTGGAGGTGTGGCAGCAGCCGGCGGACGCGTTCGTGGCGCGCTTCCTGGGCTTCGACAACGTGGTGCCGGCGACGGTCGTCGGGGAGGCCGCCCAGACGCCGTGGGGGAAGGTGCCCGTGCCCGAGGGTGCGGCGCAGGGCGAGGGGACGCTGCTGGTGCGGCCGGCCGGGGTGCGGCTGGTCGCGACGCCGCAGGGGCTGCCCTGCACGGTCGCCGCGCGCACGTTCCGGGGCACGCACGTGGCCCTGCACCTCCAGCCCGAGGGGGCGCCCCGGATCGAAGCGGCGTGTGCGCTGCGCCGGGCCCCGGAGGTGGGGGACGTGGTGGGCGTGGACTTCGACGCCACCGAGGTCGTGGTCCTGGGCTGAGGGGCGGCGGAGCCGTCCGGCCCGCGACGCCGTTGCGGCGCGCGAGGCGGGAGCAGCCTGCCCGCCCGTCCCCCCACCGTTCCCGCTGCCGTGCCGCCGGCGCTTCCGCCGGCCCGGGGCGCCCGGCCCCCTTTCCCGCCCTCGGCGCTGCCCGTGCCGTCATGGGGCTCACGCCGCCACGGCGCTCACGCCGCCACGGTGCCTGTGATGTCGCTGAGGCGGGTGCCCCACCCGGCCCGTGCCGTCGCCGACGTTCCCGTGCCGCTTGCTCCGGCCGCCCGCCCGCCCGGTCGTGCCGCATGCCCTCCCGTGCCGTCCGCGCCGCTCACCCCGCCCCGTCCGGGCGGTTCTCCCGACCCCGCCCGCGCAGCTCACTTCTCCCCGCACACGGCGATGGCCCGCCCCGATGAGGGCGGGCCATCCGGTGCTGCGGGGTCAGCGGTCGTTGCTCGCTCCGCGGCGGCGCAGGCCGAGGAAGACGGCGCCGCCGCCCACGACGACCAGCGCGGCCGCGATGCCGGCGATCAGGCCGGTGTTGGAGCTCGCGCCGGTCTCGGCCAGGTGGGACTCGCCCACGGCCGGGGACGGGGCGTTGCTGGGGGTGGCCGCGGGGGTGCTCGTGCCGGGGGTCGGCGTCGCGGTCTCCGCCGGCGTGGACTCGGACTCCGACGGCGCCGGGCTGCTCGGTGTGGCCGGCGGGGTCGACTCCTCGGTCGTGCAGGCCGTCGACGGCGTGGTCAGGTTCGGCTCGATGTCCGCGTCCACGATGGGGTGGGCCCGGTCGCCGGCCAAGACGTGGACGCGGTACTCCGCGTTCGGCTTCCACTCCTCGGCGAAGGTGACGGTCACGCCGTCCTTGGCCCCCTTCACCTCCTGCTCGCCGACCTTCTTCTCGTCGGCGCCGTTGTTCTCCAGGAACACGGAGACGACGGCCGGGGTGCCGGAGGCGTCCACGTCGGTGACGGTGATCACGCCCTTGCCGTCGGCGCACTTGGCCTCGGCGGAGAACTCGCCGATGTTGCAGGCGAGCGCGTTGCCGGCGGCGCCGAGTGCGAGCGCCGCGGAGGCGGCGGCCACGCCGAGGACGCGTACGGAACGGGCGGTGGTGCGGCGGGATATGGACACGTTTGTCCTTTACAGGATGCAACTGCGGGGGGCTGACGCGGAGATGGGATACCGGCATGTGCCGGGAAACTCCTCCACCACGAGACTCACAGGTCTATAAGCGTGCCATAAGCAGTGTCAATGCATAGGGGGCCCGCGGCAGTTGCCTTTGCCTGCTTATTAACCGCCGGAACGTTTCAACGCGTTGAACGTCCGCACCGGTCAGCCCTGCGAGGCGGCCGGTTCCATCCAGACGACCTCCCAGGTGTGGCCGTCGAGGTCGTCGAACGCGCGGCCGTACATGAAGCCGAGGTCCTGGGTCCGGCCGCTCGCGCCGCCGCCGAGGGAGATCGCGCGGTCGACGAGTTCGTCGACCTTCTCCCGGCTCTCCGCGCTGAGCGCGATCAGCACCTCGCTGGTCCTCGCCGCGTCTGCGATCTCCTTGTCGGTGAAGGTCGCGTAGAAGGGCTTGGTCAGCAGCATCGCCACGATCGTGTCGCTGATCACGACGGAGGCAGCGTTCTCGTCGCTGAACCGGGGGTCGATCGCGTAGCCCAGGTCCGTGAAGAACCGCTTCGAGGCGTCGAGGTCGTTCACGGGCAGGTTCACGAAGATCATCTGCTGGTGCATGAGGTCTCTCCCGTCGGGGTGCCGCGGTCGCGGTGTGGTTCGGTGGGTGGACCCGGGGACGGGCCGGAACTCACCGGCGGCGCACGGACTTCCTCGCGTGTGCCGCCGGTGCCCGGCCCGTCAGCGGGTCAGGGGGAGTGCCGCCAGTTCCGCGACGAACAGCGTCAGCGGGCCGAACACCGCCAGCAGGGCCCCGGCGCGCAGGGCGGCGGCGCTGCGCAGCACGGTCGCCGGGGCGCCCACCCGCCGCAGTGCGGCGGTCGTGTCGGCCCGATCCTGCCGGGCCTCGACGGCCGCGGTGAGCAGGGTGGCGACGGTGCAGCCGACGACCAGCAGGGCGCCGAGGGCGGTCAGCGGGCCCAGGTTGCCGTCCCGGTGCAGCATGGGCAGGGCGTAGGCCGCCGACGCGACCGCGCAGACCACGCCGAGAGGGCGGCCGATCCGGTCGGCCTCGGCCATCAGCACCCGGCCGGCCAGCAGGCGCAGGGCACCGGGGCGCACGGCCTGGAGGAGGCGTCCGCACAGGTGGGTGAGGCCGGGACCGGCGAGGGCCAGGCCGACGGCGGTGAGGGTCCAGCCGACGAGCACGGCGGCAGGGCCGCCGGCCAGGCCGCCGGGGAGTGCCAGGGTGGCGGGAGCGGTGTTGCGGAGGGCGTACGCCTCCACGGCGAGGCCCGCGGCGAGCAGGGTGATGCCCCAGGGGAGTGCGGCGGTGGGTTCACCGTCCGGCGCCGCACCCCGGCCGCCGTCCTCGGTGGCGGTTCCCGCCGCCGCGGGGGCGCCGTCGGTGTCCGGGGTCCGGCCGGTCGCGCCGTTCGCGGGCTCGTGGTCCCGGTTCCGCCACCGCGCCCCGAACCTGCCGTACGCGCCGAACGTGTCCGGAGCCCCGGCCCGCCCGTACTCCCCGAACCGGCCGAAGCCCCGGTTGGTCGCGGTCGGCCGTGCCTCCCTCGGCCGCAGGGCCAGCGCGACCGTCACCGACGCCGTCGCCGGGACGACGGCCAGCAGGGTGAGCGCGGCCGGGAGCGGCAGTGGCCGGTCGGCGGCCAGGAACGCGGAGGCGGCCCCGTCGAAGGGCAAGCCGGTGAGGTCGCCCCGGAGGTGGAGGAAGACCAGGAGCGCCAGCATCGAGCCGAGGAGGGTCGACAGCGCCGTCGTGATCGCCGAGACGGCCATCAGGCGGGTGGGGCCGAGGCCGATGGCGGACAGGCCGGGCCGGGGCCGGGAGGCGGGGTCCGTGCGGGCCACGGCCAGGGCGAAGTGCGCCGTGGCGGCCAGCGGGACGGCGCACCACGCCAGGCGCAGCAGCAGTGAGCCGGCCGGGGTGCCGGGGTGGCCGAGGGCGTAGCCGAGGACGCACAGGAGCAGGAAACCGGTGCCGGCGGACGCGGCTGCCACCAGCAGGCGGCGCAGTTGGACGGCCGGTCGGGCGCTGCGGGTCAGGCGGAGAGCGAGCACGCGGCCCGGCCTTCCGTCTCGGCGACCGCGGGGAGGTGGACGGTGTTCACCTGCCGGCCGTCCAGCAGCGACACGGTGCGGTCGGTCAGGGACGCCGTCTCGGCGTCGTGCGTGGCCAGTACCACCGTGATGCCGTGCGAGCGGGCCGCGGTGGTCAGCGTGCGCAGGACGTGGCCGCGGTCGGCGCGGTGCAGCGGGGCCGTCGGTTCGTCGGCGAACAGGACCGAGGGGGCCGGCGCCAGGGCGCGGGCGATGCAGACGCGCTGGCGTTCCGCCTGCTGGAGTTCCTGGGGGCGCTTGCGGGCGGTGTCGCCGATGTCGAGGCGTTCCAGCCATTCCTGGGCGGCGACCTTGGCACGGCGCCTGCCGGTGCCGCGCAGCATCAGCGGCAGGGCGGTGTTCTCCCAGACGTTCAGCTCGGGGACGAGCACGGGCGCCGGGTCGATCCAGCCGAAGCGGTCGCGGCGCAGCCGCTCACGGGTCATCTGGCCCATGGTGTGCACCGGCACGCTGTTGAACCACACCTCCCCGCGCTGCGCCGGCACCAGTGCGGACAGGCAGCGCAGCAGGGTGGTCTTGCCGCTGCCGCGCGGGCCGCTGACGGCGAGGATCTCGCCCTCGCGCACGCCCAGGGAGACACCCTGCAGGGCGGGCGAGCCGTCGTGATGCGTGAAGTGCAGGGACCGTGCCCAGAGCACGTCGTTGTCCGGCGGGGCCTCCATGGGCGTACACCTCGGTTCAGATCCGTAGTTCCCGTGCCGTTCCCCCGAGCGGGGGAACGAAGGCGGGGCCGATCGGTCACCAGGCACGCTAGGGATCCGGGGGCGTGACGCCGGACAGCACGCGGCCCGGAGGCACCCCTTCTCACTCGTACGGGTGCACCCCGGGCCGTTCACGCCGATCGGGCGGACTCCGTGCCGTGACGGGAAGGACCTTCCGGTCACGGCACGGCCGGAGCCGCCGGCTAGAGCTTCGTCCAGGCCTCGGTCAGGGTCGCGCGCAGGATCTGCTCGATCTCGTCGAAGGTCCCCTGGTCGGAGATCAGCGGCGGGGCGAGCTGGATGACCGGGTCGCCGCGGTCGTCGGCACGGCAGTACAGACCGTTCTCGAAGAGCTTCTTGGACAGGAAGCCGTACAGGACGCGCTCGGTCTCCTCCTCGTCGAAGGACTCCTTGGTCGCCTTGTCCTTGACCAGCTCGATGCCGTAGAAGAAACCGTTGCCGCGGACGTCGCCGACGATCGGCAGGTCGTGCAGCTTCTCCAGCGTGGAGCGGAACGCGCCCTCGTTGTCGAGGACGTGCTGGTTGATGGCCTCACGCTCGAACAGGTCGAGGTTGGCGAGGCCGACGGCCGCGGAGACCGGGTGGCCGCCGAAGGTGTAGCCGTGCAGGAAGGTGTTGTCGCCCTTGTAGAAGGGCTCGGCGAGGCGGTCGGAGACGATGCACGCGCCGATCGGGGAGTAGCCGGAGGTCATGCCCTTGGCACAGGTGATCATGTCCGGCACGTAGTCGAACTTGTCGCAGGCGAACATCGTGCCGAGGCGGCCGAAGGCGCAGATGACCTCGTCCGACACCAGCAGCACGTCGTGCCGGTCGCAGATCTCGCGAACCCGCTGGAAGTAGCCGGGCGGCGGCGGGAAGCAGCCCCCGGCGTTCTGCACGGGCTCCAGGAAGACCGCGGCGACGGTGTCGGCGCCCTCGAAGAGGATCTGCTGCTCGATCTGGTCGGCGGCCCAGCGGCCGAAGGCCTCGGGGTCGTCGCCGAAGATCGGGGCGCGGTAGATGTTGGTGTTCGGCACCTTGTGGGCGCCGGGGACCAGCGGCTCGAAGGGGGCCTTCAGGCCCGGCAGGCCGGTGATGGACAGGGCGCCCTGCGGGGTGCCGTGGTAGGCGACCGCGCGGGATATCACCTTGTGCTTGGTGGGCTTGCCGACGAGCTTGAAGTACTGCTTGGCGAGCTTCCAGGCGGTCTCGACCGCCTCGCCGCCGCCGGTGGTGAAGAAGACCTTGTTCAGGTCGCCCGGCGCGTGGCCGGCCAGTCGCTCGGCCAGTTCGACGGCCTTGGGGTGCGCGTAGGACCAGACCGGGAAGAACGCCAGCTCCTGCGCCTGCTTGAAGGCCGTCTCGGCGAGTTCGGTGCGGCCGTGGCCGGCCTGGACCACGAACAGGCCCGCGAGACCGTCGAGGTAGCGCCTGCCCTTGTCGTCGTAGATGTAGGTGCCCTCGCCCCGGACGATGGTGGGGACCGGGGAGTTCTCGTACGACGACATGCGGGTGAAGTGCATCCACAGGTGGTCGTAGGCGGATCGGCTGAGGTCCTTGGTGCTCACGGTTATCGGGTCCTCACGGTTATCGGGTTCCCCACATGTAGGTCTGCTTCTTGAGCTTCAGGTAGACGAAGCTCTCGGTGGTGCGGACACCGGGCAGGGACCGGATGCGCTTGTTGATGACGTCCAGCAGGTGGTCGTCGTCCTCGCAGACGATCTCGGCGAGGATGTCGAAGGAGCCCGCGGTCATCACCACGTACTCGACCTCCGCCATGGCGGTCAGCGCGTCGGCGACGCCCTCCGCATCGCCCTCGACGTTGATGCCGACCATCGCCTGCCGGCGGAAGCCCACCGTCAGCGGGTCCGTGACGGCGACGATCTGCATCACGCCCTGGTCGAGCAGCTTCTGCACGCGCTGGCGGACCGCGGCCTCGGAGAGCCCGACGGCCTTGCCGATGGCGGCGTACGGCCGGCGGCCGTCCTCCTGGAGCTGTTCGATGATGGCGAGGGAGACGGCATCCAGGTGGGGGGTGCCGTTCCTCGGCTCACGGGACTCCCGCGGGTCTCTCGGGTCTGCGCTTCGACTGGCCACGGGCTCACTCTGCACGACGTCTCGACAGTTTTGCAAGGCCCGAGCAATGAAATTCGTTGTTTATGAGAGTGAGACCTGCGGATTTCGAAGCCGTGATGTGATCGGGGGTGTTGAAAACGTGGGATGCCCGACTAGGCTGTGTGTCTCAGTGATTGGACACCCGAACTTGGAGGGCCGGCAGTGAGCACCGAGCTGCGTCGTCTGCGCAACTACATCGACGGTGAGTTCCGGGACGCCGCCGACGGACGGACCACCGAGGTGGTCAACCCCGCGACGGGCGAGGCCTACGCGACTGCGCCCCTGTCCGGCCAGGCGGACGTGGACGCCGCCATGGAGGCCGCCGCCCGCGCCTTCCCGGCCTGGCGGGACACCACCCCGGCCGAGCGCCAGAAGGCTCTCCTGAAGATCGCGGACGCCTTCGAGGCCCGCGCCGAGGAGCTCATCGCGGCCGAGGTGGAGAACACGGGCAAGCCCACCGGGCTGACCCGCTCCGAGGAGATCCCGCCGATGGTCGACCAGATCCGCTTCTTCGCGGGCGCGGCGCGGATGCTGGAGGGCCGGTCCGCCGGCGAGTACATGGACGGGATGACCTCGATCGTCCGCCGGGAGCCGGTCGGCGTCTGCGCACAGGTCGCCCCGTGGAACTACCCGATGATGATGGCGGTGTGGAAGTTCGCCCCGGCGATCGCCGCGGGCAACACGGTCGTGCTCAAGCCGTCCGACACCACCCCGGCCTCCACCGCCCTGATGGCCGAGATCCTCGGCGAGATCCTGCCCAAGGGCGTCTTCAACGTCATCTGCGGCGACCGCGAGACCGGTCGCATGATGGTCGAGCACCCGACCCCGGCGATGGCCTCCATCACCGGCTCCGTCCGCGCCGGCATCCAGGTCGCCGCCTCCGCCTCCCAGGACGTCAAGCGCGTCCACCTGGAGCTGGGCGGCAAGGCCCCCGTCGTCGTCTTCGAGGACACCGACATCGCCAAGGCCGTCGAGGACATCTCGGTGGCCGGTTTCTTCAACGCCGGCCAGGACTGCACGGCCGCCACGCGCGTGCTGGTCCACGAGTCGATCCACGAGGAGTTCGTCTCCGCGCTCGCCAAGGCGGCCAACGACACCAGGACCGGCCAGCCGGACGACGAGGACGTGCTGTACGGCCCGCTCAACAACCCCAACCAGCTGAAGCAGGTCGAGGGCTTCATCGAGCGGCTGCCCGCCCACGCGCGCGTGGAGAGCGGTGGCAAGCGGGTCGGCGACAAGGGCTACTTCTTCGCGCCGACCGTCGTCTCGGGCCTGAAGCAGGACGACGAGATCATCCAGAACGAGGTCTTCGGCCCGGTCATCACCGTCCAGTCCTTCACCGACGAGGACCAGGCGGTGGAGTGGGCCAACGGCGTCGAGTACGCCCTCGCCTCCTCGGTGTGGACCAAGGACCACTCCCGCGCCATGCGGATGTCCAAGAGGCTCGACTTCGGCTGCGTGTGGATCAACACCCACATCCCGCTGGTCGCGGAGATGCCGCACGGCGGCTTCAAGAAGTCCGGCTACGGCAAGGACCTGTCCGCCTACGGCTTCGAGGACTACACGCGCATCAAGCACGTGATGACCTCGCTGGACGCCTGAGGCGGCGCCCGCGGGCGCTGTGAGGCTCGCGGCCCCGGACGGAGGACGGACCGTCCGGGGCCGCGGTGTGCCCGGCCCCGGACGTGACGTGCCGACCGCATGTCTCGCGCCGGCCTCTCGCCGGGCTTCGCCCCACCGCCTCGCCACTCGTGCCGCCGCACCGCTCGTCCCGTCCCCTCGGTCGCCCCGCACTGCCGTCGCCTGGCCGGTCCCCCGGATCGATCCGCCCGGTCGGCGACCCTTCGGTGTGCCCCGGGCAGCCGCTCCACCCTCCGGCCCGGCGTCCACCCGATTCCGGCTCGCACCCTGCCGCGCCCGTGTCGCGATTGCGTCCCGGCGACAGCGTCGGCACGCTGAGTGACGATTCGTCAGCAAGGTGTGACGCGGTGATCGGTAGGTGATCCATGGCTCCGAGGCGGCCCCGAGGGCTGTACGTGATGTCCGCCTGCGCGGCGCTGGCGCTGGCGGCGGGAGGGACGCAGGTCCCCGTCGCGGCCGTTCCCGCGACGACCGCGGCAGGGCACCCCGCCGGCGGGCCGCACGCGCTGACCGCCGGCCGGGGCGCCGACGCGCCGTCGTCCGCGCGGTCCGCCGCGCATCCCGCCGACGCGCTCCCCTCGGTGACGGACGCCTTCACGGCCGGATCCCTCACCGGATGGCGGACCGTGAGCGGTGCCTGGCGGGCGACCGCCGGTGTCCTGCGCGGCAGCGGCGAACTGCGCCGCCCGCTGTGCGCCTGCTCGCCGGACGAAGAGCTGAACCGTGCGCGGGTCTCCCTCCGTTTCCGGGTCCCGGACACCGCCGCGGACCCCCTGGCCTCGGTGTCGGTCGCACTCGACGGAGCCGCCGACCACGACCGCCTGTGGCTGACCGCGCAGCCCTTCGGGGCGACGCCGCGGCTCCAGCTGGTCCGCTCCACCGCCACCGGTGAGACCCGCTACGCCGACACGCTCCGCGCCGCCGACCTGGCCCCCGGATCCTGGTACCGCCTCGAACTGGAGTGGCGCCACGGCATCGCCTTCGCCCGCATCCAGCCGGACGGCGCCGCCCGCCCCGCAGCCCCCGTCGCCGGCCACGTCGTCGGCGCCGCCGACTTCCACCCCGTCGCCGGGGGCCTGCGCACGCACGCCCTGCCCTCGGTCGACGCGGACGACTTCGCCGCGAGCCGGCTGAGCCGGGGCCCGCGCCACAGCGGTGCCGAGCGGGGGGTCTTCGCCCCGGTGGCCCGGCATCTGGTCTCCGTGCCCGCCTACGACCTGGCCCGGGTGCCCCGGCCGGTGATCGACGACAGGCCCGAGTGGATCGCCCTGTACGACCGGGCCTGGTCCCTCCTCCACACCGGTCACATCCGGAGGCCGGTCGACGGGTCGCCGCTGGTGCGCACCTACCTGGACGAGGCCTTCGGCCCGGACCTGCTCTTCCAGTGGGACACGATCTTCATGACCGTGTACGGGCGCTACCTCCAGCCCGGCTTCGACGTGATGGGGTCGCTGGACAACTGGTACGCCCTCCAGGAGCCGACCGGCGCCATCTGGCGCGTCTACCGCGAGTCCGACGGCACCCGCCACCCCTGGGCGGACGGCCCGCGCGGCGTCAACCCGCCGCTGTTCGCGTGGGCCGAGCTGAAGTCGTACCGGCTCACCGCCGACCTCGCCCGGGTGCGCCGCGTCCTGCCGGCCCTGCAGGCCTACGCCGACTGGGTCTCCGTCAGCCGCTGGTCGCAGGCCGCGCCGCACCAGCTGTACTGGAACGACGGCGAGGGCAACGGCATGGACAACCTGCCCACGCAGCCGGGCCCCGCCGGTGACGGCACGGGCACCGGGCAGGTCGACATGAGCAGCCAGATGGTGCTGATGTGGCGGAGCCTGGCCGAGTTGGAGACCGCCGCGGGCGACACCGGGCGCGCCGCCGACGACCGGGCCCTGGCCGACGCGACGGCCGAGCGCCTCAACCGCTGGTCGTGGAACTCCGCCGACGGGCGCTACTACGAGGTCTCCGCCACCGGCGCCCAGTACAAGGTCGACGGCATCGCGGGCTTCTGGACCCTGCCGGCCGGGGTGGCCACCGGCGACCGCGCCCGGCGCCTCGCCGACGCGCTGGCCGACCCGGGCGCCTACTGGACCGACATGATCTTCCCCGCCCTGGCGAAGGGCTCGCCGTCCTACGACCCGACCGGGCGGTACTGGCGGGGCGGTGTGTGGGCGCCGACGAACTACGCCGTCGTCGAGGGCCTCCAGGCCACCGGCCGCACCGGCCTCGCCCGCAGGGCCGCCGAGAAGTACCTCACGGGTCTGACCGAGGTGTACGGCACCACGGGCACGCTCTGGGAGGCGTACGCGCCCGAGAGACGATCGGGGGCCTGGCTCGCCGCCTCCCGCAGCGGCGGCACGCCGGTAGCGGCCCCCGGCGCGGCTCTCGACCCGGCGGGCGCCTACCTCTCGCCCGCCACCACCAAGCCGGGCGACGCGCCGAACGCGGCGGGCGGCACCGACGGCGTCGTCAAGCGGGACTTCGTCGGCTGGACCGGCCTCGGTCCCGTGGCCATGCTCATCGAGGACGTCATCGGCATCGAGGCGGACACCCCGCGCCGCACGATCACCTGGCACCTCACCCGCACCGACCGCCACGGCGTCGACCACCTGCCCCTCGGCAGCCTCGGCACGGTCTCCCTCGTGGCCGACGCGCGCTCCGACGTGTCCGCGCCCGTACGGGTGTGCGCGAGCAGTACCGCGCCGGAGGCCCTGACCGTCGTCGTCACCGACGCCACCGGGAACGCCCGCAGCGTGACCGTCGCCCCCGGCGCCGACCGGCAGTGCCGGACCCTCCACTGATCCGCGGCGCCGGGAGGCGGGCCCCGGGCCTCCCGGCGCGGTTCCGCGCACCGGGGAGCGGCCGGTTCCCAGTGGTGTGCGGCGCTGGGCCGGAACAGTTTTGAACGCGTTCAATTCATAGGCGTACGCTACTGTCATGAACGAGACGAGTGACAGACTCGCCCTGCTGAAGGGCATCCGCGCCTGGCTGGTGCTGTTCGTCGTGTGCCTGGTGCTCAGCGGCGCCACCGCCTTCCCCCTCGTCCACGAACTGCGCTGGACGCAGGAGGCGATGCGGGCCCTGTCCGTGCCCGAGCACCTGCCCGGGGCGGCGGACTGGATCGAGCGGGTCCGGCAGGGTGTCGACGCCACCGACGCCCGCTACCCCTTCGTCCTCTACGGCACCGACTGGCTCGCCTTCGCCCACCTCGTGATCGCGGTCGCCTTCTACGGCCCCTACCGCGACCCCGTCCGCAACATCTGGGTCGTCGAGTTCGGGATGATCGCCTGTGCCGGCGTCCTCCCGCTGGCGCTGATCTGCGGACCGATCCGCGGCATCCCCGTCTGGTGGTCGGTCGTCGACATGTCCTTCGGCGTGTTCGGAGTGATCCCGCTGTACGTCGTCCGCCGGAGGATCAAGAGGCTGGAGGCGCTCACCACGGCCGCCGCGCCGGTGCTCGCCACCTGAGGGCGATGCGGCGGGGCCCGGACGCGTACGACGTCCCGACGGCCCCCGGACGCTCCCGAGCGCGCGGCGCTCCCGCGCCGGGGCGACCTCACCCCGGCACGGGTGTCCGCCGGCACACCGCAGGGGGTCGACGCCGCACGCGGCGGCGCGGGGCCGGATCGCCGGCCGGGAGGGAGCCGGCAGGCGGGGAACCTCGTCAGCCGGCCCGCAGCCCGAGCAGGACGTCGACGCGGTTCGTGGTGATCGAGTCGACGCCGGCGTCCAGCAGACGGCGCATGGAGCGGCGGGTGTCCGGCGTCCACACCGACAGCAGGTGGCCGTCGCGGTGGACACGCTCGGCCAGGGCCCGGTCGACGAGCGGGAAGCGGTAGTTCAGCCAGCGCGGGCGCACGGCGTCGAGGAGTGCGGGGCGCGGCGGCGCCAGCGTCGTCCACGTCAGGGCGATCTCGGCGGCCGGATCGGCGGCGCGCACGGAGAGCATGGCCGCGGCGTCCGCGCAGTAGTGGACACGGTCCTGGGCCCCTGCCTCCCGCACGGCGTCCACCACCCGGCGGGCCGCCCGTACATCGGGGGCGCCCGGCAGGTCGAGCATGACCCGGCTGCCGTCGGTCACCGCCAGCGCCTCCGCCAGCGTCGGCACCCCGCCCCCGGTCAGGCGCCCCACTTCGGCCGCCGACAGACCGAGCAGCGGCCGGTCCCACTCCCACAACCGCTTCAGCGTCTCGTCGTGCAGCAGCACCGGCACGCCGTCCTCGGTGAGGCGTACGTCGATCTCGACCACGTCCGCGCCCAGGGCGAACGCGGAGCGCAGCGAGTCGAGCGTGTTCTCGCGGACGCGGTAGGGGTCGCCGCGATGGGCGACGGCGGTCACGTTCTGCATGAGGCCATTGTGGTGGGGCGCGGCCGGCCTGCGTCAGGGGGCGAGCCAGGCCGCCGTGTACGTGTCGATCTCGGCCACGATGCGGGCCTTGCCGGACGCGTCCAGGAAGGACGCCTCCACCGCGTTCTTCGCGAGGTCGGCGAGACCGCGTGCGTCGAGGCCGAGGAGACGGGCGGCCACGGCGTACTCGGTGTTGAGATCGGTGCCGAACATCGGCGGGTCGTCGGAGTTGATCGTGACCGTCACCCCGGCCTCCACGAACGTGCTGATCGGGTGCTCGTCCAGGGTGGCCACCGCGCGCGTGGCGATGTTGGAGGTCGGGCACACCTCCAGCGGGATGCGCCGCTCGGCGAGATGGGCGAGCAGCTGCGGGTCCTGCGCGGAGCTGGTGCCGTGCCCGATGCGCTCGGCCCGCAGATGGGTCAGCGCGTCCCACACGGTCTCCGGGCCGGTGGTCTCCCCGGCGTGCGGCACCGAGTGCAGCCCGGCCGCGATCGCCCGGTCGAAGTACGGTTTGAACTGCGGGCGCGGCACGCCGATCTCGGGTCCGCCGAGCCCGAAGGAGACCAGGCCCTCCGGCCGCAGCCGATCGTCGGTGGCCAGCCGCGCGGTCTCCTCGGCCGAGCCCAGGCCGGCCTCCCCGGGGATGTCGAAGCACCAGCGCAGCACCGTGCCGAACTCGGCCTCCGCCGCCTTGCGCGCGTCCTCGATCGCGTCCATGAAGGCCCGCTCGTCGATGCCGCGCCGCGTGGAGGAGTACGGCGTGATGGTCAGCTCCGCGTAGCGGACCTGCTGCCGGGCCAGATCGCGCGCCACCTCGAAGGTCAGCAGGCGCACGTCCTCCGGGGTGCGGATCAGGTCCACCACCGACAGGTACACCTCGATGAAGTGCGCGAAGTCCGTGAAGGTGAAGTAGTCGGCCAGCGCCTCGGGGTCGGTGGGGACCTTGGAGTCGGGGTGGCGTGCGGCGAGTTCGGAGACGATCCGCGGGGAGGCGGACCCGACGTGGTGGACGTGCAGTTCCGCCTTGGGCAGTCCGGCGACGAAGCCGTCGAGGGAACGGGCGCCGGGTGCGGCGGGGGCGGTGGATGCGACGACGCGGTCGGTGAAGCGGTCGGTCAAGGGGTCCTCCCCGGGACGGCGCCCCGGGCCCCGGTGGGGCGGGCGGGACGCGGGTGATCGGCTGATCGGTGACTCGGGATCATCGTAGGCCGGAGCAGTGACGGATCATCCCTGGCCTTAGCATGACGGAACGCACAGACTGAGGGGGTCCCGCGCATGTCCGACGACGCGCCGACGCCGGAGGTGCCGGAGAGCACCCCCGCGCAGCGGCCGACTCCGCCGTCCGGTGCCGCTCGCGACCCGTGGGCCCCGCCGGCGGCCGGAGAGCCGCAGGACGCGGCACCGCGGGTGTCCCTGGGCAAGCCGGACCCGTCCCCGCCGCCGCGGGACGCCGCAGCACCGGTGCCGCCCCAAGGGGCGGAGCGGCAGCCTGGACCGGGCCGGCCCGCGGAGGACGGGGGACCGGGGTTCACACTCGCCACGGGCGTCCCGGACCCCGTCCCGCCGTCCGTCCACGACCAGCAGACGGTCGCCTCCCTGCCGGGTGCCGGCGAGGGTGGGACCTTTGGTGCCGCCGGAACCGCCCAGCCGTGGGCGGGACCCGCCGGCCCGGCCGCCGACGCGGGCCGTGCGTTCGCCGCTCCGGGCACGACGGCACAGGCCGATGCGGGCAGCGCGGGCGCGGGCCATCCGTTCACGCCCCCCGGCCCCACGGCGCAGGCCGGCGCGATCAACCCCTTCGCACCGCCGGGACCGGCCGTGCCGGGGGCTCCCGGGGGTCCGTTCGCACCGCCCACCGCCATGGGCGGCACCTTCGCACCGCCCACCGGCATGGGCGGTGCCTTCGCACCGCCCGGCTCGCCGGGCGAGCCCGTGCCCCCGCCGCCGATCGCCCCGGACGGGCCCGGGCAGATGCCCTACGCCCATCCCGGCGTGCCCTACGGTCCCCCGCCTCCGGCCGGCTACGGGCCCGGCGCCCACGCCCCGCACGTGCCCGGTGTCCCGGCCGGCTACTACGGCTGGCCCGGCGTCCCCATGATGCCCAGCAACGGGATGGGCACCGCGGGGCTCGTGCTCGGCATCCTGTCGACCATCATCTTCTGCCTGTGGCCGCTGGCCATCGTCCTCGGGATCCTCGGGGTGATCTTCGGCGCGATCGGCCGCCGCAAGGCCGACCGGGGCGAGGCCACCAACGCCGGCCAGGCCCTGGCCGGCATCATCTGCGGCGCTGTGGGGATCGTCCTCGGCATCGGCCTGCTCGTGCTCACCCTCGTAGCACCCTGAACGGCGGCGCCCCGGTCGGCGGCGCCCCGGTCGGCGGCGCCCCGGCCGGCGGAGCGGCGGCCGCGGGAGGGCGCCGGGCCGATCCGGGCCCTGCCGAGCCGCGGTTCGGGGGGACCGAGCCGCGACCTCGGCGTCGAGTCCCGACCTGGGGGACCCGAACCGGCCGCGACCGGAGGGACCCGATCCGCGGCCCTGGGTGACCTGGGCCGCGATCCTGGATGACCTGAGCCGCGACCCGCGGGCTTCCGCCCTGCGGCATCCCGCTCTGTCGAGCGCTGCGCCCCGCGGGGCCCGTAGCCCGCGGCGCCGACCCGCGCCGCGATCTGCGGAACCACCATCGCGGAACACCTACCGCGGTGTCACGACCCGTGCCGTGGCGCCATGACCCGTGGTGTCGGCCCCGCACCCCGCCCGTTCCGCGGTCCGCCGCGTGCCGGACCCGCCTCAGGCGGCGGCGCGCAGCCGCCTGCGGGCCTCCATCAGGGCGAAGCCCAGCAGGTTCGGTCCGCGCCACCGCTCCGGATCCGCGGCGGCCTCGTCCGCCGCGGCGAGGCCGATGCCCCACACCCGGTCCACGGGGCTGGCCTCGACCAGGACCCGGTCGCCGGTGCTCACCAGGAACGCCCGCAGCTCCGGACGGGCTCCGAACTTGTGGACGCTGCCCTCGACGACGATCCGGAAGCGCTCCCGCTCCCACGTCCCCTCGTCGAAGCCGCGGACCAGGCGCCCCGCCTTCTTGGCCTCCGCGGGATGCCGTGCGTCCAGAACCTGCCGCTCGGCCTCCGGGTCCGCGAACAGCCTGGCCTTCTCCGCCATCATCCAGTGCTCCGCCGTCCGGTACGTCACCCCGGCCACCGTGAACGGCGACGGCCACCACTGGCTCAGACAGCTCGGCCCCACCCGGCCGTCGGGCCGTGGCCGGTGCCCCCAGAAGAAGAGGTACTTCACCGCCGACCCCGCGCGGACATGCCTGGTCAGGGACTCCAAGGAGTCGATCGTGCCCACTTCGTCCCCCGTGATCCTTTCCATGCACGCGAGTCTGACAGGCACCACGGACAGTGCGTCCTCCCTTTTCCGCCCCGACTCGACACCTGGTCGACAGATTCCGTCGCGTAACCAAAAGGCAACAACGGAATCCCTTGTTGGAGTCCCTTGGCTCTGTCAGGATCGGCACTCAAATCGAGCTGGAGCTACGCCACCCACCCCTCGAAGAGGCAGGGGTGACGGCGGAGGAGAGCCACATGCAGTTCCCCGCACAGGAACGTTTCGCGGACGGCGCGCAGTTCATCGCGGGCCGTCTCGCCCGGGGCAGTTCGGGCCGCACCCACGCGGTGGTGGACCCTGCCACCGGTGACGACGTCCATACGTACGCACTGGCCGGCACCGACGACGTCGACGCCGCCGTCGCCGCCGCCCGCGCGGCCTTTCCGGGCTGGGCGGGTGCCACGCCCGCCGAGCGCTCCGAGGCGCTGCACCGCTTCTCCGCGGTCCTCGCCGACCGTGCCGAGGACCTCGCCCGCGCGGAGTCCCTCCAGTGCGGCAAGCCGCTGAAGCTGAGCCGCGAGTTCGACGTGCCGGGCACCGTCGACAACACCGCATTCTTCGCGGGCGCCGCCCGCCATCTGCAGGGCCAGTCGGCCGGTGAGTACTCCGGCGACCACACCTCCTACGTCCGCCGCGAGGCGATCGGGGTCATCGGGTCCATCGCGCCCTGGAACTACCCCCTGCAGATGGCCGCCTGGAAGATCCTCCCGGCGATCGCCGCGGGCAACACCGTCGTGCTCAAGCCCGCCGAGCTCACCCCGCTGACCTCGCTGCTCTTCGCCGAGGCCGCCACCGCGGCGGGCATCCCGGACGGTGTGGTCAACATCGTCACCGGCACCGGCCGGGAGGCGGGCGAACACCTGGTCGGCCACCCCGACGTGGCCATGACCTCCTTCACCGGCTCCACGGCCGTCGGCCGGCGCGTCGCCGAGGTCGCCACCGCCACCGTCAAACGCCTCCACCTGGAACTCGGCGGCAAGGCGCCCTTCGTCGTCTTCGACGACGCCGACCTCGACGCGGCTGTCAACGGCGCGGTCGCGGGTGCGCTCATCAACACCGGGCAGGACTGCACGGCCGCCACGCGCGCGTACGTGCAGCGGGCCGTGTACGAGGAGTTCGTGGCCCGCACCGCCGCCCTCATGGAGACCGTCCGGCTCGGCGACCCCTTCGCCCCCACCACCGACCTCGGTCCGCTGATCTCGCACGTCCAGCGCGACCGGGTGGCCGCCTTCGTCGACCGGGCGCGCGGCTACGCGCGCGTCGTGACCGGCGGCGAGGCGCCCGGCGGGGATCTCGCCAAGGGCGCCTACTACCGTCCCACGCTCATCGCGGACGCACCGCAGGACAGCGAGATCGTGCAGTCCGAGATCTTCGGTCCCGTCCTCGTCGTCCTCCCCTTCGACACCGACGACGAGGGGATCCGGCTCGCCAACGACACCCCGTACGGGCTGGCCGCCTCGGCGTGGACCCGGGACGTGTACCGGGCGGGCCGCGCGACCCGCGACATCAAGGCCGGGTGCGTCTGGATCAACGACCACGTCCCGATCATCAGCGAGATGCCGCACGGCGGCTTCAAGCAGTCCGGCTTCGGCAAGGACATGTCAGCGTACTCGTTCGAGGAGTACACCCAGATCAAACACGTCATGTTCGACAATACGGCGGTGGTCAGGAAGGACTGGCACCGCACCATCTTCGGGGACCGATAGCCAAGACGAGGGCCGCCGACCACGGCCGAAACCTTCCCGAAAGGGCACCACGCGCATGGAGCAGTACGAGCCCGACCGCCTGAACCCGGTCCAGCGGGCCGCCGTCAGGCGCAGCCTCCGCAACGGCAGGGCATCCCTGACCCGTCGTTCGCTGCTGCGCGCCTCCGCGGGCGGCGCGCTCACCGTCGGCGGACTCGGGGCGCTGAGCGCCTGCGGGATCCCCGCGGCCGGAAAGACCGAGGGCGGCACGTCCGCGGAGGACCACTCGGCCAAGGAGAAGACCGTCCACTTCTCCAACTGGACCGAGTACATGGACGTCGACGACAGCGGCAAGCACCACCCGACGCTGGACGCGTTCACCGAGCGCACCGGTATCTCGGTGAAGTACACCGAGGACATCAACGACAACAACGAGTTCTTCGGCAAGATCAAGCCGCAGCTCGCCGCGGGCCAGGACACCGGCCGCGACCTGATGGTCCTCACCGACTGGCTGGCCGCGCGCCTGATCCGGCTGGGCTGGGTCCAGAAACTCGACCCGTCCAACCTGCCGCACGCCTACGCCAACCTCTCGTCGCAGTTCCGCACTCCCGACTGGGACCCGGGACGGGCGTACTCCTACCCCTGGCAGGGCATCGCGACCGTCATCGCCTTCAACCGGAAGGCCTTGGACGGCATCGAGGTCAGGTCGGTCTCCGACCTGCTCGACAACCCCAAGCTGAAGGGCCGCGTCGGCTTCCTCACCGAGATGCGCGACAGCATGGGCATGACCCTGCTGGACATGGGCAAGGACCCGGGGAGGTTCACCGACGACGACTACGACGCTGCCGTCGCCCGCCTGCAGAAGGGCGTGGACAAGGGTCAGATCCGCCGCTTCACCGGCAACGACTACACCTCCGACCTCACCAAGGGCGACCTCGCGGCCTGCCTCGCCTGGGCCGGTGACGTCGTCCAGCTGAAGGCGGACAGCCCCGACGTCGACTTCATCATCCCCGACAGCGGATACATGACGTCCAGCGACAACCTGGTCATCCCCAGCAAGGCGCGCCACAAGACGAACGCCGAGCGGCTGATCGACTACTACTACGAGCCGCAGGCCGCCGCGGAGCTCGCCGCGTACATCAACTACGTCTGCCCCGTCGACGGGGTGAAGGACGAGCTGGCGAAGATCGACGAGGACGCGGCGAGCAACCCGCTGATCCTTCCCGACAAGGCCATGCAGGCCAAGTCGCACGCCTTCCGCTCACTGAGCCAGAAGGAAGAGACGACGTACGAAGAGAAGTTCGCGAAGCTGACTGGGGCGTGACGACCATGAAGACCACAGACAACAGCGGCGACGTCCGCCTCTCCGGAATCAGCAAGACCTACGGCTCCTTCACCGCCGTGCACCCGCTCGACCTGACCGTGCCGCAGGGATCCTTCTTCGCCCTGCTCGGCGCCTCGGGCTGCGGGAAGACGACCACCCTGCGCATGATCGCGGGCCTGGAGGAGCCCAGCAGCGGCACCGTCCGGCTCGGCGACCAGGACGTGACCGCGCTGCCGCCGTACAAGCGGCCGGTGAACACGGTGTTCCAGTCCTACGCCCTCTTCCCACACCTCGACGTCTTCGAGAACGTCGCCTTCGGTCTGCGCCGGCGCGGCATCAAGAGTGTGAAGAAGCAGGTCGAGGACATGCTGGAGCTGGTCCAGCTCGGAGAGCAGGCCCGCAAGAAACCGCACCAGCTCTCCGGCGGCCAGCAGCAGCGCGTCGCGGTGGCCCGCGCCCTGATCAACCACCCCCAGGTGCTCCTCCTCGACGAGCCGCTCGGCGCCCTGGACCTGAAGCTCCGCCGCCAGATGCAGCTGGAGCTCAAGCGGATCCAGACCGAGGTCGGCATCACCTTCGTCCACGTCACACACGACCAGGAGGAGGCCATGACCATGGCCGACACGGTCGCCGTGATGAACGCGGGCCGGGTCGAGCAGCTGGGCGCGCCCACCGACCTGTACGAGAACCCGCAGACCACGTTCGTCGCGAACTTCCTCGGCACCTCCAACCTCATCGAGGCCGAGGTCGGCACCCGCAGCGGGGACGACATCGTCCTGGAGGCGGGCGGCGGCAAGCTGGTGCTGCCCGCGGCGCGCTGCTCCGCGCCGACGACGGCCGGCGGCCGCCTGCTGGTCGGCGTCCGGCCGGAGAAGATCTCCCTCACCCACGCCGACGACGCGGGCGAGATCCCCGAGGGCCGCAACCGCGTCACCGGCCGGATCGCCGACGCCAGCTTCATCGGCGTGTCCACCCAGTACGTCATCGACAGCCCGGTCTGTCCCGAGCTCGACGTCTACGTCCAGAACATCGAGCGCGACAGCCGCCTGGTGCCCGGCGCCGAGGTCGTCCTGCACTGGAACCCGGCGCACACCTTCGGCCTGGACGCGGCCCAGGACATCGACGCGGGGCTCGAGGAAGAGGCCGCCTGATGTCGACGCTCACCGAGGCGCCACCGCCTCCCTCCCCGACCGTCACCGACAAGAAGGCGCCCCGCAGGCGGGGCCGGTTCACGCCGTACTGGCTGCTGCTGCCCGGCATGCTGTGGCTGATCGTCTTCTTCGCCCTGCCGATGATCTACCAGGCCTCCACGTCCGTGCAGACGGGCTCCCTGGAGGAGGGCTACCGGGTCACCTGGCACTTCGCCACCTACTGGCACGCCCTGGCCGACTACTGGCCTCAGTTCCTGCGCTCGGTCGCCTACGCCGCCTCCGCCACGGTCCTGTGCCTGCTGCTCGGCTACCCGCTGGCCTATCTGATCGCCTTCCGCGCGGGCCGCTGGCGGAACCTGATCATGATCCTGGTGATCGCGCCGTTCTTCACCAGCTTCCTGATCCGCACCCTCGCCTGGAAGACGATCCTCGCCGACGGCGGCCCGGTCGTCGGCGCCCTCAACACGCTGCACGTCCTGGACGTCACCAGCTGGCTCGGCTGGACGGCCGGCGACCGCGTCCTGGCCACCCCGCTGGCCGTCGTGTGCGGTCTGACGTACAACTTCCTGCCCTTCATGATCCTTCCGCTGTACACCTCCCTGGAGCGGATCGACGGGCGGCTGCACGAGGCGGCCGGCGACCTCTACGCCAAGCCGTGGACGACCTTCCGCAAGGTCACCTTCCCGCTGTCGATGCCGGGCGTGGTCTCGGGCACCCTGCTGACCTTCATCCCGGCGGCCGGCGACTACGTCAACGCCGAACTCCTCGGCTCCACCGACACCCGCATGATCGGAAACGTGATCCAGACCCAGTTCCTGCGGATCCTGGACTACCCGACGGCCGCGGCGCTGTCCTTCATCCTCATGGCGGCGATCCTGCTCATGGTGACCGTCTACATCCGCAGGTCCGGGACGGAGGATCTGGTCTAAATGCCCTTCGTCAACTGGCTCAAGAGAAATCTCGTCGTCATCGCGGGACTGCTGACGCTGGCCTATCTGCTGCTGCCGAACGTCGTCGTGACGGTGTTCTCCTTCAACAAGCCGAACGGCCGCTTCAACTACCAGTGGCAGCAGTTCTCCACGGACGCCTGGACCGATCCGTGCGGCGTCGCCGACCTGTGCGGCTCGCTGGGGCTCAGCCTCCAGCTCGCGGTGTGGGCGACGCTCGGCGCGACGCTCCTCGGCACGATGATCGCCTTCGCGCTGGTCCGCTACCGCTTCCGGGCGCGCGGCGTGGTCAACTCGCTGATCTTCCTGCCGATGGCGATGCCCGAGGTCGTGATGGCGGCCAGCCTGCTGACCCTGTTCCTCAACATGGGTGCGCGGCTGGGCTTCTGGACGATCCTCATCGCCCACATCATGTTCTGCCTCAGCTTCGTCGTCACCGCGGTCAAGGCCCGCGTGATGTCGATGGACCCGCGTCTGGAACAGGCCGCCCAGGACCTCTACGCCGGCCCGGCGCAGACGTTCCTGCGCGTCACCCTGCCCATCGCGGCACCCGGAATCGCCGCGGGCGCGCTGCTCGCCTTCGCGCTCTCCTTCGACGATTTCATCATCACCAATTTCAACGCCGGTTCGACCGTCACGTTCCCCATGTTCGTGTGGGGTTCGGCCCAGCGCGGCACGCCGGTGCAGATCAACGTCATCGGTACGGCCATGTTCCTGGTCGCCGTACTGCTGGTGCTGGCCTCGATGGTCCTCGGCAACCGCCGCGGCCGACGGAAGGCCTAAGGCACCCCGGGGCGCCGCACGGCACGGGGCGCCCCGGCAAGAACCTCGTAGGGAGTTGAAATCATGGCCCCTGGTGCCATGAGCCGTGGCAGTGACTGGACGAAGTCCCTCTCCGACGCCCAACCGGTCCCGTACTGGCTGGACGACCCCGGCCGACCCCGCCCGGAACCCGCTCTCACCGCCGCCGAGACCTGCGACCTGCTCGTCGTCGGCGGTGGCTACAGCGGGCTGTGGACCGCGCTCCTGGCCAAGGAGCGCGACCCGCAGCGGGACGTCGTCCTGTTGGAGGGCCGTGAGGTGGGCTGGGCCGCCTCCGGCCGCAACGGGGGCTTCTGCGCCGCCTCCCTCACCCACGGCCTCCCCAACGGGCTCGCCCGGTGGCCGGACGAGATCCACACCCTGGAGGAGCTGGGCGCCCGCAACCTCGACGAGATCGAGAAGGCGGTCTCCCGCTACTCGCTCGACTGCGACTTCGAGCGCACCGGCGAGATCGACGTCGCGACCGAGGCGTACCAGGCGCGGGAACTGCGAGACTGGTACGACGAGATGGAGCGCAGGGGCCTCGCCGCAGGCGTGGAGTTCCTGGACGCGGAGGCCGTCCGGGAGCAGGTCGACTCGCCCACCTTCCAAGCGGGCCTGTTCGACCGCCGGGGCGTGGCCATGCTCCACCCCGCCAAGCTCGCCTGGGGCCTGAAGCGGGCCTGCCTCGCCCTCGGCGTCCGCGTCTACGAGCACACGCCCGCGCTGACGCTGAAGCCGTCCGGCGCCGGCGTGGCCGTCCGCACCCCGTACGGCCAGGTCCACGCCCGCGGGGCGGCCCTCGCGACGAACGTCTTCCCCAACCTGCTCCGGCGGGTGCGCGCCTACACGGTCCCCGTCTACGACTACGCGCTGATGACAGAGCCGCTCAGCGCCGGCCAGCTCGCGTCGATCGGCTGGAAGAACCGGCAGGGCCTGGGCGACAGCGCCAACCAGTTCCACTACTTCCGGCTCTCCGCCGACAACCGCATCCTCTGGGGCGGCTACGACGCGATCTACCCCTACGGCGGCCGGGTGCGCGCCGAGTACGACGACCGCCCGGAGACCTACGCCAAGCTCGCCGGCCACTTCTTCACCTGCTTCCCGCAGCTGGAGGGCGTCCGCTTCACGCATGCCTGGGGCGGCGCGATCGACACCTGCTCCCGCTTCTCCGCCTTCTTCGGCACCGCCCACCGGGGCAGGGTGGCGTACGCGGCCGGCTACACGGGCCTCGGCGTCGGCGCGACCCGCTTCGGCGCGGACGTGATGCTGGACCTGCTGGCGGGCCTGGCCACCGAACGCACCGCGCTGGAGATGGTCCGCAGGAAGCCGCTGCCGTTCCCGCCGGAGCCCTTCGCCTGGACCGGCATCGCCCTCACGAAGTGGTCGTTGGCCCGTGCGGATGCGCGCGACGGCCGGCGCAACCTGTGGCTGCGGACGATGGACAGGCTGGGGCTCGGATTCGACAGCTGACCTCGCGCCTCGGCGGGCCGTGTCCGGCCGGTGCCCCGGGGCCGCCGGGCGCCGGCCCCACCGGTCGGCCCTGGGTCTCGGCCCCACCGGTCGGCCCGGAGGCCGATCCGCGGCGTGCCCCGGCGGCCGAGGGGGCGCGAAGCGGCGGGGTCCGCGCCCCGTCGACACGCCTGTGACCCACCTCATCCGAAAGAAGCGCCGGAATCCGCGTAATGTCCGCGAGCGGCCCGCCTCTCTTCCGCTGACGCGCCTGCGTCCACGCAACGGAGAGAGAGGTCTTCTGATGGCTTCGGCAAAGACGGCGGTCGAATGGCTGGCATCCGTCGCACCGGATCCCGATGCCTGCCGCTGGGAGTGGGAGCGCAATCCTCACGGGGTCGCCCTGCTGCCCGCCGGCCGGGCCTGGGACGTGCTGATCCTTCCGGGCGAACTCGGCTACCCGACCCTCGACGTGCTCACGCGCATCCTCGATCACCCGGGTCCGGTCCTGGTCGACTTCGGTGACAACCGCATGGGTTTCTTCGTTCCGCCGGGCACGGCCGCCCGCTGGCTCGGTACCGGCATCCGCTCCGTCGGCGCCGGCACCTGGATCGTCGTGCCGCGTCCCGGCCGGCAGACCGGCGGGGTCCGCTGGCTCGTCCCGCCGGACGGCTCGGGCACCCTGACCGACCCGGCCCTGCTGGAACTGGCGATGCACGAGGCGGCGGCCGAACTGGCGCGGGAGCCGTCGAGGGGGCCGGCGGGGGAGGACGGCTGACCCCGCGGGCGAGGCGTCCCGGCGACCGGAGGCCTTGACATCGGAATTGGTCTGGACCAAGGTGGGGATCCGTCGGGCTCCACCCTTGCGAACTCCCCCATGACCGGAGGCAGTTGTGGACCGCTCCAGACCCTTGGCCGCCCTGCTCGCAGCCGCGGCCCTCGCCGTGCCCGGCCTCACCGCGCTCTCGTCGGCCGCCCGTGCGGCCGACGCGGACCTGCTCGTGAACGGCGGATTCGAGGCGGGCCTCGACGGCTGGACCTGCACGGCGGGCAGCGGCACGACGGTCGGCTCCCCCGTCCGCAGCGGGAGCGCGGCCCTCCAGGCCGTCCCGGCCGGCAGCGACAACGCCCGGTGCGCCCAGGAGGTGGCCGTCCAGCCGGACGCCGAGTACACCCTGACCGGTCATGTGCGCGGCTCCTACGTCTTCCTCGGCGCCGACGGCACCGGCACCACCGACGCGTCTGCGTGGACCCGGTCGGCCCCCGACTGGCAGCGACTGACGACGACCTTCCACACCGGCCCGTCCACCACGAAGATCACGGTCTACACGCACGGCTGGTACGGCACGGGCGCCTATCAGGCCGACGACATCTCCCTGACCGGTCCCGGAGCGGACACCGGCCTGCCGCCCGCCGCACCCACCGGACTCACCGCCGGCACGATCACCTCCACCGGCGTGGCCCTGTCCTGGGCGGCCGTGCCCGGCGCGACCTCGTACGCCGTCCACCGCGACGGCACCGAGGTCCTGACCGTCGGCGGGACCTCGGCCACGGTGACCGGCCTGACCCCGTCCACGGCGTACGGCTTCCAGGTCAGCGCACGCAACGACGAGGGGGAGTCGCCCCGGTCGGCGACGCTCACGGCCACCACGGCCTCCGGCTCCGGCGGCGGCACCGCGGACCTCCCGCCGCACGCCCTCGTCGGCTACCTCCACGCCGGCTTCGCCAACGGCTCCGGCTACACCCGGCTGGCCGACGTCCCCGACAGCTGGGACGTCATCGACCTGGCGTTCGGCGAGCCGACCTCGACCACCTCCGGGGACATCCGCTTCACCCGCTGCCCGGTCACCCGGTGCCCGAACGCCGAGAGCGACGCCGAGTTCAAGGCCGCCGTCAGGGCGAAGCAGGCGGCCGGCAAGAAGGTCCTGATCTCCATCGGCGGCCAGAACGGCCAGGTGCGGCTGACCACGGCGGCGGCCCGCGACGCCTTCGTCACCTCCGTCTCGAAGATCATCGACGAGTACGGTCTGGACGGCCTCGACATCGACTTCGAAGGCCACTCGCTGTCGCTGGACGCCGACGACACCGACTTCAGGAACCCGACCACCCCGGTGATCGTGAACCTGATCTCGGCGGTCAGGACCCTGAAGGCCCGGTACGGAGCGCACTTCGTCCTGACGACGGCGCCGGAGACGTTCTTCGTGCAACTCGGCCACCAGTACTACGGCACCGGCCGATGGGGCGGTCAGGACCCGCGCTGCGGCGCCTACCTCCCGGTCGTCCACGCCCTGCGCGACGACCTGACCCTGCTGCACGTCCAGGACTACAACTCCGGTCCCGTCATGGGCCTGGACGGCCAGTACCACTCCATGGGCGGTGCGGACTTCCACATCGCCATGACCGACATGCTGCTGACCGGCTTCACCGTGGCCGGGAACGCCGACCGCTTCTTCCCGCCGCTGCGCCCCGACCAGGTGGCCATCGGCATGCCGGCCTCCACCGACGCGGGCAACGGGTATGTCTCCCCGGCCGAGGTCACCCGGACCCTGGACTGCCTGACGAAGGGGACGGGCTGCGGGTCGTACGCCACCCACGGCACCTGGCCCGGTCTGCGCGGCCTGATGACCTGGTCGATCAACTGGGACCGGTACGGGAGCCGGGAGTTCCAGCGGACCTTCGACGGCTACTTCGGCTGAGCAGCGACCGCAGCAGCACGAGCAGGACGGTGCCCAGGCACCAGCTTGCGACGACATCCAGCGGCCAGTGGTATCCGCGGCGCACCAGACCGTAGGAGGCGCCCAGGACCAGGGCCGCAGCGGCGAGGACCAGGACCCACCGGGCGGCCGCCGACCGCAGCCGGGGCAGCAGGAGCAGCACCGCACCGCCGTAGGCGACGGCGGCGGTGGCGGTGTGTCCGGACGGGTAGTAGCCGGCCGCCGACGGCACGACGGGAGTGCCGGGGCGGTCGGTCCACTCCTTCAGGGGCACCACCAGTGCCGGCACCAGCGCCATGACCACGGCTGCGGCGGCGGCCGGCAGCCACCACCGGTCCACGCCCGCGGCGCGCCCGCGCAGAGCCGCCCGGACGGCGGCGACGGCCAGGACCGGGACCGCCACCTGGACGTTGCCCAGGTCCGCCAGCAGTTCGGAGAAGCGGTCGGGGTCGACCAGCAGACGGCTGAGCCGCGCGTCCAGCCGGAGCAGCGGGCCGTCGGCCAGGACCTGCCAGGTGATCAGCGCGAACACGAGGGCCGGAAGGCCGAGCAGCAGAGGCAGCCGCGAACGCGACGGGAAGGAGGTCGGCCGCCCCGGAACAGGGGGGGAGGTTCCGGGGAGGCCGTCCGGATCGGAACGTCGCGCGCCCCGGGGGGTCTGGGGCGGGCGACCGTCCGATCGGTGAGGAGATCCGGAACCGGAGGCTCCGGGTGTGTGCGCGAGGGCACGACCAGGTCGCAGCTCGGGAAGCCCCGGCCTGGGACCGCCCACGGTTCCCCGTGGGCGAGGGGTATCTCTCATCTGGGTAGAACCTACGGCAGGGGGTGCCGGCGCGACAGCTGGAAACGACTCCTGTCATCCACCTCGCACACCTTCTTCACACGCTCTGCCGCAGGTGCACCCGGCAGCCCGCCTCAGACGCCGGCGAACGCCTGCTCGATGATGTCGAGGCCCTCGGTGAGCAGGTCCTCGCCGATGACCAGCGGGGGCAGGAAGCGCAGCACGTTGCCGTAGGTGCCGCAGGTCAGAACGAGCAGGCCCTCCTGGTGGCAGGCCTTGGCGAGGGCGGCCGTCGCCTCCGGGTTCGGCTCCTTGGTGGCGCGGTCCTTGACCAGCTCGACGGCGATCATCGCGCCGCGCCCGCGGATGTCTCCGATGATGTCGAACTTCTCGGCCATGGCGGTGAGGCGGGCCTTCATGACCGACTCGATGTCCTTCGCCCGGGCGTTGAGATCGAGCTCCTTCATCGTCTCGATCGCGCCGAGCGCGCCCGCGCAGGCCACCGGGTTGCCGCCGTAGGTGCCGCCCAGGCCGCCCGCGTGCGCGGCGTCCATGATCTCGGCGCGGCCGGTGACGGCGGCGAGCGGCAGACCGCCCGCGATGCCCTTCGCCGTCGTGATCAGGTCGGGGACGATGCCCTCGTCCTCGCACGCGAACCACTGGCCGGTACGGCAGAAGCCGGACTGGATCTCGTCCGCGACGAAGACGATGCCGTGCGCGGAGGCGAACTCGCGGATCGCCGGCAGGAAGCCCTTGGCCGGCTCGATGAACCCGCCCTCGCCGAGCACCGGCTCGATGATGATCGCGGCCACGTTCTCCGGGCCGACCTGCTTGGTGATCTGGTCGACGGCCTGCGCGGCGGCCTCCGGTCCGGCGTTCTCGGCACCGGTCGGCCAGCGGTAGCCGTAGGCCACCGGCACCCGGTAGACCTCCGGGGCGAACGGGCCGAAGCCGTGCTTGTACGGCATGTTCTTCGCCGTCAGGGCCATGGTCAGGTTGGTGCGGCCGTGGTAGCCGTGGTCGAAGACCACGACCGCCTGGCGCTTGGTGTACGCGCGGGCGATCTTGACGGCGTTCTCGACGGCCTCGGCCCCGCTGTTGAACAGTGCCGACTTCTTGGCGTGGTCACCCGGCGTGAGCTCGGCCAGCGCCTCGGCGACGGCCACGTAGCCCTCGTACGGCGTGACCATGAAACAGGTGTGCGTGAAGTCCTGGAGCTGCGCGGTGGCACGGCGTACGACGGCCTCGGCCGACGCGCCCACGGAGGTGACCGCGATGCCGGAGCCGAAGTCGATCAGACGGTTGCCGTCGACGTCCTCGATGATGCCGCCGCCCGCACGCGTGGTGAACACGGGCAGCACCGAGCCCACGCCCTGCGCGACCGCGGCGGTACGGCGGGCCTGAAGCTCCTGCGACTTCGGGCCGGGGATGGCGGTGACGACGCGGCGCTCCTGCGGAAGTGCGGTCATGCGGGGCTCCTGGGGGTCTTGCGGACGCTTTCCTTCTTTTCTCGCAGGTTAGGACGGGCGACGAGGGGTGGGCATGCTCCATGTGGGCGTTGTCGGCGGCCCCCGTTGTCCTCCGTGGACATAGAGGGCGCAAAGGCGGCGCACACGGCGGACCGGCCCCTGGGGCCGGCCGCGGTCACCGCTTCCCGGACGTCCGGCCGCGTAAGCGGTGAACTCCCTTTGCCGGGGCGTTAGATTGGCTCGCTGATGGTGGACGGAACGGCTGGTCAGGGGGCAAGCGCGATGGACAGCGACGGTGCGCACGACGCACGGGGCACGCATGCGAACCCGGTGCCGCGTCCGGCGGGGCCACGCGAGGGCCTCGCCGTGCCGCCGATGCCCCCGGCTCCGCCAGGAGCCCCGCCCAGGCCGGACGGCTCGGCCTTCCTGGCCTGGCTGCGGGCGCCCAGGCCGCAGGCGGCCCCGGGAGTGTGGCGGTTCGGGCACCGGCCGCGGCCCGAGGAGGAGCCCGAGCGGCTCCCCGCCCGGCAGCTGATCAGCGGGGCCCTGATCGCCTTCCTCGTCGGCTGGCTGGTCTGGTCCCTGCTGTGGAACGGCTACCTCGGCGGCTGGTGGCTGCTCCCGCTGTACGCGATGATCCCGGACTCGTGGGCCCAGCCGCACAGCTTCGGCGCCGTCGTGGTGGTCTACGCGTACTACGTGCTGATCGCGCTCGCCATCATGGTCGGCGTGGGCCGCCTCGGCCGCTGGGGCGAGCTGTGGCGGCGCTACGGACCGCCCGCCTGGCGCCGCACCGAGCGGATCGACCGCCGCCCGCCCGCCCCCGACGAGGACCCGGCCGAATGGCCCCAGCTGCGCGCCGCCGGCGCCACCGACGCCGCCGAGCGGCTCGCCGCCGAGGCGCGGGCCGGCCTGATGCGGGACGTCGACCAGGCCCGGATCGCCCGCGCCTGGCAGGGCGTGCGCAACGGCCGGCACAGCCTCGCCGCCTTCACCGGCGCGGTGCTCAGCGAGGGCGCCGCCGCCTGCCTGCACCCCTCCGGCGCCCGCGACCTGCCCGCCCGGCAGGCCCGGCACGACCTCGTCACCGGTCAGGTCCGGCTCGGCACGACCGCCGACGACCCCCGCAACCCCTACGCCTATCGGGGCACCGGGCTCGCCCTCGGCCCCGAACTGCTCGGCACCTCACTGCTCGCCGTCGGCCCGGCCGGCTCCGGCAAGACGGGCAGCGTGGTCCGCCCGCTCGCCGAGTCCCTGTGCCTGCACGCGCTCGCCGGACGGGCCGCGGTCGTGGTGGTCGGCGCGGCCGGCGCCGGGCTCGGCCCGGCCGACGCCTATGACGTCGTCGTCCGCATCGGCCACCCGGACTCCGTCCACGACCTCGACCTGTACGGCGGGACCACCGACCCCGACGAGGCGGCGGCCGTGCTCGCCGAGGCGCTCGTCGGCGACCTCGCCGATCCCCACCCCGGCGGCGACAGCCGGCGGTCCACCACCGTGCTGGCGCAGCTCCTGGGGCCGTTCCGGGCCGTCCACGGACGCTTCCCGTCCGTGCCCGAGCTGCGCCGGCTGCTCGACGGCGCCCCCGGCCCGCTCGCCGCGCTGCGCAAGGCGCTCCAGGAGAGCGGGCAGGAGTCGCTGCTGCGTGAACTCGACGCGCGGGAACGGCAGATGGGACACCCCGGAGATGTCGGCGGGGTGCTCGCCGACCGGGTCGCGCTCCTGGACCGGCCCGCCTTCGCCGGGTTCTTCGACACCTCCCCGTCCGCGCGCCCGTTCTCGCTCCAGGCCCTCGACCACCCCGTGCGGGTCCGCATCGACCTGCCCGAGCGCGGGCACGCGGACGCCTCCCGGATGCTGGCCCGGCTGGTACTCGCCCAGTTCACGGTCGGCGTGGCGGTACGGGAGGACCGGTCGCTCTTCGCCTGCCTGGTCCTGGACGACGCGACCGGGGTCGCCACGCCGCAGGCCGTGCGCGGCATCCAGCGGCTGCGCTCCGTCAACGCCGGTGCCGTGCTGACGCTGCGCACCCTGGACGACGTACCGCGTCCGCTGCGCGGGCCGCTGCTCGGGGCGACCGGGTGCCGGGTCGCGCTGTCCGGCCTGACCCCGTGGGACGGGCAGGACTTCGCCGAGGTGTGGGGCAAGGAGTGGACCGAGGCCCGCGACGTCACCGACCGGCAGATCATCGCCGAGACGCCCGCCGGGAAGGCCGTGCACATGCTGCGCCGGGTGATCACCGGCAAGGCGCCGACCGCCCGTGCCGTCACCGTCCGGCAGGTCGAGCGGGAGCGCTGGTCCGCCTCCGAACTGGCGCACGCGGTGCCGCCGGGGCACGCCGTGCTGTCGCTCACCGACGTCAGGGGCGAGCACGCGCCTCCGCTGCTGGTGGACCTGCGCGGCTGACCCGGCGGCGGGCCGGTGCGGCGGGCCGGCCGGGCGCCGGGCCCGCGCCGCCCCGGAATCCGCCGGCGGCCCGCACAGGACCGTACGGTGAGGCAGAATCACCGTAGGCCGTTCATACGCGGCGGCCAAAAGATCACCGAGATCTCCTCGACCTGAAGGCCCCATGCCCCCCACCCTCGCCTCACTCGTCCACCACTCCGCGCTCAAGCTGACCGTGCGGGCCGGCGGGGACCGCCTGGACGTGCCCGTGCGGTGGGCACACGTGAGCGAACTCGCCGACCCCGTGCCCTACATGGAGGGCGGCGAGCTGCTGCTGATCACCGCGCTGAAACTGGACGCCGAGGACCCCGAGGCGATGCGGCGCTATGTGAAGCGGCTGGCCGGGGCCGGCGTCGTCGCGCTCGGGTTCGCCGTCGGCGTCAACTACGAGGAGATCCCCGACGCCCTCGTGCACGCCGCCCGCGAGGAGGGGCTGCCGCTACTGGAGGTGCCGCGCCGCACCCCCTTCCTCGCCATCAGCAAGGCGGTGTCCGCGGCCATCGCCGCCGACCAGTACCGGTCGGTCACCGCCGGATTCGCCGCACAGCGCGAACTGACCAAGCAGGCCCTCAACGCCGGCCCCGAGGGCCTGCTCGGCGCGCTCGCCGGGCAGGTCGACGGTTGGGCGGCCCTGTACGACGCCTCCGGCGCCGTCGTCGCCACGGCACCCGAGTGGGCCGGACGGCGGGCCGCACGGCTCACCGCGGAGGTGGAGCGGCTGCGTGACCGCCCCGCACCGGCCTCCTCCGTCGTCGGCGGACCCGGCCACGAGGACCGCGTCGAACTGCACTCCCTCGGCACCGGCCGCCGTCCGCGTGCCGCGCTCGCCGTCGGCACGGCCACCGCGCTGGGCACCGCCGAGCGGTACGCCCTGCACTCAGCCATCGCCCTGCTCACCCTCACCACGGAGCGTTCCCGCTCCCTGCGCGCCGCCGAGCAGCGACTCGGTGCCGCCGTGCTGCGGATGCTGCTGGCCGGTGAACCCGACCACGCGCGCGCGGTCGCCGGGGACCTGTACGGAGCGCTGCTGGACGCGCCCTTCCGCGTGGTCGTCGCCGAGTCGGCGTCCTCCTCCGCCGTCCGGGTGCACGCCGACGCGCACGCGCGCGTGACCGGGGCGAAGCCGTCCCCCGCCGCCGCACCGGCCGCCGCCGGTGCGGGCGGCGACCCCTTGGGCGGACTCGCCGAGGCCGTGGAGTCCGCCGCCGCCCGGGCCGGGGAGGCCGTCCTGGTCGTACCGGACAGCGGACGGCTCGTGGTGGTCGCCGCCGACGGGGGCGCCGCCGTCGGAGCCTGCACCGAGTACGCGGCGGCCCTGGAGGCGGCGCGCGCCGTGGAGGGCGCCGTGGAGGGCGCCGAGCAGCCCGTGGAGGACGACGAACTCGTCGTCGGCCTGTCCGCGCCCGCCGGCCCGATCGCCGCCGCGACCGCGTACAAGCAGGCCGAGCAGGCGCTGTCGGTGGCGCGGCGACGGGGCCGGGTGTGCGTGGAGCACGAGCAGCTGGCGGCGGGGTCGGTGCTGCCGCTGCTCGCCGACGACGCGGTCAGGGCCTTCGCGGACGGGCTGCTGCGCAACCTCCACGAGCACGACGCGACCGGGCGGGGGGACCTGGTGGCGTCCCTGCGGGCGTGGCTCTCGCGGCACGGCCAGTGGGACGCCGCCGCCGCCGACCTGGGGGTCCACCGCCACACCCTGCGCTACCGGATGCGGCGCGTGGAGGAGATCCTCGGCCGTTCCCTGGACGACCCGGATGTGCGGATGGAGCTGTGGCTGGCGCTGAAGGCGACGGCCACGGATTGACGCCCCTCTCCTGCCGTCCTCTCCGGCCCACGGACCTGCTGGGATTCCGGTCCGTGCAGCTGTGCGGCACCCCCCTCGGGTTCCTGACCGCGCGGGCCACTGCCGACCGGTGAGGACCGGTCCTGCACGGCTTCCACCGGCCCGACTTCCCGTCCGTCCGGCGGCAGGTCCGACAACTCGGTTGCCGGACGGAGCGACGTGAGGACCGGCGCTGCGCCCCGACGGGCCGCCGGGGACCGGATGCCTCACACGTTCCCCCTGAACGGTGCAACGCCGGGCAGGAGTTCGATGGCGACGGCCGCGGAGCAGGACAAAGCCCCCGCGGGCCACCGGCGGGGGCTCCGTCTCGGCGGGGGAGGGGGACCGCGGTGTTCCGTTCCCGGCCCGCGCCCCGGTCCCGGCGACGCGCTCCCCGCACGCCGCCGGGACACGGCGGTCACAGGTGCTGCGGTGCTCCCAGCAGGGGAGTGCGCACCGGAGCGGCGAGACCGACGAACACGACCATCTCGCGGCCGCCCGGGTTGGTCTGCACGGGCACGTCGCGCCAGTTGTTGGCCAGCCACACGTTGCCGGACGGGTCGATCTGGACGGCCGTGTTGCGCTCCAGGCCCTGCTCCGGGTAGCCGGTCGCGGCCGGTGAGATCGGGTCGCCCGTGTGCAGCCCCTCGGGGCAGGCGGACTCGCGGGCACCGCACAGGTTCGCCACGCGGTGGCCGCCGAAGTTCGCCACCCACACCGTGTCGTTGCCGTCGACGGCGATGCCCCAGGGCAGGAACAGGCCGTCGTTGACGAACGGCTTCGCGGGCGTCGATCCGTCCGGACGGATCATCGTCACCGACGCGTCGACGTCCCGGGTGACGATGTCCTTGATCGCCTCGGCGACCATGGCGGGGGTGGTGCCCTCGCACGGGGCGACGACGGCGCCGCCGTTGGCCACCCAGACATTGCCGAGGCTGTCGGACGCGACACCCATGGGGCGCTTGATCCCGCCGTCGGAGACCGTGCGCATCGGCCTGCCCTGCGGCGACAGCATCATGACGTTGTTGCTGCCGTTGCCGGTCACCCAGGCGCGCCCGCGGGTGTCCACCGTGATGCCGAACGGCTTGACCAGCCGGTCCCCGCCCGGTGCGATGTTCCGGGCCCGGCGCGCGTCCCCGTGCGGGATCCGCGTCACGCTCCGGCCGCCGCAGTTGGCGATCCAGACGTTGCCGTCGCGGTCGGCCTGGGTGCCCTGCGGCTGGAGGATGTCGCCGAACCGCCAGCCGCGGGGCGGCGAGAGCGGCCGGCCGTTCGGCGTGAACTCCGAGACACTGCGGTACAGGCGGCTCGCGTCGAGCGGGCAACCGGTGCCCTGGAAGCCGAAGTTGGCGGCCCAGACGTGGCCCCTGGGGTCGATGGTGGTGCCGAAGCCGACGCCGTACAGCCCGCCACCCCGGTACGGGGCACCGGGGACGTCCTCACCCGTGGGGGTCAGCCGGGACAGGATCCGCGAACCGCAGGTCGACTGCAGCGGGTCGGGGTTGAACCGGTAGTTGTTGCCGATCCAGGCGGTGCCCCGCGCGTCGAACGCGACGTTGCCCGGCCCGTCCAGCTCGTGCCCGTTGCCCGTGTAGCGCAGGGCGAGGGTCCAGGCGGCGGGTGCCGTCTCCAGCCTCGGGCGGTACACGGTGCGGTGGTCGGCCAGGGCGTAGAGCGCCGCGGCGTTGTTGCCGGGCAGGCGGGCGATGTCGGCGACGGCCTGGAACGTCTCGCGCGGGGCGGCGGCCCCGGGGTGCGCGGCCAGGTCGAAGAGGGTGCCGCAGGTCTCGCCCGCGGTGCAGCCGGTCAGGATGTCGGCCAGCGTGTTGAATGCGCGCAGGGTGGACGTCTGGTCGCCGTTCGGCGCGGTGGTGAGCAGGCGGGCCGCCGAGCCGTCGGTGACGTCGGCCAGGTTGTGCGAGACGGCGGCGGCGTTCTGCAGGCCGGGACTGCGGCCGGCCACCTGGCCGCCGTGGGTGAACTGCGCCATGGCGAAGCCGGCGGCGACCGTGGTGCGTTCGTTGAGGACCACCTTGCCCGGCCGCCGGTGCGCGCCGAGCATCGCGACGAGGCGGACCGGCTCGACCCGGTGCGCGGCACGCGGCTGCCTGTGACCGCGCGGTCCCGTGTCCGCGGTCACGTACAGCACGGCGTCGGGGTTGTGCGGGGCGCGGTAGGCGAGGCGGAAACGGCCCTTGGCGTCGCTGCGCCCGCGGGCCAGCGGGCGGGCTCTCCCACCGAATCGGTCTCCGGCCTGCAGGAGCGTGACCTCGGCACCGGCGAGGGGCCGGCTGCCGCTGCGGACGACACCCTGCTGGTGCAGGGTCTCGTGCGAGGCGGGCGGTTCGCCGCCGGCCTCCGGGAGGGAGGCTCCCACGGCCAGGGAGGCCATGAGGGCGGTGATCAGGGCGGCACTGCGACGACGCACGGTGACTCCGTTTCTTCGGCTGCTACGGCGGATCAGAACGGCGGCCGGGCCCTTCGCCGGTGCGGCCTCCGGCCGCGGCGACGGCTTTCACGGTGTCATCGAGGCGGGTGCCGAAACGGTCCGCCGCCTTGGCGTGGCGCCGCCGCCACCCGTTCGGCCGACCGCCGGTCGGTGGGGGAGGCCGCGGGGGTCGGCGCCCGCGTCCGCCCCGGACCCGACCGGGCCCGGTCGGGAACGCCGGCGGGGCGGGGCCGGTCCCCGGGTGGCAGAGCACCGTCGGCGGCCCCGCCCGGACCCGGACCCCGCCCGGACCCGGACCCCGCCCGGACCCGGGCCCCGCCCGGACCCGGGCCCCGCCCGGACCCGGGGCCCGGACCCGGACCCGGCGCCGTGCGGCGCCTTGCACGGTCCGGAGGGAGCGGGCCGTGGTGTGGTGCGGGCACCGTCGCCCCGTCCCGCACCGTGGGACATGCCGGACATCGCCGGCGCGCACAGGGACGCCCCGACCCCCGGGCGAACGCCCCCACCAGGCAGCCGTACGCCAAACCGGAGCATGCCCCTCGCCCACTGCTACGCCCCGGACAAACACCCCCCGGCCGCCGCCGCCCTACCGTGGACCGGGACAGGCAAGAACACCCCCAAACGCGGAAGGGCCGGGACTCGCACATGACTTCCACCCACGCCTTCTGGCTCGCCGGCCGCCAGGCCACCGGCGAGGACACCTTCGACGTCACCTCCCCGTGGGACGGCCGGCTCGTCGGCAGGGCGAGCGTGCCGTCCGAGGCCCAGGTCGAGGAGGCCGTGGCCGCCGCGTACGCCGTGCGGGACGAGTTCGCCGCCACCCCGGCGCACGTCCGTGCCGCCGCCCTCGACCACGTCAGCAAGCGCCTCGTCGAGCGCACCGAGGAGATCGCCCGACTGATCTCCGCCGAGAACGGAAAGCCGATCAAGTGGGCCCGCGGCGAGGTCGGTCGCGCCGTGTCCGTGTTCCGCTTCGCGGCCGAGGAGGCCCGCCGGTTCAACGGCGGCGAGGCCCAGCGCCTCGACACCGACGCCGGCGGCCAGGGCCGGCTGGCGCTCACCCGCCGGTTCCCCAAGGGCGTCGTGCTCGGCATCGCGCCGTTCAACTTCCCGCTGAACCTGTGCGCCCACAAGGTCGCCCCGGCGATCGCGGTCGGCGCGCCGATCATCCTCAAGCCGGCCCCGGCCACCCCGCTGTCCGGGCTGATCCTCGGCGAACTCCTCGCCGAGACCGACCTGCCGGCGGGCTCCTGGAGCATCCTGCCGGTCCCGAACGACCGCATGCCCGCCCTCGTCCAGGACGAGCGGCTGCCGGTCATCTCCTTCACCGGCTCCGACAAGGTCGGCTACGCGATCATGGACTCGGTGCCGCGCAAGCACTGCACCCTGGAGCTGGGCGGCAACGGCGCGGCCGTCGTGCTGGCCGACTTCGCGAGCGACGCCGACCTGGACTGGGCCGCGACCCGCATCGCGACCTTCTCCAACTACCAGGGCGGCCAGTCCTGCATCTCCGTGCAGCGCGTGATCGCCGACGCGTCGATCCACGACCGCCTCCTGCCGCGCATCGTCGCCGCCGTCGAGGCCCAGGTCACCGGTGACCCCTCCGACGACAAGACCGACGTCGGCCCGCTGGTCAGCGAGGACGCCGCCAAGCGGGTGGAGTCCTGGGTCGAGGAGGCGGTCGCCGCGGGCGCCACCCTCCTCACCGGCGGCAAGCGCGACGGCGCGTCCTACGCGCCGACCGTCCTCACCGACGTGCCGGCCGACGTGACGCTCTCCTGCGAGGAGGTCTTCGGCCCGGTCCTCACCGTGCAGAGGACCGACGGCGAGGCCGAGGCCTTCGCCGCCGTCAACGACTCCAAGTACGGTCTCCAGGCCGGCGTCTTCACCCACGACCTGCAGACCGCTTTCCGCGCCCACCGCGCCCTGGAGGTCGGCGGCGTGGTCGTCGGCGACGTCCCGTCCTACCGCGCCGACCAGATGCCGTACGGCGGCGCCAAGCAGTCCGGCGTCGGCCGCGAGGGCGTGAAGTTCGCGATGGACGACTACACCTACGAGCGGGTGCTTGTGCTCACCGGCCTCGCTCTCTGAGCCGGCCGACCGCGGACCGGCGACGGCCTGAGCCCACTGTGCGGGGGTTCGGGCCGTCGCCGTGTCCATGGTCACGGGGCCCGCGCCCCGCGAGGACGCCGACACCCGAGGGCCGCCCCCGTTCGGAGCGGTCCTCGCGGGGGGCGGCCGGATCCTGCCGGCGGCGGGGTCCGGCAGGCTCTCAGCCGGGGTCCCGGTCCTCGTCGAAGTCACCGAGGTGCAGCGGCCCTTCACCGGGCGGCCGCCCGGCCAGCGCCCGCGGAAGGAGCGTCGCGAGGCCCTTGGGCCGAACGGCCTCCGCCGTCGAGGCCAGCTCGGGCACCGTCCACCACGCGTACCCGAAGGGTGCCTCGTCCGCGTCGATGCGCATCCGGTCGGCCTCGCCACCGGTGACGCGGACGAGGCGGTACTCCTCGTACTGGTCGCAGACCCGTCCGTCCCAGGTGAACAGCGCGCGGCGGGTCCACAGGAGCGGGCCGAGGCGGGCCGGCGCCAGGTCGAGTCCCGTCTCCTCCCGGGTCTCGCGGAGCGCCGCGCGGATCGGGTCCTCGCCGTTCTCCACCTCGCCGCCCACGGTGTACCACCACCGTGTCCCCTCCCGCCGCGGATCCCGGCCGCACATCAGGAGCAGGCGCCCATGGTCGTCCACCACCAGGACGCGGGAGGTCCGCCTCTTCTTCGCCGTCATGTCCGGGCAGCCTATGGGCTTTCCCGTGATCCCGGGTGGACCGGCCGGGGCGCCGGACGGGCGCGTCCCAGGGCGGAGGGACGTCCTCGTACCGGGCGAACGCGGGCGAACGCGGGCGACCCGGCGACGCGGCGAGGGCCATGGCCGTCGTCATGCGCCCGTCGGGACCACGGGACGGCCCCTGGCGTCACGACCCGTCAGGTCCGCCGGCCCGCGGCACCCGGCTCGGCGCCGCACGCCCGCGCGGCCCGGTCTCCGGCCCGGCACCGCGCCGGTCCCCGTCTCTCCGCCGCCGGGACCCGCGCGGGGCCGCCGGGCTTCCCGGGGAACTCCGGGGCATGTCCGGGGACTCGTCCCGGGCGGTGGACATCGAGACGTATTCCGTCCAGATCGGCCGAACGGCCGCACGCGGGGTGGTGGCCCCGCCCCGGATCGGGTACATACGATCGGGTAGCACCCGTCGGTAACCACAACGGTCCAAGATCCCGATTCGCGGCGAGGTGACCCTCATGTCCGCAAGCCCCGAAGCCCCCTCCGGTCGACCCGTCGTCACCGAACGGGAGGCCCGCCAGGTGGCGGAGGCCGCCCGTGAGCAGGCCTGGCGCAAGCCCAGCTTCGCCAAGGAACTGTTCCTCGGGCGATTCCGGCTCGACCTCATCCACCCGCACCCGCTCCCGTCCGACGAGCACGTGCAGCGCGGCGAGGACTTCCTCGCCAAGCTCCGCGACTTCGTCGAGACCAAGGTCGACGGTCCCCTCATCGAGCGAGAGGCCCGCATCCCCGACGAGGTGATCACCGGGCTCAAGGAGCTCGGCGCCTTCGGCATGAAGATCGACACCAAGTACGGCGGTCTCGGCCTCACCCAGCTGTACTACAACAAGGCGCTCGCGCTGGCCGGTTCCGTGTCCCCCGCGATCGGCGTGCTGCTCTCCGCGCACCAGTCGATCGGCGTGCCCCAGCCGCTGAAGATGTTCGGCACCCAGGAGCAGAAGGAGCGGTTCCTGCCGCGCTGCGCCCGCACCGACATCAGCGCCTTCCTGCTCACCGAACCCGACGTCGGCTCCGACCCGGCCCGGCTCGCCACCAGCGCGGTACCCGACGGCGACGACTACGTCCTCGACGGGGTGAAACTGTGGACCACGAACGGCGTGGTCGCCGACCTGCTCGTGGTCATGGCCCGGGTCCCCAGGAGCGAGGGCCACCGCGGGGGAATCACCGCCTTCGTCGTCGAGGCCGACTCGCCCGGCATCACCGTCGAGAACCGCAACGCCTTCATGGGGCTGCGCGGCATCGAGAACGGCGTCACGCGCTTCCACGGCGTCCGCGTCCCGGCCGCCAACCGCATCGGCGAGGAGGGTCAGGGCCTGAAGATCGCCCTGACCACCCTCAACACCGGGCGGCTGTCCCTGCCCGCCTCCTGCGTCGCCGCCGGCAAGTGGTGCCTGAAGATCGCCCGCGAGTGGTCGGCGGCCCGCGAGCAGTGGGGCAAGCCGATCGCCCACCACGAAGCCGTCGGTTCGAAGATCTCCTTCATCGCCGCCACCACCTTCGCGCTGGAGGCGGTCACCGACCTCGCCTCGCAGATGGCCGACGAGGACCGCAACGACATCCGCATCGAGGGCGCCCTCGCCAAGCTCTACGCCTCCGAGATGGCCTGGCTGATGGCCGACGAACTCGTCCAGATCCGCGGCGGCCGGGGTTTCGAGACCGCCGAGTCCCTGCGCGCCCGCGGCGAGCGCGGTGTGCCCGCCGAACAGCTCCTGCGGGACCTGCGCATCAACCGCATCTTCGAGGGCTCCACCGAGATCATGCACCTGCTGATCGCGCGGGAGGCCGTCGACGCCCACCTGTCCGTCGCGGGCGACCTCATCGACCCCGAGAAGTCCCTGCAGGACAAGGCCAGGGCGGGCGCGAACGCGGGCGTCTTCTACGCGAAGTGGCTGCCGAAACTCGTCGCCGGCCCCGGCCAGGTGCCGGGCGCCTTCGGCGAGTTCAAACGCGAGGTGGACCTCTCGGTGCACCTGCGCCACGTCGAGCGCCACGCCCGCAAGCTCGCCCGCTCCACCTTCTACGCCATGTCCCGCTGGCAGGGCCGCATGGAGGCCAAGCAGGGCTTCCTCGGCCGCGTCGTCGACATCGGCGCCGAACTGTTCGCGATGAGCGCCGCCTGCGTCCGTGCCGAGCTGCTGTACCGCCGGGGCGACCACGGCCGCGAGGCCTACCAGCTCGCCGACGCCTTCTGCCGCCAGTCCCGTATCCGCGTGGACGAACTGTTCGACCGCCTGTGGACGAACACCGACGACCTCGACCGCAGGGTCGTCAAGGGCGTCCTCGGCGGCGCCTACACCTGGCTGGAGGAGGGCGTCATCGACACCTCCGGAGACGGTCCCTGGATCGCCGACACCCCACCGGGACCCAGCGAGAAGGAGAACGTCCACCGCCCCGTCCGGTGAGAACCCGGTGAGAACACGGTGAGCATCCGCGGGCCCGGCCGGCGGGTGCTCACCCCGCGTTCCGCCCCGGCCCCCCGTGAGGGGGACACCCTGTCCTGTCGCCCGCCCCTTGCGGCCACAATGGGAGAATGACCGACAGTCCCGCCAGCCCAGCCAGCCCAGCACCCCTCGCCGACCCGCACCTGGTCTACGACCCGGTGACGGGCGACGGCCCGAAGGACGTGGCGATCCTCGGCTCCACGGGGTCGATCGGCACCCAGGCCGTCGACCTCGTGCTGCGCAACCCGGACCGCTTCCGGGTCACCGCCCTCTCCGCCAACGGAGGCAGGGTCGCCCTGCTGGCCGAGCAGGCCCGCCGGCTTCGGGTGCGGACCGTCGCCGTGGCCCGCGAGGACGTCGTACCGGCGCTGCGCGACGCGCTCGCCGCCGAGTACGGCACCGGCGAGCCGCTTCCCGAGATCCTCGCCGGACCCGACGCGGCCGCCCAGGTCGCCGCCGCCGACTCCGCCGAGTGCCACACGGTCCTGAACGGCATCACCGGCTCCATCGGCCTCGCACCCACCCTCGCCGCGCTGAAGGCGGGCCACACCCTGGCCCTGGCCAACAAGGAGTCCCTCATCGTGGGCGGCCCGCTGGTCAAGGCGCTCGCCGAGCCCGGCCAGATCATCCCCGTCGACTCCGAGCACGCCGCCCTCTTCCAGGCGCTCGCCGCCGGCACCCGCGCCGAGGTCCGCAAGCTCGTCGTCACCGCCTCCGGCGGCCCCTTCCGCGGCCGGACCAAGGACCAGCTGGCGGACGTCACCGTCGACGACGCCCTCGCGCACCCCACCTGGGCCATGGGCCCGGTGATCACGGTCAACTCCGCCACCCTCGTGAACAAGGGGCTGGAGGTGATCGAGGCGCACCTCCTCTATGACATTCCCTTCAGCCGCATTGAGGTGGTCGTGCACCCGCAGTCGTATGTTCATTCGATGGTGGAGTTCACGGACGGATCGACGATGGCGCAGGCGACGCCGCCCGACATGCGCGGGCCCATCGCCATCGGCCTGGGCTGGCCCGAACGCGTCCCCGACGCGGCGCCCGCCTTCGACTGGAGCAAGGCCTCCACCTGGGAGTTCTTCCCGCTGGACAACGAGGCCTTCCCCTCCGTGAACCTCGCCCGGCACGTCGGTGAGCTGGGGGGCACCGCCCCGGCGGTGTTCAACGCGGCGAACGAGGAGTGCGTGGACGCCTTCCTCAAGGGGAACCTGCCCTTCGCCGGAATCATGGATACCGTCATTCGGGTGGTGGAGGAGCACGGAAGCCCCCGTACGGGAACCTCACTGACGGTGCCGGACGTCCTGGAAGCGGAGGCTTGGGCGAGGGCCCGGGCCCGGGAACTGACGGCGAAGACGGCGGAGGTCCGTGCATGACGACCCTGATGATGATCCTCGGCATAGTCGTCTTCGCGGTCGGCCTGCTCGTCTCGATCGCCTGGCACGAGCTGGGGCATCTGTCCACCGCCAAGCTCTTCGGCATCCGCGTCCCGCAGTACATGGTCGGCTTCGGCCCGACCGTGTGGTCGCGCAGGAAGGGCGAGACGGAGTACGGGGTCAAGGCGATCCCGCTCGGCGGCTACATCCGCATGATCGGCATGTTCCCGCCCGGCGACGACGGCCGGATCCAGGCACGGTCCACCTCACCCTGGCGCGGCATGATCGAGGACGCCCGCTCCGCCGCCTTCGAAGAGCTGGAGCCGGGCGACGAGACCCGCCTGTTCTACACGCGCAAACCGTGGAAGCGCGTCATCGTCATGTTCGCCGGCCCGTTCATGAACCTGATCCTGGCGATCGGCCTGTTCCTCACCGTGCTGATGGGCTTCGGCATCCAGCAGCAGACCACCACCGTCAGCTCCATCTCGCCCTGCGTGATCGCGCAGAGCGAGAACCGCGACACCTGCAAGAAGTCCGACCCGGCCTCCCCGGCCGCCGCCGCGGGGCTGACGGCCGGTGACAAGATCGTCTCCTTCGACGGCCGGCCGACCGACAACTGGAACACCCTCTCCGACCTGATCCGGGACAGCGCCGGCAAGAGTGTGCCGATCGTCGTCGACCGCGACGGCCGCCGCCTCACCCTGCACGCCGACATCGCCACCAACCAGCTCGTCAAGAAGGACGCCGGCGGCGCCTACGTCCAAGGCGAGTACGTCAAGGCCGGCTTCCTCGGCTTCAGCGCTGCCACCGGCGTGGTCCGGCAGGACTTCGGCGGGTCGGTCACCTGGATGACCGACCGGGTGGGCGACGCCGTCGACGCCCTCGTCGCGCTGCCGGCCAAGGTCCCCGCCCTGTGGGACGCCGCCTTCAACGGTGCCCCCCGCGCCCCCGACTCCCCGATGGGCGTGGTCGGCGCGGCCCGCGTCGGCGGCGAGATCTTCACCCTCGACATCCCGCCCAGCCAGCAGCTGGCCATGGCCGTCTTCCTGGTCGCCGGCTTCAACCTCTCCCTGTTCCTGTTCAACATGCTCCCGCTGCTCCCGCTCGACGGCGGGCACATCGCGGGTGCCCTGTGGGAGTCGCTGCGGCGGAACGCGGCGAAGGTGCTGCGGCGTCCGGACCCGGGCCCCTTCGACGTGGCGAAGCTGATGCCGGTGGCCTACGTGGTGGCCGGGATCTTCATCTGCTTCACCGTCCTGGTGCTGATCGCGGATGTGGTGAACCCGGTCCGGATCACCTGACCGGCCCCGCCGCCACCGAACCCGAGGGCCTCGCCCTTCGTCCCCGGCCCGAACCCGCGGACGAAGGGCGAGGCCCTCGGGCGTGGGGCCGCGGGGCGGACGACGCACCCCACCGATTCCGCACCCCCGCCCCTGTTCGCGCCCGGCCCACGTCTCGAGCCCGGTCCCGGGCGCCGCGCGCACCGGGCATCCGGACAGCATGTCCGCGGAGGCGCACACCACGCCCTCTCCGCCGACCCGGCACGCCATCGAGCGGATCGTCGGGCCGTCGTGTGCCGACGTTCGGTTCCGTGCCGTAATCTCGAAGCCCGGAGCCCGCCGCTGAACGGGGCCGGACCATGATCCACGACTTGGGGTTGCACAGCAGATGACTGCGATTTCTCTCGGCATGCCGTCCGTTCCGACCAAGCTCGCCGAGCGCCGGAAGAGCCGGCAGATCCAGGTCGGGTCGGTGGCGGTGGGCGGCGACGCGCCGGTGTCCGTGCAGTCGATGACGACCACGCGGACGTCCGACGTCGGTGCCACGCTGCAGCAGATCGCGGAGCTGACGGCGTCGGGCTGCCAGATCGTGCGGGTGGCCTGCCCGACGCAGGACGACGCCGACGCCCTGGCCACGATCGCCCGGAAGTCGCAGATCCCGGTGATCGCCGACATCCACTTCCAGCCCAAGTACGTCTTCGCGGCGATCGAGGCCGGCTGTGCCGCCGTCCGCGTCAACCCGGGCAACATCAAGAAGTTCGACGACCAGGTCAGGGAGATCGCCCGGGCGGCCGGGGACCACGGCACGCCGATCCGGATCGGTGTCAATGCCGGCTCGCTGGACCGGCGGCTGCTGCAGAAGTACGGCAAGGCCACCCCGGAGGCGCTGGTGGAGAGCGCGTTGTGGGAGGCGTCGCTGTTCGAGGAGCACGACTTCCGGGACATCAAGATCTCCGTGAAGCACAACGACCCGGTCGTGATGATCGAGGCGTACCGGCAGCTCGCCGAGCAGTGCGACTACCCCCTGCACCTGGGGGTGACGGAGGCGGGTCCGGCCTTCCAGGGCACCGTCAAGTCCGCCGTCGCCTTCGGTGCGCTGCTCTCCCGGGGTATCGGGGACACCATCCGGGTGTCGCTGTCCGCCCCGCCGGCGGAGGAGGTCAAGGTCGGTATCCAGATCCTGGAGTCGCTGAACCTGCGGCAGCGCGGCCTGGAGATCGTCTCCTGCCCGTCCTGCGGGCGGGCCCAGGTCGACGTCTACAAGCTCGCCGAGGAGGTCACCGCCGGCCTCACCGGCATGGAGGTCCCGCTGCGCGTCGCGGTGATGGGCTGCGTCGTCAACGGTCCCGGTGAGGCCCGTGAGGCCGATCTGGGTGTCGCCTCCGGCAACGGCAAGGGGCAGATCTTCGTCAAGGGCGAGGTCATCAAGACCGTGCCCGAGTCGAAGATCGTCGAGACCCTGATCGAAGAGGCGATGAAGATCGCCGAGCAGATGGAGGCCGAGGGCGCGGAGTCGGGCGAGCCCTCCGTGTCGGTCGCCGGCTGACGACGACGCACGAGAGGGCCGGCCGCCCCACGGCCGGCCCCCGGGCTCCGCGGCCCGGAGACCGGCCGACCGTGAGCGGCCGGTGAGCCGCGGCGCCGCCGGTGGAGGGTGAGCGTCCGCGGCACCGGCCGTCGTTCCGGCGGCCGGGTGGCCGCCGTTCCGGCCGCGTGGGTCCGTTCTCACCGGCCGCACCGTCGTCTCGCGTTCCCCGCGCCTGACTTCTCGCCCCCTCGCTTGCTCCCCGGCGCGCGGGCGACCGGCTGCCTCGCCGTGACCACCGCGGACCGCCTCCAGGCCCGGGCCGCACCCCCGGGACCCGCTCGCCGTCCGCCGTCCGCGAGGTGTCGGAAAGCCCCCTGCCCCGTCGGTCCCCTGAGCGGGTCCCAGCCTCATCGGCCACGTGCGGATCTCCCGCCGCAGCCTGCCGTCCCACCGGGCGGCGCCGCAGATTTTCGCCGGGTACAGTGCGGAGATCAGTCGACCCCAGCGTGTGAGGCCCCGTACGTGTTGACCCAGACCACCTCACGGGTCCTCCAACCGAGCGACCTGGACGCCGCCCTCGCGGTGCTCGACCGCGAGCCGGTCGTCAACGCCTTCGTGACCGCCCGCGTGCAGGTCGCGGGACTGGACCCGTGGCGCCTCGGCGGGGAGATGTGGGGCTGGTACGAGGACGGCATGCTGACGTCCCTGTGCTACGCGGGCGCCAACCTGGTCCCGATCTGCGCCACCCCGCGCGCCGTCCGCGCCTTCGCCGACCGCGCCCGCCGGGCCGGCCGCCGCTGCTCCTCCGTCGTCGGCCCCGCCGGTCCCACCGCCGAGCTGTGGAGCCTCCTCGAACCGCACTGGGGCCCCGCCCGCGACATCCGCACCCGCCAGCCGCTGATGGCCACCGACCGCATGCCCGCCGACGTCGCTCCCGACCCCTACGTCCGCCGCGTCCGCAAGGACGAGATGGAGACGATCATGCCGGCGTGCGTGGCGATGTTCACCGAGGAGGTCGGTGTCTCGCCGCTCGCCGGTGACGGCGGTCTCCTCTACCAGGCCCGCGTCGCCGAACTCGTCGGCGCCGGACGGTCCTTCGCCCGCCTCGACGACCGCGGCCGGGTCGTGTTCAAGGCGGAGATCGGCGCCGCCACCCCCCAGGCGTGCCAGATCCAGGGCGTGTGGGTGGCTCCCGAGTACCGCGGGCAGGGCTTCGCGGCCCCCGGCATGGCCGCGGTCCTGCGCTACGCCCTCGCCGACGTCGCCCCGGTCGTCAGCCTCTACGTCAACGACTACAACACCCCGGCCAGAAGGACGTACGAGCGCGTAGGCTTCCAGGAGGTCGGTGCCTTCATGAGCATCCTTTTCTGAGCCGACGCCCCTGTACGCTCCCCGCATGGACGCTGTGATCGGCCCCCTGGATCTCTCCGCCCACGTCGACGAGGCGCTGGCGGTCCAGGCAGTCGCGTTCGGCCTCGGTGCCGACGAGGTGGCCGTCCGCCGCCAGATCGTCCTCCGGCACATGACCCACCGGGGAGCCAGGGCCCTCGGCGCCACCGTGGGCGGCACCCTCGTCGGCTTCGTCTACGGCATGCCCAACGACCGCTCCCACTGGTGGTCCACTGTCGTGGAGCCCTACCTGCGCGCCCGGGGCCACGAGCACTGGCTCGACGACTCCTTCGTCATCACCGAACTGCACGTCCACCCCGCGCACCAGCACCGCGGCATCGGCCGCAGCCTCATCACCACGATCACCGACTCCGCCGACGAACCCCGCTCGATCCTCTCCGCGATCGACACCGACAGCCCCGCGCGCGCTCTGTACCGCTCCCTCGGCTACGAGGACCTGGCGCGGCAGGTGCTCTTCCCCAGCGCGCCCAAGCCGTACGCCGTCATGGGGGCCCCACTTCCCCTGCGTCGCGGCTAACCGATTTCCGGGCACGCCCGCCACCCGGCTAACCTCCTTGCCATCACCCTTACCCGGCAGGAGTACAAGAACCATGGCGAACGCACCTGTCCAGCGCATGTCCCAGTTGATGGCGAAGACGCTGCGCGACGACCCCGCGGACGCCGAGGTGCTCAGCCACAAGCTGCTGGTCCGCGCCGGCTACGTCCGACGCACCGCCGCGGGCATGTGGAGCTGGCTGCCGCTCGGCAAGAAGGTCCTCGCCAACGTGGAGCGGATCGTCCGCGAGGAGATGGACGCGATCGGCGCCCAGGAGGTTCTGCTCCCGGCGCTGCTGCCCCGCGAGCCCTACGATGCCACCGGCCGCTGGGACGAGTACGGCCAGGAACTGTTCCGGCTGAAGGACCGCAAGGGCGGCGACTACCTCCTCGGCCCGACGCACGAGGAGATCTTCACCCTGCTGGTCAAGGACCAGTGCACGTCCTACAAGGACCTGCCGGTCATCCTCTACCAGATCCAGACCAAGTTCCGGGACGAGGCCCGCCCGCGGGCCGGCATCCTGCGCGGGCGCGAGTTCCAGATGAAGGACTCCTACTCCTTCGACCTCGCCGACGAGGGCCTCGCCCACTCCTACGCCCTGCACCGGGAGGCGTACCAGAAGATCTTCACGCGCCTCGGCCTCGACTACCGCATCTGCGCCGCCACCGCCGGCGCCATGGGTGGCTCCGAGTCGGAGGAGTTCCTCGCGCCGGCCGCTGCCGGCGAGGACACCTTCGCCGACTGCCCGAACTGCGACTTCGCCGCCAACACCGAGGCGATGACGTACGCGCTGAAGCCGGTGGACGCCGAGGGCGTGCCGGCCCCGGAGGACATCCCCACCCCGGACACCCCCACCATCGAGACCCTCGCCGCCTCCCTCGGCGTCCCCGCCTCCGCCACCCTGAAGAACCTCCTGGTCAAGGTGGACGGCGAGATCGTCGCCGTCGGCGTTCCCGGCGACCGCGAGGTCGACCTGGACAAGGTCGAGGCGCACTTCGCCCCGGCCGTCGTCGAGATGGTCACCGAGGCCGACTTCGCCGGACGCCCCGATCTGGTCCGAGGCTACGTCGGCCCGCAGGGCCTGCCGAAGGTGAAGTACGTCGCCGACCCGCGCGTCGCCCCGGGTACCGCGTGGATCACCGGTGCCAACAAGGCCGACACGCATGCCAGGAACGTCGTCGCCGGCCGTGACTTCGAGGTCGACGCCTACCTCGACGTCGTCGTGGTGCAGGACGGCGACCCCTGCCCGAAGTGCGGTACCGGCATCGAGCTGGACCGCGCCATCGAGATCGGTCACATCTTCCAGCTCGGCCGCAAGTACACCGACGCCCTCAAACTCGACGTCCTCGGCCAGAACGGCAAGCCGGTCCGCGTCACCATGGGCTCCTACGGTGTCGGCGTCTCCCGCGCCGTCGCCGCGCTCGCCGAGCAGACCGCCGACGACAAGGGCCTGTGCTGGCCCAAGGAGATCGCCCCGGCCGACGTCCACGTGGTCGCCGCGGGCAAGGCCCGGCAGACCGAACTCGCCCTCGACATCTCGGACAAGCTCGCCGCCGCCGGAGTCCGCGTCCTCGTCGACGACCGCGCGGGCGTCTCACCGGGCGTGAAGTTCACGGACTCCGAGCTGATCGGCGTTCCGACCATCCTGGTCGCCGGGCGGCGCGCCGCCGAGGGCGTCGTCGAGCTGAAGGACCGCCGCACCGGCGAGCGCGAGGAGCTCCCGGTCGACGAGGCGATCGCCCGCCTCACCGCCTGACGCCCGGGGCGGGGGGGCGTTCACCGCGTGTGAGCGCCCCCGCCACCCCGGCCTCCCGGGCGCTCCGGGGACGCCCGAGGCGCCGTCGCCCGGGAGGACGGGCTACAGGCCCGGGAGGACGGGCTACAGCCAGCTCGCGAACTCCATCAGCAGCTCCCCGTCCCGCTCCCGGCCGACGCGGCGCGCCCGCACGCCCGACTCCACCGCCCGGAACAGGGTCCAGCCGCGCAGCCGCTCCTGGTCCACCTCCAGCGACTCCGCGAGCCGCTTCACGCGCCGCCGCGTCGTCGCCGCCCCGGACGGCGAGGCGATCAGGTCCTCCACCCGGTCGCGGACCAGCCGGGCGAGGTCGAACGCGCACTCGCCGACCACCGGGTCCGGGCCCACCGCGAGCCACGGCATCCGCTCCCCGGCCAGCACCTTGCTCTGGCGGAACGTGCCGTGCAGCAGCCGGTGCTCCGGCGGGGCGGCCAGCAGCGCGTCCCGTGCCGCGAGCGCCTCCTCGACCAGCGGCGCCACCTCGGCATCCCGCTCCGCCGTCGCCCGCATCGCCTCCGCCTGCCGCCCGGTCCGCGCGGCCACGGTCTCGAACGGGTGGGCCGCCGCGCCGGAGGGCGGCTCCACCCACAGCCGGCGCAGCGTCCCCGCCGCCTCCAGCAGCGCCTTCGCCTCGGGCAGCGACCGCACCGACACATCGGGGTGCAGCCGCTCCAGCAGCAGCACACCCGGCTCCGGGTCCTTCGGGCCGTGCGGCAGGTCCTCCTGGAGCAGCCGTACGGCACCGCGGCCGGCCCAGTGGGCGAGCGCGGCCCGCTCCGCCTCGGGGCGGGCCCTGCGCGGCGCCAGCTTCAGCACCGCGGGCGTACCGTCGGCGCGCCGCACCAGCAGCACCAGGCTGCTCCGGCCGCCCGGCGCCTGCACCCGCTCGACGGTCAACTCGCGTAGCGCCACCGCGTGACGGGCCTCCTCCGGCAGCCTCTCCAGCCAGGCGTCCCCCTCCGGTGCCGTCTCACCGAGCGACCTGACCAGACGCCGCGGCGGTTCGAGAGCCATACGCGAGTCGTTCCCCTTCTGTGTCCGCTACGTGGTGGGTGCGGCGGTCGCCGAGGGCGACGCCGGTGCACCGGCGTTCGCCGTCCGTTCGGCGAGCCCAGGGAAGGCTACGCTCTTCCCGCGCCAGCGCACCGCCCGCACCGCGGCCTCGCGCAGCGCGCCCGCGGCCTCCCGCCGCCGCTGCCCCGCCGAGGCCCGCACGAGGTCGGAGTAGACGCCCGCCACGCGGTCCTCCAGCTCCGCGGCGAGCCGGACGGCGGCCGCCGCGTCCGGCACCGCGAACGGCAGCGCGTAACCGGCCGCCGCGGCGACCGGCGCACCGCCCAGGTCCCGCACCTCGCGCACCAGGGCGTCCCGGCGGGCGCGGTGGGCGTCGTAGGCGGCGCGGGCCTCGCCGCGGCGCACCTCGTCGATTTGCCCACCGACCACCCCGTAGCCGTAGGCCGCCGCGTGCTCGGCGGCCAGCGCAGCCTGGAGCGCCTGAAGTTCCTGTGTCCGGTCCTCGCTCACCCGGCCGCCTCCGTCGTCAGCAGGTAGACATGTGCCGCGCCCGCCGCGGCCACCGAGGCCAGCAGCCGCGCCAGTTCGCCGTCCACGTCGGCGAGCGTCTCCGTGCGCCGGTCGGCCAGTTCCTTCTCGGCGCCGGCGAGCAGGGCCACGGCCGCCTTCTCGTCCGCGGGGACGACGGGGGAGGCGTCCGGAGCGGTCACGGGAGAGCCGGTGGGGGAGGCGCCGGGAGAGCCGGTGGGGGAGCTCGTCGGCGACACGGACGGCGAACCCGACACGCCGGATCCCGCGGGCCGCGCACCGAACGCCTCCGCGTGCCGCACGGTCTCCGCCCGCAGCGGCGCGAGCCGCGGAGCGAGCGACGGATGGGCGGTGAGGACCGCGTCGTAGCGCCGGGCCAGGTCCGTGCTGTCCCGGGCGGCCCGCGCGCGGACGCGCTGGGCGAGGGACGGGGCGCTGGACCTTCCGCCACCGGTGTCCTCGGCGGTGGCCGAGCAGCCCACCAGGAGCGTGGTGCCCGCGGCCGAGGCGAGCAGGGTTCTTCTGCGCGGTCCCGAGGGGATGCGCGGCGGCGGGGTGAACGGCACGGCAGACGTCCTCGGAGAGCTCGTACGGAGGGACGGAGGACCCACAGGTCCGTGATCACGGTACCCGCGTGTCCGCTCGGCACCACTCACCGGCACCGTGCGTACACAGGTGGACGGCAACACCCCTCGGGACCGGATACCCTTTGACCTGACGCGCGACCATCCCACAACAGCACACGCGGCCGAGGAGTCACCCGGATGAGCACCACCCAGAGCGAGAGGCTGCGAGACCTTCTGGAGCCGCTCGTCGCCTCTCAGGGCCTGGACCTCGAAGAGATCGCCGTGGACTCCGTCGGACGCAAGCGTGTGCTGCGCGTCGTCGTCGACTCCGACACCGGAGCGGACCTGGACAGGATCGCCGATGTGAGCCGCGCGCTCTCGGCGAAGCTCGACGAGACGGACGCGATGGGCGAGGGCGAGTACACCCTCGAGGTCGGCACCCCGGGCGCGGAGCGCCCGCTCAGCGAGCACCGGCACTACGTGCGCGCCGTCGGACGGCTGGTGCGCTTCCAGCTGGCCGAGGGCGGCGAGCTGGTCGCCAGGATCCTCACCGTCGACGACGACGGACTCGACCTGGAGGTGCCCGGGGTCAAGGGACGCAAGGCCACCACGCGCAGACTCGTGTTCGGCGAGATCACCAAGGCACGTGTGCAGGTCGAATTCAACCGCAAGGACAAGAACGAGGAGGAGGCGTAGCCGTGGACATCGACATGAGTGCCCTGCGGGGCTTGGTGCGGGAGAAGGAGATCTCCTTCGACCTGCTGGTCGAGGCGATCGAATCGGCCCTCCTCATCGCCTACCACCGCACCGAGGGAAGCCGCCGCCACGCGCGTGTCGAGCTCAACCGGAACACCGGGCACGTGACCGTGTGGGCGAAGGAGGACCCGGACGACCTCGAGGAGGGCCAGGAGCCCCGCGAGTTCGACGACACCCCGTCCGGCTTCGGCCGGATCGCCGCCACCACCGCCAAGCAGGTGATCCTGCAGCGGCTGCGCGACGCGGAGGACGACGCGACGCTCGGCGAGTACGCCGGCCGCGAGGGCGACATCGTCACGGGAGTGGTCCAGCAGGGGCGCGACCCGAAGAACGTGCTGGTGGACATCGGCAAGCTGGAGGCCATCCTGCCGGTGCAGGAACAGGTGCCCGGCGAGCAGTACCCGCACGGCATGCGGCTGCGCTCGTACGTCGTCCGGGTGGCCAAGGGCGTGCGTGGGCCGTCCGTGACGCTGTCGCGCACCCACCCCAACCTGGTCAAGAAGCTGTTCGCGCTGGAGGTACCGGAGATCGCCGACGGGTCCGTCGAGATCGCCGCGATCGCCCGCGAGGCCGGCCACCGCACCAAGATCGCCGTACGGTCCACCCGTTCGGGCCTGAACGCCAAGGGCGCCTGCATCGGCCCGATGGGCGGCCGGGTCCGCAACGTGATGGGCGAACTGAACGGCGAGAAGATCGACATCGTCGACTGGTCGGACGACCCGGCCGAGATGGTGGCGAACGCCCTGTCACCCGCGCGGGTGAGCAAGGTGGAGGTCGTCGACATGGCAGCCCGGTCCGCCCGGGTGACCGTGCCCGACTACCAGCTGTCCCTCGCGATCGGCAAGGAAGGGCAGAACGCCCGGCTCGCGGCGCGGCTCACGGGCTGGCGGATCGACATCCGGCCGGACACCGAGCAGGCCGGACCGCAGGGCGGGGAATAAATCCCGGCCGCTGGTCGCTCAGATCACGACAGGTTTCGCACCAGCCAACTGTTCGCCTCCTGCCCCGAGGGGGTGGGGTGCCTACGGGGAGGTAGACTTAAGAGTGTCTGGCCGGACACGGGCCCGGGCATGCCCCGAACGCACCTGTGTGGGGTGTCGGGAACGAGCGGCCAAGGCGGAACTGCTGCGGATCGTGGCGATCGAGGGCGAGTGCGTCCCCGATCCTCGCGGTACGCTGCCCGGCCGGGGTGCGTATGTACACCCCGTCCCGGTCTGTCTCGACCAGGCGGTGCGCCGCCGGGCGTTCACCAGGGCGCTGCGCGTCCCGGGAGCGCTCGACGTAATGGCGTTGCGCCGGTACGTCGAGCGGGCAAAGGTTGCCGAGCAGGCAGCACGGTAGGAACACAGAACCGCGCGGAACCCCGCGCGGTTGGTACCTCGCGAGTCGAAAGCAGGTCGAGATTGCGATGAGCACTCGATGAGTACGCGATGAGTACGCCCATGAACTAGCGACGGTCCGGCATCACCCGGACCTCAGAGGAGCGAAGTGGCTAAGGTCCGGGTCTACGAACTCGCCAAGGAGTTCGGTGTGGAGAGCAAGGTCGTCATGGCCAAGCTCCAGGAACTCGGTGAATTCGTCCGTTCGGCGTCTTCGACCATCGAAGCGCCCGTTGTACGCAAGCTGACCGACGCCTTCCAGGGCGGTGGCAACGGCAAGTCCGCCGGCAAGCCCGCCCCGCGCAAGGCGGCGCCCAGGCCCGCCGCGCCCTCCCCGGCGCAGGCGGCACGTCCGGCTGCTCCGAAGCCGGGCGCCCCCAAGCCCCCCGCCGCGCAGACGCCCGCGGCCCCGTCGGCGCCCGCGCCGGCCCCGGGTCCGCGTCCGGTGCCGGGTCCGAAGCCCGCGCCGCGTCCGGCCCCGGCTGCCCCGGAGTTCACCGCTCCGCCGGCCGCCCCGGCCGCGTCCGGCGGTCCCAAGCCCGGCGGTCCGCGTCCGGGCGGCCCGAAGCCGGGCGCCCGTCCGGCGGGCCAGCAGGGCGGTCAGGGTCAGCGTCCCGCAGGCCAGGGTCAGCGTCCCGGCGGCTCCGCGCCGCGTCCGGGTGCCCGCCCGGCCGGTCCGCGCCCGGGGAACAACCCCTTCACCTCCGGCGGCAACGCCGGCATGGCGCGCCCGCAGGCTCCCCGCCAGCAGGGTCCCCGTCCGCAGGCCCCCGGCGGCCAGGGCGGTCCCCGTCCGCAGGCTCCCGGTGGTCAGGGCGGTCCCCGTCCGCAGGCTCCGGGCGGTCAGCGTCCGAACCCGGGCTCGATGCCCCGCCCGCAGGGCGGCCCGCGTCCCGGCCCGGCCGGTCCGCGCCCGAACCCCGGCATGATGCCGCAGCGTCCCGCTGCCGGCCCGCGCCCCGGCCCCGGCGGTCGTGGTCCGGGCGGCGGTGCGGGTCGTCCCGGCGGCGGTCGTCCCGGTGGCGGCGGCGGTTTCGCCGGTCGTCCCGGTGGCGGCGGCGGTGCGGGTCGTCCCGGTGGCGGCGGCGGTTTCGCCGGTCGTCCCGGTGGCGGCGGCGGCTTCGGCGGTGGCGGCGGCCGTCCCGGCTTCGGCGGCCGTCCCGGCGGTCCCGGTGGCCGTGGTGGCACGCAGGGCGCCTTCGGCCGTCCCGGCGGTCCCGCGCGTCGCGGCCGCAAGTCGAAGCGGCAGAGGCGCCAGGAGTACGAGGCCATGCAGGCCCCGTCGGTCGGCGGTGTGATGCTGCCTCGCGGCAACGGCGAGGCCATTCGCCTGTCGCGCGGTGCCTCCCTCACCGACTTCGCGGAGAAGATCAACGCCAACCCGGCGTCGCTCGTCGCGGTCATGATGAACCTGGGCGAGATGGTCACGGCCACGCAGTCCGTCTCCGACGAGACGCTGCAGCTCCTCGCCGACGAGATGAACTACACCGTTCAGATCGTCAGCCCGGAGGAGGAGGACCGCGAGCTCCTCGAGTCCTTCGACATCGAGTTCGGTGAGGACGAGGGCGACGAGGAGGACCTGGTGGTCCGCCCGCCGGTCGTCACCGTCATGGGTCACGTCGACCACGGTAAGACCCGACTGCTCGACGCCATCCGCAAGACGAACGTCATCGCGGGCGAGGCCGGCGGCATCACCCAGCACATCGGTGCCTACCAGGTCTCGACCGAGGTCAACGACGAAGAGCGCAAGATCACCTTCATCGACACCCCGGGTCACGAGGCGTTCACCGCCATGCGTGCCCGTGGTGCGAAGTCGACCGACATCGCGATCCTGGTCGTCGCGGCCAACGACGGCGTCATGCCGCAGACGGTCGAGGCGCTCAACCACGCCAAGGCGGCCGACGTCCCGATCGTCGTCGCGGTCAACAAGATCGACGTCGAGGGAGCCGACCCGACCAAGGTGCGCGGTCAGCTGACCGAGTACGGCCTGGTGGCCGAGGAGTACGGCGGCGACACGATGTTCGTCGACATCTCCGCCAAGCAGGGTCTGCACATCGACAGCCTCCTGGAGGCCGTCGTCCTCACCGCGGACGCCTCGCTCGACCTGCGGGCCAACCCGAGTCAGGACGCGCAGGGCATCTCGATCGAGTCCCGTCTCGACCGCGGCCGCGGTGCCGTGGCGACCGTCCTCGTCCAGCGAGGCACGCTGCGGGTCGGCGACACGATGGTCGTGGGCGACGCCTACGGCCGAGTCCGCGCCATGCTCGACGACAACGGCAACAACGTCGCCGAGGCGGGTCCGTCGACGCCGGTCCAGGTCCTGGGCCTGACCAACGTCCCGGGTGCGGGCGACAACTTCCTGGTGGTCGACGAGGACCGTACGGCCCGTCAGATCGCCGAGAAGCGTGCCGCCCGCGAGCGCAACGCCGCGTTCGCCAAGCGCACGCGCCGCGTCTCCCTCGAGGACCTGGACAAGGTGCTCAAGGCCGGCGAGGTCCAGCAGCTCAACCTCATCATCAAGGGTGACGCTTCCGGTTCCGTCGAGGCGCTCGAGTCGTCCCTGCTCCAGCTGGACGTCGGCGAAGAGGTCGACATCCGCGTCCTGCACCGCGGTGTCGGTGCGGTCACGGAGTCGGACATCGACCTGGCGATGGGCTCGGACGCCATCGTGATCGGCTTCAACGTCCGTGCGGCGGGCCGCGCGGCGCAGATGGCCGAGCGCGAGGGCGTGGACGTCCGCTACTACTCGGTCATCTACCAGGCGATCGAGGAGATCGAGGCGGCCCTCAAGGGCATGCTCAAGCCGGAGTTCGAGGAGGTCGAGCTCGGTACGGCGGAGATCCGCGAGGTCTTCAAGTCGTCCAAGCTCGGCAACATCGCGGGTGTCCTCATCCGCTCGGGCGAGGTCAAGCGCAGCACCAAGGCGCGCCTCATCCGCGACGGCAAGGTCGTCGCGGAGAACCTCACCATCTCCGGTCTGCGCCGCTTCAAGGACGACGTCACCGAGATCCGCGAAGGCTTCGAGGGCGGTATCAACCTCGGAAACTTCAACGACATCAAGGTCGACGACGTCATCGCGACGTACGAGATGCGCGAGAAGCCGCGGGTGTAGCGCCCACGGTGCCTGCGCTGGCCGGCGGGAGCACGCTCCCGCCGGCCAGCGTCCCTTTTCCCGCCCCACCCCGACTCGGGGCGCGGGGCGGGGACGGACCGGTGGGCGGGTCCCGGAGTACCCGGAACCCGCACGCCGCAGGTGGTCCGCCGACCGGTGCTGTTCCCGGGGAAACCCGGTCGAGTCGCCGGCGGGTACGGGGTACCGTTCATGATGTCCCCGGCCGCACGGACCCGGGGCCATCGATCCCGGACCGGCGGGTGAACCGGTTGCACACATGTATGTGGGGACGCTGTCCTTCGACCTCCTCCTCGGTGACGTACGGTCGCTGAAGGAGAAGCGCTCCGTCGTCCGCCCCATCGTCGCCGAGCTCCAGCGCAAGTACGCGGTGAGCGCGGCCGAGGTGGACCATCTCGACCTCTACCGGCGTGCCGAGATCGGCATCGCCGCGGTCTCCGGCGACGCGGGGCACCTCACCGACGTACTCGACCGGTGCGAACGGCTGGTCGCCGGCCGCCCCGAGGTGGATCTGCTGTCCGTGCGGCGGCGCTTCCACGGCGAAGACGACTGACCAGAGAACAAGACAGGAAAGAACGGGAGCTGGACCAGTGGCCGACAACGCGCGGGCGAAAAGGCTGGCGGACCTCATCCGGGAGGTGGTGGCCCAGAAGCTGCAGCGTGGGATCAAGGACCCGCGGCTCGGCTCGCACGTCACCATCACGGACACCCGGGTCACGGGCGACCTCAGGGAGGCGACCGTCTTCTACACGGTCTACGGCGACGAGGAGGAGCGCAAGGCCGCCGCGGCCGGACTGGAGAGCGCCAAGGGCATCCTCCGCTCCGAGGTCGGCAGGGCCGCCGGCGTGAAGTTCACGCCGACCCTGAGCTTCGTCGCCGACGCCCTCCCCGACAACGCCCGTACCATCGAGGACCTCCTCGACAAGGCGCGCGCCTCCGACGCCGCGGTGCGCGAGAGCGCCACCGGCGCGCGGTACGCCGGTGAGGCCGACCCCTACCGGAAGCCCGCCTCCGACGAGACGGACGACACCGCCGAATGAACGACCGCAAGCCCACCCCGCCCGACGGCCTCGTCATCGTCGACAAGCCGTCGGGCTTCACTTCGCACGACGTCGTCGCCAAGATGCGCGGCATCGCGCGCACGCGCCGCGTCGGCCACGCCGGCACCCTCGACCCGATGGCGACCGGCGTGCTCGTGCTCGGCGTGGAGAAGGCCACCAAGCTCCTCGGCCATCTCGCGCTGACCGAGAAGGAGTACCTCGGCACCGTCCGCCTCGGGCAGAACACCGTCACCGACGACGCCGAGGGGGACATCACCTCCTCCGCCGACGCCTCCGGGATCACCCGCGAGGCCATCGACACCGGCATCGCCAAGCTGACCGGCGACATCATGCAGGTGCCGTCCAAGGTCAGCGCCATCAAGATCGACGGCGTGCGGTCGTACAAACGGGCCCGTGAGGGCGAGGAGTTCGACATCCCGGCCCGGCCGGTGACGGTCTCCTCGTTCACCGTGTACGACGTCCGGGAAGCCGTAGCCGAGGACGGCACCCCCGTCCTCGACCTGATCGTCTCCGTCGTGTGCTCCTCCGGCACCTACATCCGCGCCCTCGCCCGGGACCTCGGCGCCGACCTCGGCGTCGGCGGCCACCTCACCGCGCTGCGCCGCACCCGCGTGGGGCCGTACAAGATCGACACGGCGCGGACGCTGGACCAGCTCCAGAAGGAGCTGGCGATCATGCCGCTCGCCGAGGCGGCGGCTGCTGCCTTCCCGCGCTGGGACGTGGACACCCGGCGCGCCCGGCTGCTCACCAACGGCGTCCGCCTGGAGATGCCCGACACCTACGCGGGCGCCGGGCCCGTGGCCGTCTTCGGCCCGGAGAACCGCCTCCTCGCCCTCGTCGAGGCGCAGAAGGGCAAGGCGAAGAGCCTGGCCGTCTTCGGCTGACGAACCCGCGGGCCCGGGCCGCGCGCCCGGCCCCGGGCCGGTTCGCCCGTGGAGCGGCGAGCACGGGGCATCACCTGCCGCCGCTCCACGGTCCCCCCTCGGTTCCCCCACCCCTAGGGTGTATCCAGCGTCCCCCGTCCATTCACCCGTCCGGGCGGGCGCTCGGAGTGAAGCGGGGGAGCGCAGAGGGGCGCGTTCGTCGAGCGATCTTGTCCCGCCGATCACGGCCTGCCTACGGTCGAAGACACAGGCAGGCGCAGGGCGGGAGGAACGACCATGTCGGGACGGGGCACGCGCACACGCACCCGGGCCGGGCACGGCCGGCCGCGCCCGGACGCCACCGAGGGCGGACCGCACCAGGGCGAGGCGCGGCGCGGACAGGACCGGGACGGCCCGGCGGACAGCGCTCGGCGGGACACCGGCGGTGCCCACGACTGCGGTCCGCAGGACCACCCGACGCACCCGCAGGCCCTCGGACCCGCTCTCGTCCATCTCCGGGACCCGGCCGGCCGCCCCCGCGGCCTCGGCTTCGCGGCCGACCACCTCGGCACCCTGATCACCAGCCACGAAGCAGTCGACGGCCTGACCCGGCTCGTGGTGCACACCGCCGACGACCGCAGCTGCGTCGTGACCGCCGACGCGGTGACCGCGCTGCCCCACCGCGGCCTCGCCCTCGTCCGCACCGAGGGACTCGGCCTCGACCCGCTCCCGGTCACCGCTCGGGACCGCATCGACAGCGGCACGTACGTCCGCGTCCCCGCCGGCTGCTGGCGTGAGGCCCGGGTGCTCGGCGCGACCGGCGCCACCTACACCGCCGCCGACCGCGCCCATCCCGTCGGCGACGCCCTGGAACTGGCCATCGGCACGGCCGGCCGGGACGCGCTGCGACCCGGCGGTGGCGCGGCCGGCGGGCCCGTGCTCGACGCGGCGACCGGTGCGGCCGTCGGCGTCGTGGTCACCGCCCTGCGGGCCGGTGCCACCGCCGCCGGGCTCGCCGTGCCCCTGCGCCCCGCCGCGGACGGCCCGCTCGCCGACGTGCTCGCCCGCAACGCGGCCACCGTGCCCGCCTACGGTGCGGATCTCAACCCGGCCGGGATGCTGGAACTCACCGCCGTCTGCGTCGGCCAGGACGGCCCGCCCGGCGCGCTGCCCGGACACGGACCGTCCCCCCGGGGCGCCGCGGACCCCGTCGAACGAGCCGTGCCGGCCGCCGCGTTCGCCGCCTTCACCGCCGGGGACGCCGCCGTCCTCGCGCTCGTCGGCGCCCCCGGCAGCGGCCGTACCACCGAACTCGCGGCGCTCGCCGCCCGCCGCAGCCGTGACCCGCTGCCCGCGCCCACCCTGTGGCTGCGCGGCGCCGACCTCCACGAGGACGACACCGGCGTCGCCGACGCCGCCCGCCGGGCGCTGGCCCGTGCCGCCCGCATCGTCGCCGTCTCCCGCGGAGGCGACCCGGCGGATCTCGGCGACCTCGGCCCCGAACACCTGGCCCGTCTCGCCCGCACCGTCGGCCGGCCCCTGCTGCTCCTCCTCGACGGCCCCGAGGAGATGCCCCCGGTCCTCGCCCACCGCCTGCCCGCCTGGACCGAGGGCACCGCGGACTGGCTGCGCCGGACGGGTGCCCGGCTCGTGATCGCCTGCCGGCCGGAGTACTGGGAGGGCGCCGGCGCGCACTTCCCCCGCGAACTCCTGCACACGGCCGAGCCCCCCGGGGACGGGACGCTGCCGCCCTGCGTCCCGCTCGGCGACCTCGTCCCCGAGGAGGCCCGGCTGGCCCGGCAGCGCCACCGCGTCCCCGAGGACGCCCTCCCCGGCCCCGACGCCCGCCACCCCCTCACGCTGCGCCTGCTGGCCGAGGTGCGTGCCGCGCTGCCGGAGGTCTCCCGGGTCCGCGCCGACCGCCACGACGTCCTCTCCGCCCACCTGGACCTGATGTGCCTGCGCGTCGCGGTCCGGCTCGCCGCCGAGAACGAACTGCGTGGCACCGCCGTACGACGGCTCGCGGCCAAGGTCGCCGGGCAGGTCCACGAGGCCGCCCGCCGCAGCCTCGGCCCGGGCCAGGGGGAACTGGACCGGCAGGCGTTCGAGACGGTGTTCCCCTGGGGGCCGGCCCCGACCCGGCTCGGCGGCGGCACCGGCTGGGCGTCCGCCGTCCTCGCCGAGGGCCTCCTCGTCCCCGCGGGCGGCGGCTACCGCTTCGCCCACGAGGAACTCTCCGACTGGCTCCAGGGCACGCACCTCGACCTCGACGAGGCCCTGCGCGCGCTCGTCCACCGCGACCCGCGTGAGGCGCATCCGCTGCCCGTCCCGCACCACCGCATCGGCCCCGTGGTGCAGGCCATGCTCGTCCAGGCCCGCCAGCACGGCACCCGCCGGCTCGCGCTGCGCCTCGACGAGCTGACCGACGCCCTGGAGGCGGACCCGGACTCCTGGTGGGCCGCGCGGCTGGTCACCGAGGTCCTCGCCCGCGTCCCCGACGCCACTCCGTACCTCGGTGTGCTGGGCGACCTCGCCGACCGGATCGCCGCACGGCGGCTGCCCCCGGCGCGCTTCGGTCCCGCCTTCTGGAGCGGACTCCCGCTGCGTGACGCCGACCGCCTCGACCTGCTGCGCCGCCTCGTGCTCGCCGACACCACGCCGCAGGACGGCGGCGCCCCCCGCTTCCTCGACACCACGGCCCGGCTCCTGGCCGGCGACCCCGCCACCGTGCAGCCCCATCTCACCCACTGGTTCGACGACGAGCGGCCCCTGCCCGCCACCCCTCACGCCACGGTCGCCACCGCCGCGCAGGCCCTGCTGCACACCCACCGGCACGGCGCGCTCGACGACCTGACCGAGGTCCTGGTCGACAGCGCCCACCACCGCGCCGACGAACTCCTCGCCGTCCTCGCCGAGGACGAGCCCTCCGCGCTCTGCCGGGCCGTCGAGCGGTGGGCCCGCGACGAACGGCCGGACCGGCGGGTGGCGGCCGTGGCGTACGGGCTGCGCGCCGCACCGTACGTCCGCAGCGACGCCGACCGGGAACTGCTGCGCCACGCCGCCCTCGCCCTCCTGGCCGGGTCCGCCGACGCCACATTGCACGGTGGCGCGCTCGCCCTCCTGGTCCGCGACCCGCGCACCCGGGCCCGCCACCTTCCGGAGGCGCTGCGCCGGTTCGCCGCAGGCGATCCTCACCTGCCGCCCGGCGCCCTGCTCACCGCCTTGGCCACCCACCCGGAACCCGTCCTCGACGCTTTCCGGACCCGGCTCGCCGCGCCGAACGCCGGGGACGCGCTGCGTGCCCTCGCCGAGGTCGGCGAGGCCGGACCGGCCCGCCGCGTCGCGGCGCTGGTCCGGGAGGCCGTGGCGGCACGCCCGGACGTCGCCGAGGACGTCGCCGGATACGTCGACCGGTGCCTGAACCGTGGACCGTCCGCCCGCGCCGTGCTGCTTCCCCTGGTCACGGGTCTGCTGCACGGCGGGCCCGAGCGGGTGCGGGCCGCCCTCGCCGCCGTTCTGGCCACCCCCGGCGCCCCCGCCTCCCGACCCCTGCGCGCGGAACTGCGCGGGTTCCTGCTGGCCCACGAGCAGGAACCCGCCGTCCTCGCCGCGTTGCTCCACGCCGCCGTCTACCAGGGCGGCGACGAGTTGCGCGACCTCCTCCACCGCACCGGCCTGCTGCTCGTCCGTACGCCGGAGGGCGCCTCCCGCCTCGACCGCGGCCTGGTCGACCTCGCCCGTCACGTCCCCGGTTTCGCCGCGCTCATGGCCGGTTGGCTGTCGGGAACCCCGGGGGACTGGGCGGCGGTCGTCGGTCCCAGCACCCGTCGCGTGATCGAGAACCTGGCGAGCGGACGGGTCCTCGTGTGAAGAGTCCGCGTCACGTGCGCCCCGTCACAGCCACCATGCCGATGCCGGGCGGTGGCGCGCGGCATGGCACCCTTAGACCTGCGTAACCAGGCACCGAAACACCAACGGCAGATACAGACACGGGTTCGAGGAGCGGTCACAGTGCAGCGCTGGCGTGGCTTGGAGGACATCCCCCAGGACTGGGGGCGCAGCGTCGTCACCATCGGCTCCTACGACGGAGTGCACCGCGGCCACCAGCTGATCATCCGGCACGCCGTGGACCGCGCTCGCCAACTCGGTGTGCCCGCCGTCGTCGTCACCTTCGATCCGCACCCCAGCGAGGTCGTCCGCCCCGGCAGCCACCCGCCGTTGCTCGCCCCGCATCACCGCCGTGCCGAGCTGATGGCCGAGCTGGGTGTGGACGCGGTGCTGATCCTGCCGTTCACCACCGAGTTCTCGAAGCTGTCGCCGGCGGACTTCGTCGTCAAGGTCCTCGTCGACCGGCTGCACGCCAGAGCCGTGGTCGAGGGCCCCAACTTCCGCTTCGGCCACAAGGCCGCGGGCAACGTGGAGTTCCTCACCGAGCAGGGCAAGGAGCACGACTTCGAGGTGGAGGTCGTCGAACTCCACCTCACCGGCGCGGCGGGCGGGGGCCAGCCGTTCTCCTCCACGCTGACCCGCCGCCTGGTGGCCGAGGGGGACGTCGCCGGCGCCGCCGAGATCCTCGGCCGCCCGCACCGCGTGGAGGGCGTGGTGGTGCGCGGCGCCCAGCGCGGCCGTGAGCTGGGCTTCCCGACCGCCAACGTCGAGACGCTGCCGCACACCGCCATCCCCGCCGACGGTGTGTACGCCGGCTGGCTGCACACGGGCGGCGAGGCGATGCCGGCCGCGATCTCCGTCGGGACCAACCCGCAGTTCGACGGCACCGAGCGGACCGTGGAGGCGTACGCCATCGACCGGGTGGGTCTGGATCTGTACGGCCTGCACGTCGCCGTGGACTTCCTCGCCTATGTGCGCGGTCAAGCCCGCTTCGACACGCTGGACGCGCTGCTGGAGCAGATGGCCGAGGACGTCAAGCGCTGCCGGGAGCTGGTGGCGGAGGCCGACGCCGAGGTCCGGTAGGGACCTGTACGACGCCGAAGGGCGGCCGGTGCCTGCTGGGCACCGGCCGCCCTTTCGTCGTACGCCGGGTTACTGCTGCGGCGGCTCGGGCTGGGCCGGGGGCTGTTCTCCCGGCTGTGGGTAGCCGTACCCCTCCGGCGGGCCCGGCTGCTGCGGGGCCTGCTGCTGTCCCGGCTGCTGCGGTGCGGGGTGGGGGTGCGGCTGGTGGCCGCCGGGCTGGCCGGGCTGTGCCGGGAACGGGGCGGCGGGTTGGCCCGGCTGCGGCGGGTACGGCTGGCCCTGCGGCGGGTACGGCTGGCCAGCCTGCTGCGGGTACGGCTGGCCGGGCTGCTGGGGGTGCGGCTGCGGCGGGTACGGCTGGCCGGGTTGTCCCGGCTGTCCGTACGACGGACCGGGGTGCCCGGGTTGCGCGTACGGCCGGCCGGGCTGTCCCGGCTGCGCCGGCATCCCGTGCGGTGCGTACGGTTGACCCGGCTGCTGCGGTTGCGGGACCTGCTGGCCCGGGTACGGCTGGCCCGGCATCGGCTGACCCTGACCCGGCATCGGCTGACCCTGGCCCGGCATGGGCGGGGCCGCCACGGGCGGCGGATTGCCGTCGCTGGTCCACAGGCCGTGCGCCTGCTGGTGCCGGGTGAAGTCCTCGGCGATCATCGCGGCGAGATGGAAGTACGCCTCCCGCACCTTCGGCCGCATCATGTCCAGATCGACCTCCGCTCCCGCTGCGAGGTGCTCGTCGAACGGCACGACGACGACGCCGCGGCAGCGGGTCTCGAAGTGGCCCACGATGTCCTCGACCTTGATCATCTTGCCGGTCTCGCGCACGCCGGAGATGACGGTGATCGAGCGGGCGACCAGGTCCTGGTAGCCGTGCGCCGACAGCCAGTCCAGGGTCGTGCTGGCGCTGGACGCGCCGTCCACGGACGGCGTGGAGATGATGATGAGCTGGTCGGCCAGGTCCAGTACACCGCGCATGGCGCTGTAGAGCAGGCCCGTGCCCGAGTCGGTGAGGATGATCGGGTACTGCTTGCCCAGGACGTCGATGGCGCGCCGGTAGTCCTCGTCGTTGAAGGTCGTCGAGACGGCCGGGTCGACGTCATTGGCGATGATCTCCAGGCCGGACGGGGCCTGCGAGGTGAACCGCCGGATGTCCATGTACGAGTTGAGGTACGGGATCGCCTGGACGAGGTCGCGGATCGTCGCGCCGGTCTCGCGCCGCACCCGGCGGCCGAGTGTGCCGGCGTCCGGGTTGGCGTCGATGGCCAGGATCTTGTCCTGTCGCTCGGTGGCGAGCGTGGAACCCAGCGCGGTGGTGGTCGTGGTCTTGCCGACACCGCCCTTGAGGCTGATCACGGCGATGCGGTAGCAGGACAGCACCGGTGTGCGGATGAGGTCGAGCTTGCGCTGCCGCTCGGCCTCCTCCTTCTTTCCGCCCAGCTTGAACCGGCCCCCGCCCGCGGCCGGACGGCTGCTCTTGGTCCGCTGCTTCTTGTTGTTGAGCAGCCGGTCGGATGACAGTTCGACCGCCGCGGTGTAACCCAGCGGTGCGGCACCGGGGTTGGTGGGCTGGCGCTGGTCGTGCTGCACCGGCTGCGGCCAGGCCGCCCCGGTGCGCGGGTCGACGGGCGGCACCGGCGCGCCCGGCCCCGGCTGCGGTGCCTGCGGGGCGGCCTCGGGCGGCTGCGGCGCACCGTGCTGCTGCGCCGGGGGCGGGAAGCCGTGACCGTCCTGGGAGTCGGGCACCGGGGGCGGCGGGAAGCCGTACCCCGAGGGCGCCGGGCCGGTCGGCTGCTGTGCGGGTGCGCCCGGCGGCGGGAAGCCGTAGCCGGGCTGCGCCTCGGGCGCCGGGGCGGGCGGCCGAGGCGTGGCGGGCGGCGCGGTGGGCCGGCCGCCTTCCTGCGGGAATCCGGGGCCGGTGGGCGGCGGGCCCTGCGGGCCCGGGGCGGGCGGCGGGTTCCAGGCGGCCGGGGCGGGCTGCGGCGCCTGGGGAGGGAAGGGCTGCTGGGGCGCCTGCGGGTGTGCGGGCGCCGAGGGGTCCGGCTGCGGAGCCGCAGGGACCCCGCCCTGGTGCGGCACCGGGGCGGGGCCCTGGGGCTGCGGAGCTGCGGGGCCCGCCGGGTGCGGCTGCGCGGTCCAGTGGGCGGCCGGGGCCGGGGCGGCGGGCTCGTACGACGGCGGCAGCGGTGGAACGCCCTGCTGCGGCGCCGGCGACCCGGTCCGGTCCGGGGCGGGCTGCACGGCACGGGGGTCGGGGGCGGCGCCTTCGGTGACCGGCGCCTCGCCGGGGCTCGCGGGGGCGTCCGCGACGGAGGTGCCGACGGCGACGGGCGCGTCCGCCACGGGCGCGTCCGCCACGGGTGCGCCGGTGTCACCGGGTGCGACGGCTTCGGGTGCGTCGACGCCGTCGCCCTCGGCGGACGAGGGGGCGCCGGCGCCGGCCTCGGCGGTGTCCTGGGCGGTGCTGTCCGTGGCGCCCTCGGGGTCCTCGGCCGCGGCGACGTCCTCGCCCTCGCTCGTGGCGGGGTCCGCGACGTCGGCCGCGCCCGGGATGCCGTCGACAGAGAAGGCGTCCACGGGCGGGGTGTCGGCGGTGTCCGCGTGGGCGGCGGCCGGCCCGTCCGCCGACGCTCCGGCTCCGGCAGCCACGCCGGTCCCGACGGGCGCGGCAGGTCCTCCGGACTCGCCGGTGCCGGTGGTTTCGGCCGAGGCGGCGGGCGCGGGGGGCTCGGCGGGCTCCGCGGTGCCGGGGTGTCCGGCCGCGGCCGCGGGGTCCTGCGCCCCGTCGGAGGCCTCGGCGGGGCTCTCGCCACCCTGCTCGGCGGCGGCCCGCTCGTCGATCTCACGCTTGAGAGCCGACGCGGAGATGCGCATGGTCGCCCCGCTGACGAGGTCGCCGTTGCCCGGTTCCCCGGCCTCCGGCGGCACGGGCGCCGTGGCCGGTGCCGGCTGCGCGACGGGCGCGTCGGGCGCTGTGGGGGGAGCCGGTGCGAACGCCGCGTCGGGTCCGGCCGGAGGAGCGGACGCCTCAGGCGCGGGCGGGTACGCCGGAGGGTACGCCGCGTCGGGCGCGGGCGGGGGTGTGGGTGCCCAGGCCGGCTGGAAGCCGCTGCCCGGAGGCAGGTCGGGCACGGACACCGGTGGGCCCACGGGCGGAGGAGGCGTGGCCGGACCGGGCGCCGGCGGCGGCACGGGTGCCGGGGACGACGGCGCGGGCGTCTGACCCGACGCGTTCTGCGTGTACCAGGCGGGCGGCGCGTAGTCGATGGTGAACTCGCCCGTCATCTCGATGGCGGACTCCGCGTCGGTCTGGTCGTCGTCGGGTGTGTCCCAGCCCCCGCGGATCCCGTCCCGATCGCTGTTCACAGTTCCTCCTGGTGTGGTCGAACGCCCTCATGCAGTGCTGGGGGGTGACCGTTCCTGTCGTACATTCCCCGGGTTGTTCCCCCGGGCCGTTCCCCGGTGGCCCCGGACCCTGTCGTCGCGGGACGCGCAGGCCCCGCTCACGGGTACACGTGACGTGCCCTGCCCCAGCCTAATCACGAACACCGCGACCCCGGCAGGCCCGCCCACCTCTTTCCCCGCGCCCGAGGTGCCGCACCGCCCGGAGAACCGCCGCGAGACGCCCCTACGTTCACCGAACCGTGACGAGCGGCGGCCCCCAACCCGCCTCCGGCAGGGCATCGATGCGCCGCTCGGCGGCGGAACGGACGTGCTACGCACGGGAGATACGGTGCAAGACGAGGAGGAACGGGACAGGCAGGGTGAAGATGCGACGAGCCTCGTGAGACCGGGCAGAGCGGCGGAGGTGGGCGCCCGCCGCGGACCGTTCGGCAGCGGGGTCAGTCCATGCGCCGCGCCACGCCCAGCAGTCCGACCTCGGGATCCGTCGCCTGCGTCATCACGTACTGCCGGTCGCGGTCGGTGCACCACAGCGTGACGCCGTCCGGGAGCGAGGGCAGCGACTCGATCTCGGGGCGCGGCAGCCCGATCACCCGGCCGATCTCCGCCGCCTCGTCCGGCGACACCCGCTGCACCCCCACCAACCGGGCCTGCCGCATCAACCGCGGTGCGACGGGGCTGAGATACGGCAGCAGCGTGAGCACCGACTGCCAGGGCGCCGACGCCACACGCCCGCGCGGAGGGCGCATCCCGCAGTCCCGCACCACGAGGACCGGCGTGCCGGCGGACGCGCCCTGCGGAGGCACCCGGCCGACGTCGTACACCGCGAGGCCGTTCTGCCCGCCGCCCATGGCGTGCACCATCGGCATCCACGCCTGCGCGCGCCCCGTCTCCACGGCCACCCGGGCACCGGTCGCTGCCGCGCGCAGCGCGAGGACCTGCGCGGTCCACAGGCCGCCGATGAGCGCGATGTCGTACGGTGTGGGGCGGTTGACGCCGAGCACGGCGGGCCGGCCCTCGGTGTCCACCCCGACCACCACGCCGTCGTCGCCGATCGGCAAGGACAGCGCGTCGGCCTGCTCCACGGTCAGTGTGTGCCGCGGATGCCGCGGGCCCAGCAGGCCGAAGCCGGTGCGCAGACGCTCCCCGAAGGACGGGTCCGCGGCATGGGTCGTCGTCGCCATCAGCGGGCACCTCCGAGCGGCAGGGTCGCGAGGACGGCGGGCAGCTGTTCACGGTCCAGCCGGGCCAGACCGGTCTTCGCGGCCCGCGCCGCCTGCTCCAGTTCGCGGCGGGCGTCGGTCAACTCCTGGTTGCTGCGCCCGGTGATGCGCACGTGACCGGTGAGCGTCACGTCCTGCCGACCGCCCTTGGCGAGCGTCAGGCTGAACGTCGTGGCCAGTGCGGGAACCGAGGTCAGCTGCGCCACCAGCTGCGCCAGCGAGGTGCTCTCGCCGCCCAACTGCGGCCAGCGCCGCACCCAGTACGTGGTGTGCCGTCGGTTGTCGCAGCGCCAGCTGCGGCTGGACTCCTCCGTCCGCGGCTGCGGCGCCTCGCCGCGGCCGGCCTGCGCGGCCTGCGCGGTCACCATCGGGTTGGCACACGCGGAGGTGGCGATGGCCGCCGTCAACTCCTCCTCGTTCAGCACGTTCGCCCGGAACCCGGCGCCGGTCAGCCGGCTCGCCAGATGCTCCGCGGCCCGCGCCAGGCACTTCTGCGCACCGACCAGACCGCCGCCGCGTGCGGCGACCGCCTCCGGGCACAGCTCGGGATCCAGCTTCAGCGCGATCCAGGTGATGCGCACCGCGGGGGAGCCCGTCTGGGCCTGCAGCGGAGCGTAGTTGCTCACCACCACCGACTGCTGCGGCAGGTGCAGGGCGGGCGCGGGCTGCGTGTGCACCACGATCTGCGCCGACTCCAGCAGGATCCCGTCGACCTCCAGCACGTCCCGGACGACGGCGACGGGCAGCGGTCTGCGTCCGCGCTCGGCACGCAGCGCACCGGCGTCCGACTCCACCTGGAGCACGGCGGTCAGGAAACCTCCGTCGCCCACCATGCCGATCGGGCGCTGGTCGTGGTCGTCGCCGCGGCTGTGGCTGTAGGTGCGCAGATTCGGGTCGCACTCCACGGCCGGCGCGAGACCCGAGTCCGTGTCCGGCGGCACCACGGCGCCGGCGGCGCGGCGGCGTCGCGCCCGCAACGCCAGCAGCGTGCCCAGCCATTCGGGAAGGGAGCGGCCGCGGCGCCGTACCACGGCGAGCACGACGAGCAGCGCCGCGACCACGCCGGCCGGCACCAGCACGTACGTCCCGGCGATCCAGCCGCACACCACGACCGCCGCCGCGGCCTCCAGCAGCACCAGCCGCTGCACGGCGAACGAACCCCCGCGTCCGGAACGCGACTTCGGATGCGGGGTGACGGAGCCACGCTGGGACCCGGGGGCCGGGTGCCCGGCCCCTTGTGGGGAGGGGGAGGCCGCGCCGCGGCCCTGCGGCCGGCGCGGGCCGGCCGATCGTGAGCCCGATTGCGATCGCGACCGGGTCCGCGTCGCGGAAGCCATCACTCCAAAACCCCCGAAGTCTCCCGAAAACCCTTGCGCTGCGGTCTCGTCAAGTCCCGAGCACCCTACCCGTGCCATGGACACGGCCGCGCAACAGGCATAGTAGGGGGCGGCTCTGACAGTCGAGGCATCAGAGGCGAACGAGGACGGGGGACGGATCTGCACAGGTCCCCCACGGCTCCGCAACGGGGAGAGAGCGGACACAGATGGCATCACGGCGCGACGAACTCAACGCCTACACCTTCGCGAAGCGCCGCACGCTCGCGTCATTTCTGCAGCCTGCGCCCTCCGGCTCCGAGGAGGGCGCGCCCAAGCCGCTCGGCGCCCTGGTGCCCGGCCTTGTGATCGGCGTCGTGATCCTCGCGGTGTTCGGCGCGATCGGCATGTTCAGCCCGACCGCACCCAAGGGCTGGGACAGCCCCGGTGAACACGTCATCGTCGCCAGCAAGTCGACCACCCGCTACGTCGTTCTCAAGACCGGCAAGGAGACGCAGCTCCACCCGGTGCTGAACATGGCCTCCGCCAAGCTGCTGCTGGACCCGAGCAAGAACAGCGTCATCACCGTCGACGAGAAGGTCCTCGACAGCGGAAAACCCCCGCACGGCGCCACGATCGGCATCCCCTACGCCCCCGACCGCCTGCCGTCCTCCGCCGAGGCCGAGTCCGCCAAGCGCTGGGCGGTGTGCGAACGCCCCGGCGACGGCGGGCGCGCCATCCAGAAGGCGGCGTTCGTCCTCGCGAAGAAGGAGTGGGCCAGGACGGAGGGCGGCAGCCGGCTCACCGGCGGCGACCTGATGTACGTCGTCGGACCGGACGGCAGGACGCAGTACGTCGTCGACGCCGAGGGCACCAAGTACCAGCTGGCCGACCCGGCCGACAAGGAACTGCTCAAGGCCCTCGACACCCAGAGCCGCGCCCCGCAGCGCGTCTCCCAGGAGTGGCTCGACACCCTCCACACCGGCGACCCGGTCGCCGTCCCCGGCATCGACGGCACCCCCGGCGCGACCGCGGGCGCCTCCGCCGCCCTCGGCGAGTACGACAAGGTCGGCGAGGTCATCAAGGCCTACGACGGCCGGGTCATGCAGTACTACGTGGTGCTGCGGGGCAAGGTCGCCCGCATCTCGGAGTTCACCGCCACCCTCCTGCTCAACAGCGGCGACCTCGTCGCCGTCGGCCAGGCCGGTGAGGCCCAGCAGGTCAGCCCCGGCGCCGTGGCCGACAGCACCAGCTTCGACGGCACCAAGAACTGGCCGACGTACAGGCCGCGCACGGTCAACGACGGCGCGAGCACGACGTCGGGCCGCAACACCGTCTGCAACGTGCTGCGTTCGGTGAACGCGGGGAACGGCCGGACCACCCTGTCCACCTGGGTGGGCACCGACTTCCCCGCCCAGCTGCCCACCGGTTCCTCCAGCGCCTACGTCACCCCCGGCTCGGGCCAGCTCTACCGCCAGTTCCAGGGCACCGAGACCAAAGCCGGCGGCGTCTTCCTCGTCACCGACACCGGCCTGCGCTACGCCCTGCAGTCCAACAGCGACAGCGCCACCGACGACAAGGGCATCGGCACCTCGGCCGAGCAGCGCAAGCAGGAACTGAACGAGGCGAGGATCGCCCAGACCCGCCTCGGCTACGAGAAGGTCGACCCCGTCCCGATCCCGGTGGAGTGGTCGACGTTCCTGCCGACCGGCCCGCGCCTGTCCGAGGCGGCGGCGCGGCAGCCGCAGGGCTCCTAGGGCCGGACCACCAGACCACGGGACACGAGCGCACAGGACACGAGGGCCGGAGGGCGACGAACTCATGCTGAAGGCAAGGACGCGGGGGCGTGCGCGGGCCGCGTCGGCCCTGGCGGCGGGAACGGTGCTGACGACCGCCCTGGTCGCGCTGCCCGCGCCCGCGTGGGCGGAGGACGGCGGTCAGTGCACCTTCCCGTCGAAGCCCTACACGGCCCGCCCCTGGGCGTTGCAGCGCGTCAACCTCGACGAGCTGTGGGCGCAGTCAACCGGCAAGAACGTCCAGGTGGCCGTCATCGACACGGGTGTGGACATCAGGAACCCGCAGCTGAAGAAGGCGGTCGACGCGTCGAAGGGCGAGAACCTCCTGAAGAAGAAGAACGACAAGGGCGAGGACGTCGACCGGGGCAACGACCAGGGCACCACGGACACGGTCGGCCACGGCACCCGCGTCGCCGGCATCATCGCCGCCCGCCCGGCCAAGGGCACCGGGTTCGTCGGTCTCGCGCCCGACGCCACGATCATCCCCGTCAAGCAGAACGACGCCGAGGGCAACGGCACCGCGGCAACCCTCGCGACGGCCATCCGCGACGCGGTCGACAAGGGCGCCGACGTCATCAACATCTCCCAGGACACCGCCAACGCCGTCGAGCCCGACGCCCGGCTGAAGCAGGCGGTCGACTACGCCCTCGGCAAGCGGGTCGTGGTCGTCGCCTCCGCCGGAAACGACGGCCTCGGCGGCAACGTCAAGGTCACGTACCCGGCGTCGTACGACGGGGTGCTGGCGGTGGCCGCGTCCGACCGCAACAACGAACGCGCCGCCTTCTCCCAGTCGGGAGAATTCGTGGGCGTGGCCGCACCGGGCGTCGACATGATCTCCACCGTCCCGGGCGGCGGCCACTGCTCCGACAACGGCACCAGCTTCTCCGCGCCCTACGTGGCCGGTGTGGCGGCCCTGCTGAAGTCCAAGTACCCCGACTGGACGGCCCGGCAGGTCGTCGCCCAGATCGAGCAGACGGCCGAGCGCTCCATCCCCGGCCACGACCGCCTCGTCGGCTGGGGCGTCGTCGACCCCGTCAAGGCCCTCACGAACGTCGACCCGGCACACCCGGTCGAGTCGCCCCGGCCCGACAACGGCGTCACCGGCGCCGAGGCCCCCTACGTCGCTCCCCTCCACTTCGGCGAGACCGCCGACGAACGCAACACCCGCATGGCCACCTACGTCGTCGTCGGCGGCCTCGTCCTGGTCGCCGGCCTCGGCGGCACGGCGGTGGCACTCCGGGACGCCCGGCGGCGCCGCGAACGGCTGGCGGGCGGTCCGGGCCCCCGCTGACCGAGCCGACCGCCCGGCGACGACGCCCCGCTCAGCCCTGCCGCGGTGGTGGCGACCGCCTCGCTCTGGTCATCCAGCCCAGCTTGGCACGACCGACGCGGGCCCTGCCGTCGGGCTCAGTCGTCCTTCTTCAAACACGGCTGCTGCTTCTTGAGCGCTGCCGTGTAGCCGGACATCAGTTCCTTCATGGCTGTCTCGTCGCGTCGTCCGGGCTTCCAGTTCTCGATGAAGGTGCTGATGTCCTCCTCTTCGACGTCCGTGCCGCGGCACTGGATCAGCGATACGGCGGCATGGTCGCTGTAGGCGATCGAGCCCCCCTCCGCGGACTTCGGGTCCCCGGTACGCGCGCGGTGCAGGAGGATTCTCTGCGCCGAAGAGCCGATGGTGATGCGCTCCGTGCTGACGACCAACACCTCGGTGCTGTCGACTGAGACATGGCATAGCCCTGTTCCCTCGGCCGCGCCGTCGACCTGATTGTCCGACACCTTCTGACCAGATGCCGGCAGGAGTCGTGACAGCGGGCCGGTCGGGACAGGTACTCCGCAGAGTGCCTTCGGAATTGTGAACTCTTGCTTGGGCGGGTTCGACGAGCACCCAGCTGCCGTCATGGCGGCGCAGAGCACTGCAACGCTGCGCACAAAAAGGGTCTGAGGGTTCATTTGTGGCTGCTCCTCACGCCACCTGGAGCGCCTCGTTCCTGCGGCGCATCCATGTAGGTGGAGGTCAGGCCTTCTACGGCGGACACGAGGCCCGGCTCCACCGCCCAGAGGTTGGCGCTGACGGGGTTGCCTCGGCGCGCGATGTCCGGCACGGCAGGCTGCTGCTTCGGGGACGCCTCGCTCGTCATCTGCAGGCGATAGAGGGGAAAATACGTGGTCTGATATCGCGATGCTGCACACCACCGTCGGCACGGTGAACGCGCATCGCTGGTCGCCCGACGAGTAGCCTTCTGCAACCAGGGAACGACAAGGCAGTGAGTCGCCCCCCGCAGTAGGCTTTCTGGGGCGCTCAACCGCGGCCCTCCGATGTCCACTGCGCGCCGTCCGTGTGACTGACACCTGCCGATGTGCGAGCGGCCCGGCGGAGGTCCTTGGCGGTCTCGGCATCGATGTCCTGATTGTTCACCAATGCGTGATCGACGGCAGCCCCGGCAGAGTCGATGGCGGCTGTGCGACCCTGTGTGTAGTTTGTGCTGGCCTCGCTCTGGGCTTCTGTCACCGTGTCCTTCTCGATGCTCTTCATGACGGATTCCTGGATGTCCTCCGAGGCCCATTCCAAGGCGGTGCCGGCGATGGGGACACGTTCGCCTGCCTTCTCGATGCCCATGCCCAGGACGCGGTTCACCCATTTCTGCTTGTCGGCCGCTGCATCGTTGTACTCCTGGTCCGACGCCGTGTGGTACTCGTAGATCGCGTGGGCCCGGGCATCGCTCATGATGCCCGCGATCGCCGACCCGGGAGCGACGGCGGCACCCACGCGTCCGTCGAGCGACGCCGTCGAGTCGCTGTCGCCGTTGATGACGTGGTCCACCACGTCCGCCGTGTAGGCCTGCTGCGCGGTGGTGACGGTGGCGTAGGCGTCGGGGTCCTGGCCCACCTCGGCGAGGAATCGGTTGACGTTGCCCGAGTCGAGGTCGGCCGCGGCCCCGAAGGTGGGGAGGAGGTCACTGCTGGGATCCTCCCGGTACATCGCCCGCTGCATGTCCCCCATGTACTCCGCCGAGATGTCGCCGAGGCTCGCGCGCAGGCCGTAGAGGGGGCCGGTGTCCTCGTCGATGTCCCCGTTCTCGTTGTGCCGGATCAGCTCGGGGTGCCGGCCGAACCTGTCGACGATCTCGCGGACCAGGCCGGCCCGGGCCTCCGTGTGCTTGACGGCGTCGGCGGTGTCGTCGCTGTCGTACGGGCGGCCCGTCGTCGCCGCTTCAAGGGCGTGGCCGAGGGCCTGGGGGCCCAAGGCGAGGGCCGCACGCCTCTTGTCCTCGTCGGCAAGGGTGTTGACGTCGTTGGTGTCGACCGACCACTCGAAGTCCTCGTCGGTGAACAGATCGAGGTAGGACGTGAAGCCGGGGTCGCCGCCCTGCTTCACCGTGCCGTCCCGGTTGTACGCGGTCGGCGGCTCGGTGAAGAGCTTCTCCGCGGCCTCGGGACTGTGCCCGAGCGCCTCCAGGACGCTGTTGACCGGGGAGAAGCCGGTGCCGAGGTCGCCCGACGGGTTGAAGCCGTAGGTGTCGGGCATGCCCGCCTGCCTGCCGTGCAGGAAGAAGTCCGGGTCCTCCTGGTGGACCTGGGTGATGTGCTCGGCGATGGGGGTGAGGAACCGGGCGTCGTAGTCGCCGTAGCGCAGCAGACCGCCGAGGACCTGGTAGCCGTAGGGCTTGTCGAACTGGCCGGGGGCCCAGCTGATCTGCTGGGTGCCCAGGCGCCGGAACTCCGCGTTCCAGCTGTCGGGCAGGTGGTGCCGGTGATCGGGGTCGGTGGCGTTGGCCAGTGTGTAGCCCATGGCCTTCTGCAGGTCCTGCACCGCGGCCAGCCGGTGCTTGGAGGCGTCCGGACCGGTGCCGTCGATGGCCATGTCGGCGTAGAACTGCAGCGCCTTCTCGGGCCCGCCGAGCCCCTGGTAGAACTCGGTGGCGAACTCGCCGTCCTTCTCGTCGGAGTTGTAGGTCAGCAGGTCGTCGAACTCGCGCAGCTCGGCGTCGGTCATCCTGTGGCCCTTGCGGGCCAGTTCGAGGGCGCGCTCGACCTCGGCGTCGTTCAGGGACCCGTAGTGGGAGTGTCCGGCGTTGTGGGCGTCGTTGCCGTGGCTCTTGCCCAGGGCGCGGGCGACGGAGGAGTCGATCTCCCGGGCGTGGCCGAGGATCAGGTTGATCCGGTCCTCCAGTTCCTGCCGGGCGTCCAGCTGTTCCTGGGTGCGTTCGTCCGTGTCGCCGCGCACATGCGGGAAGAAGCAGCGGACCTTGCCGTCCCCGAGTTCCTGGACGCGGATCCCGAGTGTCGCGGCATCGTCCTGCGCCGCCTGCCGGAGTTGCTTCTGGAGCGCGGTGAGTTCCGTGTGCCCGTCGTCGAGCACCTGGTGGATGCTGTCCGCCTCGGTGTGGAGGTCCGCGATCTCCTCGGCCGTCCTGGTGATGAACTCGCGGGTCACCGTGGCGTTGACGCCGGCCCACCGGGCCCGGTCCGACTTGGCCTGCATGCCCTGCCGGGCGTCGTCCGCCGCCTTCTTCAGCGCGGCGACGGTCTTCTTCCAGTCCGCCACGGCGGTGCCGAGCCTGCCGAGGTCGACCTCGACGAGGTCCGTGAAGCTCAGAGCCATTGCGGATCCCCCTACTTGAAGTACTCGTCCAGCTGCGACACGGACACGGTCGAGCCGTCGCTGCCGCGGAGCACGGTCCCGATACGGGCGTCGTCCTGCGCATGGAGCCTGCGGCTGTAGTCGAGGTGGTCGGAGATGTGCGCACAGGCCTGCAGCACCGACTTCAGCTGCGACGACCAGACCTCGACGGTCTTGTGCAGAGCGGCGCCGGTGGCGAAGTTGTGCGTGTCCAGGGCGGAGGCCGCCTGCGCGGTGGAGCCCGCCCCGTCCTTGCCCGCTCCCGCCGTGGAGATGTCGGCCTCCTTGCGGACGTCCTCGAACAGCAGGTGGGCGTCGTGGCCGACGGCACCCAGGTCGTCCTGGTGCACGACCAGGTCACCGCCTCCGCCTCCGCCTCCGCCGTCCGCGGGCAGCTGGTTGAGGCGCATGTGCGTGGACTGCCGTTCGGCGGCCTGTGCCTTCAGTTGCTCCCACTCGTCCCATGCCATGTGCAGGACCTTCCCCGTGAGTGTGGCGTGCGTCCGTACGATGATGTGCGTGTGCGACCGTGGCGTGCTCGTCGTGCCGCCGCTCATGTCGCCCAGTGCCGCAGGGAGAACAACGAGCACGCTAGCAAGCCGAGTTGCCGGCGGCCCGGACGGGCGCGGAGCCGTGACGGCCGGAGTGTGGAAATTTGATGGAGAGCCGCGGGGCGCGGCGGGCGGCGCGCTCCGGCGGCGGCGCCGGAGTGGTGTGGCCTCGGGGAGCGACGCGGTCCCGACTGCCATGGCTGACCGGCAAATCAGGCGATCTGCGGCAGCTGTGTCGAACCGGTAACTGAGTTGGGTCACACCTCGGTTGGTGCGATTGTTCGGGTTGACTAAAGTGGTGAACGCGTTGTCGGTCGCGGCTCGCTTTGCGATCGTACGGCGGGTGGTTACAACGGCCGGGCCGGACATCGGCACGGGACCGTACGGGGAAACGGGGAGGAGCGTCGTGCTTGTGAACGGCATGGCGGGGAGCGTCTCGGCGACCAGCGCGGCCGACCGGCCGCCAAGGCTCTGAACAGGTCTGCCCGGTTTTCGCATCAGCCTCGTCACAAGTCACCGTGACGACTTCAGCGGTCGGCCCGGCGGCGGAACGATCGACTGGAGCCCCGCGTACCAGGTGACGAGGCGGCTCACCGAGCTCGGCGACGAGCACCGGCAGCAGCGGCGGTGAGCCGGAACAACTGCATCAGGAAACAGACGAGGAAAGGCAGGAGGCTGGTCATGGCCGGCTCGCAGAAGCTCCAAGACGAAGCAGTCATCGCGCTCCAGAAGCAGATGGCCGAGAAGTACGAGAACACCCTCAAGCGGGTGCACCGCCTCCAGGGTGTCATCGACGGCCTCGAGGGCCAGTGGCACGGCATCGGTCGCGCCGAGTTCGACCGGAAGCAGATCGAGATCAACGAGTCGATCCAGAACATCGGCAACATCCTCGGCCAGGTCATCGACTCCATGACCAAGACCCGCAACATCAAGGACAGCAAGGAGGACGAGGTCCGCGCTGCCGCTGCCCGCATCGACATCGCCGACGGCGCCTCCACGACTCCCCCGTCCGCGCTCAGCTCCTACTGAGCCGAGCGGTCGTCACCTCACCAGGCACACACCAGCGAGACAAGGTAGGCAGGCATGAGCCGTAACGCCGACGGGCTGCAAGTAACGTACGACGGCCTGGACACGGCCGCGACCACGATCGGCAACGAGGCCAAGGCCCTCGAGCAGGACCTCCAGGAACTGCGGCGCATGGTCGTCCAGAGCCAGGAGTACTGGGCGGGCGAGGCCCAGGGCACCTTCCACCAGAAGCTGCAGCGCTGGGACAAGGAAGCCAACGACATCCACCAGGCGCTGACCGGCATCGGACACGTGGTCCACCAGGCCGGCGGCGACTACATGGAAGGCGACAAGAAGGCGGCCTCCTACTTCCAGTAGGACTCGGCCGATACGACAGCACCGGGGTGGGCGCGCACGGGAGGCGCCCACCCCGGCGTCATGTCCGGGCCCCCTTGCCGGCTCCGGGGCCGGGGGAGGCCCTCCCGGCCCGTCCTGGGCCCGTTTCACGGCCTTCGGCGGGTCCCAAGGACCCGCGGCGGGCCGACGGGGCGGCTACGGCAGGCCCGGGGCACGCGCAGGCGTCCGGTACAGCCGCGAGGTCCGCGGTGAGGCGAGGCACCGGGGCCGCACGTGCCGCGGCGGGCGGCCCCGGACCGGTGGTGCGTCAGGCCTGAGGGTCGTCGGCCAGACCGACCTGCACCAGCGGCCGTCCCCGCTTGCGCGACACGAACACGCCCCGCCCCGCCGGCATCGCCCGCGGGCGCACCCCGCCCAGCAGATCGCCCTCGGCCGGGTCACCGGCCAGGACCACGCCCTGGGCGCCGAGTTCCTTGATGCGCTGCATGAAGTTCTCGTACCCGGCGCGCCCGGCGCCGGCCGTGGAGCGGGCGATGATGAAGCGGACGCCGACGTCGCGGGCGAACGGCAGCATCTCCGTCAGACCCGCCAGCGGGTTGCCGCTGGAGGTGGAGACGAGGTCGTAGTCGTCGATCACGACGAACACCGTCGGCCCGCGCCACCAGCTGCGGTCGCGCAGTTGCTCCGGCGTGACGTCCGCGGTCGGTGTCCGCCGCTGCATCAGGTCGGCCAGCGCGTCCATGTGGTGCTGCATCTGGTTCGACATCGGGACGTACTCCGCCAGGTGCGAGGGCGGGGTCACGCCCAGCAGCGAGCGGCGGTTGTCGATGACGAACAGCTTGCAGTCGTTGCCGTCGTAGCGCTCGGCGAGCCCCTTGATGAGCACCCGCAGCACATTCGACTTGCCGGACTCGCTCTCGCCGAAGACGAGGAAGAACGGGTCCTGCTCGAAGTCCACGAAGACCGGTTCGAGGTTGTCCTCGTCGATGGCGAACGAGACGCCGCGGTCCGCGAAGCGGTTGCCGGGTGGCAGCTGGGCCGCCGGGAACGAGCGGGGGAGCAGGCGGACCTCCGGCGCACCGGGCTGCTGCCAGTGCCGCGTGACCTCGGCTGCCAGGGCCTGCGTGGCCTCCGCCAGGTCGGTGTCCGAGGACAGGCCGTCGATGCGCGGGACCGCTGCCATGAAGTGCTGCTTCTGCGGGGTCTGGCCGCGGCCGGGCACGCCCGTGGGCACGTTGGCCGCGACCTTGCGGTCGAACTCCGAGTCCATCGGGTCGCCGAGCCGCAGCTCCAGGCGGTTCATCAGATGGTCCTTGAGGTTGGAGCGGACCTCCATGGAACGGGACGCCGTGAGGATCACGTGGATGCCGTAGCCGAGACCGCGCGCCGCGATGTCCACGACCAGCGGCTCCAGCGCCTCGTAGTCCGTGCGGAAGTTGCCCCAGCCGTCGATGATCAGGAAGACGTCGCCCCAGGGCTGGTCGGTCACCGAGATGTCGCCGCGCGCGCGCCGGGTGCGGAACTCGGCGATGGAGGAGATGCCCGCCGAGCGGAAGTACTCCTCGCGGCGGGTCAGCACGCCGTACACCTCGGCCGTCGTCCGGCGCACCTTCTCCGGGTCCAGACGGGAGGCGACCCCGCCGACGTGCGGCAGACCGGCCACCGACGCCAGACCGCCGCCGCCGAAGTCCAGGGCGTACACCTGCACTTCGTGCGGCGTGTGGGTGAGCGCGAAGGACGCGACGATCGAGCGGAGCAGCGTCGACTTGCCGGACTGCGGGCCGCCGAGGATCTGCATGTGGCCGGCGGCGCCGCCGAAGTCCACCCACAGCGGGTCGCGACGCTGCTCGTACGGCTTGTCGACGATGCCGACGGGGACGACCAGCCGGCCCGCGCCCTCGTAGCCCGGCTGGGTCATGCCACGGCCGGGCACCGGCGCCAGGCCGGGCAGCAGCGCGTCCAGCGACGGGGGGCTGTCCAGCGGCGGCAGCCACACCTGGTGGGCCGCCGGCCCCTGCGCCTCCAGACGCCGCACGATCACGTCGAGGACCGTGTCCGCGAGCGCCTCGTCCTTCTCGTCGGGCTCCGGCTCCTGCCGCTGCTGCGGCATCGCCACGTACTGCACGGGCACCTCGGCCGCGGTGAACAGCACCGGCCTGCGGTCGACCGGCAGCGGCCCGCCGAGCGCGGCGGCCTGCTGGGAGCCGGAGCGGTACACACCGGAGACGTAGGCGGCCTTGAAGCGGACCATCTCGCCGGTGCCGAACTTCAGGAAGCCCGACCCCGGCACGTTCGGCAGCTCGTAGGCGTCCGGGACGCCGAGCGCGGCCCGCGACTCCGCCGCGGAGAACGTCCGCAGACCGATGCGGTACGACAGGTAGGTCTCCAGGCCGCGGAGGCGGCCCTCCTCCAGACGCTGCGACGCCAGCAGCAGGTGCACGCCCAGGGAGCGGCCGATACGGCCGATCTGCACGAACATCTCGATGAAGTCCGGCTTGGCGGTCAGCAGTTCGCTGAACTCGTCGATGACGAGGACGAGGGACGGGATCGGCTGGAGCGGGGCGCCCGCCGCACGCGCCTTCTCGTAGTCGTGGATGTTGGCGTAGTTGCCCGCGTCGCGCAGCATCTCCTGGCGGCGGTTGAGTTCGCCCCGGATGGAGTCGCCCATGCGGTCGACCAGGGTCAGGTCGTCGGCGAGGTTGGTGATGACGGCCGCCACGTGCGGCATCTGGGACATGCCCGCGAACGTCGCACCGCCCTTGAAGTCGGCGAGGACGAAGTTCAGCGTCTCCGAGGAGTGCGTCACCGCCAGGCCGAGCACCAGCGTGCGCAGCAGCTCCGACTTGCCGGAACCGGTCGCGCCGACGCACAGGCCGTGCGGGCCCATGCCCTCCTGCGCGGCCTCCTTCAGGTCCAGCATCACCGGCCGGCCGTCCTCGCCGAGACCGATCGGCACACGCAGGCGCTCCGCCTGCGACCGCGGGCGCCAGGTCCGCTTCGGGTCGACGGAGGCCGCGTCACCGAGGTTCAGCAGGTCGGTGAACTCCAGGTTCGCCAGGAGCGGTTCGTCGTCGTCGCCACCCGTTCCCACGCGCAGCGGCGCGAGTTGCCGCGCGAGTGCCTCGGCGGCCTCGTACGACAGCACGTCCGGAGTGCCCTCGTAGACCATGCCGTGCGCCGACTCCAGCCGCAGCTCCCCGGGGCGTACGACCACCGAGAGGTCGCCGTGGCCCGCGGCGAGGTCGCCGGGCGCGACCTCGACGACGGTGACGCCCTGCAGACCCTCGGGGCCGGCCAGCATCGCCGCCGGCGGCAGGGACACACCGTCGAGGACGACCACCAGGTGCGGCTGATCGGGAACGGGCGGCGCGGCCGGATGGAAGCGCGGGCGGCCCTGCAGACGGGCGGCGAGCCGCTCCTCCAGCTCCATCGGGTCGGTGGAGATCAGGCGCATGCTGCCGGCGCCGTCCGCGAGCCCCGATGTCTGCACGTGCGGCAGCCACTTGGCCCACTCCCACTCGGGTGCGGACTCCCGGCCGGTGGCGACGGCGACGACCAGGTCCTCGGGGGAGTGCAGGGAGACCAGGGAGGCGGTCAGGGCGCGGGCCGTGCCGCGCACGGTCTGCGGGTCGCCGCTGATCGTCACGTGGTAGAAGGCGCGCAGCGACACCGCCATCGGCAGGTCGTCGAGGGTGCTGTGGGTGGCCAGGAAACGCTGCATGGCGCCCGCGGTCAGCGGCTCCAGCTCGTCGACCGGCGCTGTCTGCGGCGGGACCAGCGCGGTGGCCAGGGCCTGCGGGCCCAGTCCCACCCGCACCTGCCCGAAGTCCTCGTCGGCGGTGCGCCGTTCCCACACCCGGCTGCCCTCGGCGACCAGCGCCCACAGTTGCTCCGGTGAAGGATGCAGGTAGTACTGGGCGTCGCGCTGCGCCCCGGCGGTCTCCACCGCTCCGCGCCGGGTCTGCGACAGGTACCGCAGGTAGTCGCGGCGCAGATCGGCCATCTGCCCCTGGCTGCCCCGGCGGTAGCGCACCAGCATGGAGATGCCCATCGCGATCGTGGACGCCACCATCACCATGCCCATGATCTTCATGAACGGCTGGGCCTGCGGATTGAAGAAGAACACCACGGAGCCGCCCATTCCGAGCATGGGCAGGAGCTGCATCAGAGCGCCCTCCTGCTGCCCGCGCGGAAGTTCCGGCGGCGGCTGGAGCACGACCTCGTCCGTGGGCACTTCCTTCGGCAGTGCCCGTGGCGGGCGCTTGACGACGATGTGGCTCACTACGCACCAATTCCCTTGCCGGACCGAGATTTTTCGTCCACCGCCCCGTGTCAGGCGGACGTCGATCGCGAAGCGCGATCCTACTGACAACCGTCGACACCGACGGGCGGTAGGGTGCCCGTGAGACGTGTGAACAGTTGCGAACCGCCCCTGGAAAAAGGGGCAATCCGCAACGGTTCGAATCAAGTGCCGTCCCGTGAGCCCCGGGCGCAGCCGCAGGGCCGACCGGTGGCGGGAGCGGCGCGGCACGACCTACACAGGATCTTTACCGGTGGAGCGGGTGCGGCGGTTCCGCGCAGCGCCCACCACCGACGAGGGGGAACACCAGGTGAGCATGACGGCCTCCGCGCCGGCCGGCGCGACCCGCGGACCGGGCACCGGCGCCCCTTCCGGGGCGGGCACGGGCTTCGGCTTCTGCCGGGTCACCATCGTGGCGCCCGACAGCCGCATCGACGTGGCGCTGCCCGACGACGTCCCGGTCGCCGACCTGTACCCGGAGATCCTGAGGCTCTCCCGGCAGAGCCCCGACGAGGGCGCGCCCGTCGGCTACCACCTGGTCCGCCGCGACGGCACCGTCCTCGACGGCGCCCGCTCCTTCACCGCCCAGCGCATCCTCGACGGCGAACTGCTCACGCTGCGCCCGTTCGCCGAGTCGCTGCCGCCCGCGGTCCTGGACGACGTCTCGGAGGCGGTCGCCTCCGCCGTCACCCGCGACCGCACCCTGTGGAACGGCGACCTGACCCGCGCCGCCGGGCTCGTCGCCGGCGGCATCCTGCCGGCGCTGCTGGCGTTCGTGGCCTGGAGCTCGCAGATCCGCCACGACATGCACAGCCTCCAGGGCATCCTGGCCGGCGTCACCGGCCTCCTGCTGGTCCTCATCGCCGGCGTACGGGCACGTGTCTACGACGACCGCGGCTCCGCGGTCGCCCTCGGCCTCGGCGCCCTGCCGAACGTCGCCGTCGCCGGCTCGGGGCTGCTGCCGCTCGCCGCAGGCCAGGGCATCGGACGGCTCCAGTTCCTGCTCGCCTGCACGGCGGTCCTGATCGCCTCCGTGGTCCTCACCCTGGTCTCGCCCGGCGGCGACGGCCCCTTCGTGGCGTTCGTCCTCGCCTCCGCGATCGGCCTGGTCACCACCTTCGTCGCGATCCTGACCGACCTGAGGCCCATCGAGACGGCCGCGATCTGCGCGCCCCTGTCCGTCGTCGCGCTGGCGTTCCTGCCGGGTCTGTCCATGCGGTTCGCCCGGCTGCCCATCGGCTTCGAGCCGCCCAGCCCCGCGCGCGGCGGCTACGGCACCGCGGAGTCCGGCGACCAGGGCCCCATCGACGCCGAGCGCATCGCCGCCCAGGCCCGCCGCGGCCACGAACTCCTCATCGGCCTGGTCGGCGGCTGCGCGCTGGTCGCCGTGGGCGCCTCCATCGTGCTCGGCTTCTCCAGCAACCTCTGGGCCCAGTTGCTCGCCCTCGCCACGGGCGTGGGCATGCTGATGCGCGCCCACCTGTTCCGCTACACCGCGCAGGTCGCCGCCACCCTGGCCGCAGGCCTCTCCGCCGTCGTCTTCCTCGGCCTCGGGCTCGCCCTGAACCCGCCGCGGGACTACCTCGTCGACGCGTTCCAGGGCGACACCACCGCCCTCGACATCCGCAGCGTCTGGCTCGTCGCGGCCGTCGCCGCCGCGACCGCGCTGGTCACCGCGATCGCCCTGATCACCCCCGAGCGCGGCGTCACCCCTTTCTGGGGACGCTTCCTGGAGATCGCCGAGAGCTTCGTCCTGCTGACGCTGATCCCGCTGGCCCTCGCCGTCTTCGATGTCTATGCGCGGGCGCGCGCGATGACGAGCTAGTGCCGCGGCAGGCAACGTTCGCCCCGTCGCGACGCCCGGCACGCACTCTCGCTGCACCGGACGAAAGCCCGAGTACATCCAGTACGAGGGCTTCCGGCCGGCACACCGGGAGCACGCACCGGACGCCGCTCCTCGACGGGCGAACGTTGCCTGCCGCGGCACCAGCGCCGAGCCCACCGGCGCTGCGACCGGCCGCCGTGGCCGCGGGTACAGGAAGGGGCGGTACGCGCGCGTACCGCCCCTTCCCCGTCCTCCGTCCGCCCGCTCCCGCGCCCGATGGGCTCGACGGGGCCCCGGCCCGGCGCGGCCCCTGGGATCACCGCGGGGCGGGCCCCTCGCCGCCGGGTGGCGACTCGAGATCGAACTCGCCGTCCCGGGCCCCCAGCACGAAGGCCCGCCACTCCGCCTCGGTGTACCGCAGCACCGTGCCGGGATCCAGGGAGGAGCGCATGGCGACGGCGCCACCGGGCAGGTGGGCGATCTCGACCCGCTCCTCGTGCCCCTCGGTCCCGGGCGCGCTCTCCCACTCCGCACCGGAGATGTCGAGTGCGTACAGTTCGTCCCGCTCCCGTGTCTTGCGCGCCTCGATCTCCTCAGCCGTCTCCGCCATGCCCCAGCGACCCCTTCCGGACGTACGAACGGTGCTGGTCCTCACCCTAGTGGCCGCCCCCGTCCGGCCGGGCGGTTCACCGGACCGGGGCAACGACCCCGGCCCCGGCCTGGTACCCTCAGTGACGGCCGTTCGTGTACGCGCCCCCGGAAGCCCTCCAGGGCCCTGGTGGCCGCGCCCAGCGGATCCCGCCTCCGAGTAACGGAAGCTCCCCCGAGATGCAGACCGGGGGCACTCGGTGGCCGCTCACAGACTATGAGGAGTACGCGTGTCGCTCGACGCCGCCACGAAGAAGCAGATCATCTCCGAGTTCGGTACCAAGGAGGGTGACACCGGCTCCCCCGAGGTCCAGGTCGCCCTTCTGTCCCGCCGGATCTCCGACCTGACGGAGCACCTCAAGACCCACAAGCACGACCACCACTCCCGCCGCGGTCTGCTGATCCTGGTCGGCCAGCGCCGCCGCCTGCTGCAGTACCTCGCCAAGAAGGACATCCAGCGCTTCCGCGCGCTGGTCGAGCGCCTCGGCATCCGCCGCGGTGCGGCGGGCGCCAAGTAGCACGCCGTGAAGGGAGCGGTTCCCGGGAGGATCGGGAGCCGCTCCCTTTGCCGTACGTGCGGGGACATGCGGAGTGTCACTCACGCTTTGTAGTGTGGTAGCACAACGCCATACGCACGACATCGAACGAACGACGCGACCGCGCGAGACGACCGCGCGGCGCACGACAAGGAGAAGCGCACGTCGCCGCCGCCGGTCCTCGGTAGTGGCCCCCGGGGGAAGCGAGCCCCGGGTGCTTCGATCGAAGACCGGCACGCACCAGAAGCGACGCTTCTCCGCCACCGTCCCCCGCCACACGGGCGAGGAGGGACGAAAGACGACAAGCAACGGAGAAAACGCTAGTGGAGAACGAGACCCACTACGCCGAGGCCGTGATCGACAACGGCACATTCGGCACCCGCACCATCCGCTTCGAGACGGGCCGCCTGGCCAAGCAGGCCGCCGGCTCCGCCGTCGCGTACCTGGACGACGACACCATGGTGCTGTCGGCCACCACCGCCTCCAAGCAGCCCAAGGACCAGCTCGACTTCTTCCCCCTCACGGTGGACGTCGAGGAGCGGATGTACGCCGCCGGCAAGATCCCCGGCAGCTTCTTCCGCCGTGAGGGCCGTCCCTCCGAGGACGCCATCCTCACCTGCCGCCTGATCGACCGCCCGCTGCGCCCGTCCTTCAAGAAGGGCCTGCGCAACGAGATCCAGGTCGTCTGCACGGTCATGGCGCTCAACCCCGACCACCTGTACGACGTCGTGGCGATCAACGCCGCGTCCGCGTCCACGCAGCTGGCCGGCCTGCCCTTCTCCGGCCCGATCGGCGGCGTCCGCGTCGCGCTGATCCGCGGCCAGTGGGTCGCCTTCCCGACGCACACCGAGCTCGAGGACGCCGTCTTCGACATGGTCGTCGCGGGGCGTGCCCTGGAGGACGGCGACGTCGCGATCATGATGGTGGAGGCCGAGGCCACCGACGGGACCATCAAGCTGGTCGAGGGCGGCGCCGAGGCTCCCACCGAGGAGATCGTGGCCGCCGGCCTGGAGGCCGCGAAGCCCTTCATCAAGGTCCTGTGCAAGGCCCAGTCGGACCTCGCCGCCAAGGCCGCCAAGCCGACCGGTGAGTTCCCGATCTTCCTCGACCACCAGGACGACGTCCTGGAGGCCCTGACGGCCGCGGTCAAGCCGGAGCTCGCCCAGGCGCTCACCATCGCCGGCAAGCAGGAGCGCGAGGCCGAGCTGGACCGCGTCAAGGCTCTCGCCGCCGAGAAGCTCCTGCCGGAGTTCGAGGGCCGCGAGAAGGAGATCTCCGCCGCGTACCGCTCCCTGACCAAGACCCTGGTCCGCGAGCGCGTCATCAAGGAGAAGAAGCGCATCGACGGCCGCGGTGTCACCGACATCCGCACCCTGGCCGCCGAGGTCGAGGCCATCCCGCGGGTCCACGGCTCCGCCCTGTTCGAGCGCGGTGAGACCCAGATCCTGGGCGTCACCACCCTGAACATGCTCCGCATGGAGCAGCAGCTGGACACCCTCTCGCCGGTGACCCGCAAGCGCTACATGCACAACTACAACTTCCCGCCGTACTCCACCGGCGAGACCGGCCGCGTCGGCTCCCCGAAGCGCCGCGAGATCGGCCACGGCGCCCTCGCCGAGCGCGCCCTGGTGCCCGTCCTGCCGACGCGCGAGGAGTTCCCCTACGCGATCCGCCAGGTCTCCGAGGCCCTCGGCTCCAACGGCTCGACGTCGATGGGCTCCGTCTGCGCCTCCACCATGTCGCTGCTGAACGCCGGTGTGCCGCTGAAGGCCCCGGTCGCCGGTATCGCCATGGGCCTGATCTCCCAGGAGATCGACGGCGAGACGCACTACGTCACCCTCACCGACATCCTCGGTGCGGAGGACGCGTTCGGCGACATGGACTTCAAGGTCGCCGGCACCAAGGAGTTCGTGACCGCCCTCCAGCTCGACACCAAGCTGGACGGCATCCCCGCCTCCGTCCTGGCCGCGGCCCTCAAGCAGGCCCGCGACGCCCGCCTGCACATCCTCGACGTGATGATGGAGGCCATCGACCGGCCCGACGAGATGAGCCCGCACGCCCCGCGGATCATCACCGTCAAGATCCCGGTCGACAAGATCGGTGAGGTCATCGGCCCCAAGGGCAAGATGATCAACCAGATCCAGGAGGACACCGGCGCCGAGATCACCATCGAGGACGACGGCACGATCTACATCGGTGCCGCCGACGGTCCGTCCGCCGAGGCCGCCCGCACCACGATCAACGGCATCGCCAACCCGACGATGCCGGAGGTCGGCGAGCGCTACCTGGGCACGGTCGTCAAGACCACGACGTTCGGCGCCTTCGTCTCGCTGCTGCCCGGCAAGGACGGTCTGCTGCACATCTCGCAGATCCGCAAGCTGGCCGGCGGCAAGCGCGTGGAGAACGTCGAGGACGTCCTCGGTGTGGGCCAGAAGGTCCAGGTCGAGATCGCCGAGATCGACTCCCGGGGCAAGCTCTCGCTCGTCCCGGTCATCGAGGGCGAGGACGACGAGCAGAAGGACGACACCGACAAGTGACGTCTCGCGGCTCCAAGGCGACGGCCCGCCCCTCTTCGGAGGCGCGGGCCGTCGCCCGTACCCAAACGCTCATCAAGGGCACCGACGGCACCGGCACCGTCCGCAGGACCGTCCTCCCCGGCGGCCTGCGCATCGTCACCGAGACCCTGCCCTCCGTACGCTCGGCGACCTTCGGTATCTGGGCGCACGTCGGCTCCCGCGACGAGACCCCGTCCCTGAACGGCGCCACGCACTACCTGGAGCACCTGCTCTTCAAGGGCACCTCGCGCCGCAGCGCACTCGACATCTCCTCCGCCCTCGACGCCGTCGGCGGCGAGATGAACGCGTTCACGGCGAAGGAGTACACGTGCTACTACGCGCGCGTGCTCGACACCGACCTGCCGCTGGCCATCGACGTCGTCTGCGACATGCTGACCGGTTCCCGGATCCTCGAGGAGGACGTCGACGTCGAGCGCGGCGCGATCCTCGAGGAGATCGCGATGACCGAGGACGACCCGGGCGACTGCGTGCACGACCTGTTCGCGCACACCATGTTCGGCGACAACCCCCTCGGCCGTCCGGTCCTCGGCACCGTCGACACGGTCAACGCCCTCACCGCCGACCGCATCCGCCGCTTCTACCGCAAGCACTACGACCCGACCCACCTGGTCGTGGCGTGTGCCGGCAACGTCGACCACGCCAAGGTCGTCCGGCAGGTCCGCGCGGCCTTCGAGAAGGCGGGCGCCCTCAGGGACTCCGCGGCGCAGCCCATCGACCCGCGCTCCGGCCGGCGCTCCCTGCGCACCGCGGGCCGCGTCGAGCTGCTCGCCCGCAGGACCGAGCAGGCGCACGTCGTCCTCGGCATGCCCGGCCTGGCCCGCACCGACGACCGCCGCTGGGCGCTCGGGGTGCTGAACACGGCGCTCGGCGGCGGCATGTCGTCGAGGCTGTTCCAGGAGGTCCGCGAGAAGCGCGGCATGGCCTACAGCGTGTACTCGTACACCTCCGGCTTCGCCGACTGCGGCCTCTTCGGCGTGTACGCGGGGTGCAGGCCCTCGCAGGTCCACGACGTGCTGAAGATCTGCCGCGACGAACTGGACCACGTCGCCGAGCACGGCCTGTCCGACGACGAGATCGGCCGCGCCGTCGGCCAGCTCCGGGGATCCACCGTCCTCGGTCTGGAGGACACCGGTGCGCTCATGAACCGCATCGGCAAGAGCGAGCTCTGCTGGGGCGAGCAGATGTCCGTCGACGACATGCTGGCCCGGATCGCCGAGGTCACCCCCGACGAGGTCCGCTCGGTCGCCCGTGCCGTCCTCGGGCAGCGGCCGTCGCTGTCCGTCATCGGACCGTTGAAGGACAAACAGGCCTCCCGACTGCACGACGCGGTCGCCTGAACCCTCCGGTCAATCCCCGTCGGTCGTAAGGAAGCAACAGACATGAGCAAGCTGCGTGTGGCGGTCCTCGGAGCCAAGGGCCGGATCGGTTCCGAGGCGGTCAAGGCGGTCGAGGCCGCCGAGGACATGGAGCTGGTCGCCGCCCTCGGCCGCGGAGACCGGCTGGAGGCGCTGGAGGAGTCCGGCGCCCAGGTCGCGGTCGAACTGACCACCCCCGACTCGGTCATGGACAACCTCGACCACTGCCTGCGCCACGGCATCCACGCCGTCGTCGGGACGACCGGCTGGACCGACGAGCGCCTCGCACAGCTGGGGGACTGGCTCACCCGGTCCCCCGGAACGGGCGTGCTCATCGCACCGAACTTCTCCATCGGCGCCGTGCTGACGATGAAGTTCGCCCAGCTGGCCGCCCCGTACTTCGAGTCCGTCGAGGTCGTCGAGCTGCACCACCCGAACAAGGTGGACGCCCCGTCCGGCACCGCCACGCGTACCGCCCAGCTCATCGCCGCGGCCCGCCGCGAGGCCGGAACGGCACCCGCGCCGGACGCCACCGCCACCGCCCTGGAGGGGGCGCGCGGCGCGAACGTCGACGGGGTCCCGGTGCACGCGGTCCGCCTGCGAGGCCTCCTGGCCCACCAGGAGGTCCTGCTCGGCGGCGAGGGGGAGACGCTGACCATCCGTCACGACTCACTGCACCACAGCAGCTTCATGCCGGGCATCCTGCTGGGCGCCCGCCGCGTCGTGACCACTCCGGGCCTCACCTTCGGCCTGGAACACTTCCTGGACCTGAGCTGAGCAGCGGATCATCATGCGCGCGAAGATCTCCTACGCCGTCACGGCCGCCGTCCTGGTCTTCTACTTCGTCCTGGTCGGCAGCCGCGGAGTGATGCTCATCCAGTCCGGCACACTCCTCACCGTCACCTTCGGGGCCGCGGTGCTGATCCTGCCGGTGATCGGTGTGTGGTTCCTGTGGAAGAACACCCGGTTCGTACACAAGGCCAACCAGCTCGCCGCCGAGCTCGACGCCGAGGGCGGCCTGCCCGTCGACGAACTGGTCCGCACCCCGAGCGGCCGGATCGACCGCGACTCCGCCGACGAGGTCTTCACCCGGCGCAAGGCCGAGACGGAGGCGGCCCCCGACGACTGGCGCAGCTGGTTCCGGCTCGCCGTCGCCTACCACGATGCCCGCGACACCCCGCGGGCCCGGAGGGCGATGCAGCGGGCGATCGCCCTGCACGAGGGCCGACAGCCGGCGGCCTGAGCCTTCCGGGCGACCGCCCGGCCCCGGTACGCCCGCCGCGCGCACCACCGGTGCACGCACGCGACGCCGTACGGGGCCGTCCCGCCGGTTACGTGGAAGGGGCCGGTCCGCACCCGAGCGGACCGGCCCCTTCCACGTACCGGCGCGGGATCAGCCGCGCGCGTTCTCCGCGGCCCACGCCTCGATCGTGTCCGCGGCCCGTTCGAAGGCCTCCGCCCGCGCCAGGAAGTCCGCGTTGTGCGTCGTCATCAGAGCCGGCGCGTCCTGCGCGCGGCCCCGCCCGACGAGCAGCAGCGCCTGACCCTGGACCGTGCGCGGCAGCCCCAGCCAGCGCACGGGCTGCTGCACCGTGCGGACGCTGGCCACCTGGTCCCACGGGACGGTCCGCGTGACGAAGAAGCCCACCTGCCGGAGGCCCTGGCCGCTCACCCACACGCCCATCCGCAGCAGCCGCAGGGCCGCGGCGATCACCACCGCAGCAACGCCGAAGACGGCACCGGCGCCGCCCGGCGTGCCGGTCAGCGCGATGACGACGGCCGCGAACAGCACGTAGGAGGAGAGCAGCAGGCTCAGGGCCGCCGCCCCCACGCGCCACGGTCCGGGCCGGTAGGGGCGCCGCCAGAGGTCACGGTCCTCGTACGGCAGCGGGACGTCGTCCGCCGCGTCGAAGGTACGGTCGGCCGTCAGGAAGGGCAGGGGCACGGCTGGTCCTCACTCGTCCAGGCATGGGCTGTGCCCGGTGAGGCTATCCGCCTGTGCCCTCGCTCACCACCATCGGGGCCCGAGGAACGCTCAGTGTCCCTGGGACGCCTGTGACTGCTGGGGCGAGGTGGAGGAGCGGTCGACGGACAGCGCCGGCATCCCGAGAAGCAGGGACCCGACCAGTCCGGCGACGATGGTCAGGCCCAGGAGCCAGCGTCCGGCCGACCGCCCGAACCCGGGCCGCTCGCGGGGCGGGGGAGCGACATTGCTGCGGAACCCGTCCGCCTCGGCGGACAAGGTGAACGGGACGGGGGCATACCGACCGGCCATCTGCGGGTTTCTCCCTTCCAGGTGCTTCGACGCGTGCGGATGCCTCCGGACGCGAACGGTGCGTCGTCATCCATGGAGACGTGTGAACGCCCCTTCGGGTGCCGTTCTGTCGCGGACGTCACCGGCATCATCGGCTTCGCGGGCTTCGCGGGCTTCGCGGGCTTCGCGGGCTTCGCGGGCTTCGCGGGCTTCGCGGGAATCGCCCGTCTTCGCTGGGTGCCCGCACCGAACGCCCGTGCTGTCACCGGTGAGCCGTAGAGTGGCGTCGCCAAGAGACGAGACGGGAAGGCCCTCCACCACCGTGACCGACACCCCCACCGACGACCTCAAGCCCAGCTACCGCGGCGACGTCACCGTCGAGCTGGTCAAGCACACCGCGTCGGACGCCGACGTGCTCTTCGCCGCCCGCGTCTCCACCAAGGGCGAGCAGTCCCTGGAGGAACTGGACAAGGACCCCGAGCGCTCCAAGGGCCTGATCAACTATCTGATGCGGGACCGGCACGGCAGCCCCTTCGAGCACAACTCGATGACCTTCTTCATCAGCGCCCCGATCTTCGTCTTCCGCGAGTTCATGCGTCATCGCGTCGGCTGGTCCTACAACGAGGAGAGCGGGCGCTACCGCGAGCTGCAGCCCGTGTTCTACGTGCCCGACGAGTCCCGCAAGCTGGTCCAGGAGGGCCGCCCCGGCCAGTACCGGTTCGTCGAGGGGACCCAGGCCCAGCAGGAGCTGGTCGGTCGGGTCATGGAGGACTCCTACCGGCAGTCGTACGAGGCCTACCAGGAGATGCTCGCCGCCGGCGTCGCCCGCGAGGTCGCCCGGGCGGTCCTGCCCGTCGGCCTGTTCTCCTCGATGTACGCCACCTGCAACGCCCGCTCCCTGATGCACTTCCTCGGCCTGCGCACCCAGCACGAGCTGGCGAAGGTGCCGTCCTTCCCGCAGCGGGAGATCGAGATGGTGGGCGAGCGGATGGAGACCGAGTGGGCCCGGCTCATGCCGCTCACCCACGCCGCCTTCAACGCGAACGGCCGTGTGGCACCGTGACGCACTCCCTTTCGACGGCCGGGCACGGATGTACGGTTCAGCCTCGTGAAGTGTCCGTATTGCGGCATTTGGAGAAGTTCATCTAGCCTGATCAAACGGACCCGGCACTGCTTGAACCCCCGAGCAGGCAGTGCCGGGCTCCATCTTTGTCCTGACTTTCCCGATACCCCGAGGGCAGACCACGTGGTGAGCAACGAGTAGCGTGTAACCCATGGCTCCGACCTCCACTCCGCAGACCCCCTTCGGGCGGGTCCTCACCGCCATGGTCACGCCTTTCACGGCGGACGGCGCACTCGACCTCGACGGCGCCCAGCGGCTCGCCACCCACCTGGTGGACGCAGGCAACGACGGCCTGATCATCAACGGCACCACCGGCGAGTCCCCGACGACCAGCGACACGGAGAAAGCGGAGCTCGTACGAGCGGTCCTGGAGGCGGTCGGCGACCGGGCCCACGTCGTCGCCGGTGTCGGCACCAACGACACCCGTCACAGCATCGAACTGGCCCGCGCCGCCGAGAAGACCGGCGCACACGGGCTGCTCGTCGTCACGCCGTACTACAACAAGCCCCCGCAGGAAGGCCTGTACCAGCACTTCAAGGCCGTCGCCGACGCCGCCGACCTGCCGGTGATGCTCTACGACATCCCCGGCCGCAGCGGCGTACCGATCAGCACCGAGACGCTCGTCCGTCTCGCCGCGCACCCGCGGATCGTCGCCAACAAGGACGCCAAGGGCGATCTCGGTCGCGCCAGCTGGGCCATCGCCCGCTCCGGCCTCGCCTGGTACTCCGGCGACGACATGCTGAACCTGCCCCTGCTGTCCGTGGGCGCGGTCGGCTTCGTCTCGGTCGTCGGCCACGTCGTCACCCCGGACCTGCGCGCCCTGGTCGAGGCGTACATCTCCGGAGACGTACAGAAGGCCACGGAGATCCACCAGAAGCTGCTTCCCGTCTACACGGGCATGTTCCGCACCCAGGGCGTCATGACGGCCAAGGCCGCCCTCGCCCTGCGGGGTCTGCCCGCCGGCCCTCTGCGCGCGCCCATGGTGGAGTGTTCGCCCGAGGAGATCGGGCAACTCAAGATCGATCTTGCCGCGGGCGGGGTACAGCTCTGACATCGGACTTCGCGCGCGCAGGCACGCACACGCACTTCACAACTGAATAGGCGGGCCACCGGTGCCCGCACCCCACAACAACAACTGCTTCTGCACGAACGTCATGCGCGCCACGTGCCCGACCGGTACGTGGCGTGCATGGTGAGGAGAGTCTTTTGAGTCATCCGCATCCTGAACTCGGTCCGCCGCCCCCGCTCCCCGAGGGCGGCCTGCGGGTCACGCCCCTCGGCGGCCTCGGCGAGATCGGCCGCAACATGACGGTCTTCGAGTACGGCGGCCGCCTGCTGATCGTCGACTGCGGAGTGCTCTTCCCCGAGGAGGAGCAGCCCGGCATCGACCTGATCCTGCCGGACTTCACGTCCATCCGGGACCGCCTCGACGACGTCGAGGGGATCGTCCTCACCCACGGGCACGAGGACCACATCGGCGGCGTGCCCTTCCTGCTCCGCGAGAAGCCCGACATCCCGCTGATCGGCTCCAAGCTGACGCTGGCGCTGATCGAGGCGAAGCTCCAGGAGCACCGCATCCGCCCGTACACCCTGGAGGTGGCGGAGGGACACCGCGAGCGCGTCGGCCCCTTCGACTGCGAGTTCGTCGCCGTCAACCACTCCATTCCGGACGCCCTCGCAGTCGCCATCCGCACGCCCGCCGGCATGGCGGTCCACACCGGTGACTTCAAGATGGACCAGCTCCCGCTGGACAGTCGCCTCACGGACCTCCACGCGTTCGCACGTCTGAGTGAAGAAGGCATCGACCTCCTCCTCTCCGACTCCACCAACGCCGAGGTCCCCGGCTTCACGCCGCACGAGCGGGACATCTCCAACGTCCTGCGCCAGGTCTTCGCCGGTGCCCGCAAGCGCATCATCGTGGCCAGCTTCGCCAGCCACGTCCACCGCATCCAGCAGATCCTGGACGCCGCGCACGAGTACGGCCGCCGTGTCGCCTTCGTGGGCCGCTCGATGGTCCGCAACATGGGCATCGCCCGGGACCTGGGCTACCTGAAGGTCCCCCCGGGCCTGGTCGTGGACGTCAAGACGCTGGACGACCTCCCTGACCACGAGGTGGTCCTGGTCTGCACCGGCTCCCAGGGCGAGCCGATGGCGGCACTGTCGAGGATGGCGAACAGGGACCACCAGATCCGGATCGTCCAGGGCGACACGGTGATCCTGGCCTCGTCGCTGATCCCCGGCAACGAGAACGCGGTCTACCGCGTGATCAACGGCCTGACCCGCTGGGGCGCCAACGTCGTCCACAAGGGCAACGCCAAGGTCCACGTCTCGGGTCACGCCTCGGCCGGCGAACTGCTGTACTTCTACAACATCTGCCGCCCGAAGAACCTGATGCCGGTCCACGGCGAATGGCGCCACCTGCGCGCCAACGCCGAACTCGGCGCGCTCACCGGTGTCCCGCACGACCGCATCGTCATCGCCGAGGACGGCGTCACCGTCGACCTCGTCGAGGGCAAGGCCAGGATCTCCGGCAAGGTCCAAGCGGGATACGTCTACGTCGACGGCCTGTCCGTGGGTGACGTCGGCGAGCCGGCGCTGAAGGACAGGAAGATCCTCGGCGAGGAAGGGATCATCTCGGTCTTCGTCGTCGTGGACTCCTCGACCGGCAAGATCACCGGCGGCCCGCACATCCAGGCCCGGGGTTCCGGTATCGACGACGCGGCCTTCGACGGGGTCGTTCCCAAGATCTCCGAGGTGCTGGAGCGCTCGGCCCAGGACGGTGTGGTCGAACCGCACCAGCTGCAGCAGCTGGTCCGCCGAACCCTCGGGAAGTGGGTCTCGGACACCTACCGCCGCAGGCCGATGATCCTCCCTGTCGTGGTGGAGGTCTGACGCTCCGACAGGCGGGAACACGCAGTGCGTCCGAGCGGGGCGGCCCCCATTGCCGCGGGGCGCCCCCCGCCCCCA
>NZ_JAFFZS010000298.1 GCF_016921115.1 Streptomyces actuosus
GCGAGTCCCGCTACCCCGTCTCCGAGATCCTCGCCAAGACCCCCGCCATCCCCTCCGGCTGCCAATGGGGCATCTTCCTGCGCAACCACGACGAGCTCACCCTCGAAATGGTCACCGACGAAGAACGCGACTACATGTACGCGGAGTACGCCAAGGACCCCCGGATGCGCGCCAACATCGGCATCCGCCGCCGCCTGGCCCCCCTCCTCGACAACGACCGCAACCAGATCGAACTCTTCACCGCACTCCTGCTCT
>NZ_JAFFZS010000299.1 GCF_016921115.1 Streptomyces actuosus
CATCCTCGTCGACGCCCGCAACGGCGTCGTCGAACAGACCCGCCGCCACGCCGCCATCGCCGCCCTCCTCCGCGTCCCCCACGTCGTCCTCGCCGTCAACAAGATGGACCTCGTCGCCCACCAGGAAACCGTCTTCGCCACCATCGCCGAGGAGTTCACGGCGTACGCGACCGAACTGGGCGTTCCCGAAGTCACCGCGATCCCGATCTCGGCTCTCGAAGGTGACAACGTGGTGGAACCGTCCGCGAACATGGA
>NZ_JAFFZS010000300.1 GCF_016921115.1 Streptomyces actuosus
TCGAGGGTCCTGCGGTGACGGTGGACACGGCGTGTTCGTCGTCGTTGGTGGCGTTGCACCTGGCGGCTCAGGCGCTTCGGGCGGGTGAGTGTGATCTGGCGCTGGCCGGTGGTGTGACGGTGATGTCGACGCCGGAGACCTTCCTGGAGTTCTCGCGGCAGCGGGGGTTGGCGTCGGACGGTCGGTGCAAGGCGTTCTCGGACGGTGCGGACGGCACGGCCTGGTCGGAGGGCGTGGGGCTGTTGCTGGTGGAGC
>NZ_JAFFZS010000301.1 GCF_016921115.1 Streptomyces actuosus
GGCGGTTGGACATTGGGGAGAGGGGGACGTTGGAGGGGCTTGCTCTGACTGCTTTCCCCGAGGCGTCTGCCGTGTTGGGTGAGGGTCAGGTTCGGGTTGCGGTGCGGGCGGCGGGTGTCAACTTCCGGGACGTCCTCAACGTGCTCGACATGTATCCGGGTGATGCGCGGGACTTCGGTCTTGAGGGTGCGGGTGTGGTGGTCGAGGTGGGTCCTGGTGTGTCGGGGTTGGTGGTGGGTGATCGGGTGATGGGTA
>NZ_JAFFZS010000302.1 GCF_016921115.1 Streptomyces actuosus
TCTGTTCGACGACGCCGTTGCGGGCGTCGACGAGGATGACGGTGAGTTCGGCGGTGGAGGCGCCGGTGACCATGTTGCGGGTGTACTGCACGTGGCCGGGGGTGTCGGCGAGGATGAAGCGGCGTGCAGGGGTGGCGAAGTAGCGGTAGGCGACGTCGATGGTGATGCCCTGTTCGCGTTCGGCGCGCAGGCCGTCGGTGAGGAGGGCGAGGTCGGGGGTGTCCTGGCCGCGGTGGGCGGATGCGCGTTCGACTG
>NZ_JAFFZS010000303.1 GCF_016921115.1 Streptomyces actuosus
GCGGGTCAGGGTGGGCAGAGGGTCGGTATGGGGCGGGAGTTGTATGCCGCGTTTCCGGTGTTCGCCGCTGCCTTCGACGCGGTGGACGCCGAGTTGCCGTTCGGGCTGGCGGAGGTCGTGTTCGGTGCGGATGCCGAGCGTGTGGATCGGACGGAGTTCGCGCAGCCTGCGTTGTTCGCTCTTGAGGTGGCGTTGTTCCGGCTGTTGGAGTCGTGGGGTGTGCGGCCGGATGTGCTGGTGGGGCATTCGATCGGT
>NZ_JAFFZS010000304.1 GCF_016921115.1 Streptomyces actuosus
GTTCGGGTGTGGGGGGTGGTTTCGACTTCGGTGTGTGGCCGCCGCGGGGTGCGGTGGGGGAGTCGGTGGAGGGTGTGTACGGGCGTTTTGCCGGGTTGGGTTTGTCGTACGGGTCGGCGTTTCGTGGTTTGCGGGGTGTGTGGCGGCGGGGTGAGGAGGTTTTTGCCGAGGTGAGTCTGCCTGCGGGGCAGGAGGGGGTTGCCGGGCGTTTCGGTGTGCATCCGGTGTTGTTGGATGCGGCGTTGCATGCGGTGT
>NZ_JAFFZS010000305.1 GCF_016921115.1 Streptomyces actuosus
TCGACGCCGCGTGCGCTCACTTCGATTCCGAACTGCCGTGTCCTTTGCGGGAGGTGGTGTTCGGTGAGGACGCGGACCGGTTGAATCGTACCGAGTACGCGCAGCCGGCTCTGTTCGCTCTCGAGGTGGCGTTGTTCCGGTTGCTGGAGTCGTGGGGTGTGCGGCCGGATGTGCTGGCCGGGCATTCGATCGGTGAGATAGCTGCGGCGCATGTGGCGGGTGTGTGGTCGCTTGCGGATGCGTGCCGGTTGGTGG
>NZ_JAFFZS010000306.1 GCF_016921115.1 Streptomyces actuosus
TCGAGGGTCCTGCGGTGACGGTGGACACGGCGTGTTCGTCGTCGTTGGTGGCGTTGCACCTGGCGGCTCAGGCGCTTCGGGCGGGTGAGTGTGATCTGGCGCTGGCCGGTGGTGTGACGGTGATGTCCACGCCGGAGACCTTCCTGGAGTTCTCGCGGCAGCGGGGGTTGGCGTCGGACGGTCGGTGCAAGGCGTTCTCGGACGGTGCGGACGGCACGGCCTGGTCGGAGGGCGTGGGGCTGTTGCTGGTGGAGC